>JAVJZJ010000159.1:0-248845 GCA_040223075.1 Marinobacter sp.
GGGTCTCCCCAACCCCAAAGTCCGCAACTCCAAATTCTCAGGCTAAACCGAAGCCCAAAAAATCAACCAGGCTCCGAACAACTGGCACCAAACCGATAGCAGGCAAAACACCGGTGATGCCGCAACATGATGCGCTCGTCCATGCTCTCGGCCAGGGTGCCGCCCAGGTCATACTGGGGATCATCGTCCACCAGCGTGCAGGCATACACCCGAACCTGATCGCCTTTTTTCACCAGCATCCGAGTGTACGTGCACATGAAATGAGCCCGGCTCTCCTTGGTCGGGTACTTCTCCATGCAGGTTTCGGTGATCTCCGGGCTACCGTCTTCGGAACCCGGTGTACCCAGATCCGGGAAAACAGTGAACGACAGGCTCTCGGGAATATGCCATTCACGGAAAATCTTGCGGAACGCCGCTTCGACGTCGGCGGGATTTTCCTCGGGATCGGTCTGACGAGCGATAGACACCTTAAAGCCCTGTTCGATCAACCAGTGGATGCCCTCCAACGCCTGATCGAAACTGCCTTCGCCGCGATCCTTGTCGTGACGCGCCTGGTCCGGGAAATCCAGGCTGACCCGAAAGTGGATCTCGTAGGGGTTATCCAGCAACGGCAACACCTGGTGGCGACGCTTTAACAACGGCTCGGTGGCATTGGTCAGAACGAAGCAGGGCCGGTGCTGGCTCGCGTAATCGAGGATGTTGACGAAATCCCGGATCACGAACGGCTCGCCGCCGGTGAAGGAGAACTGCTCCACGCCCATGCCGATGGCTTCGTGGATAAACGGTTTCACATCGCTCAATTTCATGCCCGGAATCCGACCGTCACCGGGGTGAGAGCCTTCGAGGCAGAACGGGCAGGCCAGGTTGCAGGCGGTGCCGGTGTGAATCCACAGCTCCTTCAGCTTGTCCGCATCGATATAACCACGCGGTTCGCCGTTGCGGGTATGGGTCCAACTGTCGAACGCCCTGGGCTCCAGGACTTCCACAGCCGGTATTCGTTTACTTCGGGCCGGTCGGGTTTCGGTCAGGGGCATAGGTGCTCCTCGGTGTTTTCATGTTTTTACCACGGCGCCAGCCGTGCAGCTTTTCCAGCAGGTTCAGAACGCCCTGGGGTGCGTGGGCGCGTTTCCACTCGCCGGCAGCGTATTTGGCCGATTCGTTCCAGGTCGGGTACGGGTGAATCGTTCCAAGAATCTTGTTCAGGCCCAGGCCGTGCTTCATCGCCAGGGTGAATTCGGCGAGAATTTCCCCAGCGTGGGAACCAACCACCACCGCCCCCAGGATCTTGTCCTTGCCCGGCGGTGTCAGCACTTTGATGAAGCCATAATCCTCGCTTTCGGTAATGGCACGGTCCAGATCGTCCAACTCATAACGGGTGACCTCGTAGGCTATCCCTTGCTCCTTCGCCTCGGCCTCACTGAGACCGACCCGGGCCACTTCCGGTGAGGTGAAGGTCACCCAGGGCATGACACGGTAATCCACCCTGAAACGCTTGAACTGACCGAACAGGCCGTTCACCGCCGCGTACCAGGCCTGATGGGCTGCCGCATGGGTAAACTGATAAGGGCCAGCCACATCACCACAGGCAAAGACGTTGGGAAAGCGCAGGCTCATGTCCTCCTCTACCGGCACGGTGCCATTGGGCAGAGTCTCGACTCCGATGTTACTGAGGCCCAGGCCTTTGGTATTGGCCGCGCGGCCGACAGCCACCAGCACCTCATCAAAGGCAATCCGGACGCGTTCACCCTCACGCTCGCAAAACACCACTTTCTCCCCATCCTCGACCGCAAACTCTTTTGCAGCGTGGCTCAGCCTCAGATCGACTCCGTCCTGCTCAAACCGCTTACGGATCAGCTCAGAAACATCAGAGTCCTCTTTTGCCAGCAGGCGATCCCCCATCTCCACCAGGGTTACCTTGCTACCCAGGCGGGCAAAGGCATGGGCCAGTTCTGAGCCGATAGGTCCGCCGCCCAGCACCAGCAAGCGCTCCGGCTGTTCCTGCAACTGCCACAGATTGTCTGAGTTCAACGGGTTCATATCATCGAGCCCCGGTATCGGAGGCATGGCCGGTTTGCCACCCGTGGCGACTACAATACTTCGCGCTGTCAGCCGTTCAGTCCGACCGTCGTTGTGCTTTATCTCCAGCTCCCAGGGAGATACGAACGTTGCCTCGCCAAAGATGCATTCCACACCCAATTTCCGATAGCGCTCGGGCGAGTCGTGGGGCTCCACTTTGGCGATCACCTCTTGCACCCGGTTCATAATGTTCCTGAATGAGCCCTTCACCGGCACCGATTCCAGACCATAGCGATTGCCCTGGCGCATGGTATCCGCCGCCTTGGCACTGCGAATCAATGCCTTGGAGGGCACACAGCCGGTGTTCAGGCAGTCACCGCCCATTTTGTGCTTTTCGATCAGAGCCACCTTTGCCTTCACGGCGGCAGCAATATAGGCCGAGACCAGTCCGGCGGAACCGCCACCGATCACCAGCAGGTTGTAGTCATAGGATTCAGGCTTTTTCCAGCCGGCGTACACCCGGCGACGGCGGATAAAGCCCACCACAAATTTCGCAATCAGTGGAAACAGGCCCAGTAACGCAAAAGACAACAAGAGCTCGGCGGACAGGATATCCCCGGTGGATTCGACCTGACTCAACTGGGTGCCGGCATTCACGAACACAAACGTACCCGGCAGCATCGCCGCCCAACTCACCAGCGCGTAGGTACGCAGTTTCATGGCGGTCAACCCCATAGCGAGGTTGATCAGAAAGAACGGAAACACCGGCACCAGCCTCAGAGTCGCCAGATAAAAGGCGCCGTCCTTTTTAATACCGCGATCCATCTTGGCGACGGTGTCCCTGTATCGTTCACGCAAGGTGTCACGGATCAGAAAACGGGCGACAAGAAAGGCGAGGGAAGCACCGATGGTAGAAGCAACAGACACTGCAGCCAGACCGTATATATTGCCAAAAAATGCCCCGCCAGCCAGTGTCATGATGGCAGCCCCGGGTAGCGACAACGCCGTAACCACCACATAGATTGCAACAAAACCAAGCACCGCAACCACCAGGTTCCGCTCAATCCAGTTTTCCAGAAGCTGCTGGTTATCCTTGAGATTCTGCAACGTCAGCAGTTCGTCACCGCCGCTGGCGATAAACCCGATAACCACTGCCGCGATCACAGCGATCAGCATCCATTTTTTCGATGTCATGAAGTAGTCCTTGTTGCTTGTAATCTGATGCCGCTAAGACACACGGTTCGCGGAAGTGTTACAGAAAAACGGAAATTGGCTGTCCTGTAACTGTTGCGCTTTACTTCGTTTTACGTGAAAAAAGCATCCAATGTGTCAACCTGAGCTCATAAATGTTTAACGAATTGATCACGACGTGGGCCGATAATCGCCGGGAACTTTTTGGGAAATCAACGAACTCACTGCTATTCTTGAATACTTACTCACAAAAGGAAACTGCATGACTGGCACGGACGATCCCGACGAGAACACACTGATTTCAAGATTGAAGTCGGGCGACCAGCAGTCATACCACGAAGCGGTACGAGCATACAGCCCCGGCATGCTCGCCGTCGCGCGCTTCTACCTTGATCGCTCTAGTGCTGAAGACATTGTTCAGGATTGTTGGGTAACTGTCATTGACGCGATTCAAACGTTCGAAGGCCGCTCGGGACTCAAAACCTGGCTGCACCGCATCGTCGCCAATCGCTGCAAGAACAGACTCAGATCTGCCAAACGCGAAGTCCCTATGGACTTTTCCGATGGCCTCGACCCGGATCTGGACAGCCGGTTCAATGCATCCGGCCGCTGGGAAATGCCGCCCAAACTGCGATTTGACGAATCCGCGGATACCCTGATGGAGAACGGCGCGCTCAGTGACTGCCTGGACAAACACCTCTCGGCGCTGCCTGAAACCCAACGTTCTGCCCTGATGCTATACGAAGCCCACCAGCACAAATCCGACGATGTGTGTAACATTCTGGACGTCAGTGCCTCTAACCTTCGTGTACTTTTACACCGTGCACGACAGAAGATATTTCTCATGGTAGAGACGTTCCAGGAGACGGGCGAATGTTGATGTGCAGGGATCTGGCCATGATCGCCAGTGATTACATTGATGGCGAACTTGGCACCACCGGGAAACTGTCCGTAAAAATGCATCTGATGATGTGTGGAAATTGCCGCACTTTTATCGGCAACCTGCGCGCCAGCACAGAGCTCATGAAAGCCCATACCTCAGGTACCGTGGACGAAGAATTCGTTCGCCGAATTGATGAGCGTATCGCCGAAGCTCTTGAAGCGAAAGAGCGGGGCACCGACAACACTTAGCGCTATTCGGCTTCAAACACGCCGGTTTCCGGATGGAAGGTATACCAGGCAAACCAGAAAGCCCGGGTTGCCGGTAGAAGCTTACCCGTCTCATCACGCAGCTCGGCGGACGGTACGCTCGGGTCGTAGTGAACATGAACGGCCTTCCCCCCAATCCGGTCTTCCAGCACGCCCTCATGATTCGCCAGCTCCGGAAATGGCCACGCCTTGCTCTCACCATTGTGAGTCCAGCCCAGCACCCAGGTCTTGGGATGATACTTGCGGCTGGTGTGGGAAACCGGGAAGTACATCCGATCTGAATGGTCATAGTCACCGTAGGGGGATTTTCTGTAGTCACGGCGGTGACCGGTGTCCGTCGAAAGCACAAGCCCATGGGAATCTACCCGATCCAGCCAGTTTTGCCAGAGTTCATGGCGAACGGCGACCGGCTCCAGTTCCTTACCAGCCAGTGGGCCGGATATTGCACGACCTTCAATCTGTGACCAGAGCGATTCAGTCTGATGGTCGTACATCAGCAGGTCACTATTGTAGAGCAGGCCAGACACTCCGAACGTTAAGTGACGGCCGTTCACCACCGGGTCAAAGGCCATGCCGGTGCCACAAAGCGGACAGAACGTAATGAGAACAGGCTTTCCGTCTGACTCGTGATTGACGATCTCGTGCCAGTTCAGAATACCAACAGGGAACGCATACCGTGCCTGGCCTTGGTCATAAGTCATGACCAGGTCGTCCTCCCGCCAGGGTGAGGAGTCACCTGCACGCTCAAATTTCGGGTTGTCGATTGAGGGGATACCGTCGCGGGGTGGCCCGCCACGGAGAATCTCATCGGCCGGTATCAAAGCGTTGCTCAGATCAAACCCGTTTTTTTCCTGGGCCAGAGCCGGGCGAACGGCGACCAGCAGCAACACACACAGCACCACTACGACGTGGCTTTGCATCCTCATCAGTTTTCCTCCAGAAGACCGATATGCAACAGCCGTACCCTGGAAACTCTGACACCTTACATGTCACAACGTTACAAAATTTGAATAACTTCAGGGAATTCTTGCAATCTTTCTACGTGACTAGGATAAATTGACGTTCTCCACGCAGCCGGCTTCTGCGACAGCTTAGAATAGCTGTAACAGTACCCCCGGTTGTTTGTCTGTGCTAGAAACCCAGTAACAACAACCGGGATTAAAGATGTTCCTGAACTGGCTATCGCGGCGCCTTGCTGCCTACCTGTCCAAGCAGATCACCCGTCACTCCATCAGGACGTCGACCTGGGAAGCGCTGCAGGGGGTATTGCAACCGGGAGACGTACTTCTGGTCGAAGGGGATACGCGGATCAGTGTCGCGATCAAGTATCTTACCCAGTCCACCTGGTCTCACGCGGCCCTGTATCTGGGTCCGGATGCGGGCCTGGGCGAAGTGGACGACGGCGAATCGCGGGTACTTGTTGAAGCGGATCTTCAGGAAGGCATTCGGGCAATTCCACTGTCGTTCTACCGCCACTCCCACATTCGGGTCTGCCGACCGGTGGGACTTAATGAGAGCGACATACATCAGTTGACGGATTACTCTCTCAGCCGTTTAGGCCATCAGTACGACATGAAAAACGTGTTTGACTTGGCGCGCTACCTGCTACCGACGCCTCCTGTACCCGCGCGGCACAGACACAAACTGCTGGCGTTCGGGAGCGGCGACCCGACACGGGCGATCTGCTCGACGTTCATTGCGGAAGGGTTTCAGCTCCTGAGATACCCCATCCTGCCGATTGTAAGAATGCTGCCCGCGGACGACCCGGACTGTGAGGATTGCGTTATGGAGCGCTTCCGCATCCGCCACCACTCCCTGTTCACACCAAGGGATTTCGACGCTTCTCCCTACTTCCGGATCATCAAACCCACCATTGAAACCAACTTTGACTACAGAACCATCGACTGGGAAGACCAATAGAGTTCCGGCTTCGGCTTGCCCAACAAAAAGCCTTGAAGCTCATCACACCCCGAGGCGATCAGCCAATCCGCCTGCGCCTGGGATTCCACACCTTCCGCAATGACCTGACATCCCAGGCTGTGCGCCATGGAAATCATGGTCCGGCACAACACCTCGTCCTGCTCGTTATCCGGTAATCCCGTCACAAATGCGCGATCAATCTTGATGCGTTTGACGGGTAAGGCCTTCAGGTAGGCAAGGGACGAATAGCCGGTACCAAAGTCATCCACCGCCAGCTGAATTCCCAGGGAGCGAAAGTCTTCCAGAATCTCCAGTGCCAGGGAAACGTCCTTCATCAGTGCGGTTTCAGTGATTTCCAATTCCAGATACTCAGGAGCCAGATTGTGGAATTCAAGCACACTGGCAATATGCTCAACGAGCGATCGATCCGTAAGCTGACGAGCTGAAACATTCACCGCCATCCGGCCCTGGAAGCCCTCGTCTACCCAACGTTTCATGGTTCCGATGGCCTGCTCAATAACCCACCGCCCCATCGGAATAACCAGGCCGATTTCTTCCGCAAGAGGCACAAACTCGTCAGGAGACACGATACCGCGAAACGGGCGATACCAGCGCAAAAGCGCTTCATAGCCAACACATTGCTCCGCACGATCAAATTGTGGCTGGTAGTGGAGTGCAAACTGCTCGTTTTCCAGGGCACTGCGTAAATCTTTGACCATATCCTGCCGATGCTGAATCTGCTCGCCCAGATCCGATGCGAAAAACTGGATCTTGAGATCCGCCGATTTCTTTGCCCGGTGCATGGCAATCTCGGCATGGCCCAGCAAGGTTCCGGCATCCATACCGTCAACGGGTGTCACTGCAACACCGGCACTGACATCGCATTCGTATTTCATACCCGCGACACACGCAGGAGCCATACAGCTACGAATAACGGCAGCAATCTCCGCTTCCATCTGACCATATTCTGGACCTTGTTCAGGCGTCAGTAACAACCCGAACACATCTCCGCCAAGACGAGCCACACAACCAGGCTCACTGTTGAACCTGGCCAGTCTCCGGGCAATCTCCTGCAGTACCCGGTCCCCGATTTCGTGCCCAGCCAAACCGTTCAATGCCTGGAAGTCATCAAGACCGAGGACAATCAGGGCAGACGGCCTGGCATCCGCCATAGTCAGCTCTGCTAAAGATCGGGTCAGACATTCTTCGAACAGGGAGCGGTTGGCCAGCCCCGTCAGCTGGTCATACAGACTGCGGATGTGCAGTTCCTGCTCCGTCCGTCTGAGCGAACGCGTGCGCTCCGCCAACAGCTGATCCAGACGCTGGTTCAGAGCCTTCAATCGGTTCAGGTATGAGGCATTCTGTTTCAGCATGCGATTGAAGGTTGCCTCCACTTCACCAAATTCGTCACAGCGCTCCGGTTTTCGCACATACATGAGCGGATGTTCCGCATCCGCACCGGCTCTGACGATACGGCTGCGCAACCGTAACAACGGGGACAACATCATGCGGTCCACAACGGCCATGGTCACCACTGTCACGAAGACGGCGATAAGCAGTGACAGTCCCAGTATTCGCAAGACAAACGATGTCAGCTCTTCGGAAACTCCGGTCACATCCAGTCGGGCCCTGACCGGATAATCCCCCAGCCACTGCCCTGACCCCCAGGCCAGATCCAGACGATTGCTCTCAGTACGAGTCAGGCCCCGCAACCGCCCCGCGGCATCCCCCGGATCAACCACTGGCTCACCAGCGGTCAACCAGCGCTCTCCAACCATCAGCTCAATGCCCGTGATTCGGGAACTTTCAAGCAACCGATTCAGCGAATCAGTGGTCACCGGCCCGGGCTTGGTTGCGAGAAACGTGGTGAGGGCCTGGCTCGCCAGCGTGGCATGTTGATGCAGGAGATTTTCCTCATGGTTACGGTAGGAGGGAACAAGGATGATGGATTCAATAACCAGAATCGCCACAAACGCCGCCATGGTGAGATTCCGGCACAGGCGACAGGCAATCAGCTGATGTCCCCACTCCAGGATTGAATACCAATAATCATCGCGCCGACGGGAGATGGCGCCATTGCGGAGTTCGACACCTGGCTCAGTCCCTCCCTGCGATTTCATCGCACGCCCCCCGTTTGGAGAATAAACCCGACCCACGTACTATCGACACTCCGGGGTTGGGGTTGTTACAGGCCAGAAACCCGCATTCTTGTTATCACTCAACAATAACGATAAAAGAAACTGACATGAGAGCTCCCGAAAAAGCCGACATCGTGCCGTGGATGGCGCGTACTCTCTCCAGTCCGATAACGCGCCGACTCCGTCAGCAGGCGTACCGCCTGAACGCCCTCCGAAAAAGGGAAGGGAAGGTCGTCGATGTTTTCATCAATCCCCGGGATCCTTTCAGTTTCGTTTTACTGCAGGCCCTGCCCGACCTGAAACAGCGGTACGATATTCGGTTTCGCTTCCACACCGTCTGGCAGCAACCACAGGAGATGTTCCCGGAGCCGGCCATGTGGGCAGACTGGGCAATCACGGACGCAAGCAGGGTCGCTTCCCTTTACGGTCTGGAAGGCCCGAAGCTGTCGATGCCCCCCTCAGAGAACGATTTCACCGGCTGTCGTGATCAGTTACTGAACCTGGAAGACAGGGATGATTACCTGACGTCTGCCTGCGACGCCTTGCGCGCTCTCTGGAAAGGAGAAGCGATCGAGATAGCCAGAGAATCTTCATTATCACAGCCGGATCTGGCAGAGAGACTTCAGATCAATGAGCAGCGACTGAGCGCTCTTGGTCACTACCAGGGCAGCATGCTGCATTTTC
Organism: Marinobacter sp.; assembly: GCA_040223075.1. GTDB lineage: Bacteria > Pseudomonadota > Gammaproteobacteria > Pseudomonadales > Oleiphilaceae > Marinobacter. The sequence continues at coordinate 9,099 of JAVJZJ010000159.1, forward strand.
GGGGTGAATGGTTCTGGGGTATTGATCGGCTCGACCACCTGGAAAACCTGCTGATTGGTGAAGGCCTCTCACGCTCTTCGACAACAAGTCCTGCCTGGACCCGAACCTGGACGGATCTCGGAGAGCATGCAAAGCCTCTGGAACAGTCGCACCCCGCCCGCAACGACGCGCTGGAAGTATTCTTTTCTATCCGCAGCCCCTACTCATACCTTGGCCTGGAAAGGGCCATTATGCTGGCAAAGGCCTGGAATCTTCCCCTTGAATTACGCCCGGTTCTGCCCATGCTTATGCGCGGACAGGCAGTACCCGACGCCAAGAAGTGGTACATCTTTCAGGACACCAAACGCGAAGCTACCAAACTGGGCATACCCTACGGATTCGTTGCCGATCCATTAGGGACCGGAGTTGAACGATGCTATGCGCTTTTTGAGTACGCCCGTGCTGAGGGACGGGAAGTCGAGTACATGCACACTTATGCCCGGGCAGTTAACGCAGAGGGCATCCGCTCTGAAACCGATCGTGGCCTTCAAATCATTGTCGAACGCTCGGGACTGGACTGGCACAAGGCCCGCCCCATACTCACCGATCAGAGTTGGCGCGAATGGGCGGAAGATAACCGCAAGGCGATGTACAGCCACGGGCTTTGGGGGGTTCCGAGCTTCCATTATGGCAGCGTCAGCTGTTGGGGCCAGGACCGTTTGTGGCTGATCGAAGACGAGATCAAAAAAAGGGGGGGAGACTAGCTCCACCCGAAAGGTTGGTTCCCGGCCAACAACAAATTGTGGCTCTACTTATTTCTGAACTTTTCCTGCTCAATCCGCATGTACTCGGTGAGCGCAGCCAGTTCTTCTGACGCCCAATCCAGCGGCTGCGAAGCCATCGGCGCTACCATGCAGATCTGGACCATTTCATCGAGATGGACCATGTCCATGCCGAAGTCGGATTTTCCCATTGCCACAAAATGGGGGTAATCGTTCGAGAAAGTATCAGCGTAGCCCGCACCGTTGGTGTGGCAGGTAGCGCAAGCCAACCCGTTGGACGACAGGGTAGTGTCGTTGAACAGGGTTTCACCCTTTTTAGCCAGTGAATCGGCATCACCCTCATAGGGCTGGTAACCCTCGGGCCGTCGAACCGCTTGCTTCATGGCTTCCGAGACACCTTCGCCTTCGGCCTCACCCTCGCCTTTTGCTTCACCCTCGGCTTCTCCCTGTGCCGCTTCAGCTGACGGAATCAAGCTGAATCCGTTATCTGATACCGCCGTCGCACCGGCCATCGCTACAACTGTCATCACCGGTACCGACACCATCAGGTTTCGGGAAAGCTTTCGCAGGAGCTCCTTACGATTTGTATCAGTCGACATTTGATCACCCTCCGGTCGTTATCGTTTGTTGGTCCTACCTGGTCACGCACTCTTCGCCATATTCAATTGCCGCAAATGTCGCAATGTTGATGGGTGAACCCCGAATTCTTCGCTGACTTCAACACCCTCCTGTTCCGCCAGCATGGCAATAATGGCCATATGGTGAACGGTGTGGCTGGCAAGGAACACCAGCTCCCGATCAATACTGGTGGATACCAGACGATCATGGTCATCGCTGACATGGCGCATCAGAACTGGCGTTCGCTGCCGGGCGGTCATCAACTGGCCGAGCGAGTTAACAATCGCCAGGAGCCTGTTACAGGCCGCATGTTTGTCCAGTTCGAGAGACTCTTCCCGTTGTCGGTTTTCGTAATCAAGTGACTCGGGAGATTGCTCATCCACAGTTCTCAGAAGAGCCATGTAATGGTCAATGATGTGACGTACGTGCTTGCCGATCACGTGCTGCTTCTTCGCCCCGAAGGTTTGTCGGTACACCTGCCCGGGCAACACCGCGAGAAAGTCCGTTAGCTGACGGATCGCGTGTGCATTCTCAGCAACAAGATCGTCGCAATTGATGGATTCGGAACTTGAATTCAGCATTTTTATTCACCCGTATCATCTGGGTTGATTCGTATCTCGACAACGTCATTTCCAGAGAGGGTCAGTGGGCCCCGGTGCAAGGAAGGCATTCCCTGCCCGGGCCACTGCCTGTTGATCCGGTGAAAGCAGTCCGGGTCAGCCTTCGGCCTCGCCTTCCGCTTCACCTTCGCCTTCTCCCTCGCCTTCACCTTCTCCTTCGGCCTCACCTTCGCCCTCGCCGTAGCCTTTCTTGGCTTCGCCTTCACCCTCGCCATGGGCTTTACCCTCGGCCTCGGCTTCTCCGGCGGCCAGCATCAGGTATTCACCTTCGGCATTGACGTCAGCGGCCGTGGCGTTGAAGGCAGACGCACCTACAACAACCGCAAGGATCGGGCCCGTATAGCTGATCCCCTTGGCGAGCTTTCGCAACAACTGTCTTTTCTGGGTATCTCTGGACATAGTCTTTCCTCTCTATCCGTTTCGGTGGTTTAACACCGGGCAACCTGCCCGGATTCTTTTCAGGCAGAATGACTGATTCCCTGCACCTCCGGTCTCAGCGTCAGGTTTGCCAACGCTGTATCCAGATTATTGGCGTCCACCAGATAGCGATCGATACCCGCCAGCCAGTCCGCCAGCCGTGTGAACCCCTCGGGCCCCAATGGCTGTCCGTCAGCCCCACAGCAGCCGGGAATCAGATAGCGCATGGCCTCACTCACAGAGAGTTTTCGGATCCCCGTCTTCTCCCGCAGGGAGACGTGGCTGGGGATAAGCACTGTCTGAAGCCGGCGCGTTTCTCCGGCCAGCCCGGAAGAGGCGGCCCGCAGCGTCACGCCGCTACCGTCTGCCAGGTGATGGATCGGCGATGCGTGCGGTTTGCCGGCAGCGTCCGCTTTTGACTCGGGCACCTGGGCCGGCAGTCCCAGCACTGAACAAAGCCCGCCTACATCCTCCGGAATTCTCATGGCACGACTGAACCCGGCGTCCAGACGGCTCGCGATCTTCAGAGCGGGCAGATCACCCAGCTCCCGGTCGCTATTGGCGACCAGGACAGCATTGTCGGGATCGTCCGGGGCGGTAATCAGGCCGGCATCGAGAACAATCTCGCCGTTATCCGCGGCCTGTCGGGTCAGACACACCATCACCGCAGGTACCACCCGGGAAAGTGCCAAGCGTGACCGAACGACCTTACCGTCAAGGATCAGCGTGTATCCCGGTGTATCACGGACGAGTTCCAATCGGAATTCAGCTCCCTCCAGCATTTTGCTCGCCATGGGCGTAAGCAGGGGCTCGATCCGGTCAATCAGGGGTTCACTGTCTGTACAGAGTTCGACCCGGAAGGCCCCGCACTCAAGGACTCGTGAAAATTGCACAGTCTTGCCAGGGGCTCGCGCTTCGACAGCGCTCGGGACGGTACTGATCGAAGCACCCGATGGGTCTTCCTGCACCAATAGTTGATTGGCGGCCCAGTCCGCCAGGGAATGCCAGACGTCGCGGCGAATGGCCCAGTCGTCGGGTCGGTCCGCCGCCTCGGGATCGATCGACTCGTTGAGGGCAGCCGCTATGTCATCCGGTGCGGCACCGTCTGTCGCCATCAGCCAGATCAGGGAACCGGTCTCATTCAGGGCGCTGAGATGGCCAAGACGGGTGTCATACACGTACACACAATCGTCACTGATCATGTCCTCGGCGTAACGCCGCCTGAGCCTCGGCTGAGCGAGCGGATCAACGGAGATGGCCTTTGCCAGAACCCAGTCTTCCAGGCGCGGCAGGGTATAAAAAGGCAGGTAACGAGCCGGGGTGTTCGAGGGCAGCAGACGCTTGAAATTCCCCGCCCGCGACAGCTCTTCCCCGGTTTCCGCAATCAGTTGTTGCTCGGGAGTGCCGGAACGACCGGGTTCAGTCTTGCCGTTCAATCCCACCAGGCTGACCAGATCCGCCACCAGCGAGCCTTTGATATCCTCTTCAATCTCGCCGCCACTTTCGGGACCGGCACAGACTTCCAGCGACGGGCTGAGGTTGCATTCACAAATCCAGGGTTTGAGCTGGTCATCAATCAGGCAATCAATACCAAGCAGCTCGTAACACCCTCGGGGGTCCGCGCCGATCGCCCTCGATCTCTCCCGCATGGCCTCCACTGCGGAGAGGCAGGTCAGGGCGACCAGGTCTTCAATTTGGTCAAACAGGACGTCATCGTCATGACCTTCCTCCCTCAGCCACTCCCGGTATCGCTCCAGATCAACAAACTCCACCGGTACCTCGGCATCGAGGTTCAGGGCGTTAATATCTGGATTGGTGAGGTAACTGTAAGGATTGTCTGCGTTTTCTTCGTCATAGGGTTCAGAGGCAAGTTTCGCAAAGCCCTGACGATAGAGATAAACCCGCAAAGGCGTGACGGAAGTGATGGCGACGTACAGGCGCAGTACGTATTTTCGCCCGTGCATGGTGTGGGGGTTACCGATGTACTCCTGGACCATCCATGAAGAATCCAGCGGAATGTTCGCCGGATCCTGAACCAGCTGAATGCCCTTGCCCCGGGCCGCATTCTTGGGCTTGAGTAGCCAGCGGCTGGACGGGTTGTCAAAAGCTTCCTGCTGAAACTCATGGTAATCTTCAGGCATGGAGAAAACCCGGGGCACGAACTGCAGACGGTCTGTCAGATGAGACGCCCCGCGCTGTTGCGCCTCGACCCGCTCCCGAAGCGTAACCAGGCTCCGGTAAAGCCGGCTTTTAACCGTCAGCGCGTTGTTTCCCGGAATGTGGTTGATCTTGCGGTCAGGCCCGACCTTGCTGAAATATTCAGGGTCCGGCATGCCCGTGTACCAACAGGCATCCCACTCCTGCGGATCATCCCCGGCCTGCCAATGGGCTTTATCAAGTGATGATTCGAAAAAACGGTCCTGCTCGTAGGTGCGCTTGCCACCCATCCAGTAGTGTCGAGTCATATCGGATTACGCTCCTGTACCGTGAACTTCTGCGCCCTGAACTGGCCTTGATTTTTATTGCACTCCTACACCGACACACCAGATCGGCAGGCGTTACACATCAATGGCAATTTCTTTCCGTTCCTATGGGAGACACTGGGGATGCGAGGTTGTTACAGATAAACAGCTACTGGCGGTGGGTGATGGGCTATTGTGCCAATGAGCAGCGCAACGCTTCCGGGCATACTGAACAGGGCATGGACCTGGCGCCGGTCCGTGAAGAAGGATACTGGGCGATGTGCGTCGCAGGATTGCCGGCCTGAGGTAAATGGAGGCCACCCTGGATGACCTGGTGGAACGTTGCCGCTGCAGTCGGGCCCCGCAGCGGTGTCCGATGATTCACTCGCTCTACACCGACCTCAGCGACGCAACCGAAAACCTTGATGCGTAGGCGTTAACAACACCCTCCCTGACTGGCAGCGTCATCATCGCCCTGATCATCACCATTCCCGAAAGGCACATCGGTACCGCAATCCTTGAAGATGCCAAAGTGAGTGTCGCCGTCACCAATAAACTCAAAATGGTCGGCAAAACGGGTGTCTTTCAGCATACGGTGCGTGTTGCCACACACCGGGAACACCTTCCCAGCTGGAATGGCGTGATGCTTGTCGAGATCGAACTGATGCGGGTGGTGCGCGATGGTACCGCGATAGATCACCGCCTGGCCGTAATCCTCACAGGCAGGCTCCAAGCCTTCCAGCTTGAACAGCCGGTAGGTGGCGGAGAAGAAGCGGATAGAGCCGGTTTTCTCCTTTTGAGCGCTGTTATTAATGGTAATCGGGCTGTCTGTCACCAGGCGCGGGTCGGCGAATCCGGCGGCTTTTGCCATATTCTCAAAGTCATTCCAGTAGAGCGCGCCGCTCAGGCATTCGCCGTAAAGCACTGGATCGTTGACCAATGTTTCCGGGATTCGGCGATCCGAATAAACATCCGAGAAATACATTTCGCCACCGGGTTTCAGCAGACGATAGGCTTCCCGCAATACCGCCGGCTTGTCCGGAGAGAGGTTGATCACACAGTTGGAGACGATGATGTCGAAGCTACCCGGCTCTAGATCCAGCTCGTCCAGCTTTTCGATATAGCCTTTGAGGAAGCGAACATTGGGTTTGGAAAACCCAAACACTTCGGCATGGTAATCCACATGACGACGGGCCACCTCCAGCTGTTCATCGGTCATGTCGACGCCGACCACTTCCCCTGTTTCCCCGACCAGGGCCGCCAGCGCATATACGTCCCGGCCCGAGCCGCTACCCAGGTCAAGAATCCGCATACCTTCCAACTGTTCCGGTGCAACCAGACCACAGCCGTAATACTTCGTGAGCACTTCATCGTGGATCTTGCCAATAATGGGCTTCAGATGACTGGGCATGGCATCGTCAGTGCAACAGGCATTGGTTTGCAGGTCATCGGATTTCTGCAGTACTTTCCCGTAATAATCTTTTACCTGATCGTGAATCATGTTGCTCCTCAGTACTTGATCGGTTAGCGACGGACTGCGCCAAGAGCCGCGCACGTGTGGATTTTGTTACAGCGGAAGCTGGGAAAATACCCCACCCGGCATTTTGTCACAACGCGAGGTGGTAGATTTCTGCCCCGCTTCCTATCATGGACAGGGCTATCCGGGAAGGACTCCGGCGACCATGAACGCGAACAGCGGGGATTCCCAATGACCAGTAACCTACCCCCAGACAGAAAAGCAGCAATAATTGCCGCCCTTGCCGGTGGCTGGGTCGCAGATGCCGCAAGTCTCGGACTGCACTGGCTGTACGATAGCCAACGCATCATCGAGGTTGGCGGCCAGTCCCCGGAATTCCTGCCCGTAAAAGCCGATTACTTCAAAGGCGGTCTAGGCTATTTCGCCCACGAGGGTAAGCAGATCGGTGATGTCAGTCATTATGGCGCAGCAACCGGGGTCCTGACCGACAGCCTGCTGGCCAGTGAAGGCATTCTGGATGTCCGCGATTACCAGCGGCGTTTTCGCACCTTCTTTGGCCCCGGCGGTCATTGGCGGGGCTATATCGACAATCCCACCCGGGTGACCCTTAACAACCTGAACAGCATCGAACAGAACGCCATTGAACAGGCGCTATCAACCACCACCGCCGACCTGACCGATAAACAGAAGCGCATTCTGGTACAGAAGGTTCTGCCCTACACCCGGCGCCTGAGCGGCGATCAGCTGGCTGCTCCGGTCCGCAAGGCCATCAGCCTTACCTACCAGCAACCGGAAGTTCAGGAAGCCGGTGTCCATCTGGCTGAGACCATCGATCAACACCTGCTGCCCGAAAGCGGAGCCGATGATATGCAGTTACCCGCTGTCTCCAAACTGCCGCCACTGGTCGCCAGTTATTGCGGCAGCGGCAAGCTGATGGCGGTCACAGAAGCCGCTGTGCGGGTGACCAATCACAATGACGACGCCGTGGCCTGGGCAAAATGCGCAGCACGACTTCTGGATCATCTTTACAGGGGAGATCCCATATCAACAGCTCTGGACGTCGCAACCACTGAAGCGCCAGACGCGGATACCCTCGACAAAGCCCGCTCCGGCTCCGTTCTCGATGCAACGGGCGCCGGCGACACCTTTGGCCGCACCTGCTATCTGCATGAAGCCATGCCGGTGATCTTTCATATCCTGAGCCATGCCAACAGCTTTACCGACGCCGTTCGCGCCAATATCCAGTGTGGGGGCGACTCCTGTGGCCGGGCCTGGATTATCGGGCCGGCCATGGCGTCCATTCACGGCGTAGGGGGTGAGCGTGGCATTCCCCTGAGCTGGCTGGCGCGGGTAACCGATGCCCCTGCTATCCTCGGAGATATCGAGGCGCTGGTGAACCGCACATCGCAACATTCAAACCTGGCGCTGTAGCGCCGTTACCAGGTTTCCCCGAACGGGCGGATATCCAGCTCAAAGGTCCAGCCAGAAGGATCCTGCTGGCAAAGCGTCCAGACGGCATCAGCCACCGCGGAAGGTCTGACGAAGAAATCGTCCGGCTTGTCTGACAGCATCTGGCGGGTACGGGGAAGGTCAACCACACCATCAATCACCACAGTGGCCACATGGATTTTCTCCGGCCCGAGCTGGCGGGCCAGTGACTGGGCCAGGCTGCGCTGGGCGGCCTTGGCCGAGGCAAAGGGCGCGGTGTTGGCCCGCCCCCGGGTCGCCGCAGAAGCACTGGTGATGATAATGCTGGCGGTGTCATGCTGGCGCAACTGCGGCAACGCCGCTTTGGTGGCGGCAGCCAGTCCCTGCACATTGATACGCCAGTTGGACTCGAAATCTTCCAGGCTGGCCTGTTCCACATTCTTGAAAATACCACCACCGGCGTTGTACAACACGACCGATACCGGCCCGAGTTGGCTCTCGATCCTTGCCAACGTGGCAGTGATCTGGTCTGGATCGATTATGTCACAGGCAAAGGCATGGGCACCGGCGATCGATTTCTCCAGCTGTTTGAGGAAATCCTGGCTGCGGGCTACCATCGCAACCTGAAAGCCCTCATGGCAAAACCGCCGCACAAAGGCCTCGCCATTGCCCGGTCCCACACCCATAACAACGCATACCTTGTTCATCCTATCTCTCCCACCGGCGGTACCGGTTACCCTTCGAACTTGAACGGGCTCAACAGATAGCGGCTTTCTTATAGACTAACCCCAAAAGTTATAACTAGCGGAACTCGGAGAAATTAGCAGGCTTGTTCAAAGCCCAGTCATAGTCGATAAACGCCATCTCTGTTGTGGCTTCGACGCGATCCGCCCTGGACGAATCCGCCCATGCCTTTATGAATGCTTTGCGTGAGCCGGAAACCTCTTTGAAATCTTCGTCATACCACTTGAACAATTCCGTCACGTGCAGGGTATCGCCGTCAACGATCAGATGACGATCGGTTCTGAATGCCCGCCGGGTATTCTCGGTCAGCAAGTCCTCAAGGTTATCGGCAGTATAGACAACCTGCCTCAGCGGAGGACAACCGACAGATGCGCAATTCACCGCAAAGTGAATCCGGGCGTCCTTCCAGCCCTTGTTGGCGTATTCCTTCCCAAGCAAGATGTTCTTCTCAATCTCGCTCAGGCTGAATTCCTGCCCCCCAATTACAAAACTCCTGCGTTCAAACACGCTATCCACGAACGGATTGACACGCCCACCGTAATCCCAGACTGATCCGACAAGCTCACCGCCAGGCCGATCTGTCAGTATCTGATTGACCATGAAGAAATTGTAGGCGTTGATCCAGAAGGCAATGGACTCTGCCTTTCCCTTCAGAGTGCCAATATCGAATTCAGCAAGTTGTTCCCGTTGATCTGCCAACAGAGCCTGTGTCTGCGATGCCGCCAGAGCAGCCTCATAATCGAATGCTGACACTAACCCACCATCAGGCGTTGTGGCCTCGGTCAGGTACTCTGTCAGTAAATACTGGTACGGTTCGAAAACACTATCATCCGCGTTGGCCGACAACGGCAAGAACAGCGCGAATACCATCAGGTATGGGATAAACAGTCTGAGCTTGATCACTAAGTCCTCCGTGCATTCAAGGGTTCAGTCTTCAACATCCACCCTGACACGGTAGAACGACGCTTGTTACATACGTAACGGTCTTAACCCTTCCCATGCATCCCCATTCCGCGCTGTCGTGCAGCCAGGAGTTCAAGTTCTCTATAGATGTCTTAAACTGGTTGCCACCCAGCAACGAGAGGGTGTGGGGCCCTCATCAAAGTCGGCACAGGTGTCTACCCGCGCCACCTCTATGACCTCACACTCTACCCTCAGCGTTCCGGAGGCATGAGCCGCCGTCCAGTCCACCCGCACTGACGCCTCATCATCGCCGGACATGGATTCGCCACCGACCACAAGACTTGCTGTCAGCTTGCGCTCTGACAACCATTCCAGGGCCGCAATTTCTGCGCACTGCTGGGGTTGGCTTAGTCGCGAATTGCCGCGATAGCAGGGTAAATAGGGGGCCCCCTCGACCTCATGCTCAAGGAGGGGCAATACGTGTTCCGGCGCGACGCGACCGTACTTACGCATGGTGGGGAAGATCATGACGCTGGCTGAAAACCGGCAACCACCCAGATGGGAGCTCTCCCAGACGTCAAAGGGTAAACGGCGATCCTTTACTGTGGCTGCAAGCTCACGATAGGCGGCATAGCCAAACTTGGCGCAGCACTTGTCTTTCTTACCATGGGTACAGCAAAGCAGTAGCGTCTCCCTGATTGGCGCGCCACCCCAGTTGGCCAGATCACTGCCGGATTCCACCGCCGCCAGGAAATCAGCAAGCTCGCTTCGCTCCACATCGAAATACCGACCTTCCGGCAGTAGATAGATTCTGTGGTTACAGGCGGACCGGCCGCGCTGGTCAATCATGTTCACTCGCCGGCCACTGGCAGCCAGCCGCTCCATCTGCTGGGTCAAATCCTCCCCCATATCATGAGCGAGGCGCAGGCTGCGGGACCATTTTGGACGAGGCCAGCTGATTAACAGATTGCTGACAGCGTGGGTTCCGGTACCGGCCAGCGGGTCACCAGCCCGCAGGCCTTCAACAGAACAAAATCGTTGGCTGGCGGTATGTCGATTGGAAGGCATATTGGCGTCGCTTTGGGAGATGGCCTGATAGTATTACCTCTCATTCTCACGATCAAACCCATACACCACAAGCGATCAGTTCATCACCCGATTCACCTGCTCAACGAACGCCGCCGGCAACACATCGATCACCGGACGCTGGTCGCCGCTCATTTCCGGTGCCGGCGTTTTCGGTTCCGAGGCAATGATGGAAGGATTCTCCGACCAGTGCAGCAGCTGCAGTTCGCCATCGGCCTGTTCCACCAATGCGGTACAATGCTCCACCCAATCCCCGTCATTGCAATACAGGCCTTCGGTGCTTCTGAGGAAACCGGCTGAGTGGATGTGACCACAGATGAAGCCGTCATAGTGGCCTCGTTCGGCAGCGGTCAGGGCGGCCAGCTCGAAACGACGAATGAAGGTACGTGCCTTGCCGATACGGCTTTTAACCCAGGCCGCCAGCGACCAGTAGGGCTTGCCGTTGAGCCGGCGCCAGGCGTTAAACCAGCGATTGAGGCGCAACAGAAGGCCGTGGGCCCGGTCCCCCACCAGCAACATCAGCGGACTGCAGCGCACCACCTGATCAAACTGGTCACCGTGGCAGACCAGGAATCGTCGGCCATTGGCGGTGGCGTGGATGGCCTTGTAGCGGATGTCGATACCGGAGATGGTCTGACCGCAGAAGCGTCGGAAAAATTCATCGTGATTGCCCGGCACATACACCACCCGGGTACCGGTTGCCGCCAGCTCCAGCAGTTTGTGGATAACCGCCTGATGGGACTGCGGGAAATGCACCCGCCGCTGCATTGCAATCAGGTCAACGATATCCCCCACCAGGTAGAGGGTCTCGCAACGGACGTTGTTGAGGAAATCCAGCAGATAGTCTGCCTGACAATCCGCCGTCCCCAGGTGCACATCGGAAATGAACACACTCCGGTAGTTCCGCATTTCGTCTCCCACCCTTCAGCCATGCTGGATATGGCCACTGTCACAAAGGTGGGTGACAGGAACATGACAATGAGACGACGTTTTCGAGACGCGTGCCCCGCGAATGGGAGCACGCCGCCAGCCCGAATCAGATCACCGCAGATCCGGATTCAGGGTGTACGTCCCGGTAACCCTTGCACTGGCCAGTACATGACCCGCCATGGCTTCACGCACATCGTTGCCATCGAATTCACCATCCAGGCCCAGATTCTCAACATCCAGTGCGTGGATTTCGTAGTGGTAACGGTGAACGATTTCATCATTCCAGGGTGGACAGGGGCCATCGTAGCCCGCGTAGGTGCCGGCCATGTCAGGGTTGCCGGCCAGGAACTGGGTGTAGTTGTTGACGCCACGAATGCCGATCGGCCCCGGGCCGGGTTCCTTGCCCTTGGGGATGACGCCATCACTGTCCTCACCCTCGGGAATCCGGCTGATATGGGCGGGTACATCCACCAGTAGCCAGTGAAAGAAATCCACCCTCGGGATGTCCTTTGAAACCGTTTTGCCCTCCTGATTCACATCATCGGCCACACTGGGCACATCCGGATCAAACATCATGACCACAAAACTGCGGGTGCCCTCCGGCGCGCCCTCCCAGCTGATTTCCGGGTTGCGGTTGGGACCGAAACTCATATGGTCTTCCTGGTTGTAGACCCCAAACGCGAACTTTTCGGGGACGGGTTTCCCCTCGTCGATGCCTCGAACCTCTAGCTTCACGGTGTTGCCTCCTGTTATTGGTTGGCCTTTATCTCGGTAACTCTATCCGGATATCGTCTGTTCTGTGATAAAAAGGTTTTAACAATGGTGGTGTCCTTATGTCCAGATTAGCAGACCCCGCCGCAACCACCCGAGAGCCAGTCATCCCGCATGTTCAACAAAGGCGATATCATCCATCACACCCGCGATGCCCTGGGGAGCATCCTGGTGATCGACTACCGCAAGCACCGGGTCCTGACCTTCAATTCGGTGTTTGAGCAAAGCAAGATTGACCGGCGATTTCCCCATCTCCCGGTGCACGAATACAATCGCGCCATGATGCTGCCTGCAGCCTTTGCCAGGCCCCGGCATGTCACCATCCTGGGACTCGGCGGCGGGGTGATGGTGAATGCGTTCCACCACCTGTACCCGGACTGCCGCATTCATGCGGTGGAACTGAGACAGGCGGTGCTGGATGTGGCCCTGGCGTTTTTCGACCTCCCGGACAACGACCGTCTGGCGGTCACCATCGCCGACGCACGCAATGCCCTGGCAGCCCTGCCAGACGCCAGTACCGATATGATCCTGGCGGATCTCTATAACGCCGATCGCATGAGCCCCGCCCAGGCCCAGCGCCAGTTTGTGGATGAGTGCAGCCGGTCGCTGACGGACAGGGGTTGGCTGGTGCTGAACTATCACCGCACACCGGATCCGGAAGGACCTTATTTCCGCCAGCTCAAGAAACACTTCGCGGTGTTACTGATGTTCCGAAGCAAGAGCAACAACACGGTAATATACGCCAGCAAGCATCCTTTCGATGCCCTGCATTCAAAAGACCCGTTGCTGGCGGAACTGGAAGAACGTCTGCCCATCGATTGGCGCAAACTAATGACCAAAGTCAGCCGGCTGTAGCCCGACTGCTCAGGTCCACTTTTCCCGGGGCGGGCGATAGTGTCGCATCTGGTCCAAGAGGGTTTCGGGATCATCCGACTTGATGATCATGTCGATGTATTCCTGCTTCAGGAAGCCCGCCCGCTCCATGGCTGACACCATCGTCAGCAGGGGATCGTAAAAACCCTTGACGTTGAACAGGGCACAAGGTTTTTGATGAAAGCCCAGTTGGCCCCAGGTCCAGGCCTCGAAGATCTCTTCCAGGGTACCGATACCGCCCGGCAGGGCGACGAAGCCATCCGCCAGTTCCGCCATTTTGGCCTTGCGTTCGTGCATGTCCCTGACCACGAACAATTCAGTTAATCCGCCGTGAGCAAGCTCCCGATCACGCAGGTGTTCCGGGATCACACCGTAGACCTTTCCCCCGGACGCCAGCACGGAATCCGCCACAACCCCCATCAACCCGACATGACCGCCACCGAAAATAATATCGGCGCCGTGGTTTCCGAAGAACGAGCCCAATTCCCGGACCTTTTCAGCATAGACCGGATCATTTCCGCTTCTGGAGCCGCAATACACAGCGATTTTCATCAAATCTCCTCACAAAGTAGCAGGCAGGTGGCTCCGAGGTCGCATTGAGCCAACCGCCGAAAACTCTAGCATGGAAATTCAGATAACAAGAACTGCAGGAGTACCCCATGACAGGGCGCGTTGTGCTGCTCCTTGCCTGTCTGTGCTGGTGGACCTCAGCCCACGCGGAGCTCTCAGAGGACAGGCGGGCATTGATCCAGGAGCTGTTCCCCTCAGCAACCGTCATCAAAGACAAGATGGCGGACTTCCCGGTATATCCGGTGTACCAGTTGCAGGAACTGCTGGGCTATGCCTACGTGTCTACGGACTTCACCCGCCTCCAGGGTTTTGCCGGCAAACCGATCAAACTGCTGATCGGACTCGACACCCGTGGCCGGTTTACCGGTGTAAAAGTTCTGAATCACCATGAACCGGTCTTTCTGCATGGCCTGGGTGAAGAGCCACTGTTTCAGTTTACCGACCAGTACGAGAACCGCTCACTGCGGGAACAGATCATTGTCGGCACCTCGAACTCCAGTCGTTCCGGTCGGGATGCCGGCGGCAATGTGGTGTACTTTGACGGTGTCAGTAAGGCAACTGTATCGGTCCTGATCCTGAACGACACCGTCCTGTCCTCCGCTTTGCAGGTAGCCCGCCAAAAGCTGGAGGGCTTTACCCAGGCCGCACCCACGCGGGCAAAGCCGGATTTCTATGAGCCCTTGTCCTGGCATCAGTTGATAGACCGGGGCTACATCGGCCATTGGCGGGTAAATGCGGCAACGGTTGAAGACACCATCGGTCGTCCACTGTCCGATTATCCCATGGATATCGAGCCGCCCGAGGGAGAGCCCTTCAGCGAGATCTTCTTTGGTTACATCAATGCGCCCATGGTCGGTCGCAACCTGCTGGGCGACGAGGGTTATCAGCAACTCATGGAGCGATACGAGGGCGGCGCCCAAGTGTTGGCCGTGTTTTCCCGTGGCAGCTTCCTTCATGTCGCAGAGGATTTTGTGCCCGGCAGCACACCCGATCGCATTGGTCTGACCCAGAACAACCTTGCCGTGGAAATGCGGGATCTCAATCTGATGGGCCCGACCCTCCAGTTGCAGCTGGAGAGTATGCCGGCGTTCGACGCCAGCCACCTGTTCCGTGTCGGCGGCAGCATCGGCTTCAATCCGGGGGCAGAGGCGAACCTTAAGCTGAACATCACCCTCGCGCGCAATCACCTGATGGTGGATCGCACGACTTTCGACATCCCCGTCCGCTTCAACGACGACCTGTTTGAGACCGTTGAAATCGCCGCCTCCCCAGAACACACGCGCGAACCGGTGTGGGTCGGTTTGTGGAAGGAACGCTGGTGGCAAATCTCTCTTCTGGTGATTGGCCTGGCGGTTCTTACGGTCTTTTTCGCCAAACAGAAGACCCTCAGCCGTCACCCCAGGCTGGTGCGCCGTTTCCGCTGGGGCTTCCTGTTCTTTACCCTGTTCTTCATCGGATTCTATGCCCAGGGCCAACTCTCGGTGGTGAATATCTACACCCTGTTCCTGGCGATCTGGGACGGCTTCTCACTGGACGTCTTCCTGTTGGACCCGGTGATCTTCATTCTCTGGACCTACACCTTCATCACCCTGTTCATCTGGGGCCGGGGCCTGTTCTGTGGCTGGCTGTGCCCTTTCGGTGCGTTGCAGGAGATGGCCGCCTGGCTGGGCGAAAAGCTGAAGTTCAGGCAGGTCAGGGTGCCGGACCGCTGGCACCGCCGACTCATCCTCCTCAAGTATCCCATTCTCCTGGGTCTGGTGGGCACGGCGTTCTATTCACTGACTCTCGCGGAACAGCTGGCGGAGGTGGAGCCATTCAAGACCAGCATTACCCTGCTGTTTGTACGTTACTGGCCGTTTGTTGTTTATGCAGTGGGACTGCTGGTGATCGGTATGTTTATCCACAAATTCTACTGTCGGTATCTCTGCCCTTTGGGCGCCGGGTTGGCGGTGCTGGGGCGGTTCCGGTTGTTCAGCTGGCTGGATCGGGTCGAGCTGTGCGGCAATCCCTGCCAGCATTGCAAGAACGAGTGCGGGATTGACGCTATCCGCAAGGACGGTCGGGTGGATTACGATGAATGCATCCAGTGTCTGGAGTGTGTGGTAATTCTGCGGGACGAGGATCAGTGCGTGGACAAGCGAATCCGGAACAAGAAGCGGGAAAGGCAGGCGAATATACTGGCCACGGACGCGGGGTGAGCCTGCAACACAATTCGTTGTTGCGTATACGCTCGGGATATAGTTGAATGGTCATTCAAATCAAGAAATTGATGGATCGCTGACATGGCCAGACACGCACGCTATGACCGCAAAGTAGCCCTGGAGAAGGCCGTTGGCCTGTTCTGGGAGAAGGGCTACCACGGTAGCTCCATGAAGCAGATTGAGCATGCCCTGGATATGCGTCCTGGCAGCATTTACGCCACATTCGGCAGTAAGGACCGGCTGTTCTCCGAAGCACTGGCCTCCTACGCTGAACGGGGCGGTCGCGAAATGGCCGC
The DNA here is from genome assembly GCA_040223075.1 of Marinobacter sp. Classification (GTDB taxonomy): domain Bacteria; phylum Pseudomonadota; class Gammaproteobacteria; order Pseudomonadales; family Oleiphilaceae; genus Marinobacter. The sequence goes on from JAVJZJ010000159.1 coordinate 25,256, forward strand.
GCACCTGGAACAATACGATTCCATCGTGGACGGCCTTCAGGATTACCTGCACACCATGGCCACCAGCTGTGGTCCTGATACAGAGGCGCCATCGCGGGCCTGCATGATCGTAAAAACCCTGCTGGAGTCCAGCAACACACACAGTGAACTGGCAGCCCAGGCCAACAGTATTCTTGCAGCGATTGAGCATGCCCTGAAAGCCGCATTGGATCAGGCAAAGGACCGGGGAGAGCTGATTGCAACAGCGGATTGCAGCCGTCTGGCCCGGTTACTCCAGGCCCAGATCATGGCGCTGCGGGCCATGGCCGAGAGAGGCCTGACGAGTGAGCAACTGCAGGCTCTCGGGGACGACATGGCGGCCATTCTGAATGGATACCGTACCCACCACTGACCCTGCTACCAATAGTTGAGAGACAGCGGGACATTGGTCCAATTGTGCCTGCCACCCCCTCCGCGTTAGTATTGTCGCGTCAGCGTTAGCACCCTACCTTTCATTCGTTTCCAGTGAGGACAGCCAAGCGTTTTTGTCCAAAGAGTGCTTGGCTTTCTTCACTTAAAGGTCTGATTGTCATGGATAACCTTCATCACATTGTCGTCGTCGGCGGTGGTGCCGGCGGTCTTGAGCTCGTCACCAGCCTGGGCAACAAACTTGGCAGGAAACGCAGGGCGCGCATTACCCTGGTGGATGCCGGCCTGACCCATGTCTGGAAACCCCTGCTCCACGAAGTGGCCTCCGGATCTCTCGATGCCAGCGCCAACGAGATCAACTACCGCGCCCACGCCCAAAAGCACCATTACGAGTTCCAGCTCGGTTGCATGAGCGGACTGGACCGTGACGCCAAACAGCTGGTGATTGCCCCTTTCCACGATGAAGAAGGCGTGGAAGTGGTGCCGGAGCGTCGCATCAGCTACGACACCCTGGTGGTGGCTGTCGGCAGCACCGCCAACGATTTCGGCACCCCCGGCGCCCAAGAGCACTGCCTGTTTCTGGACAGCCTGATGCAGGCACGCCGTTTCCATAACCTGTTGCTCAATGCGTTCCTGCGCAAGAACCACGATGCTAACCAGGGTCAGACCCACGAACTGCCCATCACCATCATCGGCGCCGGGGCCACAGGCGTGGAACTGGCAGCGGAGCTGCGCCTGGCCTCACGGGAGTTACCGGTCTTTGGCATGAGTCATCTGCAGGCATCGGATGTATCGATCTCTGTCATCGAAGCGGCCGACCGTATTCTGCCGGCATTGCCCGAACGCCTCTCCGCCGCCGCGACCCGGGAACTGGAGCGGCAAAACGTCAAGATGATGACCGGACAACCGGTGAGCGAAGTGCGCGCGCAAAGCATTGTAATGAAGGACGGCACCGAACTGCCTTCTGAGATGACCATCTGGGCCGCCGGTATCAAGGCACCCGGCTTCCTGGCGGAGCTCGACGGCCTCGAAGTGAACCGGGGCAACCAGCTGGTGGTGGAGCAGACTCTGCAAACCACCCGTGACAACAGCATTTTTGCCCTGGGTGATTGTGCCGCCTGCCCCCAGCCGGATTCCGACAGACCGGTGCCGCCAAGGGCCCAGGCCGCCCATCAGCAGGCGGATGCATTGTTCAAGACACTCTGTAACCGACTTGAAGGCAAAGCAGCCGTGCCCTTTGTCTACAATGATTACGGTTCATTGATCAACTTCAGTCACTACACCACCGTCGGCAACCTGATGGGCAACCTGTCCGGGCGCAGCATGTACATTGAAGGCAAGGTGGCTCGCCTGTTCTATGTTTCCCTGTACCGCATGCACCAGGTCGCGCTGCACGGATTCCTGAGGACCGGCGTGATCTGGCTGATGGACAGGATCAACCGCGCCATGCATCCGCGACTCAAACTGCACTAACCAATTCGTTAATCCACTGAGCCCCTGAGAGCCTTGAAAGCAAGGCGCGGTGGCGAAGGTTTGGTGGCCGGCGCAACACCGCTCTCAAGGCTCTCAGGGGCTCAGTCGCTGGACCCAGTCAATCATCGGGGCGGGGTAGACCCCAAGCACGAGAATGCCCGCCGCCAGGGCCATCAGGGTCAGTCCGCCAATGCGACTGCCCCAGTCATTGGTGACATCCCGGCGGCGCATACCGGGCTCCGGCAGGTACAGGGTGACCATCACTCGCAGGTAGTAGTACAGGCCAATGGCACTGCCTGCGACAACCCCGCCCACCAGCCACCAGCGACCGTCGGCAACGCCCAGGGCAATCACGTAAAATTTCCCAATAAAGCCAGCAGTTAACGGAATGCCCGCCAGCGACAGGAAGCTGACCGTCATTACCGCCGCCAGGTAGGGTCGGCGCCAGAACAGCCCCCGATAAACCGGTAACCCGTCAGCATCTTCGCCGCCAAACGGACTTGAGACCAGGGTGACCACACCGAAAGCCGCCAGGGTGGTAACCAGATAGGTGATCAGGTACACCCCCGTGGTTTCCGTGGCCAGGGCGTTGCCCGCAACAATCGCCACCAGCAGATAACCGAAATGGGCGATGGAGGAATAACCCAGCAGGCGTTTGAGATTGGCCTGGAACAGGGCCAGAATATTACCCCCCAACATGGTCAGCAGGGCCAGTACCGTAATCAGGGTCTGCAGCCACTCACTGCTGAAGAACGGTGCCGCCAGCACCAGCCTTAACAACACCACAAACACCGCCAGCTTGCTGACGGTGGCCAGGAAGATGGTGGCGGGTGCCGGGCCACCCTGATAAACGTCGGGTGTCCACAGATGGAAGGGCACCACGGACAGCTTGAAACCCAGCCCCACCACGATCAGGGCAGCGCCGGCGAGCATCCAGGCATCCGGTGCCTGTACCAGTGCTCCGGTCACAGCGGCCAGATCCAGGTAACCGGTGCGGGCGTAGATCAGCGCCATACCAAAGAGCAGGAACGCCGTTGCCGCCGCTGACAACAGCAGATACTTGATACCCGCTTCCAGGGAGCGCTCCGCGCGAAAGCTGTAAGCCAGCATGCCGTATAGGGGCATGGACAGAAGCTCCAGGCTGATAAACAGCATGGCCAGGTGGTCGCTGGCCACCAGCGCCAGGGCGCCGGCAGTGGCGCACAACAGCAGCAGATAAAACTCTTCCTTCGGTCCGATGTAGCCGGCCAGGTAATGATGGCTCAGAATCACTGTCACCAGCGCCGAGACCAGGACCAGCGTGCCAGCCATAACCGCCAAGCCATCCACCTGCATCAGCGGCGGGGAGCTGGCCGCCGGAAAGGTCAGGGGCAACGTCAACAAACCAATAACCAGGCCCGCCGCCGAGACCAGGGCGGTAACCGCATGATTCCTTTGCCAGGCAACCGCAAGCATGACGATCACCGCCGTCGAAGCGACAATAATCAGGGGCAGTACCGTGACGAGGTGCGCGGTCGTCAGCATCAGCGCACCTCCCCGGCAACGTCGCTCAGACTGCCTTCGGCAAACAGCTCGGCAATGGCGCCAGACAGGCCAGCAGTGATATCCAGCAGAGGCTGGGGATACAGACCGACCAGAATGACCAGCGCCAACAGGCTCAGCATCATGATGTACTCCCGCCGGTCCGGTCCCGCCAGCGCGCCCTGCCGGTACACCGGCCCGAAATGCACCCGCTGCATCAGGATCAGGGAATAGATAGCCGCAAGCACCAGACCGGCACTGGCGATCACCACCACTGCCGGCGCGGTCGGGAAGGTGCCGAACAGGATCATGAATTCACCCACGAAGTTGGCGGTGGCGGGCATGCCCAGGGAGGCCGCAACAAAGCACAGGGTAAAGCCCGGCAAGACCGGTATCCGGCCCCAGAGGCCGCCCATGATGGTCATATCACGGGTATGGATGCGTTCATACAGCTGCCCGCTCAGGATAAACAGACCGGCCGAGGAAAAGGCGTGGGCCACCATCAGCACCACCGCCCCCTGAATGGCCAGTTCCGAACCGGAGTAGATGGCAATCAGCACAAAGCCCATGTGGGAAATACTGGTGTAGGCGATCAGCCGCTTGATGTCCTGCTGGCCGCACGCCAGCACAGCGCCATAGATGATACCGATCAGGCCCAGCATCATGGCCACCGGCGCAAAGGCCCGGGACTCCTCAGGGAACAGCGGCAGCCCGAAGCGCAGCATGCCGTAGGCCGCGGTTTTCAGCAGGATGCCGGCCAGATCGACACTGCCGGCGGTCGGGGCCTGGGCATGGGCGTCTGGAAGCCAGCCATGGAAGGGCACCACCGGCAGTTTGACGGCAAATGCCACAAAAAAACCCAGCATCAGCCAGGGCGCCATCGCCTCGGGCACGTCTGCCTGGCGCAGGGCGTTATAGCTGAACGTCCATTCGCCGCTGTTACCGAAGTGGATAAACACCAGCGACAGAATCGCCACCAGCATCAGCAGCCCACTGGCCTGGGTGTATATGAAGAAACGGGTGGCGGCACGAATGCGGGTATGCCCCGGTGAGCCGCTGTGGCCCCAGAGCGCGATCAGGAAATACATGGGCACCAGCATCATTTCCCAGAACAGGAAAAACAGAAACAGGTCCAGCGCGAGGAAGACCCCCACGACACCGCCCAGAATCCACAACAGGTTCAGATGAAAAAAACCGATGCGATGGGTGATCTCGCGCCAGGAACAAAGCACGGCCAGCGCACCGAGGAAACCGGTGAGGGCCACCAGGATCAGCGACAGGCCATCGATGGCGAGGTGCACCTCAACGCCGAAGCGGGGAATCCAGGGCGTCCGCCATTCCAGCAGCCACTGGTTCTGAGCCCCCTGGGGCAGAGCAAAGTCCCCGGTAGCCCACAGCCAGAGGCTGATCACCAGCACAAACACCATGGTCGCCAGGGCAATCCACCGTGGCGCCTGCTCGCCCCAGCGATCCGCCTGCCAACACAAGAGGCCGCCCAGAAAAGGAATCAGAATCAGCCAGACCAGGATCATGCGACACCCTCCGGGAACAGAACCAGCGCCAGCAAAATCACCGTGGCACCCAGAATCATCGCCGTCGCGTAGCTGCGGATCCGACCGTTCTGGGCCCGAACCAGTCCACCATTGAGGAGTTTGGCCAACAGGGCTGGCAGATTCATCGTCATGTTCACCAGGTCGAACCTCAGCATCCGGACCAGATACTGCCAGGGCCTGACCAGAAGCCGGTCATACAGGGCATCAAAGCCCCAGGCCCGGTGCCACAGCGACCACAACAGGGCGCCCAGGCCATGCCCGGCCTGGTGCCGCAGCCACTGGGGCCGGGCCAGAAACAGCCAACCTGCCGTTGCCAGGCCCGCGATCACAGTGCCGATGGCCAGTATCTGGAGCAGGGTGTGCCCGGTGTCGGTACTGGCGCCGGGCGGTGCCGGGAACAGGCTACCGAGATGCGGATACAGCCAGGCGCCCAGGGCAGTGGATAAAACCGCCAGCACCACCAGAGGCAGGTGATGGGTCAACGGGTTGGCACCCGGCTCGGCGTTACGGGCGTTGTCGCTGCCACAGTCTCCGTGGAAGGTCCCGAGAATCAAACGCACCGTGTAAATGCAGGTCAGAAACGCGCCCAGAAGGCCGGCCAGCAAAAGCCCCTGCTGGCCGGCAGCGACGGCTTGCCAGAGGATCTCATCCTTGCTGTAGAAGCCAGCCGTCACCAGAGGCAGCGCCACCAGGGCCGCGCCGCCCACCAGGAAACCGCCATAGGCGACCGGCAGCCGTTTTCGCAGCCCGCCCAGTCTCCCCATATCCTGCTCGTGGTGACAACTGATGATCACGGCGCCGGCCGACAGGAACAACAGCGCCTTGAAGAAGGCGTGGGTGACCAGGTGGAAAATGGCCGCATCGAAAGCGCCGACCCCGAGCGCCAGAAACATGTAGCCGATCTGACTCATGGTGGAATAGGCCAGGATCCGCTTGATGTCGGTCTGGGCGAGAGCGGCAAATGCCGCCAGCAGCAGGGACACGGCACCAATCACACCGACCAGCCAGAGCACGTCCGGGGCCAGCAGGAAAATGCCGTTCAGCCGCGCGATCAGGTAGACCCCGGCGGTTACCATAGTGGCCGCGTGGATCAGCGCCGACACCGGGGTCGGGCCCGCCATGGCGTCCGGCAACCAGGTGTGCAGCGGTAGCTGGGCCGATTTACCCAGGGCCCCGCCAAGCACCAGCAGCGCAACCAGGCTGGCGGTGGGGTCGCCGACCGACCAGACCTCGGAAGCCCGGACCATCACCTGCTGAATATCCAGGGTTCCCAGATCCCGGAAGATCAGGAACAGGCCCAGGGCCAGGAAGACATCCCCGATCCGGGTCACCACAAATGCCTTGAATGCAGCCCGGCCGTTGGCGCTGTCCTGGTAGTAGTAGCCGATCAGCAGGTAACTGCACAGGCCCACACCTTCCCAGCCCAGGAACAGCAGCAGCAGGTTATCCCCCAGCACCAGGATCAGCATGCTGAAGACGAACAGATTCATCCAGGCATAGAAGCGGGTGACCCCGGCATCCCCCGCCATGTACCAGGCGGCGAACAGGTGGATGAAAAAACCGACGCCAGTAATAACCGCCATCATCACCAGGGCCAGGCCATCCACCGCCAGACCGATGGTAGGCCTGAACGCACCCGCCTCGATCCAGGTCCAGAGCGTAAAACGCAGGGTTTCGTTGCCGCCGGCATGAAGAGCAATCGCCCAGGCCGTCGCCAACGCCGCCAGTCCGATACTGGCGACACCGACCACGGTGGCAAGCCGGGGCCCCAGACGACCACCGGAAAACGCCAGCAACAGGGTACCGACCAAAGGCAACGTAAACGACAGGGTAACGGCCAACTCCATCATCCGCGCATCCTGCTGGTCAGGTCCAGGTTCAGGGACCGCGCACGCTGGAAGAGCTGAATCATCAGTGCCAGCCCCACCGCGGCTTCAGCAGCCGCCAGGGTAATCACCAGCAGAAACATGGCCTGGCCTTCGGGCTGTTTCCAGGCCGTGGCACCCACCACAAAGGCAAGGGCCGCCGCATTCAGCATGACCTCCAGGCTCATCAGTACGAACAGCATGTTCCGCCTCAGCATCAGCCCCGCCAGGCCCAGCACAAAGAGAATGGCGGCCAGGATCAGACCGTGTTCCACCGGGATGCCCGACATCAGTGCCCCCTCCTGTTCCGTAACGGATTTGAACGACGCCCGACGTGAGAAGCTGCAATCAGAGCCCCCAGTAGCAGCAGCCCCGACAGCTCCACCACCATAAGCCAGGGCCCGAACAGGGTCAGGGCCACCGACCGGGCGGTCAGCAGGTCGCCCTCAATGGCCTGTACCAGGTCACCCCGTATCAACAGGGTCACCAACACAGCCAGGAGGATTCCTGCCAGTATTGAGGGGCCAGCCCAGTGGCGTGGGTGGCGCCAGCCCGGGCTGTCTTCGTCCGGGCCCAGGTTGAGCATCATCACCACAAACACGAACAGGACCATGATGGCACCGGCATAGACGATGATTTCCAGCGCGCCGGCAAACGGCGCGCCCAGTGCAAAGAACACCATCGCCACGGCAATCAGCGACACAATCAGGTACACCACCGCATGCACCGGGTTCTTGCCGGTGATCACACCCACGGTGGCCAGTACCGCCACCAGTCCACTTAGATAAAATGCCAGTTCCATGGAATCTCGCCTCCCGGGTTATGGCAACAGAGACCTTACGTCCACCGGTTCCTCCTCATTCAGGGCCTGGCCCTTGTCCTTGCCTCCTATAGCCATGCCCGCCACCTTGTAGAAGTGGTAGTCGTGATCCTTGCCCGGCCCGTTGATCAGCAGGTCCTCTTTCTCGTAAACCAGTTCCTGCCGGTCGTACTCGCCCATCTCGAAGTCCGGGGTCAGCTGGATCGCGGAGGTGGGACAGGCTTCCTCACACATGCCGCAGAAAATGCAACGGGAGAAATTGATCCGGAAGAATTCCGGGTACCAGCGGCCGTCCTCCTGCTCCCCCTTTTGCAGGGAAATGCAGTCTACCGGGCAGGCCACCGCGCAAAGGTTGCAGGCCACGCAGCGCTCCTCGCCGTCGGGATCGCGGGTCAACACGATCCGGCCCCGGTAGCGGGGCGGCATATAGACCGGCTCTTCCGGGTAGTTCACCGTCTCCCGCTTGCGGAAGCTGTGCATGAACACCATTCCGAGGGTCCGCAGCTGGGTCCAGGTCGCCGGTACCAGCCACAACACGGATTTGATGAACGGGACCTTTTCTTTCTCCATGACGGAATCCTCCTCAGCCTTCGGGTGCAACCAGCAGCATCACCGCGCCGGTTGCCAGCAGATTGATCAGGGTCAGGGGCAGACAGATCTCCCAGCCAAAGCTCATCACCCGGTCATAGCGGGGTCGCGGCAATGAGGCCCGCAACAGGATGAACAGCATCAGGAAGAAGCCGGTTTTGATCGCAAACCAGAGCGCCGGTGGTAACCAGGGGCCATGCCAGCCGCCAAAGAACAGGGTCACGATGAGGGCGGACACCAGCACCATGCCCACATACTCACCGATAAAGAACAGGCCAAACTTCATGCCGGAGTATTCAATGTGGTACCCATCCGCCAGCTCCTGCTCGGCTTCAGGCTGGTCAAAGGGGTGGCGGTGAGTCACGGCAATGCCGGCAATCAGGAAGGTGGAGAAGCCAAAGAACTGGGGAATGATAAACCAGAGCCCTTCCTGGGCAGCGACAATCTCGCGCATGTTGAAGGAACCGGCCAGAGCCACCACCCCCATCAGCGACAGGCCCATGAACACCTCGTAGGAAATCGTCTGGGCCGACGAGCGCAATGCGCCCAGCAACGCGTATTTGTTGCCACTGGCCCATCCTCCGAGCAGTACGGCATAGACGTTGATGCCCGCCATTGCCAGGAAAAACAGCAACCCGATGTGCAGGTCCGCAATGCCCCATCCGGGGGTTATCGGAACGACGACGAACGACAGCAGCAGGGAGGCAAAGGCGATTATTGGTGCCAGCAGGAACAGCGGCCGGTCCGCAAACGGCGGAATCCAGTCTTCCTTGAAGAAAATCTTGATCATGTCGGCCACCAACTGGAGAGTTCCAACTGGCCCAACACGGTTGGGGCCGTAGCGATCCTGCCAGAGCCCCAGCAGCCGACGCTCGACAATGGTCAAGGCGGCGCCCAGCAGCACCGCACCCAACAGAATCACCAGGGCCTGGAACATGGCCCAGAGAATCGCCTGCCATTCCGGCGTCAGCCAGCTCATGGGCGCACCTCCTCATCGGCTGTCGGCGTGGAACCCGGACCCGCGGTCAGCAAGACCCGACCACCGTCGATACCCACCGGAACGCTGCCCGCCGGCAGCCCCACCAGCCCCCGGGGCCAGTCCACCTGCACACAGGCCGGCAGCGTGACACAGGAATGCTCGCCGGTAACCGTAACCAACCCACCCGGCTGGGCACCCAGTGATGTGGCATCGGTTTCCGAAAGCAGCAGCACCGGCGGCTCCATCCGCTGGCGAATGGGCTCCGCCCGGGCAGAAGTCTCCTCGCCGCCGAACAGGCGGGGCAGAACAATGGCCTTGTAATCCGTGCCGGAGGGTTGAAAGGCCGCCGGAATGTCACACTCATAGCGATACTGGCCAGGCCAAGGCTCGAGTATCCGGATGCCCGGGTCGCCCCCGCGCAAATGGCCACCCACTTCGTCGGTGAACTTGTTCCAGGCCTGGGGTGAATTCCAGCCCGGCGCCCAGGCAAACGGCACCTGCTGGTGGGGATGCCGGAACCCGCTGTAGCCCTCCATGGAAAAGGCGAGTGCGGTGTCCGGGTCCTGGGGCACCCGGGGCTCACTGACGTTCTGGTTTGCCCGCATAGATGTCCGGCCACTGTATCGGTGGGGCTCACGGGCCAGCCGTAGCCCCTCGATCCGGAACGCGGCACCGGGAGCGGCAGCGGCAATCATCTCAAGATCCGGGCAGGCCTGGCTGCAGGCCGCCGTCACCTGGTCCAGAGTAACGTCCCCCGGAGTATCGCCGTTCAGTTTGGTCGAGAGCCCGTGCAGCCAACGCCAGCTCTCGTGGATCCGGGTTTCCGGGCGGAAATAGCCCGGCTCGTATACCTGGAAGAAACGCTGAGCCCGTCCTTCCAGGCTCACCAGGGTGCCATCACCTTCGGCAAAACTCGCCGCCGGCAGCGAGAAGGTGGCCCGGTTCAGCGTCCGGGTGCGCTGATGGTCCAGCACCACCAGCGTCCGGACGTTGGCCAGGGCAGCGTCGACCCGGGTTTCGGGCAGGCGCTGATAAAGGTCATTCTCGAGGACTACCGCCGCATCGGCGCTTCCTTCTGCCAGCTGATCAAGTGCCCACTCCAGTGGCTGACCGCCCAGCAGGGACAGACCCGTACTGTTCACTTCTCGGCGAACGAATAACAGCCCGCCCCGGCGGGCCCGCCGGGCGAGCGCACGGGCAATGTTGCCGGCGGCCCGAATGATGGCCGGAGAATCCAGTGAACCGCCGCTGACCACCAGTGGCCGTTCAGCGGCCATCAGCGCGCCGGCAATCTTGGAGGCTCGGGATCGCAGCGTTTCGTCCAGATCAGGCACGTCAGGGGCTGCCGGATCAATGGCATGGGCCACCGCAAATCCGAGCCGGGCGATGTCGTCGGGCGCAAGCGCCAGCCGGTTCCAGGCCAGGGCATCCAGCTCGGTTTCCGCCGGATAGGCAATGAATAGCGGCTGGCGATGATCCTGGGCCAGGGTTTTCATGGCTTCGGCATTCCATTGGGGTATTCCCAGCTTTGCCGCGTGTTCCGCCGGTGGCGCGGTGATTGCCTGTCGGATGGCAAGGCCAAGCCGCGCCGCGCTCTCCATGGGGTCTTCCCCGAGCAGGATCACGGCATCATGGTCTTCGACCTCCTGCAATGTGGGCGCTGGCAGTCCGCAACTGCGGCCCAGTTCATCCATCAGGCCGAGGCAGACCTGCTCGTTCTCATTGATCCCTGTGGCAAAGTTGGCTTCACCGACCAGTTCCCGCAGCTGGTGATTACTCTCAAGGCTGGCCCGGGGCGAGCCAATACCAATAATCCGACCAGCGTGGCGCAGGGCTTCCGTAATCCGGGCCAGGGCCGCATCCACCCCCAGCACTTCCCGCTCCTGCCCCGGTGATGAACAGAACTCCGGCATGCGGGGCCGGTCCTGCCGGTTCACATAGCCGTAGCCGAAGCGGCCGAGATCACACAGGAAAAACCCGTTTACCTCACCGTGATAGCGGTTTTCGATTCGCCGGATATCGCCGTAGCGTTCGCCGGGGCTGATGTTGCACCCTACCGCGCACTGGTGGCAGATACCCGGCGCAAACTGCAGGTCCCACTTGCGGGTGTAATGGTCGGAATGGCTCTGGTCGGTGAATACACCCGTGGGACAGACTTCGGTCAGGTTGCCGGCAAAGCGGCTTTCCAGGGTGCCCTCTTCATGGCGACCGAAATAGATGTTGTCCTTGGCTCCGAACGCGCCCAGGTCGGTGCCGCCGGCGTAGTCGTTGTAGAAGCGTACGCAACGGTAACAGGTGATGCAGCGGTTCATCTCGTGGGCGATGAACGGGCCCAGATACTGATTGCGACGGGTGCGTTTGCGGAACCGGTATCGGCGGCGATCGTGGCCGGTCATCACGGTCATATCCTGCAGGTGGCAGTGGCCGCCTTCCTCGCAGACCGGGCAGTCGTGGGGGTGGTTGATCATCAGCCACTCCACCACGCTGGCCCGGAAGGCGCGGGCTTCTTCATCCTCAATATCAATGCGGGTGCCATCCGCGGCCGGGGTCATGCAGGACATCACCAGCATGCCGGTGTCGTCCTCGCTGTCCTTGTACTGGCGCACGGCGCACTGACGGCAGGCGCCGACACTGCCCATGGCCGGATGCCAGCAGAAATAGGGGACATCCAGGCCCAGGGACAGGCAGGCCTGAAGCAGGTTGCCTGCCCCGTTAACCTCGTAGCTCTGGCCGTCCACGTGGATGGTTGCCATGGCGCCGGTTTACTCCCTATCGCCCGTCAGTGATCGGTTCATACTTCCCCCACCGGTATCGGATCCGCATGGGCCTTGCCCTTCGGGTACTGAACGCCCTGCTCGAATTCGTGCCGGAAATGCCGGAGCGCAGTCTCCAGGGGCATGGCCGCCCCCGGCGCGTGAGCGCAAAAGGTCAGCCCCGGCCCGCAGTCTGCCGCCAGCTTATCCAGCAGTTCGATGTCACCGGTTTCGCCTTCGACACGCTCCAGAGCCAGCAACAGCTTCACCACCCAGGGCAGCCCGTCCCGGCAGGGTGTGCACCAGCCACAGGATTCCCGGGCAAAAAACTCTTCCAGGTTGCGCATCAACGAAACCATGCTCTGGTCCTCGGTCACCACGGTGATCAGGCCGGTGCCGAGGCGACTGCCTTCCTTGCCTACGGTGTCGAAATCCAGCGGCAGATCCAGGTGCTCCGGCAACAGGAATCCGGTACTGGCGCCCCCGGGCAACCAGGCCTTGAGTTTTCGATCGTCCCGCAGGCCACCGGCCAGTTCCAGGATCTCCCGACCGGTGGTGCCAATGGGCAACTCCCAGAGACCGGGCCGGTTCACCAGCCCCGAGGCGCCGTACAATTTGGTGCCACCATCCTCGGTGCGATCCCCCGATAGCCCCTGATACCAGTCGGCTCCCCGCAGCATCACGGCCGGCACGTTGCACAGGGTTTCCACGTTGTTCACTACCGTGGGCTTACCCCACGCCCCGGACTGGCCGGGAAAGGGAGGCTTGGCCCGAGGGTTGGCCCGGTGGCCTTCCAGCGAGTTAAGCAGGGCGGTTTCCTCTCCGCAGATGTAACGCCCGGCCCCGGCGTGCAGGGCAATGTCAAAATCAAAACCGCTGCCGGCGATGTCCGGACCGAGCCAGCCGGCTTCCCGGGCTTCGGCAAGGGCCGCGGTGAGCACCCGGGCCGACTCCACGTACTCCCCGCGCAAGAAGATGTAGCCGTATCGGGCGTTGTTGGCGAAAGCCGCCAGAATCATGCCTTCAATCAACAGATGGGGCTGCTGTTCCATAAGCAGGCGATCCTTGAAGGTGCCTGGCTCCATTTCATCGGCATTGCAGACGATGTACCCCCGGGGCATGTCGTCCCCCTGCAGGGTGAGGCTCCATTTCAGGCCGGCGGAGAAGCCCGCGCCACCGCGACCCCTCACATTGGCCTCCTTCATGCTGGCGATGACTGCGCTGGGATCCCGCCCGTTCAGAACCTGGGAGACCGACTGATAGCCTTCTTTCGATTCGTACTCTTTCAGACACACCACTTTGCCATCATCCCGAAGCCGCCAGGTCAGCGGATGGGTGTCCGGCGACCGATCGGCACCCGGCTGCAGCAGACGGCTTCTGTAGATCGGGGACTGGCGCTGGCTGTTCACGAATAGCCCTCCAACAAATCCGCAAGGTCCGCGGCCCCCACCGGGCCGTAGACGTCGTCATCAATCATCAGGGCTGGACCACCGTCACAGGCGCCCAGACAGCAAACCGGCAACAGGGTGAAGCGGCCATCGGCCGTTGTCTCGCCCAGGCCGATGCCCAGGTATTCGCTCAGGCCCGCCCGGAGCTGATCGAATCCGGTGAGGAAACAGGAACTGCTGTCGCACACCAGAATCACATGGCGACCCACCGGCTGCCGGAAAATCAGGCTGTAAAAGGTGGCCACGCCTTCGATACTAGCCGGACCCACACCCAATACCCGGGCAATGGCCGGAATCGCCCCATCCGGCACCCAGCCATGGCGACGCTGGACTATCTTCAGCGCCTCAATGCACGCGGCCTGGGGCTGCTCGTAGTGGCTGGCCTCCTCGCGCATGGCGGCCTCATCCTCCGGGTGCAGCTGGAAGCTGTCAGTAGTGATGGTCTGTGGGGTCGGTGTCGGTTCCATCATCAACGGTCCACGTCGGCCATAACAAAATCGATACTGCCCAGGTGAGCAATCAGGTCCGGCACGAAGCCGCCGCGCATCACACTGGGAATCTGCTGAAGGTGCGGGAAACTGGGCGTACGTATCCGGGTCCGGTAACTCATGGTGTTGCCATCACTGGTCAGGTAATAGCTGTTGATACCCTTGGTGGCCTCCACCATCTGCAACGATTCCTGGGGCTTGAGCACCGGCCCCCAGGACACCTGCAGGAAATGGGTGATCAGGGTTTCAATATGTTCCAGCATCCGCTCCCGGGGTGGTGGTGTGGTGAGCGGGTGGTCCGCCTTGAAGTCCCCTGACGGCATGTGGTCCACGCATTGCTGGATGATGCGCAGGCTCTGGCGCATTTCGTCGATGCGGACCTGACCGCGGTCGAAGACATCGCCCCGGTGCCCCAACGGCACCTCGAACTCGAAATTATCGTAGCCGGAATAGGGGCGTTGTTTGCGCAGATCGAAGTTGCATCCCGTGGCCCGAAGATTCGGGCCGGTGACCCCCCAGGCCAACGCGTCGGCCGTGTCAAACGCCGCTATGTTCCGCGTCCTGTCCCGAACCAGAGCGTTCTCCATCATGGCCCGCTCGTACTCCCGCAGGCGGGCCGGCATCCAGTCCAGAAACTCCTGAACCAGTTTTTCCCAGCCCTGGGGCAGATCCTGCATCACCCCACCAATGCGGTACCAGGCCGGGTGCATGCGAAAACCGGTGATGCCCTCGATCACCTTGTAGCCCCGCTGGCGGTCGCTGAAGGTGAAGAACACCGGCGTCATGGCGCCAAGGTCCTGCAGGTAGGTACCGAGGAACAGCAGATGGCTGGTGATACGGAACATCTCCGCCATCATCACCCGGATGGTTTTCACCCGGTCTGGCACCTCGATGCCGGCCAGCTTTTCCACCGCCAGCACGTAGGGGAGGTTGTTCATCACTCCCCCGGTGTAGTCGATGCGGTCGGTATAGGGAATGAAACTGTGCCAGGACTGGCGCTCGGCCATTTTCTCCGCGCCCCGATGGTGATAGCCGATGTCCGGCACGCAGTCGACGATTTCCTCGCCGTCCAGTTGCAGCACGATGCGAAAGGCACCGTGGGCGGACGGGTGGTTGGGCCCGAGGTTCAGGAACATGAACTCGGCCCCGTCCCGCTCCCGCGCCATACCCCAGGCCTCGGGCACGAACTGGAGCGCTTCCTGCTCGGTCTGCTGGCCCGCCACCGTCAAGGTGTAGGGATCAAACTCCGTGGCCCGGGCGGGGTAATCCTTGCGCAGCGGGTGCCCTGTCCAGGTCGGCGGCATCAGTATGCGTTCAAGATGCGGATGGCCGGCAAAGTTGATACCGAACATGTCCCACACTTCCCGCTCGTACCAGTTGGCGGACGGAAACACCCCGGTGGCGGTGGGCAGACTCGGGTCCTCCTCGTTCAGGGCCACCTTGAGCATGATGTCGCGGTTCCGGGCTATCGACATCAGCTGGTAGAACACCGTGAAATCCGAATCCGGCAAGCCCTGGCGATGACCGCGCAGCCGCTCGTCTATAGCCGACAGGTCGTACAGCAGATCGTAGGGCGCATCCAGGCTCTTCAGATAGCCCAGGATATCGGTCAGTGCCGCCCGCAACACCCAAAGCACAGGCATGCCGGTGCGGGTCTGCTGGCAATGCAGCACACCGTCGCCGAAGTCCCGCTGCAGGGCTTCGACCAGCTCAACGTCGGCATTGTCTGCGCTACTGCTCATGCTCGTGGTTTGACTCCTGATCATCAGTTGTAAACGACGGCAAGCGGCTTTATAGCTTGTCGGGGCTCCTCAATTCCGTGGCCTGGATACGCTGGTCCCGCCATTTCTCGCGCTGCGAAGGCATTTCTGCCCGGTAAACGCCCTGGTCACCCACCACCCAGGAAAGGGGCCGCCGTTCTTCCTGGATGGAGTCCTGCAGCAGCTGGAGACCCTGCAGAAATGCCTCCGGGCGTGGCGGGCATCCGGGTACGTAGACATCCACCGGCAGAAATTTGTCGACCCCCTGCACCACCGAATAGATGTCATACATACCGCCGGAGTTGGCGCAGGAGCCCATGGAAATCACCCATTTCGGCTCCAGCATCTGGTCGTAGAGCTGCTGGATAACCGGGGCCATCTTGATGAAGCAGGTGCCGGCAATCACCATAAAGTCTGCCTGCCTGGGCGACGCCCGGATAACCTCCGAGCCGAACCGGGCAATATCGTGGGGCGAAGTAAATGCGGTGGTCATCTCCACATAGCAACAGGACAGCCCAAAGTTGTAGGGCCATAAAGAGTTTTTCCGGCCCCAGTTCACCGCTGAGTTGAGCACCTCACTGAGCTTGCCGGTAAACACATTGCGCTCGAGTTGCTGTTTTACTGGATCCTCGGTTTTTTCCGGACGATCAACCGGGTAACGGGCGTCGCTTTCCGTCGGTTCCTCAGCGCGAGTCAGGGTATAGGCCATGGATGCCTCCATTAATCTTCACACCGCCATCACAACCTGCACCCAAAAGGCCAGGAACTTCAGCGGATACGTGGCTAATCGCCGAGTTTGTCTGCCGGCCCGGCTTGTGGGGCCCAGTCCAGGGCACCGGTGCGGCTGTCATAGATAAGGCCGGCCAGCAAGATAAAGATGAACACGGCCGCACCCCAGAATCCCGTCCAGCCGACATCACGGATGACAATCGCCCAGGCAAACAGGAATACAGCCTCGATGTCGAAGATCACAAACAGCATGGCAACCAGATAGAATTTGACGGAAAAACGCTGGCGCGCGCTTCCGGCACCGACAATACCGGACTCAAAAGGAATGGATTTGCTGATGCCGCGGCTGCGCCCGCCAAGAACGCTCGACGCACCCACCATAAAGGCGCAAAGACCAGCCACCGCAACGATGAAAAACCCCGTGGCCCAGTATTCGGCAATGCCATTCACCACGTTTTCCAACATGTGCTTCCCTCTCAACTGGCAGACAGCGGCTATTTTTTAAACACCTCTAGTAAAACCTAGCAACAGCCTCCGGATTGCACAAACACAGCCGGGTACCCAGCTGGCACGCAAAACGCGTTGTTACAAAATGGACGACAACAGCTTGCAGCAAGGCGAGAATCCGTTAATCAATTGTTTTTACAAGGGAAAATTCATATGGGAGGATAGGTGGGCGCGGAACGTGTGGAATGGAGCGGGTGAAGGGAATCGAACCCTCGTATGCAGCTTGGGAAGCTGCCGTTCTACCATTGAACTACACCCGCAAAACACCTGCCGCTACGGCAATATAAGCGGACTTGCCACGGCCCGGCAAGTCCCTGCAACGGTATTTTTCCGTCGCCGTCCACGGGGCGGTCCTGCTATGCTCACACACTGACGGACGGAGATTTGATGGACCCCACCTTTACCCTGATTGGTGCCCTGATGCTGGTTATCAGCATCGTATTGAGCCCGCTTTCAAGCCGGGTCGGTATGCCCGTGCTGCTGATTTTCCTGATTGTCGGGATGATGATGGGGGAAGATGGGCCCGGCGGTATCAGCTTCGACAATTTCGAGCTCGCCTTTGTGATTGCCAACCTGGCACTCGGGGTAATCCTGCTGGATGGTGGCATGCGAACCCGCGCGGAAACCTTCCGGGTGGGTCTGCGACCGGCGCTGATGCTGGCGACCTTTGGTGTCTTCCTGACCGCCAGCGGCGCGGGTCTGGTGGCCTGGTGGGTTTTTGACCTGCACTGGCTCACCGCCCTGCTGATTGGCGCGATCATTTCTTCCACCGATGCGGCCGCCGTATTTTCGTTGCTCCAGGGCCGGGGGCTGCACCTCAATGAACGGGTCAGCGCGACCCTGGAAATTGAGTCCGGCAGTAACGATCCGATGGCCATTTTTCTGACCCTGATGCTGGTCACCATGATTGCCAGTAACAGTCACGACAGTGGTTGGACAGCACTTATCATGCTGATCAAGCAGTTCGGCATTGGTGCCGTCGCCGGGCTGATTGGTGGTCATGTGGTGGTGCAGTTGGCTAACCGTATCCGTTTGACTCCGTCCCTGTATCCTTTGCTGGTGGCGGCAGCCGGCATTGCCGTTTTTTCCGGCACCAACGCCATTGGCGGCAGCGGGTTCCTCGCCATCTATCTGACCGGCGTGGTCATCGGTAACCGTCCGGTACGGATGATGCCGATGATACTGCAAGTCCACGACGGACTGGCCTGGCTGTCACAGATCAGCCTGTTCCTGATCCTCGGCTTGCTGGTCACGCCGTCCGATCTGTGGCGGCTCGCCGGGGCCGGATTGATCCTGGCATTGGCGCTTATACTGCTGATCCGCCCGCTCACGGTGATGATTACCCTCTGGCCTTTCGGCTTCAACCGCCGGGAACTTGGCTTTATAAGCTGGGTCGGGTTACGGGGCGCCGTTCCAATCGTGCTGGCGCTGTTTCCTGTCATCGCCGGTCTTCCCGATGCCCAGTTGATCTTCCACGCCGCCTTCTTCATCGTTCTGGTGTCACTGATCGTGCAGGGCACCACCATGGCTCCTCTGGCTCGCAAACTGGGCCTGGAAGTCCCCGCCGGTGATGATCCGTACCGCCGCCTGCCCCTGGATGTGCCCGCCACCGGTGATCATGAGCTCATGCTGTTTCCATTACGGGGTGATAGCTGGAAAACCCCCCGCCCCCTGGGCCAGCTTCGTCTGCCGTCCAATACGGCGATTGCCGGCGTGTTCCGCAAGCGCGAATGTTACCAGCCAAGCCCGGAAATGGAGGTGTTCAGCGGCGACGTCATCGCCATGTTTGCGACGCCGTCGGACCTCTCGGAACTCGGCAAGGCGCTCAGTGGTCGCCAGGCGCCCAAACATCTGGCCGAACGTGCCTTCTTTGGCGACTTTGTGCTCAATGGCGACGCGTTGTTGGGGGACGTGGAGCAGGTGTACGGTATTGAGTTTGACGAGCTGCCGCCCGAATTGTCACTGGCTGAATGTTTCGCACGGCGCACCAAGGGACACCCGGTTGTCGGTGACAAAGTGATTCTCGGGCCGGTCACCCTGGTAGCCCGCGCAACCGAAGCCGACCGTGTGACCAAGGTTGGCCTGAAGATGGACAGCTCCGAAAACCGGCGGCTAGGCTAATGCCTAACCAAAAAAGTTAACAAAACCCCTTAACAATCTTGCGGTCGGCTATGCTATAAACTGTGCCAAACCAATATTAATTATTAGCAACGTGTGCCCATGACTGTCCGAATATCGTTTTTTTTGTTCATGTTTTCCGCCTGCCTTCTGGCACCATTGTCCGGTGCATCAGCGACCGAAATGCTGGCACGTGCGGAAACACGGATGCCCGAAGATAAGCCATCACTGAACCAGACCCTGGCCATCAATAAGGTACTCGTGCGTAAGAGCGAACGCCGTCTGTACCTGATGGATGACCAGGAGGTGGTTCGCAGCTACCGGATCTCACTGGGAGAAAATCCGGAGGGCCACAAGCTGTATGAAGGGGACGAGCGCACTCCAGAAGGAGATTATCAGCTGGATTGGCGCAATGCCGGCAGTGACTTCTACAAATCGATTCATATCTCCTACCCAAACGAACGGGACCAGGAACTGGCGGAAGCCTGGGGACTCGATCCCGGAGGCAGCATCATGATCCACGGCCTGCCAAACGATGCAGGCGATATGGCGTTTGCATACACTGGTCTTGACTGGACCAACGGGTGCATTGCCGTCACCAACGAGGAAATGGATGAGATCTGGAGCCTGGTGTCTGATGGCACCCCGATCAGTATCCTTCCGTGACACTTTCGGAAAGCCCTTAATCACGGGATTCAGCTTTCCTTTTTATTAAGTTGTTGTCATAAGGGCAGAACTTTTACGTATCCTTAGTTAACATTTTCGCGCTGAGTGTTTTACACTGTTTAACGACTCCGGTAGTCAAAGCCTATCGGGCCTGGTTTGACAGGATGTCATCTGACTGGCTTCTGGATCACAGGAAATAAAACGACCAATAAGGGGAAAAGATATGCGTAAACTGACAATCGCAGGGTTTGCACTGGCCACCGCAATGACAGCAGGTTGTGCCTCTAACCAGGCAGCCATCGACGAAGCCAATGCAAACGCAAGCTCCGCCGAGCAGACTGCTGAAAATGCTCTGAACACTGCCAACAGCGCTTCCAGCGCTGCACGTTCTGCCCAGCAGACTGCAGACGAAGCACTGGCCGCTGCGAAAGCTGCACAGCGTGCTGCTGACGAAGCAAACGAGCGTGCCAAGCGTATGCTCGAGCGTGCCAGCCAGAAATAAGGTTGATGCGTCATGAAAAAGGCCGGAATGTTCCGGCCTTTTTCATATATGTGAACCGGTCATTATTCCCCCGAATCCGAATCCTTCGGTTTGTTAAGTCCCGGCTTCTGCTTGTCTATAAATGCTTTCATCATGTCCATGGGCAGCGGGAATACAATGGTCGACGCATTGCCGGTACTCATGTCCGCGAGGGTCTGTAGATAACGAAGCTGCATGGCTCCGGGGTCGGCAGACATTACCTCGGCGGCTTCCACCAGTTTTTTCGATGCCTGCAATTCGCCCTCGGCATGGATGACCTTGGCGCGCCGTTCACGCTCCGCTTCTGCCTGACGGGCAATAGCGCGGATCATGGACTCATTCAGGTCAACGTGCTTGATTTCCACGTTAGCCACCTTGATGCCCCACTCCTCGGTCTGTGCATCAATAATCTCCTGAATATCGTTATTGAGCTTGTCGCGCTCCGACAACATCTCGTCCAGATCATGCTTGCCCAACACCGAGCGCAGGGTTGTCTGCGCCAGCTGGCTGGTTGCCGCCGCAAAATCTTCCACCCGGATAATCGCCCTTTCGGGATCCACTACCCGGAAATACAGCACGGCGTTAACCCGCACGGTAACGTTGTCCTTGGAAATGACATCCTGGCTAGGAACATCCAGGGTGATGACGCGAAGATCCACCCGGACAATCTGTTGAATGCCGGGGATAACGATGATCAGGCCCGGGCCTTTGACGCCCTGAAAGCGACCCAGGAAGAACACCACGCCACGCTGGTATTCCGGCAGGATCTTGATCGCTGACCCGAGGATCAGAAGCAGCACCACCGTGGGTGCCAGATAAGGAATCAGATCTCCAAATATCATACTGCCTCCTTCGTTTATTTATTTCTTCGTTGTATCTCCTGGCTCCACAACCACCGTCAGCCCTTCTATTGCCGTGACGTTCAGCTCATCACCGGTCTTGACCGGTTCACTGCTGGTGGCCTTCCAGCGTTCGCTGCTCATCCGGACATGGCCACGGTAGCGGCCCTCCACGGGTTCGAAATCATCCAGGGCCAGCGCATGCTCATGGGATATCTGTTCCGGACCTGTGACCGGATGGCGCTTCCTCAGACCGATCAACCGCATTGCGGTCCACAGGATAAATCCGCCGGCAACGGCCGCGGTTCCACCAATCATCGGCAACGAAATATCCCGATGACTACCGTCCATTAAAATCACCGAGCCAATAACAAAGGCAATAATCCCTCCAATCCCCAATATGCCGAAACTGGGCATGAAAGCCTCGCCGACAATGAAGGCCAGCCCCAGCATAATCAACGCCAGTCCAGCATAGTTCACCGACAGTACCTGGAAGGCGAACAGGGCCAGGATCAGGCAGATAGCGCCGATTACACCAGGGAAAATGGCACCTGGATTGGAGAGCTCGAAAATGATGCCGTAGAACCCAATGATCATCAGGAAGTAGGCGACATTGGGATTGGTGAGGACGGACAGCAAACGGGTACGCCAGTCTGGTGCCGAGTGCACCAATTCCAGGTTGGACGTCGACAGGGTGAGCTCTCCGCCCGCCATCCTTACCGTACGACCGTCTATCTGGCGCAGCAGATCGGGCAGGGTGCTGGCGACCACGTCCACCACATTCCTTTCCAGGGCTTCCGTGGCGCCCAGATTCACCGCTTCACGCACGGCTTCCTCCGCCCAGTCGGCATTGCGACCGTGGCGCTCCGCCAGGCCACGGATATAACTGACAGCATCTTCCAGCACCTTGCGCTCCATGGCGGTCCCGCCACGCCGTTTGCCGTCGCTCTCACTGGTCTCTTTCTCGGACTCGCTAGCCGTCTCGGCGTCCTCGGCATCCTCGGCTTGTTCGTCAGGCTCTTCGGCCGGTGGTTCATCCATACCCGGAACCCCGCCCATCTGGACCGGCGTTGCAGAGCCCAGGTTGGTGGCCGGTGCCATGGCGGCAATATGACTACCATAAAGGATGTAGGTACCGGCACTGGCTGCGCGGGCGCCCTCGGGCGAGACATAGGTGGCGACCGGCACGGATGAGCCGAGAATTTCCTTGATGATGCCGCGCATGGACTCCATCAAGCCCCCCGGCGTGTCCATCCGGATAATGACGAGTCCGGCACCCTCAGATTCCGCACGCTGTATGCCTCGCACCAGGTAATCCATGGTCGCAGGGCTAATGGCACCCTCGACCGTCAGCACCAGTGCGGTATCGGCGGTTTTATTCTGCGCATATACGGAGTAGGTCAGGGAACACAGAGCCAGCATGATGCCAAGCAAAAACGTGAACAGGGACCAGGTGAATCCCCTGGAGGACAGTGATCTCACGGGACGACTCGCGTTCATTTACTCCTCCCCGGATCAGAGTGATGGGTCAGAACATGCGGGTTTCTCGGATTTGATGGTTTTAACCATGGCCCTGCAGCCTGTCTCCGCATCCACAATGAAGGGCGTGTTTTTTACTTTCTCATTAATCTCAGTACGAATATAGCCCGGATACAAGGTTGTGGCTCGAATTGGCGACTTTTGTTCCACCAGTTCCACCCGCAAGCCTTCCATCAGGTCCGGAACTGGTGATGCATTGTCCTTGTTATTCTTGAAAGGATAGAGAGACAGAACTCAGAACCAGAGTCGCGGCCCTTTGTCCTTGTCGTCAACATCTGCCGCTTCTTCCGCGTTACTGTCGCCCGATGCCAATTGGCGGACCCTGACCCGCTCTCCCACCATGGTGGGAATCCCATCCGCCTGATCCACAGCGAGTTCAATGGCACGACGCTGGATCTCAACTCCGGGC
Source organism: Marinobacter sp. (assembly GCA_040223075.1). Taxonomy (GTDB): domain Bacteria; phylum Pseudomonadota; class Gammaproteobacteria; order Pseudomonadales; family Oleiphilaceae; genus Marinobacter. The sequence continues at coordinate 48,239 of JAVJZJ010000159.1, forward strand.
CGGCGCTGAAGAAAGTTATCCAGCGCTTCCGTGACCTCCTGCCATAACCACTCACGGTCCTGATCGCTGTATTCTTCATGGGGGCGATGCACCTCCAGCCAGACCTCCCCGCCAGACAGACCGATCTTTACTGGTTGCTTGATCACCCGTACCGGCGTTCCCTTACTGACCTGATACACAAAGCGTGAAATGTCCTCGTTGTACATGCGGAAACAACCGTGACTGACCTGCATACCGACGCCGAACTGCTTATTGGTTCCATGGATCAGGTACCCCTCCTCACTGAGCATCAGGGCATGGCTGCCCAGCGGATTGCCGGGACCAGGGGGAATCATTCTTGGCAAGTAGTCACCAGAAGCTGCGTATTCCGCACGGATACTGGCTGGCGGGTACCAGGCCGGAGATTCGAGCGGCATGGTGACCTCAGCATCGGTCAGCGGCGACGGATTGTCATCTGTGCCCACGCCGACCGGGTATACCTGAACACCCTCGTCGGTAAAATAATACAGACGGTACTCCGCCAGGTTAATGATGATGCCCTTGCGCTGGACGTCGGGCAGAACATACTGACGGGGCAGGGTGATGCGCGTGCCATCGCCCGGCAGCCATGGATCAACCCCGGGATTGGCTTTCACCAGCTCCAGATAACCCAGGCTCAGGTCGTTACCAATGGCTGCGAAAGTATCCTCATACTTCGTCGTAAACACGGACAGCGAACCGGCAAGATCGCCATCAATGGCAAACGTCGGCACCCGCGGTTTGCGATCCGGCGTTTCGGAGGCATCGATGACCCGCGTCTTGTCCTGTTCCGTGCCATAGGCAACACTCCAGGAAAGAACAAGGCCAACGATCATCAACGCCAGAACTCGTTTACACCACATAGCTTTTTCCACACCACAAAGAAATCACGTTGAGCGGCCACTCAGGCCGAAGCCAGCGCCGCCCAGACCGTTGCAATCGCCAGGACAACGAAAAGAACACTGGCACCAATTCGAGCCGTTGCCAACGGCAGACGATCCATTAACCACTTTCCCGCCATAATAACCGGAATGTTGGCCAACAACATCCCGACGGTTGTACCGATAATAACCCAGACGGTCTCTGTGAATCGCGCCGCCAGTACTACGGTTGCCACCTGGGTCTTGTCGCCAATCTCGGCGATAAAAAACATTACCGTGGTGGCCATGAAGGCCCCCATGCCAAGGAACTTCGAATCGTCGCTGTCATCCTTGTCAGGGATCAGCAACCACAGGGCAATGGCGACAAAGCTTACGGCCAGGATCCACGGCAGCCAGGTTTCCGGTATCCATTCGGCGACCCAGGCCCCCAGCATGGCCGAAAGCGCATGATTCAGAACCGTGGCGACGAATATACCAAGAATAATGGGTAATCGCTGAGCGTAGCGGGCCACCAGGAACAGTGAAAGCAGCTGGGTCTTGTCACCAATTTCGGCAATAGCCACAGCGAGGGTAGAAGAAAGAAAAGCGTCCATGAACTGCCTCAGGGCGGAATTTCAGACATGAGACAGCCACCTTCCGCCCTTTGGAGGTGTCTGCCTCAGGTCTTGCCAATCTCGCCACCATCTAAAAGACAGGGCGGGACACGGTAGCCATGGGGTTGAGCCCCAAGTATGTTGACTACCATCCGGCCCGCTGTATTGGCAGTGGGCGGAGGCTACTCCCCTGAAGGAACCAGCATATTACCCTACGCCATTTTGCAGTTCAATTACGCCCGCATCCGCCATACCGGTATAGCCGCCACCGCCACGAACAGTGCCACCAGCCACCAGGCCGTATGAAATGCGTCAATGGTGGGAATACCTTCGGTGTGATCCCCGAACTCGATGGTCAGGGCGACGATGTTCACACCGTAGGCACCGCCAAGCTGTCGCGTGAAGTTAATGGTGCTGGAGCCCGCCCCCAGTTCATGGGCCTCAAGCGGGTTCAGGGCGCCCGTCGACAATGCCGGTAACATGAAACCCAGGCCAATCCGCCCAAGAATGGTCCACAACGCCAGCCAGCCAAACGCGAGATCCAGATCTGACAGCGCGAACAATACCGCTGAGGTCGCAAACAGCGCCATGCCGAAGACGACCAGAGCGCGGGAGCTGTGTTTATCCGCCAGACGCCCCGCCAGGGGAAACGTCATGCCGAGGGCGATGCCCGCCGGCAGCATCAATAGCCCTGCCTCGGTGGCTGAGAAATTCAGGGCAGTTTGTACGAACAGCGGCACCAGATAGGTGGAACCAAACAACGCCAGCCCGAGAGCGAGCGCGCCAAGATTGGCATAGAGGAATACCGGCTGGCGCAGAAGACGGAGATTCAGCAGCGGATGGCTGATCCTGCGTTCACGCCAAACGAAAAGTGACAGGGTCGTCACAGCCACCAGGCCTTCAAGCATTAGCCAATAGCGACTTTCGGCCGCACTTTGCAGCCGGTTCAGCGCGTCCAGGGACACTGCAATGGTGGAACCAAGCAAAATCAGGCCAGGCAGATCAAAACGATAGGGAGCAGGCCGGGAAACCGGTAGCGGCAGAAAACGCCAAGCCATGAACACGCCGAGCAACGTGACCGGCGCAGGTGCAAACATCACATAGCGCCAATCCAGCTGGTCCACCAGAAACCCGCCCAGCACCGGTCCCAACGCAGGCGCCAGGATGACGCCCATGCCGTATATTCCCATCGCCTGGCCACGGCGCTCCTGGGGGAAAATCCGGAACACCAGGTACATGCCCATGGGCTGCATCAGTCCGGCCATGGCCCCCTGACCGATACGGGCCGCAATCAATTGCTCCGGGGATGAAGCAAACCCGCCCACTACAGAAATCAGGCTGAATAGGGCCATGGCGGTTGCCAGGGTTTTACGGAGGCCGAAATGATCAAGCAACCAGCTGGACGTCAGCATAGTGGTGGTCATGGCCGCGATGAAACCGGTTGCCAACCAGTGGACCTGGCCCTGGCGAATACCGAATTCCAGCATGATATCGTGCAGCGCAACGTTAACCACTGTGGCACTCAGTACCGTTGCCATGGTGCCGAGCATCACCGTGAACACGGCCAGCCAGCGCCAGCTCTCACCATACCGAGCCCTCAGGCCTTCAACCGAATTATTACTCAGAGCCCACGCTCCCCAGACAGAATTGGTGTGTTTATTTCTGCTTTTCGGCGTTTTCCATGATCTTGTGGAAGACTTTGATCGCGCACTCGATTTCCTTGTCAGGAATCCCCTCGAGCATTTCTTCCCGCAGCTTCGCGGCACGCACGGTCAGATCTTCCATAAAGGCGCGCCCGTTATCGGTCAGGTGCAAGCGCCGGGCACGACGATCATTGGGGCAGGGCCGGCGCTCAATGAGACCCTGCTGCTCAAGGCTGTCCAGCAAGCGAACCAGAGTCGGGTTTTCAATTGCCATCAGGCTGGCCAGCTCACGCTGAGTCAGGCCTTCGCCACCTTCCCTGAGATAGACCATGGTGGTCCAGCGCGCCTGAGTCACACCCAGGTCTTTCAGGCGCTCATCCAGTAGCTTACGCCAGCGACGGGTGACCCGGGCTACAGCAAAGGGAAATTGATCTCTCATGGTCGGGACTCCGGTTAGGTGCTAAATAATCGTGGAATATTACCAATAGTAAGCTAACCATTGAAATGAAAACAGATGCGAACATTGAAACAGTATTGGGGAAAACCGAAAGGCGGACCAGAAAGGTCCGCCAGAACAGTCGCTTGCAAACTCAGCTGGTTTGGCGAAGGTGCTCTTCTTCCTGCATCCCCACGACCTCGGGAGATTCGTGGAAGTCCTCGTTGCGGGGATCTATTTCCGTCAGGACGACCGACGTTTCCGGCATTGCCGGTACGAAATGCTCCTGTTGCTCCACTGGCACATCGTCGGTATGGGTAATCCGGTAACTGGTCACCACCGCCAGCAACACCAGGAACCCGGCGTTGCCAAGGAACAACCCCCTCGGCCCCAACACGCTGACAAGCTCCGCCATGACAATCGGCCCGATCACACTACCAATGCCATAGCTGAGCAATAGCGTCGCACTGGCAGCCACGATGCGATGACTGTCCATCCGGTCATTGGTGATGGCAACGGCAATCGGATAAACCATGGCCGACAAACCGGTAAACAGGCCGACCAGCAACGTCAGCAGCCACAGCGTGTCTGCCCCCAGCACACCAACCAGAACCGCTGACGTGGCTGCGGTCAACGCTACCCAGCACATCACCCGACGCCGGTCAAAGCGGTCACACAGACGACCAAGAGGCCACGCCAGCAGCATCGCCGCAATGATCGCGCTGGCCATAAAGGTGGACGTCCGGGCAACATCCAGTCCTACCAGGGTCGCGTATACCGGGCCAAGCGCATAGAAAGAGCCGATCAACACTCCACAGATCAGGGCTCCGGCAACACCACTGAAGGATTCCCGCGCAAGTTTGAAAAACGACATCCGTTCGACCTGCTCAACGACCGGCGCCTCCATCGTCGTCAGGGACAGGGGGACCAGAGCGAGCACAAGCAAAACCGCCGCCAGCGAGAATGGCATGAAGTTCGCCGGATCACCGATGTTCACCACCAGCTGGCCACCGGCCGCAGACAGGTAAAACACAAACTGGTAAACGGCAAACAGGGCTCCCCGGTTGGCATTGGTGGCACGACTGCTGAACCAGCTCTCGATAACCACCAATACGCCCGCCATACTGAACCCCGACAATACCCGCAGGATCGCCCAGAAAATCATGGAAATGGCCATTGGATACATGAGTGATGCCACTGCAGCCACAGCGGCGAATACGGCAAAGGTCCGAATATGGCCGACACGGGCAATGACCTTCTGAACATAGAGAGTGCCAAGCACAAAACCGATGGAATAGCAGACCAGGACCCAGCCGATAATGTTCGGCGCCACCGATTCAATGCTCAGCCGGATGCCCAGCAAGGTCATCAAAAACGCGTTACCACTGACCAAAAGGATAATACTGAGTATCAACGCAGAGAGGGACGTGACCATACGGGTCATCAGGCAAGCTCCGGATATTACTGGCCAGGGGTCATGGGATGTGACAAAACATAGCAGCAAGGGCCGTTTTTTGCCGGGGCAAATTAGACCAGCCCACACACCCCGTGGCTACTAAGCACTTCCCGCAACCTGGCACCATATGAGCAGTAGGTCCGATCGCGCTCTCCGGACACGCAGCACGGCAGGCTTTGACATTGTTTTACATTAAGGTGACGTAACAGAACTGCCTGCATTGAGCGGGTAATATTGTCCGAGCTATTCACTAAACCCGTGAGCGCCTGTTATGAAAAAAACGGACTGGCCCATCCGGTGGGATCTGCTGCTTCGCTACCGCCTGATTGAAATTATTGCCCTGTGGGAAGGACGGCTGACAACCAACCACATCTGTCACAGCTTTGGCATTGGGCGGCAGCAGGCCTCCAAGGATATCAACACCTATTTGCGGGAGCTCGCTCCCAACAACCTGGTCTACGACCGCCACCTGAAAGGTTATGTACCGGCCGAAAACTTCGACCCGGTCGTCACTCGTGGTCAGGCCAGTGAGTACCTGGACCTGCTGGCCCGCCAGGAACACCTGAGCGATACCTTTGAAACACTGAACATCAGTCTCCCGGATAGCACCGTCGTACAGAGTCCCCACCGAGTGGTTCAACCGGAGGTCATGCGAGCCGTTGTCACCGCAACCCGGCATAGGCTCCAACTGAGGACCGGCTACGTCTCGCTGGCCCAATCCTGCATCAGTCAGCGTACCCTGGAGCCCCACACACTGGTCTGCGTTGGCAATAATTGGCACCTGCGAGCCTGGTGCGAAACCACCGGCGAATTCAGCGATTTTGCACTAAGCCGATTCCGGGGTGAGCCGGAAGCGGTGCGCGTGCGGTCTCGCCGCACGGTTCACCAGGATGACGAATGGAATCGCGAACTGACCCTGGTACTGACACCGGACAGCCGCCTGAGCAAAGAGCGCCAGGAGATCATTGCTACCGACTACGGCATGACCAATCACCGCCTGGAGCTGACCGCCCGCGCGGCACTGGCCCCCTACGTGCTATCACGGCTCGGTGTAGCGGTGGACACGCCCCACCCGGACCCACTGGTCCAGCAACTGGAGCTGGCCAACCCCGACAAGGTGGGCCGGGGCACCCTACACCAGCAAAAAACCGTGAAAGCGGTGGCGGGGCTTTGTTAGAATTGGTTGGTGACCTCACAAACCGCTCGCCTGATCGCCTTTTTAACTACCCTGATGCTCTGGCTGCCTGCCGAAGCAGCTGCCAATAGCTGTGGAGATCCTGCAGCCGCCATCTCGCAGGTTCAGGGACGGCAGGATCAATCCCCGTTGGCAGGCCAGCACATTTCTGTGGAGGGCATCATTACTCTGGATTCCCGTCAACAGGGCGGTTTCCGGGGTTTTTACCTGCAGCAGGCCGATACGGAAACGGATCACGACCCGACCACCTCCGAAGCCCTGTTCATCTATACCAACCGAACGACCGGCCAGGTCGGCCATCGAGTGCGGGTACGCGGCAGAATCAAGGAATTCCATGGCTTGACGGAGCTGACCAATATTCAGCAGCTGGAAGATTGTGGCCAGGCCAGACTGCCGGCCCCCATTACCGTTCGCCTGCCCTGGCCCGGCAATCGCGCGCCGGAACACCTGGAGAATATGCGTATTGCCGTGGCGGGGCGCCTCACTGTCATCGACAATTACAACCTCGCACGCTACGGTGAACTGACCCTGGCCAACGACTCCCAAAGCATACCGACCGATAGGCTGTCCCCCGGTCCTGAAGCGGTCCAACTGCTGGAACGACAGCAGTTACACCGGCTGTTACTGGACGACAATCACGGCAGTCGTTACCCGGAGCCAACCCCGTGGCCGACTCCGGCCCTGACGGCAAATAACACCGTTCGCGCCGGGGATAGCGTCAGCCAACTGAACGGCGTGCTCGATTACCGTTTTGGCGCCTGGCGACTCCAACCGATTACCCGGCCGCGCTTCCACGCGGACAACCGCCGCCCACCGGCCCCTGAACGGACAACAGAAACCACTGTGAGGGTGGTGACGCTGAATCTGGAAAACTACTTTAACGGCGATGGGGACGGCGACGGATTTCCAACGCCACGCGGCGCCGAAACACCCGAGCAGTTTGCACAACAGACCCGTCGTCTGGTGGCAACGCTGACCGTCCCCGACCCGGATATCGTTGCGGTCGCGGAAGTGGAAAACGATGGGCATGGTGAAGACAGCGCCATAGCAACACTGGCACGGGCCCTGGGCCCCGACTGGCACCACGTGGTGCTCAGGGAGGCCTCCGGCGATGATGCCATTCAGACCGGGTTACTTTACCGCTCAGACCGCGTGGAACCGCTGGGGCGGGCATTCAGATTGAGCTCTGGTCCATATCACAGACTGGGGCGTCGCCCTCTGGCCCAGATCTTTCGGCCTCTGGGACGGGCGGCCAGTGTGCGAATTATTGTTCCTCACCTGAAATCAAAGGCCTGCCACGGCGCCAGCGGCCCTGAAGGTGACCAGGGCGATGGTCAGGGCTGTTATAACCAGCGTCGGACCAGCGCAGCCCGAGCACTGGTGCAATGGGCAGATGAATTGCCCGACACCCGCAGCCTGGTCGGCACACTCATTACCGGAGACCTGAACAGCTACGCTCAGGAGGACCCACTGACGATCTTTGGCGACGCCGGCTACACCAGCATGGTGCACCGCTTCCTTCCCTGTGGTCCCACCGGCTGTCCGCATTCCACCTACCGCTACAAAGGCCGCCATGGCAGCCTGGATTACGCGCTGGCCTCAAAGACCCTGGCACCGAAAGTCACCGGCGCCTGGAACTGGCCTGTCAATGCCGAGGAACCAAGGGCTCTGGGTTACCAGGGATCCGTGCCAGTGCCCGACACCTCTCCCTGGCGTTCATCCGATCACAATCCGGTCATCACCGATCTCGCTCTCTGAACCGCCGTTCCACAATTGCTCGGCTGCCGCCAGATGCTGGCGGCAAGGCCATCGCCCATCCATGTCATAACGGTACACTGACTTCATCCCATGACATCGGAACACAACAATGAAAGTACCTGCCCCGAATCTCTGGCCCCTCGCACGCACCAGCCAGCGTTGGATGCTGCAAGCGAAACGAAAGGAAGTCATGATCGACGGCCACCGGATGGTGTACCTGGAGCGCGGAACACCGGCGCCCGACAAACCCACGGTGCTGCTAATCCACGGCTTCGCGGCGATGAAAGAGAACTGGGCATTCTGGCTGCAGAAGCTGCCCCGGGACTGGCACATTCTGGCACCTGACCTTCCCGGACTGGGAGAAAGCGACTACCGCTCCGATGCCAGTTACCGTTACGAAGCCCAGGCACTGAGGCTGCGCGACTGGCTGTCGGGCTTTCCCTCCGACAATATCCACGTCGCCGGCAGCTCCATGGGCGGAGCCATAGCCGCCATTCTCGCTCACCGAATGGAACCCGCTCCCCGCTCCGTGACACTGCTCAACAGTGCCGGCATACCGGAACACGCCGATGTGGATATCGATGCGCCGTTCGAATCCGACCGGGACGACATCCTGATCCCCAGAGACTGGTCTGGTGTCTATCGCATGTTCAACAGCGTTGGTAATGGCAAGCCCACGGCCATGGGTATTGCGATGACCGGCCTGCTGGGCCCGGACCTGCTGCAACGCAGCGACGCGCTGCGACACATTTTCGACGACATGCTGGCGGACGCGCTGGCACCCGCCCGCTACCTGGGTCAAGACACGCCGCCACTGCAGGTGCAATGGGGAGATCGTGACGTTATCACCCCCACCTGTTGCGTGGACTGGTTCCGTACCGTAACACCGGAAGCCGAAATCCATATGTTCCGGGGCGTCGGCCACCTTCCCATGCTGGAAAATCCCGGGCGCTCGGCAGCCACCCTGGCGGATTTTATTTACCGCCACCAACACTGATTGGCCTGCATGGCCTCTTGACCCGTCACTGAAGTCATGGGGCTGGGACAGGGTAACCGTCATAATCGTGTCTAAATGTCGTCCCTTTACATAACAAAAACAGCACAAAACGAGGAAATACCATGCGCGCCTCAGTATCGACTGTTCAGGATCTGGGCATGCCGGCCATATACCTGCATCTGCTGGCAGAGCTCCTCAACTCCATAGGTGTTGATGAACGGGCCCTCCTGCTGCGTGTCGGTCTCGACCCGGCCCGCCTGAAATCCACAGACCTGCGTGTCAGCCAGGCTCAGGCCAGTGAGTTTGTTACCCGGGCTATCATTGAAAGCGGCGAATCCGGTCTGGGCATCATGCTGTCCAGGGAGCTGAAACTGCCCTTGCACGGCGCCCTCGGCACGGCGGTCATGAGCAGTCGATCGCTGGACGAAGCCCTGGAACTGATGACCCGTTATCTGACCCTTCGAGCCCCCCATCTGGAGGTGTCTCGCCGTGAGGAAGGTGACAACGTACTGTTCAACGTTTCCTGCAGCATGGACCTTGGGCCTCTGCAAGGTTTCATCATGGACGCCATGCTGTTCGGCTGCGTGTCCATGGGGACCCAACTGACCGGCGCCCCGGTGCCCGGCGCTGCCATTCTCCGGCGCGGGCCGGAACCGACCTATTTCCACCGTTTCCGCCAGCACATTCAGGCCCCGGTAAGATACGAAGCCCGCGAGGACGCCCTGCTCATCCCGCGCACCCAGTTGAGCCTGCCTGTGCGATTCAGTGATTCCCAACTTGCCGCTTCTTCCCGCGCCAAGTGCGAGGAAGCACTGAAACAGCTGACCAAGGACGCCGGATTTGCCTGCCGCGTGCGGCGCGTGATTGAAACCAGCCACCCGTTCCCGCCCAAGCTGGCGAGGGTAGCGGCCACCCTGTTTGTTTCCGAGCGCACGTTGAAACGGCGGTTACAGGAAGAGAACGCCAGCTTTCAGAACCTGGTGGATCAAGTCCGCCTGGAGCGCGCCGGCGAACTGCTGAAGAACACCGGCATGAACCTGAGCCAGATTGCGGATGTACTGGGTTATGCAGACGCCGCCAATTTCACTCGTGCCTTCAAGCGCTGGACAGGCACCAGTCCGAGCCACTATCGCAGCCAGGCCGTGCAACCGGTCAAGTCCGAGACCGCGTCGATGAGAGCCACGGCCTGAATCAGGCGTTGTAGGCGTCAGTCGATGCCGACAATCTTGTGCATCTGCAATGTCAGCCGCCACTGGGGATGAGCCAGGCAATACTCGGTGGCCTTACGGGTGTTGCTCTGTTTTAAAGGATCGACACCGGTTTCCGGCGCCGATGGCGAGGCCATGGGCGACAGGAAATAATGCTGCGCCTGAATGTGCAGAAACCGTTCAGGCATGGCCTTGAGCTGAGGGTAGACCAGCTTCAGCTCATCACATCGCTTAATCACCACGGGCGCATCGGCTTTCGGGCTGATGCACAGCCAGTCAATGCCCTCCGGCGCCGGCAGGGTGCCGTTGCTTTCCACACCAACTTCAAAGCCCTGACGGTGGAATGCGGTAATCAGGTCGGCGTCCAGTTGCAGCAGGGGCTCCCCTCCGGTACACACGACATAGGGCCGTCCGGGCGCATCCGGCCACAGACTGCGGACATGGCCGGCTAACGCATCCGCAGTGTCGAACGTCCCGCCATTCTGGCCATCGGTGCCAATGAAGTCTGTATCGCAGAAATCACAGACAGATCCGGCGCGATCCTTCTCCCGGCCAGTCCACAGGTTGCACTTGCTAAACCGGCAAAAAACCGCAGCACGACCAGCCTGGGCACCTTCCCCCTGCAGGGTATAAAACGCTTCCTTGACCCTGTACATCAGGCAGTATCCTCGTATGGTAACGGATCCACCAGACCGTGGGCGGCAAAGGCCTCCCGACGCTCCACACAGGAGCCACAACGACCACAAGCTTTGTCACGGCCGTTGTAGCAGGTCCATGTCTGACCATAGTCCAGGTTCAACGCCAGCCCCTCCGCCAGAATCTCCGACTTGTCCATAGCCATGAATGGCGCCTCGATAGCCACCGGCTCGTAATTCGCCACCCGGCATACCGCATCCATCTTCTCCACGAATTCCGGGCGACAGTCGGGGTAAATGGCATGGTCTCCGCCATGAGCCCCATACCAGACTGCGCGGGCCCCGGCAGTAACGGCATAACCGGTAGCCAGCGACAGCAGGATCATGTTGCGATTGGGCACCACCGTCGCCTTCATGGAGTCTTCTTCGTAGTGACCCTCTGGAACGTCGACATCGGCGGTCAGGGCCGAACCGGCCATGACCTCACCCAGGGCCCGGATGTCGATCACCTTGTGGGGAATACTCGCGTCTTCACAGACGTGACGCGCACACTCCAGCTCCCGGACGTGACGCTGGCCATAATCGAAGGACAGGGCATGGACCCGGTAACCACGGGCACGCGCCAGGTGAAGCAAGGTAAACGAGTCCATGCCTCCGGAGTAGATCACAACAACAGTTTCAGACATCAGTGCTTCCCAATTATCTCCCCAGCAACCGCTTGGCTGTCATCGGGGTTTTACATTCGATGAGTATATTGTAACAGTGGAATGACACGATGAGTTCGCGTCTGAACAACGGGGCGGGTAAACTCAAATCAAAGCACATCAATAAAAAACCAGAGAAAATGAACTCCGAGACCAGGCCAGCATTTATCGATTTCGAGGCATCCAGCCTCGACCTTATTGCCAGCTACCCGATTGAAGTGGGTATCTGCCTGCCTGATGGGCAACTGCACAGCTGGCTGATTCGCCCTCATGTACTGTGGCAGGACTGGTCGGAAAGTGCTGAGCAAATACACGGCATTGACCGGGAGACCTTGAAGGCCGAGGGAATTCCGGTCGCGGAGGTGGCACATGATCTCAACAAGTTGCTTCCGGATCTGGTGTTCTGCGATGCCTGGACGTTCGACAGTTTCTGGTTGCATCGCCTGTTCCGGGTCGCCGGCATCCAGCCCGCCTTTCAGTTGGAATCCATTTCCATGTTGCTGAATTCAGTCCAGGTAAGACACTGGTCCGCGATCCGTCAGGAGGTCATCAATCAACTGGGGTTACCCGTTCACCGCGCCGCCAATGACGCTCTGATCCTCCACAGGACCTGGGAGCAGATCAGTCTGACTAGCGGCGAACCGCAATTACTTCCAGACCATCACGCAGGGTGTTCAGGGTCCAGTAGGTAACCAGAACCATCAATCCCGCGCCTGCCACGGTAAACGCGAGATCATCCCCCACGATCTGTCCTTTTGCCAGGATCAGATACACCGCAAGCACGGCAACAAGAAACATTTCCACTAAGATGTGAGCACAAAACTTTTCTCTGGCAGGTCCTGATTTGTCAGGCATTTTCTTAGGTTTCAACCTCTGAATATCTGTTGGGATGAATAATTGGTTAGCAAGCATATTATCGACAGAATAGAAGGAGAATTCTGTACGAACTAGTGGCTACGGATTAACCACTAAGCAAAAAAACGCAGCCCTGAGGGCTGCGTCGAAAGGAGAGATCCAAATGGTGTTCCACCGCTATAAGATGGCCGACACCACGGATTGCACAACGTAAAACACGTGACAGAACAAATTATGGGATGTTTTCACCGAGCGGTCTGTAGGGGTTTGCCGAAGCGCTTTGCCTCTTGCAAACCCGCCGGCAGGCTATACACTGATCAGTGTACCGAAACCGTTAATACCCGGCTGATGAGTGCCCAGTGCACCGCCGGAAAAGAGCGAAAAACCATGCGACACATCATCCGACATTCCATTGCTTACACGGGCATGAGCTGCCACGCCGGCCAGTGTATTCGCGCTATGGTGAAAGACAGCTAAAGGCTTTCGGTCAGTCCCGGGAGCCTTTCGAGCGACCGGGCCAATCTCTCCGACAGACCCCGGTTGCGCCAAGGCACCGGGGTTTTTGTTTTTGCAGCCGCAAAACGACAAGGAGAACATCATGAGAAGACATCCGACAACACGTGCAGCAAACCAGCCAGCCGCCACCCGCCAAGGCGCGATCAAGCGTCCCGACAAGCTGCCGCTGCTGGATGCCATCTGCAAGAAACTGAATCAACGCGTCAATCTGGATGACGAACAGCGGGTGCTTGGACTTTACGAGCGGGGCTGGATCTTCAATGGCGTCCTTGGCAACCTGGATGGAGCGGAAGCGCGATACGTGAGAGCGCTGGCAACCCGCTACAACTCCTGGATTGCCCGTCAGGTGGCATAACCTTTGACTCAGGGCCCGGGCCGATTAATGCTGACGGCCCAGGCCCTGCATCACTGCCAGGTCACCTCCGTTGACGATGGCATAATTGTTCACGACGTCGTGTATCTTTTCCTGAGAATAGGGCTTCACCACATACCCGTTGGCCCCGGCGCTGATCGCCTTCTGAATACTGTCAATGGAGTCATCAGCCGTCACCAGCACCACATGCTGGCTTTCCTTCAGTCCTTTGAATTCCTTCATCAGGTCAAGACCATTGCCGTCCGGCAACCCCAGATCCAAAAGCACAATCTGGAATTCAATGGCAGCGAAAGCCGCTCGCGCACTCGCAACGTCCCACGCTGGCTCAACCATCGTTGCACCGGCCTTGAACAGCATCTGCACCAACCGTTCGCGCATGACCGGCTCGTCTTCAACCACTAACACTCTGAGCTCATTCATAGATATTCTCCTTAGCTCCCCGGCGCGATTCAGACTGTATCACTGTCAGAACGGCGCGGAATAGCCAATGGTTCGTGGCCGGTCGAAGAGGGAGATGCACCATGAAGGCCACCCGCTCCTCCCGCCTCAGCGTTACCGTGCTCTTCCCCCCGGGTCAGGATGTTGCTGATACTGACGGCCGTGGTATAGAGGGAAATCGCGATGATCAACAGCACCGGCTGTACAAATGCAACGAATTCCGGCACGTCACTATCACCAACAATACTCAGCATCAGGATTATTGCAGGTCCAAGCACCACAAACAGGGTCAATGCAATAAAAAACACGATGCGCTCCTTGAAGCGCCCGAGGTCCCGGTTACTGACCAGACCCAAAACAAACTTTCCGATCGCCAACCCCGCCAGGATCGCGGCTGCAATGCTCAGGTCCGGACGCATCAGAATCTCTTCCAGGTTACCATCCCACAGTCGCTGCATGCTGATAACCAGGAACGGAAACATAACAAACAGGATATCCGCGTAAGTGCCGTACATCATGCTCAGGGAGTGTTGTTCACTTCGTTGTTGACTGTCACTCATCATCCGGTTTCCCGTTTCAGTAAATCCTGCCTAATCGTTGTCACGTTCGCACTTTCCGGTCCGCCAGGGCCTGAGCAATCATCTCATCAAGTTCGGCCAGCTCACCGCGAATACGATCCCAGTCCAGCTCCGCACTATTCAGGCAGACTTCCAGGACCCCCGCCTGGGTTGTCATCATCGGGTAGCCCATTGCTCCCGCCGTGCCCTTGATCTGATGGACTTCCACCTGTAGGTGTGCGGCGTCCTTTTTCGTCAGAGCTGCAGCCATCCGCTGCTGGCGCTCCTCCAGCCCGGACAGGAACCGCACAACCAACTCATCTATGTCACTATCTTCGCCCGTTTCCGAGGCGTTTTCATCCTCTTCTCCAGGTGCACCCAGTATTCGATCCAACAATGCCAATAAATGAGCCATGTCGATGGGCTTGTGCAGCGCACCATCACAACCGGCGTCCTGCAGAGCCTCAATCTCCTGCTGGTCACCGGCGGTAAACGCGATAATGGGTCGCCAAAACCCAGTTTGCCGCAACAACCGGGTGGCCTCCACACCATCCAGGCCAGGCATGTACCGATCCATAAGCACCAGCCGCACAGACTCTGACAGGGCCACGCGTACCGCTTCGTCACCACAGGTGACGGTAATGACCTCCAGCCCCAGACGGCGTAGCATACGCTCGACCAGCCGACGATTGTCATCATTATCCTCTGCGACCAGCACCTTACCCCGATACTGCCCGGGTTGCGCTTTCAGGTAACGTGCCAGTACCTCGTAGAAGCGTTGCTTATCAATCGGTTTAGCAAGATGCTCATTACAGCCCGCAGCCAGGTAGTCCGGGATGTCTTCCGCCATGACATTCGCCGTCAGCGCAACAACCGGGGTGTTGACCCCGGCTTCCCGCAGGGCTGCGGTCGCGTCACGGCCATTCATCACTGGCATCTGGATATCCATGAGAATGACATCAAAAGGTTCCCGGAGCGCCGCTTTCAGCGCTTCCGCGCCGTTACTGACGTGCACTATATCCGCTCCAGTGGGCCTGACCAACAGGGACACCAGCCGCCGATTGACGTCGTTGTCCTCCGCGCAAAGGATGCGCCCAGCCAAGCGTGGCGCCTCAACCATGGCCAGACTACGTCGCCGCTCACCAAGTTCCGAAGCCGCGCGCAGGAAATGGGTATCATCCAGGTTTCCGGTGGCGATAGAGACCTCAAACTGACTACCCTCGCCGTAGGTACTGCTGACCGTGATGTCGCCCCCGAGCAGTTCCGCCAATCGACGGGAGATACTCAATCCCAACCCCGTACCGCCATACTGACGTGTCGTGGCGGCGCTACCCTGGGCAAAGGGATCAAACAAACGGTCCAGTTGTTCCGGCTTTATGCCGATGCCCGAGTCCACCACCCGGGCAATCAGCCGTTCACGCTGTTGGTCGCAACGCACCATCAGGGAAATCGAGCCTTTATCCGTAAACTTCAGCGCATTTCCGCACAAGTTAATGATGATCTGGCGAAACCTCGTGGGATCGGTACGAACGGTTTCCGGCAGCGGGAACTCACAGGTAATCTGGAAATCCAGCCCCTTTTCCCGGGCACGGGGCGCGAAAAAGGCCCGTATCTCTTCCAGCAGTTCCGGCAGGTTGACGGATACGATATCCACATCGAGCTTGTTGGCATCAATCTTCGAATGGTCGAGGATATCGTTGACCAGATCCAGCAGGTGGCGACCGCTACGGACCACGGTTTCGGCACTGCTGCGTTTTTCCCGATCGGGCAGGTCCGTGTCGAGCAGGGTTTCACCATAACCAATGATCGCCGCCAGCGGCGTGCGGATCTCATGACTCATATTGGCAAGGAACTGACTCTTGGCCTCCGCCGAATTGCGGGCCAACTCTTTTTCCAGCCGCTCCTGCTCCCGTTCCCGCTCAATACGATGGCGTTGATGGCGCTCGGTAGCATCAATACAGGTGCCTTCCAGGTGCGCCGGCAGTCCATCGTTATCGTAAACCGTCTGCAGGGAGATCGTGGCCCAGCGCTCGCTGCCTGCACGGGTGTAATACCGGGCCTCGATGCCCTTCACCGTGCCACGGGCTTCCAGTTGCTCCACCACACGCCTGCGAACTCGGGCGTCCGCGAAACAGGTTTCCAGCACGTCCGGATTATCGTCGAGCAGCTCCCGACTGCTGTTGTAGCCCATCAATGTCGCCATCGCCGGATTCGCGGTGACGAATCGCCGATCCAGCGACATCTGGAACACGCCTTCTATCGCATTATCAAACAGGGACTGGTAACGACGCAGGTTTGACAGCGCACGCTCACTCCAGCCCAGTGCCTCCCCCTGAACCTGTTTGATGCGATCCGCCAACGCAAACGAGAACAGGATAATCTGAGCCGTCAGACCTATCTGCGGTGCATACAAAGTAAACATATTCACCGGCAGATGGCCCACCACTGTCGAGGCATAGATACTGATTCCCAGCAGCGCCGCAGTCCAGGCGAAAAAATAGGAACGGGCGGCCGGGTTGTAGTAACGCCAGGACAGGTAACTGATCAGAATCATCAGGATACTGAGCACGATGGATGCCAACACGATCCATTCCATCGCAACGTGGTAGGGTAAAAACAGCGACAGGACAAACGTGACAACTACCGAGCCGAGGCAAAGCCGTATCACCTGATCCAGGTCCGGCGAACGCTCCCGGGTTTCCAGCAACGAGCGCGCCATCAACAGGCCCCAGAACCACGTCATCAGAATCAAATAATGAAGGTACTCCTTGTTCAGGAAAGCTGGTCGCTGGTCAAACAGTTGAGTGCCATGGACCTGCTCGGTGGCAATGAATGCCGTAGCCGAGATCAAATAGAGAACGTAATAGATGTTGCTACGCTCGCGGACCGATACAGCAACGAACAGGTTGTAGGCAAGGATGGCGAGAATACTGCCAAGCAGGATACCGCGCACCACCTCCTCGACTGAAACCTTCTCGATGTAGCTGTCCGGATGCCAGAGCGAAATGGGTAAGCGGAACGTATTGGTATTGGTGATGCGCAGGTAGATCCGGGTGGGGACGCCAGCCTCCAGCGACAACCGGAACGTCGGGTTAGGGACTGCCAGGTCGCGGGTGGACCAGTCCCCTTCATAGCCAGCACGGCGCTGTTCAACCACTTTACCGCCCTGCACAACGTAGAGCACCACGTCATCCACCAAGGGTAAGGCCAACTCCAGAATCCAGTCCGAATCGGCGGCGCCTGCTCTTGCACGCAGGTCAAACCGGGTCCAGTAAGCGGATTCTGTATAGCCAAAATTAAGCACGCCGCCCTCGTGGCGGGTAAAGGGGTGAGCGGCTTCATCGACAACATCATTGAAGCTGAGCGTGTGGTCCGGGTCTTCCAGAAACCAGACGCAGCTCCCCAGATCCCGCACGCTGGTGGTGCCACTGGTGAGCACAATGTCACCGTCCTGGCACTGTTCACTGGCGGTGGCAATGGGAGAAAAACACAGCACCAGCAGAACAGGGATCAAGGTGATCAAATGACGGATCAGGTGTTGCCGTTGCTGCAAAATGTGATCTCCGCGAGGGTAGCTACCTGATTAATGGTTTACTGTCAGCAGTCAGGCCGGAGCAGGGCATTCCCGCTTCGCAGACAGTCACTTTAGCGTTTAATCGCGCGCTTCGCACCTTGGGGCAACCAGAAATGAGACAAACCTGCTTGTTTGCCGTGACGGCCTTGACGCTGGGGGTGTCGGGGTGTGGTCCTGACAGTTCCAGTAGCGACGGTTACCTGAATCCGGCCACCGACGTGGACCTGCCCCTGACGACCTTTCGACTGCGGGACACCGAGGGACTGGAACCGGTCCTGCAATACACAATTTTCCGGGATTTCTACCGTGGTATCCAGCCTGCCACCGACGGGGACGATGACGGGATTGCGCAGGCGCTGCGTGAGCATTTGAATCCGTTCCTTGGCGCCACCCCTAACGAAGAGAGTACAGACTATACCAGCGTGCGAAATCCTCTGGACCTGATCAACGAGGTGATTCGCTCCGGGATGGTCGACAACTTCAATGAAGGCCGCAAGCTCATGCGGGACAGCGTCACTCAGGGCGAAGCCGCGAGCTACAACACACCGGCCAATGAGGCATTGATCCGTTTTACCGAGAGCGACAGTGACAGCAGCGTGCCCGCTGCGGACCGCACCTGGATATACCCTATGCTGGACTGGACCAGCACCCCCAATCTGGGCAAGATTTTCCGGGCGACTCAGTATGTGGCCAGACAACCCGCCGAAGGTGAGAAAAACCCGGCAGAGCTGGCGAGCGCCTCCTGGAGCGGTCGCTACGACGCGAGCGCCTTCGGAACCACTGGATTCAACCAGCCGGAATTCACCGCTGCCAGTCTGACCGGCCGTACACGTGGCAATGTGGAATTACTACAGGAGTTCATTGGCACCCAACGGGACACGCTGACACTGACTCGTGCCAGCGGCATCGTCATCAACGGCGAGACCCCCGACTGCATCCGGGTAGTATTGAATTACAATAACCAGCGGGTTCTGGTATTCACATCCAGGGACGAGTCGCCGACACTGGACGACAATGGCGAATCCACGGCCAACCCCGCCCATTGCGGCAATCAGCAAAATGGTGAGGAAGCCAAGAGCTATAACAGCATTGCCATTGCACGCCGTCAGTAGATACCGCCGTCCCGCAGCCCCCAGTTCTTCAGGAAGCCTTTCTTGCGATCCAGCATCCGCTGGTATGCGGAAATCATGATCGCCGCATGGGGTGCCCTGACAAGACGCAGCATCTCGATACGACGTTCGAGGCGCGCCACCTCGGAACTGACTTGTTCCCGCACATGGGAGCGGACGCTGTCATGGTGGTCCAGTTTGACCACGCGCTTGTCATCCGGGCCGGGCGGAGAGTGAAGGTTGTTATCCATCACGCATCTCTTCCATTGAGTGGTGGTTTTCCGTAACGCACACCGGAAGTTTGCACAACTGTCAGACAAAACTCAATAACAATGAATGTAGTTTCACATTTCCTGGAGGCAGGCGACGACCGACTCATGAAACAGACAGGCATTCTCCTGCTATAGTTCCGGGGACGATGAAGAAACTTACCAACCAGACGGGCGCCATCCATGAGTCAGACTTCCGTTGCCGACACCCTGAGGGAATACCTCTCGTTACTTGAGCTACTGGACGACGCGTACTGGGAAGCCAGCAGCATTCAACACAAGGACATGCTGTACGACATCATCAGCATATTCAGTCAGGAAGTGGCTGAGATAAACAAACTCAGTGTTATGGATCATCATTACCCATACGAAGTCATCACCGAAGGCATACGCCGGGTGGTGCCCAAGCTCGAAAGGCTGGATGAGTACCGGGAAGACGTGATCCAGCGAACCCAGACACTGACGGATTTCCGAGATATCCTGTCATCAGTGCTGGGCATACTGGAAGAGCAGTTACAGACACTCTGAACTGCCTCAGGCGGCGATCAGGGGCCGCTGGTCTTCAGGAATCAGCGGAAAACGATCACACACGGTATAGACGAACTTTGCCAGCGCGGGCAGGTGATGGCCAACAATGGGAATGCCGGTGTTCAACAGACTGATGGAAATATCCCGGCCGGCATCGGCCCAGCACAGTTTGTTGATCAGGCCGATGTGACCAAATGCGTACCGGCTCTGCGGCCCCCACAACCCAAACGGATTGCCCCCCAGCATCATACCGGCGCTGAAACGCATGGGGATCATCATGGTGCGATCGATCTGCAGAGAACCGAACTGCTGAATAGAACGGCGAATGGTCATTTCGCTGCAAATCCGCTTTCCATTCCAGATGCCCCCGTTCAACATCATCTGGAAGAAACGCCCCATTTCCTCGGCGGTGCCACAGAGGTTCCCCGCCGGAATCACCGCCTCCTGGAAGCGGGGATCATTGACGGCCTGCTCAATGGTCTGAATGTCGCCACCCAGAGCCCTGCTCACAATCCAGGACACCGGAAACCTCGGCGTCGGGCCAGTGGCATAATTCGTGGCCAGATCGTTGACCTTGTCCGCTGCAATTCCGTAGGTGAACCAGCGCATGCCCATGGGTTGGCGCAAGTGCCGATCCAGGAAGTTCTCAATCGTGTCTCCAGTTACCTTTTCCAGGACCCGCTGCAACACAAAGCCGCCGGTAATAGCATGATAGGCCACCTTGGAGCCGTCGACTTCCACCGGCTTGGCGTCGCACAGAATCCTCCAGATTTCGTCCCGGTCCCACAGCGCATCGATGGGAGTTTCCCTGGGGATCGCCGGTATCCCGCCGCGATGAGAGAGGATCTGGTGCACGGTGATGGTTCGCTTGCCATTGGCGGCAAATTCGGGGCAGTAATAGGACACTGGATCCATCAGGTTCACCAATCCCTGCTCCGAAAGCATATGCATTAACAGCGCCGTCACCGCTTTCGAGGCCGAGAAATAGCAGATAGGTGTATCCGTGGTCATTGGCACCTTGACTGCGCTGACCGGATCATGGGGGCCGTTCCCGGAAGCATGCCCGATGGCACGGTGCAATATCTGCTCACCACGGTGGCGCACCGACAACTGGAGACCGGGGTGAACACCGGTACGGTACAACCGCTCTGCGCTCGCCCAGATGTCCTCAACGAGCTGGGAATCCACGCCAACAGCCTCCGGGTTTTCCCCACTGGCGTCCCGGTAAGTAATCGCGGAAAGGTCCTTGGGCACCTGGCAGGTATGCAGCGCACGACGGGCAATTCGATTCATCAATAAGCCTTGGGTTCAGGTTGCTGTTTTAGTCTCATGATCAATGCTGATCCGAGCCGGAACATTGGCCGGAGGGCCGGTGGCCAGAATGTCACTCTTTCCACCGCAACGGTCAGGAATTCTGCGCCTCGGCGGGTTCAGACGCCATAACCACGCAGTTACGACCGGACTGCTTGGCCCGATACATCGCTTTGTCCGCAGCCGCACATAACGCTTCCGGGCTCCTGCCATGCTGCGGAAATACCGCGATACCAATGCTGATCGTCAACGGCACGGATTCACCAGTATCCAGTGGTATCGAAGTCTCATGGACCCTTTGGCGCAGGCGCTCCGCCGCCTCGTAGGCCTCTTCAACACCCATTTCCGGCAACAGGATCACGAATTCCTCACCACCAAAGCGCCCCACCGAGTCCACGGCGCGGATGCCATCAACAAGAAGGTGGCTGACATTCCTCAAAACGGCATCGCCGGCAGCGTGGCCGAAACTGTCGTTGATGTCTTTGAAGTGATCGAAATCAATCCATAACAGGGCCACCTCCCGGCTATAACGGGTGGCCCGGGCAACCTCCTCTTCCAGCAAGTGTGTCATTTCGCGACGGTTATTCAGTCCGGTCAGGGGATCGTGAGTTGCCATCTCAGACAACTCTTCCTCGAGCGCCTTGCGATCGGAGATGTCCAGGACAATGCCTTCAAGCAACAGCTCTCCATCATCATCGATGCAGCGACCACGCTCCCAGACCCAGATCGTCTGACCATCCTTGCGCCTCAGCGCATATTCGATGGAGAAAGGTTCGTCTTTGGCTACCGAGGCTTCCACTGCATGATTCACCGCGTCGGTGTATTCTGCGTCAATCAGGCTTGCGTAGCTGGCAACCCGATTGTCCACCAGTTCCTCCGGTGCATACCCGGTCAGATCCTGGCAGCCTTCGGAGGCAAAGAGCACCGTCCAGTGTTCATCAAATCGGCAGCGGTAGGCCATACCCGGCAAGTTCCCCATTAATATCGCCAATTGCCGTTCCCGCTTACGTAACTCCTCGCGCTGATCGTGTTGCAGCTTGATTACTTTGCAGTCTTTCCGGAACTGCATCAACAAAACCATGAACAGCGCAGCCCCCGTGACCAGCAGGAACAGCAGTCCTTTCCAGGTCTGAACACGGCTCAGCATTTCGATATCTGAAAACCAGGCCTGGGCAACGGCGTCCGAAAAGGTGATCCATAGCCATCCCGCACACAGGTATATCGCTACAATACCTACTGTCCGCCGCAGCGGCGTATACCGGTTTCTGGGGTCCCTCATGAGCAGCAGTCCTGAGAATCGCGTGGCTGTGGGCATATCCTTTATGCCCGCCTGGAAGCCTGATACCTTCTGAAAATAGTCATATTCGGCCAGTTCGTCGAGCGCCGTCTGCAACTGCTGTTATTGCTGTCCTGACATCAGTGGCTCTGGTATTCGCGACCACTGTCATGGGAAGATTTACAGGATTTCCCCGTTCAAGGAATAACGGAGCCTGACCCGAATCATGACACCCGGCATCAACGCTGCAAAAAAGGCTAAAATCAGTCACCGGATACACGAATACCCACATGATCCCGCCAGCGAATCGTTCGGTACCGAGGCGGCGGAGAAAATGGGGGTGGACCCGGCACGTGTTTTTAAAACGCTTGTCGTCGCCATTGATGGCAAAGACCTGGCGGTCGGCGTCGTACCCGTCACGTCCAGGCTGAGCTTGAAACTGGTTGCCAAAGCAGCTGGAGGGAAAAAAGCGGTCATGGCCGACAAACAGGATGTACAACGCAGTACCGGGTACGTGCTCGGTGGCGTCAGCCCTCTGGGCCAGAAAAAACGCCTGAAAACCTTCATTGACGACTCCGCCAGGAGTTTCGACACCCTCTACGTCAGCGCCGGTCGCCGGGGCCTGGAGATCGAGCTCGCACCTCAAGATCTGGCGCAGTTGACCGGAGGCGTATTTACGCCGCTGCATCAGGACTGAACAGTGACTAACGCCACGGACCTGCTACTGATCGGCGGTACCCTGCTTTTAGCTGTTGCCGCTCATGGTGTCGGCCAACGGATCCATATCCCCCGAGTCACCCTGCTGTTATTACTCGGCGCACTCGCCGGGCCCGAACTACTGGATCTTCTGCCCCCGGATGCCGATGAGCATTTCGGTTTCATTACCCAGCTCACCCTTGCGATGGTCGGCTTCCTCTTGGGTGAGCGGATGTACATGAAAGATCTGAAGGACGGCCGGGAAGCCCTGATTGTCAGCCTCGTGGTAACGCTTGTCACCGCTGCCTTCGTTGCCGGCGCAGTCTGGCTGGTGACGTCCAACCTGCCAGCGTCCCTGCTTCTGGGCGCCGTTGCCACGGCCACCGCACCCGCCGCCACGCTCGATGTGCTGCGGGAGGCGGGCGCCAATGGTCCACTGACCCGGCTGATATATCAGGTCGTTGCCATTGATGATGCATGGGGCGTTATTCTGTTCAGCGTCTGCCTGGTAAGCGCAGAACTGTTAATGGGAAATGGCGGTACCGGTCTCGGCAGCCTGGGTATCGGCATCGTGGAAGTCGGCGGTTCCCTGGTTCTCGGTACCATCCTGGGGCTGCCGATGGCATGGTTAACCGGGCGCATAAGACCGGGCGAGCCGATGCTGCTGGAATCCGCTGGTTTTGTTTTTTTGGCAGCAGGCATTGCCGGACTACTGGGACTTTCCTATCTCCTGACCTGCATGACTCTGGGGGTCGTCGTTGCCAACCAGGCACGCCACCACGTCCGACCATTTCGCTCGATCGACGGTATTTCAGAACCGTTTCTGGCGCTGTTCTTCTTCATGGCGGGTTATCAGCTGGAATGGTCGATGTTACCAGCACTGGGTGCGCTCGGTGTGGCATACGTCGGTGCCCGAATCGCCGGGAGACTGGCCGGCGGACAGATCGGTGGCTACCTGGCAGGATCAGCCCCCCATAACCGTCGACGTATTGGTGCCTGCCTGATGCCACAGGCGGGCGTTGCGCTGGGTCTCGCCCTTGTCGCAACCGACCGATTGCCGGAGCTGACCTACATACTGCCGTTGGTGATTGGAGCGACGGTTGTTTTTGAACTGGTCGGCCCACCCCTGACCCTGATCAAGCTCCGCCACGCCGGTGAAACGGGCAAGGGGTACGAGGAGCCTGTGGATGACGACTAATCGCCCCAATCACGAAAAAACCGGAGAACCCTTACGGGGTGTCCGGTTTTTTCATGGTATCCCGGGCCAGAAAACCCGGTTGGCTCTGGTCTGAATCACTTCACAGAATCGCGGGCATCGGCCAGGATCCTGTTCAGCGTTTCGCTCGGCTGCATCACCGCGCAGACCTGGTCCGCGGGCGGGTGGTAGTAACCGCCGATGTCCGCAGGGTGACCCTGGATTACACTCATTTCTTCCAGGATCTTGTCCTTGTTCTCTTCCAGCTGTTTGGACAGCTTGCCGAAGAACTCCTTCAGTTCCTTGTCGCTGTCCTGGCTGGACAGCTCTTCCGCCCAGTAGCGGGCCAGGTGGAAGTGGGAGCCACGGTTGTCCAACTCACCGGTGACGCGGGATGGGGACTGGTTGTTCTCCAGCAGGCGCTCGGTGGCCTTGTCCATGGTCTGACCCAGCAGGCGCGCACGATCGTTGCCGTGCTTCTCCCCCAGTTCATCCAGGGAAACCGCGATTGCCAGGAACTCACCCAGTGAATCCCAGCGCAGGTGGTTTTCCTCCAGCAGCTGCTGCACGTGCTTGGGCGCGGAACCGCCGGCACCGGTTTCGTACAGGCCGCCGCCGTTCAGCAGCGGGACGATGGACAGCATCTTGGCACTGGTACCCAACTCGAGGATCGGGAACAGGTCGGTGAGGTAATCCCGCAGCACGTTACCAGTGACGGAAATGGTATCCAGACCGCGAATCAGCCGTTCCATGGTCCAGCGGATGGCGCGAACCGGAGACATGATGCGGATATCCAGACCCTCGGTATCGTGATCTTTCAGGTAGGTCTGAACCTTCTTGATCAGTTCGGCATCGTGGGCACGCTCGTCGTCCAGCCAGAACACCGCCGGCATACCGGTGGCACGGGCACGATTAACGGCCAGCTTGACCCAGTCACGAATCGGCAGGTCCTTGGTCTGACAGGCACGCCAGATATCGCCTTTCTCGACCTTGTGCTCGGTCAGCACGGTGCCATCTTCGGCAATCACCCGCACAACACCGTCTTCCTTGATTTCAAAAGTCTTGTCATGGGAGCCGTATTCTTCCGCCTTCTGCGCCATCAGGCCCACATTCGGCACGGTACCCATGGTGGTCGGATCAAACGCCCCGTGGGTCTTACAGAAGTTGATCACTTCCTGATAAATGGTGGCGTAGGTGGACTCAGGCATGACCGCCTTGGTGTCCTTGAGCTTGTTATCGCGGGCCCACATCTTGCCGGAATTACGGATCATGGCCGGCATGGAGGCATCGACGATGACGTCGCTCGGTACGTGCAGGTTGGTGATGCCTTTAACCGAGTCCACCATGGCGATTTCCGGGCGGTGCTCATAGCACGCGTGCAGATCTTCCTGAATCTGCTCCTGCTTGGATTCCGGCAGCAGCTTGATCTTCTCAATCACGCTGGAAAGGCCGTTGTTCGGGTTAACGCCAATCTCGTCAAACAGCTCGCCGTATTTGTCGAACAGATCCTTGTAGAAAACCTTCACCGCGTGACCGAAGACGATCGGGTGGGAGATTTTCATCATGGTGGCTTTCACGTGCAGGGAGAACATGACGCCGGTCTTTTCGCAGTCTGCAATGGCATCCTCGAAGAATTTGATCAGCGCCTTCTTGCTCATGAACATGCCGTCCAGCACTTCGCCTTCCTGCAGCGGCAGGTCGGCCTTCAGAACGGTCTGGTCGCCTTTGCCGCTTTCGAACACGATGCGGGCATTGGTGGCCTTGTCCAGAGTCACGGCCTGTTCGTTGGAGTAGAAGTCACCACCGCGCATGTGGGCAACGTGGGTACGGGAAGCCGGGCTCCACTCACCCATGGAATGGGGGTGTTTACGGGCAAAGGCCTTGACCGCAGGCGGCGCACGACGGTCGGAGTTACCTTCCCGCAGCACCGGGTTAACGGCACTGCCGAGTACCTTGGCGTAGCGGGACTGGGCTTCTTTCTCTTCGTCTGTCTCGGGGTGTTCCTTGTACTCGGGAACCTTGTACCCCTGTTCGTTCAGTTCCTTGATGGCTGCACGCAACTGCGGGATGGAGGCAGAAATGTTGGGCAGCTTGATGATGTTCGCATCCGGATCTTTGGTGTACTCACCCAGCTCCGCCAGGGCATCGGGAACCCGCTGGTCTTCTTCCAGGTAATCCGGGAACCCTGCCAGAATACGCGCCGCCAGGGAGATGTCGCTGGTTCCGAATTCGATGCCGGCCGGCTTGGCGTAGGTTTCAAGGATGGGAAGAAGTGAACGTGTGGCGAGGGCTGGCGCCTCGTCGGTCAGGGTGTAGACAATCTTGGCTTTGGATGTTGTCATTTTCGTCCTCAGGCTAGAGTGTGAGTTCAGGACGGTCATGGCGGGGTCAGGTGTCTTGTGAACGCCCGACCTGGGCAATGACTGATACGGGAACTTTTGATAGGACTACTAGAATACCATTTTTTCAGGCTTTCTGGTTAAGATCTTAGTATAAGAACGGACTAAAAATGCACTAAAACCTGTTACGGGGTAGTGAAAACGCGGGAATTTACGAAACTTTCGGACATTGGGTTTGGGGGTCGGGGGCTCGGATGGGGTCCGGGGGAGCTCCCAAACCAGAAAGCGTGGTTTTCTTAGGCTTTGGGGCGCGGATTATGGTCGGGGGCAGTCCCCAAAACGGAAAGCGTGGCTTTCCTGACTGTTTTGGGGACTGCCCCCGACCATAATCCTTGATATGCCTCTGGCGTTTCTGCCGCTGAACCGTAGGTCGGATTAGCCGCAGGCGTAATCCGACAACCAGCTATCAGACCACGCCACCGTCGGATTACGCCTTTGGCTAATCCGACCTACGGGTGGGTCATCCCTTCGGCAGCAAATTCGCCTCGGCCAGGCACTCGCGGATCTGGTCCAGCGCCTCCGGGTTGGCCAACGCATCGCGGTTGTCGCTGCGGGCGGAGCCGTTGATCAGTCTTGCGACGGCCAGTTCCACTTTCTTGCCACTGCGGGTGTAGGGAATGTCCGGCACGGTGATCACGTGTTTGGGCACGTGCCTCGGGCTGGCGCCTTCGCGGATGCGGGTTTTCAGGCGTTTGACCAGTTCTTCGCCGAGAGTTTCGCCGTCAGCAGGAACCACCAGCAGGACCACTTCCACGTCGCCGTCGATCTGGCGGCCGATGACCAGGCTGTCTTTCACCACGGCTTCGGTTTCCACCTGGCGGTAGATTTCCGCAGTGCCGATTCTTACACCGCCCGGGTTCAGGGTGGCGTCGGAGCGGCCGTAGATAATGGCACCGCCGTGTTCGGTGAACTCGATGAAGTCGCCGTGGGCCCACACACCCGGGAAGGTGTTGAAGTAGGCATCGCGGTATCGCTCGCCTTCCGGATCCTGCCAGAAGCATACGGGCATGGACGGCAGTGGCTGGCGGCAGACGAGTTCGCCGCGGCCTTCACTGACCGGTTTGCCGTCGTCGCCATAGGCCACGGCGTCAACACCGAGGAAGCGGCACTGGATTTCGCCACGGCGCACCGGCAGCAACGGCGTGGAACCAACAAAACAGCCGCAGATGTCAGTGCCGCCGGCGATGGAGCCCAGCAGAACGCCGGGGGCGCCATCGCTGTAGACCCAGTCGTAGTCTTCCGGTAGCAGTGGCGAGCCGGTGGAGAACAACACGCGCAACGCGCTGAGGTCGAGGGTTTGGGCAGGCTTGAGCTCAGCTTTTCGACAACCGGCCAGGAAGCGGGCACTGGTGCCGAAATGGGTGACTTTTTCGCTGGCCACGGTGTCCCACAGGAAGTTCAGATCCGGGTAACCGGGAGAGCCGTCCACGGTGATCACTGCCGCGCCGGTCAGCAGGGCGGAGGCCTGCCAGTTCCACATCATCCAGCCGCAGGTGGTGAAGTAGAGGAAGCGGTCTTGTGGACCGACATCGCCGTGGAGCATCAGTTCCTTGGCGTGGTTGACCAGCAAGCCGGCGGCGCCGTGGACGATGCACTTGGGTTTGCCGGTGGTGCCGGAGGAATACAGGATGTAGACCGGGTGATCCGGGGGCAGCGGCGTGAAGGACGGCGCCTTGCCAGCGCCGAAGCCGAGGGCGTCTTCCCAGGTGGTGACGCGCTCGCCGGCAATGGGGGCTTGATCCGGTAGCTGCTGGACGCTGACCACGCATTTCAGTGTGGGCAGGCCGGCAATCAGTTCGGCGAAGTCCTGTTGACGGGCAAATACTTTGCCGCCGTAGCCATAACCGTTCACCACAATTAAAGCAGAGGGTTCGATCTGACCGAAGCGGTCGAGAATTGCGCCGACACCGAAATCGGGCGACGCGGAACTCCAGATAGCGCCCATGCTGGTGGCCGCCAGCATGCCGACCAGGGCTTCATAGCCGTTGGTGACCACGCCGGCCACGCGATCGCCCTGCTGAATGCCCTGATTCCGCAGGAAGGCTTCGAGGGCGCCGGTGTCGGCCTTCAACTCCGCGTAGCTGCGACGCAGGACCGGTCGGGTCTCGCAATAGGCTACAACCGCTTCGCTGTCGGCCTGGTCACCGTCGGCCAGGCGCAGCAGGTTGGCGGCGAAATTTACTTTCATGCCGGGAAACCACTCTGCGCCCGGCATGGCGCGGCTGCCCAGCACCCGTTCCGCCGGCGCGTCGCTGATCAGGCCGCAATAGTCCCAGACTTTCGCCCAGAAGGTGTCCAGTTCGTCGATGGACCACTGATGCAGGGCGTGGTAATCGGCAAAAGGCCCGAAACCCTGATCTTCCAGCCACGTCTTGAAACGGGCCATCTGGCAGTTGGTCAGGGTGTCTTCCGAGGGAGACCAGACTACCGGTGATTGTTCTGTATTACTCATCCGTCTCTCCTGTTGATTACTGCATGTGCCAGCCGTGGCTGACGACAATGGATTGGCCGGTTAGGGCTGCTGACGGGAAGGCAGCCAGGTGAACAGCCAGTTCGGATACATCCTCAAGCGTCGTGAACTTGCCATCCACGGTATTTTTCAGCATGACCTTGCTGATGACGTCTTCCTCGGAAATACCCAGTTCCTTTGCCTGTTCCGGGATCTGTTTGTCTACCAGGGGGGTCCGTACAAAGCCCGGGCAGATGATGTTGCTACGCACGCCATGCTCAGCTCCTTCCTTGGCAACGGCACGGCACAGGCCGAGCATACCGTGTTTGGCGGCAACGTAGGGTGCTTTCAGGGGTGACGCCTCCAGAGAATGTACCGAGCCCATGTACAACATGGTACCGCCACCGGAAGCATACATGTGCTGCAGAGCCGCACGGGTGACCAGGAAGGCGCCGTCCAGGTGCACGCTCATGACTTTGCTCCAGTCCGCAAAAGCCAGCTTGTGCACCGGGTCGATATGCTGGACACCGGCGTTGGCCAGGGCAATGTCCAGACCGCCCCATTGCTCGACGATGGCGGCCACACCATCATCAACAGCCTGTTCATTGGTGACATCCATCGCAATGGCCATGGCTGTGCCACCGCTGGCTTCTATAGCCTGAACGGTGTCGCGGGCACTTTCCAGGGTCAGGTCGGCAACCGCAACCTTGGCACCCTCACGCCCATAGTGTTCGGCAATGGCCCGGCCGATGCCACGACCCGCCCCTGTCACCAGGGCTATCTGGTTTTCCAGACGCATAGTATTTTCTCCTTAATTGTAAGCCACACTCGGCAACCAGGTCGCAATTTCCGGCACCAGGAACACGATTGACAGTCCGACCAGCTGAATAATGATGAAGGGTATAACACCCTTGTAGATGTCCATCACTTTGATTTCCGGCGGCGCGACACCTTTGACATAGAACAGGGCGAAGCCCACTGGTGGTGTCAGGAACGATGTCTGCAGGCACATGGCGAAAAGAATGGTGAACCACACCAGATCAAAACCCAGCGTTTGAACCACCGGTGCCACCAGCGGCAGGATAATAAGGGTAATCTCAACCCAGTCCAGGAAGAAGCCAAGCAGGAATACCGCGAAGAGGATGGTGAGCACCACGCCATAGGGTCCGAATGGCAGCCCCAGCAGCGCGTCTTCGATTACCCGGTCGCCGCCCAGACCGCGCAGCACTACAGAGAACGCTGTAGCGCCGAGGAAAATGGCAAAGATGAAGGCTGAGGTGCGAGTCGTCTGTTGCAGCGATGAGTTGAGCACTTTCAGGTTCAGACGCCTCGACATCAAAGCCAGCAAAAGGGCACCCAGGGCACCGACACCGGAAGCCTCCGTGGGCGTGGCGATACCGGCAAAGATGGAACCAAGCACACCCAGAATCAGCGCAGCCGTGGGCACCACTGCCTTGGCCACTTCCCAGACAATACTCCAGGATACTTTCAGAGTACCCTCAGGCACCGGCGCAACGTGAGGCTGCAACAGGGGGCGGATAATGGCATAAGCCACGTACATGGCGCCCAGCATTAAACCGGGAAAGAACGCACCCATAAACAGATCGCCCACCGATGCCTCGGGTACTGCCAGCCGGTCCGCCATCAACACCAGCATGATGGACGGGGGAATCAGGATCCCCAGGGTGCCGGTGGCACAGGCCGTGCCCACGGCGAACCCCTTGTCGTACTTGTTTTCCATCATCACAGGCAATGACAGCATGCCCAGAAGCACCACGGACGCACCGATAATACCGGTGGTGGCCGCCAGCAGCACACCGATGACGATCACTGTGACCGCATAGCCACCGCGAACCGCGCCAAAGAGCTTTACCATGGCGTTCATCAGTCGTTCGGCGACACCGGACTGGTCAAGCATGATGCCCATGAAGATAAACATGGGCAGTGCCACAAGGGTCTCACTGTTTACAACTTTCCATATTCGCTCAGGCACCAACCCCATGGAGGAGGGATAATCGAACCATAAATTGGCACCAAAATTTTCAACGGCCACCACACCAACAACCGTCCAGATGACCGCGGTGCCACCCAACACCCAGGCCACTGGAAATCCGGTCATCAACAATGCCCCGAACGTCAGAAACATGCCGATTACAAATAGGGTTTCAAGCTCCATCAGGACGCATCCTCTTTCTTGTTATTCCCGGACTCGATCCGGATTGGCTTCGGAAAGCCGAAAAGCAGAGCAGTGACTTTCAGCAGGCGGGATAGAGCAGCCAGAATCAGCAGTACAAAAGACAAAGCCAGAATGCTCTTGAGAATCCAGCGG
Source organism: Marinobacter sp. (assembly GCA_040223075.1). GTDB lineage: Bacteria > Pseudomonadota > Gammaproteobacteria > Pseudomonadales > Oleiphilaceae > Marinobacter. The sequence continues at coordinate 79,637 of JAVJZJ010000159.1, forward strand.
TGTGGAAGCCCGGCGGGTGCCTGGCTGGTCTCGCCCTGTTGCCACGAACTGAAGGCGTAGGGAACCATTTCGTAAACTGCCAGCCCGAGAAACGGTAACAGCAGGAATACCAGGCCAAAGAGTTCAATCCAGGCCTGGCCTCTGAGAGACAGGCGCTCATGGATCACATCCACCCTCACATGATCATCCGTCACCAGCGTGTAGCCCAGCCCCAGTAGCCAGCCTGCACCGGCCAGGTGCCACTGGACTTCTTCCAGCGTCACTGAACCAAGACCAAAGGCATAGCGTCCTACCACTGCATAGATGATCACGCCAGTGACCACCACCCAGAGCCAGGAAGCACTCTTGCCAATTGCAGAAATTGCACCGTCTATAACCTGACTGAGCGAGGTTGTAGGAAACTCGGTGTGATGATGAATAAATTTACCGGCGTCAGACACGGATGCCCGCACATCCTGCGGTGAGCCTTTACCAGACACTGTCATACAACAGTTCCTCGTTCAGAAAGCCTGTCATGAAACAAGGATGGCCCCGAAGGGCCATCCAGACTCAATCAAAGCACCAGAATCTCTTCCGGCGCCCCGGGATCAGCCCCGAACCTTACAGGTCGGCCGGAACATAGGCGCGTGTATCCCACACCTTGTATGATTCCATGAACTCTTGCTGACTTTCATAGACGCGCTTGAAATCGGCATCCTTGGAGGCTTCCTCTTCCAGCACTTCCTCGGTAACCGCTTTCAGCTCCTCCAGAACCTCGCGCGGGATCTGGTCAGCCTGGACACCCTTCTCCTGGAAGCCGGCCAGAACCTTGCCGTTCTTGTATTCACCCTCAGCCAGGCCACGGGTGGTTGCCGCGGTGCATGAGGCTTCGACCAGGGCTTTCTGCGCCTTGGTGGCCTTGTTCCACTCGTCTTTGTTGATCAGCATGTACTGGGCCGTAAACTGCTGGTGCCAGCCCGGGAACAGGTTGTACTTGACCACCTGGTCGAAACCAAGGATCTGATCGATGGCGGGCATGGAGAACTCCGTCGCGTCGATGGTGCCTTTTTCCAGGGCCTGGTATAGCTCACCACCCGGCATCATGGTGACGGAGGCACCCAGCTTCTCCAGTACCTTGCCACCGAGACCAGCAAAGCGGATCTTCATTCCCTTATAGTCATCCAGGGATTCGATCTTGTTCGAATACCAGCCGGCAGTCTCAGGTCCGATAATGCCGCACAACTGGGCATGAACCTTGAAGCCCTTGTTATCGTAGACTTCCTGCAGCATTTCGTGGCCACCACCGTAGTAGTACCAGCCAATGTAGGCCCAGGGCTTCATACCAAAAGGCACAGCCGCAAACAGGGGAATCGCAGGCACCTTGCCCTGGTCATAGCCGATCCAGGTATAACCAGCGGATACCTTGCCGTCAGAGACGGATTGAAGAATATCGAAAGGGGGCACCAACTTGCCCGGCTCATATACCCGGACCTGAATGCTGCCATCAGAAGCTGTGGTCAGGTTGTCGGCCACCCAGGCTGCGGGAGAACCGAGACCTGGCAGATTGGTGGCGAAAGCAACAGGCATTTTCCAGCGAAGGTCGTCTGCGAACGCCGATCCTGCGGACAGGGCGATCGCACCGGTGATTCCGGCGAGAGCCTTGAAGAGTTTCATTAGCAAGTCTCCTAGCGTTGTTGTTTTATCCGGCCGCCGGTTCTTGACTGACGGTCCTGGTCTGAGTGTAGTCAGACATCGCAGAAAACGAGACAGACATTACAAATTGTGGGTCCAACGTTGAGCGCCAGTCTTGTTTTCCGCGTTGTTCTGACGTCCTGCACCGGGGATTTAGCAGGTGTCATGCCAGGCCATGAAAAATCAATAAAAACAATATTATAGATAAATTATTGCAGAGAGGGATGCGTCGGAACGTCCGGGAATCAGGACGCATTAATACCTATGTCGTAGGCAGTTGTCCTGATCTCCGAACAACTGTCCTGATTTCAGGACATCCTGGCGAGTTTTTCATACAGAACGGAACGGGAGATACCCAGAAGCTTGGCTGCCCGGGTCCGGTTTCCCCGGCAGGCAACCAGCGCCGACTCGATCGCCTGCGCTTCCGCCTCTGCCATCACCTGGGCCAGCGGCCTGACCGGTCGAGGGGAGAGGGATGACTGGGGGCGAGATCCATTACGGGGAAGTACCTTGAAGATGGCATCGGCATCAAGAAGCCCATTGTCTTCGCCCATGGTGAGCGCCCGCTCCAGGACGTTCCTGAGCTCCCGAATATTACCCGGCCAGTCGTAGCCTCCTAGTGCCGATACCGCGGCATCGGTAATTTCACCGCGTATCTCCAGGCCGTCACAGATGTCTTCCAGCAAGGCTTCACACAGCACACCGAGATCCGCCATGCGCTCCCTCAGGGGCGGAATCGGGATTTCCAGGACATTGAGCCGGTAATACAGATCGGAGCGGAAGCTGCCTTCAGCCATCATGGTTTCCAGGTTGCGGCTGGTGGCGGCAATGACACGGACATCCACCGACACCACCTTGTTGGAACCCAGGGGCTCAATCTCCCCTTCCTGCAGCGCCCGCAACAGTTTGGCCTGCAACGGCAGTGGCATGTCACCCACTTCATCAAGGAACAGGGTACCGCCGTTAGCGAGCTGAAACTTGCCATCGCGGGTACGGCGATCAGCTCCGGTATAAGCACCGGGAGCCACACCAAAGAATTCCGCTTCCAGAAGGTTGTCCGGAATGGCCGCCACATTGACACCCACAAAGGGCTTTTCCGCGCGCCCGGATACCGTATGAATGGCCTGGGCCAGCACTTCCTTGCCAGTACCGGTCTCACCCAACAGCAGCACCGGCATATCCCGACCGGCGGCCAGCCGGGCCCGACGCTTAACCTCCAGGGATGCCGGACTCGCACCGACGAAATCCCCCAGGCTGTAGCGGGTTCCACGGGTCTTCTTTGCCAGTGCTTTGCGGGCAGCAGCCAGGTCCTGATGCAAGCGCCGAAACTTGCTGACCAGAGGCGTCAGCGGCTGTAGGTCGTCGTAGAGGACAAAGGCCACCGCGCCGACGATCTCGCCATCTTCATCGAAAAATGGCAGGCGGGTAACCACAAACTGCTGGTTCTGGTGTTCCATGATATCCAGCAGTAGCGGTTTCCCGGTCTCCACCACCTCGGGCATACGGGTGTGCGGGATCACATCCCGCACGAACCGGCCGATTACCGATGACGGCGATTCGAACCCCAGCAAATCGGAGTAGCTGGCGTTGATCCAGGTAATCCGGTTGTCACGACCCACGGCGATTGCCCCTGCACTGGCCTCCTCGAACATCGGGATCAGGGCTTCAATAAGTTCTCGAGTCAGGCCATTCTTTTTGTTGTGGGCAAATAGCTGTGTCATGTACCGGTTACCGCCAGAGGGATTGTCTTGCATGGTACAAAACCTGGGCAGCCCGTCAATCAGGGATATTCAGCTGGTTATCAGCAAACACGATCAGATCACTCTCCGGCGGCCGATCCTGGATATCCGGCACATTGGTCTCTGACAACGCCGCAGTGTAATCCAGCAGGCTGCGGCTGTGTCCGGAAATTATCGGGCCATTGCCCTGACGGATGGTAAACGAGGCTTCCATCTGTGGGTTGATGTTGGGCTCGGAAACCGCAACTCCGTCCACCAGCGCGCGGTAGTTGTTGTAGATCGCCAGTCGTCGGAGTTCCGCGGGGGTCGGGTTAAGGGCATCATCAAAGGCCGGCGGGGTTGCACTGGCCAGACCATCGGCGCCAAGGCCAGCCGTCAGCAGGTCGTCAGTCAAGCCGTCGTACCACGCCTGTCGGATATCACTGGAGATAAATTCGGGAAGTGTGTTGAACGGCGGCTTGCCCTCATTGCCAGCAGCGGGCGCAGCCCCGATTGCACCGATCAGGGTGCCTAGCAGCAATCGTCTCATGATTCGTTCCTTGTTTGTTGTTGTTTACGGTCTCAGGCCGAACCTCAGGCTCTCCGGCCTGACTGGCTGATATGCGCATGCCGTGCCAACTCATCAAGGTACTGAAACTTCGGAATTTTTACTGAAAGGAAGAGAAGCTCATCGAGTATGATCCGGGTTTTCGGACACTGACGGATCAGCAATATCGCCTTAGAGGCCTGAAAACAGGCCTCTAGCGTCAATGTCCGGATAGTCAGACACCGTCCGGAAAACCGAACGGTCGCCGTATCCGGGAGGATAGAACGCGGTGGACTCCGCCCCGGCAGGGCGGAGCCGCTGGCGACTCAGCGCGCCGAATTCACCCCTATCATGGATTTGACCGGGGAAGACAGGTAACTCAAGTGGAGGCCCTTGGCCGGTATCTCCAGATCGAAGGCCACGATGCCACCGACATCGACCGCCAATGTCTGTGCCACCTGATTGTATTGCTCAATCACCTGGCGACCATCATCCAGGAAACGCACGCCACCCGCCAGGTCCAGATCCAGAGGTACACTGTGCAGATTGTGGGGCAGATCCAGTGGGGTGACCAGGTCCGGGGCATCCAGATAGGCCTTTACATCAGTTTCAAAAACCGGAAAACCGTCGTCACCCGAACGGATGACCCCCGGAATCAGGCGCGTACGATTGCCCTCTTCATCCTTTGCATAGCGCATACGGATAACCTGAGGACCGGTCGGTGTCTCCGCCCATGTCAGGTCTGTTCCCACTTTCGCGTGCACCGTCAGGGACGTAGTGGTCATCAGCGTGGGGTGAAGCAGGACCCGGACGCCCGCCGAAGGGTCATCCGGGTCCACCGGCCCCACAACCTCAGTGATCAGGGCTCCGGTCATGTAGATGAACTTAAGCTCCGGACACTGGGTTTCAATCCACGGCGAGTAAATATCCTTACGGTCGCGGTTACAGCCAACACGGGCCTCTTCGCGGTTCCGGCTGACGACCCGGGTAGCCTGAGGTGGCGTGAGTGGCTGGCCCATGTCATCCAGGACCACATCGGGTGGCTCTGTGCAGTCACGCTCGTAGACCTTGCGAATAACAACACCGTCACTGTTCGTCTCATCCACGATGCCACACTGAACCACCCCGTCGGCGTTCACATCCCGCACCGGGAGGTTTCTCAGGGGCAGCAGCACCGTATCGGACGGCGCACCGCCCCGGAAATAAATCGTCATATCCGGACCGCCCGATTGACTCAAACGGGCGAGTGCGTCGGTCTCCAGTGCCTGGCCGGCGACAGAACAGATGGCGCTATTGCAGTCGGGGGATTCGGACGCCTCCGAAGACAGGGTGTATCGGTACCGGGCCCCTTGCTCCCATGGTTGCTCCGGATAGAACCAGAGCTTCCGCGCGGTCATCTCAAGCCGGCCAGCCACCGGTTCCTGGGCAACCTCGACGTTATCAGCGGTGCCATCACCCGGATCGGTCACCTTTTCCACCATGAAGGTTTTGTTCAGGCGGATGGACGCAGGATCCATGGACTGGGAAAAAGTCACCGCAATGGGCCGGTTGGCAGGCAGCGAAACCACCGGCATGCTTTCGTCATCCAGGTTGTAGTCAACGCCGTTCCCATCAATAGCGCCAACGCAACGCCCATGCTGGTCGTTCAGCAAATCCAGCCCCTTGGTGACACAGGGGAACCCGGGATAAACCGCCACCGCCAGTGGGGACGACGCAGACTGATCCGCCTGGGCCGGAAGCTCAAACGACAGTTCCTCAGGCACAGCGCCATTACCAGCCAGGTCGGTTAGATCCGATGTCAGACGGATCTGATAATGCGCACCGTGAACAAGTCCCCCAGCCGGCATCACCGACACACTGGTTCCATCCACGGATAGATCCAGCGCCTCCACGGGATTCCCGTCAGCGATTACCCGGAGCCCCTTAGCGAGGGATTCCCTCGACACCGGTTCGTCGAAAAACAGGGTGATCGGATCCCCTGGTCGATGAGCGTTGTACAGACCACTGCCTGCCTCATCGGGCATCCAGCTCAACAGCTCGGGGCCCTGGGTATCCACGAATGGGTCCGGCGCGTTCTGCTGGGCGCGGTCCAGGGTATCCGCTTCGATTCGGAACGCCAGTGACGCCACCGCATTCTCAAGCCCCAGTAGCCGCGGTTCGACCATGCTCAGGGCATCGATTTCCAGGGTACCGTTCCTGATGATCGCGGTTCCTACCAGCTCCAGCCCAAGAATAGTCTGGGACAGCGCAGCATTCGGTTGCGCTTCCTCGGTGCTCATGGCGACATCCATGAACAGGCGGATATGGCGGGGCGCGTCATCCGCATCGGAGTACGGGTTCTGGTACAGGTAACCCACTGCATCAGTCATTGTGGTTACCCGGATGGCGCCCGTCGTCTGGACGCCACTGTCAGTCATCAACGGCACCACACCGCCGACGTTCACATCCAGGGAGGTGCTGCTCAATATCGTCCCCGCCGGAATCTGCAACGGCGTCATTTCGGGGTAGTCCGGTGCATAGGCAAGCTCTGCCCACATCTCTCCCGTCTGATAGGAGGTGGGCGTGTCCCCGAGCAACACCGAACTCAAGGCGATACCATTGATGGGCTCACCATTCAGTACCGAGCGCAGACCCCGGGCATCCGAGTTGGCAACCGCCGCTTGGTAGAGGATTTCCCCTGGGCCCGAGTCCTGGGGGGTGAGGGTGGTTTCATAATTGGCCAACTGATCGCCATAGGCATTGGGCAAGTCGTGGACAACCAGCCGGTAGGTTTCCCCAGGGTGCAGATCCGATGCTGAGCCGTCTGTACTGGCGATCGGGTCTATCACCAGATGCCGCTTTCCGGACAGCACCCGCGCGGGGACCAGGTTACCGGCACTGTCTTCCAACCTCACCGACTCCCCGTATACGGCTCCCGCCGGATGAATAGGCTGACTGAAAGACAGTCGGAGTGTTGAAAAATCGACCAGGGGATAGTGCTCGCCGTCAGGGACCAGATTCTCAACTGCGAATTCGGGCGACCTGCCGGAGCGTGAGGGGATACCACTGAAACTGCCACGGGTCTGAAACTCCAGGTTGCCATCACTACCCAACTGCTCAACCATAGCATCACCGGCCCGAACCGGTCGCTGCAGGCGAACACTGTAGGTGGTCGCCGGTTGAAGGGCGGCGGCCGGGTGAATCACCCAGCTCTGGCCACCGTCCACGGGCGTCAGTTCATATTCGATTGCTTCATCCCCAGTCTTCAGTGCCAGTTCTGGCTGGTCGACTGGCTGAGAAAACCTCAGGACCAGTTCGGCCCGAGGCGAGACATCCCGTTGACCATCTGCGGGGTAACTGTATATCAATGAGGGCGCAGGACCCGGCATCTGCATGCTGGAGTCTTCTCCTCCACATGCAGCCAGCAAGGCCGCCGTAACCAACACCAGTGAGCCGACTTTCCAAAGCTTCATGGATGCCTCCTGTTCAGAATTTCAGCGTGATGGAACCGGCGATGACATGGACTTCGCCTCCGGCAGTCACCTGCCCATTGGTCACCGTTTCGTTACCAGAACCGGTGGAGCTCAGCTCAAACTCACGATCATCCAGTTGATGGAACTGGTACCCAATGTCCAGGCGAACCGGGTAGGCCAGAAGGCGCGTTTGCTCGTACTGCGCGGACAGGCCGAGCCCGACAATAAATCGGTCGCTGTCGTAATAATTCACATCCGGTGTCAGGCCATCCTCAAGGGGAGACTCCTGATAGGCCAGTCCGGTGGTCAGCGCATAATTGGGGTGGAACTGATACTCACCACCGACACGGGGCACAATAATGTCGTCAAAGCCCACCTCGGCCTGATCCTTGATCTGGTCCCCTTTGAACTTGTCGCTCAGGCCCGACCAGTTCTGTTGCTCAAGGCTGCCGCCAATCCGCCAGCCGTCGCCCTTGTACTGCAACCCCAGCGCCAGAGTCTCGGGCTGGTAGGAATCGTAGGTACGGATAGTGAAGTCCAGAGGGGCAGACGCCGGTATCAACCCCGGAATGACCACACTTGAATCTACGGTGGTGTTGGTATCCGAACTGGTGCGATAGACGGCGGCCACTTCCCAGCCACTTAGCAGACACTGATTTTCCGGGCAGAAGGTACGCCCCAGATCAGCACTGGTGGAATAAATCAGGCGAACGGAGGGTTCCGCGTTGACCGACAGCTTCTCCTGCTCGGTATTCCCCGCCAGATCACTGACAGCCCGCAGCTCTGCGGTGGCATGCAGCGTGACCCGAGCCGAGGCACCAACGCTGACGCCTCGCCAGACATTCGAGGCAGCTCCAATGTTCAGGAACAATGGCTGGCGGCCATAGTCCAGAAACTGACCTTCTCTGGATGTTTGCGAACCAAAGGCCAGCATTTCCTTGCCGTACTTTTCCACACCGGCAATGAACCCGAGGTAGATGGGCGGGCCGTTTCGAAACATCGACGTGAGATCGGTTTTCATACCGATCAGTACATGCTGACTTTCCTTTTCAAAGCTGAAGGTGCCGTTGCTACCTGTGGCTTCCAGATCAGGCTGGGCATGAAGCAGGCCGGCGGTCAGCTCACCACGTGAGTCCGAAGCCAAGTAAGCGGGGTTGTAGAAATTGGCCGATACCTGGGTGTTAAACATGGATAAAGCCTGTGCGGAGGCTATATCCGTCGGCAACAAGCCATAGGTGGATCCTATATTGCCCATACTTGCACTCACCAGAGGTGACATGCCCGCCAGGCAGGTGGCGATCACAAGGCGGGAAAAAAATACGGATCTGCGGATCATGTACGACATGGCTAAGTTCCTTTTGACACGCGGGAATTGGGTTTCCGAGCGATAAGCCCGAGTCGTTCGTGGGGCGGAACCCTAAACACTCCCATTCAGGTTCAGATTGGCAGGGTAGCCTCGGATGCCCTGGCAACGGGGTCATCACAAAAGCGACATATGACAACTTGCTGGTTTCGCTCGTTTTTCAGAAATTCAGAATCCGACATGTCGCCAGTGGATCCGGTAAAATGTGAGAAAAATCACAGACCTGAAATGCATCCGATCCCTGTCACACGACGTACAAATTGGATAACCCGATCTGGACTTACCCCTCTGGGAGCACATAATGTCCATCCCATTCCACTACCGGATAACCATCATGCTGTTGATGATCAGCAGCCTGTGGGGCTGTGCCACTCACTCCAATGCACCGGAATCCACGCCGGAGCATCCCCACACCGATTTCCGCATGCTTACCGATATTGCCTATACCCCAGAGCAATGGCCGCAGACTCTCTACGCCGACCTCTACCTTCCGGAAACCAACGGCAAACATACCACGGTGTTACTGGTGCATGGCGGTGGATGGGAACGGCGCTCTCGCAAGGATATGGCGTGGATTGCCAGGGACCTGGCCAGTAGGGGATTCGCGGTGATGAACGTCGATTATCGATTTGCGCCGGAGCACACCTTCCCCGCACAACTCCACGACGTGCAGATGGCAATGCACTGGCTTCACAGACACAGCAGCGAATACGGACTGGACCGCTCGGCCATCAGTGCCTTCGGCTTCTCATCCGGCGCTCACCTGGTGTCGCTGATGGCGCTGGCCGCCAGTTCCGACAGCCCGTTGAACGACCCTTACGGCGGTGAGGCAACTCGTCCCACGGCCGTCGTCGCCGGTGGCATACCGGCTGATCTGGAAGCGTTTGATTCCGGCAGGCTGATCAAGCAGTTCCTGGGAGGAGAACAGCAGGAGATACCCGACATCTACCGGCAGGCGTCACCGGTGACCCATGTCACCCCCTCTGCTCCCCCGTTTTTCCTGTTCCATGGCGGCATGGATATGTTGGTGCCATTCAGTCAGGCAAAACGGCTGCAGCAGACACTGAACGCAAACAGCGTGGACAATGAACTCTACCGGATGCACCTTCGTGGCCACCTGACCAGCTTCCTGACCGCAGGACAGGCGGTGGATCGGGCGGCGGACTTTCTGCGCCGGCACAGCCTGTCTCCTGACAGCGGGCCCTAGCCGATTCTGACGAAAGGCAGCAGGCTCAGGGCGGCAATAACAACGATGGCGAGGCAGGCAGCCAGAGTCCTGACGGGTTTTTGCCGTAACCGGAACCAGAAGCCGCCGACCCGGCCGGCCGCGAGCTCATGCTCGTATTCCGACCGCTGTCGCACCCGACGTTGTTGCTGATACTCTTCCAGCAAGGTCCGGGCCCGGGCGGCTTCTTCATCGTCATGAACCCAGAAGCCCCCCATGCTGATCCCCCAGCGACTGGGCGGGGTTTCGTAGTAACGAACGTCATGGGATGCGAACAATTCGCGGATTTCATCCGCCTCGTCATCGGGAACGTGGCGGAGATTCATCAGATGGTGGGGCATGGTATGTCTGGTATCGGTGGCCGGAATCCCTATATCCTAGCATTCATAGGGATACCCCACCGAACTTGCCACCGGGATGTTGAATGACCGACACCGCCATCCGGCTGCTGCTGGAATTTGACGACAAAGTACGCCGAGACCATGAGCAGCCTCCGGCTTTCCTGCACCGACGCGACCGGAAATACGCCCTGGATTGCCAGCAACGCGGCGTTCCCCCATCCCCACGACACTGGCTGGCTCACCTGGCCCGCTTAAGCGGGCAGGGAGGAGAGTCCCGTGCCGACGCGGCTCTCGGGACCTGGCGACGTATCATGATGGGATTTATCCTGGCAGGCTCTGCGCTGGGGGTCCTCACCATGCTCGGCCTGCTGTTCTATGAGGGCGGCCAGCGCATCAACGTCACCGTAATCCTCGCCTTCGTCTTTCTCCAGTGCCTGCTGGCAGGCGCTACCACACTCCAGGCCTTTGCCGGCTGGCAGCCCTGGCGTCCGCTTCTGTCCCGGTTTTCCGACCAGACATCGGTCACGGCCCTGCGCCAGCTCCAACCACAGCTTATGGCCCGGGCAGCTCACGTTGGTGGCCTGGCAGTTGGTGTCTGCGGTTTGCTCACGCTGTTGGTGATGGTGGTGGTTCAGGATCTGGCGTTTGGCTGGAGCACAACCCTCAATACAGAGAGTCAGCGATTTCTTGGCTTGGTACAGGCCATTGCAGCTCCCTGGCAATGGCTCTGGCCCGGCGCGGTACCGGACGCCAGTCTGGTGGAGACCACCCGCTTCTTCCGTGCCCAAACGGGTGGCATCACCAGCGACCCGGCCAGACTGGGTGACTGGTGGCCGTTCGTCACCATGGCGTGGATTTGCTATGTCGTGCTGCCGCGTCTGATACTGGCCATCATTGCCGATGGCCATCTGCGATTACGGGCCAGTCGGCTGCTTGATCGTCACCCCGGGCTGACCGCATTGCATTATCGGATGGAAACGCCGACGCTGGACACCGGCAACGCCCATAACGATGCCGAGCACCAACCGGATACCACAACGTACAGTCAGCTGAAGCCGCTCCCGGAAAGCGACACCGTAATCTGCTGGGCCGGCGCCGGAGAACCGGAGCTTCCGGATGCCCTCAATGGACCCGATACCCTGGTACTCCAGGCCGGCGGCCGGGCCTCACTTCAGGACGACACGAACACCCTGGAGAAAGCCGCCGATCACCTCGCGAACATCACCCGGCCTGCGGTGATCCTGGTTACCCGCAGTTGGGAGCCACCAACCGCCGAGCTTCAGGATTTTCTCCAGCACGCCCGCGAACTATGGCCTCCTGCCAGTCACGTGGCAGTGGTTCCGCTAACCACCTCCGGGCAGGATGAGCCACCCACACATCAGCTACAACAATGGTTGCGGTTTACCGAGCGATTCGGAACCAGCTTCGCCTGCGTCAGCCTTCCGCCATTGTATCCCCGGAATCCGTACCGCCAGGGGGAGTTGTAAGCCATGGACAACCCGGTTTTTGCGGTGGTTGGCCACCCCAACAAAGGCAAGTCCAGTGTGGTGGCGACCCTGTCCCAGAATGACGCCATCGCCATTGCCCTGGAGCCCGGCACCACCCGTCAGCGTCAGGCCTATCCATTAACCGTGGACGGCAGAACCCTCTACACACTGGTGGATACACCCGGGTTCCAGCGCCCACGTCGGGTTCTGGAATGGCTGGACGCCCACAGTGTATCCGCCTCGGATCGCGCCGAAACCGTCGCCGCGTTCGTGACCCAACACCGCGACGATCCCCGCTTTACTGACGAGTGCGAACTGCTGACTCCGCTGGTTGAAGGGGCTGGTATTATCTACGTGGTCGACGGGTCGGTGCCTTACAGTGCGGAACACGAAGCGGAAATGACCATTCTACGCTGGACCGGTCGTCCCAGCCTGGCCTTGATCAACAGTATTGGTCCTGACGATTACAGCAGTGCCTGGCAGTCAGCGCTTGGTCAGTTTTTTCAGGTTGTCCGCAAGTTTGACGCCGTTCGCGCACATTTTGAGCAACATCTCAGCCTCCTGAGAGCCTTCGGCCAACTGGAACCCGCCTGGGAGTCACCCCTGGAACAGGCCACCGGTTTTCTTGCAGACCAGCGCAGGGAACGGAAAACCCAGGCCGCCCGGCTGATCGCCAAAGCCCTGGAAGACATGATGTCGTACCAGGAGAAACGCACCCTGACGACCAATCAGGCCACGGAAACCAGCGAGCAGACCCTGGCGGAAACCCTGCGCCGCAGCTGGTACCAGCATCAGCGTCGGCGTGAACAGACCCTCCGTGTCTCCATTGAACACCTATACCAACATAAACGGATTCAGCGTCAGGAGGCGGAACTGGAGTGGCACAGCGACCACGACCTGTTCAGTGAGGACAGTCGACGTGTCTGGGCCGTCAGCCGCCGATACCTGGCCACTGCAGGTTTTGGGGCCGGTGCCGTCGGTGGTGCCGGCATTGACGCACTCACCTTCGGTTCGTCACTGGGCACCGGTGCTCTGGTGGGAGGCATTCTCGGCGCCGCCGGCAGCTATTTCTATGGCGATCGGCTGGCGCTGCCGGCGCTGAAAATAGGCGCTCTCCAAAACGGGCTGAAAACCGCCACCTTCGGCCCTGTACAGGACAGTCAGTTCGGCTATGTTGTATTGGGACGGGCCGTGGATCACTGGTGGCATATCAGCCACCGCAATCATGCCGGTCGCGATCAGCTTGATCTCGCACCCGCCGACAGTCACTGGCTGGAAAACCTGGACCGGAAAAGCCGGCAGGATATCCAGAAGGCCTTCGACCGGTGTCGCAAACGCAGAACGCCCGACGACCGTCAGCGGGTTACGTTTGTCGCCGCCATTGAGCAGGCGATGACAGTTTACGACGATTGGCGGTTGAACCGGACCTGACAGGGATGTTTATACTGTAGGGCTATTCCACACAAAATGAGGAATGCGAATGAAAATCGTACGAGTGCAAGACATCATCGGTACCGAGCGCGAAGTCAGCGGTCCGGGCTGGACGAGCCGTCGCATGCTGCTGAAAAAAGATGGCATGGGTTTCTCCTTCCACGAGACCATCATCCCCGCCGGCGCTGAGCTCAACCTCTGGTACAAGCATCACCTGGAGGCCGTCTATTGCGTTGCCGGTAATGGCAGCATCCTGGACAAGGCCACCGGTGAAACCCACGAGATCACCGACGGCACGCTGTACGCACTCGACAAGCACGATCAGCATACGCTACGCGGTGGCACCGAAGACATGCGCCTGATCTGTGCCTTCAACCCGCCAGTCACCGGTCGTGAAGTACACGACGAGGACGGCGCCTACCTACCGGATACGGGCGAAAACTAAGCCGCGCTCCGTGGCTGATCCGCGCGTAGACACCACACCGCCACCGCAGGCAAAGCTGCTTCCGGTGGCGGTGTTGCTTTGGCTCGCCGGCGTATACCTGCGCGTACCGATACTCGTCGCACCACCACTGGCACCCTTTATCGGTGATGAACTGGCCCTGTCCCAGGCATTGACCGGTGCGCTGACCACCTTGCCCATCCTGATGCTGGCCATAGGCTCCATGCCCGGCTCCCTGGCCATCGCCCGCATCGGTCCGCGCAATACCCTGGCGCTGGCCATGCTGATCATGGTCATTGGCTCCGCCGGGCGTGGTCTGGTGCCGGACACCTTCACCCTGATGCTCGCCAGCGCCGTGATGGGCCTGGGCGTCGCCATGATGCAACCGGCCCTACCCGCACTGCTGCCGCGCTGGCTGGAACCCCATCATCTGGCACTGGGCTCTGCCATCTACATGAATGGCATGCTGATGGGTGAATTTATTGGCGCCGGAATTACCTTGCCGGTTCTGATGCCGCTGCTGGACAACAGCTGGAGAGCCACACTCCTGGCCTGGTCACTTCCTGCCCTTCTGGTCGCCGCAGCCCTCTACCTGCCCAAAAGAGACCGCGCAAAACCGGTGGGCAAAGTCTCCTGGCTGCCAGACTGGAGCAACCCGCTAACCCTGAAAGTCGGCCTGCTCCTTGGCCTTTCCGGCTCCATGTTCTTTGGCCTCAACGCCTACATGGGCAACCTGCTGGAACAGCAAGACCAGTTCAACAAACTCGCCGACGCCCTGTTCTGGTACAACATCGCCCAAGTCTTCGCCTCCCTGATCATGCTCAAGATGGCCAGAGCCTGGGTAGGCCGCCGCTCCGCGATTATCATTACGGCCTCGCTCAGCATCATCGGCACCCTGGGCGCCATTACCTTCACCGGCTGGTGGACCATCGCCAGCGCCACTCTTATGAGCCTCACCGCCGGCATCCTGCTGATCCTGCTGGTCGCCGTGCCACCGCTCGTCACCTCGTCACAGGAAACCGGCCGCCTCTCCGCGGGCACTTTCCTGGTCGGCTACACCATGGCCTTCTCCGTTCCGATGCTCGGCGGCGTCCTGGCGGACTGGACCGGCGATGCCCGACACGCCATCCTCACCATCGTCGCCTACAGCGTCCTGGTCCTCCCCCTGGCCTTCACCCTGGACCTGAAACGAAAAAGGACCAGCCCGTAGGCTGATCCTTTATTTGGTGCTATTGATTAACACTGTGCCTGGCCGCGGGGCGGGGGTAATTTTTCCTTGGAAATGGAACTCGCTTCGCTCAGACACCCATTTCTGGCGGAAAATTTACCCCCACCCCACGTCCTTACCGCTGACTTAGATGTAATAGTCTTTTAGCGGAGGAAAACCGTTGAACTCCACAGCGCTATAGGTCGTTGTATAGGCACCGGTAGAGAGCCAGTACATCCGGTCGCCAATAGCCAGATTCAAAGGCAGCGGATACTTGTGATGCTCATACATGATATCTGCGCTGTCGCAGGTGGGGCCGGCGATGACGCAGTCTTCGCCTTCACCGGTTTTTTCGGTCCAGATCGGGAACTTGATGGACTCGTCGAGGGTTTCGATCAGTCCCGAAAACTTGCCCACATCGGTATAGACCCAGCGGTGCAGGGCGGTCCGTGATTTACGCGAAATCAGCACCACTTCACTCACCAGCACACCGGCGTTGGAAATCAACGAACGGCCGGGCTCGATAATGATCTCCGGCAGGTCGTCACCGAAATCTTCCTGCAGAAATCGGGCGATTTCTTCCGCATACACTTTCAGATCGTTGGTGCGGGTAATGTAGTTCGCCGGGAAGCCACCGCCCATGTTGATCATCTTCAGTTCGATACCGTCTTCTTCTTTGAGGCGCTCGAAAATCACCTTGACCTTACCCAGAGCGGCGTCCCAGGCGCCGATTTCACGCTGCTGGGAACCCACGTGGAAGGACACACCGTAGGGCACCAGTCCCAGATCACGGGCCAGAATCAGCAGATCCATGGCCATGTCCGTCTGGCAGCCAAACTTGCGGGACAACGGCCAGTCCGCCGTCAGCGTGCCTTCCGTCAGGATACGCACATACACCTTCGAGCCCGGGGCGGCCTTGGCAATATTGCGCAGGTCAGCCTCAGAGTCTGTGGCAAACAAACGCACGCCCTTCTCGTAGAAGGTACGGATGTCCCGGGCCTTCTTGATGGTGTTGCCGTAGCTGATGCGATCACCGGTCACGCCCAGCGCCATGACCTTGTCCAGCTCATACACCGAGGCGATGTCGAAACTGGCCCCCTTATCACGCAGCATGGTCAGGATCTGCGGCGCCGGATTGGCCTTGACCGCATAGTAAACGTTGGCATACGCAAAACCTTCCACCAGTTCGTTGTACTGACGGTCGATGGTGGCGGTGTCGATCACCACGCACGGGGTTTCTCTGGTATCGGCAAAAGTCTTGATACGGGCAAAGGTCTCGGCGTTGTAGTAATCGGCGATGTGAGCGTTGGCAAACTCGGTCATGGATGGTGTTTCCCTCCAGGGGCAAACAGGCATAAAAAAGGGGCGCTACAGCCTCGCTGCAGTTCCCCGGTATTGGCGCGATCATCAGGTTTTTTCCCAAGTCCGGATATGAGCATATCTACCCATACTTGCATGGCCCTTAACTGCCCACCCTGGCACGTCCGGTTGCATTCGGTCTCATTGGTGGGGAGTTCTGTAACGTTCTGCTAACAGCTACTGGAAGGCCGAAACTGATGTGGTAGGCTGTTCACAAATCAACCAGGCAAGTGGGGCCCTTATGTCTGACATTGCATCCATGGTGGCCAGCAGCACCCAGTTGAGCCAGCAGAACGTCCGGGAGCAGGTCCAGGTTGCGGTTTTGAAGCAAGCCCAGGACATGGCCCAACAGGGCGCCATGCAGTTGTTGAATAGCGTGACAGAAACCGCGCTCGCAACTACCGGCGCCAACCCCTCTGAGCAGGTGGGCGCCACCATTGACGTAAGGGTCTGACAGGGACTACACCGCTATCGGCCACAGCGGTGCCGGCCCGGTGGGCCCGTCCGGGTCTTCGGGTTCGGCATGGCTCTTCAGATAATCCAGAATCGCGGCTTTCAGATCGCCGCTCTGGCCCAGCCCCTGATTTCCAAAAAGCCGGTTGAACTCAAGCACGTAGGGATATCCTTCCACCAGGGCAATGTCGAAACCGGCATGGTCCACTTCCAGGTCCTTCGCCAGACGCAGCGCCAGATCCGTCATCACCGAAGGTACCGGGCTGGTATCAATACGGCCGCCCCGGGCGACATTATTGTAAAACCCCTGATCTGCCTGGGTTCGCCAGTAGGCGGTCAACACCCGGTCGCCAACTACCACTACCCGCGCGTCCCAGTCCAGAGGCAGGTATTCCTGTGCGTAAAGCACATCGGTCCGTTCACAATAGCGGTGCCAGTCCTCCCGGTTTTCAATCAGCCAGACCCCTTCGCCCATGCTGGCTTTCGGCAGCTTGGCCACAAAGGGATGCACCATCGCTTCCCAGATCAGTTCGCGCTCCTGCGGGCCGTTGGCTTCGATCATGGTCCACGGCGTATGCTCCGGCGCTACGGTCTGAAATGCCCGGGTCATCTCCACCTTGTCGTGACCTATGCGATAACTGGCAATGCTTGGAAAAACCCGGCACTTGAGACCATGCACCAGGGCATTGAGTTGCCAGTACTCCGGGAACAACACCCAGTCCGCCTCTTTCAGGAGTTCCTTGTGGGCCAGGAACTGTTCGGGTTTGAGAGTTTTGGTGTCAGGGAAACCCAGGGTGCGGAATATATCAAAGGAAACCAGTTTCATGTTGATTGGGTGCATGGTTAAGTTGGTTGCGCTTTATACAACGTTTTGATCTGCACACAAAGGTAAAACTGACAGGAATCCTTACCGCCATCACAAAGGTACTCCAACGCTGAGCATGAACAATTATCATTTCCGGAAAGCAGTCCACTTTTCTCGAACCGTCCGCACGGTGATCAAGGAGAGGCGCGGACAGCGAGCATGACCGCTGCTAACCTAGTCTCAAGGACAAGGAGTAGCGGCCATGCCCGATTTTGATGACACAGCAAGGGATTTACTGGAACGGCTCCGGAATGATCACGAGTCCGGCGCCACGGCACTGGCGCTGAGAACGCTCAGTGACTTGGCGGTGTATACGGAGGATGCCGATCGTGATGATCTGGCAGCGCTTCTCGAAGCGCTCCGTAACGCCCGCCCCAGTATGCTTGTCATCGACAATGCCCTGGCGAGGGTAGAGTCACAACTGGCCGACGGGAAGAGCCCCCTGGCGGCAATAAACCATGTTACCCGGGAGCTGGAAAGCGCCAGCGTGACCATAGCGCAGTATGCCCGTCAGCAGATCCCATCCAATGCCGTGATTATGACCCACAGTGCCAGCTCGGTGGTTATAGCGCTGTTTCGGTTGCTGGTGCGGAAGCGACATCGCTTTTCAGTGATTTGCACCCAGAGCAGTCCCGGCTTTGAGGGACACCAGCTGGCACTCATCCTGAATGACTTGAAAGTACCGGTTACGCTGATTACCGATGCCCAGATGGGATTGTTTGTGCCACGAGCGGACATGGTGATCACCGGTTGTGATACCTGGCTGGCGGATGGGCATTTCATCAACAAGAGCGGTACACGACTGCTCGCCCTGGCCGCCCGTGCTCACAAGAAGCCGTTCTGGGTGCTGGGAGACAGCTTTCGGCACAGCGGCCAGACCAGCGGTGAGGCAACCCTGGAGGAGATGCCGGCCAGCGAATTAAATGCGCCGGAAGGCGACTGGATTACCCCGCGGAACATCTATTTCGAGACCATTCCGGAGTCTCTGGTCACCGGCCGGATCAGCGAACAGGGCGTTTTTTCGTTCCCTGACTCGCCTCGGCAATAAGCGGGTCTTCGGGCCAGGGGTGTTTGGGATAGCGCCCGCGCATGTCCTTGCGAACCTCCGGATAGGCATTACGCCAGAAGCTGGCCAGGTCGGCCGTCACCGCCAGAGGACGCTGGGCCGGAGAAAGCAGGTGGATAACCACGGGTACCCAACCGCCGGCCACGGTCGGAGTCTCAGTCCAGCCAAACAGGGCCTGGAGCTTTGCGGCCAGCACCGGTCCGTTTTCCGCCGTGTAGTCCAGTGAAACCGACTGGCCCGTGGGAATGGTCAGTCGCATTGGCGCCAGTTCCTCTAGCGCCCGTTGTTGCGGATAATCCAGCAGGCTGGCAAAGGCCTGTTTCAGGTTGAGCTTTTCCAGATCGCGCCAGCGGCTCATTCCCACCAGGAACGGAGCCAGCCAGGTTTCCAGGTTATCCAGCAACCAGCGCTCGCCAACATCCGGCCAGTCGCCGGGAAAACAGCGTGCCACCAGAGCTACCCGGGCGAGCCACTGCTCCGCCGCCGGTGTCCAGGGCAGGCTTTGCAGTCCCTTTTTACGCACTGCCGCCAGTAACCCCTGCTGTACCAGTTCCGGGGACGGGGCTGGCAAAGCCGTTTCTTCCAGAACCAGTTCACCCAGCTTTCTGACCCGGCGGGCCACCACGGTTCCCCGGCTATCATCCCAGACAGCCTCCTCCCGTTCATGGATGTGACTGGCCAGGTCCTGCTCCAGCAACGCGAGATCAATCGGTGCCGCGAGGTAGATTGTCGCTTCCCTGGCCTTGCCATCGAGCTCAGCCGTGGCAAGCCACCGGTGACGGGCCAGAGGGTCGTCATCACGGAGGACCGCACCACGGCCATTACTTAGCTGATAACGTGGAGTATCGCCACGTCGCTTACGGGCCACCCGGTCCGGGTAAGCCAGAGCCAGCAGACGCCCCACTTCGTCATCGGTGGGCAGGTCCCCGGGTCGGTCCAGACCTCCGGCCAGCCTCGAGACCGACTTTCCGATGGCTTTCACTCTAGCGATATCTATACCACGGTGAACACACTGGCCCCGAAGAATTCGCACCCGCTCCTGCATATCCGCCCCGGCCGATCGCCCGGCCAGGTCCCGCTCTTCCAGCAGCGCCGCCAGCTCTGCGGCAAGATAGCCATGACCGATAGTTCGCCCTCGAAGAATCATGTGAGCCAGCCGGGGATGAACGCCCATGTCGCGGACTGCCTTGCCGTGTTCGGTAATAGCCCCCTCCGTATCCAGCATATCCAGCCATTGCAGCAGTTCCACCGCCTGGTGCCAGTGCGCAGCAGGGGGCAGATCGATCCACTCCAGCTGTTCCGGAGAGCGCGCGCCCCACTGCGCCAGTTCCAGCACCAGCGGTGCCAGGTCCGCTTCCTGTATCTCCGGCGGTGTGAAATCCGCCAGGCCGAATTGCTCGGATTCACTCCACAGCCGGTAACACACCCCCGGCTCCAGCCGTCCGGCGCGGCCCTTGCGCTGTTCGGCAGAAGCCTTTGAGACCCGACCGGTCACCAGCCGGGTCATGCCGCTGTTCGGGTCGAACACGGCCCGCCTCTGTTGACCACTGTCGATCACCACACGGATACCATCGATAGTCAGACTGGTCTCGGCAATGGCCGTGGCCAGCACCACTTTGCGCAGCCCTTCCGCAGCCGGCGCAATCGCACGGTCCTGTTCTTCGGATTTGAGGTTGCCGTACAGCGGTGCGATCACCACATGCTCCGGCACCTGATCCCGCAGCTGCTGCTCCACGCGCCGGATCTCACCGGCTCCTGGCAGGAATACCAGTAACGAACCACTCTGATCCCGCAGGGCTTCATGGATAACGGCGGTGACCTGGTCGGCGATCCGGGGGTTCCGTGGCAAGGGCCGGTACAACACATCCACGTCGAACGCCCGTCCCTCGCTGGTGATCACCGGCACGTCCCCCAGTACCCGGGCAATGGGCGCGGTATCCAGCGTCGCCGACATTACCAGCACCCGCAGGTCTTCCCGCAAGGCCTGCTGGGATTCCCGCACCAGCGCCAGTCCCAGATCTGCCTGCAAGGACCGTTCATGGAATTCATCGAACAACACGGCGGCGTAGTCTTCCAACATCGGGTCGCTCTGAATCAGCCGCGTCAGGATGCCCTCGGTCACAACCTCAATGCGGGTTTGCGCCGACACCCGGGTATCCAGCCGCGTGCGATACCCAACGGTCTGCCCCGGCTTCTCCCCGAGCTGGCCAGCCATGAACCTGGCCGCCGACCTGGCCGCCAGTCGTCTTGGTTCCAGCATCAGGATCCTGCGTCCCTCCCGCCAGGGGGCTTCCAGCAGCGCCAGGGGCACGCGGGTGGTTTTACCGGCACCGGGTGGGGCCTGTAACAGGGCCGTGTTGGATTGTTCCAGGGTTTGGTTCAGCTCTGGGAGGATTTGGTCTATCGGGAGCATGGTTGGGCTTGGTTCAGGACTGTGATGTTTGGGGGAGGGCACGGGGGTGGTTTCTATTTTTGAACGGAAAAGAACTCGCTACGCTCAGACACCTTTGTCCGCTCAAAAATAGAAACCACCCCCATACCCAACCGTTATTCCAGTTGTCGTTTTCAACATACCATGGTTACGCTTGGGTGTGACCGGGAAAGGCTTTTCGAACCCGGGTTATCGAATTACGGCTTTGCCGAGTCCTACCTACATGGTTTGAAGCCGCTCCGAACAATCTTTTCGTTCTGTCTTTAACCAACGACATCGCCGTGGTCAGCTAGAGCGGGGTGGAGGGGGTATTTTTCCGCCGGAATATGGGTGTCTGAGCGCAGCGAGTTCCATTTCCAAGGAAAAATACCCCCTCCACCCCGCTCAATCCCCACAACCAGAAGTCCTGAAAAGACCCCGAACCCCTCACTCCGACCGAGGCACAAAAAACACAAAAACCAGCCCGAAGGCCAGAGCCGCCACGCCAATGCCAAACGCACTGACCAGGGTGCCACCGCCATCCAGCCACTGCTTGGTCAGCCAGGGGCCGACCATCTGGGTGAAGCCATAGAGTGCCACCATGGCCGCGGAGAGTCGGGGGCCCTGATGAGGATGAAGCGCTCGGCCGATGCGCTGGGTCAGCAGCACGGTACCGAGGAAAGTGCCACCGACGAGAGCGGCGCAGAGAACCAGGCCAATCTCGCCTGGTAGGATGACAGCCGCCAGAACACCGATCAGCTGGATCAGGAAGTTCAATTTCAAGGCCGGGAGGTCACCGATGTTCGCTCCCAGTTTGTTCCAGATCCAGGGTGCGGGAATGGTGGTCAGGGCGACAATCAGCCAGGTTCCGTTCAACAGCCAATGGCCGGCCGCCAGCTCCAATTTGGCCAGCAACGGCAGGAAGGTCATCGGCAGGATGTAGCCAAGACCGGCACCGGCGTAGGACAGGAACAGCGGGATGCTGGCGCGGTCGAACAGGGGACTGGTGGTGGGGCCGGACGTATGGTTATTGTCGTGCTGGCGAACCGGCACGTCCAGTTTCATCAGTCGTGCCGCGCCCCACCAGGCCAGGGGGATCGACAACAGGGCGGCTGGCCACCAGCGTTCGGCGCCCTCAAGCCACTCGGCACTGCCGGTAACCAGCCCACTGGACAGCAGAAGGCCGAAGCCGACGCCGATGTAGACCAGTCCGCTCATGGAGGCGCGATTCCTTAGCACCAGCCATTCCAGAATCAGCGCCGGCGCCTGGACGAAGACGATGCCATTGGCCACGCCGTTGAGCCAGCGGGCACCGGAGATAACGGTCAGGTGATCGGTCTGGGTCACCACCAGGGTGGTGGCAACGTGTATGGCCAGTGAGACCGGAAGCAGGGTGCGAATCTGGTCAATGCGATGCCAGCGGATCGCCACCATGGCACCCATCAGGTAGCCAAGGTAATTCCAGGTCGCAATGGCGGCACCGTCTCCGGCGCCGAACTGGCCGTCGTCCACCAGGTAGGGCAACAGCGGTGTGTAGATGAACCGGCCCAGGCCATGGACAATAAGAAGAACCACCGCGCCGGCCGCGAGGACCGTATACAGTTCCTGACGTGACGTGCAGCTCTGGCGAGATACGGACATGGCAGACATCCCTGACAAAACAGGAGCGCAGTTTAAGCCACAACACTTACGAAGTCAGGGGGCAAGCGTTATTAACTTGCCCGGGCATGGTTGGCCCGGGCCCACTCATAGATTCGTTCAAAGGCCTCGGCCAGGTCTTCGGGTTTGTGTGGTGGCTGGAACACCGCGATCATCTCGCCATCGGGGTTCAGCAAGGCAAAATGGCCGCTGTGATCAACGAGTAGTTCACCGTCAACTTCCCGGTGAATGAAGACGGCGTTGAGGCTTTTGGCAATCGCCCGCAAAGTTTCCAGGTCCCCTGTCAGTCCGTGGAAGTCCTTGCCGAAAAAATTGAGATACTGTTTCAACTGTTCAGGCGTGTCGCGCTCGGGGTCCGCACTGATCAGCAGATAATCAGGCTGGGGCAAGTCGTCCGGCAGCAGGTTGTCGGTGCGCCTCAGGTTCGCCATGGCAGCCGGGCAGATGTCGGGACAGCTGGTGTAGCCCACGAAGGCGAAGGTCCAGCGCCCCTGCAGATCGTCACGGGTAACCGTCTCACCGTTCTCATCAAGCAACTTGAATTCCGGCAAGGGTCGGCCCTGATCGTAGACGTAGGTGTTGAGTTCGGCGAGTTCGGGGGCGGGCGCAGGCGCCCGGTCCCCGGCCAGATACATCTGCCGCCCGATCACAAGACCAAATATCAATATCACTACCAGCAGCAGGATAATGAGGGTCAGGCGAATCGAGCGGTTCATGCAGTCTCCATTAAACAGCTACTTAGAAAAACACAAAGTGGTCTACCAGCAGTACCACAAACAGGGCCATCAGATAGGTGATGGAATACTTGAAGGTCTTGAGAGCGACACGACGATCGTCCCCCCGCAGCAAGCGGATGGAATATTGCAGGAAACGCAGGCCCAACGCCAGAGCGCCCACCAAGTATATGCCACCAGACATACCGGTAACGAACGGCAACAGGCTGACCGCCAACAGCATGAACGTGTAGAGCACGATATGCAGTTCGGTGTACTTGTTCCCATGGGTAACCGGCAGCATGGGAATGCCGGCCTTGGCGTACTCTTCCTTGCGATGGATGGCCAGCGCCCAGAAATGCGGTGGCGTCCAGGCGAAGATGATCAGCACCAGCAGCAGGGCATGGCCTTCTACCTGTCCGGTAACAGCGGTCCAGCCCAGCAGCGGGGGCATAGCGCCTGCGAGGCCGCCGATGACAATGTTCTGAGGCGTTGCGCGCTTGAGAAACAGGGTGTAGACACCGGCATACCCGACCAGGGAGGCCAGCGTCAGCCAGGCGGTCAGGGCATTGACCTGCCACACGAGAATGCCCATACCGGCAGCGGCCAGCAGGGTTGCGAAACCCATGGCATCCACCGGACTGATTTTCCCGGTAGCAACCGGGCGTTTACGGGTACGGGCCATCACCGTGTCGATCTTTTGATCAACCACATGGTTCACCACTGCGGCGGCCCCGGCAAGAAGGGCGATGCCGAGATTTCCATAAACCAACACTTCCCAACCCGGGACACCGGGTGCCGCCAGCAACATACCGATCACCGAGGTCAGGATCATCAGCGCTACCACCCGGGGCTTGGTCAGCTCCAGGAAATCCCGCCAGGAAATGGACGCTTCTGTTTGCGTATCTGCGTGATTCCCAGCGCTGTGGGCCGGCAGTGTTTTCACATGCTCGCTCATGCAGTCACCTCTCGGTTCATTGTTGTTGTGTGTTGGCTGCTTGCCGCGTGTGATTGCGGTTGTTCGTGCAGGCGCCACAGCAGGTTGATCACTGACAGCAGCAGGCCTGCGCCCATGGCGTTGTGGGCCACGGCAATAGAGAGTGGAATATGGAAGGCCACATTGATAATCCCCAGGGTAATCTGGGCCGCCAGCACCAGGACAACCAGCTTTACGTGCCTGGCCATGTCGGTCTCGCGGGCTTTGCGCCACATCAATCCCAGCAGCACGGTAAAGTACCCCAACAGGATCAGCGCTCCCAGACGATGGGTAACGTGAATGGCCACCCGACCATCCGCCGTCAACTGACCGCCCAGATAGTTGGGGCCTACATGCTGGGCTATGTCGAATCCGTGCCGGAAGTCCATATCCGCTGGCCACCATTCGCCCTGACAGGTGGGAAGCTCCGGACAGGCAACGGCGGCGTAGTTGGACGCGGTCCAGGCGCCCAGGGCGATCTGCAGGATAACCAGGGCCAGGCCTCCGTAGAGCCATGGACGGAAACGGCTTAACCCGACCAGCGAGAGGCGACCCGACGGCGTTTTACGCCTTGCCCGTAATCGCAGGGTCAACAGCGTAAGCGCACTCAACGTGGTGAAGCCCCCCAGCAAATGCAGGGCAACCACCTGAGGCCACAGTTTCAGGGTCACGGTCCACATTCCAAACGCGCCCTGAAGGACGATGAAAGCGGCGATGAACAATGGCAGTTTCAGCGGCAGGCCTTCCCGACGGTGACGAATGGCATAGGCTGCCAGCCCGAACACCACCAGCCCCAGGGTGCCGGCGGCATAACGGTGGATCATCTCCGGCCAGCCCTTGGCCACATCCACCGGCGTCTCCGGGAAACGGGCGTTGGCAATGGCAATGCTCTCGGTGCTCTGCGGTACCGACAGGAAACCATAACAGCCGGGCCAGTCCGGACAACCCAACCCCGCATCCACCAGCCGGGTCCAGGCACCCAACATAATCACCACCACTGCAAGCAGCGTGGCAAACAGTGACCAGCGGCCCATAATGCGGGCAAGATCTGATAAGGGCAGCGGTGACATGGCGGCCTGGGGCTGGTTCAAGGTCAGCGTCCTCCGGACATCGGGTTAACCAATCTGGGACAGTTTCATCAGGTGCTTGAGGTCCTTGAGCATGTCCTTGCCGGTGTGTTCATTGCCGTAATGCATCATCACATTGCCGAACGGATCCACCAGAAGGATTCGCGGCTCACGGTCGGGCTGAACACCAGCCGGCCAGGCCGGAGCCTGATCACCCCGCGGCTGGAGCCGCTCCATAGCGCTGTATTCTTCAGCCCAACGTGCCTCCAGCCCGGCAGGTACATTCGCGATATATGCCGCCCTGGACAAGCGATCGGCGTTCTTGCCAAGAGCGATGTTGACCTGCCTGGCCAGGTAAAGCAGATTTTCGCATTCGTCGGCGCACTGGCCGGCCACCACCATCATCATCCATTCGGCGTCGGCCCTTTCAGGTCCGAACCGGTTGGCCACGGGTTGACCGTCAGCCGTTTGCAGTTGGAGTTCGGAAACCGGCAGCACTGGCTGTACCAGCTCGCCGTTGTTGGTATGACCCGCCGGGTTAAGCCAACCGGTGTAGTACATGATGGTGGCAAACACCATGGGGCCAAAGCCAATGGCGAACAGCAGCAGTGCTGTCCGCCGGCCGCGGCGAACCTGTTCGGGCGTGGGGCCTCCGGAGTGCTGATCGGATACCTTATTAGCCATTGTCGTTGTCATTATTGGCTCCTGTCTTTCGGTAACTCGCTACCACCGTCAATATAACCAGTGCGATGGCCAGTGAAAACCATTGAAATGCATATCCGTAGTGAGTTTGTGGCCCCATCAGATCTGGTTCCCAGTCAGTGCGGTACGCTCCGGGCTGTTCGCTGCCGGAAAGCCGGATCACCTTTGACGCCACCGTCGGCTCCTGCGCTACAGCCTGCGAACGCGGCAGCGCCTGCACGCGCCGTGGCCAGTCCCCTACCTGCACTTCGCTATCAGCCAATACCGGAGGTTCGGGAAACTCCGCCATACGTCCACGTATTTCAAGCACCCCTTCAGGAACCTCAAGGCCGGGCAAACGGTCACGGGTTCTCGGGGCCTGAACCCAACCACGGTTAATGACGACCGGGGGTCCCTCAAGTGGATAGAACATCGTCAGCACTTCGTAGCCGGGAACGCCATCCCGTGTCCGGTTGTCCAGCAGCCAGGTCAGATCACTGTACCGGCCCTTAAGTGTCACCGGACGACCGTTACTCAACCCGCGCATTGTTTGCCGGGGCCAGCTCAGGCCCTCTGCCTGCTGCTCCCACTGCAGCAACTGCTGCTGTTTTTCTTCAGCCCGCTCAAGCTGCCAGATTCCCAGCCCGACCAATAACGGCAGAAAGGCCCCGGCAAACAGCAGTATCCGCCAGTCCAACTGCCACTGACGACGTGTGGACGACCCGGTATCAGGCATGCTCTGCTATAGTGACCTCAGAATAAACACAATCAGAGACAGGAAATCCCATGCTGAAAGCTGTCGTTGTCATACTCATGCTGGCTGTTGTCGTTAGTCTCTTCAGCGGGCTGTTCTTTCTGATCAAGGACGGCGGCAAAACCAACCGGGTGGTGAACTCACTGGCGGTGCGAGTGGCGCTGAGTGTGTTACTGCTGCTGGTGATTGTAATTTCCCTCTGGCAGGGGAGCCTGGTGCTGAACCCGACTCCCTGATGCCACCTCAGATCACATACACGAAGACAAACAGGCACAGCCAGACCACATCGACAAAGTGCCAGTACCAGGCAGCCGCCTCGAAGCCAAAGTGTTGTTCAGCGGTGAAATGCCCCTTGATAATCCGGATCAGCATTATGGTCAGCATCAGCGTTCCCAGAATGACGTGGGCGCCATGGAAACCGGTGAGCATGAAGAAGGTACTGCCGTAGATGCCGGACCGAAGCGTGAGATCCAGATCCGCGTAGGCATGAGCATACTCATAGCCCTGAACGAACACGAACACCAGTGCCAGGGCAATGGTGGCGCCAAGCCAGACCTTGATCTTCTGTCGATGACCTTCCTTCAGGGCGTGGTGCGCTACCGTGACCGTGAAGGAGGAGGTGACCAACAGGATTGTGTTGATCAACGGCAGCCCCCAAGGGCCAATCACTTCCTTGGGACCGGGAAAGGCCTGGGGGTCCGGATTGTTGATCAACGGCCAGGTCGCCTGGAACCCCTCCCACAGCATGTTACTGCTGGCCCTGTCACCTTCCCCGCCCAACCAGGGCACTGCAAATACCCGGGTATAGAACAAAGCGCCGAAAAAGGCGGCGAAGAACATGACTTCCGAGAAGATGAACCAACTCATCCCCCAACGGAAAGACCGATCCATTTGCGGGCTGTAAAGGCCGGACCGGCTCTCTTTAATCACACTCCCGAACCAGCCAAAGAGCATGTAGGCCATGATCAGGGCACCGATAAAAAACAGGATCCAGGAACCGGTGGTCGGCTCTCCCTGCTTGCCGTTAACCATGATCGCGGCAACGCCGTACAGGGTTACCCCGAGACCAACCGTTGCAATGATCGGCCACTTACTCTGTTCGGGCACGTAATAGGTCTGGTTTTCCGCCATGACAGTCTCCGATGGCTTATCCGTTATCGATTGTTGTTGTCCTGATCCGATAATGGCCTACAGGCTCTGTCCTACTTCACTTCGGGTGGAGTCGTGAACGAGTGGTAGGGCGGCGGCGAAGGCAAGGTCCACTCCAGGCCTTCCGCACCATCCCAGGGCTTGGCCGCAGCCTTCTCACCTCCCTTCACACACTTGACCACAATCAACAGGAACAGCAGTTGCGTCGCCCCGAACATGAAGGCCCCGACGCTGGACACCATGTTGAAATCGGCAAACTGCAGGGCATAGTCGGGAATGCGGCGCGGCATACCTGCCAGCCCCAGGAAGTGCATGGGGAAAAATGCCAGGTTCATACCAATAAACGACAGCCAGAAGTGGGTCTTGGCCAGGGTTTCGTCATACATGTGACCCGTCCACTTGGGCAGCCAGAAATAGGCCGAAGCGAAAATACCAAAGATGGCGCCCGGCACCAGCACATAGTGGAAGTGAGCCACCACGAAGTAGGTGTCGTGGTATTGGAAATCAGCGGGAGCAATAGCCAGCATCAGGCCGGAGAAGCCGCCGATTGTGAACAGAATGACGAAAGCCACGGCGAACAGCATTGGGGTTTCGAAACTGAGGGAACCACGGAACATGGTGGCCACCCAGTTGAACACTTTTACCCCGGTGGGTACGGCGATCAGCATGGTCGCATACATAAAGAACAACTGACCGGCGATGGGGATGCCGACTGTGAACATGTGGTGAGCCCAGACCACGAAAGACAGCAGGGCAATGGCGCCCACCGCATAGACCATGGAGGCATAACCAAACAACGGCTTGCGGGAAAACGCCGGAATGATATGCGACACCGCCCCGAACGCCGGAAGGATCATGATGTACACCTCGGGATGCCCGAAGAACCAGAACACATGCTGGAACAACACCGGATCACCACCGCCGGAGGCATCGAAGAAACTGGTGCCAAAGTTGATATCCATCAGCATCATGGTGACCACGCCCGCCAGTACCGGCATCACGGCGATCAACAGGAATGCGGTGATCAGCCAGGTCCAGACAAACAGCGGCATCTTCATCAGGGTCATGCCCGGTGCCCGCAGGTTGAGGATCGTGGCAATAACGTTAATCGCGCCCATGATGGAGGAAATCCCCATGATGTGGACCGCGAAGATAAAGAAGGTGGTACTCGGCGGCCCATAAGTCGTCGACAGTGGCGCATAGAAGGTCCAGCCGAAGTTCGGCGCACCGCCGGACATGAACAGGGTGGACACCAGAATCAGGAAGGCACATGGCAGCAACCAGAAGCTCCAGTTGTTCATCCGTGGCAGGGCCATGTCGGGCGCACCGATCATCAGTGGCAGCATCCAGTTAGCCAACCCTACGAAGGCGGGCATGACGGCACCGAACACCATGATCAGACCATGCATGGTGGTCATCTGGTTAAAGAATTCAGGCTCGACAATCTGCAGGCCGGGCTGGAACAGCTCGGCCCGGATCACCATCGCCATGGTTCCGCCAAGCAGGAACATGGCGAAACTGAAGATCAGGTACATGGTCCCGATGTCTTTGTGGTTGGTCGTCAGCAACCACCGGCTGAAGCCTTTGGCCGGGCCGTGGTGATGATGATCCTGGGCGTGGGTATCTGCAACCGCACTCATGAAAAACCCCCGTTAACGCCTTGTTATTCTGGCTGGTAATGTTATCTGGCGAATCATTCCTGGTTCTTGTATTCGAAGACTTCCTTCGGTGTGATCATCTCACCGGTGTTATTGCCCCAGGCATTACGCTCATAGGTAATCACAGCAGCCAGATCCACTTCACTCAACTGACCACCGAACGCCTGCATGGCAGTACCGGACACACCGTTAACCACGATGTCCAGGTGGGCGTCCATGTCCTCCAGTACAACCTGACTGCCCCGCAAGGCCGGGAAGGCCGGAGGCGCACCGCTGCCGTCAGGCTGGTGGCAGGCGGCACAGGCACTGGCATAGGCCTGTTCACCGCGTTCCATGAGCTCCTCCAGGGTCCAGTCTTTTTCGGTCAGCTCACGCTCACGCTGGGCGGCTTCACGCTGCTCGGCCACCCACTCGTCGTATTCTTCCTGGGGCACCGCCTTGACCACCACCGGCATGAAGCCATGGTCCTTGCCGCACAGCTCCGTGCACTGGCCACGATAAATGCCCGGCTCATCAACACGGGTCCAGGTTTCGTTGATAAATCCAGGAATGGCGTCTTTCTTGACACCAAAGGCCGGCACCCACCAGGAGTGGATGACGTCGTTTGCCGTCACCAGCAGGCGCACTTTCTTGCCGACCGGAATCACCAGCGGGTTGTCGACATCCAGCAGGTAATTCTCGTTCTTCTCCAGCCGGTTATAGATCTCATCCTTGCTGGTTGCCAGGTTGGAGAAGTAGCCAAAATCTTCCTCAAGGTAATCGTACTTCCAGCGCCACTGGTAGCCTGTCACCTTGATGTCCACATCGGATTCGGCGGTATCATACATATCCACCAGAGTGGCTGTGGCCGGAATTGCCATGACCACGAGAATGACGAAGGGAATGATGGTCCAGAGAACTTCCACCACGGTGTTCTCGTGGAAATTGGCCGGCTTGTGGCCCTGGGACTTGCGGTGGGCAAAAATAGACCAGAACATCACCCCGAAAACCACGATGCCAATGACAACGCATATCCAGAGGATGGTCATGTGAAGGCTGAAAATTTCATTACTGGTGCCGGTGACCCCGGGAGCCATGTTCAATGTCCAGTCCGCCATGGACCAGGCGGGGAACAATAGGCCGCCCAAGAGGGCACCTGCCCGCTTAGCGTGCACGCGCATACTGTGTCTCCACAGAGTGTTATTCTTGTCGGATTTTGCGTTCAATCCCTCTGTTCTGACGGAGCTCGCACACACCAGTCAGGCCAGAGTGGAAGTCTGCTTATGGATAACTCAGGATTGAGTATAGACACAGATCAAGAAAACGCTAAAAACCGACTAAACCCAAACGTTATAAGCCTGGATTATTAATAATCAAATCACCTAAAAGCCTCCCGCTAACCAACACAGATCGGCGGCTATGGGCACTGGCCTGGCCGCTTATGCTCACCAATCTCACCGTCCCACTGCTGGGGCTCGTGGATACCGCCGTGCTTGGTCACCTGGAGAGTCCACAATACCTGGGAGCAGTCGCTGTCGGTGCCAACCTGTTCAGTATTCTTTACTGGACGTTCGGATTCATGCGCATGGGGACCACGGGCCTTTCCGCACAGGCCTGGGGCCGGCGCGATGAGTTCGCCCAGATCGCGTTGCTGTTGCGCTCCATCCTACTGGCGACAGGCATCGGCCTGCTGCTGATCGTCTTCCACAAGCCCCTCATCAGTATCGGCCTGACCCTGATGAACCCCAGTGAACGAGTAGCGGAACTGGCCGCCGATTACGCCGCCATCCGCATCTGGAGCGCGCCTGCTGTCCTGTGTCAGTACACCCTGGTGGGCTGGTTGATTGGAACGCAGTTTCCCCGGGCCCCCATGATCATGCTGATTGTGGCAAACAGCCTGAATATCGTGCTGGACGTGCTGTTCGTGACGGTTCTGGGCTGGAACAGTCAGGGGGTCGCCGCCGCCACCGTCATTGCGGAATACTCCGCCGCGGCGATCGGGTTTCGCTTGGTCCTGTTGCGAATGCCGGCGGGACAGGCCTTCAGCCGTGCGTTGCTGGGACACCTGGCGGACTATCTGCGCATCCTGCAGGTTAACCGGTACATCATGGTGCGAACCATCGCGCTACTGCTGGTCCTGGCCTTCTTTACTGCGCAGGGTGCCCGTCAGGGAGACACCATCCTGGCCGCCAATGCGGTCCTGCTCACGTTCCTGCTGGTCATTTCCAATGGCCTTGATGGCTTTGCCAATGCCGCCGAGGCTCTGATTGGCGAGGCCGTGGGTAAAGGCAGCCGGCGCCGGTTCCGGGTGGTGTTCCGCTCCGCGTTGCGCTGGTCCTTGTGGGGAACCTTGCTGTTCACCGCGGCTTTTGTTCTGGGCGGACGCTTACTGATCAGCCTGTTAACCGGCATTGACGAGGTGCGCATGACCGCCTGGCAGTATCTGCCGTGGCTATGGCTGCTGCCGTTCGCCGCCGTCTGGGGTTACCTGCTGGACGGGGTGTTTATCGGCGCGACACGAACCCGGGACATGCAGAACACCATGCTGGTTTCAGCCCTGGGCATCTTCCTGCCAGTGTGGTGGCTAACGACGGGCTGGGGAAACCATGGCCTCTGGTTCTCACTGATCAGCCTGATGCTGGCCCGCGCCATAACCATGGGTTGGTTGTTTCTCTCCCACACCCGACATGGCCGCTGGTTCGACTCCCAATAACGGTCAGCCAGGCAAACATTACATGGCCCGATTTTCATGGTGTGGCGGAAGCAGGCGAGTGAATCTGGGCTACAATTGTCGTAAACGGCAGGCTTGTTGCGGTTGCCAGCCCCTGCTTACCTGCCATCAACGACTCTATTTGAACAACGGGAGGCGCCTTGCGACCTCAATTCGTTCAGACACCGGCATCTCCTGACATGACACCACAGGTAGTCCTAAACATTATTGATCAGGCACGACGGCAGGAAGCCCGCTCCGGCACTTTTCTCCGACAACTGGGAGAGAAGGCATCGTCGCTGCCTGCCAGTATCACCATTGAGGGTTACCGGCCGGCCACCTGTCTGTTCCAGTTCGCCGTGGAATATATCGAAATGGCTCCCCGATTGATCGAGTGTGTAGAAGCCTGCGCCCGTGAAGCCGGCAAGTCCGACCTGTTTGCCCCGTTCATCGACGCAGCAACGCGCTACTTTACCCAGCCTTCTGTACTGCTGGTGCATTACGACGGTCTTGATGGACTGTTGATCCGGGCCTATCTCTGCCATCGTCTGATGGAAGAAATGTATGAGAACAACCGCTCCATTCGCGCCAGCGACCTGGTGGACATCGAGGCCACTCAGGCCAATCTTCTGGTCCACCAATTAATCGGCGAGCCCTTCGCCAACGAACTGGACGAGGCCATTACTCTGACGGTCTTACAGATAGCCGGCACACCGGATTACTACGAACTCAACCTGGATCCCTTCGTTGAGCACGCACAAAATGCCGCCTGGGACTGGATGCGGCAATACTGGGAGAACCTCCTGGTAAGGAATCACATACGTTTCTCTCTGGGCAACGGCCTCTGAATGCGGGTAATCTAGCACCTTCCTGAATACCACGATTCCATACTTACCTGACGGAGGCTCCTTTGTTGGACAACGCAGACCTGGGAAAACTGATCATCCGCCTGACCCTGGGCGGCCTCATGCTGTTTCATGGCATCGCCAAGCTGCTCCACGGTACCGGTTTCATAGAAGGCCAACTGGCCGGGCTCGGCATCCCCGCGATCTTCGCTTACGGGGTGTTTATCGGCGAGCTTCTGGCCCCACTGATGGTGATCCTCGGCTATCAGACTCGCATTGGCGCTCTGTTGATTGCCTTTAACATGCTGGTTGCCATTGCACTTGTCCACGGCCATGAACTCCTTGCCCTCGGCAGCAGCGGTGGCTGGGCACTTGAGCTTCAGGGGTTCTTCCTGTTTACCGCAATTGCCCTGGTTTTTCTGGGGCCGGGTCGCTACAAGCTGAAGAACTGACCCACTCAACCACTCGGTTGCGACCGGATTCCTTGGCCTTATAGAGCGCCTCATCCGCCCGTCGGATGAGCGCCTCTGGTTCGCTGCCACTGGCGGGTACCATGGTAGCAATGCCGACACTGACGGTCAGATTGACCGGACCGGTTCCATCCCCAGGATAAACCGGGTTGTCGGCAATGACCGTGCGCAACCTCTCAGCCACACTCCGGGCACCCTGCCCGGAAGTAGACGGCAGCAATACGCTGAACTCCTCACCGCCATAACGGGCCAGCAAATCACCGGAACGCTGAATCTCGTTGGCGCACAGCCTGGCAACGCTGACCAGACAGTCGTCCCCGACCAGATGACCTAACCGGTCATTGACGCGCTTGAAGTGATCAATATCCAGCATTAGCAAAGAAAGCGGATGACGCTGTCGACAGGCCCGGTTCCATTCCACCGCGAATCTTTCATCGAAACGCCGACGGTTGGCCACCTGAGTCAGACCATCCGTGAGCGAGATGGCCTTAAGCTGCTCATTGGCCCGCTCCAGCTCTTCGGTGCGCTCCTGCACACGGGCTTCCAGAGTTTGAGTGGCATGCCGCTGTACCGCCAGCGCATGATCCTGTGCCTCCTGGCGCCATTGCCGCTCCAGATTAATCCGGTAGGCCAGAGCGAAGGAAAGCAGGATAACCTCCAGCGCCACACCGAATTGCGGCGCGAATTCGGTCACAAAGGTGCTGGGAAGGTAGCCCAGTTTACTGACTGCCAGCACAAGGTGCCCCAACAACAATGGGCTCCAGGCCAGGACATAGAAACCGGCCAGTACCTGGCCCTGACGCCAGACCCAAAGACCAACAAGCCAGGCCAGAGGAGTTACAATGGCGGCAAACGCACTGACAATAACAGTGCTGGCCTGATATGCCCCGAACAGCCCGAAGACAAACGTAAACACGGCCAGAACGATCCCCCCCTGAAACACGCGATAGGCAATCGGGCTGAAGCGCTGCAACGACAGGAAGCTCATGGTGAACAACGCCGCAAAGGCAATGTTGAGGGAAATAACGGGGGCGGTGAAATACCGGTTCAAAATCGGCGTGTCCGGCCACAGCCACTGAAACAGAAGCCCATTGAAATTGAGCCAAACCATAGCGGCCGAGATCACCGTCAACACGTACCAGAGGTAGGTGGGTTGACGCACGATGAGAAAGACAAAAAAGTTGTACAGGGCCATCGCCAACATAATGCCGAGGAACACCGCCTGCCAGCCGTATGACAGGTGCTCTTCAGCGAGGAACTGCTTAGAGGGCACAATACGGACAGGAATCTGGACAGAACCTTGCGTTTTCACACGAACATACGCGGTAACCGCCTCAGTATTCGAGGGCACCAGAAACGCAAAATGACGATGGGGAATCGGACGACTGTCAAAGGCCTGGAGATCCCCCGTCCGGTGCTCCTCGACCACTTCACCCTGCTGTACCCAGAAGACTGACACCTCATCCAGCAACGGATAGCCGATTTCCAGAAGCCGGTTTTCCGGCTCGGGTGGGACCTCCACTTTTAGCCACACACTGCCGTCACTAAACCCCAGGTTTAAAACCTTGTTGGGGTCGAATGATTGCCAGCGCTGTTCTGGCAAAGCCGTTATGTTATTAATCGAAAGGGTAGCATCGGCATCTTCCACCCAGGCAAACTCGGCAGTTTCGGCCTTCAGGCAGGCAGGGGCCAAAAGCACCATCACAACGAGGAGCCATTGGTAGAAGCGATAGGCTGGCTGATTCATAAACAGATATCCGATGCCCGGTATCAGTGATTCTGAGTTGCAGACCGCGCAACGCGACCCTTATGCATCCTTGCCAGATAGGTGATAAGTTTAGACGCTTACCGGCGGATGTTCTCCTGCCTGTAACATAAACCCCACACACAACGCCCGGAGACCACACATGACCGAAAGGAAAACGGAGATCAGGCCAGGGCGCTACCGCCACTACAAGGGCAAGGACTACCAGGTCATTGATATCGCCCGTCACAGTGAAACCGAGGAAAAGCTGGTGGTCTACCGCTGCCTGTATGGCGATCACAGCCTTTGGGTAAGGCCTCTCTCGATGTTCCAGGAAACCGTTGAAGTTGCCGGCGAACAGGTTCCCCGTTTCTACAGGGTCAGTGACGACTGAAATCGGGCCGGTTTTTGACTGGCGCGATGATTTCCTGCACATTAGCGCGCTTTTTATGATGTCCACCCTCACAAGGGGTCGGATTAACCGTTAATTCCTACCCGGAGTTTTGCCATGAATGCCGTTGTCGCTGCGGTCGCCATCATGCTCGTCCTGAGTTTGTGCCGCATTCACGTTGTTGTCGCCCTGATCATCGGTGCTGTTGCCGGTGGCCTTATTGCCGGTCTGCCTCTGGAAGCCACCATCGAAGCCTTCAATAACGGTCTCGGCGGCGGGGCCACGGTCGCCCTGTCCTACGCCACCCTGGGCGCGTTTGCCGTCGCCATCGGCAAATCAGGCCTCGCCCACGCCCTCGCGGACCGCGCCCTGGCATTGGTAGGCAAACAGGACGAAGGTAAAGCCGTCGGCGGTATTCGCTTCCTCATTGTGGGGCTGCTGCTGGCCATCGCCATCTCATCCCAGAACATCCTGCCGATCCACATTGCGTTCATCCCGCTGGTGGTGCCGCCACTGCTGTACGTAATGGCCAAACTGAACATGGACCGCCGCCTGGTGGCCTGCGTCCTGACTTTCGGCCTGATTACCCCGTACATGTTCCTGCCGATTGGCTTCGGCGGCATCTACCTGAACGAGATCCTGCTGGCCAATGTCGGTGACAACGGCGTTGATGCCTCCGAACTGAACGTCATGTCCGCCATGGCTCTGCCAGCCCTGGGCATGCTCTGTGGTCTGCTGGTCGCAGTGTTCTTCAGCTACCGTGGTGACCGCAAGTACAACATGGACACCATCGAGAAAACCGAGCGGGTCGACATCCAGTACAACGGCCGTACCCTGTTCATGGCATTGATTGCCATCGTCACCGCGTTTGTCGTTCAATTGTGGCTGGGCTCGATGATCCTTGGTGCCCTGGCCGGCTTTGTATTGTTCAATGTGTCCGGCGTGGTGAAGTGGAAGGAAGCCGACGACCTGTTCACCGAAGGCATGAAGATGCTGGCAATGATCGGCTTCATCATGATCGCCGCCTCCGGCTTCGCCGAAGTCATGCGCGAAACCGGCCAGATCGCCACCCTGGTGGAGAGCTCGGTGGCCACCATCGGTGACAACAAACCCATGGCCGCCTTCCTGATGCTGGTGGTGGGCCTGCTGATCACCATGGGCATCGGCTCATCATTCTCCACCATCCCCATCATTGCCGCCCTGTACGTGCCCCTGGCCCTGGAAATGGGCTTCAGCCCGCTGGCCATCGTCGCCCTGGTCGGCACCGCCGGTGCCCTGGGTGACGCCGGTTCCCCGGCCTCCGATTCCACCCTCGGCCCCACCGCAGGCCTCAACGTCGACGGCCAGCACAACCACATCTGGGACACCGTTGTTCCCACGTTCCTGCACTACAACCTGCCGTTGCTCGGCTTTGGGTGGTTGGCGGCTATGGTTCTCTGAGTTTGGGAGTTGCGTGCTTTTTGTAGCCTGCCTGATTGGGGGGCTGTGAGGGTGGGGTAACGGGGGGCAAAACGGAGAAACGTGGTTTCTTTGAATGTTTTGCCCCCCGTTACCCCACCCTCACGTTGGACCGCACAGGAATCTCAAGGAAGACAACGAAAGAAAAGGCGTTGTCCGAACAGCGCACCAAAGCGATATCTGAGAGGTCAAAAAAGAGAGGGTCTGGGGGAACATTTCCAAAACATTCAAAGAAACCACGTTTCTCCGTTTTGGAAATGTTCCCCCAGACCCTCTCACCCTCCAATCAATCAGGCTACAAGGTCAAACTCCAGAAGCCAGACCAAAGTCAGTCCTCAGAGCCAGCCTTAAAAAACACCACCTGCTTAACCGTATGGTCATCCTCATTGCCGCGTTTGTTAACCCGGGTTTCGAGTTCGGGATTAGACGGCTGTTCGGTGTCGGAGACTGCGTCGGTGAAACCACAGGCCACGCATTCGCGGACCTGATCGCCATCGTCGGTGGTGAACATCTTGATTTTGTCCATCTCCGCACAACGGGGGCAGACGGCGCCGGCGATGAATCGTTTTGGACTCGCCATAAGATTACTCCACTATTCGGGCCTTGGTGATCAAGCAGCGTCGTCCGTGATGCCGGTTTGTTTCAATAGTGCATCCACTTGCGGTTCGCGGCCGCGGAAGGCCTTGAACAGTTCCATGGGCTCCTGGGAGCCGCCTTTCTCCAGGATATTATGGAGGAATGCCTTGCCGGTTTCCGGGTCGAAGATTCCGCGCTCCTCGAACAGCGAGAAGGCATCCGCTGCCAGCACTTCCGCCCACTTGTAGCTGTAGTAGCCCGCCGCGTAGCCGCCGGCGAAGATGTGGGAGAAGCTGTTGGGGAAGCGGTTGAATTCCGGTGCCCGCACCACGGCGATTTCTTCCCGCACCTTGCGGTGCATATCCAATGGGTTGGTCGGCGCTTCGCCGGTGAATTCCGCGTGCAGGCGGAAATCGAACAGGGAGAATTCCAGCTGGCGCACCATGGCCATACCGGACTGGAAGTTCTTGGCCGCCAGCAGCTTCTGCAGCAAATCCTCTGGCAACGGTTCGCCGGTTTCGTGGTGCGAGGCGATCAATGCGAGGGATTCCGGGTTCCAGCACCAGTTTTCCAGGAACTGGCTGGGCAGCTCCACCGCATCCCAGGCCACGCCATTGATACCGGACACTTCCAGCACATCCACCTGGGTCAGCATGTGATGCAGGCCATGGCCGAACTCGTGGAACAGGGTGGTGACCTCGTCGTGGGTCAGCAGCGACGGCTTGCCGTTCACCGGCGGGGTGAAGTTGCAGGTCAGGAATGCCACCGGCAGCTGCAGGTGGCCGCGCTGATTGCGCCAGCGCACCCGGCAATCCGCCATCCAGGCTCCACCACGCTTGCCCTGGCGGGCGAACAGATCGAGGTAGAACCAGGCCACCGGCTCACCGTTGCGGCTGATGCAATAGGCGGTGGCATCTTCATGCCAGGTTTCCACCTCGGGCTTTTCTTCGATCTGGACATCAAACAGCTTCTCCGCCACGGCAAACAGACCCGGAACCACCTTGTGCACCGGGAACCAGGGACGCAGGGTCTCGGGGGAGATGTCGTACCGTTCCTGGCGGAGTTTCTCGCTGTAATAGCCGATATCCCAGGCTTCCAGTTCGTCCACACCATGGCTGTCGCGGGCAAAGGCGGTCAGCTCGGCGAACTCTTTCTCCGCCACCGGTTTGGATTTGGCCGCTAGCTGGTTCAGGAAATCCAGTACTTCGTCGGTGTTGCGGGCCATCTTGGTGGCCAGGGAGCGCTCGGCGTAGTTATCGAAGCCCAGCAGTTGGGCGAGGGCGTGGCGGCGCTTGAGGATTTCCGCCATTACCGGGGTGTTGTCCCAGGTGCCGGCATCCGGGCCCATGTCCGAGGCACGGGTGACAAAGGCTTCGTAGACTTCGCGACGCAGCTCGCGGTTGTTCCCGTAGGTCATCACCGGGAAGAAACTGGGGAAGTCGAGGGTAATCACATAACCATCGAGGTCTTTCTGTTTCGCCGCCTGCTTGGCGCCCTCAATGGCGCTTTCTGGCAAACCGGACAGCTCGTCCACATCGGTAATGTGCTTGTACCAGTGCTGGGTGGCGTCCAGTACGTTGTCGCTGAACCGGTTGGACAGTTCCGCCAGCTCCCGGGACAGGTCTGCATACTGCTTTTTCTTGTCCGCCGGCAGATCCACACCACCCAGGTGGAAGTCCCGCAGGGTGTTGTCTATGGACTTGCGCTGGGCTTCACTGAGCTCGCTGAAATCGTCCCGCGCTGCCAGTTTCTTGTAGGCGTTGCAGAGGGTCTCGTTCTGGCTCAGTTCGGTGCTGTATTCGGTGAGCTTTTCCAGGCAATTCTTGTAGACTTTGCGCAGGTCGTCGTTGTTCATCACCCCGTTGAGGTGGGAAATCACGGACCAGGCGTTGCTCAGTTTGTCTTCCATGGCCTGCATGGGCTGCGCCAGGGTGTCCCAGGTAGGGTCCTCCTGTTGCGCCAGTTCGGCGATTTTCATGCGGTTTTCGCTGAGAATCTGGTCAATTGCCGTTTCCATGTGTTCGGTACGAACATGATCGAACTTCGGCAACAGGTCGTCGGTCAATAATGGGTTATTCATAAGTTCCCTTCTCAGCTGTCAATTTGTAGGGTAGCTTCGGTGTATCAGACTTCGGGGAAAGGTACCTGTGGGAGGGGGCTGTCCAAAACACGCTCCTTGCGGCACATCCATGTGACGCTTGGGCTCCGCCATCCATGGCTCCGCACAGTTTTGGACAGCCCCCTC
This sequence comes from Marinobacter sp., assembly GCA_040223075.1. Taxonomy (GTDB): domain Bacteria; phylum Pseudomonadota; class Gammaproteobacteria; order Pseudomonadales; family Oleiphilaceae; genus Marinobacter. The sequence goes on from JAVJZJ010000159.1 coordinate 119,749, forward strand.
CCACAGGTACCCCGAGCCTCCGGGAAAACGCTATACGGGTATATGTAATGACGAATGTACGTTCTCACAAGGGTATCACGCCACAATTCGGCGAGCGCGCCTGGATTGATCCCAGTTCTGTGGTAATTGGCGACGTAATCACGGGCGATGACTGTTCAATCTGGCCAATGACAGTAGTTCGGGGAGACATGCACAAGATCCGAATCGGTGATCGCTGCAGTGTCCAGGATGGCTCCGTGCTGCATATCACCCACGCCAGTGACTTCAATCCCGGCGGCTGGCCGCTGATTATTGGCGACGATGTCACCATTGGCCACAAGGCACTGCTTCATGGTTGCACTGTGGGTAATCGGGTGCTGGTGGGCATGCGGTGCATCATTATGGATGGGGCCGTGGTGGAAGATGAAGTCATCGTCGCGGCTGGCTGCCTGGTGCCGCCGGGCAAGACCCTGGAATCCGGCCATCTTTATGTCGGGTCTCCCTGCAAAAAGGCACGAGCTCTGACCGACAAGGAGCGTACTTTCTTCAAATATACCGCTGCCAACTACGTCAAGCTGAAGGACGAATATCTGAACGGGCAGGAATGGTCCTCTCGCTCCTGATGCAGATCAAAATTCGATCAGACGGCACTTGAAAACCTCTGCATTGATCCTACATTCGGAAATAGCAGAAGTTCACGGATATCCATCCGGCCGGCGCCACCGGTATGGAGCTGTTCCGCGAGCGAAGCTGATGTCACAACGATCTCAGATTCGTAGAGGAGGAGTTTCATTATGAGCAACATTACACGCTGGAATCCGGTCAGTGAATTTGACGACCTGATGAACCGTTACAACCGACTACTGGGCCTGAGCCGTGGCAACGGTGAGCGGGAAGGCAAGGACCTGTTCAGTCGCAGCGACTGGGCGCCTGCCGTTGATATCAAGGAAAGCCCGGAAGCCTTCACCATTGAAGCGGAGCTGCCGGGCATGAACAAGGAAGATGTCAAAGTCACTGTCCACGAGGGTGTGCTCAGCATCCAGGGTGAACGCAAGCACGAGGAAGAAACGCAGGACAAGAAACACCACCGTATAGAACGGATTTATGGCAGCTTCCTGCGCCGCTTCACCCTGCCGGAAAATGTGGATGAGGGCAGTATCAAGGCCAACTTCAAGGACGGAATACTGTCACTCACCCTGCAGAAGTCCGAGCCCGCTGAACCGAAAGCCATTGAGGTCGAGGTTCAGTAACGCACTGCAATGCCGGGAGGGTTCAGCTCCCGGCTTCTTCTTTTGTTTTTGCTCCGGCGGCTTTCAGAGCCTCGGCATAGGCCGTGCTCCTGCGGTGGGCCGAGATGTGGTCGAGAATGGTCTCGCCCGATTCGCCAATAGCATTAAGATCCCTGCCGGCGTCCACGAAGAACGCAATAAAACGCTCGAAATCTTCTGCCCTCATGGCACGGTAGGCTTTCTGCAACACATGGAAATCCGGGTTGATGCCAGCCTCTGCAGGCTCGATGGCGAGAAAACTCCTGACCCGCTCGTCGCTCCACTCTTCGCCAATGACTTTGGGTTTGTCTGGTCCGCTCATAGTCTCCCTCCGGTATTTGTCCGGCTTATGGTTCGTAATTGGGGGCACAGTATAAAGATCTGAAAGCAAAGAAGTTAGTTGAAATGACTATGAGGTGCTACCACCAGAGCATAAGGCTTGCTACGGCAGGATTTCCACCGGCAGTGTGTCGGTGGCTGCAGCATCCGCGCATTCGGGGTCGCGAATGGCAATTTCAACCCGGCGGTTCTTGGCGCGGTTTGCCGCACTGTCATTGGGTACCAAAGGGTTGGTTTCCGCCCGCCCGGCGGCTACCACGCGCTCTGCCGGCAGCTGGCGATTCAATACCAGTTCGTGGACCACCGACACTGCCCGGGCCGCAGACAGGTCCCAGTTGGAGCGGTAGCGGCTGCTGGCTATCGGGCGATCATCGGTGTAGCCGGACACCAGAACATCGCCACTGCACTGGGCCAGCACGTCGACCACCCGCTCGATGATCGGAATCATGTCCGGCTTGATGGCGGCCTCGCCGGAGCGGAAGGTCGCCTCTTCCGAAAAGCGGATTACCACACGATTCTCGTTGTAATTGACATTGAGCGTTTCCGAGGCCACTTCCGACTCCAGCTCACTGATCAGGCGACTGGCAAGTTCGATCACGCCCCCTGGAATTTGTGTTGGTGCGTCACCAGTTGCTCGCTCATCAATAAATTCCGGCTCCTCGGCAGCGCTCTCTGACGGCTCGGGCAGCGACATCGTATCCGACTCGATCATGGTCAGCGGAGAACCGCCTATATCGTCCGCCAGAACATTGCTGCTGCCGAAGGCTACGGACATGGAGTTGGCCATGGCGCGGTATTTCTCGATGTCCATCTCGGCAAAGGACAGCAGCAGTATAAAGAAAGTCAGCAGAAGGGTGGCCAGATCGGCAAAGGTGACGATCCAGGCCGGGGTGCGGTTCTGTGGCTTGCGACGGCGCTGCTGACTGATACCCGTCAAACTGTCAGGCCTCCCGCTCCGGTGCCAGTCCGGTGCGTTGCTCCGGGGTCACGAAGGACGACAGCAGCTCGGTCATCACCCGGGGATTCTCACCGCGCATAATATTGCGTATCGAAGTGGTGATCAGCAACTGGTTGCGGGCTTCGTCCTCTGCCTTGAGCTGGAGCTTATCCGCCAGCGGCAGCGCGATGAGTTGCGCAATAAAGGCACCATATAGCGTGGTCAACAGGGCGATAGCCATGGCCGGGCCGATGGACGAGGGATCATCCAGGGTATTGAGCATCTGTACCAGTCCCACCAGGGTACCCAGCATACCAATGGCCGGGGCCGATTCGCCGATGCCACGGAACACCCTTTCGGAGACTTCGTAACGCTCCGCTGTCTGCCGGGTCTCCTGGTTCAGCGCTTCTTCCACCAGTTCCGGCGGATGACCGTCGACACAGAGGTTGATGGCTTTTTGCAGGAATCCGTTGGTGGTTTCGTGGTCCTCAAGCCCGAGAATGCCTTCCTTGCGCACCACCATGGCCAGCTCTCCCACTTCCCGGATCAGCTCGGTCGGGCGGGCCACCTGTTCCTTGAATGCCGCAGAAAATGCCAGACGAAAGGCGCTCACAACCGAGGACAGCCGGAACTTGACCAGGGTCACCGCAAAGGTGCCGCCCAGCACAATGGCCAGACCCGGCAAGTTCAGGAAAGTCATTACGGAGGCGTTGGCCAGCATGGCGAGCACCACGATCAATATGCCCGCCACCAGGCCCACAAGGGTCAGGATATCCATCTGGGACCTTTTATCTATTTTGACCTTGAGCATAGCCCATCGCTGGGCAGCCGACTCAGTCGTTACGCAATTCTTCCATCACTGCAGTCGTTTCCGGGCGGACACCACGCCACACCCGGAACGACTCGGCAGCCTGTTCTACCAACATACCGAGGCCATCGAATACCCGAGTTGCGCCCTGATCAAGAGCCCACTGGTTAAACGTGGTCGTGGTCAGAGAATACATCATGTCGTAGACCACGGTATCAGCACCGATCACATTCGGGGAAATCGGCGGTAGGTCACCTTGCAGGCTCGCGCTGGTGCCGTTGACGATGATATCAAACCGGCCCGCTACGTCTTCAAAGCCACCGGCCGAGAGCTTGGTCGCGCCGGTATCCGGCTGGAACAGTTCCACCAGTGCGTCGGCCCTGGCAATCGTGCGGTTGGCAATGGTGAGTGTGGCCGGCCGCTCTGCCAGCAAGGGCCCGAGGACGCCGCGAACGGCACCGCCAGCGCCAAGCACCAGAATGCTCTTGTCTCGCAAGTCAACGCCGTGGTTGTGAACCAGGTCGGTCACCAGCCCCCGGCCATCGGTATTGTCTGCCGTCAGCAAGCCCTCACTATCCATCAGCAGGGTATTGGCGGCGCCGGCTTTCTCCGCCTCCGGGGTCCGCCGATCCGCCATCGACCAGGCCTGTTCCTTGAATGGCACCGTGACGTTCAACCCCTTTCCGCCCCGGGCAAAGAAGCTCCTCACGGTACTCGCAAAATCATCAAGCGGCGCCTGAATGGCGGTGTATTCCACCGGCTGTCCGGTCTGGCGTGCAAACAAACTGTGAATCCGTGGCGACTTGCTGTGGCTGATGGGGTGACCCACCACCGCGTACAGATCATTTTCCATGGTTCAACTCCAGCCAGTCACGATCAGTGAGGAAATAGTCGGTCAGCCGCGCCTCTTCAGAGCCCGGGTCGGCGGCGCGGTTGTAGTCCCAGCGAACCAGCGGCGGCAGCGACATCAGAATAGATTCGGTGCGCCCGCCGGACTGCAGCCCGAACAGGGTACCGCGATCGTACACCAGGTTGAATTCCACATACCGGCCACGGCGGTATAGCTGGAAATCCCGCTGCTGTTCGGTGTAGGGCAGCGCTTTCCGGCGGCGCACAATGGGCTCATACGCCTCTATATAACTGCTGCCCACCGCCTGCATCAATTCGAAATCCCGTGCGAAGTCGCCGGTGTTGTAATCGTCGAAAAACAGACCACCAATGCCTCGCGGTTCATCCCGGTGTTTCAGGTAGAAATAGTCATCACACCAATGCTTGAAGCGCGGATAAAGCTCTTCACCAAATGGCTGACAGGCGTCCCGAGCGGTCCGGTGCCAGTGGACGCAATCTTCTTCAAAACCGTAATAAGGCGTGAGGTCGTAGCCGCCACCAAACCAGTACACAGGTTCCGCGTCCTTTGGTGTGGCAATGAAAAATCGTACATTGGCGTGAGAGGTGGGCACCATTGGATTATGGGGGTGAAGCACCAGTGAGACCCCCATGGCCTGCCAGGGCGCTCCTGCCAGGTGTGGACGATGCGCGGTGGCAGAAGGTGGCATGGTATCACCCATGACATGGGAGAAATTCACTCCGCCTTTTTCGAACACCGCGCCATCACTGATCACCCGGCTCACACCGCCGCCACCTTCCGGACGGTCCCAGGCATCGGTGATGAAACCGGCCCTGCCATCAACGGCTGTCAGGCGGGCGACGATCGTCTCCTGCAGCTCGAGCAGGTATTGTTTGACGGCGTTGCTGTCGGGTTGCTGCGACATCTGATTCTCCTAGCGCAATTGACGACCGCTGACGATATCCAGAATACGGCTGGGCTGGCGACTGCCTCCCAGATCACCGGGCACGATCCAGTCCAGCTCATCACCAAAATAACGACGGACCTGCCAGATAGAGCGGGCCGGCTGACGTCCGGCCGGATTGCAGGACGTGGACACCAGTGGCATGCCGGCGGCGTCACAGAGGGCGCGAACCACCGGATGATCGCTGACCCGCACCGCTATGGAACTATGGCGACCGCGTACCCACTCCGGTATCTGGCGTTCCACGTCCGGCAACAGACAGGTGACCGGACCGGGCCAATGCGTTTCGGCTTCCCGCTGCAGCTCAAGGGGCAAAGGGTCAAGCAGGAAACGCACCTGCTCAATGGAGGAGGCGACCAGAATCACGCCCTTTTCCATGGGCCGTCGCTTGAGATCGAGAATCCGGTCGACCGCCTGCACATCCCAGGGATCGCAACCCAGCCCCCACACGGCTTCTGTGGGATAGGCAATGACACCACCCTGCCGAAGTGTGCGGCGGGCGCAGTGCAGCTGCCAGTCAGTCAGGGGTCTGGATGAGTGTGGCATGGGTTCATTCACTCTGATACGTCGTTGCCGGAACGGGCCAGCTCATGCAATTTTCTGGAAACCGCCCGGTACCGAACTGACCAGCCCCTGAAGCTCCAACAGCAACAGCGACTGCATCAGTTGATCAGCGGGCAATCCGGTTTCCGAACACAGTTGATCGGTTGATTGCGGATCATACCCTAAAGCCTTCAGCACCGCGATTTCCCTGGCATCAAGATCCGTCGCCAGGGGCTGCTGGCTCTCCGCGGATTCAACCACAAGGGAAGGGGACCACCAAGCCCCCAGTTCCTCCAGCACATCACCCACGGTTTCCACCAGGCGGGCGCCCTGCTTGATCAGGTGATGACAGCCCCGGGCCACGGGACTGTGGACGGATCCGGGGATGGCAAATACTTCCCGCCCCTGTTCCAGCGCCAGCCGCGCGGTAATCAGCGAGCCGCTTTTAATACCCGCCTCCACCACCAGCACGCCCCTGCTCATGCCACTGATGATACGGTTGCGCTGGGGAAAGTGGGCGGCCCGGGCACGGACACCGGGAGGATATTCGGAGATCAGCAAGCCCTGATCGATAATTCGTTGGGCGAGCTTGCGGTGCTGGCTGGGATACAAGCGATCAAAACCACTGCCAATGACCGCCAGGGTGGGGTGACCGGCATCCAATGCTCCCGCATGGGCGGCGCCATCAATTCCCAGTGCGAGGCCACTGGTCACCAGGAATCCCTGGTCGCCGAGGGCTGCGGCAAATTTCCGCGCGTGGTCGAGGCCGGCCCTGGTGGCATTGCGACTGCCCACTATACCGATCTGGTCTCGCGCCAGCAGATCACGGCGTCCAAGACAGTAGAGCACCAGCGGGGCATCGTGAATGTGACGCAAGGGCTCGGGGTAATCGTCATCCCTGGGCGTTAACAGCCAGATCCCCTGGGCCCGGCACGCCTCCCAGATCCGGAGAACCTGCGCCATCACCGGGTGGGTCCAGTCCCGCCGCTGCCATGCCTGGATGGGCTCTATACTTTCGCTGGTCAGGCCGACAGCTTTTAGCGTGGCCACGCTGGCGCCAAGCAAGGCGGTGAGGTCGGTTAAAGCAGACAGCGCGGCCTGACGACGGCGCACGCCGAATTTCGGCAGACAAGACAGCATTATCCACGGACCGGCCGCGGAGTGGAAAATATCGGAGGAAGCCTCCGGCGAAGTCAAAACCGTAGGTACATCGGGCATGGGCCATCCTTCCCTGGCTGGTTGATGCTGCAGTAGCGGGACTGCGTTCCGGCGTTTGCCTTCCTGGCACCGCCGGCGGTGATTATGTCATAAAAAACGGGAGCCGATGATGGGCTCCCGTTTTCGGGGTCTGCGTTCAGGCGGGGTCCCGTTGCTCAGGGATTGGTGACCTTATCCCCAACCGACAAGGGGCGGGTAGCCTGGAGGATCAGACCATAGCTCATTTTTTCGTAGGTCTGGAATACCATCAGCAGGCCAGCTCGCTCGGACGGCAGCTCAATGGTCTCATTGGTGACCGGGTCACGTACCAGATTGCCGCTTTTCAGGACCGCCATCACATTACCCGGCTTCAGGCCCTCGCGTTCACCGCGGTTAATAGCCACCACATTGAACTGGCCGATCTGGTTGACACCGCCTTCCACGGAGATCATTTCGCCTTCCAGCTCTGCTTCCGGTGAACTCGGCACGAAGTTGGTGGTCAGGCGTCGATCCTCACTGACCAGCAAGCGATCGCCGATACGCACCTCTTCGCTGGACTTGGTGAGATTCAGTGTCAGTACATCACCGTTCTCGGCATTGACCTCACCCTTGGCGATGCTTCGCGCCTCCAGGCCCAGGAACTCACCGGTTTCGGGGTCCCGGAACTCCTGGCTGCGACGGAAAATGCCCACCTTGTCCGCCGGCTTTTCCCCACGAGCGTAGATGCGGTCGCCGGCACCGGTGATGATTCGACCGTCTTCCCCTTCGAGTACGTAGGGTGCACCGTTGATTTCCTCTGCAGAGACGATACGAGTCTCGGACAGGAAGCTGCTGATCGCGTCCAGGGGAATTGCCGGGATCGGCGTATCAATAGGCTCAGAGCGCACCTGCGGTGAAAGCTTCACGACGCCGTTGGTCGCTACCTTGGTCAGGCGCGGTTGGCCATCGATATACACCAGCGCAAGACGGTCGCCCGGGTAAATCAGATGAGGATTCTGCACCTGGGGATTCACGTGCCAGATCTCCGGCCATTGCCAGGGATCCTTCAGAAAACGGGCGGAAATGTCCCACAGGGTGTCACCCTTCACGACAGTGTAACGCTCGGGATGATCGGCCCTGAGCTCCGGTTGTGCATGGGCCCAGGAGGTTAGCAGCAGCATACTTGCTGCCAGAGCGTACAGCAGTTTCCTCATTGTGTAAGTCCTTGATCGCGTGCCTTGAATCGATGGATTCTGTTCTTGATATGCAGCCTGTCGGGTGCAGCATATTACGTTGCCGATTCCGATACTATAGAAGAAGTCTCGCAAATTGTGATGTTATCTTTTGTTCTTCCAGTAAATTCTACTCCACCGTCAAGAGATTTTAACTATTGGCTGATCAGTTTGTACTCAATCGTCAAGATGGGGGATAATATGAGCCTCCGGTCATAATAGCCCCGGTAGAGAAATATGCGCAGTACACTGTCGCATTTCGGAGATGGCAGTCACACTGTTACAAATCATAACGGTGTGATTCAGGTTCACAGGTCAAAAGTACGAGCAATATGATATTAGAAATTCTCGAATACCCGGATCCCCGTCTGCGCACCGTTGCCAAGCCGGTGGATGAGGTGACTGACGCCGACCGCAAGCTCATCGACGACATGTTCGAGACCATGTACGATGCGCCCGGCATTGGCCTGGCGGCGACCCAGGTAAATGTTCACAAACAGATCATCGTGATGGATCTGTCGGAGGACAAGAGCGAGCCACGGGTGTTCATCAACCCGCAAGTGGAAGTGCTGGACGGCGAACTGGAAGACATGCAGGAAGGCTGCCTGTCAGTGCCTGGTTTCTATGAGGACGTTTCACGGATCGAGCACTGCATGATCCGTGCCCTTGATCGTGACGGCAAACCCTTTGAACTTGAAGCCCGCGGCCTGCTAGCCGTGTGTATCCAACACGAAATGGATCACCTCAACGGCAAGCTGTTCGTGGATTACCTGAGCGCCCTGAAGCGCAATCGGATTCGCAAGAAACTGGAAAAGCTTCACAAGAAGAGTGCCTGAGCGCCCGTAGATTCTCCCGGTCCTGTTTCTCAGCACCCGGACCTCAGTGACAACAGCCAGAATTAACGGACCGGGTAGATACCCGGTCTTTTCGTATTCAACGGAACAGAGACAATATCACCGTGCGAATCGTGTTTGCCGGCACCCCGGATTTTGCAGCCACCGCTCTCAAAGCTCTTCTGGCCAGCCATCACAATGTGGTGGGGGTCTATTCCCAGCCCGATCGTCCTTCCGGTCGGGGCCGAAAGCTGACCCCAAGCCCGGTCAAACAGGTCGCGCTGGACGCCGACATCCCTGTCTTTCAGCCTGAAAGTCTGAAAACAACGGAAGCCCAGAACGAACTCCTCAGCCTTGAGGCGGATGTAATGATTGTGGCCGCCTATGGCCTGATCCTGCCCAAAACGGTGCTGGACATCCCCGCCCACGGCTGCCTCAATATCCATGCCTCGCTGCTACCACGCTGGCGCGGTGCCGCGCCTATCCACCGGGCCATTGCCGCCGGGGACAAGGAAACCGGCATAACCATCATGCAGATGGATGAGGGTCTGGACACCGGTGCCATGCTGCTGAAAGCGGTGACCGCCATTGAAGCCGACGATACCGGCGGCAGCCTTCACGATCGTCTCGCGGACATGGGCGGAGAGGCCATCGTCAAGGCGCTGGAGTTGCTGAAAAAAGGCGAACTGCGGGGAGAGGCGCAGAACGACGACCTGGCCTGCTACGCCCGCAAGCTGTCCAAGGACGAGGGCCACATTGACTGGTCCGCGGAAGCGGCGACCATCGAGCGGCTGATTCGCGCCTTCAATCCCTGGCCCGGCACCTACACCGATCTTAATGATCAGCGTATTCGTCTTCATCGCGCGCAAACCCTGAACGAAACGTCCGGCAAAGCGCCGGGCACCGTGCTGCGACGGCAACGGGACGGCATCGACGTGGCCTGTGGTAGCAGTGTGCTCAGAATCACCAGCCTGCAACTTCCCGGCGCCCGCGCCCAGACTGCCAACGACCTGATCAATGGCGGTAAGGAACTGTTACTGCCCGGCCAGGAGCTGCGCTGAATGAACGACCGCAGTCAGCCCATGCGAGCCCTGGCCGCCCGCGTGCTGCAATCGGTGGAGAATGGTCAGTCACTGACCCAGTGCCTGCCGCCAGCCCTGAACCAGTTGGCTCCCAATGAACGTCCGGAACTGCAGGCCATCTGTTATGGCACCTGTCGCTGGTATCACCGCCTTGAGGATGAACTGGATCAGCGTCTGAAGAAGCCCCTGCGTAAACAGGACCGGATTGTTCACCATCTGATGCTGGTGGCGTTGTTCCAACTGCGCTATAGCCAGCAGGCCACCTACGCGGTGCTCAATGAGACCGTGGAAGCCTGCCGCGCCCTTGGCAAACCCAAACTGACCGGCCTGGTCAATGGCGTATTACGCAGTGCCGAAAGAGACGGCGCCCCCGAGCCCGAAAGCGATGCCGCCCGCTTCAGCCACCCGGTGTGGATGGTGGAAAAACTGCGCCATAACTGGCCCGATGACTGGCCGGCCATTCTCGCTGCCAACAATGCCCAGGCGCCCATGACCCTGAGGGTCAACGCCCTGCGATTTTCCCGTGAAGACTACCTTGGCCATCTCGCTGACGCCGGTATCCGGGGACAAGCCACCGCGTTTGCGCCTCACGGCATCCAGCTGGACACGCCGGTACCGGTGGATCGACTGCCATGGTTTGCCGACGGTGCCGTCAGTGTTCAGGACGAAGCCGCCCAGCTGTGCACCACACTGCTGGATCTCGCTCCCGGCCTGCGGGTGCTGGACGCCTGCGCAGCACCGGGAGGCAAAACCTGCGCTATTCTCGAAGCGTGCGGCGAACTTGGAGAAGTAGTGGCCATCGACGAATCCGCCGAACGCCTGCCGCGGGTACAGGAAAACCTGGACCGCCTCGATCTGCGGGCCAGCCTGAAGGAAGCAGACGCCGCCGCCATCGATCAGTGGTGGGATGGCCAGCCGTTTGACCGCATCCTGTTGGACGTGCCCTGCAGCGCCAGCGGTGTCATCCGCCGTCATCCGGATATCAAACTGCTGCGACGGGAGTCGGATATAGTTCCCCTGGCGTCGATCCAGCTCGGATTGCTGGATGCCATGTGGCAGATTCTTAAACCCGGAGGCCGGCTGGTTTATGCCACCTGTTCCGTGTTCCCCCAGGAAAATCACCGTATAATCCAGCGATTCCTCAAACAGCGTTCCGATGTAACGCTGGTGGGCCCGGACGTCACCTGGGGGCGCGATATGACTGCAGGCAGACAACTGTTACCGAATCCCGACAGCCATGACGGCTTCTTCTACGCCGTGCTGGAGAAACCTGAGCTATGAAAATCCTGATTCTCGGTGCCGGCCAGGTCGGCGGCACACTGGCGGAAAACCTGGCCAACGAAGCCAATGATATCACCGTGATCGACAGCGACAGCACCCGCCTGCGGGAGCTTCAGGATCGCCTGGACATTCGCACGGTGCAGGGCAAAGCGTCGTTTCCCACGGTACTGAGGCAGGCCGGCGCGGAAGACGGCGACATGATCATCGCCGTCACCAACAGCGACGAGACCAACATGGTCGCCTGCCAGGTCGCCAAACTGCTGTACAAAACGCCAACAACCATCTGCCGGGTTCGCGCCAATGCCTACCTGGCAAAAACAGAGCTGTTTTACCAGCGGGAGCAGAAAAAGGACCTGGACAGCCTGCGAGGTTTTCCCATCGATGTCCTCATCAGTCCGGAACACCTGGTCACCAAACACATTACCCGACTGATTGAATACCCGGGTGCCCTGCAGGTATTGGAATTCTCCAAAGGCCTTACCCGACTGGTCGCCATTCGAGCGACAGAAGGGGGCCCACTGGTGGGTCACGAGTTGTCTTACCTGCGCACCCATATGCCCAAGATCGACACCCGGGTGGCGGCCATTTTCCGGAAAAACCGGGCCATCATACCCCAGGGTGACACCGTCATCGAAGACGGCGACGAAGTGTTCTTCATTGCCGCCTCGGACCACATCCGCTCGGTGATGAGTGAACTCCAGCCACTGGAGAAACCCTACAAGCGCATCTTCATCTGCGGTGGCGGCAACATCGGCCAGCGCCTGGCCCATACCCTGGAAAATCGCTATCAGGTCAAACTGCTCGATCGAAACCGTGAACGCTGCGTGATGCTCTCGGAAAACCTGCGCAAGACGGTGGTGCTGGAAGGTAACGCCGCCAACAAGGACATCCTGCTGGAAGAGAACATCGAGAATACCGACGTGTTCTGCGCCGTCACCAATGACGACGAAGCCAACATCATGGCATCGCTGCTGGCCAAGCGTCTTGGTGCCCGCAAGGTGCTGACCCTGATCAACAACCCGGATTACGTTGATCTGATCCAGGGTGGTGACATAGACGTAGCCATCTCACCCCAGCAGACCACCATTGGCAGCCTGCTGACCCACGTGCGTCGGGGGGATGTTGTGAACGTTCACTCACTGCGTCGGGGAGCCGCCGAGGCCATCGAGGCCATTGCTCACGGCGATCATCGATCTTCCAAGGTAGTGGGCAAGCGCCTGGACGAGATCGCGCTGCCCGAAGGCACCACCATCGGCGCCATTGTTCGCCACAACGAGGTACTGATCGCCCACGACCACCTGCGGGTGCAGCCGGACGACCACGTGATCCTGTTCCTGGTGGACAAAACCCGGATACGGGACGTGGAAAAACTGTTCCAGGTGGGCCTCACATTCTTCTAGCAGAAACAGCGCAAAAACAAGGCTGTGAACACCACTTAGAAATACACGTTTGGCCAGCGTATAATGCGCCTTTTTTCAGAGTACCCCGACCGTTTAACGGGGCACCACACACAGACCGATCAGCAGGCAATCGTCGTGACAGACAAGGCAACTTCTCACAATACCCCGGACGTCAAAACCTTCCAGGGTCTGATTCTGGCTCTGCAGAACTTCTGGGCGCAGCACGGCTGCGTGGTACTCCAGCCACTGGATATGGAAGTGGGTGCGGGCACCTTTCACCCGGCAACCTTTCTGCGCTCCATTGGCCCGGAAACCTGGAATGCTGCCTACGTTCAGCCCAGCCGCCGTCCCACTGACGGGCGCTATGGCGAGAACCCCAACCGCCTGCAGCATTATTATCAGTTCCAGGTGGTGTTGAAGCCTTCCCCGGATAACATCCAGGAGCTGTACCTGGATTCCCTGAAGGCCCTGGGGCTGGACCCGCTGGTTCACGATATCCGCTTTGTAGAAGACAACTGGGAATCACCCACCCTGGGCGCCTGGGGCCTGGGCTGGGAAATCTGGCTCAATGGTATGGAAGTGACCCAGTTCACCTACTTCCAGCAGGTTGGCGGCCTGGAATGCTACCCGGTCACCGGTGAGCTGACCTACGGTCTGGAGCGCATCGCCATGTACCTGCAGGGCGTGGACAGCGTCTACGACCTGGTGTGGACCGAAGGTCCAGACGGCGTGGTTACCTACGGCGATGTTTTCCACCAGCAGGAAGTGGAAATGTCCACCTACAACTTCGAACATGCCGACACCGACTTCCTGTTTCACAGTTTCGATGTCCACGAGCGTGAGAGTGCACGGCTGATCGAAGCCGGTCTGGCGCTGCCTGCCTACGAGCAGGTGCTGAAAGCCTCCCACACCTTCAACCTGCTCGATGCCCGTCACGCCATTTCCGTAACCGAGCGTCAACGTTTCATCCTGCGTGTTCGCACCCTCGCCCGTGCCGTGGCCCAGGCCTACTTCGACAGCCGACGCAAGCTCGGCTTCCCGCTGGCGCCCGAGGCGCTGCGCAAGGAAGTGCTGGCAGCGGCCGAAGCTGCCGATGAAAAGGCCAATAGCAAAGGCAAAAAGGGTAAGAAAGCGAAGAAAGCTCAGCAGGAACAGGGGAACGCATAATCATGGCAACACAGGATTTTCTGGTCGAATTGGGCACCGAAGAACTGCCCCCCAAGGCCCTCAAGCCGCTTTCTGATGCCTTCACCGCCGGCATTGCCAAAGGCCTGGAAGACGCCGGCATTGCCTTTGGCAAGCTCGAAAGCTTTGCCGCACCGCGCCGTCTGGCTGTGCGTGTCCGTGACCTGGCCGATGCCCAGCCGGATAAGTCCGTGGAAAAGCGCGGTCCGGCGGTGAAAGCCGCCTTTGACGACGCCGGCAACCCGACCCGGGCGCTGACCGGTTTCGCCACTTCGCTGGGTGTAACTCCGGACCAGCTGGATACCCTGGAAACCGACAAGGGCGCCTGGGTGGTCTACCGTACGGTCGAGAAGGGCCGCCCCACGGTCGAGCTGATGCCGGAACTGGTGGAACAGTCCCTGGCCGGCCTGCCAATTCCCAAGCGTATGCGCTGGGGTGCCTATCGCACCGAATTCGTCCGTCCGGTGCACTGGGCGATCATGCTCTTTGGCAACAAGGTGGTTGATGCACCAATCATGGGGCTGACCCCGGGCAATAAGACCCGCGGCCACCGTTTCCACTGCCCGAAATCCCTGATTGTACCGACGCCGGGCGACTATGAGGTGGTACTGAAACAGGAAGGCTATGTGATCGCCGATTTCGCCGAGCGCCGTGAACAGATCCGGGCCGGTGTAACTGCTCTGGCCGAGAAGGAAGCTGGCGGCAAGGCAGTGATCGATGAAGAGCTGCTGGACGAGGTGACCGCCCTGAATGAATGGCCGGTACCGCTGATGGGCCGGTTCGAGGAACGCTTCCTGGAGGTTCCCGCGGAAGCCCTGGTTTCCTCCATGAAGGAACATCAGAAGTATTTCCACGTGGTTGCCGCAGATGGCGAAATCATGCCCCTGTTCATCACCGTGGCCAACCTGGACAGCAAAGACCCGGGCCAGGTCATCTCCGGTAACGAAAAGGTCATCCGCCCACGCCTGGCGGATGCCGCCTTCTTCTACGAGACCGACCGTAAAACCCGGCTGGAAGACCGCATCGAACAGCTCAAGCCCATCGTATTCCAGGAAAAGCTTGGCAGCATTTACGATAAGTCCGTGCGGGTTGCCGCGCTGGCGAAGAAGATTGCCGACGCCATTGGCAGTGATCCGGCCCTGGCCGAGCGCGCCGCCATGCTTGCCAAGACCGACCTGGTCACCGAAATGGTGCTGGAGTTCACCGATCTCCAGGGCATCATGGGCCAGTACTACGCCACCAACGACGGCGAGCCGGAAGACGTCGCCAAGGCACTGAACGAGCAGTACATGCCGCGCTTCGCCGGTGACGATCTGCCCACCACGTTGACTGGCTGCGCCGTTGCCATTGCCGACCGCCTTGACTCCCTGGTCGGCCTGTTCGGCATCAATCAGCCGCCGTCCGGCACCCGCGACCCGTTCGCCCTGCGTCGTGCCTCCCTGGGTGTGCTGCGCATCATCATCGAACGGGAACTGCCGCTGGACCTGCAGACCTGCTGCCAGTGGGCGGAGGAAAACTTCACGGTCCTCACCGAGAAGGACACCGCCGACACTGTCGTGGACTACATGCTGGAGCGTTTCCGCGCCCATTATGAAGAGCAGGGCATTGGTGCGGAAGTCTACCTGGCGGTACACGCCCGCCGTCCCACCAAACCGCTGGACTTCGATCGTCGGGTGAAAGCAGTGGAAGCCTTCCGCCAGCTGCCGGAAGCCCTGGCCCTGGCCGGCGCCAACAAGCGGGTGTCCAACATTCTCACCAAGCAGGGCGGCGACGCCATCGGAGAAAGCGTGGACAAGAGCCTGTTGCAGGATCAGGCCGAACAGGCCCTGGCCGAGCAGATCAGCCAACAGGCGGACACCGCTATGCCGTTGTTTGAGAAGGGGGACTATGCAGCCGCGCTGACCTCACTGGCCAGCCTGCGCGAGCCGGTGGACACCTTCTTTGATGAAGTCATGGTGATGGCGGAAGACGAAGCCATTCGTGACAACCGTCTGGCCATGCTCAACCAGCTCCGCAACCTGTTCCTGCGGGTGGCGGATATATCACTACTACCCACGGCAAGCTGATACAGAGGCAAGCGTAAAGGCACAATGCTGATCATTCTGGACCGGGATGGGGTCATCAACGAATACGATGGCAACTACATCTGCTCAGCGGATGAGTGGATCCCCATTCCCGGCAGCATTGAGGCAATTGCCCGGCTCTGCATAGCCGGGCATCGTATCGCCATCGCCACCAACCAGTCCGGCATCGCCCGTGGTTACTATGGCATCGACGAACTGAACGCCATGCACGATAAGCTGGAACAGCTGGTTGAAGCCCAGGGTGGCTGCATCGAGTTCATTGCCTATTGTCCGCATCATCCCGATGAGCACTGCCACTGCCGCAAACCACTGACCGGTTTGCTGGACCAGATCCGCAATCATTTCCACCTGGACAGCCTGCAGGGCGCCATGATGGTCGGTGACAGCCGAAAGGATCTGGAAGCCGGTTACACCGCTGGCTGTCATCCTGTTCTGGTCAGAACCGGTAATGGCCTGGATACAGAAAGGCACCTGGATGCGCGCCCGATACCGGGTGCAAAGGTCACGATTTACGACAATCTCAGCAAATTTACGGATGCGCTTTTATCCTCCGAGGGCTGGTAAAACCAGAGTGAATCCGTATAATACCGGCCGTTGATCGGCGTGTGGCGCAGCTTGGTAGCGCACTTCGTTCGGGACGAAGGGGTCGCAGGTTCGAATCCTGCCACGCCGACCACTTTCCCGCCTTACCTGTTTTATCCCCCACGTTCAGTTTTTCCAACACTCAACCTGGCTCCAAAGCCAATAACGAAATCAAAGCGATTTTCACATTGTTTAGCGTCCCCGCGTTTGGCCCCTCCATGTAGGCTCCAGACCGACCTGCCATTGATTCAATAATACTATTTGATATATAGATATAACTTTATTGGATATAGAGTATCGGAAGGGCTATTGTTATCTGGACATGAGGCATACAGCCGTCAGATACAACACCCGACAGGAGATACACCATGAGCTTGAGACTTGGCGATACCGCACCAAACTTTACCATCGACAGCACCGCCGGCCAGATCAACTTCCACGACTGGGCAGGCGATTCCTGGGTATTTTTCTTCAGCCACCCGGCCGATTTCACTCCGGTCTGCACCACGGAAATGGGCCGTACTGCACAGCTGGCGAAAGAATTCGAAGCACGCAATGTGAAGCCCCTGGGTCTGTCTACCGACACCGTGGAGGAACACGTAAAGTGGATTGAAGACGTCAACGACACCCAGAACTGCGACCTGCAATTCCCAATCGTTGCCGATGCCGACCACAAAGTGGCCGAGCTGTACGAGATGATTCACGCTGGTGAGAGCGAAACCGCCGCTGTACGCAGCGTGTTCATCATCGACCCGAACAAGAAGATCCGTCTGACCATGACCTATCCGATGGCCGTCGGCCGGAACTTCGACGAAATCCTTCGGGTGATTGACGCACTACAGTGTGGGGACGCAAACCGCTGTGCGCTGCCGGCCGACTGGCGCAAAGGTGACGACGTAATCATTCCCCCCTCCATTTCCAACGAGGAAGCCAAGGGTCTATTCCCGAACGGCTGGAATGAGATCCGTCCTTACCTCCGCACCACCAGTCTCTGATTGGGTTAGCGGATAGCGAAAGGGTGCTTGCCGGCTGGCTTGCACCCTTTTCCGTTTTGATCTCAGTCAAGACTCAGAATATATGCTGAATCATTTGCTTGAGACGCCGGATTTGTCAGGCGTATCTTGCAAGAGTATACGGGTAAGCTCGATTCCAGGGGGAAACGACAATGAAACATTTGATTTGCTTTTTGTTGGTGGCTTTCGCTCTAAGCTTCAATGCCCAGGCCAAAGATGCCCTGTCGCTCACTCCGCAAGAAACCTACGACATGGTTCAGGAGCGCGGCGATGACCTTCTTTTTATAGACGTCCGCGATCCTGTGGAAATCATGTTTATCGGCTACACGGATGTGGTGGACAGAAATATACCATTCAAGCTTGTGGACCACTCTGACTTTCTGGTCGACAAGGGCCGCTTCGCCATGAACACCAATCCCGATTTCGTGGCTGATGTAGAAAAGGCACTGACACAAAAAGGGCTCGACAAGGACGACCTGATCATCACCATGTGCCGCTCTGGCGCCACACGGGGCAAGCCCAGCGCCGAGTACTTGCTGGAGCGTGGCTTCACCAACGTGAAGTACATCGATCACGGCTTCCAGGGTAGCGGAACCAAGGAAGGCAAGAAAAAGGGCATGCGAATTGTGAACGGCTGGCAGAACGACGGCCTGCCCTGGTCCATGACCCTGAACCCGGAGAAGATCTACCGTCGTTAATTGATGGTCTATACTCGCTGGCAACTCTGAGGTTACTGCAACAGGACGTTTGTCGCTGCTCCTGATGATCCCGGCTTCTGTGATCGGGGAGGGGGAAACATGGACAGATCAATAAGGCGCCGATCCACACGGCGCCAAAGTGCGAACCGCACTGGTTGGCTAACTGCAGTTGGTGTACTGGCCGGGGTATTGATGTGTTCCGGCCTTGCCGTTTCTGGCACCGAGCGCTCGCCACCCACCGCGGATCACAGCAAATTCGAAGCGCTCGAAGGCCCGTTCGAGAATGCCCAGGAGGTGACAGAAGCGTGCCTGGGCTGCCACACCGAGGCCGGCGAGCAGATTCGCGACACCACCCACTGGACCTGGACCTACGCGCATCCCGAGACTGGCCAGGAGCTCGGCAAACGCAACGTCATCAACAGCTTCTGCGGCATGGTGGTCACCAACGAACCCCGTTGTACGTCCTGCCACGTGGGTTACAGCTGGTCGGATATGACTCAGCCGCCACCAACGGAGGATGCGGCGGTGGACTGCCTGGTGTGCCACGACACCACAGGGGACTACTGGAAATTCCCCACCCTTGCTGGCTTGCCCACCGACAAGCCCCGGGAATGGCCCGCTGGCAGCGGCAAGATGGTGCACCCACCGGACCTTCCCCGAATTGCACAGAATGTGGGGGCCAGTGACCGGCAGAACTGCGGCAGCTGCCATTTCTACGGAGGTGGGGGGGATGGCGTGAAACACGGAGATCTGGATTCATCCCTGGTCAAACCGCCCCGGACCCTGGACGTTCACATGTCCCCCGAGGGGCTGGATTTCGCCTGTGCCGACTGCCATTCCACCTGGGGCCACGACGTTGCCGGCAGCCGTTATCAGGTCACCGCCCGGGATACCTTGGGCATCGATGTGCCCGGCCACACCGACCTGAGTCGCGCCAGCTGCGAATCCTGCCATGGGTTCACACCCCACGATCAAAAGAAGCTCAACGACCATGTGGATACGCTCGCCTGCCAGACCTGCCATATACCGGAGTTCGCTCGGGGAGGCGTCCCCACCAAAATGTGGTGGGACTGGTCAACCGCGGGTAAGTTGGATGAGCAGGGCAATCCAATCACCCGGTACGACGAGAATGGGCATGTGAGTTATCTGAGCACCAAGGGCGACTTCCGGCACGTGGAAGATGTGGTTCCCCATTACGCCTGGTTCGATGGCACGGTGGAGTACACGCTGGCGGAACAGGGGCTGGATCTGGCCAATGCTCCTATCGAGATCAATCGATTAGACGGCGGCCCGGAGGACCCGGAATCCCGGATCTGGCCGTTCAAGATGATGCGGGGTAAGCAGCCTTTCGATACCCACCTGAAGACGCTGCTGGCGACTCATGTCTTCGGGGCTGACGACACTTCCCTGTGGAGCAACTTCAATTGGCCAAATGCCCTTCAGGCCGGCAGCGACATGTCCGGCAGGCCGTTCAGTGGGGAGTTCGATTTTGTTGAAACCCGAATGTACTGGCCCATCACCCACATGGTCCCCCCGGCCGAGCAGGCGCTGGAATGCGGCGCCTGCCATGGCCGTGAAAGCCGACTGTCCGGTATCGGCGGTATCTACATGCCCGGGCATAACACCAACGTCTGGCTGGACCGTATCGGCTGGCTGCTGGCGTCACTGACTCTGGCGGGCGTGATCTTGCACGGCCTGGCGCGGATTCTGTTCAAGGGGAGGAAACAGTCATGAGCCGGGTCATGATCTACAAACGTTTCGAGCGGTTCTGGCACTGGTTCCAGGCGCTGCTGATCTTTACGTTGCTGTTTACCGGCTTCGAGATTCACGGCAGCTATTCCGTACTGGGCTTCGGTGAAGCAGCCCAACTCCATACCCTGGCGGCCTGGACCCTGATCGTACTGTGGCTGTTTGCCATTTTCTGGCACATCACTACCGGCGAATGGCGCCAGTACATACCGACCCGGAACGGCTTGTTTGCGGTGATTCGGTACTACCTGATCGGTACCTTTACCGGCGAGCCACATCCGTACCGTAAAACCACCCGAGCCAAGCACAATCCGCTGCAGCGCCTGGCGTACCTGTTCTTCAAACTGATGATTACGCCGGTGATCTGGCTGACGGGGCTGTTGTACTTGTTTTACAACGACTGGCCCACAACACTGGCCGGCGCGCTGGAACTGCAAACCGTCGCCCTGGTCCACACCGGCGCGGCCTTTGCCATGCTGATCTTCATCATTGCCCATGTGTACATGGCTACCATGGGCCCGAAGCTTACCAGCCTGATCAAACCCATGGTCACCGGCTACGAAGACCTCGATTAACAGTATGAGGGTCCCCAGAGAATTCAAGTCGCTTGGCAGTTGCCAATTAACTCGAACTTTCTGCCAGCCCCCGGTTAAGGCTTGCGCCCCGGTCATCCTTATCGGCGTCGGTAGCGGCAAGCTTTCGGTTGGCTATGACACAGGGCCCCGAACACTCAGGAGGTCAAATTGTTTTACCGTAGTCCAGAGTTAACGATTCCGAATCGACACCCACCTACTTCTTTGCCGCGCCTGGGTGCCGGCGGCCTTTCTGTGTCCTTCTTCATGTGACTGTTGTTCTGGCTGGTCTATCGGCTTAACCGTCTGCATTTCGGCATGCGATGAACTATTGAAACCGTTATCCGGGATCGCAGAAAGTCGAATCAAGCTGACGCAAGTGCACGCCACCGAACGTTCCTCATCCTCCGCTAATCTTCTACGCAGATTGCCCGATGTCGCACGGCTTGGGCTGTCTTGCTGATCAACACCACGATCAAAAGCGTCAACAGCATCAGCAGTGCACCCCCCAGCCATTTGAAAAAGGGAAGCTGGAGTTGTTCATGCATCAAGAAGGTGGCAATGGTAATGGCCGCCATCGGAAAAGAGTAAGCCCACCATGACAGAAAGAACTCCAGCCTCAGAAATTGTTTGGTCTGGGTCAGCAACATCAAGGTGAGGAAGATCGCCACATAGTAAAGCACCCGGGCGAAGGCATTAACCTCGCCCACCAACTGGAACCAGGAAATGAAACCCACGGCAGGTGGCGCAATCAGAATAAACAGGGTTGGCAAGAGCTTGGCCGGCAGCGGCTGGTGAAAGAACATCCGGTAAAAAATGATGGTCAACAGCACCAGCCAGAAAACCAGCCCGATACTGAAGAAAAACCAGGAGATCTCCGCAGAGGCGTGTTGGACCCCCGCAATGGGTACCAGAATATTACCAACGATGGGTATGAACCAGGCGGGATTGATGTGGGCAACCTCGAAATGAGTCTGGTGCAACCAGGCCGACAGGACATATAGCGTAAAGCAAAGGTGCAGGGCCGCGCCTAGGGCCCAGACAATGAGAGAAAGCCCGTTGCTGTGGGGTAGAAAGGCGATACTCAGGAGTATCAGCCCGATGGATATGGTGGGAAAGAAATTAAGCTTTACCGGATGGGCAAATTCCGCTTTGACCTGGCCGGGATATTTCAGCGTCTTCGCCAGATAGAGCGCCAGTAAGACAACAAATGCCGTTATAGTCAGGCCGAGCAATAACGGACTGGGTTTGAAGGATAGACCCAGCAATTCTTCCGCCCGGTGCCAGGCGATGGTATAACCCGTCATCCCCATCACGACAGCAAACCAGGAAATCGGAAAATTCTGCAATCGGGAAGGCTGTATCTCGGCCATTCCTTCACCTCCGCTTTCTGAATTCGGCCCGGACGGTCCGGAGAAGATCCTGGCAATCCGGGCCTGTGAACTCAGAACGTAAACGTGCGCATCTTCCGGTTCAGCATCTGGCCGGCCATTTCCGGCGGCATGGCAACGCCCACACCGTCGATCAGGTCGCCCTTGCCGTACTCGCTGTTGGGCAAATACAACGCACAGACGTTCGCTTTACCACCCTGTTTGAGCAAGCCGCGAAGCATCTGGCCGGGGGTAACATCCTTCGGCTTCAGGGCCGGTGCATCGTAGGATTTCAGGGCCAGATCGCCGGCCTGGTCGCACAGCAGAACATTCACCTTGGCCCCTTGTTGCGCCATGGTATTGGAAAGTACCATCGCCATCCCCTGGGTTTGCAGGGAATCGCTGGAGAGAATCACCAGCACTTCTTCAACACTTCCCTTGTGGTTATCAGCGTGAACGCTGAAAGGTGCGACAGCAATCAGTGCTGCGGCAACCATAGCTTTGAAAGATCGGATCATGGGGAAGACTCCTTGTTTGGTTGATCGATAATTACCACTCCCGCCACAGTACACCGGATTTGCAAATTCATTCAGTGACAAAGTCACTTTCAAATCCCTATGCCGGTCAGAGAGAAATAGGATGAAGACTCCTGGCTGCTGTTTATAATTAATAAATATAACGATAGAGCATTTTGTTTGGTAGTCTTTGATGTATGTCAAGCAACAAGCACTCCAGACAAAGACAAGAGGCTAGAGGCATGATCAGCACCAGAACGGCGTCAACGGCGGATATCAAAACCCATTGCGTGGTGATCGTAGGCGGCGGTGCTGCGGGGATTTCCGTGGCATCCAGCATTCACAAACGCGATAGCAATATTGACATTGCCATTATTGAGCCCGCCACAACCCACCACTATCAACCCGGATGGACCATGGTTGGTGGCGGTGTTTTCCGACCGGAAATGACATCAAAACCCATGTCTGATGTCATGCCCAGTTTTGTTTCATGGTACCGGCAGGCAGCAACGTCAATTACGCAAGACAAGAATCAGGTCTGTCTGGCAGATGGTTCATCGCTCCAGTACGAGGCCCTGGTCCTTGCTCCGGGGCTTGAGCTCAACTGGGGTGCCATCGACGGCCTCGAGCCGGCCCTCGGCACAAACGGGGTGACGTCAAATTATCGTGAGGGAATGGCCAGCTACACCTGGGAAATGGTGCAAAAGCTGAAACAGGGCACCGCACTGTTCAGCCAGCCCCCGATGCCCATCAAATGCGCCGGCGCCCCTCAAAAAGCCATGTACCTGTCTGCGGATTACTGGCTCAAACACAGCGTGCTGAACAACCTGGATATCCAGTTCCACAACGCCGGGGCCGTGTTGTTTGGTGTGCCCGATTATGTTCCGGCGCTGGAAGCCTACATTGAAAAATACGGCATTGATCTGAATTTCCAGAGTAACCTGATCGCCGTTAACGGTCCGGCCAAAAAAGCGGTCTTCCGTACGACCGATCCTGAGGGCAACAGCCAGGATCGTGAGATCAGTTTCGATATGCTGCACGCGGTACCACCGCAGCGCGCGCCAGCGTTCATCCGCGAATCGACCCTGGCCAACGAGGGCGGTTGGCTGGACCTGGAAGATGATACGCTGCGTCACAAGACCTTCACCAACATCTTCGGGCTGGGTGATGTCAGCGGCACCGGGAACGCCAAAACCGCCGCCGCCGTTCGCAAACAGGCGCCCGTGGTGGCCGAGAACCTGATCTCCCGCCTGAATAACAAGCCGCTGGGCGCGGCCTATCTTGGTTACGGCTCCTGCCCCCTCACGGTGGAAAATGGCAAGATCGTACTGGCGGAATTCGGCTATGGGGGCGTCCTGCAGCCCAGTTTCCCCACGTGGATCAACGATGGCACCAAGGCGACCAAAGCTGCCTGGTGGCTGAAGGCCAAACAACTGCCGACGCTCTACTGGTACGGCATGCTGAAGGGGCATGAGTGGCTGGCAAAGCCTGCTCGCCGTTGAAGCTTCACTAAATCACCGAAATACCCGGATGACAGGTCGATCCGATAGGCTAAGCTACAACGTATTCATTCGCTCAGAAACCATCAACAGTGGAGAACAACAATGATTGGATACGTTACCCTCGGCGTCAGTGACATGGAGAAAGCCAAACAATTCTACTCGGATCTTCTGGCAGATCTGGACGCAAAGGTACTGCTGGACATGGAGCGCATCGCCTTTATCGGTAAAAACATGGGCTCCCCCATGCTGGCGGTTTGTAAGCCGTATAACGGTGAGCCCAACCACCCGGGCAACGGCAACATGGTGGCCATTCAGCCGGGCTCGAAAGAAGCGGTGGATGCCCACTACCACAAGGCCATTGAGCTGGGTGCCTCCTGCGACGGTGAGCCGGGGCAACGCATTCCAAACCAGTTCTACGGTGCCTATGTGAAGGATCCCGATGGCAACAAGCTGGCATTCTTTCACTTCGGTTAATATAGTGGCCCTCTGATGATTTCTGTCGCACCGACCACCCCCGGGCAGAATCGTCTGCTGGCTGCCTTGCCAGACAGCGCCAAAGAGCGGATTTTCCCGCGGCTCACACTGATTGAGCTGAATCTGGGTGATGTGATTTACGAATCTGGCCAGCCCATCGAGTGTGTCTATTTCCCAACCGACTGCATCATTTCCCTGCTTTACGTGATGCTGAACGGCGCGTCCGCTGAAATCTCGGTGGTGGGTAACGAAGGCATGGCCGGTATTGCGGTTTTTATGGGAGGCGACAGCACCCCCAGCCGTTCCATTGTGCAAAGCCGGGGGTCCGCTTACCGGATGCCCTCAACGGAGCTGAAGGCTGAGTTCAACAACCATGCCGACGTGCGGGTCCTGATGCTGCGTTACACCCAGGCGCTGATCACCCAGATGTCCCAGACCGCTGTATGCAACCGCCACCACTCGATCGACCAGCAACTGTGCCGCTGGCTATTGTTGTCTCTTGATCGCCTCCCGGACAACCGGCTGACGATGACCCAGGAACTCATCGCCAACATGCTGGGCGTCCGCCGGGAGGGCGTCACCGAAGCCGCCGGAAAGTTGCAGAAACTGGGCGTCATTGAATATCACCGTGGTCACATAACCGTCCTTGACCGGTCGCACCTGGAAGCGCTTTGCTGTGAATGCTACGCCGTGGTGAAACGGGAAACCGATCGCCTGGCGCCCGACCGCTTCAGGTACTAGCCCGGTTCCTGTCGACTCTCCGGGCCTTGCATCAGGTTTCCGATCACGGCCGCCGATTCAGTATCTTGATCTGGTACATGGCGGTATCCGCTTTTTTGAGGAGCTCGTTGGCGGTTTCCCCGTTGTCGGGATACACGCTCACCCCAATACTGAGCTTAAGCGCCACATTATGCCCCTCAACCTCCATGGGGATAGCCACAGCTTCACGAATTTTTTCGGCGACGGCAAAGGCGTGATCGGGCTGAGCGATCTCGCTCAATAACACCACAAACTCATCACCACCATACCGGCACACCGTATCCGTGGCCCTTACGCAGGTCTGCAGTTTGCCGGCCAGTGCCGAGAGGATAACGTCACCGCTGTCGTGGCCGAGAACATCATTGATATCCTTGAAATTATCAAGGTCAATAAACAACAGGCCCATCTGTTTGCCGTGCCGCCGTGCCAACGCAAGAGACTGCTCAAACCGCTCATAGAACGCGTTGCGGTTGTGCAGACCGGTCAGCTCGTCATGCTGCGCAAGGTAGGCCATGCGGGCGGTGGTTTCCCGGGAAAAGCGGGCATCGTGGAACACAATGACCGCGCCGACCAACACGCCAAAGCGGTTGTGGATGGGTGCGGCGGAATCCTCGATTGCCAGCTCCACGCCATCCTTGGCCACCAACAGGGCATTCGCTTCCAGAGCGACAATGCTGTCTGACTGAATGGCGCGCCGGGCCGGATCGGCTTTCGGCTTGTGGGTGCCTGCATCCACCACACGAAAAATGTCACTCAGGGGCCGACCAATGGCTTCGTCGCGGCTGAAGCCGGTCAGTGTCTCTGCCACCACGTTCATGTAGGAAACACGCCCATCAATATCAGTGCTCAACACCGCATCACCGATAGAGTCGAGGGTCACCTGGGCGCGCTCCCTTTCCTCATACAGTTGCTCCTCAGCCTTGCGCCCAGCCCTCTCGTGGGCTTTGTAGGTGCTGATGTCCTCAATCGTATGCACATAGCCGTCGCCGGGCTCATTGTCGGTCTGCATCGCCGCGTTATGGCGGGCCCAGATAACGTCACCGTTCGCACGCTTTAATCGTGTTTCACAGAGAAACGACTTATGTCCCAGCACCGCCGCATTCCAGTGCCGGAGGATCCTGTCATGATCCAGCGGATGGATAACCGAACACCAGTGTGAGCCGATCAGCTCGTCGCCGGTCCAGCCACAGAGTTTCTGGTAGGCCGCATTGCTGTAGATGCATTTGCCATACTGATCCGTCACCAGAATGCCCAGCGGCAAGGCATCACTCAGTGGAATGCCCTTGCCCTTTCCGGCATTGGCCTGGGTGTCTGCCGCCATCGGGAAGAAATCGCGGTATCGCAGCATGCCTTTACTCCCGGTTTTCGACGATCATATTAACGCAGCGGGTCTGCTAGCGACCCGGTGGCGTGCCACAAATCTGTCCGACAACTCTCCTTGTCTCCGACACTAGGGCTTAGCGACACCATCGTCCGTTCGCTAGCGCACACAGAATGAGTTCCCGGTGTGGAAACAACCAACGCTCGCTACACCGAAGCGTCAAGGTGGAGTAGACTCAAATGACGTCAATAAAACGCCGGTTTTGGGAGGCGCAGTTTTGGGAGACACTATGGACAACAGCCACGGAAAGCCTGATACGGAGAGCCATGACCGGCTGCGCCGCAGCGCCAGGGACCTGATCGACCACGGCGTGCCGCCATCCAGCCGTGGCGGAGCGCTCAGCGTGGAAGCGCTGCAATTGCTTTACCAGCGTGCGAGTAAACCCGAATCTGCTGCCGACGCCCTCAGGTTGCTCCATGAGATGCAGACCTATCAGGTGGAGCTTGATCTTCTCTATGAGCAGCTTCAGGCCAACGAACAGGAAATCACCGAAGAACTGGCGCACTACAAAGCACTCTATACGCAGGCGCCCGCTGCCTATCTTATTATTGCCAACGATGGCGAAATTATTGACGGTAATCAGGCTGCAAACGTACTTTTCGGTGAATCCGCGCAACCACTGACCGGCAAGCCCCTGTATACACTTCTGGCACCCGACCAGAGAAGCTCAGTGGACGCACTGCTCAGGAACTCTGAGGAACCCGGCTCGGGCAGACAGCCCGCTGAAAGTGTAATGGTTGAGCTCCCGGATCGCAGGCGGCTGATAATCAACTCAAGGTTTGCCGTTTCCGGGGACAGTATTCTGATGATACTGACTGAAGCCAAGACACCCTCCACCAGATTCTGATGCGTATTGTTGGTATAGGGGCGTCCGCCGGCGGTCTGGCCTCCCTCGAAGACTTTTTCCGCAATACGCCGTGCGATACTGGTATGGCGTTTCTGGTGGTGCAGCATCTGGACCCGACCCAAAAGGCGATGCTGCCGGAACTTCTGCAACGCTATACCGAAATGCCGGTGTATGAAGCGGAGCAGAACATGCCCGTTCGTGCAGATTCCGTCTATGTCATCCCCCCGAACCGGGAGTTGCGGGTGGTCGACGATACCCTGAAACTGGAGCAACCAGCACAACCCCGCGGCTTGCGCCTGCCCATCAATGTGCTGTTCTCATCCCTGGCCAGCGCACAGAATGAGCGAGCCATTGCCGTTGTGCTTTCCGGCATGGGCTCAGACGGCACCCTGGGCCTGCAGGCCATCAAGGCCACCGGTGGACTATCAGTGGTACAGGCACCTGGTTCCGCCCAGTTCGACCCCATGCCCAGAAGCGCCATAGCCGCCGGCTGTGCCGATATTGTGGCACCGGCCGATGAATTACCGGATCGCATACTGGCCTATGTCCGACGTGTTCCCGAGCCGGGCCAAAGTCCGGAACAAAACCAACACGCTCACACCTCGCTGACACGGCTGGGCCCGATCCTTCGCTTGCTGCGACAGCGTTCCCGACACGATTTTTCACTTTACAAGCCCACCACCCTGAACCGCCGGATTGAGCGCCGCATGGCGATCCATGGTATCTCGGATCTGGCCGAATACACTCGCTTCCTGACCGAAAACAACCAGGAAATAGAGCTGTTGTTCCGGGAATTGCTGATCGGCGTTACTCAGTTTTTTCGGGATCCCGATACCTGGGAGTATCTGATCAATACCGGGCTGCCGGAACTCCTTTCCCCCCTGCCACCGGAACACACTCTACGAGTATGGGTAGTGGGCTGCTCAACCGGGGAAGAGGCCTATTCCCTGGCCATTGCGTTCACCGAGGTGCTGGAACACATCGAACCTGACCGAAAGCTGGACCTGCAGATCTTTGCTTCCGACATCAGTCCGGAAGCCATTGATGTGGCACGACGAGGGCAATACCCACTGAATATTGAAGATACTGTGTCCGAGGCCCGACTGGCGCGCTTTTTCATCAAGCACGACACGTATTATCAGATACGACCATCGATTCGGGCCAAGGTGTTGTTTGCCAGGCACGACGTCATTCTCGATCCACCTTTTACCAAACTGGACCTGATCACATGCCGTAACCTGCTGATTTATTTTGATCTGACACTCCAGCGCCGGATCCTACCCCTGTTCCACTACAGCCTTCGCCCCAATGGGCTACTCATGCTGGGCAGTTCGGAAACCGTTGGTCGGCTGAATCATCTGTTCGCTCCGTTGAAGCCCAAAATGCGCCTGTACCGGAGCAAGCCGTTCCAATCCAACCGCCACACCGACTTCCTACTAAAATCGTTTCCGCCGTTCGCCACCCTGCCCAAGGAGCAAACCGTGCAATCCAACCAGATTCCCCCACAGCAGGCCCTTAGTAACCTGCAGTCCGCAGCGGATCATGTGTTGTTGCAGGTGTATTCGCCTGCCGCTGTACTGCTCAATGCCGATGCTGACATCGTGTACATCAGCGGGCGTACCGGCAAGTATCTGGAACCCGCGGCCGGTAAGGCCAACTGGAATATCCATGCCATGGCCCGTGAGGGGTTGCGAGAGCCGCTGTATACCGCGCTGCAACAGGCATCTGCACAGACCGAGCCGGTGGAGCTTACCGGGGTATTAGTACAGACAGGCTCCGGCACACAAGCCGTAGATCTCTCCATTCAGGCCTTCAGTAAACCCGATGCGCTTAAGGGCATGATCATGGTGGTGTTTCGCGATGCGCCTGCTCAGGTCGCGCCCCGACGCTACAAACAAGCGTCCTCTGCCAATCCGGACCACGCTGCGCAGATTCAGCGGTACCTGCAGGAAATCGAAAGTCTCCGTGAACAGGCGAGGGTATCCCGGGAAAAACTGCAGGCATCCAATGAGGAGCTTCAATCGACCAACGAGGAGTTGCAGTCCACCAATGAGGAACTGACAACTTCCAAAGAAGAAATGCAGTCGATGAACGAGGAACTTCAAACCATCAACACCGAGCTGCAAACCAAGCTGGATGACCTCGCACTCGCCCAGAGCGATATGCAGAATGTGCTCAACAGTATTGAGATTGCGGTTCTATTCCTGGATCAAGACCTGAATGTGCGGCGCTACACCGAGCGGGCCTCAACCATTATCAGTCTGCGTGAGTGCGACATCGGCCGTCCATTCAGTGACCTGACCACCAGTCTCCGGTATCCGGAGCTTCAGGAAGACGCCCGGCAAACCCTGAGTACGCTGATGGTCAGCGAAAAGCAGATCACGACAACGGATGATCGCTGGTTTTCGGTCAGGATCATCCCCTACCGGCGGCTGGATAATGTGATTGACGGGGTCGTCATCACACTGGTTGATATTACCGAAACCAAGAAACTGGAATCCTCATTACGAAAGCATCCCCAATCCTAAGCCAACCCGACGCTTAGCCGTCATATCACTGACCCGTTAAGGGAACCACCATCGCGGTAACAATGAACGGGTTGCCCGCTGCAGAAACCGGTCATCAATCAGCCAGATCACGCCCCGGTCTTCGGGGGTACGGATCACACGCCCGGCAGCCTGGGCGACTTTCTGCAGTCCGGGAATCAGATACGTGTATTGGTAACCCGCGCCGAAACGTTGCTGAAGACGGGCTTTGAGAATCTCATGCCAGGGATCGAACGGCGGCAAGCCCAGGGTGGCCACAAAGGCACCGATTAATTGATCGCCAGGCAGGTCGATACCCTCGCTGAACACACCGCCCAGAACCGCAAATGCAACACTACTCTGGGACTTCTGAAACCCTGCCAGAAATTCACTTCGTTGCTGCGGCGACATGCCCGGTTGTTGAGAGCGTTGGGGAACATCTGGTGCCTCTTTGGCAAGCGCCTCACTGACCGCCCGTGCGTATTTGAAGCTGCTGAAAAACGCCAGGTAGTGACCAGGCCGTTCGCGGAACTGCCGGGCGATGAGATCCGCTATCGGACGCAAGGAGGCGTCCCGATGGGTCTGGCGAGTGCTGATCCCCGGCGTGAACTGCACCTGTAACTGGTCCGCACTGAACGGACTGGGCAGGGAGGTAAAACGGGTGTCCTCCGGCATGCCCAACAGGTCCCGGTAATAGACGCCAGGACTCAAGGTGGCAGAGAACAACAGGACCGACTGTGCCGCCTCGAACCGCTCCCGTAGAAAGTCCGCCGGTACTAGGTTCTGGATGGTGAGACTGGCGCGGCCGCGGCCGGTGCGCTGGAATTCGCACAGGGAGTGATCACCAAAGGACTCCGCCAGCTTCATGAAGGCCACACTTTCAAACAGCAGTTCCTGCAAGGCGAGGTCCGGCGGGTTGTCCGCCAAATAATCGGTGAGGTTCGAGACCATGGCCTGCAAGGCCCCGAGTAGCTGGGAGGACAGGGTTTCAAGGAATACCGGGGTCTCGTCGACTGTCTGATGATCCCGGATCAGACTCTGCCAGGCCCGGGCGGTGCGATCGATTGCCGATTTCAGCGGTTTCGGGGCGCTCTTCTTCACCTTCAGCAGTCGTTGCTGCTCCAGCCGCACGGAATACATGCCCCGGCCCCGGTCCACCAGGTTGTGGGCTTCATCCACCAGTACGCTGGCCTTCCAGTTGTTCTGGCGAATCAGGCCGTGGAGCAGGGCGGACTGATCAAACAGCCGGTTCACATCGCCAATCATCACATCACACCAGCGTGCCATCTCCTGGGCGAGAAAATAGGGGCAAATACCGTGACCTGCGGCGATCTTCGCCAATGTTGCCTGATCAAGTGTTCCCTCAGTCTGTGCAGCCTCGGCCCGGGCATCCGGCAGGCGATCGAAAAAGCCTTTGGCCAGTGGGCAGGAATCGCCATGGCAGGCTTTGTCCGGGTGCTCACAGGCATCGTCCTTCGACACCAGCTCCAGGGTTCGCAGCGGCCATGGCTCGAATTCATTCCTGGCAGAACGGAGTTTCTCCACCGCATCCATGGCCAGCTGGCGAGCCGTATTGCGGCAGGTGAGGTAGTACAGCCGGTCCTGTTGTGCCGCCGGCATAGCCATCAGTGCTGGAAACAGGGTGCCAAGGGTCTTGCCCAGACCGGTGGGAGCCTCCAGTAACAAAGTGCCTGACTTCACCGAATTCTTGTACACCGTTTCCGCCAGCTGGCGTTGCCGCGGCCTGAACTCGGCAAAGGGAAACGTCAGTTCGGACAGCAGGGCGTTTCGCTGTTCCCGGTGGTGCGCTTCCTGCTCGGCCCAGGCCTTGTACTGCTGGCACAGCCCTTCAAGCTCCTGCCAGAGCTCATCGGCAGTGGCGGTTTCCGTCACCGGGGTTTCCTTGTCCTTGCCGGTGTCGTAGTAGATCAGTGCCAGCTCCAGCTTTTTAAGGTCTTCCTGTCGGCACAACAGCGCGCCGTACGCCCGTAGCTGGGCACGGTGCAACGCCCGCTGATGCTCGCGGATTCGCGACAGATCGCCCCGGTGGGTCTTGATCTCCTCGAGCCGGCCACGATGGGGATTGTAGACATCAGCCCGCCCGGAAAGCTCCAACCCCAAGCACTTACCAGTCAGTAAGTACTCGCTTTTATAGCCGTAACCACGACGGGATTGTATCGACTGGTGGCCGGCGATGCCCTCCTCGGCACTGGGCGCCGGGGTATAGCGAAAGTCCAGGTCACCACGACGGGCGGCGAATTCACACAGGGTACGAACCGCAACCTTCATCCGCCTTCCCCATCGGTCTGCCAGCGCACATAACAGACACTGGCGGGCATACCCTCGCGGGTAAAGAAGGCCAACCAGCGGCGCTGATGATCCTGCAGCCGATCACCGGGGCCTTTTACCTCAATCATCTCGTAATGCGGTCCCGGGCCGGTGGCGCTGGGGTAAAACCGGATCAGGTCCGGGAAGCCACTGCGGTGCTCCTTCAGGTTATTCAGCAGGCGCTCGAACAGCCGCTCCAGGTGAGGCGCCGGAATACAGTCCATGGCCATGATCAGCAGGTCTTCCGACAACACCGGCCAGACCACGAAGGGGTTGGCAATACCCTGCTTAGCCTGCCAGGTCTCGAGGATGCGCTGCCGGTAATCACCACCGCGCAACAGTGCAAAACATTGGTCGAAGGCTTGCTGGCGTCGTTCCACAAAGTCCGACCGCATCAGGTCCGCCGGCCCCACATGGAAAGGATGAAAAAAAGCGCCGGGAATGGCCGCGAAAATGGTCTGCCAACATAGCAGGCCGAACAGGCCGTTGATCAGGGTGTTTTCCACATAGAAAACCGGGGCCTCATCGGTCTCCAGATGCTGCTGAGCCGTCAGCTCCACTGAGGCGATTTCAGGTTTCGGTAAGGTCAGGGTGAACTCCCGGATCGGCGGCGGTGTCTCCACGACAGGCGGCGCCGCGCCCATTTTCGGCGCCAACCGCTTGAGAATGCGCGCCAGCCCCTGGGCCTCGGCATCACTCAGGTCCCCGGTATGCCAATATCGGGCAATATCCCAGGCCTCGTCGAAGCGTTTCATTCGTTCCAGCAACCGAAGCTGCTTCAACCGCGCCTCCCGATGGTTACTGGCCGCGAGCACTTCCAGCGCCAGCTCACGCTCGCCCTGCCGTTCCGCCTGCCGGCCCAACTCCAGCAACAACCGGTCCCGCCGGCTGGCCAGCCAGGAATTATCCAAAGGACCGGGCACCTCGGGCCACACCTCAACCGCGGCCACCCCTTCATCCAGCCATTGCCGACAGTGGTGCATCTGCAGATAGCAGTCCACGTCCGCCCGCTGATGAAAAGCCCGGGAATCGGTGGAAAAGGTCACCTGCTCGTACTGTTGATAACCCAGCTCCACCAGCACAAAATCGGTCCAGCTCTGGCGCAGATTGCCGAAGAACATCAGGCGGATGCGGTCGAACAGAGGCATATCCGGCAGCCGCACCGTTGCCGGAGCGCCATCACCTAGCCATTCATGCAAGCGCTGTGGCTCCGGGAAATGTTCCGTCAATACCTCACGCATTCGGGCTTTGGGCAGGTTCTTGGGCAGGCCGAGTTCCGTCAGTAGGTTAGCAAACACCAGCCGGAGCTCGCTGAGGGTAACAAGCCGGAACAGGTTTTCAATGCCGAGCATCGGGGACGACTCCAGCCAGTGACTCTCTATCAGTTCGGCCAAAGCGTCAGCCAGGGAGCCCGGCAGTTCCGGATAGTTCAGCTTGTCCACCCGAAACAACTCTCCCGTTCGCATCACCATACGCGCCAGTAATCCCCGCGCGGCAGTGGATAAGGCGAAGAAGTTACCTAACCGGGATCTCTCATCAGCGGTCAGCAGATCCCAGTGATGATCGGCCACCCACGACACTACGGTGTCCATATTCCTCAGGTAATACAGAGGGTCTTCAAGGTCCGCCGTCTTGGGGCGCTGGCCTCTGGGTTGGGTGGTCATGGTGCTCCAGATATTTTATCGAACAAGGCGGCCTGCACAAGCTATCACGCGACCAATCGGGTAGGTTCTGCCAAAATCGTGCGGAGCCATGGATGGCGGAGCCGAGCGTACAGGGACGTATTCACAGCGTATTTTGGCAGAACCTACCCGATTGGTTGCAGTGCACCAAACTCTACGATGGCCAAGAGCAAGTCTCAAATACCAAGGTCCGCCGGCTGCATCTGTACCCCACCGATCTTCCACTGATCATCAACCAACACCATCCGGTAATAAGCATCCCAGCGCTTGCCCTCCGGTCCTCTCAATCGCACCACCTGGATCTCGAAATTGCCGTGAGGAACCCGTCTGACAAACTCAATGGCACTGGCTCGGTGAACCGCCGGGTACGCCTGCTTGACCATCGCCAGAAACACCTCGGAACTGCCAAAGCGCCGCTTGATACCCTCAGACGCAACCCGCCAGGCAGCCTCGTCATCGTCGTTGGCAAACGCCTCAATCTGCCTAAGGATGGCACCCTGAATTTCAGAATCCGTGTCATCCGCCTGGGGCGAGGCCGGTACCAGAAAAACCAGCGCGGCTATAACCAGTAGCGCTGGCGGCCCGGTTCGGGCACGAATTAGGAACGTGAGCATAAGCGGTATCCTTTAGAGGGAACCCTCCTTACAGCTTACGCCAATCTTCGGTTGGCGGATGCGTTTTCGAGAAATTTCACCCGGGTTTGCGCTACTCTGTAGTCGCCACGTTTACCCGGACCCCATAAGAGCAGGTATGCCCGAGACAACCGCCATCGAACCCGGCTTTCACGCCATCCACGCCAATCACCTGGAAGACCTTCGCCGCGCGGTGGTGTATATCTGCCGCCAGAACCCCATGCCGCCTCTGGAGAGCGAAACCTTCCTGGTGCAGAGTAACGGCATTGCCCAGTGGCTGAAGCTGGCACTGGCGGAGAAGCGTTCGGAGGAGGGCGCCGACGGTGGCCTGGGGATCGCCGCCGGCATGGATTTCCTGTTTCCCGCCCGCTTTATCTGGCAGGCCTACCGGGCGGTCATGCCAGATGGCGAAGTGCCGGAGCAATCGCCGTTCGACAAGCGTCGACTGGTCTGGCGGTTATACCGGTTATTGCCGGAACTGGTCGGCCAGGACGACGCTTTCACCCCACTGGCGCGCTTCCTGGACGGCACCGATCCGGACCTGCGGGATTTCCAGCTGGCTGAAAAAGTGGCGGATCTGTTTGACCAGTACCAGGTGTTCCGCGCCGACTGGCTCAGTGCCTGGGAGCAGGGGCGGGATGTGGTGATCACCGCCCAGGGTGAGGAAAAGCCGCTGGATGAAGAAACCCGCTGGCAACCCTTGTTGTGGCGCAAGGTGGTGGAAGATGTCGGTGCCGAGGCCCACACGAGCCGCTCGCAGATTCACACCCGGTTTATGGCCGAAGGCCAGCGTATCCGTGTGCCGGCCAATCCATCCCGGCTGCCCAAACGCATTGTGGTGTTTGGCGTCTCCTCCCTGCCACGACAGGCACTGGAAGCCCTGTACGTGCTCAGCCGCTTCAGCCAGGTGGTGCTGTGTGTCCACAACCCCAGCCAGTTCTACTGGGCGGATATCATCAGCGACCGGGAACTGCTCAAGGCCGAACGCAAACGCGGGATCGCCCACCCGACACTTTCCCACGTTGCCGATCCAGACCAGTTGCACCAGCATGCCAACCCGTTACTCGCAGCCTGGGGCAAGCAGGGGCGTGATTACATCCGCCTGCTGGATGAATTCGATAATCCGGAGGAGTACCGAAGCAGCTTCCAGACGCCGGACCAGAAAATCGACATCTTCTCGGAGCACGGTGCCGGCGAGGAACCCACCCTGCTACACCAGTTGCAGAACGACATCTACAACCTGACGCCGCTGCAGGACATTCGCGCCGAGCAGCGCCAGCTGGATCCGGGCCGGGATCATTCCCTGGTATTTCATGATGCCCACAGCCCCCAGCGGGAAGTGGAAATCCTGCACGATCAGTTACTGGCCGCCTTTAACGCCGACCCCGCACTGCGGCCCCGGGATGTCATCGTGATGGTCCCGGATATCAATGTGTACGCGCCCCACATCCAGGCGGTATTCGGTCGTTACCAGGCCGGTCTCAAACGGCACATTCCCTTCACCATTTCCGACCAGGGCCAGCGCCACCACGAACCGGTACTGATTGCCCTGGAAACCCTGATGTCGCTGCCCCGCAGCCGCTTCGGCGTGAGTGAAATCATCAGCCTGCTGGAAGTGCCGGGCATTCGCGATCGCTTCGGTATCGCCGAGGAAGAGATTCCCCTGGCCCGACACTGGGTGGAAGGGGCCAACATCCGCTGGGGTCTGCACGGCAAACACCGGGAAAGCCTGGAGTTGCCGGCCGAGCTGGAACGTAACACCTGGCAATCGGGACTGAGGTCTATGCTGCTGGGTTACAGCATGGGAGAAGATGAACCCTGGGCCGGAGTGGAACCCTACGGCGAAATCGGCGGGCTTCAGGCCAGCCTGGCCGGGCGCCTCAGCGAGTTCGTTCACCAGCTGGAAACCCTGTGGCAGGCGTTACAGCAATCCCGCACGGCGACAGCCTGGGAAGCGCTGTTTTCCGACATGCTGGCGGGTTTTTTCCACAAGGTAACCGGCAGTGATCTGTTACTGCTCAACCGCTTCCGCCGCCAGCTGGAACAATGGCTGGAGGATGCCCTAGCCGCCGGGCTGGAACATCAGTCTCTGCCCCTGAACATCGTCAAGGATGTGCTGCTGGAGGGGCTTGATGAAGGCGGCCTGAAT
The DNA here is from genome assembly GCA_040223075.1 of Marinobacter sp. GTDB lineage: Bacteria > Pseudomonadota > Gammaproteobacteria > Pseudomonadales > Oleiphilaceae > Marinobacter. The sequence continues at coordinate 156,485 of JAVJZJ010000159.1, forward strand.
CAGCGCTTCCTCGCCGGTAAGGTGAACTTCGCCACGCTGATGCCGATGCGGGCTATTCCCTTCCGCAAGGTGTGCCTGCTGGGCATGAACGATGGCGATTACCCCCGTTCCCGGCCGCCCGTGGATTTCGATCTGATGGCCCAGGATTACCGGCCGGGTGACCGTTCCCGCCGCGAGGACGACCGTTACCTGTTCCTGGAGGCCCTGTTGTCGGCACGGGAACAGTTATACATCAGCTGGGTCGGGCGCAGCATCAAGGACGATTCCGAGCGGCCGCCTTCGGTACTGGTGGGCCAGCTGCGGGACCATCTGGACAGTCTGTGGCAGGTCACCGACCAGCCATCTCAGCCGGTCACCGAAGCCCTGACCACGCAGCATCCGCTGCAACCGTTCAGCCGCGATTACTTCCCCAAAGCCAATGGCCTGGGCGAGGGCGAGGACGGCCCGCCAAGACCGTTGACCGAAGTGTTGCAGGCCCGCACGCTGTTTACCTACGAGGGGGAATGGCGCAGTGCTCATGGCAGTGAAGCGGCAGAACAGACCCAGGATGCCCTGCCGTATCAGCCCCCGGAAGAGCCCATCACCCTGAACGATCTGTCGGCGTTCCTGAAAAAGCCCATCGACACCTTCTATCAGCGTCGCCTGCAGGTGCGCTTTGAGGGTGTGGAAGACGAGGACACTGATAACGAGAACTTCGACCTCAACGGTCTGGACCGCTGGCGGCTGGACAACGAACTGATCCGGGAAGGTCTGATGAAGGCCGGCTCGGAAGAAGAGCTGCATGAACGACTGGAAGCCACCCTGGATCGCATGGCCCGGCGCGGCGACCTGGGCATGGGGGTCACCGAGCACCGACTGCGCACCGAGCTGTCCGGTCGCCTGCCGGACCTGTTCGAGCGCTATCAAGCTGCACTGATGGAGTGGCCGGAAGCGGTCAGCGAACCCATCCCCTTCGACTACCGCGTCAGCAACGCCACCGGTGCTGTCGAGGTGCTGGACCTGATCGATGGCCTGCGCTGTAACCACCAAGGCCAGCTGTGCCGGCTGGTGGTGGCCAGTTCCGGTCTGTTGACCGGCTCCGGTTACAGCAAGAAGATACGCTACGCCAACCTGATGCGGGACTGGGTGATCCACCTCGCCGGGCAGCTTACCGGGCAGCCGTTCGAAACCCTGATTCTGGGCAAGGAAGAGGGCCGCAAGTTCCGCTTCGCCCCGATGGAGCAGGAACAGGCACAGGCTCACCTGGATGCCATCATCACGCGCTGGATGGAGGCCACCACCCGCGCCCTGCCCATTCACTGCGAAGCCGGCTTCGCCTGGATATACAGCTTCTACCAGAGCAAGAAATTTCTCGGTGACCACGAACGAGCGATCAGCGATGCGGAGCAGGCCTACACCACCGCACTGGAGCGGGACACCGGTTACCTGAGAGGGGCGTTTGAGAGTGCGGAGTTACTGATGGCCAGTGGTGAATTCGAGGCATTGCTGCACTCACTCTACGTGCCCCTGTGGGAAGCGGAGCAGGGCAAGTCCGCCGCCGAACAGATCGAGGGCCAGGCATGAGCAACAATAGGACCAATCGCAATCCCAATCTGGATCCCTTAACGCTGCCCCTGAACGGCAGCACCCTGATTGAAGCCAGTGCCGGTACCGGCAAGACCTTCACCATCGCCATTCTGTATGTGCGCCTGGTACTGGGCCACGACCAGCACGAGGACAGTCCGCTGGCACAGGGCATACTGCCGCCGAACCTGCTGGTGGTGACCTTTACCGACGCCGCCACCAAGGAGCTGCGGGACCGCATCCGCACCCGGCTGACCCAGGCCGCCGAGGTGTTTTCCGATGCCGCAGACGCGACAGCACCATCACCGGAAACCGCGCTGATCCATCAGCTTCGCGATAGCAGTTACCCGGACCCGGCCACCTGGCCGGACTGCCGCAAAAAACTGTTACTGGCCGCCGAGTGGATGGACGAGGCCGCCGTCTCCACCATCCATGGCTGGTGTAACCGCATGCTCAGCGAGCACGCCTTCGACAGCGGCAGCCTGTTCAAGCTCACCCTGGAAACCGACCAGAGCGACCTGCTGGACGAAGTGGTGCGGGATTACTGGCGCACCTTCATCTACCCCTTGTCCCCGGTATTGATGGACGAAGCCCTCAGCCACTGGAAAACCCCGGATGACCTGCGCAAGGCGGTGCGCAACCTGATCCCCGATGCGGACAGCCTGGACGCAGCCACCGGCGATGTGAAACAGGCCATCGAACAGACCGTCAGCCAACGTCAGGAACGGGCGCGGGAACTGAAGGCTTATGACTGGGCCCACTGGAAACCCGACGTGGTGGAGTTGCTGACCACGCTCAACAAGAGCAAACGGCTCCACGGCGGCAGCATGAAGCCAATGATTGCCGCCTGGGATACCCTGTTGGACTGGGCAGCGTCAGACGAACTCTATCCCCAGGGTCTGGACAAGGCCGGCTTCCAGAACCAGACACCTGACATTCTGCCCACCAAACTCAAGGGCGAGGATCCGGCACCACACCATCCCGCCTTCGAGGCCATAGCCGAACTGGTGGCGTTCAGCCAGAACCTGCCCAGTGCGGAATCGGATATCCTCCGGCACGCCAGCCACTGGATCGCCCAACGGCTGGAATCGGAAAAACAGAAACGTTCGGAGATGGGCTTCGACGATCTGCTGACCCGCCTCGACGACGCCTTGCACGGCCCCCGGGGCGAGCAACTGGCGGCCACCATCCGTCGCCAGTTCCCGGTGGCACTGATCGACGAATTCCAGGACACCGACCCGGTGCAGTACCGCATCTTCAACCGGGTCTACCAGGTGGCGGACAACGACCCACACACCTGCATGCTGATGATCGGTGACCCGAAACAGGCCATCTACGGATTCCGCGGTGCGGACATCCATACCTACCTGGAAGCCCGCAAGGGCGCCCGGGAACGCACCTACACCCTGGGCCGCAACTTCCGTTCCGCCGAAGCCATGGTGGAAGCGGTGAACCGGGTGTTCGAGCATGGCGACCAGAACAGCCGTGATGGCGCCTTCCTGTTCGGCAAGGGCGACACCTCGCCACTGCCGTTCCAGGGTGTCGACGCCAACGGTACCAAACGCCTGTGGTCGGTCCAGGGCGAAATCCAGCCGAGTCTCACCTTCTGGTCGCTGGAATCGGAAGAAGAGGACAAGGCCGGCAACCGCAAGGGGCTGGCCAAAGGGGCAGCGACCGCCGATATCGCGGAAACCTGTGCCAGTGAAATTGCCCGACTGCTGAGCCTGGGGCAGGCGGGCGAGGCCGGATTTGCGCTGACGGAAAACCCGGCGGATCTCGAACCAGTGGCTCCCAAAGACATCGCCATTCTGGTCAACAACCGCAACGAAGCCAGTGCCGTGCGGGACGCCCTCGGGCGACGCCACATCAAGAGCGTGTACCTGTCGGATCGGGATTCGGTCCTGACCTCCCAGGAAGCCAAAGAAATGCTGTGCTGGCTCAAGGCCTTTGCCGAACCCCGGCAACTGGCCTACGCCCGGGCCGCGCTGGCCACCCCGACGCTGGGCCAGTCCTGGCAGTCCCTGAACCGGTTGTTGACCGACGAAATCGCCCTGGAGCGGGAAATCGAACGCTTTATGGGTTACCAGCAACAATGGCAACAGCAGGGCGTGCTACCCATGCTGCGCAGTTTTCTGATGGACTTCGATGTACCCGCCCGGCTGCTCCAACGCCCCGATGGCGAACGCCGACTGACGGACATCCTGCACATTGCCGAGTTGCTGCAGCAAGACAGCCTGCAACTGGACGGCGAACACGCGCTGGTGCACCACTACACCCAGATCCTGCGGGCGGCGGACGAGGAAGACGAACATCGCACCCTGCGCCTGGAAAGCGACGCAGGGCTGGTGAAGGTGATTACCGTGCACAAATCCAAGGGTCTGGAATACCCATTGGTTTTTCTGCCCTTCGGCACGGCATTTCGTGCCGAAAACGAGAAACAGGCGTTTGTGCGTTATCACGATGACAGCGGCCAGCTCACCACCGTGTTCGATCCCACCCCGGACGACGTGGCGCGGGCCGACCGGGAACGGCTGGGAGAAGACATCCGCAAACTCTACGTGGCGCTGACCCGCGCCCGTTTTGCCACCTGGGTCGGCGTGGCGGCGATCGACCACTGGCCCCTCAGCGGCCTGGGTTATCTGATGGGCGGGGAAGGTGAACCGCACTCCGTCAGCAACTGCCTGAACCAACTGGCCAACGGCCACCCGGCGATATCGGTCATACCGTTGCCGGAGGCCACCGAGAACCACTACACCGAACCCACACCGGAAGCCCTGGGGCCTGCACTGGTCTCCACCCGCGAAGCGAAAGAGGACTGGTGGATCGCCAGCTATTCCTCCATCGAGTACACGGGTATGGCCGGAACCGGTATCGTCTTTACCGGGGAAGTGGAGGATGCGGAGACCCAGAATTTGCTGGAAGAGAGCGCCCAGGAGGAGGTCGAAGAAGCCGCTGTTCCGGCGACCCGTAACCACCACCATTTCCCCAAAGGCGCCGGCCCCGGCACCTTCCTGCATGAGCTGTTGGAGTGGTGTACCCAGCAGGGATTCCAACAGGTTGTGGACAACCCCGCGCAACTGCGCGAACAGCTCACCCGCCGATGCAGCACCCGTGGCTGGAGCGAGTGGGTGGAGCCGCTGGAGCAGTGGCTGCTGTCGCTGATCCGCCAACCGATTCCCCTGAGCAGAACCAGCTCTCAGAGCGCCAGCCTGGCGGAACTGACCACACTGCGCCCGGAACTGGAGTTCTGGTTCGAGAGCTGCCACGTCAGTACCCGGGCCATGGACCAGCTGGTCACTCACCATACCCTCAATGGCGCCGACCGACCCCAGGTGAACGACCGCACCTTCAACGGCATGCTCAAGGGTTTTATCGACCTGGTGTTTGAACACGACGGGCAGTATTACGTGCTGGACTATAAATCCAATACCCTCGGCGACAACGACCTCGCCTATACCGACCAGGCCATGGGTGACGCCATTTTGGACAAACGCTACGACCTGCAGTACATCCTCTACCTGCTGGCCCTGCACCGGTTGCTGAAGGCCCGGCTGCCGGATTATGACTACGATACCCACATCGGCGGTGCCGTGTACCTGTTCCTGCGCGGGGTGAATGCCCCCACCGCCGGCGCCTTCACCGACAAGCCGCCAAGAACACTGATCGAGCAACTGGATGCGATGTTTGACGGCCATACGCCAGGGGAGGTAGCCGCATGAGCCGGACCCGCAACTCCGACGACCAGTTCACTTTCGATCTCGGCGATGACGATCAAAGCCCTGCGCAGCCATCATCTGCGGCCCCGTCAGCCCCACCTGTCGACACCCGCAAGCTGCTGGCCAGCTTCAACCGGACCGAAGCGTTGTTGCTCCAGTGGCAACAGGCCGAATGGATTCGCCCACTGGATGTGGGGTTTGCGCGGCTGATCCGGACCCTTCTGGAAGAGCAGGGCAATACGCCACAACCGTTGTTGCTGTTACTGGCAGCGCTGACCTCCCATCAGGTGGGGCGGGGCCATGTGTGTATTGACCTTACCAATCTGTTGTCCAATGCCGGCGACACCCTGTCACTGCCACCGGAAGAAACCGGCACGGACACACTGACCGACTCCGAAGCCGCGGATCTGAGCCAGCTTGCTCCCGACGATGTGTTGGCGAGCGTCTCCCTGCAGGATTGCCTCACCGTACTGGGCAAAACGTCGGCAGTCAGTGATGGCTCACTGACTACACCCATGGTGCTGAACGATACCCGACTTTACCTGCGCCGGTTCTGGCGTTACGAGCAGCGAATTGCCGAAGGCATCCAGCATCGGCTGGCGCTACCTTCCCCGTTGGCGGATCCAGCATCGGCATCCGCCGGCACCCTGTCGCGGGCGCTGGGTTGTCTGTTCAAATCCCAACAGGACGTGGATTACCAGAAACTGGCCTGCGCCCTGGCCGCCCGCAACCGGTTTGCGGTGGTCACCGGGGGTCCCGGTACCGGCAAGACCACCACCGTGGTGAACCTGCTGGCAGCCCTGCAGGCAGTGGCTGGTAAATCCCCGGAACGGGCCGGTCGCAAGTACCGTATTCGTCTGGCCGCCCCCACCGGCAAGGCCGCCGCACGACTGAACGAATCCATCGGCGGCGCCGTCAGCCGCCTGCCGCTGGAGGCATTGCCCGGTCAGGTGGTGCTGGACGACATCCCCACCAAGGTCACCACGCTGCATCGTCTGCTCGGTAGCCGGCCGGACACCCGCAAATTCCGCCACAACCGGGACAATCCGCTGCTGGTGGATATCCTGGTGATCGACGAAGCGTCCATGGTGGATGTGGACCTGATGGCCTCGGTATTTGATGCCCTGCCCAGCCATGCCCAACTGATCCTGCTGGGCGACAAAGACCAGCTGGCGTCGGTGGATGCCGGCGCCGTTCTGGGTGAATTGTGCCGGCGTGCGGCAGAGGCCCATTACACTCCGGCCACTGCCCAGTGGCTGCACGCCATCACCAACGACCGGGTACCAGACTCCCGGATGGATTCCCAGGGGCAGGTGCTCGACCAGGCGGTGGCGATGCTGCGCAAGAGCTATCGCTTCAGTGAGGACAGCGGTATTCGCAAACTGGCGGAGGCGGTCAACACCGATACCCTGAATGCAGCGCTGTTGCGCCAGTGCCGCGACGGCGGCTTCGATGATGTGATCTGGCTAAACGGTCGTACCGCCAGACCGGCCCTCGACGACACCCTGGAACTGGTCTGCGCCCATGCGGTCACCGGCACGCCGGTTGCGTTTCGCAATCAGGGTCAGGGCCGGGAGGTCAACCAGCAGATCCTGCCGCCACCGGTCGGGTATCGTCACTATCTGGAACGCATGAATCATCATCGGTTAACGCCCGACAGCCCGCAGGAAGACTGGGACGATCTGGCAAAAGACGTGCTGGCTGCCTTCAACGATTTCCAGATTCTCTGCGCCCTGCGCAAGGGCCCCTGGGGTGTGGAAGGCCTCAACGACCAAGTCGCACAAAAATTGCTGGTGGAGAAACTGATTCCCCGCGCCGAAGGCTGGTACGCCGGGCGGCCGGTGCTGATCACCGGCAACGATTACAATCTGGGCCTGATGAACGGGGATATCGGTATCACCTTCAGCGTGCCCTGGGACCGGACCGAGTCCGGTGAGCCCAGGTTCACGTTGCGGGTCGCGTTTCCCAGCGGGGACGGTACCGACGGCATCCGCTGGATATCCCCGAGCCGGCTGCAACAACTGGAAACCGTGTACGCGATGACCGTGCACAAATCCCAGGGCTCCGAGTTCAACCATACCTGCCTTGTACTGCCGGACCGGCTCAGCCCGGTGATGACCCGGGAGCTGGTCTATACCGGTATTACCCGGGCGAAGAACTGGTTCAGCCTGATCACCGGCGACGCCCAGGTACTGAAAGACAGTGTCGGCCAGCGGGTTGTCCGGGCCTCCGGGCTGGCGCTGAGGCTTGCTGATAACGAGTCCCCAGGACGCCAGTAAGCGGAGGGCCTTGCCAAAACACGCTCCTTCGGCACGTCCATGTGACGCTCGGGCTCCGCCCTTCAGCGCTTTTTGCTCCTGCGTCGCGCTGAAGGTCCAGGGCAGGCCATCCATGGCCAGCCCGTGAAGAGCTATTCGCTCTTCACCCATGGCTCCGCACGGTTTTGGCAAGGCCCTCCGCTTACTGGCTCAACTGGGAGTTATCATCACTCCGATGCTGCTGCGCCCACAGGTGGGCATAGTGGCCACCCCGGGCCAGCAGATCGTTATGATGCCCACTCTCCACAATGCTTCCGCCATCCATCACCAGGATGGTATCGGCATCGCGGATGGTGGACAGACGGTGAGCGATGACCAGGGTGGTGCGCTGGCGGCTGACTTCCTTCAACGCCCCCAGAATGGCCTGCTCCGACAGCGAATCCAAAGACGAGGTGGCTTCATCCAGGATCAGTAGGGGCGGATTTTTCAGAATCACCCGGGCAATGGCCACCCGCTGCTTTTCACCCCCGGACAGTTTCAGCCCGCGCTCACCGACCCGGGTTTCGTAGCCATCGGGCAGGCTGTGGATAAAGTCTTCCAGGTGCGCCATGCGGGCGGCCCGGTACACCTCTTCTTCACTGGCCTCCGGTCGGCCGTAGGCCAGATTGCGATACAGGGTATCGTTGAACAGCACCGTATCCTGGGGCACCACGCCGATGGCGGCGCGCAGGCTGTCCTGGGTCACCTCGCGGATATCCTGGCCATCGATGGTAATCGCACCCTTGTCCACATCAAAGAAGCGGAACAGCAACCGGGCGAGGGTGGACTTGCCCGCACCGCTGGCGCCGACCACCGCCACGGTGTGACCTGCGGGAATGGAGAAATCCACGTCCTGCAGGATCGGACGATCCGGGCGATAGGCAAAGTGGATGTGGCGGAAGCACACGTCTCCGTTGTCCACTGTCAGCGCCCGGGCATCCGGATCGTCCTTGATACCCGGCGGATCTCCCAACAGCCCGAACAGGCGCTCCACATTCACCAGCGCCTGACGGATTTCCCGGTAGACAAACCCCAGGGCGTTCAGGGGAATAAACAGTTGTAACAGGTAAGCGTTGATCATGGTGAAGTCACCCAGGGTAATCTCGCCGCTGGCCACTTCCCGCACCGCCATCGCCATGATGGCAATCATCGCCAGGCCGATGATCAGGGCCTGGCCGGAGTTTAGCGCCGCCAGTGACAACCGGTTTTTCAGACGGGCCTGTTCCCAGTCTTCCAGATCCCGGTCGTACAGTTGCGCCTCAAAGCGCTCGTTATTGAAGTACTTCACCGTCTCGTAATTGAGCAGGCTGTCCACCGCCCGCGAGTTGGACTGGTTGTCCCGGGCATTGGCTTCCCGTACAAACTTCGTGCGCCACTCGGTGACTTTGATGGAAAACACCACATACACCACCACCGCCACCAGAATGGCCAGCACATAACCGACGTTGAACACCACAAACAGAATGCTGGCGACCATCAGGATTTCGAGAAGGGTGGGCACGATGTTGAACAGGGTGAAACGCAACAGAAAGCTGATGCCGTTGGTGCCGCGCTCGATATCTCGAGCCAGACCACCGGTCTTGCGGTCCAGGTGAAACGCCAGTTCGCGGTTATGCAGATGTTCGAACACCCGCAACGACACCCGCCGCATCGCCCGCTCGGCGACACGGGCAAACACCGCATCCCGCAATTCGCTGAACAGGGTGCTGCCAAAGCGGAGCAGGCCATAGGCCACCACCAGCAGCACCGGAATCCACAACAGCAGATCGCCGCCCCGGTTCTGGTCCAGGTAATCCACAATGTATTTCAGCGCCACCGGTGTCGCCACGGTGGCCAGCTTGGAGATCACCAGAAAGCCGAGGGCCAGGAATACACGGCCACGGAATTCCGCCAGGTATGGCCATAGACCGGCTATGACCTTCCAGTCCGGTTTGTGGTCAGCGGGGTAGTCGTTATCGGCGTAGGCGCGCACTTGGTCTTCCTTTGGCTTCGGGGTAGTCGAGCGTGCGGGGTGGGGACTGCCTGCCAGGACACGCTGTAAATACGTCCCTGTACGCTCGGCAAAAGCCATCCCTGGCTTTTGACGGTCCTGGCAGGCAGTCCCCACCCCGCACGCTCTTGCATAGCTGTATGATAGGTCTTGTTACCAGTACAAGCCGTATAGTCGCCAGAGTCTACCGCATCCAGGAGGCATACCATTAACACCCGTCACCGCAAAGCTTTGAAACTGATTGTCGGATTCATCAGCCCTTACCGTCGGGCGGTGGTTGGCGCCATGGTGGCGCTTATCATCACTGCCGGTATTACCCTTGGCCTTGGTCAGGGTTTACGAATTCTGGTGGACCAGGGATTGGCTACCCAATCGCCCGAGAATCTGGCCCAGGCTATCGGGCTGTTTTTTGTGCTGGTGCTGGGTCTGGCGATCGGGTCGTTTTCGCGGTTTTACCTGGTGTCCTGGATCGGGGAGCGAGTGGTGGCGGATATCCGTAAAAAGGTCTTCAACCACCTGATAGACCTCCATCCCGGCTTCTTTGAACAGAACCGGGCTCTGGAGATCCAGTCCCGGTTTACCGCTGACACCACCGTGCTGCAGTCAGTGATCGGCTCGACCCTGTCCATTGCCCTGCGCAATGCCCTGATGCTGGTGGGTGGCCTGATTCTGTTGTTTGTTACCAACGCAAAACTGGCCAGCGTGATTTTTCTGGGCTTCCCGCTGGTGATCATTCCGATTCTGTTTTTCGGTCGCCGGGTTCGTCAGTTATCCCGTCTCAGCCAGGACCGGGTGGCCGATGTCGGCAGTTACGTGGGTGAGAATCTGGCCCAGATCAAAACCGTTCAGGCGTTCAATCATCAACCCCACGACCGCCGCTTTTTCGCCGAAGTGTCGGAGCGTGCTTTTGATATTGCCCGCGCCCGTATACGCCAACGCTCCTGGCTGACAGCCCTGGCAATTACGCTTGTCATGGGCGCGGTTGGGATAGTGCTGTGGATCGGTGGCCTGGATGTCATCCACGGTCGGATCAGCCCCGGTGAATTGGCGGCCTTTGTGTTCTACAGTCTGCTGGTGGGGGTGGCCGCCGGCGCCCTCAGTGAAGTCATTGGGGAACTCCAGCGCGCCGCCGGTTCCGCTGCGCGGTTGTTTGAACTTTTGCAGACGCCATCGGAGCTGGTCAGCGAACCGGACAACGCGATACCTCTGCCCGCCGACGTCAGCGGACAGATCGATATCCAGGGGCTGACCTTCCGCTATCCGTCGCGGCCGGAGTCACCGGCCATCGATCATCTGAATATCCACATCCGTGCCGGTGAGACGGTGGCACTGGTGGGCCCTTCCGGTGCCGGGAAATCCACCCTGTTTGATCTGCTGCTGCGCTTCTACGAACCGGAAGCTGGCACCCTCACCATCGACGGACTTCCTGCCAGCAAGCTCACTCTGGCGGATCTGCGGCGGTGTTTTGCGCTGGTGCCCCAGAATCCCGCGCTGTTCCATGGCTCGGTGCTGGATAATATTCGCTACGCGCGGCCGACAGCCACACTGGAAGAGGTTAAGGCAGCCGCCGTTATTGCCCATGCCGATGAATTCATCCAGGCCCTGCCCCAGGGGTATGACACCCGGTTGGGGGACAGTGGTCTGGGGCTGTCCGGGGGGCAGCAACAACGTCTGGCCATTGCCCGTGCGTTACTGGCAGACGCTCCGGTTCTGTTGCTGGATGAAGCCACCAGCGCCCTGGATGCCGAAAGCGAACATCTGATTCAACAGGCCATGCCGGCGCTGACAGCGGAACGAACAACACTGGTGATTGCCCACCGCCTGGCCACGGTGCGGGATGCTGATCGGATTGCGGTGATGGATCAGGGCAGGGTTCAGGACATTGGCAGCCATGACGAGCTGATCCAGCGCAACCCGCTCTACCAGCGGCTGGCAAGGCTGCAGTTCCGCGATTCCGGGGAGGAAACCGCCACTGCTATCAATTAGTCGGTTTGTGAACCGTCACCGTACTCCTTACACTGATAGTGAGATTCCAGGGCGGCGACCGGCCAATGCCGGGTCGCCGCCGAATATTCGAACCTGATATCAGGGAGAATGGCAAAGTGAGCAATAAAGAATTGCAGGCACTGAAAGAACGCTACGTTGCAGCCGGCGCGGCAAGTCCCAATGAACAATTTGCCGATCACGCGACCAATGCGGAACTGTGGGATGCCGATGGCAACCGGATGATCGATTTTGCCGGTGGCATCGGTGTCCTTAACATCGGTCACCGTCATCCCAAGGTAGTGGAGGCCGTCAAGGCGCAGCTGGACAAGCTGATGCACACCTGCCAGACGGTGATGCCCTATGAGGGCTACGTCAAACTGGCTGAAAAACTCAGCACTGTGAGCCCGGTGCGTGGCCACGCCAAGGTCATGCTCGCCAACTCTGGTGCCGAAGCCCTTGAGAATGCCATCAAGATCGCTCGAGCCGCCACCGGCCGCACCAACGTAATCTGTTTTGACGGCGGTTACCATGGTCGTACTTTTTACACCATGGCGATGAACGGCAAGGCCGCACCCTACCAGACGGATTTCGGCCCGATGCCCGGTACCGTATATCGCGCACCTTTCCCGGTTCCCTATCACGGCGTTAGCGAGGACGAGGCGCTGCGTGGCCTGAAGATGGCGATGAAGGCCGATTCCCCGGCCCACAATACCGCAGCGATCGTGATCGAGCCGGTATTGGGTGAGGGCGGTTTCTATGCGGCACCAGCGAGCTTCCTCAAGGCCATCCGCAAGATCTGCGATGAAAACGATATCCTGATGATTGTGGATGAGGTTCAGAGTGGCTTTGGCCGAACCGGCAAGATGTTCGCCATTGAGCACAGTGGTGTGGAGCCGGATCTTATTACCATGGCCAAGAGCATGGCGGACGGTATGCCGATTTCCGCCATTGTCGGTACGGACAATCACATGGATGCGTCCGGCCCGAACTCTCTCGGTGGCACTTACACCGGCAGCCCGACGGCCTGTGCGGCTGCGTTGGCGGTGTTCGATGTGTTCAAGGAAGAGGATATTCTGGGCAAGGCCCAGGCACTTGGTGAGAAGCTGAACCAGCGCTTCAGTCAGTGGCAGGACCAGTTCGAGCATGTGGATAACGTGCGCAATCTTGGCCCCATGGCGGCCTTCGAGCTGGTGGAAAGCAAGGCTAGCCGTACGCCGAAGCCTGAGCTGGCTGCAGCGGTTACCAAGAAGGCCAAGGAGAAGGGGCTGATCCTGCTGGGCTGTGGTATGTACGGCAATACGTTGCGGTTCCTGATGCCGGTGACCATCGAAGATGATGTGCTGGAAGAAGGGCTCGCGATTGTGGAAGAAAGCCTGAAGGAAGTTGGGGCTTAAAAACCTCGTCAAACTTTCCTGAAGACAGAGCCGGGCTATACGCCCGGCTTTTTTTGGTCTCCAGCATGAGGTTCAGGCATCGGTGAGGGCAGGCGTTCGGAAACACGCTGCAAGCCCATCCCTGGGGCGCTTGGGCTCCGCCATCCATGGCTCCGCACAGTTTCCGAACGCCTGCCCTCACCGACGCTTCGTACTTCTGATGTGACCAAAAAATAGATCCTCCTTGCGACTACGCCCCCTTTTTATGGCTTCAGGATGTTATGCCTAAAGATTGCACAATGCATGTTGCTGATGTCAGCCAAGCCGAATAGAAAACAACCAATGATTGGCTTAGACAACAGAATGCACCACAACAAAGACAATACAGGAGCATGCAATGATCCCTTTACATCGGTTTATCGCCGGCGCCGCTCTTGGCGTGACCATGGCGTTACCCACTCATCAGGCCCAGGCCGGGGCGTTTGTTCATTTGTTTGAATGGCAATGGAGCAATGTCGCTCAGGAGTGTGAGAATTTCCTCGGGCCGAAAGGCTTCAGTGCTGTGCAGGTATCGCCGCCTCAGGAGCATATTCAGGGCAGTGCCTGGTGGACCCGGTATCAGCCGGTCAGTTATCAGATACAGGGCCGCAGTGGTGATTCCAATGCCTTTGCGGATATGGTTCAGCGCTGTAATGCCGCCGGTGTCGAGGTTTATGCCGATGCGGTAATCAATCATATGGCCAACGGTTCGGGAACAGGTACCGCCGGTTCGGCCTATGATTCCGGTTCTTTCAGCTATCCCATCTACAGCAGCAACGATTTTCATTCCCCCTGCACCATCAATCCGGAAGACTACGGCAACGATGCCTGGCGGGTACGTAACTGCCAATTGGTGGGCTTGCCGGACCTGGATACTGCGGATAGCTATGTGCAGAACACCATTGCCGGGTATCTGAACCATCTGACATCCCTGGGGGTGAAGGGCATTCGCATTGATGCTGCCAAGCACATGTCGCCATCCGACATCAGTGGCATCCTGTCGAGATTGAACGATCCACTCTATGTATTCCAGGAAGTGATCGACCTGGGAGGTGAAGCGGTAAGTGCCAGCGAATATACCGGCATTTCCGATGTCACGGAGTTTCGCTACAGCGCTTCCATTGGCGATGTTTTCAAGAACCAGAAACTCGCCTATCTCAGCAGCTTTGGTGAAAGCTGGGGCTTCCTGGCCGGTGGCGATGCTGTAGTGTTCACCGATAACCATGACAATCAGCGAGGCCATGGTGCTGGCGGCAGTAACGTTGTCACCTACAAGGACGGCGGTGTGTACAACCTCGCCAATGTGTTCATGTTGGCCTGGCCCTATGGCTACCCGAAGGTGATGTCCAGCTACAGCTTTTCCGACGGTGATCAGGGGCCACCCGCCGAGACTGTTTACCAGGATGGTAGTGCGCAATGCGGTGATGGCTGGATCTGTGAACATCGCTGGGGAGCCATTGCCAATATGGTGGAGTTCCGTAACGTGACGGATGGCACCGGGGTATCCGGCTGGTGGGATAACGGCAATAATCAGATTGCCTTTAGTCGCGGAAACAAAGGCTTTGTGGCGATAAACCGGGAAGGGGGGAGTCTGTCACGAACCTTCGATACCGCTCTTCCGGACGGCGAGTACACCAACGTCGCCGGCAACGGTAGCTGCGTTACTGTCCAGGGCGGACAGGTGACGCTGGATATCCCGGCGATGGAGGCAGCGGCACTGCACACCGGGGCCCCCTGTGGCGGGATCGAAGAACCCAATGACGATGAGGGTGTTTCGGTATCCTTCGAGTGCGCCAACGGGTCCACCGACTGGGGCCAAAGCGTGTACGTGACTGGCAACAATGAGGCGCTGGGCAACTGGTCACCTGCCAGCGCGCTGAAGCTGGATCCGGAGAATTATCCGACCTGGAACGGTACCTTCACCATGCCGGCTAATGCCAGTATCGAATGGAAGTGTATCAAACGCAGTGAGACCGATCCGGATAGCCAGTTAGTCTGGCAGCCTGGGGCCAATAATCTCCTGCAGACCGGGGATTCCGGCGCCACGGCGAGTACTTCGGGAAGCTTCTGATCCCGCTTACGTAACCCGTTCGATTCATCGTATACTGCCGGAAAGTTCTCCGGCAGTGCCTATTGGCCTGCTGTTGTTTCACCAATCAGGCTAAGCCATGACTTCTCCAAGTTCCTCGAATATTCCGGACCACAAGCCCAGGCCCTGGGTCGACTTGCTGGTCAGCATAATCATTCCCTCAGTGATCCTGATGAAATTCAGCGGTGATGAGCACCTCGGCAGCGTGAACGCCCTGCTTATTGGCCTGGCCTTCCCTCTGGGTTGGGGTCTGTTTGAACTGGTCAGATATCACAAGAAGAATTTCATCGCGGTGCTGGGCCTGATCAGTGTGGGTCTGACCGGCGGAATCGGGTTGATGGAGCTGGATGCCGAGTGGCTGGCAATCAAGGAAGCAGCAATTCCCGCCATCATTGGGCTGGCGGTATTGATATCCACACGCACCAAATACCCTCTGGTGCGTACCTTGCTGTACAACCCGTCGGTCCTGAACGTCGACAAGATCCAGGCCGCGTTGAAAGAGCAGGGCAGTGAGGGGGAATTTGAAGAGCGACTTCTAAAGGCGACCTATTTTTTCAGCCTGACCTTCCTGTTCTCCTCCATCATGAACTATGTATTGGCCAGGTGGATTGTCGTCAGCCCTTCCGGCACGCAGGCCTTCAATGAGGAACTGGGCCGGATGACGTTGGTGAGTTACCCGATGATCGCCATCCCCTCGATGATCATGATGATCGCCATTTTCTATTATCTGTGGCGCTCCATTCGCCGGCTCACCGGCTACACCCTCGAAGAAGTAATGGCACCGCATCTGGCGGCTCAGCACGAAAACAGCAACTCGTCCGATTCCAGACGTTAGGATTGGAATCACAACTTTCTGATTTATCATAAAAAAGGCGACCAAATGGTCGCCTTTTTTACTGGCTTACTGACTTCGTTGATCAGACGTCCAGGTTGGTCACTTCCAGGGCGTTGCTCTGGATAAATGCCCGACGTGGTTCAACGTCATCACCCATCAGCGTGGTGAAGATCTGGTCGGCCGCGATAGCGTCCTCGATGGTGACCTTCATCATGCGGCGGGTTTCCGGGTCCATGGTGGTTTCCCACAGCTGTTCCGGGTTCATCTCACCCAGCCCCTTATAGCGCTGAATGTTGAGACCTCGCTGGGCTTCTTTCATCAACCAGTTAAGCGCGCCCTCAAAGGACAGTACCGCCTGCTTGCGCTCACCGCGCTGGATATACGCGCCGTCCTCGATCAGACCATCCAGCGTTTCTCCCATACGGGCAATCGCGGCGTAGGACGATGATTCAAAGAACTCGTGGTTGAAGACGTGGGTATAGGGAATACCGTGCACGTAGATGATCACCTTGGGCAGATACAGGTTACGCTCAGGATCCTTTTCCACCGAGAAGGTGTACTTGGTGCCGGTGCGCGTATCCAGATCCAGTCCCTCACCCAAGCGCGCTACCCAGCGAGCGACGGCCTCTTCTTCCTTCAGATCTTCCGGTTTCAGGGTTACGTTCTGCAGCATCTGCTCGAGAACCTTGGCCGGGTAGGCACGGGACAGACGATCGATCATCGCCATCACCGCCTGGTAATCCTTCACCATGGTTTCCAGTGCCGAATCCTTGATGGCCGGTGCTTCGGGGTTCACGTACAGCTGTGCGCCTTCCAGGGCCGTCTGCGTCAGGTAAGCGACCTTGGCCTTTTCGTCCTTCAGGTATTGCTCCTGCTTGCCCCGCTTGACCTTGTACAGGGGCGGCATGGCAATAAACACATGTCCACGTTCGATAATTTCGCGCATCTGACGGAAAAGGAACGTCAACAACAGGGTGCGGATGTGGGAACCGTCCACGTCCGCATCGGTCATGATGATGATGGAGTGGTAACGGAGCTTTTCCGGATTGAACTCCTCGCGGCCAATACCGCACCCCAGCGCCGTGATCAGCGTGCCCACTTCCGCGGATGACAGCATCTTGTCGAAACGGGCTTTTTCCACGTTGAGGATCTTACCTTTCAGCGGAAGAATGGCCTGGGTCTTACGGGCGCGCCCCTGCTTGGCGCTACCACCAGCCGAGTCACCCTCCACAATGAACAGTTCGGAGAGGGCGGGGTCCTTTTCCTGGCAGTCCGCCAGTTTGCCGGGCAGACCAGCAATGTCCAGGGCACCCTTACGGCGGGTCATGTCCCGAGCCTTGCGAGCCGCTTCACGAGCCCGCGCGGCCTCGATCATCTTGTTCACAATCAGCTTGGCTTCGTTCGGCTGTTCCTGCAGGAAATCCGCGAAGGACTGGTACAGCTCCTGTTCCACCGCCGTTTTTACTTCCGAGGACACCAGCTTGTCCTTGGTCTGGGACGAAAACTTCGGATCAGGTACTTTCACACTGATAATCGCAGTCAGACCTTCGCGGGCATCGTCCCCTGAGGTACTGACCTTGGCTTTCTTGCCCAGGCCTTCGTGCTCAATGTAGTTATTGAGGGAGCGGGTCAGGGCGGCACGAAAGCCTGCCAGGTGAGTACCGCCATCCCGCTGGGGAATGTTGTTGGTGAAGCAGTAAATGTTCTCCTGGAACGCATCATTCCACTGCATCGCCACTTCCACCGCGATACCGTCTTCCCGCTCGGTATTGAAGTGGAATACCCGGTTAATGGGGGTCTTGTTGGTGTTCAGGTGCTCGACAAACGCCCGAAGACCACCCTCGTATTCAAAGACTTCTTCCTTACCGCTGCGCTCATCCGTCAGGCGAATACGGACGCCACTGTTAAGGAAGGCCAGCTCGCGGAGCCGTTTGGCCAGAATATCGTAGTGGAATTCGATATGGGTAAAGGTGTCCGGGGACGGAATAAAGTGAACCTTGGTGCCGCTGGCGTCGGTATCACCCACCACACCCAGCGGCGCATTGGGTACGCCATGGCTGTAGGTCTGTTCGTAGACTTTGCCTTCCCTGCGAATGGTCAGCGTCAGGGTAGAGGAAAGGGCGTTTACAACAGAGACGCCCACCCCATGCAGACCACCGGAAACCTTGTAGGAGTTATCATCAAATTTACCACCGGCGTGAAGCACGGTCATGATGACTTCCGCTGCGGATACACCTTCTTCCTCGTGCAGGTCCGTCGGAATACCCCGACCGTTATCTTTAACGGTGATGGACTCATCAGGATGAATAATGACACCGATCTCGGAGCAATGTCCGGCCAGAGCTTCATCGATGGAGTTATCCACCAGCTCAAACACCATGTGATGTAGACCTGTACCATCGTCGGTATCGCCGATGTACATCCCGGGCCGTTTCCGAACCGCGTCCAGTCCTTTCAAGACTTTGATACTGGAGGAATTGTAGCTCGATTCGCTCATTAGGTACTCCTGATGGGTGATTACCGGGCGGTCCTGTGGCTGGTTTGTACCAGCTCGATCTTGCGCCACCCAGACTTATTCTTCCTTCAATTTGCCATGTTCCACGTGGAACATCCGATATTCCGGTTTCGCACCCGGCCACAATTCATCGGGGCGGGGCGGTTCGATGGAGGTCATAAAAACCTGACATCGAAGTTCATACAACTTCTGGGCAAGCATGGCCCGGTGGCTGACATCCAGTTCGGCATTGATGTCATCCAGTAAGAAGGTCACCTGCTTGCCAAGACTGCTCAACACCATACCCTGAGCAATCTTCATCAATATCACGAGGGTTTTTTGCTGACCTCTGGAAAAGGTCTCCGCAACCGGCCTGCCCTGAAACCGCAACTTCACATCAGCACGATTAGGACCGTACAGCGTGTGCCCCATTCGCAGCTCTTGTTCCCGATGAGCTGCGAGCACATCGGAGAGTGGCTGACTAATATCCCAGCCCGGGTAAAAATCCATTTTCATGCCTTCAACCCAGGGTGCATCCACTTCTTCCAACAGGCGCTCAAACGCTGACTCAAAGAGGGCAAAGGCAGCCCGTCTTGCTTCCGTCAGCTGATTTGCCAACTGGGTATACTGACTGTCCCAGACCCGGATCAAGGCTTCGTCTAGTCTACCATTTCTCAGCGTTTGATTCCGCTGTGACGTTACTCTTTGACACTGTTGCCACACATTTGCGAAGGAAGGTTCCACGTGGAACACTGCCCAGTCCAAAAATTGTCGACGCTTACCAGGACCACCCGCGACGATGTCAAAAACACCGGGATCAATTACAGACACCGGAATATGACGGGCCAGGGACGACAGATTTTTTACTGGTTCGCCGTCCACTCGTAATGTCGTTTCCTTCTGAGAAATGTCACGGGCGAACCCCAACCGATGTACCAGTTGGTCGGCGCCCCCTCTTGAATTCCTAGCATCATCCAGACCCTGATCCAATCCACCGAATACCGTCAGCCGCTGTTGCCCATGTTGAACCACAGCCTGGTGCCGATTGACCCGAAAAGATCGACCAAGACCGAGATAACCAATCGCTTCAAGCACACTGGTTTTCCCACTGCCGTTCTCGCCAAACACCAGGTTAAAGGATGGGGAAAAAGTAACAGGCGCGGAGGATAGATTCCGGAAGTGTTCCGTTTGCAGTTTGACCAGCGCCATAGAGTCAGGGGGTTACCGGAGAATGTGACAGAAATAAAAAAGGCAGCGCCCGCCTAGCGAGTGCTGCCTTAGTGTACAAAACCCTCAGCAGGAAGGCGACGATTAAGGCGAATTTGCCAACAATCGTTTTTCCTCCCCACCAGCTTTGTCGGTCAGTGGAGCATGTTCAATCGCTCATCCATAAACACATCCATTTCCGGCGCAAGAATATGCACGTAGCGATCGAAATACAGGAACTGCTTCAGCAACAAAGCAAACTCCCTTGGGAAATGCAGGCCATGGCTTTCACCAATCTTGACCATATCCATCAGGATGTTGTTGACGTCGTCCTCCGCCTGATCCGCTTCGTAGGGCACCTGATCAGGCACCATCGTGTCCATCTGCTGATATAGCTTGCGAAGGTCATTGGCTAGAGACGAGACTTCCACATGCTCGTGAGTAATACCGATACGAATCATCGCGTCGGCCATACCTTCGAAATTACCGACCATGACCGCCGAGATGAAATCACTGACTGCCTGCCAGGTATCCGGACGAATACGCCCCACGATACCGAAATCGATGAACCCGACACGCCCGTCCTTCAACACCATCAAATTTCCGGCGTGTACATCCGCGTGGAAAAATTCACACTGGGTCAGACTGGAAAACCAGGTATTCATCGCGGTAATCAGGGTGCGTTCGGGATCGCGGGCATAACCGCGAATGCTTTCCAGGTCGGTCAGCGGAACACCATGGAACCGTTCCATAGTCAGAATACGGCGGGTACTGCAATGCTCGTACACGAGGGGAACGGCTGCGTCCTCGTTATGGGTCGTTTGCAGGAAATGACGGAACACCTTGAGGTTGTTGGCTTCCTTGATAAAGTCGCACTCTTCCATCATGGTCCGCTGGATTTCTTCGACGATACCGGAAAGCGACGTCCAGGAAAGCTTTGGAGCCAAGGTTTCCAGAATCCTGGCGGACAGATAGAGGAAATTCAGATCCGTCAGCAGAATATTTTCCACCCCGGGCTTCTGCACCTTGATGACCACATCCTCACCGGTCAGCAGTTTGGCAGAGTGGACCTGGGCAATGGAGGCTGATGCCAGAGCGACCGGATCGATCTCCGCAAAGACCTGATCAATTGGACGGTCGAGCTCCTCACGTATGATCTTCTTGATCACACTGAAGGGCAGGTTAGGGGTCTTATCCAGACAGTACTGAAACTCCTCGACGTATTCCTTGGGGAAAAACGTGGGTGAACTGGCAATAAACTGGCCCAGCTTGATGTACGTTGCGCCGAGAGATTCAAAGGTCTGACGTAACAGCCTTGGCGTCGGCGGGCGATCTCCCCGCAGCCAGTTAACACCGGTACGCCCCAATACGGATACCGTCTGGCCAATACGGAATGCGCCTTTGATACTGTTGGTCACTGTTCCCTTCATCATCTCTTCACCTCAACGTTTGCTGAACCCGGTGTATAACCAATCCCCGACATCCGTACGGGCCACCCATGCCTGTGGCCCGGTTCAATCAACATTACAGGCGCATGGGCATGACCACGTACAGACACCGATTATCGTTCTGGGCCTCGATCAACGCGCTGCTGTTAGGGTTGGACAGGGTAATCTTGACCTGGTCCTCGTCCAGCGCGTTCATGACATCCACCAGGTAGCCTACATTAAAGCCAATCTGCAGTGATTCGCCCTGATACTCCACTGGCAGCGCGTCTTCGGCCTGTTCCTGATCCGGGTTGTTGGCGAAGACCTGCAGCTCATTGGGAGCCAGGTTCAAACGCACACCACGGATGTTTTCGTGGGACAGTATGCCCGCCCGCTGCAGCGTATTTTTCAGAGTCGCCCGATCGGCCATGACGACCTTATCGCCACCGCGCGGAATAACACGATTGTAGTCCGGGAATTTGCCTTCAATCAGTTTCGACGTGAAGGTATAACTGCCAACGGTCGCTCGCAGGTGATTGTCACCGACCACCAGGGTGACCGGCGTCTCCACATCGTCCAGCAGCCGCGCCAACTCCAGCACACCTTTTCGCGGGACGATCACCTGACGGAGGTCACTGCCCGTCGGTAGGTCGAAATGCGCCATCGCGAGCCGGTGGCCATCAGTTGCGACGGTGCGTATGTGACCCTGATCCACTTCCAGCAACAACCCGTTCAGGTAGTAGCGGACGTCCTGCTGGGCCATGGCGAATGCCGTGGCATCCAGCATGCGGCTCAATTCTTTCTGCGGCACATCAAGACGGAAACTTTCCGCATCGTCCTCAACATTCGGGAAATGCTCCGCAGGCAGAGTCGACAGGGTGAAATGACTCGCCCCACAACGAAGGTGCAGACGATCGCCTTCCTGGGCCAACTCAATGGGTGCCTCGTCGCCCAGGGCACGGCAGATATCCGCGAGCTTTCGTGCAGGCACCGTAATCTTCCCCGGCTGGTCCACATGCACAGGCGTGATTCGACCCACCAGCTCCACTTCCATATTGGTGCCGGTCATGGTGAGGGTGTTGTCCTCGGCCACCAGCAACACATTGGACAGAACCGGCATGGTCTGTTTGCGTTCTACCACCCCGGCAATGGATTGCAACGGGGTAAGCAGTGATTCTCGGCTGATCGTCAGTTTCATGGCACTCAGCAGTCTTCTATTGGAAGGTGAATGTTGTCCGCAACCATCCCGGTCATCAGGTGGTCAGCAGTCTCATAAAGTTCTGATAATCTTCACGGATACTGGGATCCGTCTCCTGCAATTCCACAATCTTTTTACAGGCGTGCAGTACCGTGGTGTGGTCACGGCCACCGAAGGCGTCGCCAATCTCGGGCAGGCTGTGGTTGGTCAGCTCTTTCGACAATGACATGGCCACTTGCCGCGGACGGGTTACCGTTCGGGTCCGTCGTTTTGACAACAGATCCGCCACCTTGATCTTGTAATACTCCGCCACCGTGCGCTGAATGTTATCGATACTGACCTGCTTTTCATGGAGCGCCAACAGGTCTTTCAGACTTTCACGAATGAATGGCGGGGTAATTTCGGAACCAGTGAAGTGAGCATTCGCTATCACCAATCGAAGCGCCCCCTCGAGTTCCCGGACATTTGACCGGATTTTCTGGGCAATAAAAAAGGCCGCTTCGCTGCTCAGTTTGACGTTGGCCTGCTCGGCCTTTTTCATCAGAATCGCGACCCGGGTTTCCAGCTCCGGCGGTTCCACCATCACCGTAAGTCCCCAACCAAATCGCGACTTGAGTCGCTCTTCCATGTCGACAATTTCTTTCGGGAACCGGTCGCAGGTGACAATCACCTGTTGCCCGCCTTCGAGCAACGCATTAAAGGTGTGGAAAAACTCTTCCTGG
Source organism: Marinobacter sp. (assembly GCA_040223075.1). Taxonomy (GTDB): domain Bacteria; phylum Pseudomonadota; class Gammaproteobacteria; order Pseudomonadales; family Oleiphilaceae; genus Marinobacter. The sequence continues at coordinate 179,420 of JAVJZJ010000159.1, forward strand.
GACCGCTCCTTGCGGGCGAAGAACTGGATGTCATCGGTCAACAACGCATCCACAGAGCGGTAATACCGTTTAAACTCGTTGATAGCGTTCAGCTGCAGCGCCTTGACCATATCTGCCACAAACCGCTCGGAGCGCAGGTAGGCCACCTTGGCGCGAGGGTTACGCCGCACAATATCATTACCGATAGCATGCATCAGGTGAGTCTTGCCCAAGCCGACGCCACCGTACAGGAACAACGGGTTATAGGCGCCTCCAGGGTTTTCGGCCACCTGCATGGACGCCGCCCTGGCCAACTGGTTGGATTTACCCTCAACGAACGTTTCGAAGGTAAATCCATCATTCAGGAAGCTCTGATGTTTAATGTCACCTTCTACCTGAACCGACCGCCGGCCGCTGTCATGCGTGGGCTTCACGGAAGGAGACGAGACCGTCGCCGCCACGCCTTTCTCTTCTTCGGTTACCGAACTGCTGGCTTCTTCCTGGGCAGCCCCTCCCACCCGGCTATCGGGTTCTGAACGCACCACCAGATCCTCGACCTTCGGCGCCGATCCAACCTTCATATTCACACGGGGCGCCTGCCCCCCGTTCAAATCCTTCAGTACTTCTTCTATACGCCTGAGGTATTTTTCGTTCACCCAATCCATTACAAACCGGTTGGGCGCAAACAGCATCAGCTGACCTTCGCGATGATCAGACTGCAGCGGCCTCAGCCAGGTATTGAACTGTTGAGCGGGAAACTCGTCCCGGAGTACTTCTAGACACTGATGCCAGATGGTATTCGGCACAACAGCCTGCCTCCGATGCCTCAGAATTTTCTCACACCGGATCACGGCAATCCGGCGATGTCAGAGATGACCCGGAATTCTACCCCGCGGGCCCCTCAAGTAAAAGGGAAAAACCTACTCATGAACAGCCTGTGGAAATTTATTTTATTTATTTTCAAGTTTTTACAAACTTACCTACAGGGTTGTGTACAGAAAAATAATCCCACTGATAGTTACCCACAGCCCTGTGTGTATACCTTGCGTTTAACCCTGTGCGTAGCCTCTTGACCAATGCAGGCATAAGTCGGGTTTTTACCGTCACCCCGAATTACTCACAATCCCTGCATCGCTTATACACAGACCTCATGGCGCCTTTTCAACCTCTTTGTAAACCTCCTAAAGATCTGAATTTGTTAATGTAAAGTACGTTATCCACAGAAAAGACGCTTACTAATAACAGTAATAATTAATCCTTAAGAAGATTAAAAAAGACCTACTAATGTTATTAGTGATTGGCTCGGTGACACTTCGCTCGACTCTTTCCACATCTCACGCTGGATTAGCCATTGAATTCATCCGCCACATTGCATAGAATGCCGCTCCTGTTTTGGCTGTTCATTTTCCAGCCAACCGTTGAATTTCCCAATACCTGAAATGTGAGATCATCACCATGAAAAGAACGTTTCAACCAAGCGTACTGAAGCGTAAGCGCGTCCACGGTTTCCGTGCTCGTATGGCCACTGCCAACGGCCGGAAAGTTATTTCCCGTCGTCGTGCGAAAGGCCGCGCACGTCTGTCTGCTTAAGACATCGTCCGCCTCATGAAGGCTTTGAGTTTCCCGAAATCCCACCGGTTATTGAAACCCGGCGATTACGGCAAAGTCTTCAACGACGTAAGAATCAGGGTTCCACACCGGAATTTTCTGATCCTGGCGACACCCAATGATTTGGGACACGCCAGGATCGGTCTGGTGTTTTCCAAGAAAAACCTGAAACTTGCCGTACAACGCAATCGCATCAAGCGACGTGTACGGGAAACCTTCAGGCTCCAGCCCGACTTACCCGGACTGGATATCATCGTTCTTGGCAGGCAAGGTCTGGCACAACTTGATAACCGGACCGTCACTGCTACGCTGAATGACCTCTGGTCACGGCTGGTAAGAAAACATCGTCACGCTCAACCGTCGACACCTGCACCCTCTCCCACCGGTAAAGGATCGGATTAATGCGCACATTGCTGCTCTTGCCAATCCGCTTCTACCAGTATGCAATCAGTCCCCTGATGGCCAGTCACTGCCGGCATTATCCAACCTGCTCGCAATACGCTGTTGAAGCCATCACCTATCATGGCGCGATCAAAGGTCTTTTTCTTGCCACGGGACGATTGTTGAGGTGTCATCCATGGGCTGAAGGCGGGTATGATCCAGTACCGGGCACTGACCACTGTGGGCAGGCTAGCCATTCCCATAACACGAACCAGACCAAACAGTAAGTTTATGGATATTCAACGCATTGTATTATTTGCCGGCCTAGCTATTGTCAGTTACCTGATGGTACTTGCCTGGAATGAAGACTATAACCAGCCGCAACAACAGCAGATTGTTGAGCAGACTCAGTCTACAGGCAGCAACGGTGGCACTGCTGACCTCCGTACGCCGGAAGAATCCGGTGCCCAAAGCAGCAACGGGGAAGAGTTCACCACACCGGACGACGACAGCCAGGCTATTGGCGACGCCAACACTGTAGCGATCAGCGATCAGCTGATCACGGTCCGCACGGATGTGCTGGAACTCAAGATCGATCCTGTTGGCGGCAACCTTGTGGAAAGTTCCCTGCTGGATTACGACAAATCCCTTGATAGCAAGGCATCCCTGAAGATCCTGACCAATACAAACAACCGAACCTATGTTCTTGAAAGTGGACTGATAGGTCGGGACGGGATCGACAGCAGCAGTAACGGTCAACCCCCGGTCTATGAGTCAGCCGCTTCCAACTACGAGCTATCGGAAGACGCCAGTGAGCTCATTGTGAACCTGACGTTTACCACCGAATCCGGCGTTGAAATTACCAAGCAGTACCAGTTCGCTCGTGACAGCTACGAGATTGGCATGCGTTACCTGATCAATAACCAGTCCAGCGACAACTGGAAAGCCAACCTCACAGGTAAAATCGTCCGGGACCAGGCACCCGATCCGACTGCCCAGAACAGTCTTGGTATCAAGGCGTTTCTCGGCATGGTGGTAAGCACCCCGGAAGATCCTTACGAGAAATACGATTTCGGTGACCTCAGTGAAACCCCGATTAACCAGTCGGTGACCAACGGCTGGTTGGCGTTTCTCCAACATTACTTCCTGACTGCCTGGGTACCCGAGCGGGATCAGCCGGCCCAGTTCCAGACCACCCGACGCGGTCCGCTTTATGTGATGGGCTTTGTGTATCCGGCCACCACGGTAGCGCCCGGTGAAACCGCTGAAATTGGTGCCCGTGCCTATGTCGGTCCCAAGATCATCGACCGGCTGGAAGCCGTAGCTCCGAACATGGACCGTACCGTTGATTTCGGCTTCCTGTTCTTTATTGCCCTGCCGCTGTTCATCATTCTGGAATGGTTCCATGGCATTGTAGGCAACTGGGGTGTCGCCATCATTCTGCTGACGGTTCTGGTCAAGGCGGTGTTTTTCCACCTGTCAGCCACCAGCTATAAGTCCATGGCGAGAATGCGAGCGGTAGCGCCACAGCTGACCCGATTGAAAGAACTCTATGGTGATGATCGCCAACGCATGTCCCAGGAAATGATGGCGCTCTATAAGCGGGAGAAGATCAATCCGTTAGGCGGCTGTCTGCCGATCCTGGTGCAGATGCCGGTGTTTATTTCCCTGTACTGGTGTCTGTTTGAAAGTGTCCAGCTCCGTCAGGCACCGTTCATGCTGTGGATAAACGACCTGTCAGTGATGGATCCCTACTTCATCCTGCCGATCCTCATGGGCGCCAGCATGTTCCTGCAGATGAGTCTTAACCCGACACCGCCGGATCCCATGCAGGCCAAGATCATGAAGATGATGCCGCTGATTTTCACGGTCTTCTTCCTCTGGTTCCCGGCTGGTCTGGTACTGTACTGGCTGGTGAACAATATTCTGTCCATTGCCCAGCAGTGGTACATTACGCGGAAGATCGAAGCGGAAGTTGCGGGAAGAAAACACTGATCTGCGGATACCGTGTCTGACACCGCAACCTGACAAAGGCTCCTTCGTGGAGCCTTTGCTGGTTCAGGGCTACAGGAAAGGAACATAAGAACGCATGCAATACGCAACTGATACCATCGCCGCGATCGCCACCGCCCCCGGTCAGGCCGGTGTTGGTATTGTCCGCGTCTCCGGCCCGGGAGCGCGGGACATTGCCTGCCGGATGCTGGGCTACGAACCCAGGCCGCGCTATGCGCACTACGGCCCGTTCTACGATCAGCAGCAACAGTTGATTGATGAAGGTATTGGCCTTTACTTTCCCAACCCCAACTCCTTTACCGGGGAAGATGTCTTTGAACTTCAGGGCCACGGCGGCACGGTGATTCTGGACCTGCTGCTACGTCAGGTATGTGACCTCGGCGCTCGCCTGGCCCGTCCTGGGGAGTTTTCCGAACGGGCGTTTCTGAACGACAAACTGGACCTGACCCAGGCCGAGGCCATTGCCGACCTGATCGAGAGCAGTTCGGAACAGGCCGCGCGATGTGCGGTTCGCTCCATGCAGGGGGTGTTTTCCCGCCGTATCGAGAGCCTGGTGGAAGCCGTCACCCACCTACGAATCTATGTGGAAGCGGCGATTGATTTCCCGGAGGAAGAGATCGACTTTCTTGCCGATGGCAAGGTGGCTGCCGACCTTCAGCAACTGATTACCGAACTGGGCGGCATACTAGGAGAAGCTCAACAGGGCACTATCCTCCGCGATGGCATGAAAGTAGTGATTGCCGGCCGGCCCAATGCCGGCAAATCGAGCCTGCTTAATGCCCTCGCAGGCCGTGAAGCGGCCATCGTCACCGCCATCGAAGGCACCACCCGTGACGTGTTGCGCGAGCATATCCACATTGATGGCATGCCCCTTCACATCATCGACACCGCCGGATTACGGGACAGCCCCGATGAAGTTGAACAGATCGGCATTGCCCGGGCCTGGGATGAAATCCGTCAGGCGGACCGGATTCTGTTAATCGTGGATGCCACCACGACCCCGGAAACCACCCCACACGAGATCTGGCCGGACTTTATCGATCAGTTGCCGGCTTCGGCACCGGTGACAGTGATCCGCAACAAGGTGGATCTGTCCGGAGAAACCGTCGGGCTTGTGGATAACCCGGCCGCACCGGTCATCCGTCTTGCTGCCAAATCGGCCGACGGGTTGGAGATTCTGCGGGATCACCTGAAGCAGTGCATGGGCTTTGCTGCGACGACCGAAGGTGGGTTCCTGGCCCGGCGCCGGCATCTTGATGCTTTGGAGCGTGCCCGCGATTCCATGCTTCAGGGCCAGGGCCAACTGGACGGATTTGGTGCCGGAGAGCTGTTAGCGGAAGATCTGCGCGCCGCTCAGGACGCCTTGGGAGAAATCACCGGGGTGATGACGCCGGACGACCTGCTAGGGAAAATATTCAGCAGTTTCTGTATTGGCAAATAGCGGTATCCGCCATGGTTAAGCCGCCATTACGAAAACACAAAGGAACTGTATTAAAACCCGCTGGAAGGTGATCATAAGGTCTCGCACGGGACAGCGACGACCTGAACCTCAAGCGCCAGAAACCGGGTCAGGTCGTCCTAGAGAGAGTGCCTAGCCCGTGCGGTCCAGCATCGGGACTTGTAAGGGCTGTAATGCGTCGGTGTGGCTCCGATTGCCCAGAAAATCCGGCCGCGGCTTGTTGCCACAGAATGGCTCGACCACCTGGTTTTCCACACTGTTGTAAACGAAAAACAGGTTACTTCTGGGCCAGGGCGACATGTTGGCATTGGATGCGTGCAGGGTATTGCACTCGAAAATGATCAATGACCCGGCCGGGCCTGTCGGTGCCGTAATGCCATGCTGGTCGATCATCCGGTCCAGATCCCGGTTACTGGGCACACCCAGTTCCTGTTTTTTAAGGGATGACTGGTAATTGTCTTCCGGTGTCCGACCGACACAGGGAATAAAGGTCTTGTGGGAGCCCGGCACCAGCATCAGCGGGCCGTTGAAGGGGGTGTTGTCGGTCAGGGCAATGGAAAAACTCACCGACCGCATACGTGGCATGCCGTCTTCTGCGTGCCAGGTTTCAAAGTCCGAGTGCCAGTCGAACCCTTTGCCATGGAATCCCGGCTTGAAGTTGATACGGGACTGGTGAATGTAGGCCTCACTTCCGAGCAGCTGGTGCACCATGTCGAGAATCCGGGGATCCCGGGTGAGCTTGTCGAACCGGTCCGAAAGCTCATGGATCCCGAAGATGGAGCGGATCTCGCGCTTACCCGGTTCGGTGATGGTGCCTTCCGATTGCAGCACTGCTTCATCTTCCTCATAGGCCCGCAGGTCCTCACGGAATTTTTCCACCGTGGCGGCATCGAGGAAATTGTTGAACACCAGGAAACCGTCCCGTTCGTATTGCGCCAGCTCCGTTTCGCTTAATGGGCCGTCGTGCCGTTGTTGGCCGGTGCTGTGGATAACCGGGTCCAGCCGTTCAAAGCTGCTCGTGGGCCGTTCCAGACGGGTTGGATAAAGGTCATCAGTACGAGTTTCCATAGTCGAACCTCCTTATCGTTCTACCGCACCGGCCCCCCGGGTCGGGGGACCGTGCCATAAAATAATCTATTGATTCGTCAAGGAATTCCGCCTGTACGGCGGCATCTGTTAGGTAAGGGCAATACTGCGGATTTCAACCGTCCGACAGCATCGTCGTTTCTCCCGTTTTGCTTTCGTTCCGCGCATGACACGCAATGGGATTGACGAGGGTGCCATGGAACTGAAGATTGCCCGCGGGATCGGCCAGGTCGATCATCTGCTGGTTGTTGGCCAGTTGCAGGCGGTTCAGGCACGAGCGGGTGAATTCCGGCGCAAACAGGTCGTGGCGGCGGAACTTGTCGGCCAGCTCGGGATGGGCTGACTGATAGTCGTGGACACAGTCGGCCACCAGCTGCCAGAACCGGGATTCGGGTAAATCCCCCTGTTCATCGAGAATGGGTGCCATGAAGCGGAAAATGCAGTCGAACAGGTCGGTAAAGATCGACAGCACCTTGAGCTCCTCCGGTACCTCCACCTGTAACCGCCGAACGTCTTCCGAGAGCAGGATGTCGGTGTTCATAATGGCCGCTTCCTCGGCGATATCCTTCATGATGGCCCGCACCGGCACATGATTTTCCAGCACCAGGATCAGGTTTTCCCCATGGGGCATGAAGACCAGGTCGTGGGCATAGAAACAGTGCAGCAGCGGACTCATGTAGCCGTGCAGGAAACGCCGGATCCAGTTTTCGGTATCCAGGCCAGAGGCGGCAATCAGTGCCGGCAACAGGGCATTGCCCTCGGCATCGACGTGTAGCAGCCCGGCCATGGTCATCAGTTTCTGATTGTCTTTGAGCTGAGGAATCGGGCTTTCCCGCCACAGCGCCGACAACATCTTGCGGTAGGGGCTGTACTTGTCCACAGCCTCTTCGAAATGGGCATTGGTGTAGCCTATACCCGCCACTTCGCGCAACAGGCTGAAGCCAGTGCTGGCCAGGTACGGATCCTGATTCACCAGATCGTAAAGGAATTCATTAATGGCCGGCGTGGTACTCATGTAGTAGGGCGACAAGCCCCGCATAAAGCCCATATTGAGAATGGAAAGTGCCGTCTTGACGTAGTGCCGGTTCGGCCGATCGCTGTTAAAGAACGTGCGGATGGATTGTTGGGCGCGGTAGCGGTCCTGCCCCTCACCCAGGTAAACCAGTTTCTCGGTGGCGATATCCGCCGCAAATACGTGGGCCAGTTTGTTGAACCACTGCCAGGGGTGTACCGGCAGCAGGTAGTAATCGTCCGGATTCAACGACTTTTGCTCGAGCAAAGTTATGAAGGCTTCGAACTGCTCATCTCCCAGCTCCTCCCGGATCAAGCCGTTGAAACCCTGGTCTTCGCTGCTGGCGACGGTGGTGCTGTCCTGGTGTGCGGCCACCCAGATCAGCCGGATGGGGTTGCCCGCTTCCGGTGCATAGGCCTGGTAGTCGCGCGCGTCGAAGCCGATGCGGCCGTTGTTGGCAACGAAGCAGGGATGGCCCTCCATCATCGCGGATTCCAGCTGCTGGAAGTCCGCATCCACCAGCGAGGTCACATCCAGTCCCGGGCGCCGGTGTTTGTACGCACTGCCATAGAGGGTACTGGCGATCTCTTCCAGGTACGTCGGTAGCATGGCGTCCTGGATACCCAGGGTCTCGCGGAACTCGATGATGAAGCGCATGGCATCCACATCCGTTTGCTCGCCAGCAACCGTTTTGCGGATGGACGACGGATCGATGTGCCAGTGCTCCAGGGCGAGAACCTTGCCGAGGAAACGGTACTCGATGTCGGGCTTGTCCGCGATCACCCGATATTCCTGCCAGCCGTCCTGCTCTGACAGGGGTTCTGGCTGAAGCAGCTTTTCATGGGCAAACTCGCTGAGGGCCTTACGGACCAATAACGTATTCACGTGTTGCCACAACTCCGGCTGCAGGTGATCGCAGGCCAGTGCGGGATTGTTGGTGAGGGACACTGTCCGGTCGGTGGTCATGTTGGATTCCTTGAATAGTGAGTTGTTGGTCATGGCTTGCTGAAACTGTGCATAGTCGCAGAACGCCAGGTGAGCCTGTTTGTCCGGTAATGAGATCACCCGGTCATACTGGAAACCGGCGAAACGATTCAGCTCATGGATGCGGTCGTTGCTGACATCCGGCTCGACAACAATGCGCCGGGCATCCAGGGCTTCGAACAGGAAACCCATGATTACGGTGAACACACCACGGGTGAACCCGCGAATGGGGTGTTCGGTGGGGGCGATCAGGATGTGCATACCCAGGTCACCGGACTGAACCGGGTAGTGCTCCGCCAGTGGCGATTGTTCCGGTTGATAGGTCTCCATCAGGAAAGCGGGCTGGCCATCGTGCAGACCGACAAACGCATCCCCTTCCCCGGATGACCGCAGGGTGCGGTAAAACTCGTCTAGCTCCTTCCTCGACATGTCCTGCATGCCCCAGAAACGGGCGTGGTCGTCACTGAGCCACCGATGGATCAGTGGCAGATCGTCCGGCAATCGCAGGGGACGAATGCGGAACTGGCCCAGTGATGGCAAGTGTTGTTCATAGTGATAGGTAACGTCGTTCATGATCATTCCCTGGTCAGGTGGACGGTTGTAATTCGCGACGGGTGCGGTAAAACAGCGCGCCGTAAACGGCCGCGGTGAATACCAGGCCGGCGGCGGCGACGGCGAAAGGTATTTGCAGACCCAGCAGCCCCACCAGTCCGCCAGCGGATGACGCCGCGGCCAGTACTCCCAACTGCTGGAAGATATTGATCTTGCTGAAATCGGTGGCGTAGGCCTCGGGGTGGCTGAGGGCAAACAGCAGCTGATCCAGCTGGACGGTGACCTGGAACAGCGCCCAGCCGAACAGGCAGCGGCCAGTCAGGACCAGCCACTCCTGATTTAGTCCCTGCAGCGCCAGGCCAACACTGCCCAGCATCATCGCGGTCAGCAGTCCCTCCCCGGGCGATCGGGTCCGGCTGCTGCGGGCGTTGAGCCACAAGGCCAGGATCGCGATGCCGGCCGGAATGGCGAACACCAGTCCGGACAGGATTTCGCCCGTGGCCGGGGTCACCGATTCCCAATAGCGCACGAAGAACGGGCGGGTGAGGTAGGCACTGAAATAGAACAGGAACATCACCAGTCCCAGTTTGTAGATCACGGCAGAGGTCACCCGGCTCTTTTCGGGCGCTGCCGTGGGCGGTTCCTCTGGTTGGGGCCGGGCATCGGGGCGGCGAATGAGATAAAAACAGACACCGGTCTGGATGAAATCGCTTACCGCCATCACCAGAAATACCTGGCGTGGCTCAAACCACTGCAGGACCACACCACCGAGTACGGCACCGGCGATACCGCCAATATGAACCACCACCGATAACAGCCCGATGGTATTGCCGTGGTTTTCCTCACGTTCGGCGGCCATGATCATCGGGTAGACCAGCAGATAGCTACCTTTGAACACCAGCATCACCAGCGACAGGATCCAGAACGACACCGGGGTATCGGCCCAGTAGCAGAGAATGCTCAGCCCACCGGCAGCCAGTTGCGTGGGAATCAGCAGCTGCAGCACCGGTATCTGCCGGGAGACTCTCGCCCACATTGGAAAGGCGATGACAATGGTGAGGCAGCAGGCACTGAGGTAGAGCCCGATATGACCGGGATCGGTGATGCCGAACACACTGGCGAAGAAATGCGGATAAAAGGGCAGCAGCATCGAATCGCTGACCACCGCGGCAATGGTGATGGCCACCAGCCAATGTTTAACCGTCATAGCCATCTTACGCCGGCTCCATCAGTGAGTCGGTGCCGTGTGTGGCCTCCCGGGATTCGGGAACGCCGAACTGCTGGAAGGCGACGGCCCGCTCTATGGCATAGGGTTCGCGTCCGGTCAGTTCCCGCAATATCCAGGCATTGCGATAGCAGGCCATACCCAGGTCGGGGGTGACAAAGCCATGGGTATGCAATTCCGCGTTCTGCACGAAAATTTCCTGCCCCCGGTGATCAATGCTGTAGTTACGTCCGACCGCAAACCGGCCCTGGTCATCACGGCGGAGTCGCCCCGCGATTCCCTTCAGAAAGTCAGGTTCCCGGTATTGGTAGCCGGTGGCCAGTACCAGACCGGCGGTGTTCAGTGAAAACGGCCGGTCCTGTTCCAGATGGCGGAACGTCAGCTCATGGTGCTCGTTGTTGCCGCAGAAACGGGCGGATTCCAGCCGGCTGTTGGTGAGCAGGTTGATCGGCACATCAGCCGCCAGGCGTTTGGTGTACAGCAGATCGAAGATGTCGTTGATCAGGTCGGTATTGATGCCCTTGTAGAGATGCTTCTGATGGATCACCAGATCGTCGCGGGTTTCCGCGGGCAGGTCGTGGAAATAGTCCACGTACTCGGGAGAAGTCATCTCCAGGGTCAGCTTGCTGTACTCCAGTGGAAAGAAGCGGGGGGAGCGGGTAATCCAGTTCAGCTGGTAGCCAAAGCGGTCCACGTCCTGCAACAGGTCGTGGAAGATCTCGGCGGCACTCTGGCCGCTCCCGAGTACGGTAATGGACGGCTGGGCCTGCAGTTCCGATTTGTGGTCAAGGTAACCGGAGGAGTGGATGGCGGAGTCGTCCAGATGTTCGCAGCACGGGGGTACGGCTGGCCGTGGTCCCGTGCCCAGCACCAGTCGGCGGGCGCGGAACTGCTGTTCATCGCCACTCTGGGTGCAGCGCGCCGTTACTACATAATGTTTGTCGGCGTCATCGTAGTGGATGGTTTCCACCCGGGTGTTGAAGCGAACGTTGCTCAATTGGCTGGCTGCCCACTGGCAGTACTGGTTGTATTCGCGGCGCAACAGGAAAAAACTTTCACGAATGTAGAACGAGTAAATGCGGCCCTGGGCCTTGAGGTAATTGAGGAAACTGTAGGGACTGGTGGGGTCCGCCAGGGTCACCAGGTCCGACAGGAATGGTGTCTGCAGCCGGGCGTTTTCCAGCATCATGCCCGGATGCCAGTCGAACTGGGGGTTCTCATCCAGCACCAGACCGCTCAGGTCCTCCAGGGGTTCGGCCAGGCAGGCCAGACTGAGGTTAAAAGGCCCCAGACCAATGGCAATGAATTCAAGGGTGTTATCCGACATGGGCGACCTCCATCGGCTGCTGGGTGTTAGTGGGTGTGTGGTCAGCCAGAGCCTCGGCGCCGTGGCGTTTGATCAGGCGCAGAACCGCCTGGACATCCCGAATCCGGGTGTCGGGGTTGAGCAGGGTGAACTTCAGATACTGCCGGCCGTGGACCCGAGTGGCGGCGACCAGGGCTTCACCGGAGCGCATCAGGGCCTTGCGGATGGACTGGTTGAGCTGGTCCAGTGCCGCGTCACTCATGGCCATATCGGGTCGATAGCGGAACACCAGGGTACTGAGCTGGGGCTGGTGAAGGATTTCGATGTCGTTATCCGATAACAGCAGCAGGTAACCCTGGCGGGCCAGGTGGATGACCTTGTCGAAAGCCGCGCCAATCGCCTCGGGCCCCAGTGCGCGAAGGGTCAGCCAGAGCTTGAGAGCGTCGAAACGGCGGGTGGTCTGCAGGCTCTTGTCCACCAGGTTGGGGGTGCCTTCCTGACGTTGGCACAGGGGATTCAGGTATTCGGCGTGCCAGGTGACACAGCCCAGGGTGTGTTTATGGCGTACCAGCAGGGCGCTGCAACTGACCGGCTGAAGAAAGGATTTGTGATAGTCGACCGTAACCGAGTCCGCTTGCTCGATACCCTTAAGCAGGTGACGATGGCGGCAGGACGCTAGCAGGCCACAGCCGTAGGCGGCGTCCACATGAAGCCACAGCCCCTCGCGCCGGCTCAGGTCCGCGATTGGGATAATCGGATCGATACTGCCAAAATCGGTGGTGCCGGCGGTCGCCACCACCGCCATCGGCAGCAGTCCCTGTTCGCGGGTTGTCTCGATTGCTTGCGTCAGGGCGGTGACGTCCATGCGATAGTAGGCATCACAGGGCACCGGGACCACGGCGTCATAACCCAATCCCAGCAGCGCCGCGGCTTTCTGGATGCTGAAATGGCTGACCTCGGAGCAGAAAATGCGGAATCGGTGGGCGTCCGGATGCAGACCCTGTTCCCGCGTGCTGTGCTGCCAGAAGTGTTGGGACAGGTTGTCCCGGGCCAGCAACATGGCCATCAGGTTGGACTGGGTGCCGCCACTGGTAAACACCCCGTCGGCGTCGCTATCAAATCCGATGCGATTGGCGGTCCAGTCAATCAGCCGTTGCTCAATGAAGGTACCGCCGCCACTCTGGTCCCAGGTATCCACGGAGGTGTTGAGCGATGCCTGGATCAGCTCCGCGGTGATCGCGGGAATGGTGACCGGGCAATTGAGGTGAGCGGTGTAGTGGGGGTGGTGAAAGTAGACGGCGTCTTCCAGGTAGAGCCGGTCAAGTTCTGCCAGTGCTTCGTTCATGCCGCTGCAGGGTTGGTCAAGGTCCAGGTGTTCGAACTGTTGGGCCAGTTCCCGTGGCAGTATACCGCTGAATGGACGCTTGACCGTTTTCATCCGGTTTTCGATCAGCTCCAGGCCCTGGCGCAGGCTGCTCCTGTAGTGCGTCAGGTTGGCGCTGTTGAACAGGAACTGATCCGTCTTCGACGTCGCTGGCGCGGACGGTGAGGTCATTGCAGTGCTTGAAAATGCAGGGTGATCAGACATGGGCAGGGTGGTCCGTTTGTTGATTTTCCTTACAGATGATTTATCAAACGATAAATAAGGTGCGAATGATTCTCAGTTACTTATTGATCGATGTCAATGTTGTCAAAGGCGACAGTTAACCTGTTGATTGTCTTAGGTTGACGGAGGGGGGGAGGTAATAGAGGGTAAGGGGGGATAAAAAAAGAGGAGCCGGGTGGCTCCTCTTTCGGGACGGCATTGGAAGGATCAGCCGGTAAAGCTCATGTCCTCCGCGTCCAGCTGCATCAGGTTCTTGCTGGGGCTGAGCATGCTGGTGGCGTGGGCCTGTGCGCGGGGCAGCAGGCGCTCGTAATAGAATTCCGCAGTGGCCAGTTTGGCCTTGTAGAACTCCTCCGATTCGTCACCGCCGTTATCCAGCTTGTCGGCTGCGACCGCCGCCTGACGCGCCCAGATGTAGGCCATGGACACATAACCGCTGTACATCAGGAAATCGTGGGCGGCGGCACTGACCACATCCCGGTCCTTGCGGGCCGCCAGCATGATGCGAACGGTCAGCAGGTTCCATTGAGCGGTCAGTTTCAGCAGTTCCACCGCGAATGGCCGCAGACGCTTGTCGGTAAGATGCTTGCGGGCAAAGTTGGCGATGATCAGGGTGAACTCACGTACCGCGCCGCCCTGGGTCATCAGCAGCACCTTGCGACCCAGCAGGTCCAGGGCCTGGATACCGGTGGTGCCTTCGTACAGGGTGGCGATGCGGGTATCGCGGGCGATCTGCTCCATGCCGTGCTCGCGGATGTAGCCATGGCCGCCGAAAACCTGCATGCCAATATTTGCCGCCTCGTTGCCCAGTTCGGTGAGGAAGCCCTTGAGAATCGGCGTCAGGAAACCGAGCTTGTCGTCGTATTTATCGGCTTTTTTCTCGTCACCTTCCGCATGACCTTCCACCATGTGATCGGCTACTCGGGCGGCGTAGTACAGCATTCCGCGTCCGCCTTCGGCGATGGCCTTCTGGGTTAGCAGCATGCGACGCACATCGGCGTGGTGAATCAGCGCATCGGCAACGTGTTCAGGATCTTTCTTGCCGGACAGCGCGCGCATGGAGCGGCGCTCCTTGGCGTAGTCCAGTGCCCACTGATAGGACAGTTCCGCAGGGCCGACACCCTGGATCGCGGTACCAATACGGGCGGAGTTCATGAAGGTGAACATGCAGTTCAGGCCTTCGTTCTCGGGCCCGAGCAGGAAAGCGGTGGCGTCATCGAAGTTCATCACGCAGGTTGCGGATGCCTTGATGCCCATTTTCTTTTCCAGGCTGCCACAGGAAACGCCGTTGCGCTCACCGACACCGCCGTTGCCGTCTGGCAGGAACTTGGGCACGATGAACAGGCTGATTCCCTTGGTGCCCTTGGGTGCGTCCGGCAGACGTGCCAGCACGATGTGGACGATGTTTTCGGTCAGGTCGTGGTCACCGGAGGAAATGAAAATTTTGGTCCCGGTGAGCTTGTAGCTGCCGTCAGCCTGGGGTTCGGCTTTGGTTTTGACTTGGCCCAGGTCAGTACCGCATTGTGGCTCGGTCAGACACATGGTGCCGCCCCAACGTCCTTCGGTCAGCGGTGTCAGGTAGGCCTGCCTCTGGTCTTCGGAGCCATGCAGGTAAATCGTGTTCATGGCACCGAGGGACAGGCCCGGGTACATTGAGAATGACCAGTTGGCGGTGCCCATCATTTCCTGCTTCAGCAGGCCCATGGAGGCGGGCAGGCCCTGACCGCCGTACTCTTCCGGCGCGGATAGTCCCTGCCAGCCGCCCATGGCGTACTGTTCGTAGGCTTCCTTGTATCCCTTTGGCGTGGTGACCACACCGTCCTCCAGCTTGCAGCCCTCTTCGTCGCCGGGTTGGTACAGCGGGCTGAGGACTTCCTCGCAGAACTTGCCGCACTCGCTGAGAATGGCCTCAACAATGTCCGGGGTGGCATTTTCGCCGCTTTTCAGCGACGCGTAATGACTGGGGTAGTCAAACACATCGTTCAGCAGAAACTTCATATCGCGCAGGGGCGCCTTGTAAACCGGCATAACAATACCTCTGTCCTGTCAGGGAATCGGGTGGAGGGCAACAGGCCCTCCGATAGGTCATGTTTTACGGCATTCAAACAGGTGTTCCATTGACGAAAACCGCCTGTCCGACTGTCAGGAAGGACAATTGGCTGAAATGACGATGTCGGAGCTTGGCGTAATGAGGTGTTGATCGAAAACCTGGTTAGGAGCGTATTTTCCGGGAGATAACTTGCCAACAAATTCCTTTCGGGAGTGTAAAAGTCATGCAAATACCCAGACCTTCGGCTGAACAGGCTAGCCCGCTATTGCCCTTGTGGTTATTGTTGTCGGTACTGGTTCTGGCCGGTTGCGCCGGGCCCTCGCTGGATGATTACAGCGATCGCGAGCCCCGACTGGTTCCCCAACAGTTTTTTGATGGCGAACTTTCGGCACGGGGCGTGGTCAAGGATTGGTCGGGCACCGTCATTCGGACCTTCGATGCGACAATCGACGCCAGCTGGGATGCCCAGGGAGTCGGCACTCTGGACGAGGTGTTCCGCTTCGACGACGGCGAAGTCCAGACCCGAACCTGGACACTGACGCCGTCCGAGGGTGGGTACCATGCCGATGCAGGTGATGTGGTGAAGCCTGGCACCATGCGGTGGCAAGGCAACTCGGTCCATATGAATTACGTATTACGTGTGCCATACGGTGATGGCACCATCGACGTGCGCATGGACGATTGGATGTACCTGGTGACACCGGACACCCTCATCAACCAGACCACCATGAGCAAATGGGGGCTGGATGTGGGGGAAGTGGTGTTGGTGATTACCAAAATCGATTAAGGACTGATGAAGGCTTATGCTGAAGCAATGGCTGATTGCTCTGGTTCTGGTGGCTGTAGCAGTGGCCGGAACAGTTACCTACCGTTATCTGGATCAGGGATCGGCTGCTGGCGACCAGCGCGTGCGGCCGGCAAGCGTGGTCAACGTTGCCAATCCCCGCCTGGAAACGGTTCGGGATCGGGTGAATGCCGTGGGCAGTCTGAAAGCATTGGATGCCATTGAACTGACCACCGAAGTCAGCGGTCGTGTTGTGGAACTGAACCTGCGCAGCGGTCAGCGGGTGGAGAAAGGAGACTTATTGCTTCGCCTGGATGATCGCCAGGCGCGGGCTGACGTCCGGGTATCCGAAGCCCAGGTAGCGGATGCCCGGCGCCAGTATGAGCGGGCCCGGAGCCTGCGTTCAAACAACAGCATCTCCCAGTCCCAGGTGGATGAATTGCGTACTTCGCTGGATGTGGCCCAGGCCCAGCTGGCGGCGGCTCGAACCCGTCTGGATAATCATCGTATCACCGCACCGTTTACCGGGATGGTGGGGCTGAATGATATCAGTATGGGAGCCTACCTGGGTTCAGGCACCGCCGTTGCGACCCTGGATTCCACGGATCGCATGGAGATGGGGTTCTCCATCCCGGAACGGTTTCTGGGACAGATCAGCCTGGGCCAACGGGTGCAGGGGCGCTCCCCGACCTACCCCGGGGAAACCTTCCGTGGCGAACTTGTCGAGCTGGGTACCCGCATCAGCGAACTGAGCCGTACCCTGCCGGTACGGGCGTTGATCGACAATCCCGACGGCAAACTCCGTCCCGGTCAGTTCATGTCGGCCAGCCTGACGTTGCGTGAGCGCCAGGCCCTGGTCATTCCGGAGCAGGCGGTCCTGATGCGCGGCGCCGACAAGTATGTGTTTGTTGCAGAAGACGGCAAGGCGCGGCGCGTGCCCGTCACCCTGGGCGCCCGTCAGCCGGGGTGGGGGGAAGTGTCGGACGGCCTGACCGAGGATGACCCGGTGATCATTACCGGCCAGGATCGTCTCAGTAGTGGCGACCGTATCGAAGTGGTGGATGACGACAAGGCGATTCCGGACAACCGCTTTGCCACGTCGCTGGAGTCGTAATCCATGATCCTCTCCGATGTGTCGATCAAGCGCCCGGTCTTTGCCACCGTCCTCAGCCTGTTGATCCTGGTCTTCGGCCTGGCCGCCCTGCTGGGCCTGCCCGTGCGGGAGTACCCGGATATCGATCCGCCGGTGGTGTCGATATCCACCGACTATACCGGCGCCGCCGCCGAAGTGGTGGACACCCAGATTACTCAGGTGATCGAGGGGGCGATCAGTGGTATCGAGGGCATCCGTGCCATCGAGTCCAGCACAGAACAGGGTGAATCCCGCACCAGCATCGAATTCAATACCTCCCGCAATGTCGATATTGCCGCCAACGATGTCCGTGATGCGGTGTCCCGGATCAGCAACGAACTCCCCGATGAAGCCGATCCTCCGGTCGTAAGCAAAGCCGATTCCGATGCGCGCCCGATGATGTGGATTACCCTCCGTAGCGACGTCTGGGACAGCGCGGAACTGAGTGATTTTGCCGACCGGGTGCTGGCGGACCGGCTCTCGGTGCTGGACGGTGTGGCCGATGTGCGTATTGGCGGTGAGCGCCGTTACGCCATTCGTATCTGGCTGGACCGGGAACGGCTGGCGGCCCGCGACATTACCGTGGCGGAAGTTGAACGGGCGTTGCGCTCCAATAACGTCGAACTGCCGGCGGGCTCGGTAGAGTCTGCCACCCGGGACTTTACGGTAAGGGCCGAGGGCCGGTTATCCACAGTGGAGGAATTCCGTGAACTGGTGATTCGCCGCGACGGCAACGACCTGTTGCGCCTTGGTGAGGTGGCCAACGTTCAGATGGGGGTGGAATCCGATACCGGTCGCCTGCGGGCCAATGGTCAGACGGCCATCGGTATGGGGGTGATCCGGCAGTCCAAGTCAAATACCGTGGCGGTGTCTGACCGGGTTCAGGAGGAACTGAAGAATATCCGGCGAACCCTGCCACCGGAAGTCACCATTGCTGAAAGCTACGACGAATCCATCTTCATCCGTGCTTCCATCAAGGAAGTGATGATCACCCTGGCCATCGCCGTGTCGCTGGTGATTCTGGTGATTTTCGTGTTCCTGCGCTCCTGGCGGGCAACACTGATCCCTGCCGTGACCATCCCGGTGGCGGTGATCGGTGCATTCATCGGTCTGGGAGCCCTGGGTTTTTCCATCAACGTGCTCACTCTACTGGCGGTGATCCTTGCCATCGGTCTGGTGGTGGACGATGCCATCGTCATGCTCGAGAACATCCAGCGTCGTATTGATGACGGCGAGCCGCCGTTACTGGCCTCCTATCGTGGTGCCAAGCAAGTGGCGTTTGCGGTCATAGCCACCACCCTCACGCTGGTTGCGGTGTTTGTGCCTATTTCGTTTATGGGCGGCAATATTGGCCGGCTGTTCGCGGAATTCGGCTTTACCCTGGCGGCGGCCGTGGTGGTGTCCAGCCTGGTGGCACTCACCCTGACACCGATGCTCTGTTCCAAGTGGCTGAAACACAGTCCGGAAACCGAAGAGGGTCACCGGCTCTGGAGTGCCACCGAGAAGGTGCTGAATGGCCTGACCCGAGGTTATGAGCGCATGTTGAGATTCTCGCTGCACCAACCGGGGCTGCTGCTCGGTCTCGGGCTGGCGGGCATGGTCCTGATTGCGGTGGTGTTTCCCAAGCTGCCCCAGGAGCTGGCACCTGTCGAAGACCGGGGGGTGATTATCATGCCAGTCAGCGCACCGCGGGGGTCAACGGTGGAATACACCGATCATCACGTGAAAAAGGCTGAGGAACAGTTACTCCCCTACCTTGAGGAGGGGGTTGCCGATCGTCTGCTCTCCATCGTCGGGTTCCGTAACGAGGCGGACAATGCCTTCATGATCATGGGCCTCACTCCCTGGGACGAACGGGATATCCAACAGCAACAGGTGACCAGCGAGCTCCGTGGCAAGCTTGCCAGTATTCCCGGTATCCGCGCCGTGGCGATCAATCCGCCGGGGCTGGGGCAGCGGGGGTTCAACCAGCCGGTGGAGATCGTGGTCGGCGGTCCCGATTATGAGTCGGTACAGGCCTGGAGTGAGGAACTTAAAGAGCGGGCAAGAGACAACCCGAACCTGCTGAATCTGGATACGGATTTCGAGCTGACCCGACCGGAATTGCGGGTCAACATCGACCGTGAACGAGCCGCGGATCTGGATATCACGGTTGAAGACGTGGGGCTGACCCTGCAAACCATGCTGGCGTCCCGTCAGGTCACCACCTACATCGATCGTGGCCGGGAATACGACGTCATCGTGCAGGCAGCGGACGCCGACCGGGCGACGCCGGAGGACCTCGGACAGGTGTTTCTCCGTCCCCGGGAGGGGGGTGAGCTGATTCCGATGGAAGCTCTGGTGTCAGTGCGCGAAATTGGTGCCAACCCCGACCTGAGACGGATCGACCGTCTGCCGGCGGTGGTGATCAGTGGTTCCCTGGCCGACGGTTACGACCTGGGATCCGCTCTGGAATACCTGAACAACCTGGCTGTGGATAACCTGCCGCCGGAAGCCCGGATCAGCTACAAGGGGCTCAGCCGCGAGTTCCAGGATTCCTCCGCCGCCATTTACCTGACCTTCGGGCTGGCCTTCGTCATTGTGTTCCTGGTGCTGGCGGCGCAGTTTGAAAGCTGGATACACCCGCTGATCATCATGCTGTCGGTACCCCTGGCGGTGACCGGTGCGCTGATCGCCCTGTTCTGGGCCGGCATCAGCCTGAATATCTACAGCCAGATTGGCATCGTCATGCTGCTGGGACTGATGGCCAAGAACGGCATCCTGATTGTGGAGTTTGCCAACCAGCTCCGGGACAAAGGCTATGAGGTGCGGGAGGCGATCCTGGCCGGTGCCAGCCTGCGGTTCCGGCCGGTATTGATGACCACGATCTCCACGGTGTTTGGCGCCATACCACTGGTGCTTGCCACCGGTGCGGGTGCAGAAAGCCGCGCCTCCATCGGTGTGGTTATCCTCGGTGGGCTGGTGTTCGCCACCACTCTGACCCTGTTCATTATCCCCGTGCTGTACGACCTGTTGGCACGCTTTGCCAAATCCACCAACGCCGTGGCGGTCGAGCTGGAAAAGCAGGCTGGTCAGACCGGTGGTGGGCAGGGGCTGGCGGCCGCGCCTCAAAAGGCGGCGGATGACTTCTGATTCGCTACCGGCGTTCAGAGGGTAACAAAACAAGCCAGCAGGGTCACGCCAGTGATAGCACCTCTGGCATCAGAACCGTAGTAGCGGCCGAGTGTTGCAAAGGCAGCATCGTAAAGACCAGCTGCCATCCCCATCCCGAGTACGGCCCAACTCAGCAAATAGCTGGCCTGATTGGTGGCCAGGCTCATCAGCCACAATCCGCAAGCAATCACGACCGAGTTTGCGGCCATCACATGGCGCCCCCCGCAACAATCGATCAATCGCCCGATCAGTGGTGAGAAGGAACCCGTCAGCAACAGCCCCAGCGACAAGCCGGAAACCACCAGCGACAGCGACTACACCAAACGAAAACGTGCAATGGAAGTTTCAAGGAACCGTCATGCGATTGTCCCCCCGTTGCAACAATCCAGAATCAAGATGTCTACACAAGTTGATCAAAACCTGACTCGTTCGGTGCGGCCATTCGGCGCCGGCTTAACAACTGTTTGCAGACAAAAGAAGGAAGTGTAATGGACCCTGTCATTCACGTCCGTAATCTGAGCAAGACGTTCGGAAAGAGCGCAAAAGCCCTGCACAACATTGACCTTTCGGTGGCCAGTGGAGAAATGGTAGGGCTTATTGGTCCCTCCGGTTCTGGTAAATCCACTCTGCTCCGGCATATCACCGGGCTGGTTCGGGGCGATCAGGGTGATGGAAGTGTTCAGGTGCTTGGCCGACCCATGCAATCCAGCGGGAAGCTGAGTGGGAATGTCCGGCGAACCCGGGCCCGTATTGGTTACATCTTCCAGCAGTTCAATCTGGTGAATCGCCTCACCGTCATGGAGAACGTGCTTACCGGCACGCTGGGACGCATACCTGCCTGGCGCGGAACGCTCGGATATTTCAGGGAAGAGGAAAAGGCCCTTGCCATGGAGTCCCTGCGACGGGTGGGGATGGACCGTTTCGCCCATCAACGTGCTTCCTGTCTGTCCGGCGGGCAGCAGCAACGGGTCGCTATTGCTCGCGCGCTTACGCAGCAGCCGGATGTCATTCTGGCGGATGAACCGATTGCCTCACTGGATCCGGAATCGGCTCGCTGTGTTATGGAAATCCTGGCGGATATAAACGAGCAGGATGGAAAGACCGTGGTGGTTACCCTTCATCAGGTGGACTACGCCCGCAATTATTGCACTCGAATACTCGCCCTGCGCCAGGGAGAAGTTCTGTTCGACGACGAGTCAGCAGAGTTGACCCCTGCACTGCTCAATCAGATTTATGGAACCACCTCATTCAATGAAGAAAACCTGCCTGCGCCTCGCAATCGGGTTATCCGTCCGATAAGCGGTCTCGCGATGGTGCAGTAGTAAGGCTGGCCAGTGATATCAATCCAATGAGAGGAATAGTCATGATCAAGAAATTGATTCGCGGCATTACTGTCGCTGCTTCGGTGACCGTTGCCGCGACCGGTGTCCAGGCAGAAGAAATGGACACCCTGAACTTTGGCATTATCTCCACCGAATCATCCCAGAATCTGCGGACCATCTGGGAACCGTTCCTGGCAGACATGTCTGAGCAACTGGATATGGAGGTGAAAGCCTTTTTCGCTCCCGACTACGCCGGGATTATCCAGGGAATGCGTTTTGATAAGGTCGATGTTGCCTGGTATGGCAACAAGTCTGCCATGGAAGCCGTGGATCGTGCGGGCGGCGAGATCTTCGCTCAGACTGTGGATGTTAGTGGCAACCCCGGTTACTGGTCATTGTTGATCGCTCACCGGGAAGACGAACGTCTCAATTCAGTGGATGACATACTCTCCAACGCGTCTGAACTGACCTTTGGTAATGGTGATCCCAACTCCACTTCTGGATTCTTGGTGCCGGGCTATTATGTCTTCGCTATGAACGGCGTGGATGCCAAGAGCGCCTTCAAGCGCACCCTGAACTCGAGCCATGAAACCAACGCCCTGGCAGTGGCGAACAAACAGGTTGATGTTGCCACCTTCAATACCGAGAGCTTCGGACGCCTGAAAGAAACCCAGCCGGAAAAAGCCGAACAGCTCAAGGTGATCTGGAAGTCACCGTTGATTCCTTCGGACCCCCTGGTATGGCGCAAGAACCTGCCTGAGCAGTCCAAGCAGAAAATTCGGAACTTCATTTTCACATACGGCACCGACGATGCCCGAGAGAAAGCCGTTCTGGCCGATCTCCAGTGGGCCCCCTTCAAGGAATCCAGCAACGACCAGTTGATTCCCATTCGCCAGCTAGCACTGTTCAAGGAGAAGGCGGCCCTGGAAAACGCAGAAAGTCTCAGCTCTTCTGACAAGGCCCGGTTGTCTTCCATCAAGAAGGAACTGCAGGAACTGGACCGTCGAGCGGCCCTGATCGAGAAGCAGCAGGCTGCTGCAGAATGAGGTTGCGGGCAGGGGGCTTGCCCCCTGCCGGACCCTGAATGACTCACGACTCTTCTGACTGATCCGGAAACTATATGCAAACAGCATCCGCGCAACCTGAAGTAACGGCGATCCGTCCGGGAAACAGCTGGATGAGACTTTTCGGCTGGGGGATATTACTGGCGGCACTGGCCGGATCGTGGGGAGGGGCGGAGATGAATCCCCAGGCAATCTGGAACGATGCCGACAACATGGCCACATTCCTGGGAGATTTCTTCCCGCCAGATTTCAGTCAATGGCGTTATTACGTAACTGAAATGGTTACCACTGTTCAGATCGCCATCTGGGGAACCTTTCTCGCCATCGTGTTTGCCATACCTTTCGCCATTCTTTCATCGGAGAACCTGGTTCCGTGGTGGGTCTATCAGCCGGTGCGTCGACTGATGGATGCCAGCCGTGCGATCAATGAGATGGTATTCGCCATGCTGTTTGTCGTGGCTGTCGGTTTGGGGCCATTCGCCGGAGTTATGGCGCTTTTTGTGCATACCACCGGCGTCTTGGCAAAGCTGTTTTCGGAGGCGGTAGAAGCCATCGATCCGGGACCGGTGGAGGGCGTTCGGGCAACTGGTGCCACAGGCATTCAGGAAATCATATTCGGTGTGATTCCTCAGGTGTTGCCATTATGGATTTCCTATTCCCTGTATCGCTTCGAGTCTAACGTGCGGTCTGCGACCGTGGTGGGCATGGTCGGTGCCGGGGGTATCGGCGTCATCCTGTGGGAAAGCATGCGTGGATTCATGTTTGCCCAGACCTGCGCCGTGATGATTGTGATCATTGTGGTGGTCACCGCGTTGGATATTGCCTCTCAGTGGATCAGGAAACGGTTTATCTGAGTCGCCTTCAATGTGATATGGCCCCGGTTACGGGGCCTTTCGCTCAAGCAAGTTGTCTAGACAAGTAAGGAAGGACATACATGGCCATCTACGAGGATGTGGCACGTGCCCTTGAAACGGAAATTCGGGAAAAGTTCCAGAGTGGAGAGTACCTCCCCTCCGAAATCCAGCTGGCGCAGCGTTTTTCCATCAATCGTCATACCGTGCGTCGCGCCATCGATGAGTTGGTTCAGGCCGGTATGGTGTTGCGTCAGCAAGGTAAGGGCACTCTGGTATTGGAACATTCCCTGCAATACCAGATTGGCGCGAGAGGACGTTTTAGTGAATCGGTGGAAGCCATGGGTCATCACTCTGAAGCGCGGGTTATCGGCCGATATTTTCACTGGGTGGACGAGCGGCTGGCGCAGAAAATGTGGGTGGAGCCAGGCACCGAAGTGTTCCAGATCGATACCTTGCGCTGTATCGACGGCAAACCGGTCACACTGATCAGTCATTACCTGCCGAAGCACCATTTCCCGGACCTGGAGGAGCAGTATCACGGCGGCTCTCTTCACGCTCTGCTCGAGTCCCGTTATGGCTTCCAGCTGACCCGCAAACAGGGACTGATATCCGCCGGCATGCCAACCCGACAGCAATCGCTTTTGCTGCATTACCCACGGAACATGCCGCTTCTGAAGATACGTTCCAACAACCTCTGCACCCGCACCGGAGCGCTGGTGGAATACAGTGTGTCGCGCAGCCGAGCGGATTGCTTTGAATACAAGATTGAACCCAGACAAAACCCGAGAACGGAGGGAGATCCGTCATCATGACCAGCAATAAGACAGCCTCATCGCAGACCGAAATCGGGGCACGCCAACACTGGATGAGCGTGCTTGCCCGAGCGGCTGAAGAAAGTCTTGAGCAATGGCTGGAGCAGTTTGGCTGCCCGGAATATCGCCACCTGCGAGCACCAGAGGTCGGTCTTGCCATGGTTCGGGGCCGCGCCGGCGGTACCGGCAATCCTTTCAATCTGGGAGAAATGACTATGAGCCGCTGTGTGGTTGAGTTGACAGGTGGAACACTGGGGTTCGGCTATGTGCAAGGGCAAAGCCGGCGTCATGCAGAACTCGCAGCGGTTTTGGATGCCTTGTTACAGCAGGATGAGGGGCTCCAGAAAACCCTGATCGAACCGCTCCATGATGAATGGCTGGCTGCCCGGCGGGAGCAGTCCCGCAAGGCGTCGGCTACTCGAGTAAATTTCATGACCATGGTTCGGGGGGAATAACTATGTCTGCAACCGTTCAATCTCCCGCCGTTGTCACTCTGGAAGGGCTCTGTGACGGTTTCTCGGATATCACTCACCAATCCCAGGAGGTCTTCCGCCAGGTGCTGATGGCCATGGCTGAACCAGGTACCCGGCATAATCTCGCGCAACTGGCTGCCCCGGCCCCGCTATCCCCAGCAGCTTATCAGGTCTGCCTGGCCTTGCTGGATCAGGAAACGCCCGTGTGGCTGGCACCGGATCTGAACAGCGCTGCGGTCATCAACTCCCTCAGATTTCACTGTGGTTGTGGTATTGCTGCCCGCTCAGATCAGGCACTGTTTGCCCTGGTCTCCGGTCAAGGTGGCTGTTCCCTGTCGGCATTCAGTCAGGGCACCTTCGAGTACCCCGATAAGTCCGCCACGTTGATTGTCGAAGTGGACGCATTGGAGGAGGGGGGAGAACTGGTTCTTGAAGGGCCGGGGATCCGTCAACAGAGGCATGTCCACATTGCGGGGTTTGATTCCGACTGGCTGCAACAATTGGCCAGCAATCGGGCAGGCTTCCCCTGTGGCGTTGACCTCATTCTGACCTGCAGTAACCAGGTTATGGCGTTGCCCCGGACCACCAGGGTCAGCCTAGAAGGACAGGAGAAATAATCATGTATGTTGCAGTAAAAGGTGGCGAAAAAGCTATAGATGCTGCTCATCAGTGGCTGGCGGAGAATCGTCGTGGCAAAACGGAATCCGGTGAGTTGTCGGTGGCACAAATCCGGAGTCAGCTTCGGCTGGCGGTGGATCGAGTCATGGCAGAGGGCTCCCTGTATGATCCGGAACTGGCGGCGTTGGCCCTCAAGCAGGCCAGCGGCGATGTGGTCGAGGCCGTCTTCCTGGTGCGTGCCTATCGCAACACCTTGCCAAGATTCCTTTATTCCTGCCCCCTGGATACCGGCACGATGGCAATCCGGCGGCGTATCTCCGCTACATACAAAGATGTGC
Organism: Marinobacter sp.; assembly: GCA_040223075.1. Classification (GTDB taxonomy): domain Bacteria; phylum Pseudomonadota; class Gammaproteobacteria; order Pseudomonadales; family Oleiphilaceae; genus Marinobacter. The sequence continues at coordinate 205,231 of JAVJZJ010000159.1, forward strand.
CCGGTGGCCAGGTATTGGGGCCTACCTACGACTATACCCACCGACTGCTGGATTTCACGCTGATGGCCAATGGCGAGGTGCCCAGGGGGCCGGAGCCTGAGGAACAACCCCTGGAACCCTGTCCGCGGGTACTGGAAATGCTCAATCGGGAAGGGATGATCGAGGGCCCGGATGGAGAAGCTGGTCCGGCAGCCACCGACCGGGAGCCTGGTGATATTACCCGAGATCCTCTCAGTTATCCGGCCAGCAGGGATGTGCGGCTTCAGGCACTCGCCCGGGGCGATGAAGGCTTCCTGCTAGCCCTGGGTTATTCCACCCAACGGGGGTATGGCCGCAATCATCCGTTTGCTGGCGAGATCCGGTATGGCGAGGTGGCGGTGGAAATACTGCCGGAGGAGCTGGGCTTTCCGGTCGTTATCGGCGATATCGAGATTACCGAGTGCGACATGATCAACCAGTTTGGCGGCAATGAAACCGAAGCGCCCCGGTTCACCCGGGGCTATGGCCTGGGGTTCGGCCAGTCCGAGCGCAAGGTCATGGCGATGGCCCTGGTAGACAGGGCATTGCGAGCGAGGGAGTTGGGAGAAGAACTGGACACCCCCGCCCAGGACGAGGAGTTCGTTCTGTCCCATTGCGACAATCTGGATGCCTCGGGTTTTGTCTCGCATCTGAAACTGCCCCATTACGTGGATTTCCAGTCGGAACTGGTCCTGTTACGGCAGTTGAGGCAGGAGTATTACCAAAAAGCTGACGATGCCGTCGAAAAGTCAGACACAGCCGGCAGCGTACCGAGACAGGAGTCGGAAGCATGAATCTCCAGCAGGCACAGAGGGATGAAACGGGTGGTTACAACTTTGCCTACCTTGACGAGCAGACCAAACGGATGATCCGGCGAGGTCTGCTGAAGGCGGTAGCGATTCCCGGTTACCAGGTTCCATTTGGGGGCCGGGAAATGCCCTTGCCCTATGGATGGGGTACGGGCGGTATGCAGGTTACCGCAACGGTCATCGGCCGGGACGATACCCTGAAGGTGATTGATCAGGGCGCGGATGACACTACCAATGCCATAAGTATCCGTCGCTTCTTCGCCCGGACCGCAGGTGTCAAAACCACGGAAGTCACCACGGAGGCTACGGTAATCCAGACCCGGCACCGGATTCCGGAAACGCCCCTGGGTTCGGGTCAGATTCTGGTCTACCAGGTACCGATTCCGGAACCCCTGCGTTTTATCGAGCCTCGTGAGGTTGAGACTCGTACCATGCACGCCCTGCAGGAGTATGGGGTGATGCATGTGAAACTCTACGAAGATATTGCCCGTCATGGCCATATTGCCACCACCTATGCCTACCCGGTGAAGGTGAACGGCCACTATGTGATGGATCCCTCTCCGATTCCCAAGTTCGACAACCCGAAGATGGACCACTGTCCCGCCTTGCAGTTGTTCGGCGCCGGCCGGGAAAAACGCATCTACGCCATCCCGCCTTATACCAGGGTGCGCAGTCTGGACTTTGAAGATTACCCATTCGAAATTCAGCGATGGGATGAAAGCTGCGAATTTTGCGGAGCCACTGACTCTTTTCTGGACGAGGTGATCACCGATGACCAGGGGGGGCGGATATTTGTCTGTTCTGACACCGATTACTGCCGGCAACGGCAACAGCAAACCGCAGCCAACGAGGAGACATGCCTGTGATGCAAGCTGAACAGACCCTGATGGAGGCGGCCACGCCACTGTTGCAGGTACAGGCAATCCGCAAGCTTTATGCCCCTGGGAAGGGCGTCGATGGAGTGGATTTCGATCTTTACCCGGGCGAGGTCCTGGGGATTGTCGGCGAATCCGGTTCAGGCAAGACCACGCTGTTGGGTTGTCTCTCAGGCTCACTCATTCCGGACCAGGGGCGGGTGTTATACCGCAACCGGGACGACCAGGAACTGGACCTCTACAACATTTCTGAAAGTGATCGCCGGGTGCTGCTGCGCACCGAGTGGGGCGTGGTGCACCAACATGCGCGAGACGGATTACGCATGGGTGTCAGTGCCGGTGCCAATATCGGTGAGCGCCTGATGGCCGTGGGTGGACGCCACTATGGTCAGTTAAGGGAGGCCGGCGAGAACTGGCTGCGGGAAGTGGAGATTGATCCTGCCCGGATCAATGACGCACCTCGAACTTTTTCGGGTGGCATGCAGCAGCGATTGCAGATTGCCCGCAACCTGGTCACCGGACCCCGATTAATTTTCATGGACGAGCCCACCGGTGGTCTTGATGTGTCGGTCCAGGCCCGTTTGCTGGATCTGTTGCGCAATCTGGTTATGGACCTGGGCCTGGCCGTGGTTCTGGTCACCCACGACCTGGCTGTGGCCCGGCTACTTTCCCATCGGTTGATGGTGATGAAGCACGGGAAAGTGGTGGAACACGGGCTGACCGACCAGGTTCTGGATGATCCACGTCACCCCTATACCCAGCTGCTGGTGTCCTCGGTGCTGGGTAACTGATCGTCCAACACAGAAAGAGAAACCTGAATATGAATGCAATGATCCGTGTAGACAATCTGTGCAAGGGCTTCACTCTGCACAATCAGGGGGGCGTCTCCTACCAGGTGCTGGATCAGATCAGCTTCACGGTGGACGGTGGTGAATGTGTCGTGCTGGACGGACCGTCCGGTTCCGGCAAGAGCACCCTGCTTCGATCCCTGTATGCCAACTACAAGCCGGAGTCCGGCCGTATCTGGGTGCGCCACAAAGACTCCGAAGTCGATCTGGTCAGCGCGTTGCCCAGGGACGTGATTGAAGTGCGCAAACATACCATCGGTTATGTCAGTCAGTTCCTGCGAGTGATTCCCCGGGTTTCGACACTGGACGTGGTTATGGAGCCCGCACGTCGGCTCGGCATTAGCCGGGAAGAAAGTCTGGCCCGTGCCCAGGGTCTGCTGCGTCGACTGAACATTCCCGAGCGTTTGTGGAGCCTGGCACCTTCCACTTTCAGTGGCGGTGAGCAGCAAAGGGTCAATATTGCCCGGGGCTTCATCGTGGATTACCCGATGTTGTTGCTGGACGAGCCTACTGCCTCTCTCGATGCCGACAATCGTGAGGTCGTGGTAGACCTGATCTGCGGTGCCCGGGAGAGCGGGTCGGCGATTGTTGGCATCTTCCATGACGCTGACGTCAGGAACCGGGTCGCTGATCGTGCCATCGCACTGAGCGCCCCCCGACAGCAAGCCGTAGCAGAGGAGACAGAGGCATGAGCGTAAGCGATCTGAAACCGGCCACAGTACCGTCGGGCGGTCGCGTCGGACCGACCGATTCCATGGTGTTGACCAACGCCAGAGTGGTGACCGAGAACGAATGTTTCGACGGCACGGTGCACATTCGCAACGGAATGATTGCCGATGTCACCCTGGGGCGTTCGCAGCTTCCCGGAGCATTGGACTGCGGTGCCGCAATACTGATGCCGGGTATGGTGGAGTTGCATACCGATAACCTGGAAAAACACATTTCACCCAGGCCCGGGGTGCTATGGCCCTCGGTACCGGCCGTCATTACCCATGATGCACAAATTGTCGCTTCCGGGATCACCACCGTGTTTGATGCCATCTCGGTGGGCGACATTGTCGCCGGGAGCACCCGTCTGCAGACCCTCGAAACGATGGTAAACGCCCTGAAAGCCTGCAAGCGGGACGCCATGATGAGGGCCGATCATTTTCTGCACCTGCGCTGCGAAGTCAGTCATCAGGGCGCCCTGGAGATGTTCCGCTCGCTGGTGGATCAACCGATGCTGCAACTGGTTTCCATCATGGATCATTCGCCTGGGCAGCGGCAGTTCGTCAACCTGGACAAGTACCGTGAGTACTACATGGGCAAGCATGGCCTCAGTGCAGGCGAGATGGAGGAGTTTATCCGGACCCGGCAGGAGGACAGCCGGCGTTACAGCGACCGCTACCGGGAAGCCATTGTCGGCATCTGTCAGGAAAGGGCCATACCTTTGGCGAGCCATGACGATGCCACCGCGGATCATGTGGAAGAGTCCGCGGGTTTCGGTATGAGCATTGCCGAGTTTCCCACTACCCTGGAAGCTGCCAGGGAGTCGCACCAGCGTGGCATGAAGGTGATGATGGGTGCCCCCAATATCGTCCGGGGCGGTTCCCATTCCGGCAATATTGCCGCTGCCAGCCTGGCGGAGGAAGGTGTGCTCGATATTCTCTCCTCTGACTACTATCCGGCGAGCATGCTGGACGCCGCCTTTCGCCTCGCCCGTCTGGAAACCAATGACTATGACCTGACCAGGGCCATTGCCGCTGTCACCGCGGTTCCCGCCCGTTGCGCGGGTCTGGAAGACCGGGGTTCCATAGCCGCCGGAAAGCGGGCGGATCTGGTGTTGGTCAGTGAGTGCAAAGACCAGCCTGTCATCGAAACGGTCTGGCGTGCCGGTAAACGGGTTTACTGACAGGAGTTGAGTGTGAGCGGAAAACTGTTCTACCTGATGGGGCCCTCCGGCTCCGGCAAGGATTCACTGCTGAGAATGTGTCGGCACCGGCTGGCTGACAGCCCTTTGGTGATCGCGCACCGGTACATTACCCGGGAGCCGGACCCGGAAGGGGAGAACCACGTTGCGCTCTGCCAGCTGGAATATGACAAGCGCAGCGAACGAGGCCTGTTCGCCATGGAATGGCGGGCCAACGGTCTCAGCTATGGCATAGGGGCAGAGGTGGATCTCTGGTTGGCTCAGGATTGCGATGTTCTGGTCAATGGGTCGCGAGACTTTATCGATCAGGCTTGCGAACGCTATGGCCCCCGGTTGGTGCCGATCCTGGTCCGGGTCGATCAGGACAGACTGATGCAACGTCTGTTGAACCGTGGGCGGGAGAGCGCAGCGGATATCAAACGTCGCGTTGTCCGGGCGGCGCGGTTTGCCGATCAGGTACCGGCGAATACCCGGGTTGTGGATAATAATGGCGAGCTCGAGCGGGCGTTTGTCCAGTTGGCAGCCATTCTCGGCATTGAGACGCCACGGAACGTCGAGGGTAGGCTAGGTGGGATTTGAGCTGGAATTTCTGGGCACCGGCGATGCCCGCCGTGTACCGGTCTATGGTTGCCAGTGCCGGGCCTGTGAACGTGCAAGGCTTGACCCCCGATTGAAACGTCGCGCCTGCAGTGCGTTGATTCGTGCGGACGACTATCAGTTCATGCTGGATGCCGGCCGCATCGATCTGTGCGAAAACTATCCTCCCGGGAGCATTCAGGCGATCGTGCTGACCCACTATCACATGGATCACGTCATGGGCCTGTTTCACCTCCGCTGGGGGACGGGGCACACTGTGCCGGTCTATGGCCCGGACGATCCCCAGGGCTGCGACGACCTCTACAAGCATCCGGGTATCCTCAAGTTCCAACCGTCGCTGGCTGCGTTCCAGGACCTGTCGATCGGACCCTTTACCATCACGCCGTTGCCACTGAATCATTCGAAACCCACGCTGGGCTATGGCATTGAATACAAGGGGATACATTGTGCCTATCTGACAGACACGGTGGGATTGCCCGAATCAACACTGGCTTGGCTCAAGCAACGGCCGTTGGCGTTGATGGTGCTGGATTGCAGTGTTCCGCCGAAACCCAACCCTCCAAGAAACCATAACGATCTGAACCTGGCGCTGACACTGGCTGAACAGGTTGCGCCAGAGCGAATGTTGCTTACTCACCTAGGCCATCAGATGGATGAGTACCTGCTTTCCCGCCCCGAACTGCCAGGTGGGGTTGAGGTGGCGTTCGACGGCATGGTGATCGGGCTCTGACGCTGTCTTGCAAACGTCACTAATTGTACATGTTTTGTTCAAGGGTCTGTCACACCCCACTCCGATACTGAACTCTCAGTCACTTGTCTAGATCATTGTGGGGAATCGATTATGTTGAAGACCTGGTTACGCAACGCCAGCCTGGCTCTGGTGGTTTTTTTCTCAGCTTTACCCAGCGTTCATGCTGAAACCATCCGGCTGGCGGTCACTGACCTTGTGGGTCTGGAGGAGTTGCAAAGGGAGTTTGGCGAATTCCGGGCGGTGTTGTCCGAAGTCACCGGCTACGATGTGGAATTCCTGCCGGTGACCAATCGTACGGCAGCCGTCGAGGCGCTGCGTTTTAAGAAAGTGGACTTTGTGCTGACCGGACCCGCCGAGTATGTGGTGATGCAAAAGCGCGCCAATGCCAAGGTGGTCGTGGGCTTTTCCCGGCCTGACTATTTTGCGGTGATTGTCGCCATGGCGGACAGTCCGTACCGGAGCGTGGCCGACCTTGAGGGCCAGAAAGTCGCAATGGGCAGTGTGGGTTCCACATCCAAGCATCTGGGCCCGATCCAGGCGCTGGCCGATAATGGTGTCAATCCACTTGATGACCTGGATGTGATCAATACCAAATTGCCGGTCATGTGGGAATCCCTCAAGCGGGGTGATGTTGCAGCTATCGGTATGAACCACCTCAACTTCCTTTCTCTCCGGGAGAACGAAATGCGCGCTGGCGGCATGCAGCCAGGTGCGTTCCGCGTCATTGCTCGCGGACCGGATCTGCCCAACGATCTGCTCATGGCCGGGCAGCACGTGGATCAGAAAATGATCGATAAGGTTCGTGACGCCATCGTTGATAACTCTGACGCTCTGGTAAGTGCCATCCTAAAAGGTGAGGACAACCAGAAATACAGCGGTATGCGTTTCATCCGCAGCATACAGGACAGCGATTACAACTATGTTCGCTCCATGTATGCAACGGCAGGGTTCCCGGAGTATTCAGACTTCATTGGCGACTGATGATCGGGCATGGGGCGGCCGCAGGCCGCCCTTGTCTCATCCGGAGATCGAACTATGACAAGTCTCGCACAGTCAGCCATCACTCCGACGAGGGTGGTGGAGTCAGGTTTTACCCACTCGTTGCAGGTTCGCAGTCTGGCCAAACGCTTCCAAGGAGGTACCGCTCCGGTGTTCCAGGACGTGAGTTTTGATGTCCGGCAGGGACAGGCTGTTGCCCTTATAGGTGCCAACGGTGCCGGTAAAAGCACATTATTGCGTTGTTGCGTCCGCCTGATTGAGCCCGACGAGGGAGACATCGTCCTGGCCGGAGAGCGTTTGTCTGCCAAACAGGGGAGGGAGCTCAGGAGAGCACGGAACCGGGTGGGTTTCGTGTTCCAAAAGCACTGTCTGGTACCCAGATTATCGGCACTGAGCAACGTACTCCATGGCAATCTTGCCCACAAGACCGGGCCGCGAAACTGGTTGCACGGATTTTCGTCCCGGGAAGACCGGGAACGTGCCATGGATTGTCTGGATATGGTCGGGCTGAGCGATCTGGCTCACCAACGCTGTGACCAGTTATCCGGTGGACAGTCTCAGCGTGTCGCCATTGCCCGCGCGCTGATGCAGGAGCCCGGAATGCTGCTGGCAGATGAACCCACCGCAAGTCTCGACCCTCGATCCGGCGCGGCCATCATGGAGCTCTTCGCCAAGTTGTCGCGATCCCGGGGCCTCACTCTGCTCTTCGTGTCACATCAGGTCGAACATGCCCTGCATTACGCCGACCGGATACTGGGGCTGCGGGAGCATCAACTGATGCTAGACAGTGCCACCGCCACCGAGAGTCTGGCGAGTCTGCGAGGTTTCTATGTCTGATTTTCCTGGTCCTGATGCAGTGGGTCTGGAACGTCATTTGCCCCGGCGCTTCGAGAGTCCTTCATGGCTGGGTACAGGGCTGTTCGCCTTGTTTCTCGGTTTTTTCCTGTGGTCCCTGGCGGGAGTCGGGCTTTCGGTATCCGAGCTTCTCAAGGGCCTACCCAACATGGCAACGATTGCCGGTGAAATGGTCCCGCCCGCGACCAACCGGATCGGGCCTGTGGCCCATGCGATTCTGGTCACCTTCCAAATGGCTCTGGTCGGGACGGTGATCGGGGTTTTGTTCAGCCTTCCCATGGCATTACTCGCTGCACGCAACACGTCTCCCCACCCGGCAGTGCGGCACGTGGCGCGTTCGATTATCAGCTTCTTTCGCACGGTACCGGATCTTGCCTGGGCCCTGTTTTTCGTGGTGTCGGTGGGTCTGGGTCCCTTCGCCGGCACTCTCACCATCGTCGTCGACACCATCGGATTCTGTGCCCGTTTCTTCGCGGAGGCCATGGAAGAGGTAGATCCGGGCCCTTCCGAGGCCTTGGCGTCCATCGGTGCAAACCCGCTGGATCGTATTGCCGTTGTGCTGTTTCCCGGCGCAATGCCGAACATGATTAACACCGGTTTGTTTTCATTGGAGAAAGCCGTCCGATCCTCGGTAGTGCTCGGGCTGGTGGGAGCTGGAGGCATTGGTGCTGAGCTGGCGGTGTCCATGGAAATGTTCCGATACGACCAGGCTGCCACAATCATTCTGATGATCTTTGTTCTGGTCTTTACCGTGGAACAGCTATCGTCCCGGTTACGGGCGCGCCTGATGTATCAACCCCACTAACCTTTTGTCCGGATTTGGAGAGACCTATGAAAGAAAATGTATCAGTTGCGCCGAAGCCCGTTGATGATTTGCTGATTGATCGGGTTTCCGTGCTTACCACGAACGGCTGGCTCCACGACAGTCGAGTACAGTTGTCCCGGGGTAAAATTGTAGCGATCGGTGCTGATGCCGATGGCAGCTGTGAAAAGCGAATGGACGGCGAGAACGGTTTCCTGGTTCCGGGCATTATCGATCTCCACGGTGATGCGTTCGAGCGCCACATCACGCCCCGGGCGGGTACCCTTTTCCCTCTTGAGCTTGCTCTCGCCTCCAATGATGCCAGCTTGGTGGCCAACGGCATCACTACGTTCTACTACAGCATCACCGATGGCTTTGAGCCCGGCCCGAGGAGTCGCGCAACGGTGCGGGAACTCTTGCAAACCCTGGAAGCCCTGGAACCGGACTTCGGGTGTCAGGCCAGGGTTCATATCCGCCACGAGAAGGTCAACACCGATGATCATGAGGAGTTGATGGAATGGATCGAGCGGGGAAGGGTGCACTTGCTGTCCCTCAATGACCATTTGCCGCGACTGGACGATCCGGTGGCCAAGGAACGTTACCTGGCGGGCCTCCGTCGACGCGTATCGATGGCAGAACGTGAAACCGAGGAATTCCTGGAGGGATTGCAGAATCGGCGAGCCCTTGGGGAGCAGCAGATTCGGGAACTAGCCGACGCCGCCCGTCGCTCGGGAGTCAGTCTTGCCTCTCATGATGACCACAGCCCGGACGATGTGGCGCTTAATCGCTCGCTGGGAACCGCGATCGCGGAGTTTCCGATGGATGCCCTTACCGCACGATTGAGTCAGGAGGCGGGGATTCAGGTGTTGATGGGGGCACCCAACCTGGTTCGCGGGGGCTCGCACGTGGGGGCCATCAGCGTTCGGGAGGCCATTGCCGAGAATCTGGTCAGCATTCTGTGCAGCGACTACCACTACCCCAGTTTATTCCACGCGCCCTTCATGACCGCCGAACTCGGATTGTTGCCCTTCGAGGAGTCCTGGAAAATGGTGAGCGAACACCCGGCAAAAGCGGCGGGACTGGGTGATTGCAAAGGCCAGGTGGCCCCGGGCTATGACGCCGACCTGGTGTTGCTAAAGGACCTGAGCGGCCTGCCGCTCTCCGTCAAGGCAACAATCGTTTCCGGAGTGTGTGTGTTTCGGCGGTAGGGTGTTCCGGCTTTGCGCCGGAACACCCCGGCGGAATTCTGTGGACAAATAAATGGATAACATTCGGATAAACATTGGATTACTTCGTAATTAATGATTAAAAACAGTTATTTAAGCTATATTTTAGGGTGAATAAATAGTGTTTCGGTCTGTGGATAACTTTCTTGAAAACTTTTCTCAGAAGAGTATTCCAAGCCTCTGAAAGTATAACGATTTCTATTTTGCCGGCGTCCTGACTGGCATGCTCTGTGGCCTCTTCGGCATGGCTGGGTCGGGCATTGGTTTCCATGATCGGCGGTTCTGGTTAAAATTTGCACATTCTGACTGCAATTTTCAGGGCAAGGCGTTATACTCCCCGCCCTGTTTTTATCCCCCGATTTCCGAGGTGAACTGTGGATTTTCCGAGCCGTTTCGATGTCATTGTCATTGGTGGTGGCCATGCCGGTACCGAGGCCGCGCTGGCGGCTGCACGCATGGGTTCACAAACCCTGCTGCTGACCCACAACATTGAGACCCTGGGACAGATGTCCTGCAATCCGGCCATTGGCGGCATTGGCAAGAGTCATCTGGTCAAGGAAATCGACGCTCTGGGCGGGGCCATGGCCGAGGCTACGGATCAGGCCGGTATACAGTTCCGCGTACTCAACAGTCGTAAAGGGCCTGCGGTGCGGGCCACCCGTGCCCAGGCGGATCGGGTACTGTACAAGGCAGCCATTCGCCATACCCTGGAAAACCAGCCCAATCTGACTCTGTTCCAGCAGGCGGCTGACGATCTGATTGTGGAAAACGATCAGGTCACCGGCGTGGTCACCCAGACCGGTATCCGCTTCAATGCCCGGACCGTGGTGCTGACCACCGGTACCTTCCTGGGCGGCGTTATCCACATCGGCATGCAGCAGCATTCCGGTGGCCGCGCTGGCGACGCACCGGCCAATGCCCTGGCCAAGCGCCTGCGGGAACTGCCGTTCAACGTGGGCCGCCTTAAGACCGGTACTCCGCCACGGATCGACGCCCGCTCTGTGGATTTCTCGGTGATGCAGGAACAGTGGGGGGATGATCCCACACCGGTCATGTCGTTCATCGGCAGCCGGGACCAACATCCCGAGCAAATGTGCTGCTACGTTACCCGCACCACCGAGCAGACCCACGACATCATCCGCAGCGGCTTCGACCGTTCACCGATGTTCGCCGGCAACATAGAGGGCATTGGCCCCCGTTACTGTCCGTCCATCGAGGACAAGGTCAACCGTTTTGCCGACAAGGATTCCCACCAGATCTTTGTGGAGCCGGAAGGGCTTACCACCAACGAGCTTTACCCCAATGGCATTTCCACCAGCCTGCCGTTTGATATCCAGCTGGCTGCGGTGCGCTCCATCCCGGGGTTCGAGAACGCCCACATTACCCGGCCCGGTTACGCCATCGAGTACGACTTCCTGAATCCCCAGGATCTGCGCCATACCCTGGAAACCAAGTTTATCCAGGGGCTGTATTTTGCCGGCCAGATCAATGGCACCACTGGTTACGAGGAAGCTGGCGCCCAGGGCCTGCTGGCGGGCATCAATGCCGCGCTGAAAGCGCAGGACAAAGAGCAATGGTATCCGCGTCGTGACGAGGCCTACCTGGGGGTTCTGGTGGACGACCTCATCACCATGGGCACTTCCGAGCCTTATCGCATGTTTACCAGCCGTGCCGAATACCGGCTGATCCTGCGGGAAGACAACGCCGACCTGCGTCTGACCGAAACCGGTCGCAAGCTGGGTCTGGTGAACGACGACCGCTGGCAGAAGTTTAACGACAAGCGCGAGGCCATCGCCACTGAGCGCAGTCGCCTGGAATCTACCCGCATTCATCCGAATACGGACGCCGGCGAACGGGCCAACGGGTTCCTTAAACAGCCGATGAGCCGCGACCAGTCGCTGGCGGAACTGCTGCGTCGTCCCGAGATTGCCTACAAGCACGTGGCCGAGATCGGCGCGGCCCAGGCGGACGACCCGGTGGTGGCTGATCAGGTGGAAATCGAGATCAAGTACGAAGGGTATATTTCCCGTCAGACCGACGAGATTGAGCGCCTGCGTCGTAACGAGAACACCGCACTGCCGGTGGATCTGGACTACGACGCCATTGGCGGCCTGTCCAACGAGATCAAGCAGAAGCTCAAGACCGTACGGCCGGAAACTGTGGCCCAGGCCTCCCGTATCCAGGGCGTGACGCCAGCAGCCGTATCCCAATTGCTGGTGCATCTGAAAAAGCGTGACCTGTTGCGCAAGCAATCGGCCTGATCCGCGCTTATGAGTGACGCACTCTGGCAGCGCCAGCTCGAGGACGGGCTGGCGGACATGGGAATTGATCTCAGCGCACCCCAGCAACAGCAGTTGCTGGCCTTCCTGGCGTTGTTGAACAAGTGGAACCGGGCCTACAATCTCACCGCGGTACGAGATCCGCGGGAGATGGTGTCGCGCCAGCTGCTCGACAGCCTGAGTATCCTGCCGTTTGTGACGACGGACCATCTGCTGGATGTCGGCGCCGGCGGCGGCCTGCCCGGGATTCCCCTGGCCATTGCCCTGCCGGACAAACGGTTCACTCTGCTCGACAGTAACAGCAAGAAAACCCGGTTCCTGACCCAGTGTGTGCTGGAGCTTGGCCTGGACAATGTTGAGGTGATTCACGGGCGGGCGGAAAGTTGCGGCCCGGATCTCCGTTTCAGTCAGATCAGCAGCCGTGCCTTTACCGCACTGGAGAACCTGGTGGCCTGGTGCGGGGATGTGTTGGCAAATGACGGCGAGTTCCTTGCCATGAAAGGTCAGTATCCGGAAGATGAAGTAGCTGCGCTTCCGGCCGGTTGGCAGGTAGAATCCCGTCATCCGTTGACCGTACCCGCCTCAGACGGCGAACGGCACCTGCTGGTAATCAGCCGGGCAGTGCAACCCCAGTAATTCAGTATCAAGGAGGCAAGACATGGCGCGCGTGATTGCAGTGACCAATCAGAAAGGCGGTGTGGGTAAAACCACCACCTGCGTGAATCTTGCCGCCTCTCTGGCTGCGACCAAACGCCGGGTATTACTGGTGGATATGGATCCCCAGGGTAACGCCACCATGGGCAGCGGTGTGGATAAAAATGCCCTGGAACTGTCGGGCTATGACATGCTGACCAAGCGCGCCACCGCCGCCGAAGTGACGTTCCTGGCGGAAGCCTCCGGTTTTGACCTGTTGCCCGCCAACGGTGACCTGACCGCGGCGGAAGTGGAACTGATGAACGAGATCGGCCGTGAACACCGCCTGCGCCTGGCTCTGAATACCGTTCGTGACAATTACGATTACATCCTCATCGATTGCCCGCCATCCCTCAGCCTGCTGACCGTCAATGCTCTGTCCGCCGCCGATACCGTATTGATTCCCATGCAGTGTGAGTATTATGCCCTGGAGGGGCTGGCAGCCCTGATGAACACGGTCGAGCAGATACAGGAAACGGTGAACCCCAACCTGCAGGTCGAAGGGATCCTACGTACCATGTACGATCCCCGCAATAGTCTGACGCTCGACGTATCCGGTCAGCTCAGTGAATACTTCGGTGACAAGGTCTACCGGGCGGTGATTCCCCGCAATGTACGACTGGCGGAAGCGCCCAGCTACGGTGTGCCGGCACTGAAGTACGATCGCGCCTCCAAGGGGGCTGTGGCGTATCTGGCGCTGGCCGGCGAAATGGTCCGTCGTCACAAAGCGCAAAAGACATCCACGTCGGTTGCCGTGTAAACTACGGCTCCTTTGTACACTGATTTTCATCGGGAAGAATGACAAACACCATGGCGGCGAAGAAACGAGGACTGGGTGAACGCGGACTGGGCGCCCTACTACAGGGTTCGAAGGTCAATCTGGGTCAGGAACTCCATGACCATGATGGCGAGCTCCGTGAAGTACCGATCGACCTGATCCAACGTGGTCGTTACCAGCCCCGTCGTGATATGGACCCGGCCGCCCTGCAGGAACTGGCGGATTCCATTCGTCAGCAGGGCGTCATGCAGCCGGTTGTTGTCCGCCCCATCGCAGAGGGTCGCTACGAACTGATCGCCGGTGAGCGTCGCTGGCGTGCCACCCAGATGGCCGAGCTGGACAGCATCCCCGCCATCATCCGCGATGTACCGGATGAAGCCGCCATCGCCATGGCGCTGATCGAGAACATCCAGCGCGAAAACCTCAATCCCATAGAAGAAGCGTTTGCCCTGCAGCGGCTACAGGACGAGTTCGGCCTGACCCAGTCCCAGGTGGCGGAAGCGGTCGGTAAAAGCCGCACCACCATCACCAACCTGTTGCGCCTGATTGGTCTGACCGAAGACGTTCGCCTGATGCTGGAACATGGCGATCTGGAGATGGGTCACGGCCGCGCCATGCTGACTCTTCAGCCGGAACAGCAGATGCAGGTGGCAAAACAGGTGGTGGCCAAGTCACTCTCGGTTCGTCAGACCGAGGCCCTGGTCCGCCGCGTACAGCAGGAAACGCCGAACCGTAAAAAGCCCAGCGGCGAAGTGGATCCGAACATTCGTGCGTTGCAGGACGACCTGGCCGAGCGATTGGGTGCCCGGGTATCCATCGACCACGGTCAGAAAGGTAAGGGCAAGCTGGTCATACAATACAGTTCCCTGGACGAACTGGATGGTATTTTGGGCCATATCAAGTAAACCGACCCATTTTTCTACATCTCTGGCTCACCTACGAAAGTATCTTTTTAGAATCGCACACAACATGTAGTGGTGAATAATTGAGTAGGCGCCTATTTGTGTCAGAAAAGGCGTGGAGTCAGAGATTCTGCCGTTTCTCGCGGGTTGGCGAGGGGTTGGTTTTGTTGATTCGTGCACATTGAACACATATAATCTGCGGCGCTCGTATCGGTGTATTTGCTTATTTTTTAAACGGCACCGAACCAAGGCACCGTATTCACGGGAAAAACATGACGAAGGCAGCTCCTGGCGGTATCGGCCGTCCGCCCATCGCACGATGGTTTGTAATAGAAAGTGTGGTACTTGTCTTCGTGAGCCTGGCGTTTCTTTTTCGTGGTCAGGTTTCCGGTTATTCAGCGCTTCTGGGCGGACTTATTTTTCTACTGCCCCACGGTTACTTTGCGCTCAAGGCATTCCGCTACTCCGGCGCGCGGTCTGCCAAGAAGATCATGAGTTCTTTTTACCAGGGTGAGGCCGGCAAGCTCATCCTGTGCGCCATCCTCTTCACGATGGTGTTTAAATGGATTCAGCCGCTTGATATAGCGGCACTTTTTCTAACATTTGCGATCATGCTGGTCACCAACTGGTTGACACCGCTTCTGGCGGGCAGCAATACGCAGCGAAATTAACTGGACCTGGGAACCCGTTATGGCAGGAAGTGCATCCGAATATATTCAGCATCACCTCCAGAACCTTACCTACGGAAAGCTGCCGGCAGGCTATGAGCGTGCCGACGGAACCGTACTGCAAGACGCTACCTGGACGCTGGCTCACAGCTCCGGTGAAGCATCCGATATGGGCTTCTGGGCTGTTCATGTTGACTCTCTCGGCTGGGCTGTCGGCCTGGGCCTGATTTTCCTGATTCTGTTCCGCATGGCCGCCAAGCGCGTAACCTCCGGGCAACCCGGTGGTCTGCAGAACTTCGTTGAAGTCATGATTGAGTTCGTCGACAACAGCGTCAAGGAAACCTTCCACGGCAAGAACAAGGTCATTGCACCCTTGTCCCTGACCATTTTCTGCTGGGTTTTCCTGATGAACCTGATGGATCTGGTGCCGGTGGACTGGGTGCCTTACCTGTTCCACATGATGGGCGTTGAGTACATGAAGATCGTTCCGACGACGGACGTCAACGTTACTCTGGGTATGTCCCTGTCTGTGTTTGCGCTGATTATCTATTACAGCGTGAAAGTGAAAGGTGTGGGCGGCTTCCTGGGCGAACTGACCCTGCATCCGTTCTCATCCGACAACCTGTTCCTGAAGATGCTGCTGATCCCGGTAAACCTGTTGCTGGAAGGCGTGAGCCTGCTGGCCAAGCCGATTTCACTGGCCCTGCGTCTGTTCGGTAACCTTTATGCCGGCGAGCTGATCTTCATCCTGATTGCACTGCTGCCGCTGTGGGCACAGTGGACTCTGTCTGTGCCCTGGGCGATCTTCCACATTCTGATCATCACCCTGCAGGCATTCATCTTTATGATGCTGACCATCGTGTACCTGAGCATGGCTCACGAGGACAATCACTGATCGGGCAGCACTGAGCCGTAGTTTTAAACCCTTAACCCTTAAACTGAAAACCTAAACTGAAAACTGGGAGTTATCATGGAAACTGTAGTTGGAATGACCGCGATTGCCGTTGCACTGCTGATTGGCCTGGGTGCCCTGGGTACTGCGATTGGCTTTGGTATCCTCGGTGGCAAATTCCTGGAAGGCGCTGCGCGTCAGCCGGAAATGACTCCGATGCTGCAGGTTAAAATGTTCATCGTTGCAGGCCTGCTGGACGCCGTAACCATGATCGGTGTTGGTATCGCTCTGTTCTTCACTTTCGCCAACCCGTTTGTCGGCCAGATCGCCGGTTAATCGAGTCGCCAGAGCCGGGGTTTTGCCCCGGTCAGATGATTCTTAACAAAACAGGCGAGAGGTGAAGACGTGAACATTAATTTGACGATGATTGGTCAAGCCATCGCGTTCTTTATCTTTGTCGTCTTCTGCATGAAGTATGTGTGGCCACCGATTATGGCCGCCCTGCAGGAGCGTCAAAAGAAGATCGCTGACGGACTGGCTGCCTCAGACCGCGCCACGCGCGATCTGGAACTGGCTCAGGAAAAGTCAGCTCAGGAACTGCGTGAAGCCAAGCAGCAAGCCGCCGGCCTTATTGAACAGGCCAACAAGCGCGCAGCCCAAATTGTGGAAGCATCCAAGGATGACGCCCGCAAAGAAGGCGAGAAGCTGATTGAGCAGGCCAAGGCCGAAATTGAACAGGAGCGCAATCAGGCTCGTGATGCTCTGCGTGCGGAAGTGGCCGCCATTGCAGTCGCTGGTGCTGAGAAGATCCTGGAAACCTCTGTCGATGCCTCCAAGCACAACGATATGTTGGAAAAACTGGCGGCAGAACTTTAAACGACGAGGTTCATCATGGCAGAACTGAGAACGCTGGCCCGTCCATACGCAAAAGCAGCATTTGCCGCCGCCCAGGAGCACGAACAGCTGGCTGAGTGGTCCCAGGTGCTGACGGTTGCCGGACAGGTCACCGCGAACGAAGACATTCGACAGCTTCTCGCGAATCCGGAGCTGGAAGAGCAAAAGAAAGCTGATCTGATTCTGGAAGTCGCCGAAGACGGCGTCACCGAGCAGGTCCGCAACTTCTTCGCAACGCTGGCGGAAAATCGCCGGCTGGCTCTTCTTCCCGAGATTGCAGCGCTCTTCAACACGTACCGGGCTGATCTGGAGCGCACTGTTGGTATTGAAGTAACCGCAGCTTTCGAGCTGACGGACGAACAGCAACAGCAGCTCGCCCAGGCGCTCTCCAAGAAACTTGAGCGCAAAGTGTCACTCGCAGCGTCAATGGACAAGTCTCTGATTGGTGGCGCGATCATTCGCACCGGCGATCTGGTCATTGACGCCTCTGTACGCGGAAAGCTGACCAAGCTGGCCGACGCTCTGGGCTCCTGATTTCAGCACAAGGTTTGAGGATATTGGCATGCAGCAACTGAATCCATCCGAGATCAGTGACATCATCAAGAAGAGAATCGAGAAACTCGATATCTCTTCCGAAGCAAAAAACGAAGGTACGATCCTGTCGGTTTCTGACGGTATCGTACTGATCCACGGTCTTGCCGACGTTATGTACGGTGAGATGATTGAATTTGCCAACGGCACATTCGGTATGGCCCTGAACCTGGAGCGTGACTCCGTTGGTGCGGTTGTACTGGGTGACTACGAAGGTCTGGCTGAAGGTCAGAAGGTTCGTTGTACTGGTCGTATCCTGGAAGTTCCGGTTGGTCCGGAGCTGATGGGCCGCGTTGTCGACGGTCTGGGTAACCCGATCGATGGCAAAGGCGATCTGGGCACTGACCTGACCTCCCCGGTCGAGAAAGTTGCACCGGGCGTTATCGCACGTCAGTCGGTGGACGAGCCGGTACAGACCGGTCTGAAAGCCATCGATACCATGGTTCCGATCGGCCGAGGCCAGCGTGAGCTGATCATCGGTGACCGCCAGATCGGTAAGACCGCTGTGGCGATCGACGCGATCATCAACCAGAAAGACTCCGGCATCAAGTGTATCTACGTTGCCGTCGGTCAGAAGCAGTCTTCCATTGCCGCCGTTGTGCGCAAGCTGGAAGAACACGGCGCCATGGACCACACCATCGTGGTTGCCGCCGGTGCTGCCGATCCCGCTTCCATGCAGTTCCTGGCGCCTTACGCCGGTACCTCCATGGGTGAATACTTCCGTGACCGTGGTGAAGACGCGCTGATCATCTACGATGATCTGTCCAAGCAGGCTGTGGCTTATCGTCAGATTTCCCTGCTGCTGCGTCGTCCGCCGGGCCGTGAAGCGTATCCGGGTGACGTTTTCTACCTGCACTCACGTCTGCTGGAGCGCGCCTCCCGCGTGAACGCTGATTACGTTGAGAAGCTGACCAACGGTGAAGTGAAAGGCCAGACCGGTTCCCTGACCGCGCTGCCAATCATCGAGACCCAGGCCGGTGACGTATCCGCGTTCGTACCGACCAACGTGATCTCCATCACCGACGGCCAGATCTTCCTGGAAACCAACCTGTTCAACTCGGGTATCCGTCCGGCAATGAACGCCGGTGTTTCCGTATCCCGGGTTGGTGGTTCCGCCCAGACCAAGATCATGAAGAAGCTCGGCGGTAACATCCGTCTGGCTCTGGCCCAGTATCGTGAACTGGCCGCTTTCGCCCAGTTTGCTTCCGACCTTGACGAAGCAACCCGTAAGCAGCTTGAACACGGTCAGCGTGTAACGGAACTCATGAAGCAGAACCAGTACAGCCCGATGTCCGTGGCTGAAATGGGTACGGTTCTGTTTGCAGCCAACGAAGGCTTCCTGGACGACGTTGATGTTGAGAAGGTAGTTAAGTTTGAAGCGCAGATGCTTGACTGGATGCGCTCCGAGCAGAAAGAACTTCTCGACAAGATCAACGAGAAAGGCGATTACAACGACGAAATCGCTGCCGGCCTGAAAGCTGCACTTGAGAAATTCAAGACCACTCAGAGCTGGTAATAAATGGGCCTGCAATGCGTTGCAGGCCGATTTTTGAGCAACGAGTGTCTAACTTGAGAAGGCAGTGAGTTATGGCCGTCGGCAAAGAAATACGTAACCAGATTTCAAGCATCAAGAGCACGCAGAAGATCACCAGCGCCATGGAAATGGTGGCGGCGAGTAAAATGCGCAAGGCTCAGGAACGCATGAAGGCGACTCGCCCTTATGCCGAGAAGATGCGTCAGGTTATCGGGCACATTGCCAAGGCAAACGTTCAGTACAAGCATCCGTTTATGGTTGAGCGCGAAGTGAAGCGTGTCGGCTATATTGTGGTGTCGACTGACCGTGGCCTGTGTGGTGGTCTGAACATCAACCTGTTCAAAGCGCTTGTCCGTGACATGCGAGCGTGGAAAGAGAAAGGAGTAGAGGCTGATCTGTGCGCCATCGGACAGAAAGGTTCTTCTTTCTTCAAGAGCTATGGCGGTAACGTCGTTGCGGCGCTGACCCATCTGGGTGACAGCCCGAGCTCTGAAAAACTCATCGGCAACGTCAAAGTCATGCTGGATGCGTTCTCGGAAGGCAAGATCGATCGTCTGTATCTGGTCAGCAACGAGTTCGAAAATACCATGACGCAGACCCCGCAGGTCGAGCAGATTCTGCCGCTGCCTCCGGGGGAAGACGAGGAAGAGATCAAGAACCAGTGGGATTATCTCTACGAGCCCGATGCCAGGCAGATCCTCGATGGCCTTCTGCCACGTTACATTGAATCCCAGGTGTACCAGGGTGTGGTAGAAAATCTGGCATGTGAACAGGCAGCCCGGATGATTGCCATGAAGAGCGCAACTGATAACGCCGGTGGCATCATCGACGAGCTTCAGCTGGCTTACAACAAGGCACGTCAGGCAGCCATCACCCAAGAGATTTCGGAGATTGTGAGCGGCGCGGCTTCGGTCTGATCCCGCCAGCAATCCAACTGGTTTTATTGACTATCAAGATAACGAGGAACCGAGCATGAGTAGCGGACAAATCGTTCAGATCATTGGCGCGGTTATCGACGTGGAATTCCCACGTGACTCCGTACCCAACGTGTATGACGCACTGCTGCTTGAAGGTGGCGAAACAACTCTGGAAGTCCAGCAGCAGCTGGGTGACGGCATTGTTCGTACCATCGCGATGGGCAGCACCGAAGGCCTGAAGCGTGGCCTGAAAGCAGAAAATACCGGCAAGGCAATTTCGGTACCGGTTGGTACCCAGACCCTGGGCCGTATCATGGATGTTCTGGGTCGTCCCATCGACGAACAGGGCGATATCGGCGAAGAAGAGCGCTGGGCTATCCACCGCAAGGCTCCCGGTTATGCAGATCAGTCTGCCTCTGCCGACTTGCTGGAAACGGGCATCAAGGTTATCGACCTGATCTGTCCGTTCGCCAAGGGTGGTAAGGTTGGCCTGTTCGGCGGCGCCGGTGTTGGTAAGACCGTTAACATGATGGAACTTATCAACAACATCGCCAAAGAGCACTCCGGTCTGTCTGTATTCGCCGGCGTAGGTGAGCGTACCCGTGAGGGTAACGACTTCTACTACGAGATGAAGGACTCCAACGTACTCGACAAGGTTGCGATGGTATACGGGCAGATGAACGAGCCTCCCGGAAACCGTCTGCGTGTGGCCCTGACCGGTCTGACCATGGCCGAGAAGTTCCGTGACGAAGGCCGTGACGTCCTGTTGTTCGTCGATAACATCTACCGTTACACCCTGGCCGGTACCGAGGTATCTGCACTGCTGGGTCGTATGCCGTCTGCGGTAGGTTATCAGCCGACACTGGCCCAGGAGATGGGTGAGCTGCAGGAGCGTATTACCTCCACCAAGACTGGTTCCATCACGTCAATCCAGGCGGTCTACGTACCGGCGGATGACTTGACTGACCCGTCTCCGGCGACCACGTTCTCGCACCTGGACGCCACCGTTGTACTGAGCCGTGACATCGCCTCCAAGGGTATCTACCCGGCGATTGATCCACTGGATTCCACCTCCCGTCAGCTGGATCCGCTGGTTATCGGTCATGAGCATTACGAAGTGGCCCGTGGCGTGCAGACTAACCTGCAGCGCTACAAAGAGCTGAAAGATATCATCGCCATCCTGGGTATGGACGAACTGTCAGAGGAAGACAAGCTGACGGTAGCCCGTGCCCGTAAGATCGAGCGTTTTCTGTCCCAGCCGTTCCACGTTGCTGAAGTCTTCACCGGTTCTCCCGGTAAGTACGTTTCCCTGAAGGAAACCATCAGCAGCTTTAAGGGCATCCTCAACGGCGACTATGACGATATGCCCGAGCAGGCATTCTACATGGTTGGTACTATTGAGGAAGCGGTCGAGAAAGCGAAGGAAATGAAGAGCAAGGCGAAAGCTTAATCTGAGCCGAAGCACTTGTTTCCGGATCGATCAAAGAGGCAACTGACATGGGTATGACCGTGCATTGTGATGTGGTAAGTGCCGAAACAAAGATCTATTCCGGGTTGGTAGAAATGCTGATCGCAGCGGGCTCTGAAGGTGACCTGGGTGTTAGCCCGGGTCACACGCCGCTGCTTACCCAGCTGAAGCCTGGTCCCGTTCGGATCATCAAGCAGGGCGGTGAGGAAGAGATTCTTTACGTGTCCGGCGGATATCTGGAGGTCCAGCCCAATCTGGTGACTTTGTTGGCTGATACCGCGGTTCGTGCAAAGGATGTGGACGAAGCTGCCGCACTCGAAGCTCAGAAAGAAGCCGAGAAAGCGCTTGCCGACAAGACCGGTGAATTCGAGTTCTCCCGTGCCGCTGCAGAGCTGGCCGAAGCTGTTGCCCAGCTTCGTACGATCCAGCAGCTGCGCAATAAAATGCGCTAAGCAGCCGGGTTTCGGGATTACCGAACACCAAAGCCGCATCCTGAGTGGCTGGAAGACCAATGCGTTGCGTTGGACCTCCGGCCGCAAGGGGTGCGGTTTTTTATTTTTCAATGAAGACAAACCACAGACCGGGAGCCTGACGTTTCCATGAGCCCGCTACACGTTGTCATTCTGGCCGCCGGCCAGGGTTCCAGAATGAAATCCGCCCTGCCCAAGGTTCTCCACGCTGTGGCTGGTCGTCCCATGCTCCATCATGTTATCGCGACGGCCTGTCAGCTTAAGGCCGAACAGATCCATGCGGTGATCGGTCATGGTGCAGATCAGGTCAAGGCCGCTACCTCAGAACAGCCGGTCAATTGGGTGCTGCAGCAAGAACAGCTCGGAACCGGCCACGCGGTCGCCCAGGCATTACCCGACCTGCCGGATGATGCGCGGGTACTGGTGCTCTATGGCGATGTGCCATTAACCGGAGCCGGGACCCTGGAAGCGCTGGTGTCGCAGATTGATAACGATACGCTGGGCCTGCTGACGGTGACAATGGACAACCCCCAGGGCTATGGTCGGATCATCCGCGACGGCGAGGGCAAGGTCACGTCCATCGTCGAACAAAAGGACGCCAGCGAAGCCCAACAGCAGATCCGCGAGGTCAATACCGGCATTCTGGCGGTCTCGGCCCGTCGGCTGAAGGACTGGTTACCACAGCTTTCCAACCGCAACGCCCAGGGCGAGTACTACCTGACCGATATCATTGCCATGGCCGGGGAGCACGGTATGCAGGTCGCGGTTTCCCAGCCTGAAAATGTCTTCGAAGTGCAGGGTGTGAATAACCGCCTGCAGCTGGCGGAACTGGAGCGCTGGTACCAGCGCCGGGAAGCGGACCGTCTGATGACGGAAGGGGCCACACTCGCCGACCCTGCCCGTGTCGATGTGCGTGGTAACCTGGCCATCGGCAATGACATCCTCATCGATGTCAACGTGGTATTTGAAGGTGATGTGGAGTTGGCCGATGGTGTCTCCATCGGCCCGGGTTGTGTGATCCGTGACGCGAAGATTGCCGCTGGCGCACAGATCAATGCCCATTCGGTCATCGAAGGCGCTGAAATCGGTGCCAATGCCCAGATTGGTCCTTTTGCCCGTTTGCGCCCGGGCACCCGTCTGGCCGACGACACCAAGGTGGGTAACTTTGTCGAGACCAAGAAGGCGGTTGTGGGTGAGGGTAGCAAGATCAATCACCTCAGTTACGTGGGTGATGCCTCTCTGGGCCGTAATGTGAATGTGGGTGCAGGGACCATCACCTGCAATTATGATGGTGTGAATAAACACCAGACAACGATCGGGGATGGTGTCTTTGTAGGCTCCAATACATCTCTGGTAGCTCCGGTAACGGTCGCTGAGGGCGCCACGATTGGTGCCGGTTCCACCATTACCCGTGATGTGTCTGGTCGCGAACTGGCGGTGGCCCGTGGTCGCCAGCGCAACATTGCGGACTGGGACAGACCGGTCAAGAAGTCCTGAGTTGCCCGTAACACAGCAAATTTTCTGACAGGTGATTGAAACATGTGTGGCATTGTAGGTGCGGTATCGGAACGTGAAGTCCAGGGTATCCTTCTGGAAGGCCTGCGCCGGCTTGAATACCGGGGATACGACTCCGCCGGCATGGCGGTCATGGATGGTGGCAATACCGTGCAACGCGCCCGGGAAGTGGGCAAGGTTGCAGCACTGGCAGAAGCCATTGGCGACAATGCCCTGGACGGTACCGTGGGGATTGCCCACACCCGCTGGGCAACCCACGGCGAACCATCCCGCCTGAATGCCCACCCGCACATGTCCGGTGACCGCCTGGCCATCGTCCACAACGGCATCATCGAGAACTATCAGGAGCTGCGGGAAGGTCTGAAAGCCGAAGGCTTTGAGTTCACTTCCCAGACCGACACCGAAGTAGTCGCCCACCTGATTGAGAAGCACTACCGTGAGCAGGGCAATCTGTACGATGCGGTGAAATCCGCCATTGGCCTTCTTCGCGGCGCCTACGCCCTGGCGGTGGTCCATGCCGATGAGCCAGACCATCTGGTGGTCTGCCGAGAGGGCAGCCCGCTCGTGATCGGTGTAGGCATTGGCGAGAATTTTATCGCCTCCGACCAGTTAGCGCTGTTGCCCGTTACCGACCGCTTCATGTTCCTGGAAGAGGGCGACATTGCCGATATCCGTCGCGACCGTGTTGAAATCCATGACCGCGATGGCAGCATCGTGGAGCGCCCGGTTACCCGCTTCGAACACGGTGCGGATTCCGCCGACAAGGGCGAATACCGCCACTTCATGCTCAAGGAAATCCATGAGCAGCCACGGGTGATCAAGGCCACCATGGAAGGCCGGTTGACCGATACCAGCGTGCTGGAACAGGCACTGGGTACTTCGGCGGGAAAACTGCTTGAGAATGTCCGCCACGTTCAGATCATTGCCTGCGGCACCAGTTACCACGCAGGCATGGTGGCGCGGTACTGGATCGAAGAGCTCGCCGGCGTTCCCTGTTCGGTCGAAGTGGCGTCCGAATTCCGTTACCGCAAACACGTTATTCAGCCCGACACCCTGTTCCTGTGCATCTCCCAGTCGGGCGAGACCGCCGATACCTTGGCGGCGCTGCGACAGGCCAAGCAAGCCGGCTTCCGCGCCGCCCTGGCCATCTGTAACGTGCCGGGCAGCTCCCTGGTGAGGGAATCGGATCTGGTGATCATGACCCAGGCCGGCCCGGAGATCGGTGTCGCCTCCACCAAGGCCTTTACCACCCAGTTGACCGCATTGCTGATCTTTACCCTGGCATTGGCTCGCCACAATGGGCTGTCTTCGGAAGCCGAAGCTGACATCGTCAAAGCCATTCACCTGTTGCCGGGTCAGACGGACCAGGTGCTGGCACTGGATGGTGAAATCGCGGAGATGTCCCGGGCGTTCATGGACAAGCACCACAGCCTGTTCCTGGGCCGCGGCTCCCAGTTCCCGGTTGCCCTGGAGGGCGCACTGAAGCTCAAGGAAATCTCCTATATCCACGCCGAAGCCTATCCTGCGGGTGAGCTCAAGCACGGCCCGCTGGCCCTGGTGGACAGTGAAATGCCGGTAGTGACGGTGGCGCCCAACAACGACCTGGTGGAAAAGCTGAAATCCAACCTGGAGGAAGTCCGTGCCCGTGGCGGTGAGTTGTTCGTGTTCGCCGACCAGGCCGCCGATGTGAAGCCCCAGGATGGTATTCACGTCATGAAGCTGCCCTCGGTTCACCCGATCACCGCACCGATCGTCTACACCGTCCCGCTCCAGCTGCTGTCCTATCATGTGGCGGTACTGAAGGGCACGGATGTGGACCAGCCGCGGAATCTGGCGAAGAGCGTGACGGTGGAATAAACAGAGGCCAGATCCCCTTGCCGGAATGTCACGGCTCTTCCCCAAACCGCCCGTTTTCCGCTCATGATTTCCTGAGCTTTGGGCGGGACTACGGAATTGATTATCAGTTTCCCACCCTGTCCAGTCCTGGCCATCAGTCTTTCAATCAGCCGGTGGCCAAAGGGCTGGTGAACGAAATCGTGTTGCCGTCCGGCTTCCGGCTGACCAACTCCGACCTGCATGTATTGCAGCCCTACGAGTCCTTGTCGCTGGGTCATTCGCCTCTGTTAATCGTGGTGGTATTGCAGGGGCGTATCAGCCTCGAAGTGGGCTGCTGGCAAAGCGAGTTGCACCCCGGTATGGCCCTGAGCCTTCAGCTTGGCCCGAACCATCCGCTCCATGCTGTGCAGTTGCCGGGCCAGCGCCTGAAAACCGTGACGCTGGCGCTGGACCCGCGCCATCTTGCGGGATCCGGCCCGCACGACGCCCTTCTGACCGAACTGCTGGAAACCTCGCAGCAACCGGTTTATTCCTGGCGGGTGCCGTCCTGCCTCCTCGACGGGCTGAAACAACATCTTGAAACCTCGTTGCCTGAACTGCAGCAGAAAATCCTGCTGGAGGGTGTTGCCTTGCAATTGATGGCACTGGGCTTACCCGGCAACAGCATCCCGGGGTTGGACCGCACCGGGTTGTCGCGGCAGGATGTCCGGCGTCTGGAATCGGTACGCCGTCTCCTTGAGTATGCTCCGGCTGAGGATTACTCCCTGAGCTATCTTGCCGAGCGAGCCGCCATGAGTAGTAGCAGCTTGCGTCACAAGTTCCGTCAGGTCTATGGACAGACGGTGTTTGCGTATCTCCGGAGCTGTCGCCTGTCATTGGCCAAACGTTGTCTGGAGCAGGGATACACCGTCCAACAGGCGGCGCACCGTGCCGGTTATCACCACGCCACCAACTTTGCCACCGCCTTCCGCAAACAATTTGGTATCTCCCCCAGAAATCTGGGCGCGTCCTGAATCATAGTCTTGGCATTGCGCATACCTAGTTACCTCATTAAACAATAATAATTCGCATTCCCAAATGTGAATGCGTGATTGAGGTTTTATACATGTTCCAACGCTCCAAACTGCCATTGGCGGTGGCCCTGACTATTGCCAGTCTGACATCACCTTTAGCCGCCGAGGAAACCGACAACCAGAACGATACCACCGTGCTGGAAGCGCTGGACGTCATTGCGACCCGTGGTGCAACGAAAACCGAAACTCCCTATGTGGAAACCCCTCAGGCCATTTCCGTAATTGATCGCGAGGAATGGGAGGAAAAAGGCGCAAAGACGGTCCAGCGGGCCGCCAACTACACGCCAGGTGTGTCTACCAACCAGGTGGGTGCCTCCAACCGTTATGACTATTTGATTCTCCGCGGTTTCTCTGACGGCAGCATTAATAACACCTACCTTGATGGTCTCAAGGTGATGAGTGATGCCGGTTCTTTCAGCTCGTTTACCATTGATCCGTGGTTTCTGGAGCGCATTGAAATCGTCAAGGGGCCAACGTCCGTGCTTTATGGCCAGGGCTCGCCGGGCGGTCTGGTTGCCATGACCAGCAAGCGGCCTGAATTCCAGCAAGGCGGGGAGGTCCGGGTCAGCGTTGGCAACAACGCTCAGCGCAGCGTCGCGTTTGATGTGACCGGTCCCATGGATCAGGAGAAACGGGTAGCCTATCGTCTGACCGGCATTATGTCCGCTTCCGATACCCAGTTCGACCATGTGGAAGAAGAGCGTCGCGCCATTGCCCCGTCACTGACCTGGGATATGACCGACGACACCAGCCTGACCCTGCTGGCCTATCTGCAGAAAGATCCCGAGGGTGGCTATCACAGCGGCTTGCCATATGAAGGTACGGTCGAATCCCGCAACGGCCAGAAAATCGATAACACCTTCTTTGAGGGTGAACCGGATTACGACCGGTTCCGCCGCGACATGTACATGCTCGGTTACGAATTGGAGCACCACTTTAACAGCGCCTGGACCGGCCGTCAGAACGTGCGCTACCTGGAATCCGATGTTGAGCTGCAACAGGTCTATGCCTTTGGTTGGGCGACGGATACCGAGCTCATGCGGTTCTTCTCCGGCGGTGACGAAGATCTGGAAGCGCTCACCGTGGATAACCAGTTGCAGGCGAAATTGTACAGTGGACCGATTGACCACACCGTCCTGATTGGCGTTGACTATCAGCAGCGTGAGAATGACGTGGTCTGGCCATCCGGCGCGTTCCCGAATATCGATGCATTCAACCCTGTCTACGGTGCCGAACCAACAGTTTTGTACCCGCCGGTGCGCAACCTGCGGGAACAGAAACAGACTGGCGTCTATCTGCAGGACCAACTGGCCATGGGTGACTGGCGTCTGACCGTGGGCGGCCGACATGATAGGGTGGAAATCGACAACACCAACCGGGATTCCGGTGTAGTCACCAAGTTGGATGACACCCAGTTCAGTGGTCGTGCGGGGTTGCTCTATCTGTTCGATAACGGCATTGCGCCCTACGTTTCCTACTCGACATCGTTCTCGCCCAGTGCTTTCACCGACGAAAACGGTGATTTGCTGGCACCCAGCGAAGGCGAGCAGATCGAAACCGGGCTGAAGTACCAGCCAGCGGGCACACGTGATCAGTACACCGCCTCCCTGTTCCGCATCAAACAGGAAAACCTGGCCGCCAAACTGCCCCAGGAAACGTTCTATCGCGGTATCGGAGAAATCCAGTCCCAGGGTGTGGAACTGGAAGCCAAGGCTCAGGTTACTGACAACCTGAATGTGCAGGTGGGTTACGCCTACACCGATGTGACCTTTGAGAAATCGGAAGCCTACCGCCAGGGCAACACAGCCAGCCAGGTACCCGAGCACCAGCTGACCCTGTGGACCGGGTATCGCTTCAACGATGGTGTGCTTGATGGTGCCAATGCCGGTCTGGGGGTTCGCTATGCCGCGGATATCTACGCGGACGACGCCAACACCAAAAAGGTGCCGGACTACACCCTGGTGGATCTGGCATTGGGGTATGACCTTGGCAAGCTGGGCCTGAAAGGCGTCAGCACCCAGCTTAACGTTCACAACCTGCTGGACAAGGAATACGTGGCGTCCTGTTACAACAGCCTGGATTTCTGCTACGTCGGTGCCGAGCGCAATGTAACGGCGTCCGTTTCCTACCGGTTCTGATCATCGTCCCCGGACGTCGGGAAAACCGTCGTCCTGGCCTGCCGCAGCTTTTCCAACAGGTGCGGCAGGCCAACCCTCTCGTTGAATCCCCAAGCCCGGTAGGTGGCAGTAAAGGTGTTGTAATGCCGAGTTATTTGCTACTTTCTAGGGCAGTCTGTTTTTAGTGACAGAATAAATGTGTCAGCGGGAGAGACTGAGCCGCACAATCGTGTGGTCAGCGCCGAAGGAGCAACTGCCCCGGAAACTCTCAGGCAAAAGGACCGCTGACATGAAGACTTTCCGAAGAGCTGTCGACGACTGCGTCAGTCGGCACACCGAAGGAGCAAGCCGCCGGTTTTACTGAAACGGTGCGTGAATCTCTCAGGTTCCGTGACGGAAGGGGTGCTTTCTCCCGCATTGGGTAGGAAGGTAACCCTGGACGCGTCCCGGAAAGTTCCCTGGAGAGTGTGATGAAGTGTGCCATGAAGAAAATTGCAGTTATTGGTGGTGGTATCACCGGTATTACCACGGCTTACACGCTGGCCAAACGCGGCCTGGATGTGACCGTTTACGAAAAGCACCGTTACGCGGCGATGGAAACCTCATTCGCCAACGGGGGCCAGCTGTCAGCCTCCAATGCCGAGGTCTGGAACAACTGGCAAACGGTCATCAAGGGCATCAAGTGGATGTCCCGCCGCGATGCGCCGCTGCTGGTCAATCCCAAGCCTTCCTGGCACAAATTGAGCTGGTTTGCCGAGTTCATCGCCGCGATTCCCCAGTACGAAAAAAACACCACGGAAACCGCCCGTCTGGCGATAGCCGCCCGTGAGCATCTGTTTAATTGGGCTCAGGAAGAAGGCATCGATTTCGACCTGAAGAAACAGGGTATCCTGCACATCTATCGGGACAAGGCGGGCTTCGACCACGCGGCCAACGTTTCCAAGCTACTGGCCGCCGGTGGCCTGGAGCGCCGGGCGGTGACTCCGGACGAAATGCGCGCCATTGAACCCACGCTGGCGGGTACCTATTACGGCGGTTTCTATACCGAGAGCGATTCCACCGGCGATATCCACAAGTTCACCAACGGCCTGGCCGAGGCGATCCTGCGCCTCGGGGTCAAGACCTGCTACGGACACACGGTCACCGAACTGAGCGCGGATCAGAACCACGCCTGGGTGACCGCCGATGACGGCGAACAGCAAAACCGGGATACCTTTGATGGCGTGGTCATTTGTGCCGGCGTGGGTAGCCGGGCATTGGCGGCGAAATTGGGGGACCGGGTCAACATCTATCCGGTTAAAGGTTACTCCATCACCGTTGAGCTCGACGACGAGGACTCTCGCAAATCGGCGCCGACGGTCAGCCTGCTGGACGATGCCACCAAGATCGTCACCAGTCGACTCGGTGATGGCCGCTTTCGTGTGGCCGGTACCGCGGAATTCAGTGGCTACAATCGCGATATCCGGGATGACCGGATCAAGCCGCTTACCCGCTGGGTCGAGCAGTGTTTCCCGGGTGTCTGTACCCGACGTGTGGTGCCGTGGGCGGGGCTGCGGCCCATGCTGCCCAATATGATGCCGCGAGTCGGGGCGGGTCGCTTGCCGACGGTGTTCTACAACACCGGTCACGGTCATCTGGGCTGGACCCTGTCGGCGATTACCGCCGAGATGCTCGCAGATTCCGTCGAGAGGGCATAGTCAAACGGGCCCTGACACTCAGGGCCTCTTGTTGCTTACTCTTTCACCTGTTTTCTGGTACTATTCGCGCCCCTAAAACACGCGCAGTCGGAAACCTGTTCCATGCCCGCCCCCGAAAAACACATTCTGATGATCACTCCACCCTAGCGTGCGATTGACCTGTGATGCTGGTTAACTACGACCAATGGTGGGGATTTTTACCACCTGTGGGTGACTGACCGGTACACAAATATCAAGGAAGATGCGACTGCCCTGTCGCATTATGTCTATCGCCCGATCACTCAGAAGATTTTTGTAATGCCTAATTCGGTCATCTCAGGTTTTACCCACAACTTTCTTGGCAAGGCGCCTGTCTGGTACAAGCAGGTCATCCTGCTGTTTCTGGCTATCAACCCCATCTCGTTGTATGTCTTTGGTCCCGGCGTCACCGGCTGGCTGTTGATCGGTGAGTTCATCTTTACACTGGCGATGGCATTGAAGTGTTACCCGCTGTTGCCCGGTGGTTTGCTGGCGGTAGAAGCTCTGTTGATCGGCCTTACCACGCCTGACGCGGTGTATATGGAAGTACTCACTAACTTCCCCGTTATCCTGTTGCTGATGTTTATGGTGGCCGGCATCTACTTCATGAAGGAGCTGCTGCTGGTGACCTTCACCCAGATTCTCGTGGGGGTTCGGTCCAAATCAGCGCTGTCACTTCTGTTCTGTAGTGCTGCGGCTCTGTTGTCTGCATTTCTCGATGCGCTGACGGTCACGGCGGTGATTATCAGCGTGGCGGTGGGCTTTTTCTCGGTGTACCACAAGGTGGCATCCGGAAAGGGCTACCAGCACAAGGATCACAACGCCAACAGCGATGACGATGTGATCGAACTGCATCGGGAAGACCTGGAGAATTTCCGGGCGTTCCTGCGGAGCCTGTTGATGCACGGCGCCATCGGTACCGCTCTGGGGGGCGTGGCCACCATGGTGGGAGAGCCCCAGAACCTGCTGATTGCCAAGGTGGTGGGCTGGGATTTTGCCAGCTTCTTTATGCACATGGCGCCGGTCAGTATTCCGGTGTTGTTTGCCGGCCTGACTACCTGTTGGCTGCTGGAGAAGCTGCGCTGGTTTGGTTATGGCGGCCGCCTGCCAAAACCGGTACGGCGCGTGCTGGAAGAGTTTGCCGACAACGAGCGCAACAAACGCACCAAGGCCGATCAGGCGGCCCTGTGGATTCAGGCGTTCGCGGCGTTGGTTCTGGTAGTGGGGCTGGCGTTCCATATCGCGGAAGTGGGGCTGATCGGCCTGCTGGTGATCATCCTTATTACCTCGTTCACCGGTATCACTGACGAGCACCAGATCGGTAAGGCGTTCCAGGAATCCCTGCCGTTCACCTCACTGCTGGTGGTGTTTTTCGCCATCGTGGCAGTGATCCACGAACAACACCTGTTCAAACCCATTATCGAGTATGTCCTGTCACTGCCTGTAGAGCAGCAACCGGGCATGTTCTTTATCGCCAACGGCCTGCTCTCGATGATCAGTGACAACGTGTTCGTTGCCACCGTCTACATCAGCGAGATCAAGCAGGCACTGGATGCGGGCAGCATCAGCTACGACCACTTCCAGACCCTGGCCATTGCCATCAACACCGGTACCAACCTGCCGAGTGTGGCAACCCCCAACGGACAGGCTGCGTTCCTGTTCCTGCTGACCTCCGCCATTGCCCCCCTGGTCCGGCTTTCCTACGGCCGTATGGTGGTGATGGCGTTTCCCTACATGATTGTGATGGGCGCCGTCGGCCTATACATGGTTATTAATCACATCTGAACCTTTCGGCTTTATACTCCCCGCCGGGCTTTGGGCCTGACGGGGATGCCGTCGTTTTATCGTCTTGAATTAACCGGATACTTTTATGATCAAATCTTTGAAAGACAATTGGCTCTCTAACGTGCGCGGTGATCTGCTCGCAGGCATCGTGGTGGCGCTGGCGCTGATTCCCGAGGCCATCGCCTTTTCCATCATTGCGGGTGTGGACCCCAAGGTTGGTCTGTACGCTTCCTTCTGTATTGCCGTTATTATCGCGTTTGTGGGCGGTCGCCCGGGTATGATCTCCGCCGCCACCGGCGCCATGGCGCTGCTGATGGTGACACTGGTGAAAGAGCACGGCCTGGAATACCTGCTGGCCGCAACACTGCTAACCGGCGTATTGCAGATTGGTGCCGGCTACCTGAAGCTGGGCGGGCTGATGCGCTTCGTGTCCCGCTCGGTGGTGACCGGCTTCGTCAACGCCCTGGCGATTCTGATCTTCATGGCCCAGTTGCCGGAGTTGACCAACGTTACCTGGCACGTCTACGCCATGACCGCCGCCGGCCTGTGTATTATCTACCTGTTCCCGCTGGTTCCGGTGGTGGGGAAAATCCTGCCATCGCCGCTGATCTGTATTGTCGGTCTGACCGCCGTGGCCATTGTTCTGAATCTGGACATCCGTACCGTCGGCGATATGGGCGAACTGCCGGATACCCTGCCGATCTTCCTTTGGCCGGATGTGCCGCTGAACCTGGAAACGTTGATGATTATTCTGCCGTATTCCCTGGCTCTGGCCGTGGTTGGCCTGCTGGAGTCGATGATGACCGCCACCATCGTGGACGATCTCACCGATACCTCCAGTGACCGCAACCGCGAGTGCAAGGGCCAGGGCATCGCCAACATCGGTTCCGGCCTGCTCGGTGGCATGGCGGGCTGCGCGATGATTGGTCAGTCCATCATCAACGTCAAATCGGGCGGTCGTACCCGTCTGTCCACACTGACCGCCGGCGCTTTCCTGCTGGTCATGGTATTGGTACTGGATGCCTGGCTGGTGCAGATTCCCATGGCGGCGCTGGTGGCGGTGATGATCATGGTGTCCATCGGTACCTTCTCCTGGGATTCCATCCGCAACCTGAAGGAGCATCCACTGTCCACCAACATCGTGATGGTGGTTACGGTGATTGTCGTGGTTGCGACCCATAACCTGGCGTTCGGTGTGCTCGCCGGGGTGTTGCTGGCGGCGCTGTTCTTTGCCAACAAGATCGGCCACTTCATGATTGTCAGCTCCAATCTGGATGAAGCCAGTGAAACCCGTACCTATCGTGTGGTGGGTCAGGTCTTCTTCAGCTCTTCCGAGAAATTCACCGCCTCATTCGATTTCAAGGAAGCGGTGGATAAGGTGGTGATCGACCTCAGCCGGGCTCACTTCTGGGATATCACGGCCGTGGGTGCCCTCGACAAGGTGGTCATCAAGTTCCGGCGTGAAGGTGCGGATGTCGAGGTCATCGGCCTCAATGAGGCCAGCGCCACCATCGTTGACCGATTCGGCGTACACGACAAGCCGGATGCAGTTGACCAGCTGATGGGGCACTGATATGACTACTGATTATTCTCAAGGCGGTGCCGATACAAACCCGCACAATGACAACAAGAACCAGGACCAAGGTAGTGAGGTAACGATGACCCGGATCGTAGGATGTATCGATGGTTCCCGAGCGGCATCGGCCGTGTGTGACTATGCGGCATGGGCCAGCCAGCGTATGGCAGCCCCACTGACCTTGTTCCACGTTCTGGACCAGGAGCGGTATCCGGCTGAAACCGATCTTGCAGGCAACATCGGCCTGGGTAGTCGGGAACACCTGATGGAGGAGCTGGCGGAACTGGACCAGAAGCGCAGCAAACTCGCACTGGAGCAGGGCCATCATATGCTTAATGACGCTGAGGAACGGGTGACATCCCACGGTGTTGAGGATGTGATCAAGCGCCAGCGCCACGGTGACCTGACCGATTCCCTGCTGGCCATCGAAAACGAAACCCGCCTGCTGGTGATGGGCCTGCACGGGGAAACCAGCACCGAGCGCGATGTGCACATTGGCAGCCAGCTGGAAACGGTGATCCGCAGTGTACACCGTCCGATCATGCTGGTGCCGGACGACTACTCGGAGCCCCGCAGTGCCATGTTGGCGTTCGACGGTTCCGAGACTGCCTTCAAAGGTGTAGAGCTCTTGGCCAACAGTCCGGTGTTCAAGGGCTTCCCGCTGCATCTGGTGATGATCGGCCCGGACACTAACGACCGCTGGGAACAACTGAAAAAGGCCGAGCGCATGCTGGCGGATCTGGGCTGCGAAGTGTACCTGGCCATTCGTGCCGGCGATGTGGAGAAAACCCTGCATGCTTACCAGGAAGAGCACGACGTTGATCTGTTGGTGATGGGCGCTTATGGCCATTCCCGGATCCGCCAGTTCCTGGTGGGCAGCACCACAACCAATATGCTGAAAACCGCGAAAAAGCCCTTGGTGATTCTGCGCTAGGAGTACTGGTTATCGTACTTGGCTGGTCGGGTCTGCTAATCTTCAGGGAATTCGCCTAGAAAGTGATGGTCTCTATGGGCAGACGGTGGTGCCGGTTAGTCATGGGGAGGGTAATGGCCACTGTGGTGGTGGGGGTTGCCCTGATGGTGACAGGGGGAGTCCAGGCGGACGAAAGCCGCCCTGTGCTGCGGATCGCTTATGCGGAATTCCCTCCCATTGAGTACCGCGACGCCGATGGCGAGGCAGCCGGGCTGTTTGTCGAACTGACACGCAAGGTGGCCGAGGAAGCCGGCTACACGCCGGACTTTCTCTACTTACCGGTGGGGCGAATCTACCTCTACATGAAAACCGGAGAGATTGATGTCTGGCCTGGCATGACCGGTATCCCGTCTCTCAGGGAAGATGTCCTGGAAAGCTGGGTGAGACCAATCCCTGTACAACTCAGCGCCTGGTATGTGGAGGGTACGCCACCGCTGACCCACCTTGATGACCTCCGGGGAAAGACATTGATAGTCATCGGTGGCTATACCTACGGTGGTTTGCTGCAAAAACTGCAATCCCACGAAGAGGTTCGGATCACCGAGGCACCCCATCATCGGGCCGGCATTGATATGCTGAAACGTCAGCGGGGGGATTATCTGCTCGATTATCGAGAGCCGGTTCTCGAGATCCTGAACCAACCCTCGGACCGGGTTCTGAGAGACTCCGAAGTACGCACACGTCACGCTGCCTGGTTATATTCCCTGGCCAATCCCAGGGCGAGCCTCCTGCGGGAGGAGTTTGACGATGCCTATCAACGGCTCGCTGAGCGCGGCGAAGTGCCCCCTGCGAGGGAGCTCGAAAAGGGCGATTTCATTATTCCCGGTTTCCCGGAAGACCTCCCGCGTTAATTCACGGGTTCAGTTCGAGGTCGCCGTACCAGGCGGTGGCTGACTCCCCGGTGTTGTCCGAGTCTGACATGATGGCCACGCCCCGCAGACGTGGCGGCTCCTCGCCGAACGCCGCCCGATAATCGGCCACAATATCCCGCTCCACGGTCACCCATTCCCCGACCTGATCGTCACCAGAGGTGACCGCGATCATCATGGTTTCCTCGGCGTAAGGGTTGGCCACGGTTTTCCCCTTCGCAAGCTGGTTGGCCCAGATGTAGTTGATGGCATTGCCCGGCAGCTCTTCGCCAAACAGGGCTTCCACGGTCTTGCGCTTGGCTCGTTCGAACCAGCCGGCCTTGTCCGGTTCGAATTCGAACGCCACATAGATGCGGGCAGGGTAGTCGTCACCGGACTTTTGGCGGGCATCCCCTTTTTCAAATGTGTTGGACACCTTCCATCGCCATCGCAGGATCA
This sequence comes from Marinobacter sp., assembly GCA_040223075.1. GTDB lineage: Bacteria > Pseudomonadota > Gammaproteobacteria > Pseudomonadales > Oleiphilaceae > Marinobacter. The sequence continues at coordinate 240,903 of JAVJZJ010000159.1, forward strand.
GCGAATCCCCGGGCGCCACATTCAGGCGCGCAATCAGGCCCGAGGCACTGTTGCTGGTTTGCGCTTCAATCACCTGGGTACCGTCTTCCTCAATCAGGCGGTAGGTGGTGTGGCGATCGATCTTGGGAAATTCCAGCGGCTCCCAGCCATCGTCCAAGTTGGCCATTTGCGAGAACGGCTTGATGGTGGTGTCTGCTACGACAGCCCCGCTGGCGAGCAGCAATGCCGCCCCCAGAAACAGGGCTTTCAGTGAATCCGGCTTTTTCATATTCAACGTCCTTTGATGAACCCTTGGCCTATGTCGTTGACCACGACAGTCCTGAAAAGTGCCTTGTTGCTGTGGCATTTCGTGTATATAGTGTTCGTATCCTTGGTCATATACCAGATGTAGTGTTTATTTTGTAAACACTTCCACGGTATCGGGAATCCGGTGAGACTCCGGAACTGACGCGCAGCGGTATTGGGGAACGAGCGTGGCATCATGACACTGGCAATCGCCGGGAAGTCGCCACGCAAGGCCGAACCACAGGTTCACGCCCCTGAGTCCGAAGACCTGCCAGGGAAAACAACTGCACCTTCGCGTTTATAAGGTGAGCAGGTCGGATCCGAACTCATGCCTCCCCTCTCCCCTGGCGGGAGAGGGGCTGGGGGAGAGGGGGAACTCCAGCACCGCAGCCAGTCGTGCTTCCCCCTCTCCCTGGCCCTCTCCCGCCAGGGGAGAGGGAATAGATGGATCTGTACCCGATTCTCTGCCTACGCGAAGGACAAGCAAACCAACGCGTATTCAGGAGAACCGACATGTCCACCGCCACTGCGGCACACCCCCCGGCCGATGCTTCCCGACCAGACGATACCGCTTCCCTTCAGGTAATTAAACGCAACGGCACCCTCGTTGGATTCAATCCGGCGAAAATCAGCGTGGCCGTCACCAAGGCCTTCCTGGCTGTGGAAGGCGATAAAGCCGCCGGCTCGGCGCACATTCACGATGCCGTCCAGCGGGTCACCGAGCAGGTGATACACGCCATCAGCCGGCGCTTGAAAGCCGGTGGCAAGGTGCATATCGAAGATATCCAGGACCAGGTGGAACTGGCACTGATGCGCGCCGAAGAACAGAAAGTCGCCCGCGCCTACGTGCTGTACCGGGAAGAACACGCCCGCGAACGCGCCCGCCACGCGCCGATGGAAGCGCACCCGCACCTGACCGTCAAGCAGGCCAATGGCGACACCGTGCCGCTGGATCTGGGCCTGATGAAACTCCAGGTGGAACAGGCTGCCGCCGGGCTGGAAGGCATTGATGGCGAGTCCCTGGTGGAAGACGCCCTGCGTAACCTCTATGACGGCATCGCCGAGGAAGACGTGCTGTCAGCGCTGGTGATGACTGCCCGTGGTCGCATTGAACAGGAACCGGACTGCAGCGCGGTGACCGCCCGGCTGTTGCTGGAACAGCTGGGTATGGAAACCGCCACAGCGCTGGAGCTGCCCCGCAGCCTGCCGCTGGCGGAGATTTATCCCCAGGCTTTGAGCGCCTTTATCGAGGCCGGTATCCAGTACGAACTGCTGGACGAGGCCCTGGCCGCGTTCGACCTGGAGCGCTTGGGCGCGGCCATCAAGCCGGAACAGGACCTGCAATTCGGTTTCCTTGGCCTGCAGACGCTGTACGACCGTTACTTCCTGCACTGGAACGGCGCCCGCCTGGAACTGCCCCAGGTGTTCTTCATGCGCGTGGCCATGGGCCTGGCGCTGCGGGAAGACAACCCCAACGAACGGGCCATCGATTTCTACAATCTGCTGTCGTCTTTTGACTATATGGCGAGCACCCCCACGCTGTTCAACAGCGGCACCCGTCATTCCCAGCTGTCCTCCTGCTACCTGACCACCGTGGGTGACGATCTGCAAGGCATCTACGGCGCCATCCGCGACAACGCCATGCTCTCCAAATGGGCCGGCGGTCTGGGCAACGACTGGACCCCGGTGCGCGCGCTGGGTTCCCACATCAAGGGTACCAACGGCCAGAGCCAGGGCGTGGTGCCATTCCTGAAAGTGGTCAACGATACCGCCGTGGCGGTGAACCAGGGCGGCAAGCGCAAGGGCGCGGTGTGCGCCTATCTGGAAAGCTGGCACCTGGACATTGAAGAGTTCCTGGAACTGCGCAAAAACACCGGTGACGAACGCCGCCGCACCCACGACATGAACACAGCCAACTGGGTGCCGGACCTGCTGATCGAGCGCATGCGCGAAGACGGGGAGTGGACACTGTTCTCACCCAGCGATGTGCCGGACCTGCACGATCTTTACGGTAACGCCTTCCGTGAACGCTACGAGTACTACGAGGCGCTGGCGGAGCAGGGCAGGATCAAACTGTTCAAGAAGATCTCTGCCAAACAGCTGTGGCGCAAGATGCTCACCGTGCTGTTCGAGACCGGCCACCCGTGGATCACCTTCAAGGACCCGTGCAACCTGCGTTCCCCACAGCAGCATCAGGGTGTAGTGCACAGCTCCAACCTGTGTACCGAAATCACCCTCAACACCAGTGCCGATGAAATCGCCGTGTGCAACCTGGGCTCGGTGAACCTGGCGGCCCATATCCGCGATGGCGAGCTGGACGTGCAACGCCTGGAACAGACCGTGTCCACCGCCGTGCGTATGCTCGATAACGTTATCGACATCAACTACTACGCCGTGCCCCAGGCGCGAAACTCCAACTTTAAACATCGACCGGTTGGCCTGGGCCTGATGGGCTTCCAGGATGCGCTCTATCAACTCGGCCTGCCGTACACCAGCCCGGAAGCGGTGGAATTCGCTGACGTGGCGATGGAACAGCTCAGCTACTTTGCCATCCGTGCGTCGGCAACTCTGGCCGGCGAACGAGGCGCCTATGAATCCTACGAAGGCTCCCTGTGGCACCAGGGCACCCTGCCCATCGACTCCATCAACCTGCTGAAAGAGGCCCGCCGGGAAGGGGATCTGGCTGTGAACACCAACGCCCGGCTGGACTGGACGCCGGTACGGGAACTGATTGCGAAGAACGGCATGCGCAACAGCAACGTGATGGCCATCGCGCCCACCGCCACCATCTCCAACATCGTGGGTGTCTCCCAGTCCATCGAACCGGCGTATCAGAACCTGTTCGTGAAATCGAACCTGTCCGGCGAGTTCACCGTGGTCAACCCGTCGCTGGTTCGCGACCTCAAGGCCGAAGGCCTGTGGGACAACGTGATGGTCAACGACCTGAAATACTTCGACGGCAGCGTGCAGCAGATTGACCGCATACCCGATGAACTCAAGGCCCGCTACGCCACGGCTTTCGAGATTGACCCAAGATGGCTGGTGGAGGCCGCCGCAAGGCGCCAGAAATGGCTCGACCAGGCTCAGAGCCTCAACCTCTACATGGCTGAACCCAGCGGCAAGAAGCTGGATGCTCTGTATCAGTTGGCCTGGGAGCGCGGCCTGAAAACCACCTACTACCTGCGCTCCCTGGGTGCCACTGGCGCTGAAAAAACCGCCCCCGTCGCCGCGCCGCAACCCCAGGTCTGCAGCATCGACGAGCCTGACTGCGAAGCCTGCCAGTAACGCCGCCGAGCTAACGACCAACATTCCCTCTCCCCTCGCGGGAGAGGGCCAGGGAGGGGGCAGAGCGCCAGGCTCCCCCTCTCCCCCAACCCCTCTCCCGCAAGGGGAGAGGGGAGTTACATCGATTTTGACTCCGAGAGGATTTACTCATGCTCAACTGGGACGACGAACCAACCCCCCAAACCAAACCGGCCACCCCCGAAGGCCCGGCCCCCGTCAACGTCGACGACAAACGCGTCATCAACGGCGAAACCGACATCAACCAGTTGGCGCCGTTCAAGTACCCCTGGGCCTGGGAGTACTTCATGAACGCCAACAAGAACCACTGGACCCCGCTGGACGTCAACATGGCTCAGGACGTCCACGACTACCACCACCGTTTGACCGCGCCGGAGAAGCACGTGTACGAAAACGTGCTGGCCTATCTAACCACCTCCGACATTCTGGCCATGCGCAACATCGGCCTGGCGGTGATGGAGAAAATGAGCGCCCCGGAACTGCAGATCTACCAGGCGCGGCAGGTGTACGAGGAAGCCATGCACACCTGGGCCTACCAGCACTGCATTGAAACCCTCAACCTGGACCAGAGCGAAATCTACAACCGCTACCGCGTGGTGCCCGCCATCAACGGAAAGATCCAGATGGCCAACCGCCGCCTGGACGCCGCCATGCGTTCCGACATGAACCTGCGCAACAAGGACGACCTGCAGGAATTCATCATGTCATACCTGTTCTTCGCGGCGGTGTTCGAGGGTGCCTGGTTCTACAACGGCTTCAGCCCTATCTTTGCCCTGCAACGCCGCGGCCTGATGCGCGGCACCGGCGAACAGCTGCAATACATCCTGCGGGACGAAGCCATGCATTTCTCCTTCGGCCTGAAAGTGGTGAACCAGATCCTCGAAGAGGAAAACATCACCCTGGACCCGAAAGCCGTGCGCGAGATGTGGGACGAATCCGAAGCCGCGGAAACCGCCTACGCCAACTACATCCTGCGCGACCCGATCCTGGGCTATTCCGCCGAGTACCACAGCGAACAGTTCCGCTTCGTGGCAAATCGCCGGGCCAGAACCGTGGGCCTGGAAGAGCCATTCCCCGGTGCGAAGAACGTCTCACCCTGGCTGGACGAGCAGGCCACCATGCGCAAGGAGAAAAACTTCTTTGAGACGCGGGTGATTGAGTACCAGACCGGCGCGCAGTTGGAATGGTGAGGACTTACTGACCTTCACTGCCGCTGACGGCTAGCCCAGCGGACTGCGAACTCCGGCAAAACCCTGACCCAGAACATGGGTGTAGATTTGGGTAGTTCGCAGGTCCGCATGGCCAAGCAGATCCTGGACTGTGCGGATATCGTTGCCGCGTTTGAGTAATTCCGTTGCGAACGTGTGCCTGAAGGTGTGGCAGCCGGCAGGTTTGCCAATGCTGGATTCAGCCACAGCGGCCCTTACGGCCTTTTGGACAGAGCTGGTATGAATGTGATGACGGACCACCTTGCCCTGGTCGGTTTTACTAAGGCTCTGGGAGGTAAATAGCCATTGCCAGTCCAATGACATGTCGGCGCTGGGATACTTGCGCGACAGAGCAAAAGGAAGGCTTACCGGTGTCTGGAGAGCCTGGTCCCTGTCCTTCCATGCCTTTCTAACTGAGGCGATATGGCGTTCCAGTTCGGAAATCAGGCTTCCAGGCATGAGCGTTGTTCTGTCTTTCGCGCCTTTGCCATCCCGAACAATGATGACCTGACTATTGAAATCGATATCCTTGACTCTTAACCGGCAGGCCTCGGTCACCCTCAAACCGGAACCGTACATTAACGATGCCAGAAGGTGATAGGGTGCCCCCAGTTTCCTGATGATCTTCATGGCCTCATCATGAGAGAGCACAACGGGCAGACGCTTTGGCTTTTTTGAACGAACAACCGAGCCAATCTCCCCCAAGGGTAAATCAAGAACCTTGGAGTAAAGAAAAACCAGTGCATTCAACGCCTGGGCCTGAGTGGCGGCAGCTACATTGCGATGAACCGCTAGCCATGTGAGAAATTCATTTACCTCCACCGGCCCCATCTCCTTCGGATGCTTCATCCGATGGAAGCGGATGAAAAAACGGATCCAGTACCAGTAGGATTTTTCGGTACGAACGCTGTAACGATTAACACGAATAACCGCGCGCACCTGGTCGCGAAGGCGCGGTTGAGGTTGTTTGCCGTCCAATTTGGCAGACCTCCCTAAAGCTGTATATATGTACAGTATTATCGGTTGGAGAAAACAGGAAGTCAAGCGATTACGTGGTGGTTTTAGAATAGCTGAGCTAAGCTGTTGTTAAATTTAAGACTTAAGGCCGTGAAGCGTTTTAGAAAAGGGGTGTTATCGAGAACGCATTTTTTTGCAATATCGTGGAATTCGGTCTAGTTGCTGTTATACCAAAGGGAGAAGTGATGCTTCACGGAAGTTGTCTGTGCGGTGAAGTGCAGTATGAATACAGTGGTGAGCTTGGCCCTATCGCAATGTGCCATTGCTCGCAGTGTCGTCGTGCCCAAGGTTCTGCATATGCGACCAATAGCCCCATTCAGGCATCTCAATTTCATTTTGTTGAGGGGTGTGATCTCGTAAAGGAATTCGAGTCTAAGCCGGGTAAGAAGCGAGCATTCTGTAGTGAGTGTGGCAGTCCCTTATACAGCCGGCTGGACTCAAAGCCTGCTCTTTTGCGCTTGAGAATCGGTACACTGAAAACACAGATAGAGGCTAAACCCGAATACCATATTTTTGCTAGTTCCGCGGCGGAGTGGTACGAATTCACGGATGGGTTGCCACGTTATGCAAAGCTGGAAGATGGCCCGCTGGTATAACCAGGCGGTCAACCGGACGCCAAAAGCGTACCGCTTTTGGTTCCCTCCGCTGGCGCTCCGGCGCCGGTTACCTCAGCGTTATATGGAATTGAGGTAAGTCTGATTGTCGTCAAGGATGCATAAGTTTCATCTGCCTTTTCGGGCCCCGGTTGCATTAACTTTGCTTCTGGCTACTGTCATTTTGGTGGCAGCACAAGGAAGCATCACATACTTTTACGCATCTTTCCCGATCATCGTGGTTTCCTTGTTATCCGAGGTCTTCATCTGCCAGATCGTGTTGTCAGAAAAGGGGATGACCTACAACCGGAATAAATTGGAGTGGTCGGAGATTAGCTCGTTGAAGAGAACAAGGTTTTTGGGGCTGCCCTATCTGAAAGTCCAGCGTCGTAAGGGAATGGGCTGGTGGGTACCTTTGTATTATGTTGGTAAAACGAGCTTTGAAAAAACACTAACTTCTTATCTGCCAGCTGAGTTGGCTAACGAGCTAGGGCATGGGAATTGACTGGCCATATAACCAAGCCAGTCACGGCGACGTCTACTCCATTGCGGCTTCGCCTCCATTCCGTAGCCGCGCGTGCTTAGCGGCGTTATAGACAAAAATTATGGAAATAGTCGAGGCATCATCATTTGGCGAATTTGAGCGCGAACTGAACACGCTTCGTGACTTTCACAGTAAGAAAAGTGAAGAGCACGAACTGGTCATAAGCAATTTGCTTTTTCGTGGCCAAAGGGACGCAGATTGGCCACTGGAAACAACCCTAGAAAGGTACCTGGGAAGGCAGGTCGCACTTAGGGAATATCACTTGTCGCTTCTCCGGATTAAGTCTGCAGTTGAGTCATACACACGCAGAGAGTGGAAAGTTCCGCGAGAGCCCAAATTTGGCGAGGACTACGTTGCCAATCTTCCTGGCTACGAGTTTATGGTGTATGCGAGGCATCATGGCTTTCCATCTCCACTTCTGGATTGGACGCGCTCGCCTTACATTGCCCTTTTCTTCGCTTTCCAGCATGCCTCGTTAGATGCCAAGGTCGCTATCTATGGATACATCGAAAGGCCTGACGGCGCCAAATCAGGGTGGGTAGGTGCGCCAGAAATAATAGGGCAAGGTCGATATGCGACGACACACGCACGGCATTTCACTCAGCAAGCTGAATACACCATTTGCGTCGAGAAGCCTGAGTCAAAATGGATGTATTCAAGCCATGAAAGCTATTTCGAGAAGAACGAAGTCCATCAAGATTATCTGAAAAAAATTGTGCTTCCTGGGAGCATTAAGAATGACATCCTCAAGAAGCTAGACTCCATGAATATAAATTCTTATACCCTTTTCGAGAATGATGAGGGGCTTATGGAGATGCTGGCATTTCGAGAGGTCATGGCTCGGGAGAAGCTATAACAAGTGACTGTGGTGTCAATTCCATAAATTAAGCCATTTCACCTCGCCATGGTTCCTGATTTTTGATCATGGTATTGAGCACCACAATCATCTTTCTCATGCAGGCGATGAGGGCGACTTTCGGGATCTTGCCCTGG
>JAVJZJ010000164.1:0-430 GCA_040223075.1 Marinobacter sp.
GAATAGCTCTTTATTTGTGCAATCCAGCTTACACGAGTTTGATTGGATTGGTTAAATATAGTCGAATGTATGGACTATCGTCTGATGTGGCGGCTGCCCTAGCAATTGCCAGAAGAGGCATGAATTTAAGTGAGAGATTGCACGCTCTGTGTCCGCCTATCTCGGAGTGAATCCGAGAAAGCACGTATGGAGCGCTCTATATCAATTTAATAATTTTATTGGTCGATGCCCTGTAGTCAATCGAGACACGATTACTATAGTGTCTCTAACTGGGAACCGTTGGTTAAGGCTGACGCTTGGCTACAGGGCATCGACCCATAAAATTATTAAATTGATATAGAGCGCTCCATACGTGCTTTCTCGGATTCACTCCGAGATAGGCGGACACAGAGCGCGGCAATCTCTCACTCAAATTCATTCCTCTTCTGGC
>JAVJZJ010000165.1:0-207 GCA_040223075.1 Marinobacter sp.
TGGCGAGAACTCAGGTGACACAAATCCTGGTGGAGAAACTGCCAGTGGTGGAAACTCAGGTGGTGGAAATCCTGGTGGAGAAACTGCCAGTGGCGAAAACTCAGGTGGTGGAAATCCTGGTGGAGAAACTGCCAGTGGCGAGAACTTAGGTGACACAAATCCTGGTGGAGAAACTGTCAGTGGTGAAAACTCAGGTGGTGGAACTCC
>JAVJZJ010000013.1:0-420 GCA_040223075.1 Marinobacter sp.
CCGCATGGCACGATTTCTTAACCGAAAACGTCCCCAAGGATGGTTAGCACCGTCCACTACGTCCCATTTTCGGGTTCTGCACAGGTGATATTGTACGTGCCGTGGTTCCCAAGGGTAAGTACAAAGGAACTTTCACTTGTCAAGTTTGCCTCGACAATGTTAGACGGGCTTTTGACGAATTCAGCACTACAGCTATAAACCTGTTCACTGATTGCTAAACTGAATTCGACAGAGCATGATGCAGGCGATCACATGGCTGGTGTCGTGACCTGTCTAACGAAGACTGCGATGAGTCTTAGTCTGCACGTTCCGACTGTGTACAGATATGCCTAGATCTGACTAGATCTGCATAGGTTTTTCGGAACGGTGTCTGGCAAGCGGATCAAAATGTGCGAGGTACAGATTATCGAATGAACATTG
>JAVJZJ010000022.1:0-371 GCA_040223075.1 Marinobacter sp.
GGGTAAAGTTAGCCTCGCCAAGGTTATCGGTCGGTAACTGTCCAAAAAGCACTGTTTCAGTGACCTTAAAACTGTTTAACTTTTCGGTTCTAGAGCAGCAAACTGGCTATCGCATCCGCAGGTAGGTCTTTAACACTTGCCTATAACGTAGTGCGCTTAGCACTTTGGATGGTAAGCACTGCTTTATCTTATTTGGCTTAAGCTCCGTGTCTTTAGAGCGGGGTTGCTTTGAACTGTTCTGTTTTCTAGGGTAGAGTTATCAGCTAGGCAAAGCAAGCGGATCAAGTTGGCTTCATCATCTTTTCATATAACCCAAACTGAAATCCCAGGAAACCCTTGTACACCATTATATTATGGCGATTCGGCAGAGC
>JAVJZJ010000010.1:0-375 GCA_040223075.1 Marinobacter sp.
AGGGCGGGTTTTGTTGAGATGTTATCACTGAGATTCCAATTGAATAAGGGCGGGTTTTGTTGAGATGTTATCACTGAGATTCCAATTGAATAAGGGCGGGTTTTGTTGAGATGTTATCACTGAGATTCCAATTGTGTGGCTAAACCCGCCCCAAAAACCCCCCCCAAAACCCCCCCCAAAAACCCCCCCCCAAAACCCCCCCCAAAACACCCCCCCCCCCCCCCCCCCCCAAAAAAAAAAAAAAAAAAACACAAAAAAAAAAAAAAAAAAAAAAAAAAAAAATTTTTTAAAAAAAAAAAAAAAAAATTTTGAAAAATTTGGGGTTTATAAAGGTTTAAAAAAAAAAAAAAAAAAAAAAAATTAATTAAAAAAAGG
>JAVJZJ010000034.1:0-202 GCA_040223075.1 Marinobacter sp.
GGGTTAGCGTTCCCCGGATTTGGTATCACTCCAGTAGTGGTTTGGCACACCTGATTTGATGAATTCCAAATTGTAGGGGCGCACGGCGTGCGCCCAATACAGGCCCCGTGCGCCCAACACACACCCCGTGCGCCCGACACACACCCCGTGCGCCCGTGTCAACTTAAGCTCAACCCCTCACCAGAAGCCCCTCTCCATCCCC
>JAVJZJ010000035.1:0-222 GCA_040223075.1 Marinobacter sp.
TTAATCATTTGTCATTTGTCATTTGTTGATTGAATTTAGGGTGATCGCCAATTAATCCCGATATTCGCGACGTTTCGTTTCGTTTCGTTTCGTTTCGTAGGGGCTCTCGCATTCGCGCCTAGATTGATCGGTTTTCTGTCAAAATTACAACGCGAATGCGAGAGCCCAACACACCGTTCATAAATAACCAATAAACCAGGAAAAACCATGGCAATTAACCCC
>JAVJZJ010000040.1:0-1444 GCA_040223075.1 Marinobacter sp.
AAAAAACCCGCCGGCTGGCGGGTTTTTTGTGGGCGAGTGATGCCTGGACTTAGGCTCCAAACAGCCCCAGAAGATCACCCAAGAGCGGCACGTCGTTGAGCTGATCCGGGTTGAGCAGATCGGTCAGCGGGGCAAGAGGGCTGTCGCCGCCCAGATCGCCGCCTTCCAGCAGTGAGGTCAGCTCGCCAATCAGCGGGAAGGACCCCGGATCCACTCCGTCGCCACCCTCGCTCAGCGCAAGCAGTTGCTCAACCAGATCGCCGAGAACCGGAATGGATGTCAGCGGCTCGCCGTCGAAGTCGCCCAGGTTGGACGGATCCAGCAGCTGGATCAGGTCACCGAGCAGTGGCAGTTGATCTGCACCACCACCAGGGAACTCTCCCGGGAAATCACTCGGCAGTGCCGACAGGATGTCGCCAATCAGTGGCAGGGTCGCAGGATCAAACTCGAAACCATCGCCCCCTGGCAGCTCCAGCATCTCGGCAAGTTCGCCAAGACGTGCCGGGTCCAGCGGGAAATCGTCCAGGCTCAGCAGATCGCCCAGCAGTGGCAGGTCCTCGGGCGACAGTGGCAGATCACCACCCGGAGCCTCTGGTGCGCCTGGCTCAGGAATCATGCCGAGCAACAGATCGAACAGGGAGCCGCCAAGGTTCAGAACGCCGTCTTCACCGAGGAAGGTCTGTGTTCCACTGAGGACATCCACTTCAGCCAGTCCACCCAGGTCAACACCCAGCAGGGAGCCTTCCAGCAGGCCCAGATCGACAACAGATCTGCCGTCGTCCAGGTTGAACAGAGCACCCAGTACCGGAATCTGATTGAACGCGTCCAGCACCATCAGCAGGGCATCTTCGGCCTGAGCGGGCAGCGGAATGCTGCTGTCGTCCACCAGGCGCAACTCGACACCGAGACCATCGTCTCTCGGGAACAACTGGCCACCCAGAACATCGGACAGTTCCTGGGGCAGGTTGTTGAAGTCGCCGGAGGCGAAGGTTTCTGCCATGGCCTGAATCAGGGCCGGGATTTGCTCCGGGTTGCCGCCGGTGAAGGCGTCGGCCAGGCTCTGCAACTGGGTTACATCCAGGCCAAGATCCAGAGCAAGTGCGCAATCCGGTGAAGGATCCGTCGTGGAAATTGATTTCGGATCACAGACCGATACCAGTGCAGAGGAATACTCGGTGAAGTCTGTGCCTTCAAGGCTGGGTGTCTCACCTGCACTAAGGCCAGTTAAGGCGTTAAGCAGATCTTCCACCAAAGGAATCTGCAGAATCAGTGCATTATCGACACTGTTCAGGCCGTCCTCGGAATCACCAAACTCCAGGGCGGATAGCAGGGTGCCGCCAAGCGTATGCAAACCCTCGACCAGAATGCCGCTGTCAAAACCTTCGGATTGCGCAATCGCCGGGTCTCCCAGCAGGGTGTTGTCCAGCAGCACAACCAGGCCACC
>JAVJZJ010000087.1:0-754 GCA_040223075.1 Marinobacter sp.
TTAAGTCTCCCATGGCTGATGATGTAGCCGAGGAAAATTCTAGGGGAGAAAGGGATGATTCTGAACCAGGTACTCCTTATGTTTTTATCCGCATCACAGATAACGGAATCGGGATGAGTCCACAAACTAAAAAACGGCTCATTGATCCCTTCTTTACTACGAAACCTGTGGGTTTAGGGACGGGTTTAGGGTTGGCGGTTAGTTACCAAATTGTTGTCGAAATTCTTGGCGGTATGCTGTGGTGTAATTCGTCACTTGAAAAAGGATCTGAGTTGGTGGTTGAGTTTCCGATTCAACAACCGCAAAACTAACGGTGATTGGGGTAAATTTTATCCGGCTTGCCCTTGGAACTAAAGCTCTCGCATCCTCTGGCTTCCCCCGTGCAAAAAAGGCTCTCGCATCCTCTGGCTTCCCCGTGCAACAAGAGCGAAGCATCCTCTGGTTTCCCCGTGCAACAAGAGCGAAGCATCCTCTGGCTTCCCCGTGCAAAAAACGCTCTCGCATCCCCTGGTCTCCCCCGTGCAAAAAAGGCTCTCGCATCCTCTGGTCTCCCCGTGCAACAAGAGCGAAGCATCCTCTGGTTTCCCCCTTTTTAAGGGGGACGGAAGGGGGATCTAAAAGGGGGACGGAAGGGGGATCTATAAGGGGGACGGAAGGGGGATCTATAAGGGGGACGGAAGGGGGATCTATAAGGGGGACGGAAGGGGGATCTATAAGGGGGACGGAAGGGGGATCTATAAGGGGGACGGAAGGG
>JAVJZJ010000049.1:0-785 GCA_040223075.1 Marinobacter sp.
GAAGATTTCTAAAGACAAAAAGGCTTTTACCATTTTGGAAATCAAGTAGTAGCTGTTGTTCCTAACTATACTTCACAAGATTGCTCAAATTGTGGTCAAAGAGTAAATAAATCGCTATCGGTTAGGACTCATGTTTGTAGCTGTGGAACAATTCTTGATAGGGATGAGAATGCAGCTAGAAATATCCTAACCGATAGCGATTTATTGACTCTTTGACCACAATTTGAGCAATCTTGGGAAGTATAGTTAGGAACAACAGCTACTACTTGCTTTCCATAATGGTAATAGCCTTTTTGTATTTAGAAATCTTCCTTCTGCTCGTCTTATACTCAACAGAACGGATGAAATTCTTGAACTTTGGATATCCCTTTTTCCCTGGAACTTTCTTCTTACAGTTTTCAAAGAATCGACAGTCTATGGCTGAGTATAAGACGAGCAGTTGGAAGATTTCTAAAGACAAAAAGGCTATTACCATTTTGGAAAGCAAGTAGTAGCTGTTGTTCCTAACTATACTTCCCAAGATTGCTCATATTGTGGTCAAAGAGTCTATAAATCGCTATCGGTTAGTAATCATGTTTGTAGCTGTGGAACTATTCTTGATAGGGTTGAGAATGCAGCTAGAATTATCCTGACTCTAGCACTAAAAAGCCTGTTGGGCGAACAGAAATTATCGCTCAGGGAGAGAAGAACATCTGCTCAAAGTAAGGAATCTTATTTTGTGTATGTTCACTCTTTGTACTGAGTTTCCCTCGCTTTTATAGATGGGTGCGTCAAATCCCAGAATC
>JAVJZJ010000050.1:0-334 GCA_040223075.1 Marinobacter sp.
TTACGCAGGTAATTGTTGATTGTTGATTGGTCATTGTTGATTGTTCATTGGTAGGGGTGTAGGGGTGTAGGGGTGTAGGGGCGTAGGGGTGTAGGGGTGCAGGGGTGTAGGGGTGTAGGGGTGTAGGGGTGTAGGGGCGTAGGGGTGTAGGGGTGTAGGGGCGCAGGGGCGTAGGGGTGTAGGGGCGCAGGGGCGTAGGGGCGTAGGGGTGTAGGGGTGTAGGGGTGTAGGGGCGAAGCATTTGGGGAGCCAACTTATGAGACTTATCCCAAATTTTATTCCCAAATGCTTCGCCCACCTCCGGTGATATCATTTCCAAATAAATTAACAGTTC
>JAVJZJ010000055.1:0-208 GCA_040223075.1 Marinobacter sp.
TCGAATGTATGGACTATCATCTGATGTGGCGGCTGCCCTAGCAATTGCCAGAAGAGGCATGAAGTATAGTGAGAGATTGCCACGCTCTGTGTCCGCCTATCTCGGAGTGAATCCGAGAAAGCACGTATGGAGCGCTCTAAATCAATTTAATAATTTTATTGGTCGATGCTCTGTAGTTAATCGTAGACACGATTACTACTGCGTCTCT
>JAVJZJ010000088.1:0-410 GCA_040223075.1 Marinobacter sp.
CCTTATTCAACACAAACATTGGGTGAAATCCCTGGTTTATTCTTATCCCATAAGTAACGGCGCTAATTGTGCTAACGAGGGGAGAGATTTCTGCATCCGTTAAAGTGACGACAAGATTAGAGATCCCCCTTCCGTCCCCCAATAGATCCCCCTCTTCCCTTTAGATCCCCATTCCGTCCCCCTTATAGATCCCCCTCCCGTCCCCCTTATAGATCCCCATTCCGTCCCCCTTGGGAGATCCCCCTTCCGTCCCCCTTATAGATCCCCCTCCCGTCCCCCTTATAGATCCCCCTCCCGTCCCCCTTGGGAGATCCCCCTTCCGTCCCCCTTTTAGATCCCCCTTCCGTCCCCCTTTTAGATCCCCCTTCCGTCCCCCTTAAAAAGGGGGAGACCAGCGGATGCTTCGCTTT
>JAVJZJ010000064.1:0-492 GCA_040223075.1 Marinobacter sp.
GTTCGTAGAAACTGAAGAAAGCTATACCTCTAAAGCTAGTTTTGTTGACAATGACCCTCTGCCTGTATTCGGCTCCAAGCCGGAAGGGTGGATGCCGAGTGGAAAGCGAGTAAAACGGGGAATGTACCGCACCAAAAACGCCCTACTGACCTTGGCTAGATCAAGACCTAGCTGTATCTCTACTTTGAGGAGAATGTTAGCAGATCCATTAGCATCGGAGTTGACAAATTCTCCGTTTTTTGTGCGTTACATTCCCCGTTTTACTCGATTTCCACTCGGCATCTACCCTTCCGGCTTGGAGCCGAATACAGGCAGAGGGTCATTGTCAACAAAACTAGCTTTGAGGTATAGATTTCTTCAGTTTCTACGAACTGAATCCCATACTGCTCACACAGTTGCTCAATCCTGTTTTTGAGACGAGCGGTAGGGATTTGAACAAATTCCTGGTTCGTCTTTTTCCCTAACTCAATTCCGTCTTTGCTGCGTCGATTC
>JAVJZJ010000067.1:0-473 GCA_040223075.1 Marinobacter sp.
TGTTCAGTTATCAATAATCCCTTAATTAAGTCCCTAAACCCGCCCCTACAGCCCAGATCTCAACCACCAAGCAACAAAATATCAAACCGAATGATTTTGAATTTTAATCGTCAATTGATTCAGGGCGGGTTTCGTTGTTCATTTATCAATAATCCCTTAATTAATTCCCTATACCCGCCCCTACAGCCCAGATCTCAAACAACAAGAAACAACATATCTAACCGAATGTTTGTGAATTCTAATCGTCAATTGAATCAGGGCGGGTTTCGTTGTTCAGTTGTCAATAATCCCTTAATTAAGTCCCTAAACCCGCCCCTACAGCCTTGATTAATTAAAGGTCAATTCACAATAAATAGGTCGATTAAACATTTATGTCAACCCAATTAAGCTTAAAATTAAATAATCCTCACTTCACCTTACTCCATCGCGCCGGATTAGCTGGGTTATGGATGAGTTTAAAGCAACTTGAAGCC
>JAVJZJ010000068.1:0-469 GCA_040223075.1 Marinobacter sp.
AACTCCCTCCCCTCCCAAACCCCTCATAGAACCCTACAAGGGAAGGGAAGCGGAATATAGTTATTTTCCGTCCCCCTCCCGTCCCCCTTATAGATCTGACTTTCACGTTATGTGGCGCCTCTGTAGGGGCTCACTTTCACCACTATCTTTTCGGTTGCAACCTGATGTGACTAAACCCGCCCAGACGCGCCATGGCGCGTCTCTACAACTTTTTGGTTGCACAAGGGATGTGACTCGCGCCCGCCCCGACTCAGGTTTCTAGACTTCCCGTGAAAGTTAGCTTATAGATCCCCCTTCCGTCCCCCAATAGATCCCCCTTCCGTCCCCCAATAGATCCCCCTTCCGTCCCCCAATAGATCCCCCTTCCGTCCCCCAATAGATCCCCCTTCCGTCCCCCTTAAAAAGGGGGAGACCAGAGGATGCGAGAGCTTTTTGTTCCATGGGGGAGGACAGAGGATGCGAGAGCGTT
>JAVJZJ010000078.1:0-200 GCA_040223075.1 Marinobacter sp.
AGGAAGAGTTCCCTGAGCTTTTAAATTTCCTTGACCATCAACATAAGCCCAACCAATAGAACTAGGATTTAGATCGATACCCAGGGCACCATACTTAATTTCTTTACTAACTTTCTCCACCGCTGCGGGTGTGAATTGAACAGCGACACAAGAGCGATTATCCTTTCTATAGAAGTGCCATGTTTTCGCACCGCTATTGG
>JAVJZJ010000011.1:0-282 GCA_040223075.1 Marinobacter sp.
TCCATCACTTTTTATATCTCGATAACTTGATTCAATCCAGGAACGTAAACCATACCAAAGACTCTGAGCTTGTGTCGGTTCTAAGTCGGTAACAATTAACCAGGGTTCTTTATATCCTTCATCCCAACGTGCTAATAAAGAGCAATCAATATAATGGTTCTTAAAACAAGTAACATAACCTGACCACTGTGTTCCTGTTTTTGGGGCGACTGTATCTAAACATCTCCATTCCGGATCACCTCTAAGTTGATAGTTTCCTTGGTGATTAATTCTTAAAAAAGG
>JAVJZJ010000080.1:0-385 GCA_040223075.1 Marinobacter sp.
GAAATTGGCAGCTTTAGCCAGAAGTTTTCAGAGCCCTATTCTGTGCGAAAGCTTAGATTTTTCGACAAAGAAAGCTCAATTGCGAGAGCGAACAAAAAAATATGCTCGAATGCTTTCTGCCTGGGCATACAGTCGTGTTTTTAAAATTTTTTGATAGATTTTTTAAAAACAACGAAAATAACATTGTTTTTTGAATAAATAAAGAGTATTCCATCTTTTGTATAAATTCTTTTAAAAAATCTTTAAAAAACGACTGTATGCCCAGGCAGAAAGCATTCGAGCATATTTTTTTGTTCGCTCTCTTAATTGAGCTTTCTTTCTCGAAAAATCTAAGCTTTCGCACAGAATAGGGCTATGAAAATCCCTGGCTAAAGCTGCCAATTTC
>JAVJZJ010000082.1:0-217 GCA_040223075.1 Marinobacter sp.
CAAACCTACCCATAAGTAATTCTGCCTTGGTATAAGTCCACGGTGTAACTTTTGGTCGATAACCGTTAACGCTCACCGCTTGGCTGATACCCGGCATTGTTGCTCGATATCAGCCTTAACCAACGGCTCCCAGTTAGAGACGCAGTAGTAATCGTGTCTACGATTAACTACAGAGCATCGACCAATAAAATTATTAAATTGATTTAGAGCGCTCCAT
>JAVJZJ010000089.1:0-303 GCA_040223075.1 Marinobacter sp.
AAACCGCACCCAATCCGGTCATGAGTACGTTGCACTATTTCCGGGATGAGTATCTGGCACTGCTTCAGGATAGCCCGAATGGAAAAGTGGCAGTGAAGTCATAAGTCATCAGTCAATTGTCGGGGCGGGTTTAGGGACAATTGTCGGGGCGGGTTTAGGGACAATTGTCGGGGCGGGTTTAGGGACAATTGTCGGGGCGGGTTTAGGGACATTGTCGGGGCGGGTTTAGGGACATTGTCGGGGCGGGTTTAGGGACAAAATTCAGATATTCACAGATAAAGGAAAAACAAAACCCGCCCTCCC
>JAVJZJ010000092.1:0-325 GCA_040223075.1 Marinobacter sp.
GGGATGGTTGACTTTCTCACTAAACCCTTTGAGCAAGCTACCTTACAGGCAATGATCGAACGTTGGGCAAAGTCAGGGGAAGCAGGGGGATCTGGGGGAGCAGGGGAAGCAGAGGGAGCAGAGGGAGCAGAGGGAGCAGAGGGAGCAGGGGGAGCAGGGGGAGCAGGGGAAGCAGGGGAAGCAGAGGGAGCAGGGGAAGCAGAGGGAGCAGAGGGAGCTAGGGAAGAGGAAATTAATTCGAGTCGTTTGGCGTCTACAGACTTCTACCTTGATGACACATTGTTCGATACAGAACGTCTAGAGGTGATCTCCAGAGGTCAAATCA
>JAVJZJ010000093.1:0-350 GCA_040223075.1 Marinobacter sp.
CGGATTCACTCCGAGATAGGCGGACACAGAGCGCGGCAATCTCTCACTCAAATTCATTCCTCTTCTGGCAATTGCCAGAGCCGCTACCACATCAGATGATAGTCCATACATCCGACTATATTTAACCAATCCAATCAAACTGGTTTAAGCTGGTTTCCAAAAATAAATAGATATTCCTCTTTTGTAAAAAATCTATCAAAAAATCTTAAAAAAACGACTGTATGCCCAGGCAGAAAGCATTCGAGCATATTTTTTTGTTCGCTCTCTTAATTGAGCTTTCTTGGTCGAAAAATCTAAGCTTTCGCACAGAATCGGACTCTGAAAATCCCTGGCTAAAGCTGCCAATTTCA
>JAVJZJ010000098.1:0-315 GCA_040223075.1 Marinobacter sp.
AGAAAACCTCCTGGCTAAAGCTGCCAATTTCAAACAAACATCTACAATTTGAGCATCTTGTTTGCCTGTGGGTAAACCAGTCTTTATAGGAATAGTTCCCTGAGCTTTTAAATTTCCTTGACCATCAACATAAGCCCAACCAATAGAACTAGGATTTAGATCGATACCCAGGGGACCATACTGAATTTCTTTACTAACTTTCTCCACCGGTGCGGGCGTGAATTGAACAGCGACCACCCAGCGCTTATCCTTTCTATAGAAATGCCATGTTTTCGCACCGCTATTGGGTAATCTATTAATGTTTCTTGAGAAGCT
>JAVJZJ010000100.1:0-325 GCA_040223075.1 Marinobacter sp.
ATCGGTTTTCCCCGATCATTGTGTAGAGACGCGCCATGGCGCGTCTCTACAATGGTCATATCACCGACTATAACATCAGCAAAGAAAAGGGTGCGATCGCGTTTACAGATGGTGAGGAGATATCAAACCTTTGCCCCTTGGTGGGTTAATGGGATTCCACCCGATATTTGTTTTATACAAGATTATCGGTTTTCCCCGATCATTGTGTAGAGACGCGCCATGGCGCGTCTCTACAATGGTCATATCACCGACTATAACATCAGCAAAGAAAAGGGTGCGATCGCGTTTACAGATGGTGAGGAGATATCAAACCTTTGCCCCTTGG
>JAVJZJ010000002.1:0-368 GCA_040223075.1 Marinobacter sp.
TGAAGCGACGTTATTATCAATAGCGTAATCAAAGTCCATAAACCCGCCCCTACAGGGGTAAACAATTAGGAAAAATCAATCCCGCCATAAGGCAATTCCGCCTAATAATCCGTTGATATTGGGGACAATTTTGACATTCGCTGGTAACTAGAAGGTAATTTTTTTGTCTTATCCGCCACAAATATAATGATAGTCGTAGTTAAATAAATGTTCTAGGGTTGAGATCGCGCGGTGTAAACGATAGATCCATTTCTTCTCTCCCTTCTTCTCAAACGCCGCCCTCCCAAAATTTTGTTCGAAGGAGTCTCCCTGGCGAAAGGGGTGATGCGCCATATCTAAATAGGGGACGAGTATACCAACCACAATGA
>JAVJZJ010000019.1:0-207 GCA_040223075.1 Marinobacter sp.
GCATACAGTCGTTTTTATCAAATTTTGTCATCGATTTTATCCAACCGAGGAATAGCTCATCAGTTTGTCAATCCAGCTTACACGAGTTTGATTGGATTGGTTAAATATAGTCGAATGTATGGACTATCATCTGATGTGGCAGCTGCCCTAGCAATTGCCAGAAGAGGAATGAATTTAAGTGAGAGATTGCCGCGCTCTGTGTCCGCC
>JAVJZJ010000021.1:0-405 GCA_040223075.1 Marinobacter sp.
TACAGCCTTGACATTATTGGTGATTCCTGCACTTTATGCCAAATTTGGTAAGCGGTTGATACCCAAACAAAAAAACATGGTGGTTACGACGAGTTTTCCGGTGAATACCACACCGCAAACATCGCTAGATTCACTGCTGTAGGGCATTTGCTAGATTGGGTTTCCATCCGGTCAATACTCCGTCTCCATCCGTTCATTAATCCGTCGGTAGGGGCGCACGGCGTGCTCCCATTCCCCCACGATTCCCCACCGAGTCCCCAACGAGTCCCCGGCGATTACCCAAGGATTCCCCGGCGATTCCCCGGCGATTACCCAAGGATTACCCAAGGATTCCTCAAGGATTACCCAAGGATTACCCAAGGATTACCCAAGGATTACCCAAGGATTACCCAAGGATTACCCAAG
>JAVJZJ010000024.1:0-411 GCA_040223075.1 Marinobacter sp.
AGGAATCAGGGTTTATGGTATTGTTGCGATCGCCTCTTCTAAACAAGGACGATAGAGATGCAGATGCATTCGTAGGGGCGAAGCATTCGCGCCCAAATTGATCGGTTTTCTACCAAAGTTTCAACGCGAATGCTTCGCCCATCCCCCGGGTCACCAACCCCCCGGTAACCAACCCCCGGTGAAACCGCCCCCCGGGGAGCCGACCCCGCGGTTGCCCAAGCCCGGGTTCACCAACCCCCGGTTCACCAACGCCCGGTTCACCTACCCCCGGTTCCCCAACCCCCGGTTCACCAACCCCCGGTTCACCAACCCCCGGTTCACCAACCCCCGGTTCACCAACCCCCGGTTCACCAACCCCCGGTTCACCAACCCCCGGTTCACCAACCCCCGGTTCACCAACCCCCGGTTCAC
>JAVJZJ010000033.1:0-308 GCA_040223075.1 Marinobacter sp.
ACTGGTAAAATTAATCTGACCACTATTAGAAAATAAAGAAACAGAGGAGATATCGGCGGTATAAATATTGCCGTTAGCACTGAGGAAAATATTCCCTCCATTTCCCCTAGTTGAAGCAGAATCTAGCAAGCCGGCTGTGGAGTTAGATTCTGCTTCAACGGGTGGAACAGGTGGCGATATTACATTCGTTGCTCACGATCACATTCAAACAGGAAACATCAACTCTTCTTCTCGCTTCTCCAATAGTGGTGAGATTAGTCTTACTAGCAATAATGGGAGAATTGATTCCACAACCGGATGGCTCGACT
>JAVJZJ010000045.1:0-87183 GCA_040223075.1 Marinobacter sp.
CCAACCTCCGCACCTAACTCCCTGCGCGCACCAATAAAAACAGATTCATGAGAATGTTATGGATATTCGCCCTGCTGCAACACTCGTTCTGACACGTGACACTTCTGAAGGTCTTCAGGTTCTGCTCTTACAGCGCACCTGGGACGCGGTTTTCATGCCCGGTTACTTTGTTTTCCCCGGCGGCGCTGTGGATGAGCAGGAGCCGCTCGGGCGCGAACACGCCGTTGGCCCGGCCGATACCGAGATCAGTCAGACCATGAGCGTCGACGAAGGCGGTGCCGATTATATGCTGGCGGCAGTTCGGGAGTGTTTTGAGGAGGCCGGAGTTCTGCTTGCGGTCAATGAGCACGGGCAGCCGCTCGGCAGTGATCATCCGGCGCATGGCGATCGTGAGGCCGTATTTCGGGGCGACATGTCGCTGGCGGATTTGTGCCGAAAGCACCGATTGTCGATTCCGCTGGATCGACTGGCCTATCTCGGTCACTGGGTAACTCCCCCGGGACCACCAAGACGGTTTGATACCCGGTTTTTCGTCACTGTGGCGCCGGAAGGGCAGATCGCGAGTCACGATGGGGTAGAGACGATCGATCATCTGTGGATCAGTCCCGCCGCGGCTTTGGAGGAACACCGTAACGGTCAGCATTTACTAGGACTGCCCACCATTCGGACCCTTCGGGTGTTAAGCAGCTTTAACACCACCGAGGGGCTGATGCGGTATGCCCATGCCAATCCACCGGAGAGCTACCCTGATCAGCCCTGGCCAGCGGTAAAGAAAAGCGAGCCGGTTATGCTGGAACCGGGCGCGCCGGCCTATGACGAGGCCGCCAAGCTGGATCCGGAGGGAGAAGGCACCACCCGGGCGGAGATTATCCCCGGTGAACCGGTTGAGGTGGCCGCCGGTGTGGTCCGGCTGACCGCACCGAATCCGGGCATGATGACGGGACCGGGTACCAACACGTATATTCTGGGGCATGAACGGTATACGGTACTGGACCCGGGGCCGGACGATGAGGTCCACATTGAGCGTATTCTGAAGTTCACCGGCGGGGTGATCGATCAGGTAGTGGTTACCCACACCCACCGGGACCATTCACCGGCCACAGCTGCCCTGAAAGCCCGAACCGGATGCCGGGTTTATGGGCTGGCAGCCCCCGCCGGTGCTTCCCAGGATCAGACCTTCGCCCCGGATAGTGAACCGGCACACGGCGATCTCATTATGTGCGGGGCCGGCACCCTGAAGGTGCTTCACACTCCCGGTCACGCCTCGAACCATATATGCTACCTGCTGACTGAGCAGCAACTGCTGTTCTCGGGCGATCACATCATGCAGGGCTCAACGGTGGTGATCAACCCACCCGATGGCGACATGAAGGCGTATCTGGAGGCACTGTACGACTTGCTGGCGGAGCCCATCCGCTACATTGCACCGGCGCATGGTTTCCTGATGGGGCACCCGGAGGCGGTGATTGATTACCTGATCACCCATCGACTGGCGAGGGAGCACAAGGTGGCCAAGGCACTTAAAGGGCATGCTCCGGTGACGCTAACGGAACTGACTGCGAAGGCTTACGACGACGTACCGGCTGCAATTCATGGACTGGCAGAGCGCTCGGCACTGGCTCATCTATTAAAGCTGGAAGCGGATGACAAAGCCATTCAGCAAGGCGAATACTGGTCCACGACCGACAGGATATGATCAGAAAGCCCGGATACTCCGGGCTTATCGCCGGGGTCTATTTCTTGGCGATGATGTAAACCGCATGAACAATACCCGGAATGTAGCCCAGAATGGTCAACAGGATGTTGATCCAGAAGTGCTTACCGATGCCTACCTGTAAAAAAACGCCTAAAGGCGGTAACAAAATTGCAATCAGAATTCGCAAAAGATCCATACAATTTACTCCCTTCACCACGTATAACTGTCAAATAAACATGAAACTATATTCCTAAACCTGCTTTCCAGGTCCGCTTTAAAATACACAAAGATATTATGAAGATGGCATTAAACCTTTGTCACAGCCGTATTCATAGGCCCTGCGGCGCTTTATCCTAGACTCCGTTTTCGCCGCCGGAACTGAGTGATTCGCTCTGGCCGGATGACGACTTGTGAGGATCTATGCTATTGAAATGGCTAAAATATCCAGCTTTCCTAACAGGACTGACTTTCAGTGCCTTGCTCACTGTTCATCCTGCTTTTGCAGATCAGGCCAAAAAGACCAAGGACGTTCTGATCGCTGAACTGGCTGAGGATGAAAGTGTCGAAGACGTAGAGAATTCCGAACCCCGCAAGGGTGCAAAAGTGAAATCTGCGGGCAAAGCGAGCAAAGAAAGCACTCAAAAGGAAGAGCCACCCACCACTGACCAGCCGGATTCGGCAACGGTGGAAAGTAAGAAGACGCAAAAGGTCGCACCCAATATCGACCTCAAGGACGTCGCTCCCGTTCCGGAATCTCCGGACCAAAATGAAACTGATGCCAACACTTCTGAGCCCGAGAAAGCCACAAGCTTCTCATTGCTAGGCTCCGAAGTGCGTCCCGGCACGTCCACGCGTCTGGCCTGGTCACCCAATATCCAGATTGCGGGACTGTCGCAGCCCACCCCGGTTCTGGTGGTGAATGGTGTCAACCAGGGGCCGACACTGTGCCTGACCGGTGCCGTTCATGGCGATGAACTGAATGGCATCGAGATCGTCCGGCGTACCATGTACGATCTTAATCCCGAGAAAGTCTCCGGCCGGGTCGTCGGTATTCCCATTGTTAACCTGCCGGGTTTCCAGCAAGGCAGCCGCTACCTCCCCGACCGCAGGGACCTGAACCGTCACTTCCCGGGCAGCCCGAATGGCAGTCTGGCTGATCGTATTGCCCACTCTCTGTTCGAGAACGTGATCCGTAAATGCGACATGCTGGTGGATATCCACACCGGCTCCCAGAAACGCACCAACCTGCCCCAGCTGCGGGCCGACATGAACAATCCGGATGTCGCCGCGCTGACACGGGGCTTCGACCGCATGGCGGTCGTCCACAGTTCGGGCTCCTCCGGCATGCTTCGTACTGCAGCCGTGGAGGCTGGGATTCGTACGGTAACCATGGAGGCAGGCGAGTCCCATCGCATTCAGGAGCAGCAGATAAACGCCGGGGTAAACAGCCTGACCAGTCTGATGGAAAAGGAAGGGATGATCTCGCGGATGTTTGTCTGGGGCGACCCTGAACCGGTTTACTACGATTCCGACTGGATTCGCGTGGACCACGGCGGCATCCTGTTCAGTGAAGTGGACCTGGGTGCACGGGTGTCGGAAGGGGAAGTGCTGGGCTACGTGGCAGACCCCATTACCAACGCCCAGCACCCGATCCGGGCGATCAGCAAGGGTCGGATTATCGGCATGGCCGTGGACCAGGTGGTGATGGCCGGCTTTGCCGCCTACCACGTTGGTACGGAGGCAGAAGTGCCCGGCGAGTAGTATGCTACCGGCTTCCGATGTTTAGGGATGATCAGAGGAGCCGGCATGTCTTTTCACTCCCCGAAACCACTATGGCTGGCCTATGTCGGGCTGGTACTTACGCCGCTATTCTGGGCCGGTAATGCTGTTGTTGCCAAGGGTTCGATCGAGAGCATCCCTCCCCTGTCCATGTCATTCTGGCGCTGGGTGATCGCCCTGGCGGTTATTCTGCCGTTTGGGCTGCCGGGCATCCTGCGCCACCGTCGTGTTATTCGTCAGTACCTCGGCTCGATGCTGGCGCTGGCCACCTTTAGCGTAGCGGCGTTTAATTCCCTGCTGTACTACGCGGCCATCACCACCAGTGCCACCAACATTGCCCTGATCAACGCCACTATCCCCATCTTTGTGGCCTTGCTGGCCTGGCTCTTGCTGGGTGACCGCACCCGTCCGGTCCAAATACTCGGTATCCTGTTGGCCGTGCTGGGCATCCTGACCGTCGTTGCCCGCGGACGGCTAGCGATACTCACGCAACTCGAGGCGCAACCCGGAGACCTGATCATGGTGGCTGCGGTATTCAGTTGGGGGCTGTTTTCAGTGCTACTCAGAAGACAGGCAGTGCCCTTGCCGGCCCTGACCTTCCTGACCACGCAGATAGCCCTTGGCACACTGGTGATTTTGCCCTTCTACCTGATCGAACTCCTGTTCTTCAAGGGTGGCTTTGAGGTCGGTCATGCCACCGTCATGCCGTTACTCTATTTCGCACTTTTTCCCGGCATCCTGGCCTACGGGTTCTGGAACCACGGCGTTCATCAGGTAGGGCCAGCGCGAGCTGCCATGTTCATGTACCTGACACCGGTGTTTGCATCAATACTGGCTGGCATGTTCCTTGGTGAACACCTTGGAATGTTCCACATTGTTGGAGGGTTGCTGATACTGGCAGGGCTGTTCCTGGCAACGCACAAAACGCCGGCCAGGCGATAACATGAAAATACGGAACCCAGGGGCTCCTTCCCCCGGGTTCCAACAGTGCATCTGGAAGATACTTTCTATCAGCTGGTGCGGCGACGGGTTCGCAGAGCCAGACCAAGCAGACCCAGACCAACCAGACCCAGGGTACCCGGCTCGGGGACCTCGGATGCATCTGAGATCAGCTCGATTTTCGCCTTGACCTTGTCTCCGTAGTACTGACCATCGTGCAGGCCAAAGAGATAACCCTTATTGAACACAGCATCAAACAGGGTCAC
Organism: Marinobacter sp.; assembly: GCA_040223075.1. Lineage (GTDB taxonomy): Bacteria > Pseudomonadota > Gammaproteobacteria > Pseudomonadales > Oleiphilaceae > Marinobacter. The sequence goes on from JAVJZJ010000045.1 coordinate 4,681, forward strand.
CCGCAAAAGCCCATCCCCGAGGGCGCCAAAGACCAGGTCCTGAGGTCCATCCCAAGTCAGCTCACCGGCATGGTAGTGACCAAACAGGCCTCCCTTCACACCAACAGTCTCACCATTCACCGTACCGGTCATCGCTTCAGGCGAGGTGAAGTTGAAGTCGACAGCAATCGGCTGGGATGCCTGATCGTCTTCATTAACCGTACCCTCGTCCGTCCAGATCTTGAAGAGCGAGAAATATTCACTCTCGCCCTCATTCAAGTTGAACGAAAAGGGGTTATCGGCAACATCCGAAGAATGCACAACCAGCCCCGGATCTGACGAACTGAGGTTTACCTGATAGCTTGCGGTAATCTGCGCCGCACTCGTCAGTGTTGGGAAAAACAATACAGCGGCCAACAGCGTGACCAGTGTAATACGTGGCATACTTGCCTCCTTGGGTTTCCCCATAATCTATTTATGAGTAATGCCCTGAGACAAAAGCATCGGCAATGCCAAAACCGGTCTTTCACTGTAAAACCAGATACCTGGATACTTCCCCGGAATGGGCTCCGGTTACGTTCGTAAAAAAAGCTGACACACCATTAGAAACCACCGTTACAGCGTCATCGGAAACACCGGACAATCGCCGCCTCAACCTGTTCCAACGCCTCCTCCAGAACGGCCCGGGGGCAGCCAATATTCATCCTCATAAAGCCACTGCCACAGTCGCCAAACGTGAGGCCAGGATTCATCCCGATGCCGGCATCCCGCACAAAAAACTGTTTCAGATCCTTGTCACCCAGTGTCAACGCGCGACAATCCAGCCACAACAGATAGGTACCCTCCGGTACTGACAGAGTGATTTCCGGTAGTCGCTGCGTCAGGTAATCCGCTACATAATCCCGGTTCTGCTGAAGGTAGGCCATCAGTTCATCAAGCCAGGGGCCACCGTGCCGGTATCCTGCCTCAAAGCCGGCAATACTGAATGGGTTACACTGCCCCATATGCAGGGAATCGAAGACGGCCTTCATCGCCTGGCGACGGGCTGCGTCGGAAATCACCAGCGCCGACAGACCCAGACCCGGCATATTGAAGGTCTTGCTGGGCGCGACGGCGGTGACCAATGCATCCTCGGGACCCGCCAGTCGGGCGAGCACGCAATGCACCGGTTTATCCGGATACACCAGATCGCAGTGAATTTCATCGGACAACACCACCAGACCGTGTCGGCGGGCAATATCCAATACCGCACGCAGTTCCTCATCGCTCCATACCCGGCCAACGGGATTATGGGGAGAACAGAGCACCAGCAGGCGGGCATCGTCGCGGGCGGCGCAGGCCTCCAGGTGTTCCAGGTTCATCTGGTAATGGCCGTCCACACAGTCCAGCGGGTTCTCGATCACCGTGCGCCCCGTCTGTTTGATGGAGCTGAAGAACGGCGGATAAACTGGCGACTGGATGATAACCCCCTCACCAGGTTCCGCAAACGCGAGGCATGCTGCGTGGAGCGACGGTACCACCCCCGGCGCCATCAGGATCCAGTCGCGTTCGATGGTCCAACCATGACGCTCCCGGAACCAGTCGATCATGGACTGATACAGGGATTCCGGAAACAGCGTATAGCCGTATACGGGGTGGCGTGCCCGGGCTTCCAGCGCCCGGGTAACGGCTTCCGGTGCGGGGAAGTCCATATCCGCCACCCATAACGGAATCACATCCTCTGTCCCGAATACCACCCGGCGGGCGTCGAATTTTACCGAACAGGTCTGTTCGCGGATAACAGGCTTGTCGAAATCTATGGGCACGTGGCGCTCCGATCAGTGATATACACGGGTTAATGGCCATCATTCTGTGGCAGGAACCTTGATAGCCGCAACCCGGCATGCCCATGCTCCCGCTCCTTTACCGCTTTGGTCGAAGATTCTCAGGTTTTCCTTGCCGACCACGGCCAACACTTGCGAACCTAACGGTTTAATATCCATCGGCTGACCCTTGAACCCCGTCGGAGCCTTCGAATGATTGGCCAGATCCTGTCCACGATGTTGCCGGTTTTCCTGATTGCCGGGTGTGGCGCACTTTACGGCCGTTACCGAACCCCGGATATCCAGGGCCTGAACACTCTGAACATGGAGCTGTTCGTCCCCATGCTGGTATTCGCCGTCCTCGCGGACCAGCAGGCACCGCTGCAGGAATACACCAGCCTGGCCCTGGCGGCAACGGTGGTGGTATTGGGATCGGGTATTGTTCTATACCCTTTGGCCAGGGTGCTGAAACTGGACCTGAAAACCTTCCTGCCGCCCATGATGTTCAACAATTCCGGAAACATGGGCATTCCGGTACTGGTATTCGCATTTGGCGAAGCAGCACTGCCAGCCGCTATCGTGTTGTTTATCGTGGAGATGCTGCTGCACTTCACCGTGGGCCTGTACATGCTGGACCCGCACACGTCCATCCTCAGGCGGCTACGCCTGCCGGTGGTTTTTGCCAGTATTGCTGGCCTGACCATTAATATCGGTGGGGTCCCCATGCCTGAATGGCTGCTGGAGACCCTGAACATGCTTGGTGGCGTGTGTATCCCGCTGATGCTGTTTACCCTGGGCGTACGCATGCTGGATGTGGATTTCAGCGACTGGAAGCTGGGCATGCTGGGCGCTATTGCCTGCCCGCTCTCCGGGCTGATTCTCGCCTGGCCGATGATTGCCATACTGGATCTTCCGGGCCTGCAGGTGGCCGCCCTGTGGGTGTTTGCCGCGCTTCCGCCAGCGGTTCTCAACTACATGGTGGCAGAACAGTACCAGCAGGAGCCCCACAAAGTGGCGTCACTGGTCCTGCTCAGCAACCTCGGCAGTCTGGTGGTTATGCCCATTGTGCTGGGGCTGGTTTTTGCGGCCGGCTACACATGATCTTCAGGCCAGAATCTGTGTTTGTTGCTTGCAAGTACCCAGTCTTTGATCGATGGTAAAGGAAGCTTCGTAATACCTTCTCAAATCTGATTGATTTCATTCGTGATACGGAGGTCTGCCCATGAGCGTCCTGCTCCTTCTAATCAGTGCACTGGTCCTGATTTATCTTGGCATTGGTGGCCAATCCGCCGCGATAGTAATGGTTATCGCCACCATCGTCGGCTTATTTCAGGATGGATGGCACCTGCTCAGCATTCTGTTCGGTGGCGGTTTGCTCGCGCTGGCGCTGTTGCTGCTCTTCCCCGGCGATCTTCGTCTGGACAAGCTGAGCCGCCCCCTGCTCGGCTGGGTTCGCAAGCGTCTGCCCCAGCTTTCGGAAACCGAATCCGAAGCACTCAAATCCGGTTCCGTGGACTGGGACGGCGAACTGTTCTCTGGCCAGCCGGACTGGTCAAAACTGCTGGACGCCAAACCCGCCCACCTCACCAGTGAGGAACAGGCTTTCCTGGATGGCCCGGTGGAAAAACTCTGCGCCATGCTGGACGACTGGAAAATCACCCATGAGAACTATGACCTGCCGGACAAGGTGTGGAAGTTCATCCGCGAGAAAGGTTTTTTCGGGCTGGTGATTCCGAAAGAGGATGGCGGCCTGGGCTTCTCCAATACCGCCCACTCTGAAATCGTGATGAAGATCTCCACTCGCAGCGTATCCACTGCAGTCACGGTAATGGTGCCCAATTCACTGGGCCCCGGCGAACTGCTGATGCATTACGGCACTGACGAACAGAAACACCATTACCTGCCGCGACTGTCCGGTGGAGAGGAAATTCCCTGTTTTGCACTGACATCTCCCGTGGCAGGCTCGGACGCCGGCGCTATTCCCGATAAGGGGATCGTCTGTAAGGGGCAGTGGAATGGCAAGGAAGTGCTGGGGCTGAAAGTTACCTGGAACAAGCGTTACATTACCCTGGCCCCGGTAGCGACACTGATCGGCCTCGCCATAAAGGTCTATGACCCGGACAAACTGCTGGGTGGCCAGGACGACATTGGTGTCACCTGTGTCCTGGTCCCCCGGGAGACCGAGGGCGTCAACGCCGGCGCCCGCCACCTGCCGATGAATACGGTGTTCATGAACGGGCCCACTTGGGGCCACGAGGTGTTCATCCCCATGGACCAGGTCATCGGCGGCCAGGACATGCTCGGCAAGGGCTGGACCATGCTGCTGGAATGCCTGTCCATCGGTCGCTCCATTTCCCTGCCGGCCCTGGGCACCGGCGCCGGCAAGGTCGCCAGCCTTGCGACCGGCTCCTACGCACTGACGCGGGAACAGTTTGGCCGTTCCATCAGCCAGTTTGAGGGGGTTCAGGAGGCCCTGGAACCCATTGCCGGCTACACCTACATGATGGATGCGGCACGGCTGCTCACCTCAGGCATGTTGGACCGGGGTGTACGCCCCGCCGTACCATCGGCCGTGCTGAAATACCGCAACACCGATCTGATGCGGGAAGTGATCAACCACGCCATGGATGTGGTGGCCGGCCGTGGTGTGATTACCGGCCCCCGCAACTTCCTGGCACGGGCCTACCAGGCCGTGCCCATTGGTATCACGGTGGAAGGCGCCAACATCCTGACCCGCAGCCTGATGATCTTCGGCCAGGGTTCCATACGCTGTCATCCCTTCATCGTGGAGGAAATCGAAGCCGCCGGCATGGAGGATGAAGACAAGGCCGCGAAGAAGTTCGATGGTATCTTCTACCGCCACATCGCCCACACCACCCGCAATGCTTTGCGGGCGCTTGTACTGGGATTGACCCGCGGCTGGTTGGAGCCGGTGCCGCGCCAGGGCGATATTAAGCCCTGCTACCGCCAGTTGGCGCGTTTCTCCGCCGCCTTTGCACTGATGACCGACGTCACCCTGCTGACTGTCGGTGGCGGTCTGAAAGCCCGTCAACGATTGTCCGGGCGCATGGCGGATTGCCTGGTGCACCTGTATTACGCCACCGCGGTGATCAAACAATGGCACGAAGAAGGTTACCCGGACGACCAGCGACCACTGGTGGAATGGGGTCTGAAAACCTCCCTGCGGGACCTGCAGGACTCCATGCGCGAAGCCATCATCAACTTCCCGGTGCCGGCACTGCGCTGGCCACTGCGATTGCTGGTCTTCCCGCTCGGCGCCACCGGCCTGAACGGCCCCGATGACAAGCTGGGCGCCACGGTCGCCAACACCATCGTGGAGGATACTCCGGTGCGCAAGCGTGTCAGCCGAGGAGCCTACATCAACACCGATCCGGAAGATCCACTGGGACGGGTACTGAACGCTTACCGCCTGGCCAACGAAACCGCCGACATGCGCCACCGGCTGCACCAGGCCATTCGCAACCGCGACGAGGACGAAATCGACAATATCGCTCTGTTGATGGGCCACGAGCGCAAGGAACTGGTGGACTGGGCCTGTGAACAGGGCGTTGTCAAAGAGGAAGAGTGTGACAAGCTGCTTGAGGCGCTTGAGGCACTGTACGACGTAATCCGGGTGGATGCCTTCGAGGGCGAGGGCCTGAAAGCCCTGGCACGCTGCGCCAAAGGCAAGCGCAAGGTTGTCGAGCGGCCACCCAAGGAAGAGGACTGATCAGGAAACCAATCTGATATGCGGATCCGTCGCCACCCTGGGGAATTTCCCAATTCCCCAGGGTGGCGCGTTGTACGATCAGTTGTCTTCACCCTCGCTTCTTAAACCACCTTGAATGGCCTCACCCACCAGCCAACGCCGTAACAGCTGAATCCCCTTTTCGCGGCGGCGGCTGGTTTTCCAGGCGAAGTAGAACTTGTCGCCAGTCTTCACAGGGTGGCAAGGCAACCGGACAAAATCTCCCGAATCCTTGCGTGTACTCAGCATGTAATCGTTGGTCAACGCGATGCCCTGATGGAAACGTGCCGCCTCCAGGGCCAACAACATATGACTGAAATGCTGGAGACGAGCCGTGCCCGGAATCCTCTGAGACGCCGCCCGGTACCACGCTTCCCAGTCACCGGCAGCTTTGTCAAAAATGCTGTGGGTTGAAAGGAGCGGAAATCGGGACACCTCCTCCGGTGACAAAGCCGGCTCATCACGCCCCTCAATCTCCGAATCCCGCCCCAATTCCCGGCGGATACGCTGCCAGTAATCCTGGCTACAAACCGGAAACAGCCGCTCGGTGTACAACAGCTCATAACTGAAAGCCGCTGAGCTCGGCTTGATGGTGATGAAACAATCCGCCACCCGGTCGGACAACACCGGGTTCTCGCTGCTCATCTCCAGCGACAGATCCAGCTGTGGATGTTCCCGCTGCAGATCCGGCAACCGCGGCACCAGCCAGCGCACGGCAAACGAACTGAACACCGACAGCCTCAACCGCGATTCCTCGTGGCCAAGTAACTGCTCACTGACCCGCTCAATCTGCAACAAGGCCGAACTGATGCCATCCAGATACTGTCGGCCTTCGTCAGTCAGCGTCAGCGTGCGGCCACTGCGCCAGAACAGCTTTTCACCAAGGTAGGTTTCCAGCTGTTTGATCTGATGACTGACGGCACTCTGGCTGACAGCCAGTTCCTCCGCCGCCTGCGAAAAACTGTTCAGGCGGGCAACGGCTTCGAATACGGGCAGGGATTTCAGGGGTGGCAGCTTCATTATCTAATTTTCTAATGGATGATTACTAAAGATCATTTTATCGGATAGTGGCTCAGCAATAAAATGCCAACAAAAGATTTGGACAGTCCTGCGCAGCATCCTTTCGACGCTGTGCAGAGCCATCACCGAGGTATGGGAGCAGGTTGGGTAAGGCGATCCCGAAAATGCTCGGAGCCAGTGATGGCGTAGAGCAAGCGTACATGGACGTATTCACAGCGGTTTTCGGGATCGCCTTACCCAACCTGCTCTACCACCGAAGCCAAAAGTTTGAGGTCAAACCCATGTCAGGAAAAACCGTAAACAGCGCGATCCTTCTTCTGGTGATCGGCAACGCCATGGCACTGATTTCAGATGTGTTTATCAAGCTGCTGGAACCGGGCGCACCGATTTTCCAGTTTGCCTTCCTACGCTGCGTAATCACCCTGCTGCTGTTGCTGCCACTGGCCGGCCAGCTGAACCGTAAAGCCCTGTTCGCCGGCGTCGGGGTTCACGCCATGCGGGCCCATATCCACCTGTTCGGCATCCTGTGCATGGTCATCGCACTGGGCAACCTGCCGCTGGCCACCGCCAACGCCATTTTCTATGCAGCGCCGATCCTGGTGATGGTACTGTCCGTCTTCCTGTTCCGGGAAAAGCTGACGCCGCTAAGCGTATTCGCCGTCTTCAGCGGGTTTACCGGCATTGTGGTGATCCTGCGGCCCGTTGAATTCAACTGGGCGGCCATAGCAGCGCTGGGTTCGGCGTTCGCACTGGCCATCAACGCCGTCATGGTACGCCAGCTGCCGAAACAACAGTCCACCGTCCACAAGCTGTTCCTGAATTACCTACTGATTGTGCCAGCCGCAGCGGGCCTTGCGCTGTGGGAAGGCGCCAGCTGGGATAGCTCAATTCTTGCCAGCGCCCTGGGCTCTTCCCTGTTCATACTGGGATACAACATTACCGTCCTGCTGGCTTACCGGCAGGTGGACGCCAACCAGGTCACCAGCGCCGAATACACCGGACTGATCTGGGCCGTGGGCATCGGCTGGATCTGGTTTGGCGAAGTACCAGACCTGTGGTTCCTGGCCGGCAGCTCCATGATTGTGGTGCCGCTGATACTGATCGGCCTGAAGCACCGGCGCAAAGCGCCGGCCAGGGGCTTCAATCCCGCCACTCAGCGGCGAGAGGAATCGATCAGCACCTGAGCATCACGGATGATGCGGACCACCCGATGCTCGGTCGGAATATGGTCATCGTATCCCTGATAGGTATCCCGATACCCGGAACGATACCTGTCGTGATAGCCCCCGTGATAATCCCGGCGGTCACGGTACTTGTAGCGGTCCTTGTAATAATGGTCTTTATGGTGATGTTTTCTGTGCTTTTTCCAATGCTTGTCCCGGTGGTGTTCGCGTGAATAGCGATCATCCCTGTACCTGGCAGACAGGAACTTCTTCTGCAGGCCCGGAGGCATCGCCTTACCCCGCTCCATCTGCTTCTGGATACCCGGCGGGAGGCCACGCCCATGCTCAGCCATAACCGGTGAGGCGGCCATCAACAAGCCAACGATACAGGTACTTATCAGCCATCGTTTCATGGTTTTTCTCCCGATCTTGTCTGTTCCTGGATCGCGCTTCCTTCGAAACCGGAAGCGCGCCCTGAGTTCAGGATATCGATTGGGAGTTGGATGTCAGTGGGTGAGAGGCAGCTTTGCATAACCTTTACGAAAAACCGCCCCGTATTGACGTTTTAACCGCGCTTCGTGTCGATGTTATGGGCAGATTGCATGTGCGACTCAATGGCGAAGGTATGTGGACACTCCTCGCCCAGCACTCGCAGCGACGCCGCCAGCCGCAACAAATACTCGGAATTGGGCCCGCTTGGTCCGCTGGCAGACGTAATCTGTCGGGCGATGTCTTCCTCGGATGCGTGGCCCAGAAAGGCCTCATTGTCTTCCGTGGCAATGTAGACCAGTCCCTCGGCGTGACTTCCATCATCAAAAGTGAGCTGGATGGTCAGCCGCAGGTAACCGTTCTTTTCCCGCACATCCAGATGTTCAAACACACTGGGCGACACCCGGTAGGCTATGCCCTTGCAACAGGCTTCCCGGTTCTCGATCAGGGTCACCACCCGTCCCGGGGCTTCCGGGGTACCCCGGTGGTCATGGGAGCCTTGCCAGAATCGTCTTTCCCAACCGCGAATGGTCGCCGGCCGCTTCTCCAGAAAAGGAAAGTCCACCTTGTAGATGAGCGATCCGTAGCCAAACAGCCAGACGGAATCCACACCTTCAAAATTCTGCCGGGTGCGATTGTGTTCAATAGTGTTTACGCTCATTCGTAGACTCTAACGCCTGCCATAGTTTGAAGGATTACCCATCCGGCTATCAGCCCATGGACACCATAAACCCGGCAATACCCGTGAGTACAATTTCAGCCGCCATGGCCGACAGGATCAAGCCGCTGATCTTGGACAGGATGTTCAGGCCGGTTTTGCCCATCACCCGCTCCAGATAACCGGACAGGCGCAACAGGATTGCCAGGATCAACAGCCCCGACACCAGTCCCAGCAGCCCGCCAGCAACCTCCGGCACGGCCTTGAGCTCCGCGCCGTACACCATGATCGCACCAATGGTGGCCGGTCCGATCATCACCGGAATCGCCAGTGGAACCACCGCGATATCATCACGCTCCTCTTCCGGCAGACCGGTGGCGTGATTACGGGTACCACTGGTAACCAGGCTGATCGCGGTCAGGAACAGCAGGCTGCCGGCACCGATGCGAAACGAGTTGAGGGTGATGCCAATGGCGTTGAACAACAGCGGCCCGGCAAAGAACAGGATCAGCCCCAGAATCAGCGCCGACATTGTAGAGCGACGGATGATGGAACTCTTTTCAGCCACCGGCAGGCCCCGGGTCAGTGCCAGGAACATGGTGACCACAAAGAACGGCGCCAGCAGAAACAGAAAACGAATGGTACTGCTGATGTAGGTGGAGAAAAACGTCTCAAGCATTCCGGGCATTCCAACGGTTCATAAAAGGTCGGTAAGCATAGCTTGCCAAAGCGTTTTCTGCCGTACGGAAGTGGACGTATAAACTCTTATGGAACTCCGACCGATTACACCGCCATCGGCGTGACGTAGCTGAAGCGCTTACGGTACTGCTCCATGGTGCAGCCCACGGTTCGCTTGAACAATCGCCGGAAAGAACTGGCGTCCTCATAACCCACACCCCAGATAATCCGGGCGGTCTGCTCGCGGCTCGACTCCAGTTTATGTTTGGCGGCTTCAATACGCAGGTGCTGGAGATAGCCAATGGGCGTCTCCCCGGTCGCCTCCTTGAACCGGCGCTTGAAGGTTCGCGTGCCCAACCCGGCAACTTCGGCGACTTCATCGATGGTGACCGGCTCGGAGTAATGCTGCTCCAACCAGGTCTGTGCCTTGCGGATGGCATCGTCCTGATGGGCTTTGCGACTGTAGAACGCCATGTAGGGTGTCTGTTCCACCCGACGGCCGTCCAGCACCAGCATCTTGCTGCAGGCCAGCGCCACTGACGGTGATGCAAAACGTTCTACAAGGTAGACGCACAGATCCATGAACGCCGTCGCCCCACCGGCACAGATAATCTGGCCGTTATCCACCAGCAGGTGCTCTTCCTCCAGCCGTATACGGGGATAGCGGCTGCGAAACAACGGCCCAGCGCGCCAGTGGGTGGTGGCAACCTGATCGTCCAGCAAGCCCGCCTCGGCCAGCACAAAACTGCCAGTGCACACACTCGCCAGCACAACGCCCTGCTCAAATGCCTGTTGTAACCAGCCGTGTAAGGGTATGGCCGGCGCCAGGGTGCGCTCCACCCGATCAGCGCTGACGGCAGCCTCCACAGAGGAACCCACCACGATGAGATCCGGCCGGAAGTCTTCGCGACGAACCGTTGGCGTCACCATGGCACCGCTGTAAGCACGCACCGGCTCGTTATCCACCGTCACCACCTGACAATCGAACAGGGGTTCACTGTGACCGGCGGGCACACGACCGCAATAGTTGGCCACGGTAAAGAAGTCCATTACCCCGTGTACACCGGAGGCATGGCAGTTGGGCAAGGCAACGATCGCAATGTTCATTCTGAAAACGGCCCTTTCAGCACTTTATATGTCAAATATGACACTCCTTCTGACAACCCGCAAGCCCTAACCTGAAGCTGTCATCCACCAGAGCACGAAGAAGGATTTTCTCCATGACCTCACAACTGAATACACAGCCAGATCTCTTTCATCCTTCCGCCACTCATGGGAAAGCGCCGACCAATGTCGGACTCTCCGCCGCGCGGCTGGCACTGCAACTGTACGCACGGGTTTCACCCCAGAAAGCCGGGCAGCTGTTTAACCGCATGGCATTCCGGCCTTCCCGACTGCCGATGCCCACCCGTTACGAGTACCTGCTGGACAACACCGACAGCTATACCCAGCTCCAGCATGGGTCACGCACCATTCCGGTGTATTCCTGGGGCCAGGGCCCGGTGATTCTCGGCGTTCATGGCTGGGCCGGTGCCGGTATCCAGTTCGGCGCCTGGGTCGACCCGCTGGTGGAAGCCGGTTACCGGGTCGTCCTGTTCGACGCTCCGGCCCACGGTCGCGCCCAGGGCGAAAGCACCGACCTGTTTGAAATGGCGGACGTCACCGCCCGCGTGGCCGCCAGCGTTGGCCAGGTTCACGGTGTGCTGGCGCACTCTCTCGGCTGTATCGCCGTAGCCAAATCTATTGCAGACGGGCTTCAGGCCAACTACCTCGCCATGTTGGCACCCCCGGTCAGCCTGGCCGCCACAATGAAGAGCCTGGGCCGACAATTCGGGCTGAGTCCGGAGGCGCTGTCCGTGCACCTGCAACTGATGGAGGAGCAGTTTGGAGCCTCGGTTTGGGACAAGCTGGATCTGGAAGCGCTGTCTCTGTCGCTCACCCAGCAGGGTCTGATTGTTATCGATGACGACGACACGTCCGTTTCACCGGAAGAAAGCCAACGAGTGGCCGGCAACTGGGCCCGGGCGGAGGTGTTGCGCACCAGTGGTCTGGGCCACCACCGCCTGTTGTGGAGCCCGATGGTGGTGGACACCGTGATGCGGGACCTGGGTCGACCGGCAGATACCGTCTGATCCAGACGACCACACCGGGGAGTGAACCTAACGGGGCAGCGGAGTCTGCCCCAATACGATCCGCGCCATGAGGTCTTCGATACGACGAATTGCCGTCTCGTCCCCTTTCTTGCCAGTCAGCACCACCTGGGAACCAATGGTGGCCACGTACAGCAACAGGGAAAGGTCCTTGATGTGTTGTGGGTCCTGACTCAACCGCTCGAACAGTGTGCAATTCTGGCGGACCCGGGCCTCATCCACCTGGGTGACCAGCTCGGCGGCATAGTCATTCCTCCGGGCAAAATCCCGCACCGCCAGCTCCACCTGCAGGCGACGAATATTGCGGGAGGCATCGGTGAGCAGAAGCTCCAGAATCTGCCGCAGTTCGGTTTCCACGTCGCCGCCCTGGGGCCTCCAGTATTGCAGCTCGTGGAGCCGGCGATCCCGCCAGCGGTCGAGAAAGCTGACCACCAGATCCTCATGGTCCTTGAAGTGCCAATAGAAACTGCCCCGGGTGACACCGAGTTTTTTCGACAGCGTCAGCACCCGCAAATGACTGAAACCGCCCGCAGCCACTTCGCCAGCGGCGGCATCCAGCCAGTCGTCGCGGGTCAGTTGCGCTTTTTCCGGCGTCTTGCGGCTAGTGCGTCGGGGCTGTCGGGTGTCAGTCATTCGGTAGTCAGATCCTGCTGCTGGCGATGTCGGGTGCATTCTACATTAACGGAGGCCACAAATTTGAAACCGTTGACCCCACTAAAAACATACATTAGTGTATGGAACAACAATACACCAGTGTATGGAGATTTCAACGCGCGTCTTCATACCAACGATTAACCCGATTCCAGTATCAGGGAGCTGCCCAATGAGTACCGCCCATTACGATCTCAACGGCGCCATTGCCGTTATCCGACTCGACAACCCGCCCGTCAACGGCCTGGGCCTGGCCCTGCGCCAGGGCATTGTGAACGGCATCCGCCAGGCGGAAGCCGATGATGCGGTGAAGGCCGTTGTACTGATTGGCTCCGACCGCGCGTTCTCCGGCGGCGCCGACATCAGCGAGTTCGGTTCCTCCAAAGCCACCGCCGAGCCCAACCTGAACACCGTTATCAACTATGTGGAAAGCAGCCGCAAGCCGGTCATTGCCGCCATCAGCGGGGCCTGCATGGGTGGCGGTCTGGAACTGGCCCTGGGTTGTCATTACCGCATCGCCAAACCCGATGCTCAGATTGCCCTGCCGGAAGTAAAACTGGGCCTGCTGCCGGGTGCCGGCGGCACCCAGCGTCTGCCCCGGGTGATTGGCGCCGAACACGCCCTGAACATGATTGTGTCCGGCAGCGCCGTGCCCGCGAAACAGTTCAAGGGCAGCGCACTGTTTGATGAGCTGGTGGACGGTGAGCTGCAGGATGCCGCCATTGCCTACGCCACCAAGGTCGCCAATGAAAACCTGCCACTGAAGAAAGTGCGGGACCTGAAGGCGAAGCACCCCAATCCGGAAGGCTTCTTCATGTTCACCCGCAACACCGTGGGTGCCATGGCCAAAAATTACCCGGCGCCGCTGAAGTGCGTGGATGCGGTAAAGGCCGCCGTGACCATGCCTTTCGACAAGGGTATGGAAGTCGAGCGCGAAGCCTTTGTGAACCTGATGCAGACCCCGGAATCCCGTGCCCTGCGCCACGCCTTCTTCTCCGAGCGGCTGACCAGCAAGATTGCCGATGTGCCCTCCGATACGCCTGTGCGTGACATCAAGTCCGTCGGTGTAATCGGCGGCGGCACCATGGGCACCGGTATCAGCATCAACTTCCTTAACGCCGGTATTCCGGTGACGCTGGTTGAGATGAAACAGGAAGGCCTGGACCGCGGCGTGGCAGCCATCCAGAAAGTCTACGAAGGCCGGGTCAAGAAAGGCCGCATGAGCGAGGACGACGCCAAGGCCAAGATGGCGTTGCTCACCCCGTCCCTCACCTATGACGACCTGAGTGACGTGGACCTGGTGATCGAAGCGGTGTTCGAGGAAATGGGCGTAAAACAGTCCGTGTTCGAGAAGCTGGACGAGGTCTGCAAATCAGGCGCCATCCTCGCCTCCAACACCTCCACCCTGGACCTCAACAAGATCGCCAGCTTCACCAAACGCCCGGAAGATGTCATCGGCCTGCACTTCTTCAGCCCCGCCAACATCATGAAGCTGCTGGAAGTGGTCCGCGGTGACAAGACCGCCAAGGACGTACTGGCCACCGCAATGAAGCTGGCCAAGGTAATCAAGAAGACCGCCGTGGTTTCCGGTGTGTGTGACGGCTTTATCGGCAACCGCATGATCAACCAGTACCAGCGCGAAGCCCTGCTGATGCTGGAGGAAGGCGCCAGCGTGCAGCAGATCGACAAGGCCATCGAGAAGTTTGGCTTTGCCATGGGCCCGCTGCGTATGGCGGACCTGGCCGGCGGCGACATCGGCTGGGCCATCCGCAAGCGCCAGTACGAAGAAAACCCGGACATGGTGAAGATGGTCGTCGCCGACCGCCTGTGCGAAATGGGCCGCTACGGCCAGAAGACCGGCGCCGGTTTCTACCGCTACGAACCGGGCAACCGCAACGCCCTGCACGATCCGGAAGTGGACAAGGTGGTGGACGAAGTGCGTGCCGAACTGGGCATTACCCCGCGCAAGATCAGCAACCAGGAAATTGTCGAGCGCTGTGTCTACGCCCTGGTCAACGAAGGCGCACAGATTCTGGACGAAGGCATCGCCCAGCGCGCCTCCGACATCGACATGGTGTACCTGACCGGTTACGGCTTTCCGGTATTCCGCGGCGGCCCCATGCATTACGCCGAGGAAGTCGGGCTGCCCAACGTGGTGCGCGCCATGCAGGCCTTCACCGAAGACCGCCACACCCAGCCAGGCTTCTGGGAGCCGGCGGCGCTGCTGGCCAAGCGCGCCGAGGAAGGCAAGGGTTTTGACGTTAAATAACCGGTCCACGAATTGATCCGGGGCTGCCTATCCCTTATCGAAGGACCGCAGCCCCGACCTGAGGAGAATTGTTATGTCCAATGATGTTGTCATCGTATCCACCGCCCGCACGCCCCTGGCCAAATCCTGGCGCGGCGGCCTGAACATGACCCACGGCGCCACACTGGCCGGCCACGCCATCCAGCACGCCGTCGAGCGTTCAAAAGTCGACCCCAACGAGATCGAAGACGTGCTGATGGGCTGCGCGCTGCCCGAAGGCTCCACCGGTAACGACGTCGCCCGCATGGGCGCCATCCGTGCCGGCCTGCCGGTGTCCGTGGCCGGCGCCACCATCAACCGCTTCTGCTCCTCCGGCCTGCAAGCCATCGCAATGGCGGCCCACCACATTGCCGTGGACCGGGTCCCGGTGATGATTGCCGGCGGAGTGGAATCCATCTCCACCGTGCAAGCCAACGTCAACCAGAACTACTTCATGGAACCCTGGCTGGCGAAGAACAAGCCGGAGCTCTACTGGTCGATGCTGGATACCGCAGAGACAGTCGCCAAGCGTTATGACATCAAGAAAGAAGACATGGACGAATACGGCGTCCGTAGCCAGACCCTGGCCGCTCAGGCCCGCGAAGACGGCAAGTTCGACGACGAAATCGTGCCCATCACCACCACCATGGGTGTGGCCGACAAAGCCACCGGCCAGCTCAGCAGCCAGGAAGTCACCGTCAGCCAGGACGAGGGCATCCGCCCGGGCACCAACCTGGAAGGCGTCAGCAAGATCCGCTCGGCGATGGAAGGCGGCGTGGTCACCGCCGGCAACGCCAGCCAGTTCTCCGATGGGGCATCTGCCTGCGTTCTGATGGACAGCAAAGTCGCCGAACAGCGCGGCGCTACCCCGCTGGGTATCTTCCGTGGTTTCGCCGTGGCCGGTTGCGAGCCCGACGAAATGGGCATCGGCCCGGTCTTCGCCGTTCCCAAGCTGCTCAAGCGCGCCGGCCTGACCGTCGATGACATCGGCCTGTGGGAACTCAACGAAGCCTTCGCCGTTCAGGTTCTCTACTGCCAGCGTAAACTCGGCATCCCGATGGACCGCCTGAACGTCAACGGCGGCGCCATTGCGGTTGGCCACCCCTACGGCACCACCGGCTCCCGCCTGGTCGGCCATGCCCTCATCGAAGGCAAGCGCCGAGGCGTCAAATACGTCGTCGTGACCATGTGCGTCGGCACGGGCATGGGTGCTGCCGGCTTGTTTGAAGTTGCCTAAGACTTTGGTTGCCTGAAGCTTTGGGGGGAGCGCCTGTTGGGTAGGGTGTTCCGAAACACGCTGTGAACACGTCCGTGTGCGCTTGGGCTCCGCCATCCATGGCTCCGCACAGTTTCGGAACACCCTACCCAACAGCCGCCCGTAGCTTTGTGCAATGGCAGGCCATTACAGACTCTGAACGCTAGGCGGTTATTGTCCAGAGCCGATTGCAAGAGCAGGCACGAACAGACTCTAAGCGTCGGCCAGGTATCACCTTTCAAAACTGTGCGGAGCCAGGGATGGCGGAGCCCAAGCGTCACATGGATGTGCCGAAGGAGCGTGTTTTGAAAGGTGATAACTGGCCGGCGCAGCCCCAAGGCTTAAGGACGCGCTAGCCCAAACTCTAAAGCGGCTCCGAAGTAACGAGCCAACAACCTCAGCCAACAGAAGAGGTACTCCATGGATTTGAATTACACCCCCGAACAAGAGGCGTTCCGCGCTGAAGTTCGCCAGTTTCTTGAAGACAACCTGCCGGACGACATCCGCGAACGGGTGCAGAAACGGCTGCGCCCGGACAAGGCGATGACTGAGCGCTGGCAGAAGATTCTGTTTGATAAGGGCTGGGGTGCCTCTACCTGGCCGGAAGAATTTGGTGGGACCGGATGGGATCCGATTCAGCAGATTATCTTTGAGGAAGAGTGTGCCCTTGCCGGTGCGCCCCGCCAGCTGGATTTCGGGCTGCGTATGGTTGCACCCGTGATCATGACCTTTGGCAATGACGAGCAGAAACAACGCTTCCTGCCAGGGATTGTCAGTGGTGAGGACTGGTGGTGTCAGGGCTATTCCGAGCCCGGTGCTGGGTCCGACCTGGCTTCACTGCGCACCAGTGCCAAACGCGAAGGTGATCACTACATCGTCAACGGCCAGAAAACCTGGACCACCCTGGGCCAGCATGCGGACTGGATCTTCTGTCTGGTGCGGACCAGCACCGAAGGCAAACCGCAGCAGGGCATTTCATTCCTGCTGATTGATATGAACACCCCGGGGATCGAGGTACGGCCCATCATCATGCTCGACGGCGAGCATGAGATTAACGAGGTCTACTTCGACAATGTGAGAGTGCCTGCCGGGAACCTGATTGGTGAGGAGAATCAGGGCTGGACCTACGCCAAGTTCCTGCTGGGCCATGAGCGCACCGGCCTCGCCAACGTGGGGCAGTGGAAAGCCATGATGAAGCGCCTGAAAGAGGTGGCGTACCAGGAACAGGACGGCCAGCGGCCACTGATTGAGAACACCCGTTTCCGTGACCGGCTGGCGCAGCTGGATGCCGAGCTGCGCGCTCTTGAGCTGACGGTTTTGCGGGTGCTCACCGACAAGCGTGGGCCCGGCCCCCAGGCGTCGATCCTGAAAATCCGCGGTACCGAAATCGGTCAGCAGCTGTTCGAGATGTTGATGGAAGCGGGCGGCCAGGACGCCATTGCCCATATTCCGGAAGCGCTGGAGCTGGATTACACCGGGCCACGTGCGGGTTCTATCGATGCCACGCCGTCTGCCGGCGATTACTTCAACATGCGCAAGCTGTCGATCTTCGGCGGGTCCAATGAGATCCAGCGCAATATCATTGCCCAACTCGTGCTCGGTCTATAAGGAGGCGTTTATGAATTTTGATCTGACCGAAGAACAGCAAATGCTGAACGATTCCCTGCGCCGCTTCGTGACCAACGAATACGGCTTTGAAAAGCGCGGGGAGATTATCAGCTCCGGAGCGGGTATCGACAAGGCCACCTGGGCGAACTTCGCCGAGATGGGCCTGCTCGGTTTCACCTTCCTGGAAGACTATGACGGCCTGGGTGGCAACGCCATCGACACCATGGTGGTGATGGAAAACTTTGGCCGCGGCCTGGTCGTGGAACCCTACCTCGCCACCGTAGTGCTGGCCGGCGGGCTGATCCGGGATGCCGGTAACGAGGCCCAGAAAGCCGACGTCCTACCGGGCATCGCCAGTGGTGAGCGGCTGCTGGCCCTGGCCCACAACGAGCCGGGCGCCCGCTACAACCTCAGCCATGTGCAGACCACTGCCCGCAAGGACGGCGCCGATTTCCTGATCAGCGGCCAGAAAACCGCCGTACTGCATGGCGGTCAGGCGAATCAGTTGATCGTCTCCGCGCGCACCAGCGGTAACGTGAACGATGAAGCCGGGTTGTCCCTGTTTCTGGTGGATCGCAACGCCAAAGGCGTCACCGTTGATGACTTCGCCACTCACGATGGCCACCGCACCGCCGAGATCAATTTCAATAATGTGTCGGTCAACGCCGACAATCTGATTGGTAGCATGGATGAGGCCTTCCCGACCATTGAAAAAGCCGTGGATCTGGGCATTGCCGCGCTGTGTGCCGAAGCCGTCGGCGCCATGGAAGCCATGAATGCCGCTACACTGGAATACATCAAGACCCGCAAACAGTTCGGCACACCGATCGGCAAGTTCCAGGTGTTGCAGCACCGTATGGCGGACATGTTCATCCAGACCGAACAGGCCAAAACCATGGCCATCCTGGCCGCCAGCGAAGCGGATTCCGATGACCGGGCCAGCCGCCGGGAAGCCATCTCCATGGCCAAGACCCTGGTCGGCCAAGCCGCACGTTACGTGGGCCAGCAAGGGGTGCAACTGCACGGCGGTATGGGCGTGACCGACGAGATGTTCGCCGCCCACCTGTTCAAACGCCTTACCCTGATCAACCTGCTGTTCGGCGATGCCGATCACCATCTGGCGCAAGTCAGCGACGGCCTGCTGGCCCGGACCGCCTGAACCATCTAGGAGATAACCATGAGTGTAAAACAACTACTGGACCTGACCGGCAAAGTCGCCTTTATCACCGGCGGCTCACGGGGCCTGGGGCTGCAAATGGCCGAAGCGCTGGGGGAACTGGGAGCGAAAATCGCCATCAGCGCCCGCAAGCAGCACGAACTGGACGAAGCCAAGGCACACCTGGAGAGCCAGGACGTTGAAGTGGTGACGATTGCCGCGGATCTGTCCGACCTGGAGGGCATACCTTCCGTGGTGGATCAGGTGGTCAGCCAGCTTGGCGATATCGATATCCTGGTCAACAACGCCGGTGCCACTTGGGGTGCCCCGGCGGAAGACTACCCGGCGGAAGGCTGGATGAAGGTGATGAACCTGAACGTGAACGCTGCGTTCTTCCTGACCCAGACCGTAGGCAAGCGTTGCATGATTCCCCGCAACACCGGCAAGGTGATCAACATCGCCTCTATCGCGGGCCTGTCCGGCAATCCGGAAGGCATGAAGACCATCGCCTACAACACCAGCAAGGGCGCCATGGTGAATTTCACCCGCGCGCTGGCATCCGAGTGGGGCCATCACAACATCAACGTGAATGCCCTGTGCCCGGGCTTCTTCCCGTCGAAAATGTCCCAGGGGTTGCTGGATACCCAGGGTGAAAAAATGCTGGAGCGCATTCCGCTGAATCGCTTTGGTGGCGAGGAAGATCTCAAAGGCGCCGCCGTACTGCTGGCTTCCGAGGCCGGGCGGCATATTACCGGGCAATGCCTGGCCGTGGATGGCGGCACGCTGGTCAGTTAAGCGTGTTCCAATAATTGGTCACAGGCACTGACTGACCTGTTCCGGGTCCAGGTTACCGCCGGTAATGATCAGAACCGTGGTCTTTTCTGGTTCAGGCGGAACCTGGTTTTCCAGTAACGCAGCCAGGCCTCCGCTGGCGCCAGGCTGGCAGCCGGGAAATCAGCCCGCCACCGCCAATGCAACACAACACCCGATCCATAGCCGGTTGCTGACGCAACAATTCCAGGCCAACCGTGCCCTGCCCAGCCATGATGCGGACATCGTTATAGGGGTGGACCAGGGTCAGCCCTTTCTCATCCCGCAATTCATGGCACAGGGCCACCGCCTGCTGGATAGTGCCCTGAACAATCACCTCGGCACCCAGCGCCCGGGTGCGGCGAATCTTCAGCGGGCTGGAGCCTTCAGGCATCACCACGGTGAGCGGGACATCCTGCATGGCCGCCGCCCAGGCCAGGGCGATGGCGTGATTACCGGCGGACACCGTCACCAGGCCGGCCTTGAGTTCGTCAGCACTGGCGGTCAGCAGCCAGTTCAGGGCGCCACGGGCCTTGAAGCTGCCGGTGCGCTGAAGGCTCTCGCACTTCAGGCCAAGGGGCTGGCCCATGGTGGCGTCCAGATCAGGCACATGTAGCAGCGGCGTTTCGCCCAGATATGGACGAATACACTGCTCCGCCTCAAGAATGCCGGATTGGTCAGGAAGGCTTGGTGTGGTCATGTTGCGCGCTCCTGTTGCTCCCTTATGCAAACCATGGTGCAGGAACGACTGTCTATCAAGATACATTGACCAGCTGGAATCGGATGCAGGGACACACACCTTGCATATGCCCAAAATGGGTATATTATTACCCAAATTAGGTATTTTCCTGAAAGAACTCGATAATCACCGGTGAACCCTCAATGACCTCAAACTCCAGCCTTGCGGATGCTTTGTTCTCAGGCACCCGGCAAAAAGTGCTTGGCCTGCTATTCATGCAGCCTGATCAGGACTTTTCACTAGCCGAATTAATCGAACGGGCAAGGGCCGGCTCCGGGGCAGTTCAGCGGGAAGTAGGTCGATTCGTGTCCAGCGGATTGGTCACTGTCGAGGTCAAGGGGCGCCAGAAGCGCTATAGAGCCAATCACGACGCGCCGATCTTTCCGGAATTGTGCTCTCTGGTTGCAAAAACCCTTGGGCCGGCTCAAGTGGTCAAGGATGCTCTGATCGCCATGGACAGTGAAATCGACGTCGCACTGGTCTACGGTTCGGTTGCCAAGAACACTGATCGGGCGGACAGTGACATCGACCTCATGCTGGTTTCTGACACATTAACCCTCGAAGATGTGTTTACCGCACTGGAGCCGGTTGAGCAGGAGCTGTCGCGGCCCGTGAACCCGACGCTCTACACCAGGCACGAATTTGAAAAGCGTCGGAACAACGACAATCCATTTATAAGAAAGGTACTGAATGGACCGTACCTGCTATTGAAGGGAATCATTGATGAACAAGGAAGCACTCGAGAATCTGGTCAACATTCGCAAACTTCATCACGAAGCGGCTGATGCCCGCGAAGTAACTGGCCTAATCCAATCCGGCAGCATCCGACTGCAAGACGCACAACTGGAATCTCTCAGCCTGGAAAGCCGCTTTGATCTGACTTATAACGCCGCTCATGCGTTGTCACTCGCAGCACTGCGTCATCTCGGATATCGCTCTGACAACCGATATCTTGTTTTTCAATGTCTGCAGCACACACTGGACCTTCCCTCTGCGAAATGGCGCATTCTTGATCAGGCCCACCGCAAACGGAACCTCGCGGAATACGAGGGCTTTATTGACGTGGATGAAAGCCTGGTTTCAAGCCTTATCCGGGTTTGTGAGGAAGTGAGGGTGACTGTCACAGAGCAAACGGAGAATGGTAGTTAGCCGGATCATACCCAATATGGGCAGATTAATGCCCATATTGGGTAGAATGTCGATCAGGTAACTTACAACGCTGGAGCGGCCTCGCCTACTTCGACGGCCTCCGGCTCACACACATACTGCTGTGCATCAAACCGCTTCGTCTGCTGGCGGAACTGCCAGGTGAAGCCCGGCCACAGGGTGGTGTTCTTGCCGTTTTCATTCACGTACCAGCTCTTACAGCCAGTCTGCCAGACGGAGTCGCCAAGCTTGGCGTGAATCGAGGCGTTGTACTGGCTCAGGGCGTCTTCCTTCACTTCCACGCTCTTCCAGCCGTGCTTATCCATCTTCTTCAGGGCGTCCAGCACGTACTGGATCTGGCTCTCGATCATGTAGACCATGGAGCTGTGGCCGAGGCCGGTGTTGGGGCCCATCAGCATGAAGAAGTTGGGGAAGCCGTTGATGGTGCTGCCCTTGTAGGCTTCCGCGCCGTCTTTCCAGGCGTCCAGCAGGTCCTGGCCGTTACGACCGGAGACCATGCCGGCAGGAACCGGGTCCTGGGCCTTGAAGCCGGTGCCGTAGATGATGCAGTCCACTTCCCGCTCGTTACCGTTGTTATCGACGATGACATTACCGCGCACTTCACGGATGCCGTCGGTGAGCACGTCCACGTTGTCCTGGGCCAGTGCCGGGTAGTAGTTGTTGGAGATCAATACCCGCTTGCAGCCGAAGTGGAAATCCGGGGTCACTTTCTTGCGCAGTTCCTTGTCCTTGATCTGGTTGCGGATATGGCGACGGGCCTGCAGCTCACCGATCTTGAGGATGCGCGGGTTGCCGACAAAGCCCAGTACCCGTGCTTCCAGGGTCCAGTAGATACTCTGACGGAAGGCGTTGAGGGTCTGCGGGAACTTGCGGAACATCAGTTTTTCCAGCGGACGGATCTCGCGGTCCGGCTTGGGCACGATCCAGGGCGGCGTACGCTGGTACAGATCCAGATGACCGGCCTCTTTGGCCACTTCCGGCACAAACTGGATAGCCGAGGCGCCGGTACCAATCACCGCCACTCGTTTGCCCTTGAAGTCGTAGCTGTGGTCCCAGTCCTGGGAGTGGAAGCTCTTGCCGGTGAAGGTTTCTATGCCCTTGATGTTCGGGTAGGCCGGGGTGCTCAGGCCGCCCATGCCGGACACGACGACGTCGGCTTTCAGGGTGCTGAATGCCGGCAGATCGTCATCGGACCGGTCCAGCTTATCACCGGGGTTGAGTCCTTTTTCCTGCATGTAGGCCCACAGTTTGGGGCTGTCGCAGGTTTCGACGGTCCAGCTCTGGGTCTTTTCGTCAAACTTTGCGCCCGCCACGTGGGTGTTGAGGCGCACGTGTTTCATCAAGTCGTATTTTTCGGCGCACTCGCGCAGGTAGGCCTGAATTTCTTTCTGCTGCGCGAACATGCGGCTCCAGTTCGGGTTCTGTTCGAACGAGAAGGAGTAAAGCGCAGACTGCACGTCACAGGCGCAACCCGGGTAGTGGTTTTCGTGCCAGGTGCCGCCGACATCGTCGCTTTGCTCGAGAATCACGAAGTTGTCATAACCGGCTTCTTTGAGCTTGATGCCCATGCCCAGGCCGGAAAATCCGGTGCCGATGATGGCAATTTGTGCTGACTGACTCATAACTCTACCTCGTTGTTCGCTGGCCATCTGGCCTTGCCTGTTGTTGTCTGTTTCGCCATGATGATTGACGGTATACACATGTATACACACCCGAGTAGACAGCTGTATACCTCTATTTGCCGTGCATGGGCTGAATGGCCTCAGGTGACTGATTGCTGACCCCTTTGTCCGGTAGTTTCGGGGGCTGGTATCCGGAGTGAGTAACAGGGTGATGCCAGAGGTCGTGGACTAGATTGAGAAGTCTGCAACGTAATCAATGTGTCCCAGGGCACAACGTACAACAAGTAACACGTTATCGCTTTTGTTCAATTAGGCTCGCCTTTAGTCTTCCGGTTATCATCAACACGGACTATGGAAGACGTTGAAATGTTAAGAAAAATAATACCGGGCCTCCTGTTTGGGCTGTTGCTGAGCGGCTGCGGAGGTGGGGGCGAGGATTCCAGCGCAGGTGCTACACACATTACTGATCCCGCTCTAACCAACTCTCCCAGCATGGCTGTCGCCAATCTTCCCTATCAATATCATCCGGCACTGTCAGGCGACATCGAAGTCGAGAAATACCACGCCGATAACTTGCCCGAATGGGCAACGCTGGATGAGACCACAGGTGCCATCAGCGGCACTCCTGACTCGGAGGATGTAACCGCCTATCACCCTTTCCGCCTGTCGGTCGCGGTCGGCGGTAACACCTTCCGTTTTGATCAGGCATTATCTGTACGACATACCGAAAGCTACCTGCCGAATCAGGCCGTGGATTTTCAAGCCACGGATTACGATGGAAAAAACAGGCCCATTCGAAACGATCTCGATGGTGGGAGCCTGGCAGGCGAAGTGATGTTCGCCCAGTCCCACACGGTTTTGCCCGATGGTAACCACCAGGTGGACGCCGGTGATGAGACTAACAGCGTTTACCGTCCCAGGCTGGTAGCGCTGCGCGAAGCTCTGCTGTTGTTCACTCCGGATACCAGCGACATGCCAACCACCGTGGATGTTCAGCTCGCGATCAATGGCGAACCGGTTGGCACTTACCCGATGGCCCATTCCAATGCTCTGCCAGCATCAGACCACGAAGGCCGGCACCGCATTGAATATTCCACCCGGGCCTGGAGCCTGCGCTTACCTTGGGAGCATATCCGCAACGGCTTGTCGCTGACCTTCACAACAAATAAGAGCGCCCCCGATGCAGAAAACGGAACACTGCCCGCGGCTGGCATCGAAATCGGCGATGCCAGCCAGATTGTCTTCCAGTCAATCCGCCTGGGCCTGCTGACCCACTTCGAAGACAATGCCGATCATTTCACCCTGCGCGACCCCGTATTGGCCGCTACGGACTATTTCCAGACCCTGCCGGTGTCCAGAATGGTGATGGCGAGCTATGCCGACATGCAGCTGGATGAGGTCATTATCGGGAGCGGCAAGATTTATACAGAAGTGAGCGACACCGACGGGGGTGTTTACTCTGGTGACATGAGGGGCGACGTTGCCAAGTCCCAGGTCAGCGTCGGCATCAACCAGGCCAACTACGGGCTCACCAGCAGTAATATGCGCCAGTGGTACACCCATGTTTTCAAGCAAATCACCAACCATCACGCCTGGGGGAATTATCAGAATGGCCGGATTCGCCATGGGCTAAGTGGTGGCAACGGTATTGGCACATTGGTGAAGAGCCGGGGTAACGAAGCCAGCCACGAATGGGGGCATGCCTATGGCCTCGGCCACTATCCCGGCAAGGAGCTGACCGAAGACGGTCGTTGGCAAAGGCACCATGCCGACAGTGGCTGGGGTTTCATCGCCCACCGCAACAGGATGCGAGATAACCTCTCCCACAATAGCTGGTCAGACACCCCCAAGCCTCACGGCTCTCATTTCATGGAGCATATTCCCTACCGGTATGACTCCATGTCCGGAGGCGGCGGCGGAAACCGCTTCTCCCAGTACACCCATTACACCGGCTATTCTGCCCGGATCATTCAGAACGACCTGGCCAGGTATCCGATTCCGGATGTCAGCTATCCAACAGGGTATAAAAAATGGAACACGGCGACCGGCCAGTATGAAAGCCACGTTTTCCCCGGCGACATGCAGGTTTCCGCTCCCACTAAGGTAGGCGTGCCTGTCGCGACTTTGTTGGGCGGCTATGATCCGGACGGAACCGCGGCGGTTATCTACCCGGTGTTCCATGGCAATTATGGCAATGTCTTCGACCTGCCAGAACCTGCCGCCACCGGAGACGCCTGCTGGGTAAGCGTCAGCAATGCCAAGGGCGAGCAAAAGCAGATTTCCGTGGGCGCATCACGCCATTACACCGGCACCATTAATCAGCTACATATCAACCTCGCGGCAGAATTCCGGCCGACTCTGGCAATACTCAAATGCAGGCGTGGCGGCGACGAGATCGAACTCACCCGAACGGAATTTGATGGCCAGATTCCGGAACTCCCGACTGTGGCAATTGTTGGCCAGAAGCGTGGCTTTGACCAGTTGAAAGTCCGGGAACTTGCGACACTCAACGATGCTCTGGGGGCACTGGTGAACGAGTCATTTCCGGTGCCGGACAGCAGTATCCGAGTGCTGCTGGACAGCTATACACAACAACATCTGGCAGATGGTCTGGATGAAAATGCCAGAACCGTTCTGTCGAAGCTGGATCAAATACAGGCCAGCGTTAATCAAGCCAGAGCCCTGTTGAACAAGCTGCAGAACGAAGACGTCAGTCCGTCAGAGATTCAAAGCCGGCTTACCGACTTGCTCTTCGACAGCGGAATGATCAACACCGCTTCGGATATTGAGCTTGTAGGCACCATCATCGAAACCTCACAGGGGCACCAGCTCTCAACCGCGACCGATAGCACTGGCTACATTACCGTCGTTACCGGTGCCGAGGGTCAGGCTGAACCCGCCAGATGGCTGCTGTCTGCAAGGGGCAGCCTGCATCCGGTCGATCAGCCGTGGCGTTGCCTGGTGCCATCCAATGGTAAGCTGGCGCTGGCCAATTGCTCTCCGAATCAACCCACCCAGAAGTGGCAGCAAGAGGATAATCTTCGGTTACAGAACGCCGACACCGAACAATGCATCGACTTTGCCTACACCAATGGCGAAGCGGTCATGTACAACTGCCATGATAACTGGAACCAGAAATGGGAGGGGGTAACCGAGTCAGACAGCCCGATTCTGGCAGCGTTGCCAGGCAAGGTTATCCAAGCCCTGTATCAATAATGAAAGGATGGAGTGGGTGCATCATATGTACATGACGAAGTAGACAGATGTATACTTCATTTCGGCCCAGCCAAACTGATCAGCCTGGCTGGATATGTACCTGTCCCGTGTGTCCAACTCCATGAAAGTTTTGATTGGCGGCAAACTGAAACTGATTCAGGCGGCACTGAGGTTGACCACCCAGAGCCGCAGTCTTTCGTCTCTGGGTTTACGAGAGCTGGCTCGTGAAGCGGGACTGAACCCCAACACCTTTTACCGCCACTTCAAAAACCTGGACGAGTTCGGACTGCAAGTGCTGGGGTACATTGCTACAGACATGAAGTCCGGTGTGCGGGAATTGCGGCGGATGGCGGAAAGCTCCGAACAAGCCTCCCATGACACCGTTACCTTTGTTTACCGCTATTTTCAGTCCAATCCCGCAGCAACCACCGTCGCCGTCAGAGAGCTTCATGGACCATCGCCACTATTGCGCAAGGCTCTGGAAGCCCAGCTCAATGCCAGTGCCCAGGAGATGGCAGAGGATATTATCGAGCGGCAACTGGTCAGCGCCGTGCCGCCCGAGACCATTCACGAAATTTCCCGCATGACCATTCGCTACATCCTGTTCCGCGCCATGGATTACATCGAGAAACCGGAGCAGCGGGAGACCATTCAGCGGGAAACCGAGCGTTTTATTAACCGGCAGTTCCGGGGCGCGATGCTGGATAACCTGTCCCAGGGCGACATCGAAACCCTTGTGAAAAGGCCCTCCTGACAAGTTTGGTAACTTGCCGTTTTTTTGGAGTATTCCGGGCAATTTCGCCAGCTTGAACTAGTATGTGGATATCCAGACAACTGGTTCATCGGGCAAACCGGAGGACACACTCACAATGAAAATCGGTATCCCCAGGGAAATCTTCAAAGATGAGCGGAGGGTAGCGGCCACGCCGCCTTCTGTTCACAAGCTTATTGGGCTTGGTTACGAGGTAGTAGTTGAAGGCGGCGCCGGTGAGGCCGCCAACTATTCGGATGAGGCCTACGAGAAAGTGGGCGCGGCCATAGCGTCCGATACTACGTTACTGTGGCAGGAAGCGGACTTTATCCTGAAGGTCCGCGCTCCCATGAAGAACCCCGCCCTGAATAAACACGAAGCCGATCTGATGAAAGAGGGGGCGTTTCTGGTCAGCTATATCTGGCCGGCGCAGAACCCGGAGCTTCTTGAGAAGCTGGCCACCAGAAAGATCACCTCATTCGCCATCGACAGTCTGCCCCGTATCAGCCGTGCCCAGAAGATGGATGCGCTCAGCGCCATGGCCAATATTGCCGGCTACCGGGCGGTGATTGAGGCGGCCAATAACTTTGGACGCTTCTTTACCGGACAGGTGACCGCAGCGGGCAAGGTCCCACCAGCGAAGATCATGGTGATTGGTGCCGGTGTCGCCGGCCTAGCGGCCATTGGCGCCGCCAACAGCATGGGCGCCATTGTGCGGGCGTTTGATACCCGGCTGGAGGTGAAGGAACAGGTCGAAAGCATGGGCGCCGAGTTCCTGGAGCTGGATTTCGGGGATGAGGAAGGCAGCGGCAGTGGCGGCTACGCCAAGCAGATGAGCGATGAGTTCATCAAGGCGGAGATGGCGCTGTTCGCAGAGCAGGCTAAAGAGGTGGACATCATCATCACCACCGCGCTGATTCCTGGCAAGCCTGCGCCGAAACTGATCACCGCCGACATGGTGAAGTCCATGAAGCCGGGCAGCGTGATTGTCGATCTGGCTTCGGAACGTGGTGGCAACTGCGAGCTGACAGAACCGGGCACGGTGGCCCATCAGCACGGCGTGACGCTGATCGGCTACACCGACCTGCCCAGCCGCATGGCGAAGGTGGCCAGCGATCTCTACGCCACTAACCTGGTGCATCTGCTCACCGAACTGACCCCGGAGAAAGATGGGCAGCCCCAGGTCAACATGGAAGACGATGTGATCCGGGGCCTGACTGTGGTGAAGGAAAACGACATTACCTGGCCGCCCCCCCAACCGGAGGCTCCGGTCAGTCCCGCACCGCCACCGGGCACGGAAGAACCGTCGGCTGCAGACATGGCTGCGGCCAAAAAAGACGCCGACCGTCGCAGCCTGATTGGCAAGGGAGCCCTGCTGATCGTGACTGTCCTGGCGCTTTACGGGGTTGGCGCCCACGCGCCGGAAAGCTTCCTGCAACACTTTACGGTGTTCGTACTGGCCTGCTTTATCGGCTGGCAGGTGATCTGGAATGTGACTCCGTCCCTGCACACCCCCTTGATGAGTGTGACCAACGCTATCAGTGGCATTATCGTCATCGGTGCCATTCTGCACCTGGCCCAGGCGGCAAACATAGCCGTCGGCATCATGGCCTTTATCGCGGTGCTGATTGCCAGCATCAACGTAGGGGGCGGCTTCCGGGTCACCCATCGCATGCTCAAAATGTTCCGCAAGTAGGAGACGCCCGATATGAGCACAGGATTGGTGAGCGTGGCCTACGTGGTCGCGAGTATCTGTTTTATCCTCAGTCTGGGTGGCCTCAGCCACCAGGAATCGGCACGGCGCGGTAACCTCTATGGCGTCGCCGGTATCATCATCGCGGTGGGAGCCACCCTGGCCAGCGTGGGTGATGGGGGCATCATCGCCATTGTGATTGCAGTGCTGATAGGCGCCGGTATTGGCATCCCCATCGCCAACAAGGTGGAAATGACCCAGATGCCGCAACTGGTGGCCCTGCTCCACAGTTTCGTGGGCCTTGCGGCGGTTCTGGTTGGCTTCTCTGGCTATATCGAGCCATTGATCGACACGACGGGCGCGGAACACACCATCAAGCTGGTGGAGGTGTTCGTTGGTATCTTCATCGGTGCGGTGACCTTCACCGGGTCCCTGGTGGCCTGTGGCAAGCTGGACGGGCGTATCGACAGCAAGGCCCTCACCCTGCCCGGCCGCCACCTGATGAACCTGGTGGCGGTTATCGTCTGCGTGTTGCTGGGTGCCTGGTTCCTCGGAACGGACAGTATGGCACTGGGGCTGATCTCTCTGGTGCTGATGACCGCTATAGCCTCGGTACTCGGTATTCACCTGATCATGGCCATCGGTGGTGCTG
Organism: Marinobacter sp.; assembly: GCA_040223075.1. Classification (GTDB taxonomy): domain Bacteria; phylum Pseudomonadota; class Gammaproteobacteria; order Pseudomonadales; family Oleiphilaceae; genus Marinobacter. The sequence goes on from JAVJZJ010000045.1 coordinate 33,975, forward strand.
ACATGCCGGTGGTGGTGTCCATGCTCAACAGCTATTCCGGGTGGGCCGCTGCCTCCATCGGCTTCATGCTGGGCAACGACCTGCTGATCGTCACCGGTGCGCTGGTGGGTAGCAGCGGTGCCATCCTCAGTTACATCATGTGCAAGGCCATGAACCGGTCGTTTATCAGTGTCATTCTCGGCGGGTTTGGTCAGACCAGCAGCAGCTCTGCCACAGCCGATGCCGACCAGACGGTTCATGAATCCAGTGTCGACGAGGTCTGCGAAGAGCTTCGCAACGCCGACTCGGTCATCATCGTGCCCGGCTACGGCATGGCAGTGGCTCAGGCCCAGAATGGGGTCAGCGATATGACGCGAATATTGCGGGAACGGGGTGTGGACGTACGTTTCGGCATCCACCCCGTGGCTGGTCGGCTGCCCGGACACATGAACGTGCTGCTGGCGGAAGCCCATGTACCCTATGACATCGTACTTGAAATGGACGAGATCAACGCCGATTTCCCGGAGACCGATGTGGTGCTGGTGATCGGCGCCAACGATACGGTGAATCCGGCCGCGGCCGAGGACCCGGGCAGCCCGATTGCCGGCATGCCGGTGCTGGAGGTGTGGAAAGCACGGCAGGTGGTTGTCCTCAAGCGGGGCATGGCTACCGGCTATTCTGGTGTCGAAAACCCGCTGTTCTTCAAGGACAACACCCGCATGCTGTTCGGTGATGCCAAGGAAAGCATCGACAAGCTGGTGGGTGGTTTGCGCTCCTGATCTGCCGAGACTCCCCAGCGAAGAATCGGTCAATCTGCCGGGCATGGCTCTGGCCATCCCGGCAGCCCAGCCACGACTTATCCACCCAGATTGCGAACAAGCATGATTGGGCCGGTCAGTGCGATCCCCCAGGCGAACAAGGCCAGCAGGCCATCCTTCGAAATCATCGTCAGGCCGAACAGCACCAGGGCCAGGCCGGCAATGCTGGAGCTGAACGGGACCACTTCCGTCGCCGGCATCACCACGGCAATCACCATACAGCCCAGCGCCATCACATAAAGCCCAGGGCCCTTGACCAACAGGGTAAGCCGTGGACGGATCAAGCGGTCAATCTTTCTGGCGGGTGGGCGTAACAGCTTCAGGCCCTGCAGAAGCTTCCGGTGCGACACCTTCCGCTTCACCAGCCAACCCGGTAACCAGAAACGCTTGCGTCCGATCAGAACCTGACCCAGGGTCAGCAGGGTGAGCAAGCCCATCAGCGTCGGTATTCCTGGCACACCGCTGAGGGGAGTCACCAGAATCAGCCCCACCAGAAGCACCACCGGCCCGAACGTCCTGCGCCCGATTGCATCCATCATTTCACCGATGGACACGTGGGAGCGGTTGGCCGCCACAGCCTCCAGCCGGTCCAGCAACTGCACTATATTAGCCGGGTCACTCTGGTCATCCATAAGCCCAGCCTCCGGAGTCCCTGGCACTTATTCGGTAGTGTTGTATACGTAGGAAGAAACCGTTCCGTCCGGATTGAAACGCACCACCAGGTCTGTTGTTTCCGCGTCACCAAAGGCGGACCAACGATATTTGCCGTATGTCCAGGTGCGCTTGCCATCTTCAATGCCGGTGCGCCAGGGTTTGCCAAACATTTCCTGGATTTCTGTCCGGGTGGTTTCCCCGATCTCTATCTGGTCAACGTTATGGGTAGGAAAATCCTGGCCGACGGTGGCACAGCCAGCAACCATTAACGACAAGGCAACCAGAACAATGGCAGGAAAAGAGGTGATTCGCCCCATGGTGTATCCCTTCTGTTGATGATCGAAACATCAATCATACGGGTTTTAAAACCAGCTTAAATTACAGCAAAGACAGACGCAAAAAAGCCCCGGGGATTAGCCGGGGCTGATCGTCAACGCATCTAAGACTCAGTAAAGCTTTGCCAGCGACTTCTTCGCAAAAGCTTCCACTTCATTCAACCGACCTTCCTTCACCTTGACCAGCCATTCCGGGTCCTGCAGCAGGGCGCGACCAACGGCGATCAGTTCGAACTCGTGGTTGTTCATCCGCTCTACCAATTCGTCAATGCCGGCCTGTTCCACCGCCTCTTTCTTGCTGGCGAAGGTACCGCTGATGAAGTCCTCGGTCAGACCCACGCTGCCGACGGACATGGTCGGCTTGCCAGACAGCTTCTGGGTCCAGCCGGCCAGGTTGAGGTCGGAGCCCTCAAACTCCGGCTCCCAGAACCGACGGGTAGAGGCATGAAAAATATCCACACCGGCGTCCACCAGCGGATTGAGGAATTGCTCCAGTTCCTCCGGCGTATTAACCAGCTTCGCCTCGTAATCCTGCTGCTTCCATTGAGAGAAACGCAACATGATCGGGAAATCCGGCCCCACACGGAAGCGAACGGCTTCAACAATCTCGACCACGAAACGCAAGCGGTTTTCCAGGCTGCCACCGTACTCATCGTCCCGCTGGTTGGTGCCTTCCCACAGGAACTGGTCGAGCAGGTAACCATGGGCGCCGTGGATCTCGACACCGTCAAAACCCAGTGCCTTGGCATCCTGGGCGGCATCGGCAAACGCCGTGATCACATCGTCGATATCGCCCTTGCTCATGGCCTTGCCATTGGGCTTGCCCGGCGCAAACAATCCGGAGGGGCTGTAACCGGGTACGGAGGGGTCGGGTTCTGTCCCTTCCTTACGAACCGCGCCCACATGCCACAGCTGCGGGAAGATGGCACCACCGGCTTCATGAACCGCATCGACAACATCCTTCCAGCCGGCAAGGGCTTTATCGCCGTGGAAAAACGGCACGTTCGGGTAACCGTTGGCGCCGGGGTGGTTCACGGTGGTGCCTTCGGTGATCAACAGCCCCACGCCACCTTCGGCGCGACGACGATAATAGTCCACCACTTCCTGGCTCGGCGCATTGCCTGGCGAGAAATTACGGGTCATCGGCGCCATGGCAACGCGGTTGCGCAGCTTCAGGTTGTGGAGCTCAAAGGGGTTAAACAGGGGGCCAAGATTCATGCTCATAGTAGATCGCAACCTCACTAATCTGGTTTCTTTAAGCAACCTTATTTAATCTGGTTTTAAAATGCAACCCTATTAGGTAGACTTCCCACTATGGCCAGAAAACGTTTTGATGACTCCAGCTGCTCCGTCGCCCGTGCCCTGAATGAAGTGGGGGACTGGTGGTCTCTGCTTGTGGTGCTGCACGCCATGTATGGCACGCGTCGATTTGTGGATTTCCAGCAGGAACTGGGCATTGCCCGCAACATCCTCTGTGACCGTCTGGCCCGATTGGTGGATAACGAAGTCCTGAAAAAGGTAGATGTGGGCGAACACGGCTCCCGCTTCGAGTACCGTCTGACCGAAAAAGGCCGTGATCTGTTCCCGATCGTGATTGCCCTGCGTCAGTGGGGAGACAAGTGGAATCCGGCGCCCGACCAGCCAGCTCTGGACTTGCGGGACCGCGCCACGGGTCGTCCCATCCGGCAAGTCACCGTTCAGAATGCTGACGGAGACTCGCTTACCGTTCGGGACGTGTTCGTGCGGGATGACGGCGAGTCAGACACCCACAAGGACAAGAAGCAGGTTGGCTGACAAGTCATCGTGCATTAACCACTCGTTTTCTTGAGCCAGATCAATCCGGTGACCAACGCCACCCCCGCCTTCCGGCATTCTTGCGCTATATCAAGTTTTCATTCTCCGAGGACATTACGCTGACGTCATTCAAACTTCAGGTCCAAGGAGATTCTTATGTCCCGTGCTTTTCAACTCAGTGTTTTGGCCGTCGGGCTGTTGGCTGCAGCTCCGACCATCCAGGCTTACGAAGCGGGCGATTTCATGCTGCGCGCCGGGGCCGCTCACGTTGCCCCGAATGATTCCAGTTCCGACCTGAATCTTGAAGGGGTAGGCACACTGCCGAACGCCAGAGTCGGCGTGGATTCCAATACCCAGCTCGGCATTACCGCAACCTATATGGCGACATCGCACATCGGTATCGGCGTTCTCGGGGCTACCCCTTTCAAACATGACATTGATGGCGCGGGTGCCCTGAGCGGCGCTGGTAAGCTTGCTGAAACCAAGCACCTGCCACCGACACTGACACTGCAGTATTTCCCGATGGACAGCAGCTCACGGGTTCAGCCTTACGCCGGTATCGGCTTGAACTACACTCACTTCTTTGAGGAGAAAACCACTGCCACACTGACAACCGCTGTCGATGGGGTTGCGCAGGACGTGCTGGGAACCGCGCCGGGTACCATCAATGGCACCGAACTGGACCTTGACGCAAGCGTTGGTGTAGCACTGGAACTGGGTGTTGACTGGATGGTGGATGAGCATTTCGGCCTGAATGCCGCGCTCTGGTACGCGGACATCAGCACCGACGCCACCATTACCGCTTTGGCGGATGGGGCTGAGGCAGGAAAAATCACCACAGAGGTCGATATTGACCCAATGGTTTACATGGTTGGCGTTACTTACAAGTTTTGATCCCCGTGCCCAATGGAAATCTCACGGTTTGTGAGTTTCCAGAGGGTGCGTTCTCCTGTGCGGGGCCCTCGGGCCCCGCTTTTTTGGAGCGGGTCAGGATCAGGCGCTTTCGCGCTGTGGTGAACGTCTCGCCTGACCACCATTACCCTGGCCACGGCCACCACTGCGACCACCCGGCTTACCACCGAAGCTACGAGAATTACCGCCCGGCTTGCCGTTGCCGCCACCGTTACCATTGCGGTTACGGGCACGACTCGGATCGGCCTTCGCTTTTGGCTTCAGGGGCAGGTTGTTCGTCGGCTCAAAGCCTTCCACGCTCTTGCGCGGCAACTGTTTCTTGATCAGCCTTTCGATACCCGCCAGCATTTTGCCCTCATCGGCACTTACCAAAGACAGGGCGTGGCCACTCTCGCCCGCACGACCAGTACGGCCGATACGGTGCACATAATCTTCCGGCACATTCGGCAGCTCAAAGTTCACCACCTGAGGCAGCTGCTTGATGTCCAGGCCGCGAGCCGCGATATCGGTAGCTACCAGAACACGTACCTCGCCCTGCTTGAAATCCGCCAGCGCACGGGTGCGGGCACCCTGTGATTTGTTACCGTGGATCGCGGCAGCGGTAATGCCGTCACGCTCCAGCTTCTGGGTCAGGCGGTTGGCACCATGCTTGGTTCGGGTGAATACCAGGACCTGCTCCCAGGCATTGTCACGTACCAGCTTGCTCAGCAAGGCGGTTTTCTGGCTCTGGTCTACCGGATAGACAGACTGCTTGATGCTTTCCGCAGCGGTATTACGGGCGGCGACTTCCACCTGAACCGGGTTATCCAGCAGGCCCTGCGCCAGGGTACGAATCTCGTTGGAGAACGTGGCGGAGAACAGCAGGTTCTGACGCTTGGCCGGCAACAGCGCGAGGATCTTGCGGATGTCACGGATGAAGCCCATGTCCAGCATACGGTCGGCTTCGTCCAGCACCAGGATCTCCACCTCGTCAAAACGCACGGCGTTCTGTTGGTACAAATCCATCAGCCGGCCTGGTGTGGCCACCAGCACGTCCAGACCCTTGCGCAGCTTCATCATCTGCGGATTGATTTTCACACCACCGAAGACCACAGCAGCCTTGGTGGGTATGTATTTGCTGTACAGATTCACGCTGTCGTGAACCTGTGCGGCCAATTCACGGGTCGGTGCCAGAATCAGGGCGCGAGGACCTTTGCCGGTGCGCGGCTTTTCAGCCAGACGCTGCAACAGCGGCAAGGTGAAACCGGCGGTCTTGCCAGTACCGGTCTGGGCCGCAGCCATCACGTCCTTGCCGGACAGAACCGCAGGAATGGCCTGGGCCTGGATGGGAGACGGGGTTTCATAACCCTGATCGGACGTGGCACGAACCAGCTGCTCGGACAAACCGAGTGAAGAAAAACTCATATTGGATCAACTCTTGATTATTCTGCCTCCACGAACACCGTTCTCGGCGAATGCGGGCAGATGCCATGAAAATTCATGGAATAAAAGACGACTACAGTCACGCGCCGTTAACGGGGTGACGTCCTCTGACAGGTCGTATCGGATGGGTCGCAAAGCGGCACTGGGCCGGGAACTGCGGAAATCCTTAGAGGCAGGATGCAGGCACGGTAACAGAGCGCCCGGGAAATAGCCATAGGTGCTTTTCATTAGCAGGCTTTATTCCCCGGGGTAATCAGGCATTCGTTATTCAGTGGCCGCTTTGGCAAAGCCCGCCAGCGCGCCCTTCACTTTTTCGATGACCGCCTCACAGCCTTCAATACCGTGGCGGGACTTCAGGTATTCCGGGTCGTTGTAGCCCAACCAGGTGTCGCCACTGCTATCTTCCCAGATCAGTGCTTTCTGAGGCAGATCAATGGCCACGCTCCGGGCACACTGCATCAGCGGGGTACCGACTTTGGGGTTGCCGAATATCACCACTTCCGTGGGCAGCAACTCAAGCCCCTCCTTTTCTGCGCCTTGTTGATGGTTGATACGGGCCATGACTGTCATGCCCTTATCCTTCAGCACTGACTCCAACTTGTCTGCCGTTGCTTGTACACCAAGCCCGCTTTTGACCGTTACCATGCCATCGGCGGCATGCACCGACACGGATAAGCCCAGCAGTATAGCGGCGAACGCTCGTCCAAGTATAAAACGCATCTTCATCCCCTCTAAATAGGCCAAATATGGATCAAGCATAGGTTAGGTCCCCACAGATTGCCTGTCTCAAGGAAATCAGAGTGATACAGTCTGATTAAGGATTCGTAACCCGGCGGACAACAGACAATAAAGAGGTCTTTAATGAATCCCACTCTGAATTACGCTCTATCAGCCTGCATCCTTACCACCCTCCTCGGCTGTAGTCAGAGCGACAGCAACGGTGCACAGCCGGCGAAACAGCTGGCACCACCCGAAGCAACCGGCGTGCTTGAAGTGGCCACCCGCAATGGTTCTACAACCTATTACCTGGATCGCCACGAAAATGCCATTGGCCCGGAGCACAGTCTGATCACCCGCTTTGCGGAAAGTAAGGGCTGGGAGGTGCAATGGACCATGCATGATTCCACCTCTGACGTGCTCAAGGCATTGGAATCCGGAGCCACTCATATCGCTGCAGCTGGCCTGACACACCTGCCGTCACGAACAGAACGTTTTACCCAAGGGCCCGCCCACACCGAAATCACCGAACAGCTGGTGTGTCATCGGGAAATGCGCCCGCTTCCCCGTAAACCCGAGGCGTTGACTGGCGTCGGCATCACGGTGACGGCGGATTCAAGCTACGTGGAAACCCTGAACGGTCTGGCAACGGAACATGAGGGCATCGAGTTCGAGGAAGACGACGGTCGAACCACTGAAATATTGCTATCCGCAGTAGCAGAACGATCCCTCGACTGTACCGTGGCCGACTCCAATATCGTTCAGGTGATGCGCCGACACTTCCCACACCTTGAAGTCGCCATGAACCTGACCTCCGGCAAGAATCTGGGGTGGTACCTACCCGCAGGAGCTGATGATCTGGCGGGTACAGCCCGTGAGTGGATGAACAGCACCGCTGGCGATGAAGCGATCGGTTACATGGAAAACCAGTACTACGCCTACATTGGCGAGTTTGATTTCGTCGACCTGAGAGCACTGAACCGCCGCCTCGACGAGCGGCTCCCAAAGTTCGTCAAACACTTTTCCGAAGCAGAAGCCACCACAGGAATGCCCGCAGATCTGCTGGCAGCGCTATCCTATCAGGAATCCCACTGGGATCCCGCAGCGGTGTCCCCGACCGGGGTCCGTGGCATCATGATGCTGACCCAGAATACCGCGCAATCCCTGGGCGTCACCAACCGTCTTGATCCGGAAGCAGCCATTGACGGCGGTGCCCGTTACCTGGCCGATCGTCATCGCAGGCTGCCGGATACCATCCCGGAACCTGACCGTACCTTCCTGGCCCTGGCCAGCTACAACATCGGTCGCGGTCATCTGCTGGATGCGCGCCAACTGGCGAGAGATCTGGGCAAGAATCCCGACTCCTGGGCAGACATGAAGGAAGTACTTCCCCTGAAAGCCGACAAGCGCTATTACCCCAAAACCCGTTACGGCTATGCCCGGGGCTACGAGCCCGTCCACTACGTGCAAAGAATCCGTAACTACCGCGACGTCATCAGTGCGCAGTTCAAATGACTCGCAATCGAATGGAGAGTTTGATGAAAACATGGAGTCGTCTTTTTGACCTCGTTGTGCTGACGCTGGCGCTCACCGAAGCCGCAAGTTGGCAGGATACCCTTGGACGTTACCTGGGCCGAAAATAGAACGTCAGCGGACGAACGTCTCCAGGATTCTTCCCCAGCGTTCGTAAATGAAGAAGTGACCGCCGTCGGGTAACAGAGTCAGTTCGCTGTTGGTGAGCCATTCGTCGAGGCGCATGGCCTGCTGCACGTCTACCTGGCCATCCAGGTGGCCATGCCAAAGATAGACGGGCAAATTCAGCTGATCTGGTGAGAGATCCGGGGTGCGGGCCACCGCCTTCAGATCCTCGACGAATCCGCCGGAGCCGCGACTGCAGGATTCCGCCATGGCCCGCACATACTGGTCACGGGTTTCCGGGTCTTCCAGCAGGCGCCGGTCGGCATCCGATCCCAGGTGCTTGTTTGGATTCCGCAGGATACTCCTGGCCATCTGGTTAAGAATTTTCTCCGCCAACGATGGCGCCTTGTCCGCCAGCGTCACGGCCAGGCGAAACATCCCCTTCAACGGACGTCCTTGCGGATCGGTCTGGGGCGGAGCCAGTGCGGACACCAGTCCCAGTCGTTCAACACGCTCCCCCAGGTAAGCGGCACAGTGCAAGGCCAGAAATCCGCCCAACGAATAACCCAACAGTATGAAACGGTCCAGCCCCAGATGGTCTGCCAGGGCGGCCACGTCCTCAGCCAGATGTTGGGGTGTGCGATCTGCCAGGGCATCGGATCGGCCATATCCCGGCCGGTCCGGCACGATCAACCGCAGGTTCAGGCGGTGAAGGACTTCCAGGGAACCGGGCACCTCCAGCCGCGACCCACGCACACTGTGGAAAAAGATAATCGGGCGTCCACCGGGCTCACCATACTGGCAGTATGACAACGATCGTCCGTCTGCTGTCACGAAATCACATGTCTCGATCTCGTGCTCTTGCGGCCCGGTACCGGTGCGTTCGGCGATTTTCGGGAGGCTGTTGCCGATGGGGGCCAGCCCCGAGAGGATCAGAGACACCAGTTCCGCCTGTCTGTTGGTGTCCGTCTTGCGGAAAATCGACTTGAACTGGGTGCGCACCGTATGTTCGGACACACTACGGCGTTCCGCCATTTCACTCATCGACAGCCCCTCAATCAGGTGCCGCGTGAGGGATGCCTCCGCCTCGCTCAATCCATAGAGTTCAGCCACGGTGCTTTCATTCACCAGATTGTTGATATCGGGGTTGGAAATGAACAGCGTTACAGCCGCAGCATCCTGTTGGTCCGACTCCCGCACGACATCCGCCGGACACACCATCAGCGATACCGGACGTGCTGCACCATGGTCGTTAAGCATCAGCGTATGGCTGGTACCTGCTTGCAATGATTGCTGGATGAACTGATGCAGAGTGCGGTGATGCTCGCGGTTGTTAATGCGAACCCGGCCACCGTGATTACCGAGGATGCCGCTCTCCCGCAGGCTGATGCCGGCCTGGCGATTCATAGTCAAAATATTGAGGCTATCGTCTACCAACGCAATGCCTACTGGTAGCATTTCCAGGGTCTGCCCCAGCAGGTCCTGGGCAGCCTCGCCCTCGCGCATCGCCTGCTCCATTACCAGTGCCTGGCTGATATGGGGTAACAACTCATCCATGATCCGGCCACGGGCCTCGTGATCCTCAAAGATCGGGTCCTCATCAAACGGATTGGCGGTTTCCTTCAGGGCACTGACCAACTCCGGCCAGCGTTCCCTGTCCTGTGCTGCCTGGTAAACCAGCAGGGCCAGCTCTGATGTGGTAAACGTCTGTGAAGACATGGCTCTCTAATAAATCCTCGCGGCACCCTCCGGGCGGCTCTTGAACCGTTTATGTAACCAGAGGTACTGATCCGGGAACTCTCTGATTGTAGACTCTATAAAGTGGTTCCAGGTTTTGGCATCGCGGATTGTATCCTGCCCAAAGTTCTCCTGAATGGGGGAAAACTCCACGCGGTAACGACCATCGGCCAGTCGCAAGTGACTGACACAGATTACAGCGGCACCGGATTCCCGTGCGATATAACTGGGGGAAGTGATACAACCGGCATCCACACCAAAGAATGGAACAAACAGTTCGGTCTTGCGGCCGAAATCCTGGTCACAGGCAAACCACACCTGACCGCCCTCCTTCAGGAAATTCATCATCCGCGGCAACTGACGCTTGGAAAACGGGCGAATATTGAAGTGACGACGCCGGCCCTTCTCGATCATTCGATCGATGACAGGGTTGTTGTTGGGGCGGTACATATACCCCGGTTTGTCCAGTTTGCAGGCAATCAACGGCAGAGCGAAATCAAAGATGCTGTAGTGGGCACCGATCAACAGCACCCCCTGGTTTTTCGCCTTTGCTTGCTCCAGATGCTCCAACCCGACCATTTCGGTCGTGTCGTAGTAACCGGACATATCCCGCCACCAGGCGTGGGTACTTTCCAGGAAGCCTCGGGTGCAGGCAACAAAATTATCCTGCACCAGCTGCTTGCGGGAGGGTTCATCGAGGTCCGGCAGGCAGGCAGCGAGATTGGTGTGTGCCACCCTGGAGCGGGATTTCAGTTTGCGCTCCAGAAAACACCCCAGCCGCCGGCCAACACGTTGTTTGGCCGGCATTGGCAGGAACGACAGCAGATACAACGTGAAGACGATCAGCCAGGAAGACCAGTAAGCCGGATACCACAGAGGGCTGTTTTTCTTTCTGGCCGATTTCGACATACATCATTAGCCTTTACTGCGAGTAACAAGGCCAGAGAGCCTGACATATTCTTGCACGCACTAATAGATGTATTAGGTAACCGGGCCCGCAGGCCCGGTGGACCTTTATGAGCCGAACAGAGCCGAACGCAGTGGCTTGAGGAACCCGGCAGAACCCTCTGCCGCCTCACGGGAACGCTTGCCATCGAACTCCAGGTAACCGTCCTCAATGGGCTCGAAACGCAGGATCTTCACGTCCTCCAGATAATTCTGTGACCCCTTCCACGGGCCGTGAGTACCCTGCTTCGGCAAGCGGTCCTCTGCACGCTTGATGTAGCCGGAACTGAGTGCCCCCAGAATGGTATCTTCACCCAGACTGTTCTCGGTATCCCGCGGAACCACCACGCGACTGCCCTTCTTGTCCATGTGGTTGATCAGGCGGCACAGGTATTCGCTGGCAATGTCCGCCTTCAGTGTCCAGGAGATGTTGGTGTAGCCAAAGATCATGGCGGCGTTGGGTACGCCTTCCACCAGTACGTTCTTGTAGATGATCTTGTCCTTCATCACCACTGGCTCGCCGTCCACCGCCGGCTCAATACCACCCAGCATCTGAATATCCAGGCCCGTGGCCGGAATGATGATGTCGGCCTCAAGCTCTTCGCCGGATTTCAGGCGGATGCCGGTTTCGGTGAAACGCTCAATGTGATCCGTGGCAATAGAGGCCTTGCCCGACTTCAGCGCCTTGAACAAATCGCCATCCTTGACCACACAGAGGCGCTGATCCCATGGATTGTAGTCCGGAGTAAAGTGGCGCATATCCGCCTTGCCGTTGACCTGCTGTTTGATGATGCTCAGGAACAGCCGACGCATGGCCTTCGGGCTCTTGCGTGAACGTTCGTACAACAGGCGTGCAACGGAGATATTGCGGGCGCGGGTAATCTTGTAGGCGGCCTTGGCCGGCAGTACTTTCTGCAGGCCCAGGGTGACCTTGTCAGTGGACGGCAATGGCATCAGGTAGGTAGGCGAACGCTGCAGCATAGTAACGTGCGCCGCCTTCTCCGCCATGGTCGGCACCAGGGTAATGGCGGTGGCGCCACTGCCGATCACCACGACTTTCTTGCCGGCATAGTCCAGGTTCTCGGGCCAATGCTGGGGATGAACCACCTGCCCCTTGAAATCGTCCTCGCCCGGGAAGTCGGGTTTGTAACCCTTGTCGTAGTTGTAATAACCGGTACAACCTACCAGGAAACTGGCGGTAAACGTTTCAGTCTCGCCACTCTCTTCGCGCTGGGCGGTCACGGTCCAGCATTTGTCGGCACTGGACCAGTCCGCGGTTTTCACCGCCAGGCCGTACTGAATGTGCTTGTCGACGCCGTTTTCCTCGGCGGTCTCTTTGACGTAATTCTTGATGGAGGCGCCATCCGCCAGCACCTTGCCACCAGTCCACGGGCGGAAGTTGTAGCCGAAGGTGAACATATCGGAGTCGGAGCGGATACCCGGATAGCGGAACAGATCCCAGGTACCACCAAGGGATTGCCGACGCTCCAGAATGGCGAACGACTTGCCCGGGCATTCACGCTTGAGGTGGCATGCCATGCCAATGCCGGAAACGCCGGCGCCGATAATCAGTACGTCAAAATGTTGTTGGCTCATGGTAGCGGCCTCGCTCCTGATAAAATCTTCCTGGCCCTCTCCTGTAAACTATGGGTTCGGACCAACCATGATCCAACGTTAGCGATTTACGGCAACCGGTGAATTGGCCAATCTCCCGGTTGCCGAGTGTTCAGCGGGCCAGTCAGGGGGCCGGGCCTACTCCTCCACCTCCATCTGGAAGCCACCGTAAATCAGCCGTTTGCCATCGAAAGGCATGGGGTTGACGTCGGCCTGCAGACGCGGATCTTCCATCACCTTTGGCATCGCCGTGTTACGCACCTCCTTCGACGGCCAGGTGATCCAGGAAAATACCACCGTCTCATCAGGCTGGCACTTCACAGCCATGGGAAAGGAAGTAACCTTGCCCTCGGGCACGTCATCCCCCCAGCACTCCACCAGGCTTAATGCGCCGTGCTCCTTGAATACCACGGCGGCATCACAGGCGTGCTGGATGTATTTTTCTTTATTGGCCGTCGGCACCGCGGCTACAAATCCATCTACATAGATCATGTTCAATCCTCCTGCCTGATTATTTTCTGGCGCATATCAATCCTTGGGCGGCAGATCCCTCACCGGCCGAACCTCAATACTGCCCAGGCGTGCCGGCGGAATATGGCTCGCCAGCTGGAGCGCTTCGTTCAAATCCCGAGCCTCCAACAGATAGAAACCGGCCAGCTGCTCTTTGGTTTCCGCGAAGGGACCATCCGACATCAGAACCTCGCCATCCCTGACTCTCAGGGTGGTGGCACTGTCCACCGGTTGGAGCGCCTGTCCGGCCAGGAATTTGCCTTTGTCTGCCAGATTCTCCACACAACGGATGCACTCCTGATTCAGGTCATGCCACTGCTGTTCGGTCATGTCATTGATGGTCTGTTCCCGGTAGTAAACCAATGCCACGTATTTCATGGGTGCTCTCCTTTGTCATGTCCCGTGCCCTAGTCGTTCACTGGTCGGTGGTTTCGACACCGAACGGCAATTTTTATTGATAGTTGCCACTATCCAGCTGGAATAACCGCTTCTGGAGAAAGCGCTTTTCCTGGGCCTGGCTCGCCAGTGACAGTGCACGCTCATAGGCAACACGGGCTTGTTCCTGATGCCCGGCACGTCGGTACAGGTCAGCAAGGGCAGCGTGAAACAGGTGATAGTTCTGGATGGCTTTGTGGGAGGACAGGCCCTCCAACAGCGCCACGCCGGCTTGGGGTCCCTCTACCATCGCCACTGCCACCGCCCGGTTCAGGGCAATGACCGGTGTGGGTGAGCGTTGATAGAGCAAATCATAAAGACCCACGATGTCCTGCCAGTCCGTCTCCTCAAAACTCGGTGCATCGGCGTGGGCGGCGGCAATGGCGGCCTGCAGGGTGTAGGCACCGGCCGGTGACTTTCCCAGCGCCCGCATCAGCCACGCCTTGCCCAAGCCGATTTCCTCGCAGTTCCACAGGGTCCGGTCCTGGTCTTCCAGGGTCACCAGTTCGCCGTGTTCATCCACCCGGGCTGCCTTGCGGGCATCCTGCAATCGCACAAGGGCCAGCAAACCGAATACGTCGCCGTCCGGCAGCAACGTTGCAAGCAGTTCCGCAAGGCGAATGGCTTCGGCGGTCAGGCTGGCGTCGATCAACCCCTCACCATCGGTACGGGCGTAGCCTTCGTTGAACATCAGGTAGACGACGTGGAGTACTGCTCCGAGGCGCTCAGCAAGGTGTTTGTCATCGGGGACTTCGTAGGGAATGCCCGCCTCGCGGATCTTGCGCTTGGCGCGGACAATTTTCTGGGCCAGCGTGGTGGGTTTCTGCAGCAGTGCCCGCGCCACCTGCTCCGTGGTGAGTCCACACACCTCCCGGAGCGTCAGCGCCAATTGCGACTCCACCGCCAGCGCCGGGTGGCAGCAGGTGAAAATCAGGCGCAACTGGTCATCCTGCAGGGAGGATTCCGCCAAGTCCGGGGTGTCAGACACCTCCGCGGCGCGGGCCAGCTCATCAGCATGGAAACGCACGGTTTGTCGCCGTCGAATCTGATCGATGCCCCGGTTCTGGCCACAGCGAATGAGCCAGGCCAGGGGATTATCCGGCGCTCCCTGCGACGGCCACTGCTGGGCCGCGGCTGCAAAAGCGTCCTGCAACGCTTCTTCAGCCAGATCGAATTCCCCCAACAAACGTATCAGTGTCGCCAGCACCTGCCTCGAGTGCTGACGGTAAACCGTTTCCAGATCCAGAGTATCCATCTCATTGATCCAATAGCGGGCGATAAAACTATCGAATAGTGTGGTACATCTTTTGGCAGACTGTCGTGCGCGGATTCATTAAATCGACATTACGGACGATGATCGGACTCACCGCCCAACAGCGGCTCTATGAAATCCGGATACTTTTTCTTCAGGCGGTAAAGGCGAATAATGGTGATGATGTTGGTCACCAACACCATGCCTTCGGCCAGGGTGCCACCTAACGAGCCAATCACGATGTTATTGAGCATCCATGACAATGCCGCCAGCCCAAGCACAATCCGCAGTGGTATGCCCCGCAACATGAACATACCCACCGTGCCCAGAACAGCAGCCATCAGTGGAAAGACATCCGTTGGTAGCCGCCAGGTAAACGCAGCCACCAAAAGGTTAATAGCCAAAACCACCGCCATGATCCGCCAGCTGCCCTGAAACTTTCGCGCCAGGGCTATCCGCAGAATCACCAGCACCGTCAGCGCCGCCGCCGTCCAGCTTTCGAAAAACGCAAACATCAGGGCAAAAGCGACGTTGGCAGAGATCAGCAGCACCATCAGCCGGTCGTCGTTCTTGTTGGCAAATCCGGCGATGCAGAAACCCAGGGCGATCAGACCGCAGATCTGCCCTAGCACGGCGGCCAGGGACATGTCGGCAACGAGCCCGGTC
The DNA here is from genome assembly GCA_040223075.1 of Marinobacter sp. Lineage (GTDB taxonomy): Bacteria > Pseudomonadota > Gammaproteobacteria > Pseudomonadales > Oleiphilaceae > Marinobacter. The sequence continues at coordinate 49,403 of JAVJZJ010000045.1, forward strand.
ATAATCCCTCAGTCAGTTGGCGAACCAGATCGGCGGCTGGCACTTCCCGGCAACCCGAGGCATTTTGCCCGGACCACAATGGAGAAAAATCACCGGAGCCATTTGCCTCCGCCTTTGCTCGCAAGGGCGCAATAGCTGATGTTGCCAGGGGAAACTCAGGAGCATCCCCGGACATCGGGCCAAGCTCTCGCATCACCCGGTTCATGATGCCCCGAGCGGGCCCGCCAGAAAACAGATTGGTCAGTGCGGTGTGACGGGCTTGCGGGCTTTTCAGTGCGGCCCGGTGAATCGGCCGCGTGGTGGCTTCCGGGCACAACAGGAACGCCGTGCCCAACTGGACACCGGCGGCCCCCAGGTCCATCGCCGCGCGGATGCCTTTGGCATCAACAATCCCGCCGGCAGCAATAACCGGGCAGCGAACCGCCTGGATAACCTGGGGCAGTAGCGCAAACGTACCCATCTGGGTGGACAAGTCCCGGGTCAGGAAGATCCCCCGGTGGCCGCCTGCCTCCAGCCCCTGGGCAATGATCGCATCCACCCCACGCTCATCCAGCCAAACCGCTTCTTCAACCGTGGTTGCGGTGGAAATGACTTTGGCGCCGGTGGCTTTTACCCGGTTCAGCAAGGTGTCATTCGGTAGTCCGAAATGAAAGCTGACGACAGCCGGGGTATAAGTCTCCACCAGCTCGGCCGTGTCTTCGTTAAACGGCGTGCGGCCACCGCCAGAGGGAATACTCTCCGAATCGATACCGTACTCCAGATAGTATGGCGCAAGAGCTTCCAGCCAGGCCCGTTCCCGGGCATGGTTCGGCTCGGGCGGCTGGTGGGCGAAAAAGTTCACATTGAAGGGTTTGTTGGTGCCTGCCGCCAGGGTTTCCAGTTCGGCACGCAAGTCATCGGCGCCCAGCATGGCGCAGGGCAGCGAACCCAGGCCACCGGCATTGGACACCGCCAGGGCCAGCTCGCTGCCCTGAACCCCCGCCATCGGCGCTTGAATGATGGGTAACTCAATTCCCAGAAGTGTTTGCAGTGTCATATCCCTTATTCTCCTCTCCCTGAAATGTTCCCAGACTGCCACAATGTCCGAAATTGAGCCACGGCATTGCTTGTGTCAAAGTAACCTGAGTTCATTAGCGCGGAAACTGCCCAGCCATGAAAACCGTGTTCTCTCCCCTCCATGCCCGCCGTACTGTCAAAACCGAACTGGATGGCGGCCTGCTGATCGAACCCCATGAGAAACCCTCACGAGCGGAAACCATCCTGGCGCGGGTCCGGGATCAGGCGCTGGGGGAGGTTCTGGAACCGGAAGAGTTTGGCCTTGAGCCCATCAAAAGGGTACACACGGCGGATTACGTGTCCTTTCTGGAAACCTGCTGGGACGAGTGGGGCGCCGCCGGCAAACCCGGCGAAGCCATTCCGGCCGTGTGGGCCGGTCGCGGCATGCGTCACCGTCTGCCCAAGGACATCGATGGTCGCCTGGGCTATTACAGCTTCGCGGCGGAAACCTCTATTACCGAGGGCACCTGGGACGCCGCCCGGGCTTCCGCCAATGTGGCCCTGACTGCTCAGAAACTGGTGGCCGGAGGCGAGCATGCGGTTTTCGCCCTCTGCCGCCCACCGGGTCATCACGCTCACGCGGACCTGTTTGGCGGCTACTGCTTTTTCAACAACGCGGCCATCGCAGCGCAGGCCTTCCGGGATCAGGGTTACCAGCGGGTCGCCATCCTTGATGTGGATTTCCATCACGGCAACGGTACCCAAGCCATCTTCTACAACCGCCGTGACGTGCTGACCATCAGCCTGCATGGCGACCCGGATTTGGTATTCCCCCATTTCCTCGGCTTCGAGGACGAGATCGGCGAGGGCGACGGGGAGGGCTACAACCTGAACCTTGTCTACCCGCCCAATACCCCTTACAGCACCTGGAGCCAGGGCCTGGAAACCGCCTGCCGGCACATCGAAGCCTTCCGGCCAACGGCTCTGGTGGTTGCCCTGGGCGTGGACACCTTCGAGGAGGACCCGATCTCCTTTTTCAAGCTCACCTCGGATGACTACCCCACCCTCGGCAGGCGCCTTGAAAAGCTTGGGCTGCCCACGGTATTCACCATGGAAGGCGGCTACGACGTGGAAGCTATCGGGGTGAATGCAGTGAACGTGCTGCAGGGTTTTGAGGGCAAACAATGACCAATAGAAGCAATGGAATTGGTGGAGCGAGACCTACTGTATTCCCAAGGCGGTACTGCTGGGCGCGGCGGCCCGTTCCGTTGGTATTCCCAGCCGGGTGGGGCTGGCGGATGTCAGTTTGTCACCTTCCGCCATCAGAGCTGGCTAGGAATCAGGGTCAACACCCGGCTCATCGTCATCAAACTCCACATACAGCGGCCCGGCAATGTCCTGGTAGACACCGTCGCGCTTGAGCTTTTTCAATTCCCGCGACAGTTGGGTTAAAAAAGCCCGGTTGCGCTCCGTGTTGTGGCAAGTCAGACGATCGAAGCTTTCCAGAAGGGGGTGATCCGGCGAATAACTGAGCCTGTCCAGATAAGGCCTGATATCCGGAATCGCACCGATGATAGCCTCAAAACGCCCGTACTCCAGCATTGACACATTCAGGGCATCATTTCTGGACCAGACAACATCCAGATGATGATTCTCGAGAAAGGGATGAAGGAAGTGTTCCTGGCCGCTGACCACTCCGACCTGTTTGTTCTGAAGGGCACTCATGCTGGCAATAGGCGGGTTGTTCTTGAGGGTAAACAGAAAGAAACTGAATTTCCCCAGAGGGTAGCTGAAGATAAGCTCATCCTTCCTGAAATTTTGCTCTAACGCTTCGGTTGACGAAAAAATACAGTCTGCCTCCCCCTGCTCAAAAACCAGTAGCGCCCGTCTGATTGGATAGAAGCTCGCATGCAGTTCAACATCCAGGTTTTCGACGGCCCGGGCCAGGATTCTCTGGTATATCCCATCGCCTGCTTCGGTCGTCAGGTGAGAGAGGCCAGGGACGGCCAAACGAATACGGTCCCTTTCCGAAGCACCAGCATTGGCGCAAAACGCCCACAATATCGAGAGTAGAAAAACCCTCATAGAATTGCCTCTGATCAAAACCGGTTTCCCATAACGATAACAGGCATCGGGTGATTCCGATGCCTGTTTTGTTCAAGCCAGAAGATCAGACCGGTGAGTTCAGGCAGCCTGATCGTCCTCAGCCGAATTACGGATAAGGAAGTCAAAGGCACTCAGTGCCGCCTTGGAGCCTTCACCCATCGAGATCACGATCTGCTTGTAAGGTACGGTGGTGGCATCACCAGCCGCAAACACACCCGGAATGGACGTTTCGTTGCGGTCGTTAACGATCAGTTCTCCGTGCTGGCTCAACTCGATGTCGCCTTTCAGCCACTCCGTGTTCGGCACAAGACCAATCTGGACGAAGACACCTTCCAGTACAACGTGGTGGCTGTCACCGGTGTTGCGATCGGTGTACTGCAGACCGTTCACCTTACCATTCTCACCGGTGATTTCGGTGGTCTGGCCCGAGGTGATGATTTCCACATTCTTCAGGCTGCGCAGTTTCTTCTGCAACACCTCATCCGCCCGCATCTCAGCGCCGAACTCGATCAGGGTGACATGACCCACAATACCCGCCAGGTCGATCGCCGCTTCCACGCCGGAGTTGCCGCCACCAATCACCGCCACGCGCTTGCCCTTGAACAGCGGTCCGTCACAGTGCGGACAATAAGCCACACCCTTGTTGCGATACTCTTCCTCACCGGGGACACCCATTTGGCGCCAGCGGGCACCGGTGGACAGAATCACCGTGCGGGATTTCAGCGAGGCACCATTGGCCAGTCGTACCTCATGCAGACCACCTCTCTGGCTGGCCGGAATCAGCTTCTCGGCACGCTGCATGTTCATGATATCCACATCGTACTCGGTGACATGCTGCTCCATGGCGCTGACCAGTTTCGGGCCTTCCGTATAAGGCACGGAAATCAAGTTCTCAATGCCCATGGTATCGGCAACCTGGCCACCAAAACGCTCGGCGGCAATGCCAGTGGCAATGCCCTTGCGGGCAGCATAAATAGCTGCAGCCGAACCGGCCGGGCCACCCCCGATGATCAGTACTTCAAAGGCGTCTTTGCCATTGATCTTGTCCGCTTCACGGGCATCGGAATTGGTGTCCAGTTTGGCCACGATCTCTTCCAGCGTCATCCGGCCCTGGCCGAAGGTTTCGCCATTCAGGTAAACGCTCGGTACCGCCATGACTTCGCGCTTCTCGACTTCGTCCTGGAACAGGGCACCATCGATGGACGTGTGCTTGATCTTCGGGTTCAGCACACTCATCAGGTTGATCGCCTGCACCACGTCCGGGCAATTCTGACAGGACAGCGAAAAATAAGTCTCGAACTCAAACTCGCCGTCCAGGGCCTGAATCTGCTCGATCACGTCCTGAGAAGCCTTGGACGGATGGCCGCCCACCTGGAGCAGTGCCAGCACCAGCGAGGTGAACTCATGGCCCATGGGAATGCCGGCGAAACGAACACCAATATCCGTACCTACACGATTGATGGCAAACGAAGGGCGACGCACATCCGGATCTTCCTCAGTGCGCAGGCTGATCTTTTCAGACATCGGCTCCAGCTCTTCGAGGAGCTCACGCAGCTCCTGGGACTTGGGGCCGTCGTCGTAGGCAGCAACCAACTCAATCGGCTGCTGCAGTTTGTCCATGTAGGCTTTCAGCTGTTCCTTGATATTGGCATCCAACATGTAACGCGTCCTCTTTATAAACTTCGTGAGACTGAATGTACGAACTCGGAATGAAGTACGAATCGAATATGTGAGAAAGATACGGATTGAGCATATAAAGCTCAAATTAATTGATCCAAACCTTTCAATAGGACGGACCTATATACAATCTCAGGATTGCTGTCCGCCTGCCACAAAACCTGCCCATCAGGACTTGATCCTGTCCCTATCAGGCAACTCACCGTCCTGTTGACCCCCTCCCTACCTCGCTTTCGGCTTGCTACTTTAAAAGGCTGAATACAGAGAGGTTTGCCCGCCGGTTTATCTCCCGATCCCGTAGCCGGAGAACACAAATGAAGGCCGAATCACGTCATAACATACAGCCACGACACGTTCAGTTTGATTTCAGTGACACGCCCTTGTATTGGCTCAGAGATGATGCGTTTTCCACCCACATGATCAACGGTATTCATTTATTACTGCCAGAGGGCGAACTCTGGTTCTGCCGCGTTTACAACAAGGCATTGCCACTGATCACGGACGACGATCTGCGAGCCGACGTACAAGGGTTTATTCGCCAGGAGGCGATCCATTCCCGCGCCCACAGCAAAGCCCAGGACTACCTGAAAGCACACGGGTTAAGCTTTGACGAATACCACCGGCGAGTAAGCTGGCTATTCCAGTCCCTGCTGGGCGAACACCCCCTCGGCCTCAAGAGCCTGGACCGCGAGGAATGGCGCAAGCAATGGCTCGTCCTGCGGGTTGGTATCATCGCCGCCATCGAACATTTCACCGGTGTGCTCGGTCAATGGGCGATGGACAACACCAGCTGGGAACAAAGCGGCGATCCCGCCATGGTGGACCTGTTCAAGTGGCATCTGGCTGAGGAAGTGGAGCATCGTACGGTGGCCTTCGACCTGTTTGAGCACCTCTGCAAGACGCAGCTTGGCTTTTATATCAGCCGACAGGCGTTAATGGCCCTGGTGTTTCCACTCTTCCTGTATTTCATTGCCGAAGGTGGACGTACACTGTACCGCCAGGATCCGTCTCCCAAGGTAAAACGCTTTGGTCGTATGGGCATGCTCAATATTTTCAGAGAGCTTGAGCGCGTCGGGAAAGATACCGGCAATGTGCCCACGTTCTCGTTTCTGGTCAGGGCCACTCTCCGCTGGCTTGCACCTGGCTTTCACCCGGTTCACGAAGGGGATACCCAGCAGGCACTGGATTACCTTGCCCGCTCCCCGGCAGCAAATCACGTCAGCTGAAATGTACCCCCCCCCCCGGAAAACCGGGGCTTGACCAATAGCGAATACCCGACCGCAGCTTGTCAGCGTATCGTGTACCAAGGACACCGAATAACCACTCTCTGGTACTCAGAATAGGCAACGCATGTTTCTAGATCGTTTCCACTCCGTCCGAGACGGGCACGTACATATCTCCGCCCTGCAGGCCAGTCAGTTCGCCAAAGAGATCGCGGGAGATTTCAACCCCATTCATGATCCGGATGCCCGCCGCTTCTGCGTTCCCGGGGACCTGCTCTTCGCCATCATTCTGGCCCGTTTCGGGCTCTCCGAAAACATGACGTTCCGATTCCGTAGTCTGCTGGGTGCAGACGTGCCATTACGGTTTGTGGAGACCGAAAGCGGCATTAACGTTTGCGATGACGCCGGCAAGGTCTATATCGAGGTGACGCGCAGTGGCGCCCGCACCGAGGACCAGCAGCTGATCGAGGATATTACCCGCGCCTACGTGGCCGCCTCCGGCAAGAATTTCCCCCATACCCTGAAACCGTTGATGGAATCGAACGGGGTGATGTTCAATCCCGACCGCCCGATGGTCATGTACGAGAGCATGAGCCTGGCCCTGAACAACCTGGATCTGCCGTCGCCGGACCTCGAACTGAGTAACGCAACGCTGGATGCGGCCGGAAAGCGCGGCAACGTTCTGCTGGAGTACCAGCTGACCGCAGACGGCAAGGCCGTGGGCGAAGTTACCAAGCACCTTATACTGAGCGGCCTGCGGCCTTACTGCCCGGATGCCATGGCCGGCGTCATCGAGGAGTTCTATCGCCTCAAGGCCCGTGGCACTGGGGTTCCCCCAGATACAAAAAACCCCGGATAATCCGGGGTTTTCTGCTCTTGAGCTACTCTCGGGGAGGAGCTTAGATCTTGCCAACCAGGTCCAGGGAAGGAGCCAGAGTCGCTTCACCTTCTTTCCACTTGGCTGGGCAAACTTCGCCCGGGTTGTTGCGAACGTACTGGGCAGCTTTGACCTTTCGCAGCAGATCGTCGGCGTCACGGCCAATACCTTCAGCAGTAATTTCCACCGCCTGGATAATGCCATCCGGATCGATCAGGAAGGTAGCGCGGTCCGCCAGGCCCTGACCTTCACGCATCACACCGAAGTTGTTGGTGATGGTGCCAGTCTGGTCGCCAACCATGAAGTAGTTGATCTTACCGATGGTCTCGGAAGCGTCGTGCCATGCCTTGTGGGTGAAGTGGGTGTCAGTGGACACAGAGAACACTTCCACGCCCAGCTTCTGCAGCTCTTCGTACTTGTCTGCAACGTCTCCCAGCTCGGTCGGGCAAACGAAAGTGAAGTCAGCCGGATAGAAGAAAAAGACAGACCACTTACCTTTAACGTCAGCTTCTGAGATTTCAACAAACTCGCCCTGTTTGAAGGCGGTGGCGTTGAACGGTTTGATCTCGCTGTTAACAATACCCATATAAACTCACTCCCGATTATTGGATTCAAGGGTTGATGAATGAACGGCGCCTAGATTAGAGAAATCAGGCGCCAAGGCAAAATTGATAATTTCCAAACCAGAGATAGGCTGTACCTATTTATCATGGAGGAGAGGCGAAGCCTCCGTCCACCGCTCTTTATGGAGACGGAACTGGGAAATTCAATCGTTCAGAGCGCCACGGATGAACTATTATTAGGGGTCTGAAGGGAGGACAGGTCCCATGCAACGATGTCTTCTGCTACTCATATGCCTGTTGGTCACCGCCTGCAGCGGGGGCTCGGGAGGCGGCTCCGGCGGAGAGACCATCGGTCTCTCCGAGCGCCCCAGCAACACTGAATGTCTGGCCTTCGAGGGCTCAGGCGAGGTTCAACTGACTCCGATAGCAACTTCCTTCAGCTTCAATTCGCCGTTGCTGATGCTCCCCCATCCCAGTCAGACCGGGATTTTCTACGTTGTTGAACAGGGTGGAGTCATCTATCGCCTCGACCTGACCACCAACAACCGGACCCAACTGGCAGACCTGTCCGAAGCCTACTCACTCAGTATCTGCGGCGAGTGTGGGCTGCTGGGCATGGCGTTTGATCCGGCCTTTTCCACCAACGGTTTTCTTTACCTGTCGTTCACTGAAGACACCAGTGCCGGCATGACCTCGTTCGTCGCCCGCTTCGAATCCACCGACAATGGCCAGAGCCTACGTCAGGACACCAACGGTGCCCTGCTTCGCAACAATCTTCTAGAGCAGTCACAGCCCTTCAGCAACCACAATGGCGGCCATATCACCTTCGGCCCTGACGGTCTGCTGTATGTGGGGCTGGGCGACGGAGGCAGCGCCAACGATCCCGGCGACCGGGCCCAAGACCTGTCCACCCGGCTGGGCAAGATCCTCAGGCTCAATCCCGATGGCAGCCCGGCCAGCAACGGCATTTCAGGCGCGCTACCGGAGATCTATGCCTACGGTCTACGCAACCCCTGGCGATACAGCTTTGATCGCACAACGGGTGATCTTTGGGCCGGCGATGTCGGCCAGAACCGGTTCGAAGAAATCAGCCGGATTAGCCTCGGTGGCAACTATGGCTGGCGCTGCTATGAAGGCTTTGAACGCACCAGCAACAGCTGTGGGGACTCTCCCTCCAGCCCGTTTATCGATCCGATAGCGGCCTATGGCCATGATGAAGGCGTGTCCGTCACCGGCGGCTATGTCTACCGCGGCAACAACATGCCTGCCATGCAGGGGGCCTATCTGTTCTCCGATTTCGGTTCGGGCACCCTCTGGGCGCTGACCGAACAACCGGACGGCAGCTTCCGGCGTCAAACCCTCCTGGAAACCGGCCGCAACGTGGCCTCCTTCGCGCAAGATAACGCTGGCGAACTGTACCTGGTGACCTTTTCCGGCCTATTCCGGATTGACCCGGTAAACACAAACACCCAACTGCCACAGAAATTGTCAGACACCGGTTGTGTCCAGGCCAGCGCCCCCTGGCAGCCGGCAGACGGGCTGATTCCCTACACCGTCATTGAACCCTTCTGGTCCGACGGTGCCGATAAAACCCGCTACCTGGCTCTGCCCGATGGCACCCGCATTAACGTCGATGACAGCGGGGATTTTGCACTGCCCAGGGGTTCCGTATTGTTGAAAAACTTCCTGCTGGATCAGAGCCTGATCGAGACCCGGCTATTCCTCCACAACGCCGATGGCAGCTGGTCCGGGTACAGCTATCAATGGGACGAAGCAGGTACCGACGCCGAGCTGGTCGACGGCAATCAGGAGGTAGATGTCGGAGGCCAGATCTGGCATTACCCCTCGGGCGGCGAGTGCAGTCTTTGCCACACCGCCGCTGCGGGCTTCAGTCTCGGTCTGGAAACCGCGCAACTGAACAGGGACTTCACCTATCCCCAAACCGGCGTCACCGCCAATCAGCTGAAAACCCTGGCCGGCATTGGTGTATTGAATGAACAACCAACCCCCGAACAGCTCAGCCAGAGTCTGAGTCGGAGCAGCGACGACAGCGAATCCATCGCTGGCCGCGCACGCAGCTACCTGCACAGTAACTGCAGCCACTGCCACCGCCCGGGCGGCACCACTCAGAGCTCCATGGATCTAAGGTTCACAACAGCTCTGGGAGACACCGGCACCTGCGGAACACCCCCAGGTAACACCGATTTGGGAAGGCCGGGTGCACAACTGCTGACACCCGGGGATGCAGACAACTCACTGCTGTACCTGAGAATGATCGCCGAGCGCGAATTCCGCATGCCTCCGATCAGCATTCTCCAGCCGGACACCCAGGGTGCCCAGCTAATCGCGGACTGGATCAATCAGCTGGCCAGTTGCAACTGATCCACACCAGCCCCGCAGACCGGGTTAACTGGCCAGTTCAATCTTACGGAAGTCGAGAATATTCTCTTCTGGTGACGATTTGATCGCCATCACGTCCGCCCGCTTCTTCGCCAGGATGTAGGCAAAGCAGGCGAAATACAGAGCAATGACCAAGGCACCCACCCACTGAATCCTCAGGAAATCCAGCTGGAACAGCATGGTCAGGCCCACCATCGCCAAGAAGTTGAACACCACATAGTTCGCCCTGCCCAGGCGCTGGGCGGTCATATTCAGGTTGTCGGTGTACAACCGGATCAACGAATCCAGCGAGTTCACCACCATCAGCACACCCACGGTAATCATTGCCAGATTGGTAAAGGCCGCAATCTGCAGGCCCTCGGCGTGATAATGGTAGAGCACCGAGAACCACACACCGATGGCGATGGACGGCACCACCAGCATGGCAATCAACAGCTGCCAGGTCCGGATTCCGCTAACGAAACGGGCAGTGAACTGGCCGATCATGATGCTCCAGGCAAACCACCAGAACAGGTAGAACTCGTGGTAATCATTGATTGGCAAAGCAAACTGGTGGATGTTGGCAAAGTACTCACCCAGCATCCCGGCTGTGCCGAGGAAATCCGCCGGAGACCCCTCACCCAAGACGAACGCCCGGAACCACATACCGACGATCAGGGCAATGAACAACACACTGGAGCCCAGGCTGAGAATACGCACATACTTGATCTTCGAACTTGAATACACGGCCAGACCAATGGCGGCAAACACAATAAAGTAGAACGCTGGCACCACAGATTCACCGTCCCCGAGCTGGGGCAGATACCACGGCAGGTTCACCAGCAGCAGGTAAGCGGTGAAGGCACAGGTGCCGATGATCACTACGTTGTTGACGATTTTCACCAGTGGTATTTCAAAGAACTGCACCCGCGGTTCAATGATCGCGAAGTAGAAGCAGGTCAGGAAATAGAAGCCCCAGATCAGGAAGGCCCAGAAGCCGAACTCAATCGCCAGTGGGTTGGCGAAGCCATACTCCGGACTGGCCGAGAGATCGCCATAGCCGCCAAATTCGGTCAACGGGAACATGATCAGCCCCACGTCCAGCCCAGAGGTGAACAGGATGGCGATAAAGGTGAACGTGCGAACTGGCGTGACGCCGATGCACTTGATATCCCACCACTTGTACAGAATCAGGGCAATGGCGGCGAAAGTGAATATCAGCCCCGTGGATAACCAGAGTGTCATGCGCTGCACCTCCGGTTGTTTTTCATCATTATCGTGAACAGCATGGGCGTTCCTCCTCTACTTTGTAAGCGCTGCTTTTTCGAATCGGACACAAACCCAGGACTTGCCTATCCGGCGCCCAGGAACGGCGGGATGCCGTTGCGCTGATAGGGAAATCCTGAGGGCTTGCAAAAGCCCGGGCGCATGGCACGCCCGGGTGGGATGACGACGCGCTAACCCAGCGCGCGCTTTGCCTGTCCCGGTCGCTGCCGCGCCTGCCATTGCTCATCCATGGTCACAGGCGCGTCAGAGGGTTGCAGGGGCTCCTTGCCCCGGATCAGATCGGCTGCCCGTTCGGCCACCATGATGGTGGGCGCGTTCAGGTTGCCGTTGGGTATGGTCGGGAAGATGGACGAGTCCACCACCCGCAGATTCTTAATGCCACGAACCCGGGTATGCGGGTCCACCACCGCCAGTTCGTCGGTGCCCATCTTGCAGGAGCATGACGGGTGATAGGCGCTTTCCACCGCCTGACGGACAAAGGCGTCGATTTCCTCATCGCTCTGCACATCGATTCCGGGTTGGATTTCAGCGCCGCGGTATTCGTCCATCGCCGGCTGGCTAATGATTTCCCGGGTCAGGCGCACGCAGTCGCGGAAGCCTTCACGGTCGGCTTCGTGTTCCAGGTAATTGAAGCGAATGGTCGGTGCCTGCTTCGGGTCCGCCGACTGAACATGAACAAAACCACGGCTTTTCGGCTTGTTATGGCCGATGTGAAGCTGGAAGCCGTCGCCATCAAACGCTTCCTTACCGTCGTAGCGCATGGCCGCCGGCAGGAAATGGTATTGCAGGTCCGGCCACTCGACCCCCGCCTTGGAACGGATAAAGCCGCAGGATTCAAAGTGGTTGGTAGCGCCCAGACCGTCCTTGCGCAGAATCCAGCGCACACCGATCTTGAGCTTGTTCCACCAGTCCAGTTTGCCGTTGAGGGAGACCGGCTTTTTGCAGCGGAACTGGAAATAAAATTCCAGATGATCCTGCAGATTCTCGCCCACGCCCGGCAGTTCGTACTGCACCTCAATGCCTGCGCTTTCCAGCACTTCGCGCTTGCCGATACCAGAAAGCTGCAGCAGATGGGGCGAGCCGATGGAACCGGCGGACAGAATCACTTCCTCGGCGGCTGTCGCTTCATGGATCTTGCCGCCCTGCTCATAACGCACGCCGGTAGCGGTTTTACCCTCCAGCAACACCTTGTGCACCAGGGCATGGGTCACCACCGTCAGGTTCGGACGCTCCATGGCCGGACGCAGATAGGCGTTGGCGGTGGACCAGCGACGGCCGTTCTTGACGGTCATGTGCATGGCGCCGAACCCTTCCTGCTGGGCACCGTTGTAATCCCCGGTCTCGAAATAGCCGGCATCCGCCCCTGCCTTGATGAAGGCTTCATAAAGCGGGTTCTGCATGTTGTTGCCGTTATTCACGCCCAGCGGGCCCTTGTCGCCCCGGTAGTCATTACTACCGAACGCCCAGGTTTCCGCCTTCTTGAAGTAAGGCAGTACCTGCCGGTAATTCCAGCCTTCCGCGCCTTCGGATTCCCACTCGTCAAAATCCCGGGCGTGGCCACGGACATAGACCATGCCGTTAATGGAAGACGAACCGCCCAGCACCTTGCCCCGCGGGCAGTGCATGCGGCGATTATCCAGGAACGACTCCGGCTCGGACTCAAACTGCCAGGCGTACTTTTTGGTGTTCATGGGAATGGACAGGGCCGTGGGCATCTGGATAAAGATGCTCTTGTCGCTGCCGCCGGTTTCCAGCAGCAGCACCCTGTGGCGCGCGTCCTCGGTAAGCCGGTTGGCCAGTACGCAACCGGCGGAACCCGCGCCCACAATGATGTAGTCGTATCGGTTTTCTGTCATATGCGTTCTCCTCTGTGGCCTGCGGGCTTAAAACGGCGCGTCGATGTCTTCCATCCCCACATACACCGACTTGATCTGGGTGTAGTGAGAAATGGTCTCGCGCCCATTTTCGCGGCCGATGCCGGAGAGTTTGTAGCCACCTACCGGCATTTCCGCCGGGGAGGCCCCGTAGCTGTTGATCCAGCAGATACCGGCCTGGATCTGGTGAATCACCCGGTGAGCGCGGCGGATGTCGTTGGTGAACACGCCAGCGGCCAGACCGGTATCGGTGTTGTTGGCCCGGGCAATCACTTCGTCTCCCGTAGAGAAAGTGAGTACTGACATCACCGGCCCGAAGATCTCTTCCTTCACAATAGTCATGTCATCGGTGCATTCGGTGAAGATGGTCGGCTCCACGAAATAGCCGCCTTTGGAATCCTCTGGATCAAATGCGCGGCCGCCGTGGCTCAGGGTGGCGCCCTCGGCAAGCCCTGTGGCGATGTACCCCAGTACCAGATCCCGGTGTTTGGCGGAGATCAGAGCACCGAAGTTGGTGTCCGGGTTCATTGGATCACCGGCTTTGATGTTCTTGCGGGTGCGCTCCAGCAGTCGCTCCATAAAACGCGGGTAGATATCTTCATGGACAAACACCCGGGTACCGTTGGTGCAGATCTCGCCCTGGGTGTAGAAGTTGCCCACCATCGCGGCGGAGACGGCGTTCTCCAGATCCGCGTCGTCAAAGATGATCAACGGGGACTTGCCGCCCAGTTCCATGGTCACGTCCTTAAGGGATGATGCCGCAGCCGCCATCACCTTCTTGCCGGTCCCCACTTCGCCGGTGAAGGACACCTTGGCGATCTCGGGATGATGGGTCAGCCACTGGCCGACGTCCGCCGCACCCTGAACCACATTAAACACGCCAGCCGGCACACCCGCTTCGATAAAGATTTCCGCCAGCTTAACCGCACCCATCGGGGTTTCCTCCGACGGTTTGAAGATCATCGCGTTACCGCAAGCCAGCGCGGGTGCGGATTTCCAGCAGGCAATCTGGATCGGGTAGTTCCAGGCACCGATACCGGCACAGATACCCAACGGCTCGCGGCGGGTGTAATAGAAATCACCGCCCAGATCCTGCTGGTTGCCCTCGATGGAGGGCGCCAGCCCGGCAAAGAATTCAATGGCATCGGTGCCGGTGACCACATCCACCGCTTCTGCTTCCTGCCAGGGCTTGCCGGTGTCCTTCACTTCCACAGCCGCCAGCTCGTCGTTGCGCTCACGGAGCAGCGCCACGGCCTTCAGCAAAATCCGGCTGCGCTCAATGGCCGTCATCGCGGACCACTCGGAAAAACCCGCACGGGAACTTTCGATGGCAGCCTGCTGAACCGACTCATCGGCCACTTCCACCTGATAAATCACCTGGCCGGTAGCCGGGTTCACGACTGGAAAGGATTCTCCGGTGCTGTTGGCCAGGAAACGTCCATGCACGAAATTTTGAACAACGGGAACAGATGCGGATGCAGACATGTCAGTGGGTAACCTCAGTTCAGTGTCTTCAGGCCTTGTGGGCCGTTGGAATAAAATGACGCTCAGGTCTGTGCCTGAGCCAGTGTCTCGTGGACAAATTTTTTACAGAGCCGCTCGCCGGCTTCAAAGCTCTCGATCGGGTCCAGACTCAGGGCGCTGCGCAGCCAGAAGCCGTCGATCAGCGCCGCCGTTTGCCGCGCGGCTTCTGTCGCCGCTTCGGGCGTAAGTACCTGCGCAAAGGTATGGCGCAGGTTGCTGTACAGCCGCGCGTTGTTGATCTGCTGCAGGCGCTGCAGGCCGGGCTCATGCATCGAGCGCGCCCAGAAGCTCAGCCAGGTTTTGGCCGCCAGCGCCGAGCGCTGGAACTCGGAAAAATTCGATTCGATGATGCAGTTCAGCCGCTGCTCTGGAGAGCCATCGGTCTTTGCCATGCGCTCCCGCAATTCCTTACCCAGTTGATCCAGCAAATACCGCAGGGCGGCTTCGATCAAACCCTGCTTGCCACCGAAATAATGGCTGATGATGCCCGAGGACATTCCCGCTCGTTTGCTGATGCTCACGATGGTGGTGTTCTGCATTCCCAGCTCGGCGATGGACTCCATGGTGGCGTCGATCAACTGCTGCTTTCGTGTGTCTTTAACTCCAACAATCGGCATGGCGACTTCGCTGTTTTCCGGTCCAAGTTTTATTAATTGAACGTTCAATTAAAATAAAGGCTACAGAAAAGATGAGGGGGTTTCAACTTTTATTGGTTAGAAATTGAACAGGGGATGTCGGGTTAGTGGTGTCGGATTACGCTGCGCTAATCCGACCTACGGAGTAGGGAATATCTGGGGATGGGCTTCCGCACGCTGACATTAACGTAGGTCGGATTAGGCGAAGCCGTAATCCGACGCACCATCTCACTTCTTCAGCCGATAATTCGGATCAGTCCAGCACTTGGGCAAGGCTTCACCCGAGGGAAACCCCAGCTCTGATTTTTCATAGAACTCCGGATCCTGGGCTTCCTCACCATACTGCATACTGCCCTTGATGCGGGTTTTGTGGGGATCGAACAGGGCCTTAGTATCCAGCACTTCGATTAAATGGCCGGTGTATTTTTCTGCCACAAACATAGCGCCCTCCTGTCTCTATCAGAAAGCGTAGCCCCAAAACCGCAAATTCGACAGTGATTACGCCAGCTTCGCTGTCGCCCTGGGTTTACGGAAGAGTACGTAGTTGCCAAGGATCGCCAGGCACGCCCCCGCCAGCGCGGTACCACTCCAGACAAATCCCTCAAGCCAGGTCGACACACTCAGGGCCACCACCGGAAACAGCACTGTGGCATAACCGGCCTTATCAGCGCCCAGTTCGCGGATCACCGTGATGTAGGTGAAAAACGCCACAATCGAGCCGGGGATCGCGAGGAACAGGGTCGCCCACCAGAACGTTGCCCCCTGCGGCATCACCCATTCAACGCCACTAACCAAGCACCAGATGCCCAGCGCAACGGCACCGTAGAACATCGCCCAGGCATTGCCTGCCAACAAAGGAATGTTTTCCGAGCGGACTTTCAGACTGAGCAGGTTGCCCAGGGAAAACCAGAAGGTGCCCGCGACGGCGAACATCAGCGCCGGAAGGGTGGCGTTGCCTATTTGCAAATCGTGCCAGAACAACAGGGCAACACCGGAGATCCCCAGGGTAACGGCCGGGTACAGTCGGGGATTGGGGCGAATCCCCATGAACAACCACCCATTGAAGGCGTTGAACAGCGCCACCAGGGAAAACACCACCGCCAGCAGGCCACTGGTCATGTTTTCTGCGGCGCGATAAATCAACAGGAAATTGATGCTGCTCAGCGTTAGCCCCTGAAGCGCCAGCCAGCCATGTTGTTTGACGGTAAGCCGTGGCAGACGTCGCAACAGAGCCAGTCCGCCAAGGGCCACCGCAGCAGCGAGAACAAAACGATAGAACACGGAGATATCCACCGCAGCGGATTCGACCTGCAACCGTATCGCTGTCCAGGTGAGCCCCCAAATCAGAACGGTCAGGGCATAATGAGCACTGATAGGCATGGCGAGACTCTCCTCAATTCAACAGGAACCCTGGAGATTAGAATTCCTGCACTTTTACTTCACCGACCAGGACCTGCACCGCTGCGTCGAAAGCACCTGGGACCGGGAGCCTGCAGCGCTGCAGCTCGGCGAGCGGTACCAGATCGAAGATGACGTGATTGCCCAGACTGGGCGCCTGCTTGAGCTAAGTGAATGGGAGTCCGCCAGCCAGTCACTGGCCATGGATCACCTGGCACATTGGCTGATCGTCCAGATTGCCGGCCGTTATGGTGCCCGTGATATCCCGGAGCCGGCGGTCAGCGGCCGGTTCTCACGATCACAGCAGCGCCGGCTTGCGAGCCGGATTGACGACACGCTGGCATTCCCCCTGGACCTGGCAACCATGGCGGGCTGGCTCAATCTCAGCCCCTATCATTTCGCCCGCCTGTTCCGGGCCAGCTTCGGGATCGCGCCCTATCAGTACGTTCAGGAGCAGCGGTTGCTGCGTGCAAAACGATTGCTGCAGCACCGGTCCGCCAAAGTGACTGCCGTCGCGCTCGAATGCGGCTTCGGGGATTCCAGCCAGTTCTCCCGGTCGTTCCGGAGACGTTTTGGTCAGTCGCCGTCGGAGTATCGGAGTGGGCAGACCTAGCCCGCATCATCGTCGGTAAAGGCGCCACGATGAAACTCTGCGGCCTTATCAACCTCCTCCATGCCACAAACCTTCGGATCAGGCACCGACCCGCCTGCCAGTACCTTCAGTACTGAATGGACACCGTGGGACAGGGATTCCGTGTTGTATCCCCCTTCCAGAACACACACCAGCCGACCGTCACAATGCTGCCGGGCCAGATTCTGCATCACACTGGCCATCGCGGCAAAGCCTTCGTAGCTGACGTTCATCGCCAGATCGAACCAGTGGGCGTCAAAGCCCGCCGATACCAGAATAAGATCCGGTTTAAAGTAATCCGCGGCCGGCACCACTACCTCCTGCATGGCATGGAAATAAGCCATATCACCGGACCCACCGGGCAAAGGCACATTCACGGTGGTGCCTTCCCCGCGACCGGCACCGATGTCATCCAGCGCGCCCGAACCCGGGTAGAACGGCGCCGCCCGATGCAGGTCGATGAACATCACGTCGGGATCGGCCCAGAAAATATCCTGGGTGCCGTTGCCATGGTGAACATCCCAGTCCAGGATCAAAACCCGCTTGCAGCCGAGCACGGCCTTGGCATGAGCCGCCGCCACCGCAACGTTGTTGAACAGGCAAAATCCCCTCGCCCGCGCCGGTTCGGCATGATGCCCCGGCGGACGCACCAGCGCGAACGCGCTTTCCGTCTGACTCGCTACCACCGCCTCCACCGCGGCAATGGCCGTACCCGCAGCCACCTCCGCTGCTTCAACACTGCCGGGCGACACCGCGGTGGTGTCAACATCCAGCCAGGCATTCTCATCTCTGAGGGAGTAAATATCATCCAGGAAAGACATGGTGTGAACGCGGGCCAGTTGCTCGCGAGTTGCGGCCTGCCCGGCCGCAAAAGCCACATCCGGAATAGGCTCCCGGTTGAGGAGATCCATGACGGCTTGGAGGCGCCCGGGATGCTCCGGATACTTCCATTGCACGGCGAGGCCGGACAGGATGGTACGAATGCGCTTGTCCAGTCGCCCTGGCAGAAAAGCGGTATTCACATCGGGGAAGTGCTTGAGAACCCGCTCATCATAGAACACGGTGACCACCTTCCGCTCCGTCACAAGGTCCTCCGCAATGCCGGTTCATGGGATGGCCCTGAAACCAGCCCAGGGCCTTGTACAAAGCATAGTCACAATGCCCGAAAACACACACCACCGATCGCAGCCGCTTGATACCGGGTCGCCAAAATCCGAACAAGCATTCGCATTACTGTCCTTTCCGGCCGGATACCGCGGGAAAGCTTCCGCCATTACCGTCTCCCGCACCTCGCTGGGTTCCGAATTGAACCCGAACATTTAGTCGACTTACTCTCATACTCTGACAAATGCTTTAGCCACGCGGCTCACAACGTGATCCCGGCACCCAAGGAAACCACCATGACCACTGCAACCGCCGAAAAACTCGATTCCGTGACAGCCCAATCGGAAGCGCCAAAGGCCGATGTACCCATCCGGCACATGAAGTTCGATTTCAACGCCAGGGATGCCGACCCCAACTTTTACATGAACACCGAACTGGCATCCGCTTACTTCGAAGCCCTGTCGATCTTTCTGACCTACGGCGAAGACCTGGTTATTGAGACCGCCCGCCACCACCGCGAATTCCTCAAGGATCCGGTGCTAAAACAGCGGGTAACCTCGCTGATCGGTCAGGAGGCGCTGCATTCCAAGGTGCACGAGGAGTGGAACGAAGTGCTGAAGGAACACCGGTTTCCGGTGACTTTCTACCGTTTTCTCGCCGAGAACGTCTTCAATTATGGCTTCCGACGGTTTCCGCAACCGCTACAGCTGTCGCTGATGGCCGGCATCGAGCATTTCACCGCCGTCCTGGCGGAATTCATGATGAAGCACGAAGACAACTTCTTTCACAGTGAGGATGAGAAGCAGCGCGGCCTGTGGATGTGGCACATGCTGGAAGAGTCCGAGCACAAAGACATTGCCTACGATGTGTTCCAGGAGCTGTCAGGCAACTATGCGTTGCGCGTCAGCGGGTTTGCACTGGCACTGATCACCATCTGGTTCCTGGTTCCGCTGGGGGGCGTACTGATTCCGTTCATCCGCAAGCCACGCAACCTGATCAGCCTCCGTTTCTGGAAGGACGCCAAGCGCAGCCTGGATCTGCTGATCGGTCGCGGGGACGGTGTCTATGGCAGCACCCTCGGCCATGTATTCGATTACCTGCGCCCGGGATTCCACCCCAACGATCACGATACCTCGGAGTATCTCGCCTACTACAAGGAGCGCCTTCTCAACCCGGAGACCGGTCTACTGGCACCCTATCTGCTCAAGGAAATCGTCCCGCCGGTGCGGGCGTAAATCCGGACGGGCAGCAGCTTCAAACAACGGAATTCAACAACGGTCACAACACATGGCACATTCAAGCACCAACTCCTCCGCCGCAGACACTGTCTACGATACCTTTATCGTCGGCGCGGGTATTTCCGGGCTGGCCACGGCGATCAAGCTCAAGAAAACCGGCTACCACAACTTCAAGATCATTGAGAAGGCCAGCCGGGTCGGTGGCACCTGGCGGGAAAACACCTACCCGGGCTGTGGCTGCGATGTGCCGTCATCGCTCTATTCCTACTCCTTTGCCCCGAGCAGCCAGTGGAGCAACCTGTTTGCCAAGCAGCCGGAAATTCTGGATTACCTGGAGAACGTCAGCGATGACTTCGGCATCACCCCGCTGATCGAGTTCAACAACGAATTGCACCGCGCCGCCTGGGATGAAAAGCGTCATCTCTGGCAATTGGATACCACTAACGGCCGATACCTGTCGAAAACCGTTGTCTTTGCCACCGGACCGATCACCGAATCCAAGATTCCATCGATTCCGGGTCTGGATTCCTTCAAGGGCGAGATGTTCCACTCCGCCCGCTGGAATCACGATTACGATCTGACCGGCAAGCGTATTGCCGTCATCGGCACCGGCGCTTCGGCCATCCAGTTTGTGCCCCGGATCCAGCCGCAGGCGGCGGAACTCCACGTCTTCCAGCGCACGGCGCCCTGGGTACTGCCCAAGCCCGACATGCAACTGGGCGACAGTGGTAAGCAGGTAATCGACCGCTTCCCGGTGATCCAGAGCACCTGGCGCAAGGCCGTTGCCGGTTCGCTGAATGTGATCAATTTCGGTCTGCGCAACCCGACTTTCCTGAAGCCGGTCAATGTTGCTGCCAGGCAACTGCTGAAGCTGCAGATTCAGGACCCGGAACTGCGCAAGGCGGTGACCCCGGACTTCGACATCGGCTGCAAGCGCATCCTGTTTGCCAACGACTACTACGACGCCCTGCAGGCGGACAACACCTCGCTGATTCCCAGTGGGTTGGTGAAAGTGGAAGGCAACACGGTCATCGCCGCTAATGGCGAACGCCGTGAAGTGGACGTGATTATCTGGGGTACCGGGTTCGACGTCTCCCACCCGCCTATCGGTAACAAGGTGTTCAACGCCGACGGACAGCGCTGGGCCGACCTGTGGAAGAACAGTTCACCGGAGGCGTACCTGGGCACCACCCTGGAAAATTCCCCGAACGCGTTCCTGATCCTGGGCCCCAACGTGCTGGTGTATGACTCGTTTATCCGGCTGGCAGAAGCACAGCTCGACTACATCATTGACGGTCTGTGGAAGATCAAGGAAAAGCGCATCAGCAAGCTGAGCATCAAACGCTCGGTGCTGAAGCAGCACAACCAACGGGTGCAGAAGAACCTGCAAACCACCGTCTTCAACGCCGGCGGCTGCAGCAGCTACTACCTGGATCAGAACGGCCGTAACTTCGCCGCCTGGCCCTGGTCACTGAGCGCACTGAAGCGCCGGCTGAACGTGTTCAAGCTGAAAGATTACGACGTCGAATTTACCGGCAAGGCCAAAGTCCACGCCCTATCTGACCAGCCGGTAAAGCCGGCAGCCGTTCAGGAAGAAGTTTCCAGCTTGTCCTGAGTGCGGAGCTCGAAATCACTGGCGTCGTGCCGCTCATGGAGCTGGCTCGACGGCTCGCCCCAGGCTCGGTTGACCTTGCGGCCACGCTGCACCGCCGGGCGCTTGGCGATCTCATCTGTCCAGCGGACCACGTTGGTGTAGGTGTGAGCTTCCAGGAATTCCGCCGCTTCATAGACCTTGTTCTTCACCAGCGCCCCGTACCAGGGCCAGATCGCCATATCGGCAATGGTGTATTCGTCACCGGCGATATAGGGGCGGTCCGCCAGCTGACGATCCAGCACATCCAGCTGGCGCTTCACCTCCATGGTGTAACGGTTGATTGGGTACTCGTACTTCTCGGGGGCGTAGGCATAGAAGTGACCAAATCCCCCGCCGAGTAACGGCGCACTGCCCATTTGCCAGAACAACCAGTTCATACACTCGGCGCGACCGGCAACGTCCTTGGGCACGAAGGCGCCAAACTTCTCCGCGAGATACAGCAGAATCGACCCTGACTCGAACAACCGCACCGGCGGGTTGGTGCTGTAGTCCATCATCGCCGGAATCTTGGAGTTCGGGTTCACCTCCACAAAGCCACTGCCGAACTGGTCCCCTTCGGTAATGCGGATCAGGTAGGCATCGTACTCCGCCCCTTCGAAACCCAGGGCCAGCAGCTCTTCCAGCATCACCGTCACTTTCACGCCGTTGGGCGTCGCCAGGGAATACAGCTGTAACGGGTGCTTGCCCACCGGCAGCTCTTTCTCATGGGTCGGACCGGCAATGGGGCGATTGATGTTGGCAAATGCACCGCCGCTGGCGGAGTCCCATTTCCAGACTTTCGGTGGGGTGTACGTGTTATCAGTCATACAACGGGCCTCGTCGCAGGGTATGGATGAGTAGTAATCACTGTACCGAAAACACTGGAGTATTACCCAACCCAGCCTTAAGACTCAACCGATCAGACGCTTTGCAGTTTTGTAAGTGACCCAAGACGCGAGGCGATAAAAACTGGATAATGGCACCCGGCTTCCCATAGCCCGCTCAATTCTGCAAACGCGGTACCCTGTTCATGGAAATCAAAGTTAACTTTCTGGAAAATCTTCGACTTGAAGCCAAGTTTGATGATTTCACCGTCACCACCGACCAGCCCATTCGCTACAAGGGCGATGGCTCGGCGCCCAGCCCGTTCGACTATTTCCTGGCGTCGTCGGCACTCTGTGCGGCTTACTTTGTACGGGTTTACTGCAAGGCACGGGATATTCCGACGGAAAACATCCGCCTGTCACAAAACAACATTGTCGACCCGGAAAATCGCTACAACCAGATCTTCAGAATTGAGGTGGAGCTACCGGAAGACATTTCCGACAAGGACCGCCAGGGCATTCTGCGCTCGATCGATCGCTGCACCGTAAAAAAAGTGGTACAGACCGGTCCCGAATTCCAGATTGAAACCGTGGAAAATCTCGATGAAGACGCCCAGGCCCTGCTTATGGCGCCGCCGGAAGGCGAAGCGAGTACTTACATAGTCGGTAAGGATCTGCCACTGGAGCAGACCATCGCCAACATGACCGGCATCCTTGAAGACCTGGGCATGAAAATCGAAATCGCCTCCTGGCGCAATATCGTGCCCCACGTGTGGTCGCTGCACATCCGCGATGCAGCCTCGCCCATGTGCTTCACCAACGGCAAGGGCGCCACCAAGGAAAGCGCGCTGTGCTCGGCACTGGGTGAATTCATTGAGCGCCTGAACTGCAACTTCTTCTACAACGACCAGTTCTTCGGCGAGGAGATCGCCAACAGCGAGTTTGTGCATTATCCCAACGAGCAATGGTTCGAGCCCGGGCCGGACGACGAGCTGCCCGAAGGCATTCTCGATGACCACTGCCTCGCGATCTACAACCCCGAAGAGGAGCTCTGTGGCTCCCACCTGATCGACACCAACTCCGGCCGGCGAGACCGCGGCATCTGCTCCCTGCCCTTCGTGCGCCAGTCCGACGGCGAGGTGGTGTACTTTCCCTCCAACCTGATCGAGAACTTGTACCTCAGCAATGGCATGAGTGCCGGTAACACCCTGCAGGAAGCGCAGGTACAGTGCCTGTCGGAAATCTTCGAGCGGGCAGTGAAGAAGCAGATCATCGAGGAAGAAGTGGCTCTGCCGGATGTGCCCCGGGACGTACTGGAGAAATACCCGGACATTCTCGAGGGTATCGAAGCACTGGAAGCCCAGGGCTTCCCGACCCTGGTGAAAGACGCCTCCCTGGGCGGTCAGTTCCCGGTGATGTGCGTGACGCTGATGAACCCGAGAACCGGTGGCGTGTTTGCCTCCTTCGGCGCCCATCCGAGTTTCGAGGTGGCGCTGGAACGCAGCCTGACAGAATTGCTCCAGGGCCGCAGCTTCGAGGGTCTGAACGACGTACCCGCTCCCACCTTTAACAGCCTGGCCGTCACCGAGCCAAACAACTTCATCGAGCACTTTATCGATTCCACCGGCGTGGTGTCCTGGCGTTTCTTCAGCGCCCGATCCAACTACGATTTCTGCGAGTGGGATTTCTCCGGTACCAACGCGGAAGAGGCCGAGGGCCTGTTCAGCATCCTCGCGGACATGGGCAAAGAAGTCTATGTAGCCGTTTACGAGGAACTGGGCGCACCGGTCTGCCGCATTCTGGTGCCTGGCTACTCCGAGGTGTATCCGGTCGAGGACCTGATCATGGATAACACCAACATGGCGCTGGACTACCGGGAAGACATCCTCAACCTGCACCGCCTGAGTGACGAGCAGCTGGCCGACCTGGTAGAACGCCTGGAAGCCAGCCAGCTCGACAACTACATGACGATCATCACCCTGATCGGCGTGGAGTTTGACGAGAACACCGTGTGGGGTCAGCTCACTATCCTTGAGCTAAAAATCCTGATCTGCCTCGCCCTGCAGTGGCACGAGGAAGCGCTCGAATTTGTCGACATGTTCCTGCAATTCAACGACAACACCGTCGAACGCGGGCTGTTCTACCAGGCCGTACAGGCGGTGCTGGAAGTCACTCTCGACGATGAACTGACGCTGGACGATTACCTGACCAACTTCCGGCGCATGTTCGGGGACGACACCATGAACGCCGTGGTGGGCTCAGTCAGCGGTGAAGTGCGCTTCCACGGCCTGACCCCGACCAACATGCAACTGGAAGGCCTGGACAAGCACCTGCGGCTGATTGACAGCTACAAGAAGCTGCACGCGGCCCGGGCGGTAAAAGCGGGAATTACCCCATCGTGACGATGCCCCCGGAATTACCGGGGGGACTTCACCTTGCAGGTATTGATGCCAATCAGTGAGTAGGCCGGGCAACGGCCGAACAAGGCGGTCACCAGCGGCACAACACCTATCCAGCCCCAGACACTCTGTGGACCGATGAAGACAAGGGCGATAAGCACCACACCTACAACGGCGCGAAGAACTCTGTCGGTCGTTCCCATATTGCAGCTCATGATTGAGTCTCCTGTATATCCGAGCGGTTGCCTTTTACTATAGGAACGTGCAACAAAGAACTCAGTGACTAAGTCACACAGCGATCAATAACCAACTGGGAAATGCCCGAGGATGAAACACCCGATTCTTGATGTTTTACCCGTGCCCCTGAAGCGAGAAGCAGAAAGTTCGCTGACGCTGCTGAGTTTGCCCCCGGGGGAAGTGATTTTTCGGCCCGGCGATCATTGTGCGGGTCTGCCACTGGTGGTGAGTGGATCAGTCAAAGTGCAGATGACCGGCGTATCCGGTAACCGCATTGTGCTGTACCGCATGGGTGCCAACGATATCTGCACCTTGTCCATAGGCTGCCTGATGTCGGGGCATGGCTACCGTGCTGAGGCAGTGGTGGAAGAAGCCGCCGAGGCCATCATGGTGCCGCGACAGCTGTTTGATCAGATGATGGCCGTGTCGGCGGAATTTCGCACGGGCATCATGGCGTCCTATGGTCGCCGGCTGGACGACCTCATGCTGTTGGTAGAAGAAGTGGCTTTCCGTCGCATGGATGAACGCCTGGAACAGTGGCTTGCCTCCAGGGTGAAGCACGGCATGATCAGCATTACTCATCAGGAGCTTGCGGTAGAACTGGGCACGGCCAGGGAAGTGGTCAGTCGCTTACTGAAAGAACTGGAAAGACAGGGGCGAGTGGCGCTTTCCAGAGGACATATTCAGTGTCTTTAAAACATTGAGGGAAGTGTAAGTTTTACAACGATCGTGGCTGCTAAATCAGAGCACAACTGACCGACAAGAGTGCCACCAACTCACCCTGTCGAGAGGTATTGGTCTTACGGAACAACGACTTTAGATGAGATTTGACGGTTTCCCGGGTACGGTTCAGGTGCACGGCGATGTCGTTGAGACTCTTGCCATGGATCAACAGCGCTGCCACCCGTGCCTCGGTAACGGTCAGTCCGAAGTGCTGCTGTAAAACCGTCGGGTCCACCTCGGGTCGCTGCGACCAATCGTAGATCCCGATCATGGCACCACCGAGTGGTCGATCCGCCAGATCACCGCCCTGTGTGGCGGCGAGAGGAGAGACTGTGATGGTCATATTGTGGGCACCAGACTGGTAACGCAACACTGTGTCTGCCAGCTGACGCTGTTCGATTGAAGCGCGGATAGCACTCGACAAACAGGCAAGCATGTTCTGTGAAAAGCCCTCGTTGCCGAACAGCAACAACGCCTGGTCCGACACCGATATATCCGGATGCTCGGCCAGCAGCCGTTCCGCCATGGCATTTTTGAACACTACCCGGAAATTGGCATCGCAGATCAGGATGCCTTGCTGCAAGTTGTCCAGCACCAGCCGCTCCGGTGCATAGGCCTTGGCTGCCAGGCTGGTCATTTCGGTATAGAGGCTCACCCCCCGGTTAAGGTGAGGTAACAACCGGTCAAATACTGCCAACTGTTCCCGGCTGAACTGAGGCTGATCGATGGATCGCTGAATGCTGAAAAAATTCAGGTAATTGTCGTTTCGAAAAGCGACAGCGCCGGCGGCGTCATTGGCACCAAAGCTGGCCATGAACTCCCCTACCCGGGTACGAACCCGCACCTCATCGACGTTTTCGATGTCCAGATTGCTGGCCACAAAGCGCATTTCGCCTTGGTCATACACCCCCATCGCAGCTTCCACCAAGGCATCGCGATGGGCAACATGCTCAGCGTAAAAAGCCAGGGCATGGTCGGGAATGTTAACGGTCCAACTGCCCGCCACCACCCCGGCCTTTAAATCGTATATGGCAAAGCACGCGCTGTGGCCGTCAAAGACTTCGATAAACCGCTGCAGGAATGGAAAAAATCCATCCTTGTTGTTGATAGCGTCGTAGATCAGACCAATCAGGTCGTGGTAGTCCGGGGAAAAGAACACATCTCTGTGTGGAGAGACCGTTTCCAGGGGTGCCATGTCACTTTAAGTCCTTTTAATACACTCGTCGGGGATCGTAATCCTCCCGCTTCCAGCGACATATTACTTACTTTTCGGAACAATTGTCCCACTTTGACCATCTTTTACATTTGCCAGGCATTTGCCGGGACAGTCCTGTAGCAAAACAACTTCACGAACAAAATGACGCGCCATTCAGGAACCTCCTCCCGCCCTTTTCCCCCGTTTGGGGGATTTCCTTCAACGCAAGCCTATCGATAATCTCAGCGCCTTAATAAAAATTAATCCCCGTTCCGGGCGCTTGAAGCAATAGCGCTTGGACAGCTGTGCAAGGAGCATCCATGTCCATTTTAAAGAAGTCCGCGCTTTCGCTTGCTATTACCTCCAGTCTTTTCCTTGGGGCCTGTAGTGGCGGCAGCGGAAGCTCAACTGACGGCGGAAATTCCGATTCCACGACCACCCAATCCGTCGCCGGCGAAGCCGTGAAAGGCGTGATGAAATTCGCTACCGTGACGGCCTACGCACTTGACAGCAAAGGCGTCCGGACGCTGCAGGTGGTGGGCAGCACAGAAACCAACGATAAGGGCGAGTACAGCCTGGACCTGGCAGACAGCTATCAAGGCGGACCCATTGAAATTGTGGTCAGCGTCAACGATCGCACCCGCATGATCTGTGATGCCAGTGCCTGCGGCACCAAGGGAGCAGATGTAGAGCTGCCAGCCAATTTCGAGCTCAGTGCCATCACCGATACCGCCTCTGGTGATGAGGCCATCAGCACACCGGTCACCGCATGGTCCACCATGGCCGCCTCCCGCACCAAGGCCCTCGCTGGCCAGGGAAGATCCCTGGAAGCCGCCAGCCAACAGGCCTACGCAGAGGTTAACCAGGTAGCCGGTTTTGATGTCGCCAAAACCCGTGCCCGGGATGTCAACAACCTGGATGGCGCCAGCGCCAGCGAAGCTCAGGCAGCAGTCATGAACGCCGTGGTAGCGGAGCTGATTTACGCTGGCGGGGACGTTAGTGAAAACCTGGCCAACTTCGCCAAGGCCCTGGACGACGGCACCGTAGGCGATGATAAGGACAGCTTCTCTGTTTCCCAGCTCGCCGACGCTACCCGCCAGGTAACAGACAGCACGCCGGAACTGGACAGTGAGACCAAGGACGCTCTGAACACACAGACCGCCCAGTACGATAATGCCGAAGATGGCCTCGAACCGACGTATGACGAAGAACTGGCAATCGGTGCCGACAGCACCCAAGCCGAGAAAATCGCTGCCTTCAAGAAATTTGTCAGCCAGGCCCGTACCTGGGTCGCCTCCGTTGAAGAACTCGACAGCGACCAACTCGGCGCTGCTATTCAGGTGGACGTAGACACCATTCAGGCCGCCCTGGGTGAAGGCCCGCTGAACAGCCTGCAGATGTCCATGGACATCATCGGCCAGTCCCTGGAGCTGATCACTCTGGACCCGGCGGATATCCAGACCGCCATGGAAAATGGCGAGTCCCGCGAGATCGACATTCTGGACAATGAGATCAAGGTCGGCACCGCCACACTGAGCTTCGCCAATGACAACGGCCTGGTGGTCACCCTCACCGGTGCGGTTACCGGAGAGGCAGCCACTGCTTTCCTGCCGTTCGACCTGACACTGGCCACCAATCTTCCGGTTGATGCCCTTGATCTCTCCACCGGCGTCATCAGCCGCATACTTTCATCCAACGTGATGACCCTGAACGGCTCGGTCGACGACGGTACCGGGAGGAAATTGTTGATTCTTGAAAACCTGGAAGCCCAGCTAAACCTCAAACAGGATCTTGAGGATACTTCCTCCGAACAGCTCAACGCTAACTTTGTGGACGCTTCGCTCAAAGGCGGTGTGACGCTAGCTGCGAGCACTGGTGACAGCTTTTTCGGACAAGTAGAGGGTCGTCTGACCCGTTTGACTGACAATGCGGTCGACTCAATTGATTCGCCGATTTCTTTTGAGCGATTGAAACTATTTGGCAAGTTCACGTCCAACGACGGCAGTACGTTTAAAAGCGGCGCAACATT
The DNA here is from genome assembly GCA_040223075.1 of Marinobacter sp. Lineage (GTDB taxonomy): Bacteria > Pseudomonadota > Gammaproteobacteria > Pseudomonadales > Oleiphilaceae > Marinobacter. Next base: position 77,955 of record JAVJZJ010000045.1, read on the forward strand.
GAACGTAAACAACGCTGACACGTTTGACACCTTTGCTTGGACTTCCGACCTGGAGACAGCCGACAACTTCATCGATGCCTCTTTCACACTGACAGCAGGTGTGGATATGCCGGAACTGCCGGCGGCTAACGTAACCGCCACCGCCAGCCGCAAGAGCTACCGCGGCGGCAGCCTGCTGGCCAACGTCAAGTGGAACGACGGCCAGTACTCGCTGGTAGTAGCCTCTGACGACCTGGAGAATCCGGAGACCGTCACGGCCCGCATCTTCAACCCGCAGGGGTATGAACTGACGCTGAACGGCCAGTTTGATGCAAGTGGCGACTTCACCGGTCTGACCGGGGACGCCCTGCTCAACGGCGAGGACATCGGTGATGTCGAAACCCGTAACGGTATTCCGATGATCACTTACCCGAATGGCGACGTCACTGAGTTCGAGTCCCTGTTCTGATGATCCATCGGCAATGCCGGAAAACAGGGTGGGGCTTCGGCCCCGCCCTTTTTTTCATTATCGGCTTTATCAGTCCGGCCAATGCTGAGGTTGAGCCATTCGGCCGTTTCGAAAATCAGATCGTCAGCGAGCCAGAACCCATCCGCACCACCATCAAGGACTGGGGCAACGACTTCGAACGGGGCGAACGGCAATGGTCCGTAAACCACCTGGAAGCCGGTGTGCGCAAAGACGGCGTTGAGCTGTCAGTGTTTGCCCGTGCCCTGGTGGACCTGCGCATGAACGACGATGCCGCTGAGTTCTATGGTCGTATTGCCCGCAAAGAGCCACTGGAGGTCGGTGAGTCTGTGCCGGTGCGGGTGCGCGCCAACGGCTTTGTCGGTCAGGGCCTGCGACTGGGTTATCGCCATCAGGCCGGCAGCTGGTCAGTCACTGGTGGCGCCGCCCTGCTGAAAGCCCGATACCTCATGTCGGGCGACCTGGACGGGCGGTTTACCGCCACCAGCGAGTCTGACTATGACTTCAACGCCCGGGTGGATTACGTCTATTACCGGGATGTGATCTTCAAGCGTCCGAACGTGGATGAAGCCGATGGCCTGGGATGGAGCTTCGACCTCGCCGCCGATTGGCAACCCAATGAACACTGGGCATTCAGTTTTCGGGCGGAGGACCTGTTGGCCCGCATCCGCTGGGACGACGCGCCCTTCACCGAAGCTGCCGCCGACACCGACCAGAAGCGTTACGATGAGGATGGCTATGCGGTGTTCGAGCCGTTGCTGTCGGGCCGCGAAGGCTATCGGAACTTTACTCAACGCCTCGACCCCCGGCTTCGCGTCGACACCAACTGGCTGAATGGGTCCTGGTCAGCACACCTGCGTGGCCTGTACCAGTTCGATCAAGGCCTTCTGGGCTTAGGGGGTGGCTATCAATTCGATAATGGTCTGGCGGTTCGGGGGCTGGCCTGGCCGCAACTCAAAGCCATTGGTCTTGAGCTGGAGTATGGCCGCTGGCAGGCGAGTATCGGTGCCGACCACCTGCAGTGGAGGAAAATGCAGGCACTGACCCTGGGAGTGTCCTACGGGTACTGACTGTTGCAAGCCGGGAGCAGCCGCTGCGCCAACACGGCAACGATTGTGCCCGATTGGAATCGAAAGGTATTATCCCAAGTAAATGCGAACCCAGCGGCCGTAAATTAAGGTACCACTCATGACCAACAGATTGTTAACCGGCCTGGTCCTGGCCACTCTCCTGGCCTCCCCAATGGCTGCTGTGCCAGCCCTGGCGGCGCCAGAGTGTTCCGCGTCGGAGAACGGTTGGGTGCCGACCCGCTATTATGCCCGCGGCGCAGTCACCTATTATCGCGGCGACTGGTACCTCTCTCAGGAACGTCACGAGGGGCGCGAACCGGGACAGGGGGCGTTTGCCTGGCAACGCCTTGAAGAGCCTCCCGCGTGTGCCGCAGACCGGGACCAGTCAGAACAACGGCCGGCTGCCACCACCCCACCGGACCAGCAGCCCCAGGAAACAACCCGGGCGGAGAGCAAACAGCCGCGAACGTCGGACACTGCCGAGGCCAGCTGCCCGGAACTCCCGACGTGGTCCTTTGCCGGGAGCTACAACGTTGGTGACCAGGTCCTTCACGAGGGGCAAGTCTACCGCGCTATCCGTCAGAGCAGTGACACCCTGCCAGGGTCCGGACACCCGCCGCGCTGGCAAACGATGTCGCAGCCCTGCCGGAACATGCCATGACCGCGCTGACTATTTGTTATCTCAACGAGGCACGCCAGCTACCATCCTTGAACGCCTCGAGTAACTTTTTAGCTCTGCCCGGATCCAGCTCCGTGAAACACTTTTTGGTATAGAAGAAGTCATTCAGCCCCTCTATTTCCTTTAAATCCTGCCGGGTGACACCAGCGTACCCCATCGTCCACTCCGAGAAGTTTCTGGCCTCAATGGGCTCTCTGATAATCTTGGTGATCCGGCGATGCCTCTTATCCCTGAAGATCTTTTCGTACAACGCATCAACACTCTCAGCCGGGCCTTCCAACACTTGAAAGAACGACCCTTCCTCGTACAACAGCATTCCGGTAACGCCTAACGCAGAATTCGCTTCCCTGGCTTTTTCGAGGAGGGACATCATATCTGCCTCACTGAACCTGACGGTGCCAGCACTGCAGTAAATGCAATGTATCAAATCGTTTTCCACTACTTCGTCACTCATGCCCAGAAGCACTCCCTGAGATAATCCGCCCGGCCTGGACCTACCCCACTAGCACCAGCCGCGCATGTGCATCGCTTCTTCAATCCGCTTAAGTGCATTAATCCACGCGCCCAGCCGGATTGATTTTACTTGGTATTCAGCTGCCGTATTCAACGCTTCCCGGTAGCTTCTGGTCAACCGGTCCTGTCGCATGCGGTTAACCGTATCAATATCCCAGTAATAATCGGAAAGCCCCTGGCTACGCTCCATTTGGCATAAATGCACGCTACCGGCGTTGGCCAGTACATCCGGTACGACGATCACCCCTTTTTCCAGCAGCATCTCATCGGCAGCGACCGTGATCGGGGCATTGGCTGCCTCCACCACCATCCGGGCCCTTATACTGTCGGCATTGTCCGCGGTAATGACACCCTGAACCGACGCCGGTACCAGCACATCACAGTCACATTCCAGCATCTCAACACTGGTTAAAGGCTGGCTGCCGGCAAAGTCTGCGACTTTACCCGTGGCCTGCTTATGCGCCAAAAGGCCGGGAACATCGAGCCCGTTTTTCGCATAGACGCCGCCACGGCTATCAGACACCGCCACCACATCACACCCAGCTTCGTAGAACAGACTTGCCGCCACCGATCCGACCTGGCCAAACCCCTGGATAGCGACACGGGCATTTTCAATATCAAAGCCGTGCAGCCCCGCAGCTTCCCGAAACACGTCGAAAACACCGCTGCCGGTTGCTTCATACCCCCCCAGCGATCCGCCAAGGATGGGAGGTTTGTCATTGACCGCTGTCGGCTCATGGTAGCCGGTGACAGACTCATACTCGTCCAGCATCCAGCTCATGGCTTGCAGCCCGGTGCCGATATCCGCACCGGGCACATCGTAAGCCGGTCCTCGGGGGCGGAGGTTGCGAATGAAAGCCCGGCAAAGAGACTGCAATTCCCGATCACTCAGTTCACGCGGGTCGGCGACAATGCCGCCCTTGCCCCCACCGGCGGGAATCCGGCCAGCCGCATGTTTGATCGCCATAATCAGTGCCAGCGATTTCACCTCATCAAGGTCGAGATGGGCAGAAATACGTGTCCCATCACGACTCGGACCTAGAGCATCGTTATATCGGACACGATGGGCGTCGAAGACGCGAAAACTGCCGTCGTCCATCGTCAGTGGAATACGAAACGACACCACGCGTCCGGGTGCGGCAAGATATTCCATCACATTGGGGTCAATCTGACCGAGACGTCCGGCCTCACGAAGAATCTGCCCGCTTTCATCCAGAAGATCGTACGTCATAGCTTCCCCCTCTAAGCGTTTAGGTACGCGCCCGAACAGGGACGCGCACTCTAACCTTAAACATAGCAGCCACCCGTATCGGAGGGGTAAACCTTGCACCCGAGTGGCGCTTCCACTGACTTTTCGTTGGTCAGGCCATGAAGGAAAACGTTCTGGGCAGATTACGGTCAGATTTTTTCTGGTGGTATCGCGTAAGTACCAACAGCGTGCGCCACCGGCTCAGGTAAACCATCGGAATACAGTGACACCTCGCCAATCGCCAGTGATTTACCAACCTTTATTAGAGTGCATTCAGCCAGTATGTCTTTATCAGAGGAGGGTTTGCGTAGAAAATTGATGTTCAAATTCGTTGTTACCGCCAGAGCCACCAAGCCAATTTCACCCAAAATGGCTACATACAGAGCAGCATCCGCCATTTCCATTAACAACGGCCCTGACACCGTGCCCCCGGGTCTCAGATGCCTGTGATCTATTTTTTTCCTTAGCGTTGCAGATTTTTCCCCAACACGCTCAATGACAAAATCCGCCTGAGGAAAATCGTTTTTAAAGAATTCAGTGAGCTCTTCTTTCGACACCATATGTTCTCCAAAGTTATAAGAGCAACCCCTTGCTCATAAAACGCGGCGGGCTCCCAGGCGACAAGTCCTGTGGGTAATGATCAGGCGGATTCGCCGGCCACAGCGCCGAACGAGGCCTGATTGATAGCCTCCACCACGACATTGGCCGAACGTACGGCGGATTCCAGCAGCGGGACGCCCTCGTAGGCCCAGGAGCCACAGAAGAAGACCTTACGGCCCGGCTGGCGATGCCATTGGGCGAGGGCTTCGTGAACCCTGGCTGTGCCAGGGTGGACGACGGCACGCTCCAGGGGCACCCGGGCGAGCACGGTGTCCGGGTCCGGTTCGAACAGCGGATTCCATGTCTGGAAAACCGGCTCGCCGCCTTTAAGCGTGGGCTCTACTTTGTTGACCCAGACGGTGAACATGGGTTTTTCGAGCGCTTCGTCCATCTGGAAATTCAGCGCAGTCCAGTCCTGCTCCTTCGATGGCATGAAGCGCCGGTCCTGATGGACCCAGAGTTCGCCAGAGGCGAACCCGATGTTTTCCAGCATTTCCCGCTCTTCGCCAAACTGGGTGTCATCCAGAAATTTCAGATGATTGGCCTGGGTGGCGACGATCACTCGATCAAACACACCACCTTCACCCCGTTCGTTATAGACCCTCACCCCTTCCTCGACTTCCTGGACCTGCGCCACAGGACTGCCGCAATGCAGAGAAAGGTTCTTGGCCAGCCCCTCTACCAGCGCCGGAGTGCCACCCTTGAGGCGGTAAGTTTTGGAGGAATGGAGGGTGCTGTCGAGCAGCGAGAGCAGCTGCGCCGCCGGCCATTTGAGCAGGTCTTTTTCTTCACAGGTGCAGATGGTGGAGAGCATGGGCAGTACAAGCCCGCGCCAGAACAGCGGATCAAACTCCTGGTGTTCCAGAATTTCGCCCAACGTGGCGTCGCTGTTGCCACGGTTAAGCTTGCGGGTCAGGCGTTTCAATTGCCATATGCCCTGGCCCATACGCAGTGCCTGGACGTCCAGGTAACGCAGGGAGCCAATAAAGGGCCAGCCTAAAATTGGTACTTCCCCGCTACGAAACCAGGTGTGTCGACTTGTCCAGCTACAGGAGGCGTGGATGCCTATTTCGAAGGTGCCAACCCCCACCTCTTTGGCGATCTGGAGCACACTGGGCCAGGCGTCAGGGTTCATCACGCGTAGAGGCACGTCCACCAGGCCGCCGTCCACCGTGAGGGAATGGGCATCCATTCCATGGCTGTTGCGGGCTTCAAATACGGTGACATCGTGGCCGGCGAGACGCGCACGATAGGCCGCCGCCAACCCCGCCATACCGCTACCAATGACTGCAATGGAATGGGTCATCCCGATCTCTTGTCTGAAATAAAACCGAAGGGTACCAGTTTCCGGAGTGGTTAAGAATCAGATTACCAGCACGCCGAGAAACAGAGCGAGCAGAAACTTGCTGCGGCGGCTGGATTGTCTCCTGAAGCGTCTGGTTATGCATCGCGCCGGGTCTCTTTGATTTGCTTAGCTCGAAGCAGCAAATACAAAGCAAACCCGACCGCAACTCCCGGAACAATGCCAAGAAGCAAACAAACCCACCCCTTCCGCACCGAGAGTGTCCTCGCCTCGTAAACCACCCATGTGGCAAGAATGAACCAGCACACAAGGATGTCTGTTGAATAGCCGCTGGAATATGGGTTCACAAACCCAGCTGCGAATGCGCCCCATACATCAGGATTTTCAAGAATCGGAGGCACGACGACTAAAGCAAAGAAGACCGTAAAGAATAGAGCCGCCAAGAGAAGTAAGGCCTTAAAGATTGATTCGGACATTTCGTGATTCTCAAGTTTTTGAGGCAGAACGCCGCTTAGCTGAGCAGCGATGTATGGTGCAAAAGCCGTTGCCGCAAGGACAACACGCCAGATGTTGCCATCCTTGAATGTATAGGCCTCAAGCAACTCGGGCCAAGCCCAACGAACCCGAACTGGCCTGGGCGGCGGAGTTCCAGCCAGGGAAGCGATAAGTACGCCGCTCCAATAATCAGGGCCGAATGCCGTCGACTGCCCACAACCAGAGTATTGCCATGAAAATATACACCCCACCATACGCAGCATGGAGTCTGCCAGCGGCGGAAATCGGTCGCTGTGCAGCCGATTGTTAAAGCCTTCCCAGCCAGTACTGCGGACGCCGGCGGTCATGGGCAACAGCCAGAACCTGAAAACCATCAGGGCTCTCTCGGTAAACGATAGACAAGGGAAATCTGTGAAGGGGCGCTCTACGAATATCTGGCGGCAATTCAGCCTGCCAAGCTTTTGGTGACTCGCCAATTAAGTTGGCCAGGGCCTCAAATTCCTCTATAAAGGCACCACCCAATCCCGGAACTTTTGATTCATAATAACCAACTGATTCCAAGAACTCGGCTTCCGCTGCCGGGTGAAAAGAGTAGTTCATTTAATCAGTGCTCTAGCCTTCCTCATAACATCTTCACCGGACACGGCCTGAACTGAGCCATTATCGAGCTCTTCGCCTCTACGGCGGGCCTCAAGCAACCAATCGGACCTGAGCTCTTCTTCTGACGGAGACTCCAGACTCAACACCAGTCGCTGGATCAATTGGGCCCGCTCCTCTTTGGGGAGATGTAGCGCCTCATCTTCAATTTTCTGGAGATTCATGGACAAAACCTCTCGTTCGCATGTCGCCCAATTTTGACACGGATGGGTACCAGGTGCCACGACTCGGCTTTTCAGCTTTAACGCCAACAGCACGCGCGGCTGTGGAATGGAGGCGAAGCCGCAATGGAGTAGCCGTCGCCGTGACTGTACTGGTTAGGGCCATAGTCACTGTTTTCGATGAAATACATCTGGGAATCTTTTGTACCAATACCATCCCGCAGCGATTACCAAGACTGACCAAACCGATGCCCCGGCAATTATAGCTGCGCGTTTTGGCTCCTCAGTCACAGCATACAAAGCAGGGATAAAAACGGAAAACCCTGCTATTAACGCAAAGCCTGACTCCTTGGACTCTCTGAAAAATTTCTCTAGCTGGGATTCCTCGTAGGCCCTCTTCTTTGCTTTACTCTGAACAGTTCTGCCACCAAAGTAGAAAGCTAAAAGGCCGGAGAAAAAAGCAATTATCGATGTTGAAATAACGTGGGCCATGAAAGCTCCTAACGCTTGCAGCATGCGCGCCTACGGAATGGAGCCAATGGCGCAATGTAGTAGGCGTCGCCGTGCCTGCACTGGTTATGTTTACGTGCCCGAGATTTTGTCCAAAATATACTTGTAGTCTCTGTTTTGAAATGTCGTCATCGCATATGTCCTACCACTATGGTGCGCAGAGTACTTATTGATGAGTTCTGCCGCGCGATCAATAAGAGCCTGAATATCCAATCTTGATAACGGGTACCGCTCAAAAAAAGAAACTCCCTTTTGCGCGTTTTTTAATGAAAGGTGAGCGATTTCTGTATGACGATGACGAACGTAAAGCGTTTTTACCAAAGGGTCCTGATCTGAAACCGACTCGATATCGTTATCAATTTCACCAGCGACGAGCGGTTTTCTACTAAATTTATCAAGATCGTTCGATTGAAAGTACTCATCCTTTAATTGACCAACTTTAAACTTTTTGAGCCAGCTTTTTACTGACAGATTCTTATCATCTTGATCATATATTCTCGCCAACGTAGAGCGAGTCGCCTCTAGGTGTGCGTTGCGTGTCAGCGACCAAAAATGCTTGGATTTGTTCATTGCCTCGCTATGATGAGGTATCTCGTCCTCAATCGCGCAATACATTTCAAAGAACATGTAGGCAGCTTGCAACTCGGAAACGAGCTTCTCTGTCATCATATCAAACTCGGCCAAATCCAATTCACTCCTCTAAGTAGACATAACGCTTGCAGCATGCGCGCCTATGAAATGGAGCCGAAGGCGCAATGTAATGGGCGTCGCTGTGCCTGCACTGGTTATGCGAGGTCACCGGTAGCCTCATAATCCGGAAGGATCTCCCAGTTATCCTCAAACTCAGCGATGTCCTTGATGTTTAGAATCGCTTGCGGTGAAGCACCGCCTCTAGGGCGCCGATAACCGTGCTTCTCCATAAAGGCTGAATACCGCGCGACGATTTTCTTCTGTATATCCGACTCCTTGCAGATGAAAAACCTAGCACGGCTTATCCCTGAATCACTCAACCGGACTAAAATCCAGATCAAGTTCGGATGTTTGCGAGGTATCAAGTTGCCAACAGTCTGTCGATTATCTTCATCGATACTGTGACTGCACCATTTGTCGATTGTAGATTGAACAAGCGCGCCTTTGGTGCTCGTTTTCACCTGAACAGGAAAGGATTTGAGTGTTTCGGAATGCACAGCGGTGACGTCAAATCCGGGTACATTTCCAGAATAAGGAGAAGCGTAGTAACCCAGCGTTCCAAGTACCGCTGACACCAGGTGCTCTCCGACTTGTCCTGTTAATTTGTTCGATACCCCTGATGCCATACTCTCAATTAATCCTTAGCGCATAACGCTAGCGGCAGGGGCGCGACGTTAGGAGCGTCCCTTGACCGCACTTGTATGGATAATTTCTTCCGTGTTTGGGTAAATTGAGGCCCACCCCCAGTGGCCGCTGGGGGCCTTCATGCAGCAGCTCGGTGATGCGACGGCTCCTCTTCCGAGAGACCGATAACAAGTGTGCAGCGCTGCATGACT
>JAVJZJ010000047.1:0-282 GCA_040223075.1 Marinobacter sp.
CCCTAAACCCGCCCCTACGAATGGATATTGGGGAAATCTGGGATAATTATTAAGTGCGATCGCTTATCGTAATTGTAGGGTGGGTGAGGCGGGATTTAATTGAAGCGCCATTGAATTGAATAAAGGGCGGGTTTTGTTGAAAGTTATTGGTAACCCGCCTAATTGAATCCCTAAACCCGCCCCTACGAATGGATATTGGGGAAATCTGGGATAATTATTAGGTGCGATCGCTTATCGTAATCTGTAGTGGCGTGGCACAGCTAAAATGGTGGAATAGGTTGT
>JAVJZJ010000014.1:0-482 GCA_040223075.1 Marinobacter sp.
CGTGTGCGTTACTCGGCTGCCTCTGCCTTGGGCGAGTTGGGGCAGGGTTCAGAAAGGGTAGTCAATGCATGCTTTTGCGCTTAGATGATCAAGATGCTTGGGTGCGTATCTTGACTGCCTCGGCTTTGGGCAAGTTGGGGCAGGGTTCAGAAACAGTAGTCAAAACCCTGCTTTTGCGCTTAGATGCTCACCATACAGACGAGCGTAACTCGGCTGCCATTGATATGGTAGAGTAGTGGCAGAGTTCAGAAACAGTAGTCAATACCCAGCTTTTGCGCTTAGATGCTCACGATTCTGACGTGCGTAACTCGGCTGCCTTTGATTTGGTTGAGTTGGGGGAGAGTTCAGAAACAGTAGTCAATACCCTGCTTTTGCGCTTAGATGCTCACGATTCTGACGTGCGTAACTCGGCTGCCGATGCTTTGGGCAATTTGGGGCAAGGTTCAGAAAAGGTAGTCAATGCTCTGCTTTTGCGCTTAGAT
>JAVJZJ010000048.1:0-393 GCA_040223075.1 Marinobacter sp.
AATTGGCAATTTGGCAATTTGGATAACTGAAGCAATTCTTTAAAAATAAAGACTTTCCTTGGCAGGCAAATGTGTAGCTTACTTTTCACAGGATCTAGAAAACCTTTCTGGAAAACCTCTCTCCATCCCCCCTAGCCCCCATCCCCCCTAGCCCCCCTTTGAAAGGGGGGGAAGAAAGGGGGAAGAAAGGGGGGAAGAAAGGGGGGGAAGAAAGGGGGGGAAGAAAGGGGGGGAAGAAAGGGGGGAAGAAAGGGGGGAAGAAAGGGGGGAAGAAAGGGGGGTTAGAGAGAGAAGGCTTTTAATTCTCCCGTTTGACATCCTCCCCCGGCTAAAGAGCGCGGGGGATTCCTCACCACGCCACCTTTAGCCGGGGTGGTCGCTGATTGGGGTTGA
>JAVJZJ010000015.1:0-220 GCA_040223075.1 Marinobacter sp.
CTTTTCTCCTTTCTTTCCTTTACTATCTTGATACCATTCTTTCAGTCTTTGTCTGACTGTATTGCTTTTTTCTCCATTGATTTTAGCGATAAATTCTGAAACTCGGGTCAGACTACTTGAACCTGTCATCACCATGCCAAAGCTCCAAGTGGCTAAACCGATTACTTCAGGCAAAGATAAATCAGGAAAATGAGAGGAGACAATTTTTGACCAGTCTTTT
>JAVJZJ010000056.1:0-651 GCA_040223075.1 Marinobacter sp.
TGTGGTTCATGACTGGGGTGAAGTCGTAACAAGGTAGCCGTAGGGGAACCTGCGGCTGGATCACCTCCTTAAACGAAGCCGAATGCTTCGGTCAGAGTCCACACGAATTACTTGGTTGGCTAATAAAGAGAGCAAAGGGTCTTTGCAGGCCCGACTTGGCTTGTTGAAAGACAGGCAAAACCGGGTCTGTAGCTCAGGTGGTTAGAGCGCACCCCTGATAAGGGTGAGGTCGGTGGTTCAAGTCCACCCAGACCCACCAGAATTACGTAGCTCGTCGTTGTGTCCGGACTTGCATAGCAGGCTATGCGGCGCCCGAACACGCCTAGATCTACGCAATTCTTGATAGCTTTATATTGGGGCTATAGCTCAGCTGGGAGAGCGCCTGCCTTGCACGCAGGAGGTCGGCAGTTCGATCCTGCCTAGCTCCACCAAACTTTACTGACTAACTTCGGTTAGCAGTGTGCAGAAACAAGCATTTCGTTTTAATGACAGAGGTTGTTAAGCGAAGTTCTTCTTTCTGATCACTGGGTCAGATTTGCTCTTTAACAAATTGGACGAGAAAGAACACGAATACGTTTTCTCATTATCTCCGAGAGAACGTGTTCAATGTGATAGCGATTTCAAGCGTTATCCGGTGTTGTCGTTGAAGTG
>JAVJZJ010000057.1:0-795 GCA_040223075.1 Marinobacter sp.
TGTGGTTCATGACTGGGGTGAAGTCGTAACAAGGTAGCCGTAGGGGAACCTGCGGCTGGATCACCTCCTTAAACGAAGCCGAATGCTTCGGTCAGAGTCCACACGAATTACTTGGTTGGCTAATAAAGAGAGCAAAGGGTCAGCAGACCCGTACCTTTGGGTCTGTAGCTCAGTTGGTTAGAGCGCACCCCTGATAAGGGTGAGGTCGGTGGTTCAAATCCACCCAGACCCACCAAAATTGCGTTATCCGTCGTTATCGAAAGGCTCACGTGCTAGTCGCACGCTACACCTTCCGATGCCTAGGCTAACCCAATTTTCGGAGCATGCCTCGCTATAAGGAGTGCGCCGAGTGGGTAAACCGCAAAGGTGGCGACGAACGCGGATGCGCCGGACAGGTTTTGTCAATCTAGGCGCAGTGTGAGTGAGTGAAGGAGTGACCCTCGATGGGTCATGACTAAGGCGAACGAATGCTGCAACGACGAGTGGCGAAAGCTGGACAAGCAGACGGGGCTATAGCTCAGCTGGGAGAGCGCCTGCCTTGCACGCAGGAGGTCTGCGGTTCGATCCCGCATAGCTCCACCATATTACTGACTAACTTCGGTTAGCAGTGTGCAGAAACAAGTGTTTCGGTTTGATGAACGATCAAGCGAAGCCCTTCTTTCTGATCACTGGGTCAGATTTGCTCTTTAACAAATTGGACGAGAAAGAACACGAATACGTTTTCTCATTATCTCCGAGAGAACGTGTTCAATGTGATAGCGATTTCAAGCGTTATCCGGTGTTGTCGTTGAAGTG
>JAVJZJ010000058.1:0-281 GCA_040223075.1 Marinobacter sp.
GGAGTTTTCTGAGCATCTGGCTCAGTTCTTTTGGAAAAAGGATGACGATAGCAAAAGGGAATTCTGGAATGACTCCTATGCTATTGAGTCTGTGGGTGGAGCGAATATCGAGGTTCTGGAACGATATATTCGCGGACAGACTGCACCTACTCGTTAATCACGCTTGGTATCGAACCAAGCGTGATTAACCGCCTATCCATCCCAGCGCCGCCTTTCAGGACGGCGTGGGGCTTCCGGCGTTTTTGCTAAAAATTAGCTCAGCTTTGGCTGACTCAACGAGT
>JAVJZJ010000061.1:0-567 GCA_040223075.1 Marinobacter sp.
TTCGTGGATAAGGGGGCTGGGCGAAGCATTCGTGGATAAGGTTTATCCTCTCAGAACTAATATTTTGGCACCGTGGATAAGGGGGCTGGGCGAAGCATTCGTGGATAAGGTTTATCCTCTCAGAACTAATATTTTGGCACCGTGGATAAGGGGGCTGGGCGAAGCATTCGTGGATAAGGGGGCTGGGCGAAGCATTCGTGGATAAGGTTTATCCTCTCAGAACTAATATTTTGGCACGAATGCTTCGCCCCTACATGCCCCTACATGCCCCTACATGCCCCTACATTCCCCTACATGCCCCCAACACAATTTATGTAGAATGACAAATGTCGAAGGAATTAATACCGCTGTAATCGGAAGGCTTCAATATACTGAGACTTGAGAAATATTCCTATAAAGATATAGATGTCAAATAAAATAATACTAATTGTATAGATAAAAACCCGAAATAGATTGGTATAATTTTTCATCAACGATAAATAACCTAATGCGTCTCCGAAAGCACCACCGATAGTATTGGCAATTAAATCAATTATCCAGAGAAATAATATCAAAACGAACGTGAGA
>JAVJZJ010000075.1:0-217 GCA_040223075.1 Marinobacter sp.
AACTCCTGGTGGAGAAACTGCCAGTGGTGATAATTTAGGTGGTGGAACTCCTGGTGGAGAAACTGCCAGTGGTGATAATTTAGGTGACACAAATCCTGGTGGAGAAACTGCCAGTGGTGAGAATTTAGGTGACACAAATCCTGGTGGAGAAACTGTCAGTGGTGAGAACTCAGGTGGTGGAACTCCTGGTGGAGAAACTGCCAGTGGTGAGAACTTA
>JAVJZJ010000028.1:0-308 GCA_040223075.1 Marinobacter sp.
TTTTTTGCCGTAATACTTGTCTATTTCTGGAGGAATATATTTACAAATCCTGACATTTGGCGATTTCTCGGGCAAGCAACCGCTAACATCTCCCCAGTTCCCAGACGTAGCATGGCACGTCTCTACATGCTCCCAGACGTAGCATGGCACGTCTCTACATGCTCCCAGACGTGCCATGGCACGTCTCTACATGCTCCCAGACGTGCCATGGCACGTCTCTACATGCTCCCTCTTTCCATCTATACCTGTTGGGGGAATTGGCGTATTGTAGTATCGGTCTATAGTAAAGGACTATGCCTTATTGAAAT
>JAVJZJ010000077.1:0-255 GCA_040223075.1 Marinobacter sp.
ACAAAACCCGCCCTCACCACCGCAACCAACCCAAAAAACACCCTCAACCCACCATCCCCAAATAATGTAGGGGCGGGTTTAGGCGCTAACTCAACAACATCAACCCCTAACGCCTCAACAAAACCCGCCCTCACCACCGCAACCAACCCAAAAAACACCCTCAACCCACCATCCCCAAATAATGTAGGGGCTATTGTTATCCTCCTCAACGGGATGCGATCGCACGGGTATTTTAACCCGCGCAGGCGGGTGCAA
>JAVJZJ010000029.1:0-327 GCA_040223075.1 Marinobacter sp.
GGGCTAGAGCTCTAAACAATCTACGACGGGTGGCAGGCGGGGGCGGCTCTCGCGTCTAGCTTGCCGATATACGATTGATACACACTCCACTCACTAAACACGGCAACCTAGCCGTCCGCTAAAGCCGGAGCCACCCCACCCCTGCTAGAATAATTATTTGTTTTTCATGACATTTACTGACTCAAACAAATGCTCCAAAATCATCTGGCAATTCATGCACAGACTTATTTAAAGCAAGACACAATGCTTTAATTTGAGGAATAGTAAGCTCTGGCTCATACTCACCACGCTCCCAACCAGATATAACTTGAGGACTAATAGTTTTCG
>JAVJZJ010000108.1:0-210 GCA_040223075.1 Marinobacter sp.
AATTTGCTGTTGAATATCTGGAAGGAAAATGATTCTATTATCAACCATTAATCCAGGGCTAGTTTTGTTGCTAGGTTAGCGGTAAATGCCAAAATTAAATCCCATTACCCGCCCCTACAATTATGTAACGGTTTTATAATAAATAGTTAACCTAAGGTGGGTATTTAATTGTTCTGGCGAATTTGAAGTTGGATAATCAAGATCCGACGA
>JAVJZJ010000110.1:0-529 GCA_040223075.1 Marinobacter sp.
GGTAAAGCTTGTTGGTAGTACTCTAGTGCCTGTTGTTTTTCTCCTAAATCAGAATAGACCAAACCAATATTATTCAGGATTGTTGCTTCCCCAGTGCGATCACCCAGAGCCTGGGATAAAGGTAAAGCCTGTTGGTAGTAGTCTAGTGCCTGTTGTTTTTCTCCTAAATCAGAATAGACCAAACCAATATTATTCAGGATTGTTGCTTCCCCAGAGCGATCACCCACAGCATGGGATAAAGCTAACGCGTGTTTTAAGTACTCCAATGCCTGTTTATTATCTCCTAATTCATAATAGACCAGACCAATATTAGTCAGGATTACCGCTTCAAGAGCACGATCACCCACAGCAAGAGATAAAGCTAACGCTTGATGCAAGTAGTCAAAAGAAAGTTATATATCACCTAAGTCTTAATATACACGTATACTATCACGCAGAGTGGCTGCTTCCTCGGCGCGATCACCCACAGCCCGCCTTAAGGGTAAAGCCTGTTGATAGTACTCCAATGCCTGTTTTTTTTCTCCTAAGT
>JAVJZJ010000112.1:0-282 GCA_040223075.1 Marinobacter sp.
GTGCGAAAACATGGCACTTCTATAGAAAGGATAATCGCTGGGTGGTCGCTGTTCAATTTACGCCCGCAGCGGTGGAGAAGGTGAGTAGAGAAATTAAGTATGGTGCCCTGGGTATCGATCTAAATCCTAGTTCTATTGGTAGGGCTTATGTTGATGGTCAAGGAAATTTAAAAGCTCAGGGAACTCTTCCTTTTCAGACGGGTTTACCCACAGGTAAACAAGATGCTCAAATTGTAGATGTTTGTTTGAAATTGGCAGCTTTAGCCAGGAAGTTTTCTTGCC
>JAVJZJ010000113.1:0-283 GCA_040223075.1 Marinobacter sp.
AATTTCATTAGCTAAAGGAAAAACTGCCTCAGCCGCATATTGTAGAAAAATCCAGATAAAGCAATTAGAATCACGAGTTAAGTCAGCGAAAGATTGGGTAGCCAAAGCCACAAAGAAAATTAAGTTGGCTCGGAAGTTCTAAGAAAAAAAGAACTGGACAGCCTCCAAAAACGGCTGTAATTTTCCCTTGTCGTCAAACCTGAAGACGAGAAAAACTAACTGGTATCATCTGCGTCAAGGTCTGCATCAGAAAAAGCGATATATCCACCGACTTCAAAATCAA
>JAVJZJ010000114.1:0-223 GCA_040223075.1 Marinobacter sp.
CGGGTTTTCCATTTGCTGAGTATCGAATCGAACTAATTCCTGCCTGATTTGAGTAATTGGAGCAAACTTCATGAGTCGCTTTACCCAAGTCTCAGTTGTTAGAACACGGTGCAGCAGAGAAGGTGCTAACCAACCTAAAGGTCGTCTACGGTTGAGAAACCGAGCTTTGCGGTATCGAGTATTGCGCTGTCTCCGTCCTCTGCGAACAGCTTTGCGATTTAAG
>JAVJZJ010000115.1:0-341 GCA_040223075.1 Marinobacter sp.
TTCAGCAAACCATCGTTTTATGGCTGAGACACTTTTTTTATAGTAATTCTGAGCCTTATTTAACCAATCAATTATTTTAAAAGTTCCCTCACCCAGGTTTTTAGTTTCTTCAAATATCTGATACAATTCTTCTTTCAATGAACGGTTAGTTGGATAAGTTGTAGGCGTAAATGCTTCGTCCGTACTTGCATGGATATGACAGGAAACTATAAATCGCTAGTACAAAAAATATGCCCGAATGCCGTAGTAACAGTGGACAGATTTCACATTGCTAAAATGGTTAATGAAGAGTTAAACAAGGCAAGAATTGACCAAAAGAAAACAGCCGAAGCCTTGAACAG
>JAVJZJ010000030.1:0-8895 GCA_040223075.1 Marinobacter sp.
GTGATCAACCGTTTTGCCTGACGACCATAGCGGTCTGGAACCACCTGATCCCATCCCGAACTCAGAAGTGAAACAGACCTGCGCCGATGGTAGTGTGGCGTTGCCCATGTGAGAGTAGGTCATCGTCAGGCTCCTAATACCGAAAACCCCAGCATCCTCGATGTTGGGGTTTTTTATTGCCTGAAGGAAAGTTCACGATCTCCCCATTCTATGACGTCGCGCACAGTGACAGTCTGTAGATAACGGTAAAGTTCTGTATACAAACTGGCCGAAGAACAAAAAGAGCCAGCTTCAGAGACACTCATTGAACATCCGTAGTACCTAATTGCCGCGCTAAAAAAACAACAGCGGCTTACAGTGAGATGTGAGTATGAGTAAACGCACTGGATTCCTTCTGCTGCTGGCAATAACGGCCACCAGTGTCAGTGCCGAGTTACGCCCGATATCCGACGATCAGCTATCGGAGGTGACTGGCCAGGCATTCGTGTCCATTGATCGCCAATACCATCCTGATGAGACGGAAAATACGTCTTATACCAGGGTAAACCTCGGCATGGATGTCGATATCCAGACCAATGTCGATGCTCTGGAAATCGGCCGGTACGAGCGCGATGGCGAAGACGCCGGCACCTCAGATGTACTTATCGAGAACTTTTCCCTGGGATATATCAACAACCAACCTTACTTTGATCGCAATCCCAAGTTCGCCAGACAATACAAGCCTGATGGCTCTGCCTACGCTGAAGGTGAGATTGTTCCTTTTACCCTGACGAATCCGTTCTTTGAGTTTGCCTTCGATGAATCGACAGATGAGGTTGTCGGGGTACGGCTTGGGTTTGGTGAAGCCATGGGCGTGTTATCCGGTGATATTCAGTCCCTGACCGGTAATGTGAATATTGACATTGTCGACCAGGGTGAAGGGCTCAGCGAAGCCAACACCAATGGCAACCTTTTCGACGCAATTATCGTGGCGTTGGCGCCTTACCTTGTTGGTAGTAATGCAATCACGAGTCGAGCGGAACTGGTCTATGGTGAGGAGGGGGATCCCAGATTAGGGGAGCTCGATCCCATCAGGGCGCAATACGCTGGTGTGCCCAACGGAGAAACGTTTGTCGTCGAAGACGTGCCTTTCTTTACTCGCCTGTTAATCCAGGGTGCGGGTGCTTTTAGTAGCTCGCAAATAGAAGTACATGGGAGCGACGTTCATATTATTGCCCAGGATTGCCAGGTGCTGGGCATTCAGGCCTGTTTTTCGCTGACCGATTTCAAGAGTCTTCCAGTCGGTGAGTTGGGTGAAATAAACGGTGAACGGGCCATTGTTGGACCTGAATCCGGGCTGTTCCTTTCGTTTCAGACGCAAGATCTGGATTGGCTGGATGATGTTTCCAAGACGGATATTACGCCCGAGGATTTCATACGCGCGACCAGTGGCGGTTTTTTCAATATTCCCAACGGCTCGGTCGAGTTTAACCTTAACGAAGCGCTGGGTGGGATTGAGCGCCAGCGCGTGGAATACATTGATCGTGGGCAGGGACTGTTCTGATGTTTTGTCGAATGAAAATACAAAGCATTGCGGTCGTAACCCGTGGAATCATGATCCTGGTAGTCGGGGCATGGCTGAATTTTTATTCTGGCCAGGGTTGGGCCGAACTTGAGCGTATGAATGATGCTGAGCTATCCGAGGTCGATGGGGCCGGCCTGGGTGTAGTGCTGGAAGCGTTCAAGTTCTCCCATGGCACCGACGTTCCCGATGCAAGCGGGGAGCAGGCCCGTATATTCAAAATTGGCGGCATAACCAGTACGGATGGTCAGGAA
The DNA here is from genome assembly GCA_040223075.1 of Marinobacter sp. GTDB lineage: Bacteria > Pseudomonadota > Gammaproteobacteria > Pseudomonadales > Oleiphilaceae > Marinobacter. Next base: position 1,816 of record JAVJZJ010000030.1, read on the forward strand.
GTGGATATTACCGTCAACCACCTTTATATATCCGGCAGCGGCAGTAATTATGGCGAAAATCTTAGTCCGGTTAATCTTGGACGACTGATTAACCCCTATCGCATCGACGTGGTTGACGGAAATACGATTGGCGTTAAGGACAAGGCTGTTCTGGAGTTTGCTGCTCCCGCTCTGGTTGATTCAACCCAGGGATTTAACTGTATAAGTGCGTCGGCTGTTGTGGGATCGGGCCCCTGCTCGAGTCGACCGGCTACCGGAGACTACATCGGCGAGCGCCCGGATATTGGGTTGCAGATGAACGTGGCGGTCGGGGACGACCGTTCGGCGAACATCAATATCCACGCCGTGACTGCCGTTATTGACGGAAGCTATCTGCGCTTGTGGGGAGATAATGATCGTCGGCAGATGGTGGGGCAGTTCAAGCTCAATTTTTACTCTCCGGAGCTGTCTATCCATGCCTGTGATCCGAGTGGAGAGACCTGCGGCTCCCGAGTATTGCTAAAGGATTTTGCGCTTGAGCTGGCCATCGGCAACGAGCTGCAGCCCGTGTTCTTTGATGTGGACGGTGCCGGTAACTTTGTCGTCGAGGTGGCCGCGATCCGGCAGCCCGCGACGGGGCATATCGGTGCCGATGGGCTGCGGGAGAGCAGTAATGCCACAACATGGGATTTCTATGAAGATTATTACACGAACCCCGATTACCGCAGCAATCTTCGGATTGGCAACTTCAGTGTGAGTGACCGGGACTTTGGCTCAATGAGGGTTGAGGGAATGCTGATCCAACACCTCGACATTCGAACCAGGGATCTTGCGCCATGATGACAGTTGCTCCCCCGAACGTTCTCCTGCTGTTGTGCGCAGTTGGGCTATCCATTCCTGGGCAGAGTGCGGCGGAACTGAAGCGGCTGGATGACCAGGCGCTTGGCGATGTGGCAGGGCAGGGCGGAATCTATCTGTCTGGTGATGTGAGTATTAACGAGCTCGGTGGTCCTATTGAAAACAGTTACTTTGGCCGTTGTGAGGATGAAACCAGAAAGTGCGGAGCACGATTTGCCTACCGCCTGAAGGAGAATGGTGGCTGGATGGTATTGGATGATATCCGCGGAAATTTCGCGTTCGAGGGGCTTACTCTGAGGGTGCGGACTATCGATTCAGGGTTCGCTGGTGACGGCGAACTGTTCCAGGCGGATGTGCTGGAGCTGGGGTTGCCCAACACCGTCCGCTTTAACGATGTACGTTTCAAGATTGCTGCCAGCAGTACTGCGCGACCGACAGATCCCGGATTTCAGCAAACGGATATTTTCTCCGTGGGAATGCGGGGAGAGGTTGTTATGGAGGGGAACCTGTTGGTCTTCCCTGTGGGGAAGCCATAGGGGGCGTTATGAAAAACCGAAATCGATTTCTCTCTTGTTTGTATTTTTCTGCCGGCGTGACGCTGGTTTTGCCTGGCCCGGCGGTGTCGGAAATGCAGCGTCTCGACGATGCGGACCTGGCCGGTATAAGTGGTCAGCGTGGTATTACACTGGAGGCGGGCGTTGAGATGACAGCTGACCGTATCTCCTACATCGATGACGGTAACGGCATTCATCTGGAGGACTTCCGGATAGGGTCAGCAACGAATCCGGATGGCCGGGCATTTCATCGGGTCAAGGTGGATATCACCGATGATGCAACCCTGAATCTGGACTACCTGGTAGAAGATCGACGAATCGAGTTTGGTGACGTGCGTCTCGCCGGCGCGCCTGGTCTGAGTATGGGTGGTTTTTTTTTCGATCATAGTCTGGAAGGTTACTTGCGTATTCGTCCCGGCGGTGCTCCCGGAGGATCTGGATATACCTTTGATTCTGCATACACCATGACAGGTGGGCGCCTGGGGTATCGCACCAACGGCAATGAAATCTTCCTGGATGATATGACTATGGATGTGGAAGCCTTGGGCGTCACCCTTGACGTTGTGGGCGATACCCTCCGTTTGGCAGCTCCGCGGATTGTGGGTTCCTATGACATCGGCGCGATCCGTTACAGCGGCAATCCGTTAAACCATGGTCAATCCCGCGATGGCACCACCGGCGCCTTGCTACCCAGTTACGGCAGTATCAGCGGCGCGTTCGATTTAACGACAACCACTGATATCAAGGCTGGAGGACGCTCTGGGGAGGGCCTGCAGATTGACCATGAGACAACCATTAACACTGCTCACTTTATCTACCGTGACGATGGCAACGCCCTCGCTCTGCGTGGGATCCGCGGGTATTACCGGGTGAATGACGTGCGCCTGGATGTCACCGATGACTGGCAGGGGCGGCCCGCACTGGGTCTGACACTGGGTTCCATGAATGGGGAGGTGAACATCGGTGCAATTGAAATGGGCGGCAGTGGCCGCAGCCTTGGCGAAGTGAATATCAGTTTTCTGCTGGAAGACCGGGAATTCGGGGGGCGTCCTTATACAAACGCGCTCTATCTTCAGGGGGGAGGGCATCCCGATGCGGGCAGTCAGGGGCTTCGCTTGGCGACCGAATGGAGTTTGACGCAGGCAGGCCTGAGCTATACCGAAGACGGAAACAGGGTGATTTTTAGTGGCCTGCAATCCTGGGGGCGCGGCGACATTACGGTGAACGTGACCCGGGACGGCATCAGGAACGGTACCCGCTTTTACGACGGTTTGAGGATTGGTTTTGAAGGCGTCAATGCGGGATACCGGATAAATGGTCTGCGGGTTGGCGACGAAGATGCGCCGCTTCAGGGGGGGACCGAGTTAGTGTTGGCGCTGGGCTTCTATCCTGCATACGAGTTTGAACTGGACGGTCACGTGACGCTCGGGGCAGGCGGTGCTAGTGGCGAGGGACTCACCATTAATTCGGACATTCAGATCCGTAACGGCAGGGCAGCGCTGATTGCGTCGCCCTACGACGACGGATCCGGGGAGGTCGGCCAGAAGGGCGTGTGGTTAAGTGACCTCAGTTACGATGGTCATATTCGGGATATGACCGTCGATGTTACCGGGGAAGGATTGGCGTTCAACACCGGAGAAAGCTGGAGTACCCTGGATGTTGGAAATCTCCGCTTGGGTGATAAGGACTCGGGCCAAAGCTTCGGTCGCTTTGTGGTGCAGAAGTACGAAACCGGGAGCGGGCTAACGATTGTCCCCGGAGGTTCCGGGGAGGTCTGTGCCGGGGGTGTTGGAGGCACAGCGTCAGCGTGTGCAGCCTCTGGAGGGATGTGGCAGGATCGGGGTGATCAGGGTATCACCGTCAGGATGAAACAGATCCTTGCAGAGGCGGCGGATGATTCGCGCAAGAATGCCTTTACCTGGGAGACTAACCGGGAAACCAATGGCAGTGGCCAGGAAATCAACGGTACCGGAACCCGTCTGGTGCTGAACGACATCCATAGCAGCGATGGTGGTGATTTCGATCAGGACGGCGTCGACGATAATACCTTTGGAGTTCGTACCGATGTGTCTGTCGATGTCTACCAGACCAGGGTGGTGAAAAAAGCCGATGGACCGGATTCTCTCGGTGTGCTGGGCTCACGCGGGGATGAGAAAATCATGGATCCCGCCGCAGCTGCAGGTTATCGGTATGAGTCTGCACCGTCCTCCGGAGATATGGAGAATCGGCCGCTGGGATTCGCAGTCAGGGCACAGAGCCGGTTCAAGGAGCTGTCTATCAACAATGTTGACCTTGTGCATCCGGTCGGTGGTGCCCAGACGGCTGTATATGGGGTCAAGATGCAGAATTTTGATATCAGCGCCGACCTGACTGCGACACCAATTCCCTGATCGATAGCAGGGATTACGCGGTATTCGGTCGCGACTTTTTGTTTTTTGTTCCTCGCTGGTGTTTAATCCCGCTTTGATCCTTTCAAACTCTCAGGCTTTATCCGATGAAATCCCGAGCTTTAATAGGTCTTATGGCGGACGGTCAGGTTCATTCCGGCGAATCTCTTGCGTCGAGTCTTGGCATCAGCCGCACTGCAATCTGGAAGCAGGTGAAGAGGGCAACTGACGAAGGTTATGAGATCGAAACGATCCGTGGCAGGGGGTACCGCTTGATAACAGCCGTTGATCTCCTTGAAGAATCTGTGATTCTGGAGAGCATCCCGGAATCTGCACGTTGTCGTGTAAGGCTGAAGGTGATGGACGAGGTGGACTCGACCAACGCAGAGATTATTCGCCATCGGCCCGTGCCGGGGTCATCGGTGATACCGGTGTGTATTGCCGATCACCAGACGGCCGGGCGAGGACGCAGAGGGCGGGAGTGGCAGAGCCCTCGCGGCCAAAACCTGTATCTGAGTCTGGGGCTGACGTTCCATGGCGCATTCGCGATGCTGGATGGGTTGAGTCTGGTGTTAGGAGTTGCTGCGGCAGAGGCTCTGGAGGCCATGGGAGCCGGGCCGGTGGGTCTGAAGTGGCCCAACGACATTTTTCTTGGTCGAGGCAAAGTGGCTGGTATCCTCGTGGAGTTGCAGGGCGAGTTGGAAGAAGGGGTTATCCAGGTTGTGGCTGGAGTTGGGCTTAATGTTCATATGAAGCAGGCGGAAGATGTGACTCAGGCATGGGATAGTCTCTCGATCGCGTGCCCGGGGCCAGCTTGGGCGCGGAATGAATTGGCAGCCAGCCTGATTGATTCCCTGGTTGGCGCAGCTGACGAGTTTTCTGAAAGCGGTTTTGCAGCCTTTCGTGACCGTTGGCAGCGACGAGATATTTTTGCCGGGAAGGCTCTTGTGGCCAGTCAGGGAGATCTGGCGGGTGTTGGTGCCGGTATTGATGGTTCCGGTAGTTATCTGTTGGAGGCTGAGGATGGTGTGACAGCTGTGCGGGCCGGAGAAATAAGTTTGCGGGTGCAGTCTTGAGATTGCTGATTGATGCGGGAAATACCCGCGTGAAGTGGCAGTTGGTTGAGGGGAAGCGCAGGGTTCTTGATGGAGTCGGGACCCTCGATAGTGACCCTTTTGCCAGTTTATCTCCGGTGCGCGGCAGCGTATCTCGTATTGCCGTTTCAACCGTGGCCTCGGACGACAAGCGCCGCTCCCTGATCGAGGCGTTGTCTTGTTATACCCCCGTGAGACCATGTTTTTACTGGTCAGAGGTCGAGCGGGCAGGGTTGGTGAATGCCTATGATGACCCCAGGAAAATGGGGGCGGATCGTTGGCACGGGATGTACGGAGCGTGGATCAGACAGGGGGCAAGCTTTGCTGTCGTTGATGTTGGCAGCGCCATTACGGTTGATTATGTCGACGCTCACGGCAAACATCTGGGTGGCTATATTCTTCCTGGTCGACGGATGATGCTGCGAAGCCTCAGAAATGATGCGGCGAGGATCGGCTTTGAAGACCACCGGTCCGATGCCGGCGACCCCGGCGCTTCCACTACGGAGTGTGTCCATCATGGGCTGTTCTGGCTCTGGCAGTCGATGGCAGCGCGTATTCATCAAGACTGTCGTGCGCGGGCTATTGACTGCGTCCTGGTAACAGGTGGAGATGCATCAGGCATTCTGGCGGCCGGGCTTGAAGCCGACCACCTCCCCGACCTGGTGTTGCATGGTTTGGCCGCGATAGATGCGGAGGAATTGGGGCGCTCATGAGGTGGCTGGCGATGAGTTTGCTGCTGGCAAATGTGGCGCTGTGGTATTACGCCAGTACTCTTGTTGCCCCGTCGGCTAATGTGGCACAGATTGACGGCCGATTGCCTCGGGTTGCGACGCTCAAGACAGGGTCAGAAGGTTCTGCCCCCGGAAACCCGGCACCGCCTCCTTCTCTTTATTGCACGCGTTTGGGTTGGTTTGATTCCGAGCCCGAAGCGCGTGAAATGGCGGCTACACTCGGGAAGTCCAGAGATGAATACACAGTTGAGCGAAAGGTGCGGGAATTGGCTCCGCTGCACTGGGTGCTTATTCCCCCGCAGCCTGCGGAACAGGCGCGAAACATGTTTCGTGATATCCAGCGCCGGGGGGTCGACTCCTATCTAGTCACCGAGGGAGAGAGGCGCAACGCAATCTCCCTCGGTCTGTTTGAGTCGCGAGAGGCTGCGATTTCGCTTCTGGAAGAAAAAAATCGTCAGAATCTCAATGCAGTACTGGCCATGTTCCCCCGAAATCAGATAAGCTACGCGCTCTCTTTTGAGGCAGGCCTGTTTGAAGATTCTGAGCAGGCCGGGGCGCTTGAGGCGGATTACCGAGAAGATTTCGATTTAGTCGAAATCGAGCGTTGTGAAGGTGTTGCAACGCCGGAAAAAAGTCCGTAGTATACCGCCCTCGCTGACGAGGCGAATGTGAGCTGGCGTAGCTCAGTTGGTAGAGCAGCTGACTTGTAATCAGCAGGTCGGGGGTTCGATTCCGTCCGCCAGCTCCACTTTTAGTTTTAAGCAGGTTCGCCTTTGGCGAGCCTGACTCGGAGGGGTTCCCGAGTGGCCAAAGGGATCAGACTGTAAATCTGACGCGAAAGCTTCGCAGGTTCGAATCCTGCCCCCTCCACCACTTATTGCTCGCGGGCATCGTATAGTGGCTATTACCTCAGCCTTCCAAGCTGATGACGCGGGTTCGATTCCCGCTGCCCGCTCCAATTTAGTTTGAAGTGCTCATGTAGCTCAGTTGGTAGAGCACACCCTTGGTAAGGGTGAGGTCGGCGGTTCAAATCCGCCCATGAGCTCCATTATTAATCCGGTCAACGTTATGATCCAGGTTGATTAGGGGGATTGGTCGAATGTCTAAAGAAAAGTTTGATCGCAGTAAGCCGCACTTGAATGTCGGCACCATTGGTCACGTTGACCATGGTAAGACCACTCTGACCGCCGCTCTGACTCGTGTATGTCACGAAGTCTGGGGTACTGGTTCCGCCAGTGCATTCGATCAGATCGATAACGCACCGGAAGAGAAGGCGCGTGGTATCACCATCGCGACTTCCCACGTAGAGTACGATTCTCCGACTCGTCACTACGCCCACGTAGATTGCCCGGGCCACGCGGATTATGTGAAGAACATGATCACTGGTGCGGCGCAGATGGACGGTGCGATTCTGGTTTGTTCCGCAGCTGACGGCCCCATGCCGCAGACGCGTGAGCACATCCTGCTGTCCCGTCAG
>JAVJZJ010000139.1:0-283 GCA_040223075.1 Marinobacter sp.
GTATGGTGCCCTGGGTATCGATCTAAATCCTAGTTCTATCGGTTGGGCATATGTCGATGGTCAAGGAAATTTAAAAGCTCAGGGAACTATTCCTATAAAGACGGGTTTACCCACAGGGAAACAAGAGGCTCAAATTGTAGAAGCTTGTTTGAAATTGGCAGCTTTAGCCAGGATTTTTCAGAGCCCTATTCTGTGCGAACGCTTAGATTTTTCGACAAAGAAAGCTCAATTACGAGAGCGTGGAAAAAAATATGCTCGAATGCTTTCTGCCTGGGCATACAGT
>JAVJZJ010000141.1:0-320 GCA_040223075.1 Marinobacter sp.
GTCTCCCCCGTGCAAAAAACGCTCTCGCATCCCCTGGTCTCCCCGTGCAACAAGAGCGAAGCATCCTCTGGTTTCCCCCTTTTTAAGGGGGACGGAAGGGGGATCTATAAGGGGGACGGAAGGGGGATCTAAAAGGGGGACGGAAGGGGGATCTAAAAGGGGGACGGAAGGGGGATCTAAAAGGGGGACGGAAGGGGGATCTATAAGGGGGACTTTTAGTGCTATGTTTGTGTAGATTTCGCTTAAGGTTCGTTAAAGTTATAACCAATGACAAAGAACTAATGCTCCTTAACTAATAAAGTTACAGCATAAGCCGCTAT
>JAVJZJ010000006.1:0-413 GCA_040223075.1 Marinobacter sp.
GGGTAATTTCTAGTCCCTGTAAGTCAGGTCGCATCGTGGGTATGATAGTTTGACGTTAGCGATCCGGGTTCGGAACATGGACGTTTACTTAATGAAGCGTTACAGATTGTTGTGGATGTGCGACAGGAAATGAAAGCGTTACACAATCGGCCCTTAACCCCATACAAGTTTGAATTACGCGGTCCCATGTACAGCACTCGCCCGAGCGGTTAGCCCGCATCATTTAGGTAGAGACGCTCCATTATGTAGCGACGCGCCATTATGTAGAGACGCGCCTTTATGTAGAGACGCGCCATTATGTAGAGACGCGCCATTATGTAGAGACGCGCCATTATGTAGAGACGCGCCATTATGTAGAGACGCGCCATTATGTAGAGACGCGCCATTGCGCGTCTCTACATTGGTGACGAAAG
>JAVJZJ010000007.1:0-214 GCA_040223075.1 Marinobacter sp.
CTCTATCTCCCACCGCCCGTCTTAGGGGCAGAGCTCGGTTGTAGTAGTCTAAGGCTTGCTGCTTTTGTCCCAAATCGTCGTAGACTCTGCCAATATTATTGAGAGTGGTGGCTTCCCCCCCTCTATCTCCCACCGCCTGAATTAGGGGCAGAGCTTGATTGTAGTAATCTAAGGCTTGCTGCTTTTGTCCTAATGAGGAGTAGACTGCGCCAAT
>JAVJZJ010000008.1:0-380 GCA_040223075.1 Marinobacter sp.
TCTATCAATGACTATATACTACACAGACAACTTAGAGTGAAAAGTTAGGTTAAACAGAGATGGTAATGCCGCAACAAACATCAGAGCGGAAGGTATTACAGGGGTAACGCATTTAATTCGTCATCTTTCGGATTCCTTTATCCAAGCTATACCTGTAGGGGCACGGCAAAGCCGTTCCCCAACGATATGTGGCGTTTATTCGTCAGTCTTTACAGTAGAAAAACTCAAATGTTTTAACAAAATTTTTGTTTTTCTAATGACACGACTGACTAAAAACCCCCCCATATGGTTGGGGCAGGGCTTGGCGGGCCCCCTACAGGTATAGCTTGGATAAAGGAATCCGAAAGATGACGAATTAAATGCGTTACCCCTGTAATACC
>JAVJZJ010000012.1:0-211 GCA_040223075.1 Marinobacter sp.
AATTGTCGGGGCGGGTTTAGGGACAATTGTCGGGGCGGGTTTAGGGACATTGTCGGGGCGGGTTTAGGGACATTGTCGGGGCGGGTTTAGGGACAAAATTCAGATATTCACAGATAAAGGAAAAACAAAACCCGCCCTCCCCACCGATAACGGAAAAACAAAACCCGCCCTCCCCACCGATAAAGGAAAAACAAAACCCGCCCTCCCCACC
>JAVJZJ010000031.1:0-282 GCA_040223075.1 Marinobacter sp.
CCTTTGCTCGTGCCAGAATATGCTCAATCTGCAACGGAACATCTTCTTTCGAGCAATAGGTACACTTGCGTCCCCATTTCTCTAGAAGGTACTCACGGACTTCGTAGCCCGCAAGAGTTCCTTGCTGATACTCTGCGCCATAAATCTCCGGGTTTTCCATTTGCTGAGTATCGAATCGAACTAATTCCTGCCTGATTTGAGTAATTGGAGCAAACTTCATGAGTCGCTTTACCCAAGTCTCAGTTGTTAGAACACGGTGCAGCAGATTAAGGACTCTGTCTT
>JAVJZJ010000023.1:0-502 GCA_040223075.1 Marinobacter sp.
ATCTAGCTCATGATGAAAATCTCACCGATATTGCTAAACGCTTAGAACAGTTCATTTCCAGTGAGCAACAAGCGAGATTGCCGACTAACCACCGTTACCCAAAAGTTCAGCTATAGCTTGCTGTTCTTCGGGTTCTTGGGATGGTGGTGTACGGCAATCTCGCTTGTTGCTCACCGGAAATAAAGGGTCTGAAGCCCCGTCCTTCTAGGACGGCTTTTATCCGGATAAACACCCCAGGATAGTATGATACAATGCAGTTGCTTGCGGCGGCAAAGTCGAAGTCAACTTATCAGGTACGCCGGGACTCGGCGGAACCCAAACCGCAAAGGTTTGAAACGCCCAGCCCTGAATCGACAGGGTGGTAGGAGATAACACGATGCCCTAGATGGCGAATATCGTGTGCCTGGGAACCCGTTTACCGGGATATATGGAACGAAATTTCCATAGAATCTCCCTTCTTCTAGGAGGGAGAGCGTCAAAGTAGAATGTTCCTTTCGATAAT
>JAVJZJ010000026.1:0-2500 GCA_040223075.1 Marinobacter sp.
AAGGGTTTCAGCTTTTCTCAAAAAAAACTTTCAGAAAAGGTTGACAACTTCTGAAATAGGCACTACATTGGTAAATGCGCTTGAAACGAAGGCAACGACGACTCAAGCGACCGAACCTAGAAAAATCAATAGTTTGAAAGCCAAGTATACAGAACTCCTTGTCAATTACTAAATGGAGTTTAATCAGGAAACTGAGACAAACTCAACTTAAAGGATAACTGGAAACGAAACGCGATTCGATCGTGTTTTGGAGCCTGGAAAAAAACCTCTAACATGGAGAGTTTGATCCTGGCTCAGGATGAACGCTGGCGGTCTGCTTAACACATGCAAGTCGAACGCAACCTTCGGGTTGAGTGGCGGACGGGTGAGTAACGCGTGAGAATCTGCCTTGGGGTCGGGGACAACCACTGGAAACGGTGGCTAATACCGGATAAGCCTAAGGGTAAAAGATTAATTGCCCCAAGAGGAGCTCGCGTCTGATTAGCTAGTTGGTAGGGTAAAAGCCTACCAAGGCAGCGATCAGTAGCTGGTCTGAGAGGACGATCAGCCACACTGGGACTGAGACACGGCCCAGACTCCTACGGGAGGCAGCAGTGGGGAATTTTCCGCAATGGGCGAAAGCCTGACGGAGCAAGACCGCGTGAGGGAGGAAGGCTCTTGGGTTGTAAACCTCTTTTCTCAGGGAAGAAGCTCTGACGGTACCTGAGGAATCAGCCTCGGCTAACTCCGTGCCAGCAGCCGCGGTAATACGGAGGAGGCAAGCGTTATCCGGAATTATTGGGCGTAAAGCGTCCGCAGGTGGCGATTCAAGTCTGCTGTTAAAGCACGGGGCTTAACTCCGTAAAGGCAGTGGAAACTGAATAGCTAGAGGGTCGTAGGGGTAGAGGGAATTCCCGGTGTAGCGGTGAAATGCGTAGAGATCGGGAAGAACATCGGTGGCGAAAGCGCTCTACTGGACGGCAACTGACACTCAGGGACGAAAGCTAGGGGAGCGAATGGGATTAGATACCCCAGTAGTCCTAGCTGTAAACGATGGATACTAGGTGTAGCTTGTATCGACCCGAGCTGTGCCGAAGCTAACGCGTTAAGTATCCCGCCTGGGGAGTACGCACGCAAGTGTGAAACTCAAAGGAATTGACGGGGGCCCGCACAAGCGGTGGAGTATGTGGTTTAATTCGATGCAACGCGAAGAACCTTACCAGGGCTTGACATGTCCGGAACCCCGGTGAAAGCTGGGGGTGCCTTCGGGAGCCGGAACACAGGTGGTGCATGGCTGTCGTCAGCTCGTGTCGTGAGATGTTGGGTTAAGTCCCGCAACGAGCGCAACCCTCGTTTTTAGTTGCCAGCATTAAGTTGGGCACTCTAGAGAGACTGCCGGTGACAAACCGGAGGAAGGTGGGGATGACGTCAAGTCAGCATGCCCCTTACGTCCTGGGCTACACACGTACTACAATGGTCGGGACAGAGGGCAGCAAGCGAGCGATCGCAAGCTAATCCCAGAAACTCGGCCTCAGTTCAGATCGCAGGCTGCAACTCGCCTGCGTGAAGGAGGAATCGCTAGTAATCGCCGGTCAGAATACGGCGGTGAATCCGTTCCCGGGCCTTGTACACACCGCCCGTCACACCATGGAAGCTGGCCACGCCCGAAGTCGTTACCCTAACCCTCCGGGGAGGGGGACGCCGAAGGCAGGGTTGGTGACTGGGGTGAAGTCGTAACAAGGTAGCCGTACCGGAAGGTGTGGCTGGATCACCTCCTTTTCAGGGAGACCAGGTGAAACAATCAGACCCAAATAGATAACTGATTGATATAACCAATCCCAGGTCGTTCAAGGAAGAAGTAGATTGGCTTTCAAACTGATTTTGGTTCGGGAAATGGGCTATTAGCTCAGGTGGTTAGAGCGCACCCCTGATAAGGGTGAGGTCCCTGGTTCGAGTCCAGGATGGCCCACCTGTTCCATTCAGGAAGAGGGGGTATAGCTCAGCTGGTAGAGCGCTGCCTTTGCAAGGCAGATGTCAGCGGTTCGAGTCCGCTTACCTCCATACTTCCCAGTTGAGTTAGGAGCGGCGCAAGAAACAAATAGCCAAGCCAAAAGCGAACCGAAAGGAAAAAAAAGCATTCAGCACCTGTACTTTTTAATTGAAAAAGTCAGACTGCTGAACGTGAAGTTCAGTCAGAACCTTGAAAACTGCATAGCGAGAGAAAAAGTCAATTTAGTAAGAACAATGCCAAAAAAAAGGCGTTTGTGTCTTACACAGACAAAAGTATAGATGGTCAAGCTACAAAGAGCTAACGGTGGATACCTAGGCACACAGAGGCGAAGAAGGACGTGGCGACCGACGATACACTCCGGGGAGCTGGAAGCAAGCGTTGAGCCGGAGGTTTCCGAATGGGGCAACCCCAAGTACGGCTGACTGAATCCATAGGTCAGTACGAGCCAACCCAGTGAACTGAAACATCTTAGTAGCTGGAGGAAAAGAAAGCAAAAGCGATTCCCCCAGT
>JAVJZJ010000027.1:0-271 GCA_040223075.1 Marinobacter sp.
TTTCATCCTTGGATCCAACAATAAACATTACCCGTCTGGATCCCTTCACTCTATTGTTCGCCGATTTGTGATGTTTACCTTGATTTTCAATTCGGTTTATTTATCGCTTTTTCTTATGCAGACCTTGACTCAGATGATACCAGTTAGTTTTTCTCGTCTTCAGGTTTGACGACAAGGGAAAATTACAGCCGTTTTTGGAGGCTATCCAGTTCTTTTTCCCATAGAACTTCCGAGCCAACTTAATTTTCTTTGTGGCTTTGGCTACCCAATC
>JAVJZJ010000038.1:0-715 GCA_040223075.1 Marinobacter sp.
GACTTAAGCTAAAGTTTATCAATTCGTCATTCGTCCGTTATCGGTGGGGAGGGCGGGTTTTGTTGTTCCGTTATTGGTGGGGAGGGCGGGTTTTGTTGTTCCGTTATTGGTGGGGAGGGCGGGTTTTGTTGTTCCGTTATCGGTGAGGAGGGCGGGTTTTGTTGTTCCGTTATTGGTGGGGAGGGCGGGTTTTGTTGTTCCGTTATCGGTGAGGAGGGCGGGTTTTGTTGTTCCGTTATTGGTGACTAGCTGAATTGATTCCCTAAACCCGCCCCTACAATTGTCCCTAAACCCGCCCCTACAATTGTGCCTAAACCCGCCCCTACAATTTTCCCTAAACCCGCCCCTACAATTTTACCAAAAACCGCCCCGACAAATTTGCCGAAAACCGCCCCAACCATTTTGGCGAAAACCCCCTCTACAATTTACTTAATAACCCGCTCTACGCACCTTTATCGGAACATCAAAACCCGCCCTACCCACCTATATCGGAACAACAAAACCCGCCCTCCCCACCAATAACGGAACAACAAAACCCGCCCTCCCCACCAATAACGGAACAACAAAACTCACCCTAATCCCCACCAATAACGGAACAACAAAACTCACCCTAATCCCCACCTAAATTTATCAATTAACCTCAAACCCGACAACAAAATCCACCTGATTTTAAACCGCGATCGCACGCCAAAGATGTAGTGATAGGGTGGAGCAG
>JAVJZJ010000072.1:0-207 GCA_040223075.1 Marinobacter sp.
ATACTGAATTTCTCTACTCACCTTCTCCACCGGTGCGGGCGTGAATTGAACAGCAACAACCCAGCGCTTATCCTTTCTATAGAAGTGCCATGTTTTCGCACCGCTATTGGGTAATCTATTAATGTTTCTTGAGAAGCTGCCAATTTTTGATGTGACATATTTACCAAATTTTGCTTCCAGACAACCGGGGACTCTCAACTTGATAGT
>JAVJZJ010000107.1:0-408909 GCA_040223075.1 Marinobacter sp.
CATTGAACCCCGAATCCCACTCCGCAGTCCGAAGGGGACGGCGGGGCGGTGTTTCTGAAAATTTGCGGAGCCATGGATGGCGGAGCAGAAGCGCCACAAGGATGTGCCGAAGGAGCGGTTTTCAGAAACACCGCCCCGCCGTCCCCTTCGGACTGCGGAGTGGGATTCGGGGTTCAATGACGGCGAGAATTAGTCGGGTTCGATGGAGCTATTTATCGAATCGAAGCTTGCCAAATCCATAGGGCTTGACGAACAGCTTACTGAGATGTCGGGGAGCTGGTGCCTGGTCGGCCTTTCCAAAACGTTGCGGAGCCATGGATGGCGGAGCACAGCGTACAGGGACGTATTTACAGCGTGTTTTGGAAAGGTCTACCCGGCACCAGCTCTTGCACCCAAACAAAAGAACACGAACTCCTACGAATAAAACAACGGTGAGAACACAGATGACACAACGAGTATTTATAACCGGCGGGGCCAGCGGCCTGGGCCGGGCAATTGCACTTCGTTATGCAAAAGAAGGCGCCAAAGTGTGTATTGGCGACATCAACCCGGAGCAGGGCGTTGACGTTGAGAAAGAGATCAACGCCGCCGGTGGCGAAGGCTATTTTGTTGAGTGTGATGTCCGCAGGCTGACCGATTTCGAGAAGGTCCGGGACGATCTGGTCGAGAAGTGGGGCGGTGTCGATGTGGTGGTGAACAACGCCGGTGTTGCTTCTGCGGGCTCGATCGAAGACACCACCATGGCCGACTGGGAGTGGATTCTGGACATCAACGTGTTGGGCGTGGTCCGTGGTTGCAAGGCGTTTACGCCGCAGTTCAAAGAGCAAGGTTCTGGTGCGTTTGTGAATGTGGCCTCTATGGCCGGGCTCATGCTGGCGCCGCTGATGGACAGCTATAATGTTACCAAGGCGGGCGTTATTGCTCTGTCCGAGACGCTGAGCCAGGAGTTGAGGGATTCCGGAATCCATGTGAGCTGCGTGTGTCCGGCGTTTTTCCAGACCAACCTGACCAGCAGCATGCGTTCGGATATTCCCGGCATTCAGCAGAACGTGAACAAGCTGATGAAGCGCTCCAATATCACCGCGGACGATGTGGCGGAGGATATCTTTCGTTCCGTTAAGGAGAAGGATTTCTGGGTTCTGCCCCATGCCAAGGAGCGTCGTATGTGGATGCTCAAGCGCCATGCACCCTGGGCCTTTGACTGGCTGATGCACCAGGAGAGCAAGCGCTGGATGAACAAGATGGGCGGCGGTAAGGCGTAAGTGTTGCCGTTGTCCCTTTCAGAAAGAAGTCTGTATTGATGAACCGACAGGAGAGCTCTGAATGACCCAGATCGACCAGGCCGTGGACATCCGCGAAGGCGAGGAGCTGGACGTCAGCGCCGTTGACCGCTTTATGAAGCAGGCCATTCCGGATCTGCAAGGTGAGCCCGATATCCGCCAGTACCCTGGTGGTGCCTCCAACCTGACCTATCAGGTGGATTATGGCGATCGTTCCTACGTATTGCGGCGTCCGCCATTCGGTAAGATCGCCAAATCCGCCCACGATATGCTGCGGGAGGCGAGGGTAATGGATGCACTGAAACCGGTGTATCCCTACGTGCCGAACATTGTGGCGATCTGTGACGATCATGACGTTCTGGGTTGTGACTTCTACGTGATGGAGCGTCTGAAAGGCATCATCCTGCGCCAGGATTTTCCCACGGACTTCGAGCTGAGCGAAATGGATACCCGCAAGTTGTGCCTGAACGTGATCGACAAGCTGGTTGACCTGCACCGGGTCGATGCCAAAGCCGCGGGCCTGGACAAGTTGGGTAAGGGCGCCGGTTATGTGCAGCGTCAGATAGGTGGCTGGAGCGATCGTTTCCGCAAGGCCCGTACCGAGGATGTGGGTGATTTTGAGTCCGTGATGGGCTGGCTGAATGACAAGATGCCTGAGGATATCGCCCAGGTCGTCATCCACAATGATTTCCGCTTCGACAACGTGGTGCTGAACCCGGATAACCCGTTTGAAGTGATCGGCGTACTGGATTGGGAGATGGCCACCATTGGTGACCCGCTGATGGATCTGGGCAACAGCCTGGCGTACTGGATTGAAGCGGACGATGAGGGGCCCTTCCAGATGTTGCGTCGGCAGCCCACCCATCGTCCGGGGATGCTGACCCGTAAGGAAGTGGTGGAATACTACATGGAGAAGTCTGGCTTTAAAGTCGACAACTTCGATTTCTACGAGATCTACGGACTCTTCCGTCTCGCGGTGATCGTCCAGCAGATCTACTACCGCTTCTATCACGGTCAGACCAAAGACAAGCGTTTTGCGGCCTTTGGACATGCGGCCAATTACCTGGAGAAACGCTGCCAGCGACTGATTGAGGCGAGTGAACTGTAATGGCGACGATCTATCTGATCCGCCATGGACAGGCCAGTTTCGGCAAGGATAACTACGACCAGCTCTCGCCCCGTGGTTGGGAACAGGGCCGGGTGCTCGGCCGCTGGCTGTCGGGTAAGGTTCGCCCCGATGCCGTATTTGGCGGCAATATGGAGCGCCATCGGGAAACCGTGGAAGCGATTGCCAGTGGTTATGGTGACGCCCTGCCGGACATGCAGGCAGTTAGTGGTCTGAACGAGTTTGATCACATGCAGGTGGTTGAACGGCTGCGCCCGGAATGGGCCGACCGACAGCGAATGGCCGCGGATCTGGCGGCGTTTCCCAAGCCCGCCCGTGCCTTCCAGCAGGCGTTCGAGAAGGCGATGGCCCGTTGGGTCAGTGGTGATCACGATAATGAATACACCGAAAGCTGGGAAGCCTTCCGAAGCCGTGTCATCACCGCGCTGGACGAATTGATCGAGTACGCCGATGGCGGTGATACCCTGGTATCCACCTCCGGTGGCCCCATTGCCGTGATCGCCCAGCACCTGTTGCACCTGAGTGACCACAAGGCGCTGGAGATGAACAATGTGATCGCCAATACCAGCGTTTCACGCATCCTCTATTCCGGCGCTCGTCGCAGCCTGGCGGTTTTCAATAATTACAGTCATCTGGAAGCGGAAGACTCCGCACTGGTGACCTTCCGATAGCAATTTGAGGTGAATGCATGAGCAAGGAATTGTTTGACCTGACAGACAAAGTGGCGCTGGTTACGGGCGCGAGCCGTGGCATTGGTGAAAGCGTCGCCCGCACACTGGCGGACTATGGGGCGCACGTGATCTGCACCAGCCGCAAGATCGAGGGCTGTGAAGCAGTGGCCAGCAGCATTCGTGATGCTGGTGGCAGTGCGGAAGCGTACGCTTGCCATATTGGCGAGATGGACCAGATTGAGGATATCTGGGCGCATATCGGGAAAGAGCACGGCAGGCTGGATATCCTGGTGAATAATGCCGCCGCAAACCCGTATTTTGGTCCGGTGGAGGACACCGATCTGGGCGCTTACCATAAAACCGTGGATGTGAATATTCGCGGGTATTTCTTCATGTGTGCCCGTGGTGCACAACTGATGAAGAAAAACGGTGGTGGGTCGATCGTCAATGTCGCGTCTGTTAACGGCGTTAACCCCGGTCACTTCCAGGGCATCTACTCGGTGACCAAAGCAGCCGTGATTTCCATGACCAAGTCTTTTGCCATGGAGCTGGGGCATCAGAAGATTCGCGTTAACGCACTGTTGCCGGGGTTGACGGACACCAAGTTCGCCAGTGCCCTGACCACCAACGATGCCATCAAGCAGCAGGCCATGGCCCACATTCCGATGAAGCGCGTGGCTGACCCGAGCGAGATGGCGGGTACTGTGCTGTATCTGGCGTCCAATGCGTCCAGCTATACTACAGGAGCCTGCATCAATGCTGATGGTGGTTATTTGACGGTCTGAGGCCGGTCAGCCAATGCCTGAATACAAAAGGCCAGCTACACCTTTTGGGTAGCTGGCCGGATCCTGAGATTACTCCCGCCGTTCGATATTGCCTGTTTCATCTGATATCACGATCTCGACACGGCGGTTTTGCTGGCGCCCCCCAGCGCTGTTGTTGCTCGCTACGGGGTACTCTTCTCCATATCCCCGGGTTTCTATTCGGTTTCCGCTCACTCCCATATCCATCAAGGCGTCACGAACGGATTCAGCACGGCGCTCTGACAGCTGCTGGTTGTAAGATGCTTCACCTGTGCTGTCGGTGTAGCCTTCAACACGAACACGGCGCTGCTCATACTCGGACATGAATTGAGCGAGACGGCGGATCGTTGCTTCACCGGCGGGTTTTAGTTCCGCACGGTTAAGATCAAAAAGCACATCTCCCAGCGTCAGGACCATGCCGCGATCCGTTTGCTCGGCTTCCATTTCGGCCATTCGGGCACGAAGCAGTTCGGCTTCACGCCTGGCCTCGTCTACCTCGGCGGAGCGCATCTGTAGCTCCAATTCCTTGCGGCGTTCCTCTGCGGAATTGATCTCGCTCTGTAGCTGCGAACGTTTACCCTGTTCCCTGGCGATTTCAGCATGTCGATGCGCGAGGTAGGCTGCGTGCTCAATGTCAACGAGCTCCGCGTCGTCTTCCAGCAAAGATTCAGCGCGCGCCAGTTGATCTCGCGCGTTTCTCAATTGCCGGTCTCCGCTGCGTGCGACATTCGGATCGTTGCGAATCTCCTCATAGGAGGCTCTTGCCTCATCGACCATCGGGTTGTTCTGAGGTGTGCTGGCGCATCCGGTCATTAACACCGAAACCCCGATTGCCATGCCCAGAGCTGTGTTGCGCTTGTTCATAACCATCTCCTTGCTCGGCTGGGGCCTTTATTGGCGTTGATCGATTCGCTCTCTGAGAGCGTCGATGTTTTGGTTAATCTCAGCGACGGCCTGTTCTGCCTTGGCTGTTTCTGAGCGGGCGCCAGCCAGTTGTGCATCGACGGATGCCTTTTCCAGCAGGCGTTCGGCCTCAACATACTTTTCCCGTTCAATGAGCTCTTCGGCATCGGCGATCCGGTTCTGTGCCTGGTTGAGCAGAACCGGTTCGAATTCCCGTGCATCCGCAGAAACAGCTTGCTGGATGGAGGCTTCTGCAGTCTGTAAGTCTGCGTCGGGTCGCTCCCCGGGACTGGCACAGCCACCGACGGCCAGAGCAATGCCAAGGATGCCCGAAGCTCTTAACATGTAATTATGTTTGTTCATGCACTATCTCCTTCCGGTGAAGGATGGGATTGGTGTCCCATCCGAACGGTCGATACTCAGGTACTGCGTTAATCCGGAGTCGCGCACGGACGATCTGATAAGAACGCCTGTTTATGCCTACGGGTAAGATTAGCAGTCAGTTTTCATGACGGCATGAAAGGTTGGCAAGAAAGAGGTAAGAAAAGCGGGAAGCGGTGGCCCGGATTAGCGGATTGCCGAGCCACCATCTGCCTGAGAAAGGGTTGTGCCTACCGGAGGCTTGTGGTGTAAGGAGTAAAGGATACGGTCAAGCACAGACTGACCATTCCAGGCCGGATCGGTATTCACCATACCCACCACAGCCCAGGTTGTGTCGCTCTCATCCCGGGTATAGCCGGCAATTGAGCGTACATTTTCCAGATAGCCGGTCTTGATTCGGCCCAGGCCATCCATACCAGCATTGCGCAAACGCCTCGCCATGGTTCCGTCCATCGCGATCAGTGGCATAGACGCCATCAGGTCCGCAGAGAACGGGCTGTTCCAGGCATGCTGGAGGATGTGGGCACCCTGGCGAGCGGTAATCCTGCCATGTCGGGTCAGACCGGCGCCGTTATCGATGACCATGCCGGCGGTGTTAACGCCTTTGTTCTCCAGCCAATCGTAAATCACGCGGATTCCGGTAACGCGGTCATCGTGCTCGTTTTCCTCGCGGTTTTCCGCGCCAATGGTCAGCAATAGCTGGCGAGCCATCACATTGCTGCTCCACTTGTTAATATCTCTCACCATGGTGACCAGATCCGGAGAGGTGGCTCTCAGCATCAGGCGGGCATCGTCGGGTGTGGTGCCGGAGCTGTTGTCTCCGGCCAGGGTAATGCCCATCTCGGAAAACAGGGATCGAATCAGTGAGGCCGTGTACTGTTCGTGTGGCAGTAGTGATAAATAGGCGGTGGTGCGGCAGCCCTGTGGCAGTTCCCCGGTGACCCGTACGGTGACCCGCTGGTCAGCGTGGAACACAGGTTCCCAGGTGAAACCCCGGCGGGCGGGGCAGGGGGCCTCAGCGGTCGCTGTCACACGGTTATCAATGACCACGTCTTCCAGGGCCGGTGCACTCCAGGCCTGGGTACCCCTCTCATCGGCACGAACCTGGAAATGAATCAGGTTCAGGTTGGTGAGCACGCCTGAGGGCTCTACCAGGAATGGCGCATAGGGGTTGTCCCCATTGTCATTGAATTCTGGAAGCCCTCCGGCAATTTCGAAGTAAGTGCCGTCAAGGACCAAATCCCCATTGATGGTGGTGATGCCCATGCCGCGGAGTTCTCGCAGGGTGCTCCACAAGCGCTCTAAGGTCAGTTTCGGGTCACCACCAAACTTCACATAGAAGTTACCATCCAGTGTATCGCCCACCAGTTGGCCATCGGTATAGAAATCCGTATTCCAGTGATGAGTCGGCCCCAGGATTTCGAGCGCGGCGTAGGTGGTAACCAGCTTCATGATCGAGCCCGGGCTCATCAGCGCATCGGCATTGATGTACTGATCAATGCCCGGCCCATTCAGGGGGATGGCCGCCATGCTCAGGGCATCTTCATTGTTCAGGGAATTAACGGCGTAATCCCTGACCTGGTTACTCCAGGTTCCGGCTTCGCTTGTTCCACCGTCCGCTATGGCAAGCGGACTGCAAGCCATGACCAGGGAGGCAGTGGCGGCCAGTAATGCTCTTTGTGCACGCAGCCCCTTACGAGCTTTGGGCGCAGTTTGCTGGCAACGGGAATCAGACTGTTGGAAGCAAAATAGAGATGTAGTGGACATGACCGGACCCATTGTGTGTTATTCCTCAACAATAGCCCAATTTTGCGGATCATACTATGTGGGAAAGCTCTACATGACGTTAAAAAATGCCACTAGTGTCATTGTTTACATTGCATTTTTGTGAAAAGTTGTAAGGTGTCTTTGGAATCAGTGTGTTAGTCGCCCCGGATTAATTGCTTTCTGGGGAACCGCGTCATGAGCCAATGGAAAATTAGCCAGTTGCGTGATAATGGCGGCCAACACTTATCGTTTGTGAGGTTGAATGATGTCGAATTTTCTCGTCCACAATGCCAATGTGCTTGGTTCGGTGGCCACGTCGTCACTCACGGCATGGCGTGGTTGTCTGGTTGTGAAACAGGCACCGCAACCAGAAAAGCCCCTGGTCCTCTACGATATGGAGGCTTGTCCGTATTGTCGCCGGGTACGGGAGGCGTTGACGGCCCTGAACCTGGATGCCGAGATTCGCCCGTGTCCAAAAGGGGGGCGACGGTTCCGGCCGGAGGCCGAGTCGCTTGGCGGCAAGCAGCAGTTTCCGTTACTGATGGACGAAAACACGGGCAAGGTGATGTATGAGTCCGAGGCTATCGTGGCGTACCTGTTCCGCCAGTATGGCGGCAGGTCAGTCCCTGGGTATTATCGTGCCAAAGGCTACCAGCCGGCCCTTGGATCACTGGCGTCCGCGGCCAGTGCTTTGCGTGGACTGAGGGCGGGTGCCGCGAAGGCTCCGGAGCAACCCCTGCACCTCTGGAGTTTTGAAGGCAGCCCGTTCTCCCGTTTGGTGCGTGAAAAGTTGTGTGAGCTGGAAATCCCCTACACTCTTCATAACCTTGGCAAAGAGCATTGGACCGAGATTGGTCCGGCAAAACAGCGTATCAAGCCAGGGGCTTATACTCCGCTTCCCGGCGGCAAGCGGGATGCGTTCTTCCAGGTTCACAAACGTGTCCAGGTGCCTTATCTGGAAGATCCCAACACCGGCCAAGGACTGTTTGAATCTTCTTCCATCCTGAAGTATCTGGAAGCGACGTACGCCGGTTAGTCCCATCGCGGTGCAAACTCGGGGTTGGCGAGACGCTCACCCCGATCCAGCCCGTCTATGGCGATAATTTCGTTGTTACTGAGCTTTATCTTCAAGGCATCCAGATTGGTTTTCTGGTGTTTCGGCCGAACAGAGGACGGAATCGGTACCACGCCTTTGGCAAGGGCCCAGGCAAGGGCAATCTCCGCCGGTGAGGCATTGTGCTCGTTGCCGATACGGATAAGAGTGTCGTCCTCCATCACTTTACCTACTGCCAGCGGCATATAGCCGGTCACAACGATGCCCAGCTTTTTGGCGTGCTCGATGACCTTGTGGTTATTGAGGAAGGGGTGGACTTCCACCTGATTGGTAAAGATGGGCGTCTCTTCCAGAATCTCTCTGGCCTGATCCATTTGCGCGCAGGTGAAATTGGAAATGCCAATGTGGTTGGTCAACCCTTCGCGTTGGGCATCCCGCAGCGCGCCAAGGTACTCGGCCATGGGTACTTCATCGCCCGGGGAGGGCCAGTGAATCAGCGCCAGGTCGACGTGATCGGTTTTCAATCGTGTCAGGCTGTCGTGGAGGCTATTGATCAGGTCGCTGGCGTGGAGTTTGTCGTGCCAGATCTTCGTGGTCAGGAAGATGTCGCGGCGGGGAATGCCGCTGGAAACAATACCATCGCCCACTTCCGCTTCGTTTTCATACACCTGGGCAGTATCGATATGACGGTATCCCAGTGATAGGGCACTCTTCACCGCGTCTCTGGCCTCGTTACCTTTCAGACGAAACGTTCCCATACCGATCTTTGGAAGTGCGCTCAGTGACATGGTGTCCTCCTTTGCGAAATCTGTGTTTGTAATGTGGTGCCCGCGCACTGGTTCTTCAAGTGGCCCACAGGTATCATAGCGCTCCTGTCATCCAATCTGCAGTGCGGAATAAAAGGGCAAATCATGCTGACCGGCCAGTGCTTATGCGGCGACATTACCTTTGAATACGAAGGGCCTCTGGGGCCGGTTGCCCTGTGCCATTGCAGCCAGTGCCGCCGCGCCCACGGCAGTGCCTTTTCCGCCAGTGCGCCGGTGCAGAAAGTGCGTTTTCAATTCCTGAGCGGCCAAGATCAGGTGCAGGAGTTTGAATCTCGCCCCGGCAAATACCGCGCCTTCTGTAGTCGGTGTGGCAGCCACCTCTACAGCCGTGTCGATGCCATTCCCGGCATTCTTCGGTTACGTGTTGGCGTGATCAACGAGCCGCTTGGAAAGGGGCCAGCCCAGCATGTTTTCGTGGGCTCCAAATCCGACTGGTTCGAGATTACGGACAACCTCCCCCAGTTCGAGAAAACCGAAAGAACTAACGACCCGCACTAAGACCACGGGTTACTCGAGTGGCACCAACCGGTATACCTTGCCATTGCTAGAGTCGGTCAGTAACCATAGTACGCCGTCTGGTCCCATGCGCACATCACGGATTCGCTCGCCCAGGTCTTCCAACAAATCCTCTTCCTCTTTCACCGTCTCTTTTTCAATACTCAGGCGTACCAGTTTCCGCATCTTGAGGGCGCCGACAAACAGGTCACCTTTCCACTCCGGGAAGCGATCTCCAGTATAGAACGCCATACCGGACGGAGCGATGGACGGATCCCAGTAGTGCAGGGGATCAGTAATACCGTCCATGGTGGTTTTGTCAGAGATGATTGCGCCCGAGTAGTCGATGCCGTAGGTCACTTTCGGCCAGCCATAATTGTTGCCTGAGCGGATGATATTGATCTCGTCACCACCTCGAGGGCCATGTTCGTGACTCCAGATTTCGCCGGTCTCGGGGTGAGTCGTCATGCCCTGGATATTGCGGTTGCCATAGGTATAGAGAGTGTCTTTGCCGGCGGAATCATCAATAAATGGATTGCCGGGTGCTGGATCGCCATTAGTGGTCAGGCGATGGACGCCTCCGGCATCGTCATCGGCGTCCTGGGCGCGGTCCATTTCGCCCCGGTCGCCAACAGCAATGTACAGATTGCCATTACGGTCGAACGCCATGCGGCCGGCAAAGTGGTGACTGGCAGTGCCTCGTGGCAGAGCTTCAAAGATAACCTCGACATCGGACAGGGCGTTGCCATCGAGAGTTGCCCGCGCCACTCGCGTGGTCATGCCTTTGCGGCTGATCTTGTGAGAGTAGCTGAGGAACAGTGTTTGATTGGTTTCAAAATCAGGGTGGAGAATGATGTCCAGTAGTCCGCCCTGGCCGGACACCACGAGTTCCGGTAGTCCTTGTACGGGGAGGCTTTGAAGTTCTCCATCCGCTATCCGGCGTAATCGGCCGTCGCGTTCGGTCACTAACTGGGAGCCATCCGGAAGAAACGCCAGGCTCCAGGGGTGCACCAGCCCAGTTGCGATGGTTTCCAGTCTGAAACTGGCTTTGTCCGAAGTAAACCTGTCGTTATCCGCCACCGCAACTTGGGCCAAAGAGCCCAGTGTGGTTGCCGTCAGTGTTAAGGCGGCTGCCATCCTGATAATTCCCGCCATGAGGCTCTCCTCTGTTCGTTACCGGGCGTCCCGATTCTCAGAATAGCACTGTCGAGCCCACGTGTGAGTGATCGAATTTCACTCATTCAGAAAGGATAATTATTATTTGGTGTTTTAAATTAGAATGATTCGCATTAAGATAGCGATCGTTTTTTCATCATTCTGAAGTCAGGAGAGAAGTCATGCCGCAGTCCCCGACCACCGGCTTTCGCCGCAAAGCACTGGCCAGTGCCGTTCTCTGGGCCAGCTTGCCCGGTTTTGCCGTTGCGCAGGAGCAGGAAACCACCACGCTGGACGCCATTCAAGTGTCCGCAGACAGGGGGGTAGAGTCTTCCGAGTCCACTGGTAGCTACAAAGCCGGCACAACCAGTACGGCAATGAAAATGGATCTGTCCCACAGGGAAACCCCCCAGTCGGTGACAGTGATCACCCGCGAACAGATGGACGATTTTGGTCAGGATGACGTGAACGACGTGCTTGAAGGGGCGACAGGGGTGACTGTCGAGTCGGTGGAGACCGACCGAACCTACTACACCGCTCGTGGTTTTGATATTAACAACTTCCAGTACGATGGCGTGGGTCTGCCTGCGGTTTATGACAACGTACAGGGCGACCTGGATACAGCGTTTTACGACCGGATTGAAGTGCTCCGTGGTGCTAACGGTCTTATGACAGGCTCTGGCAATCCGTCAGCTACGATCAACTTTATCCGTAAGCGCCCGACCTCAGACACACAGGCCTCCGTGGCCGTGACCGGTGGCTCCTGGGACAACCGCCGCATTGTCGGTGACCTGTCCGGTTCTGTTTCCGAGTCTGGCAAGGTACGTGGACGAGTGGTCGCCGGGTATCAGGATCGGGATTCGTATCTCGATCGCTACAGCAACGAGAAACAGATGTTTTATGGCGTGGTGGAAGCCGATATCACCGATACCACCTTGTTGACTCTGGGGCATGCCACGCAAACCTCCGATACCGACAGCCCGCTCTGGGGGGCACTGCCGCTGTTTTACAGCGACGGGTCGGCGACGGACTTCAAGCGTTCTACCAGCACAGCCTCTGACTGGTCATTCTGGGACAACACCAATCACAACAGCTTCGTTGAGCTGCAACAGCAGCTAAGCGGCGGCTGGCAAGTCAAGGGTTCTGTGCTGCGCCTTGAGCAAGACAGTGAGTCCGAGCTGTTCTATCAGTTTGGTACCCCTGACCGGGAAACGGGTGAAGGTTTGATGGCTTATGCCAGTCAGTACGATCTGAACGTGGAGCAGCTGGTGGTGGATGCTTATGCCACCGGGCCGTTCCAACTGGCCGATCGCACCCACGAACTGGTGTTGGGGGCGACCTGGTCACGTTCGGAAACCGTTGACGAATCACGTTATGGTCAGGGCATAGGGGATCCGCTGCCACCGCTGGACGAGTGGGACGGCAACTACGCCAAACCGACATTTGATGCCGGGGTAGATGGCTCTGACTGGACTGACAAGGAAATCAGCACTTACCTGGCTTCCCGCTGGTCCCTGACGGATCGGCTGACGGCCATCACCGGTGTGCGACTGACCTGGGTCGATGCCGAGGGAATCAACTACGGCAACAGCAAGGACACCAGTTACGATGCAATCGATACCCCATACGCCGGGCTGATTTACGATCTCAACCGCAATCATTCCGTGTACGCCAGTTACACCGAGATCTTCACGCCTCAAACGGAAGAGGACATCAACCGGGATCGTCTGGACCCGATTGAGGGTGTGAATTACGAGCTGGGACTGAAGAGCGAGTTCCTGGATGATCGTGTTAATACAACTTTGGCCGTTTTCCGGATCAAGCAGGAAAACCTGGCCGAGGCCGCCGGTACCTTCGAGAATGGTGTTGATACGTTCCATCGTGGCGTGGATGGTGTCACCAGTGAAGGCGTTGAGCTGGAGCTTGTGGGTGATGTGACCGACCGAATTCAGCTGTTTGCCGGGTATGCCTGGGTCAACATCGAAGATGCGGACGGTAACTCGACGAGAGAGTTTATTCCGGAGCATTTGGCGCAACTGCGCGGTACCTGGCAAGTGCCCGGTGTGAACGGCCTTGAGCTGGGCACCCAGGTGCGCTGGCAGTCAGGCATCCATCAGGATCAGGGTATTGCCGCTGTTGGTCCGAACGCCGGCTCAAAAATTGTTACTGAGCAAGGCAGTTACGCCGTTCTGGACCTGATGGCAAGCTACGACTTTGCCCGTAACTGGAATGCGACTCTGAATGTGAATAACGTCACTGACGAGAAATACATCGAGAGCCTGAAGAAGTTTGGCACCTCGGCCCAGGGCTTCTATGGAGCACCGGCCAATGCCAACCTGACGGTTTCCTGGAGGTACTGATAGTCGGCCGGAGCAGGAGGAATCCTGCTCCGGCATAGACTCAGCCATGGTAAAGCATGGGTATGCGCAGTTCTGATCAGTTGCTGAGCGGAGGGATAGGGAATGACACCCGAGCAGGAAATGATTGAGGGATTAAAGATAGCCGCGAGTTCCGGGCTGCTTATAGGCCTGGTCGCCATTGGCCTGGTGCTGAGCTCGGCTTTTGGTGGCTGAGCATTGCCATACGTTCCTTTCGATAGATACCACAGGTTCCGCAGTATCCCCCTTCCGGTAATAGATATTTCAGGCAGCACCCTTTGCGCTGAGGAATTGAGCATGATTGACCGCTGAACTCGGTGGGTATCCAGTCAATAAAGCGGTTCGCATCGCACTCAAACTGTTTCAGCCAAGCCTGTGCCAGTTGGCATACTGCTGACGGCTCTCCGCGATTCCAGACCACGGAAAAAGGTGCCCCCAGCCCCAGACCAACACTGCTCCAGTAAGCGCCCGGACTGACGCCAAGTGATTGCCGAAAGGCCGGGTACCAGGCATTCACCTGCGCCTCCATGCCACTGACAAACTCACAAACGTCGACAGGAGTTTCCGTGGTCGCCAGAAACCAACGTGGTGACGTCTGCTCCCCGGGGCGTAACGCACTCAGAAAGATCCTTTCGGGATCCGGCAGGGGCGCTTGCCCGTGCAGGAACAACCGTAAGGTCAGTGGTGCGATGATGTTCAGCGCAAGATCCTGCTGCAGCACCGATAGCCGCGCGGTGACCGCACGGTTATCCTGTGCATCGGGATAGTCAGTGCGAACCTGTTGGCGTAATAATTCTGGCTCCCGAAGGCCTTGTGCCAGTGAGAACAAGGCCGTTTGGTTGATATCTTCGGGCTGCAGGGCGCCGGCCAGCTCAGCATCCCGGTCCAGCCCGGCTTCGGCGAGCAACTGACGGTAATGCTCCGGCCAAAGCCGGAGTTTCGCTTCAGGCACGCCCATGACGGCTCAGCCCCCACAGGAAGTAGACACCGCCGACCAGCGCTGCCAGTAACCCGGCTGGTAGCTGGCCCGGGTAAACCACAATGCGGGACAGATAATCGGCAGCGGCAAGCAGAAGCCCGCCGACCAGGGCTGCCACAATCATCTGGCGGCCAACCGTCTGCTGGCCCAGCACGCGGGCGAGATGAGGTGCAATCAGGCCCACAAAACTCAAGGGGCCGATCACCACTGTAGCAGACGCGGTTAATACGGCTGCAACCAACAGGAGTAGCAGGCGAGCCTTGGCAACCGGTAACCCTAGCGCCGAGGCGGACGTATCACCAAGGGGCAGCAGTGTTAGCGGACGCACCACCAGGCACAGAAGTCCGCAGATCAGAACAATGAATGCCATCAAACCAAAGGCTTCGTTTTCGGACGTCAGCCAGGTGGAGCCGTACATCCAGTTCAGAAGCTGAGCCGCCACGGTGCCGCCTGAGGCCATGACCAGCCGTAGGCCTGCATCCATGAATACATACAACGCCAGGCCGCCCAGCAGGAGCTGGTTGCCGGCAAAACGGTGCTTTCGTGCCAGCAGAATGAGTAAGCCGAGTGCGGCCGCGGCGCCGAGGGTGGCCGCGCCAAGCTGCCCCGCGCGTCCGACTTCCAGGCCGGATAATACAATCATCACCATGACCAGGGCGGCGCCACCACTGATGCCCAGCATCTCCGGACTTCCCATGGGGTTGCCTGTCATGCGTTGAATCAGTGTGCCCGCCAGTCCCAGGGCAACACCTGCAAGAGTCGCTGCCAGCAGTCTCGGGCCTCTCCAGACCCAGGCTTCGTGCCATTGCGAGATGGGGGTCCAGTTCCAGTCATCCAGTCCCGGAGACCAGCCCATTGAGATGACGATGGTGGCCAGTAGCAGGGTGACGATGACGCCACTGATCATAACCGGTGAGCGTCGTTTGGGCTGGAAGCCGGCCGGGCTCGATTCCTGGCCGGGCATGTGGTGGGTATTCCTGAAGCCTTGCAGGGCCAGCAGGATAACGGGGCCACCGATCAGCGCTGTGGTGGTTCCTGTCGGGACGAGGGAGCCGTCACCCCATGTCGACGCCCAGTGCGCGAGGGTGTCCGCCAACAGCAGCAGGCCGCCCCCCATTACCGTGCTCCAAAGCAAACGACTACCCAGGGTGCGTGCTCCCAGGAGTCGGGCCAGCACCGGCGCCGCGAGGCCGATAAAAGCCACGACCCCGACCCGGCTTACCACGGTGGTACTCATCAATACCACCAGTAACAGTGCCAACACACGGATCAGCCCCACACGGGCCCCCAGTGAGCTGGCGGATGCCTGCCCAAGCTGGAGCAATTGCAACGGTCGCATCAGTAGCAGCATCAGGATTGCGAGCATCAGGACCCGGGGCCAGAGATCCATAAACGGACCCCAGTTGTTCTGTACCAGGGAGCCGGCCCCCCAGATGTACAGGTTGCCGAGCCATTCTCCCTTAAGCAGCAAAAAGGCCATGTTCATGGCGCCCAGGAAAAAGGTAATAACCAACCCTGCGAGAATCACCGTGACCGGTGAAAAGCCCAGGCGCCAGGTCAGCGCAATCACCAGCCCGATGGCCAGTAAACCGCCTCCGATGGCGGCGAGATCCGGGCTGAACGCAAGCAGGCCCGGCGCAAAAAGCGTGGCTACGGTCACGCCAAACTGAGCACCGGCTTCAACACCAAGCGTGGTGGGGGACGCCAGCGGGTTGCCAAGGATCTGCTGGGTAACCGCCCCCGCCAACCCCAGCCCACAGCCAATGAGTATGGCAATGGACACGCGGGGAGCCCAGCTGTAATGGGCCAGCACCGATGCATACTGATCAGGGTTGAATGTCCAGAATGCGGAAGGTATTGCGATGGGGTCCAACTGATTCAGCCAGGGCGTGGCGCTGGCGAAGAGAGCGCCGAGCCAGAGAATAACTGCCGCAAACGGCAGTGTCGCCGGAATAGTTGGACGTGCCAAAGGGAGGCTGGAGGTGTCAGCGTACATTGTCGGAGCCTCCTTCCAGCAAACTATCGGTCAGCTGTTTCGCGAGCCGTTTAATCGGAAATACACCGCCAAATGGCCAGGTGGCATCAATCTGATAGATCTGCTCGCGCTTTACCGGCGGCAGGTAGGTCCAGAAAGGGCTGTTGGCCAGATTATCGGACAGGCCAGGCAGTGTTGGGGAAATAACCACGACGCGGCTGTCCTGGTAAGGGGCGATGGCCTCGAGCCCGACCACCGAAAACCCCCAGAAATTGCCGTTCCGTGACCAGGCATTGGTCAATCCAAGCCCGTCAAGGGCGCGTTGGTAGAGGCCATTCGGTGCATAGATTCGCACATGTCGATCGTCCAGAAAGTTCACCAGGGCCACGGGCCTGTCGGTCAAACCTGCCTTTTCCAGGCGTTGGCGCTGGGTCTCGAGAGTCTGCTCTATGTCCGCCAGGATGGCTCGCGCGCGCTCCTCGCGATCCAGCATTTCCCCCAGTGTCAGTAGCATCTCCCGGGCCTTATCGAACGGCTGGCTTTCTTCCCGGTAAGCACTGATCACATAGGTGGGGGCTATTCGTTCCAGGAGCTGGGCCGCCGGCGCCATTTCCGAGCTGGTCACTATCAGGTCCGGTTTCAGTTCAGCGATGGCCTCCAGGCTGGGCGCCACCCGGGCACCGATATCGTAAACGCCGTCGGGGAGGGCCGGTTCCTTGACCCAGACTGAGTAACCATCTCGATCCGCCACGCCGACAGGCGTAACGCCCAGCAGTAACAGGGTTTCAGTGGCTGCCCAGTTGAGAGTAATCACTCGTTCGGGAGGCTCGTCCAGGGTGAGGGTACCTTGCTCGTGTTGCCAGGTACCGGCGCCAGCCAGCGTTGGTAGCATACTCAAAAGCAGGGCGGTGATCAGGTGAAACAGTCGGGAGTTAGTGAACATAGGAGACCCACTGTCCCGGTGCCCGCTCCATAACGCCCATGGGCACGCCGTATATGGATTCCAGAATTCCGGAGTCCATAATCTCGCGCGGGCTTCCGTCTGCAACCAGCTCTCCGGTTTTAAGGGCCACCAGACGGTCGCAGAAACGGGCGGCGAGATCCACATCGTGGAGCACCACAACCACCGTCAACTCCCGCTCTTCGGCCAGGCGGTGTACCAGACGTAGCGTCTCTACCTGATGCTTCACATCCAGGGCGGAGATGGGTTCGTCCAGTAACAGGCAGCGGGTTTGTTGCGCCAGCAGCATGGCAATCCAGGCGCGTTGTCGCTCGCCTCCTGAGAGGGTGTCGACGGAACGATGCTGAAAATGACGGAGTCCGGTGTCGTCAATCGCCTGGTCGATCAGCTGGTGATCTTCTTCGTTATATCGCCCCAGAGGCCCTCTCCATGGGTAGCGACCAAGAGCCACCAGTTCGCGCACCGTCAGTCCATCGGTACCAGGGGGGTGCTGGGGAAGGTAGCCCACGGTGCGGGCAAATTCACGGGCACCGGTACTGTTGAACGAGGTGCCCAGTACGCTGACCTCGCCAGCGGACGGTGATAACTGGCGGGCCAGAACCTTCAGCAGCGTGGACTTGCCGGAGCCGTTGTGTCCGAGCAGGGCGGTGACTTCGCCTTCGCGAAAATCAAGGGTGATGTTGCGCAGGATGCCAGCGTCACCAATATGTACATTCAGGCTGGATACTTTGAAGAACGCAGACATGCAGGCCCCCGATTCTATTGGATGGATTCTGAGGGCCTGCAGGATAATCTAAATGCGAATTACTATCAATATTTGTTAGTTCAGGCCTGGCCTGTCTGTACCCGCCACTGGGCGGTGTAGGCGCCATTTTTGTCCAGTAGTGCCTGATGGCTGCCGCTTTCCACCACCTGACCGTTTTCCACAACCGCGATAGTGTCTGCGTCCACAATGGTGGAGAGTCGATGAGCGATCATAATCACCGTACGGTTATGGCCGATGCGCTTCAGGGACCGCTGGATGGCCGCCTCGGTTTCGTTGTCCACCGCACTGGTGGCTTCGTCCAGTACCAGGACCGGTGGATTCTTCAGCAGTGCGCGGGCCAGGGAAAGGCGCTGGCGCTGGCCGCCGGACAGGCGGACACCACGCTCACCCACCTCGGTATCCAGTCCGTTGGGCAAGGCTTCAATAAAGGACCAGGCCTCAGCGGTACGGGCGGCGTCGATGATGTCTTCGTCGCTGGCGCCGGGCCTGCCGTAGGCCAGATTGTCCCGAATGGTGCCCTCAAACAGGTAGACATCCTGGCTAACGAGGCCAATGGCGTTTCGCAGTGATTTCAGACTGACCGATTGTATCGGCTTGTCATCGATTTGAATCGTACCTTCCGTCGGGTCGTAAAAGCGCAGCAACAGTTTGATCAGGGTGGATTTCCCGGAGCCGGTTGCGCCCACCAGTGCCAGGGTATTTCCGGCCGGTACATCCAGGCTGATACCGCTGATACCGGCACCGCTGGAAGGGTAGTGAAAGCTCACATTGTTGAATTTGACGCTGCCGCGAACCGGCTCCGGCAGAGGCGTGGCAGCTTCGTCCCGGACATGGACCGGTTCTGCCAACAAATCCAGGATTCGCCGTGTGCTGGCCATGGCACGCTCAAACAGATCAATAACTTCCGCCAGGCCCGTCAGGGGCCACAACAGGCGCTGGGTCAGGAACACCAACACGCCGTAGGCACCGACGTTGAGGGTGCCTTCCAGGGCCATCATGCCGCCAACGGTGAAGGTGGCGAGGAAGCCGGCGAGGATTGCCATGCGAATCACAGGAATGAAAGCGGAACTGATACGGATGGCCTGGCGATTGGCCTCCACGTATGCCTCGCTGCTGGCTTTCAGGCGTTCCGCTTCGCGTTGTTCAGCGGTGAAGCTCTTGATGGTGGCGATGCCGCCAAGATTGTTGGCCAGACGGCTGGAGAGGTCGCCTACTTTCTCCCGCACATCGGCGTACAGGGGCCCGGCTTTACGCTGGAAATAGAAGGCTCCCCAGACAATCAGCGGAATCGGGGTAAACGCCAGCAGCGCAATCAGTGGTGACAGCACAAAGAACACGGCGCCGACCGCGACGACGGTCACCAGCACCTGGATCATGGCGTTGGCACCACCGTCCAGAAAGCGTTCCAGCTGGTTCACGTCGTCGTTCATGGTGGCGACCAGTTGGCCGGAACTACGGGCTTCAAAAAAGCTCATGTCCAGGCGCTGGGCATGTTCGTAGGCATCCTGCCGCAAGTCCGACTGCAGGCGCTGGGCCAGGTTTCGCCAGAGGATCTGGAACAGGTACTCGAACAGGGATTCCCCGGCCCAGATGAAGAAGGTCAGAACAGCCAGAATGGTGATCTGTTCCTGGGCTGTTTCGAATCCCAGGCCAGCTACAAAACTTTCTTCTTTGTTGACCACCACATCAATGGCGATACCAATAAGGATTTCCGGAGCGATATCGAAAAGCTTATTGATGATGGAGCAGGCAGTGGCCGCAATGATCTTTCGCCGATACCCTCTGGCATAGCGCAGCAAGCGACCGAGGGCGGCAAAACTGCTGGTGGCTTTGGTGAAATGCTGTGTCATGGTCCGCTCCGCTTGCCCCAGAAAAGCGGCAAGGGTAGCGGATTCTCAAGCCATTTAAAACAGAATCATTATCACTTGCGGGCGTTGCGTTGCAGCCAGCGGTCCAGCTTGTCTGCGAATTCCTTGCGATCGGTCTGGCTGAACGGCGCCGGCCCCCCCGTGACCTGGCCGGCGCTGCGCATTTCTTCCATGAAATTACGCATGGCCAGGCGCTGGCGGATGTTTTCTTTGGTGAAGGCCTGGCCACGAGGGTTGAAGACATCAGCGCCTTTGTCGATCGCCTCTGCGGCAAGGGGGATATCCTGGGTAATGACCAGGTCTCCGGAGCTCATCTGATCCATGATTTCATTGTCTGCGACATCAAAGCCCTGGGGAACCTGCATGCGTTTGATGTAGGGGCTTGGGGGAAGGCTGATGGCGTGGTTCGCTATAAAGGTGGTGTCGATCTGCCAGCGGGTAGCGGCGCGGCAGAGAATTTCCCGGATGGGTACGGGGCAGGCGTCGGCGTCGACCCAGATTGGCATGGTTGGTTCCTTTGTCGATTTGGTTCTGGGGTGAAGTTTACCTTTTGTTGTTGTGAGCCTGGTAGTGGCGGTTTCTGGTAAACTGCATGGTCTTTACATCATTTAAGGAATCGCTCCATGTCACAGCTTCCCCCCTGCCCAAAGTGCCAATCCGAATATACCTACGAAGACGGGGTGCAGTTGGTATGCCCGGAATGTGGGCATGAATGGAGTGAGGCGGAAGCCGCCGAAGCCGAGGCTGGTGCTGTTATCCGTGACGCTAACGGGAACGAGCTGCAGGATGGCGACACCGTGACTGTGATCAAGGACCTGAAAGTCAAAGGCTCCAGTTCTGTGGTCAAGGTGGGCACCAAAGTAAAAAATATTCGTCTGGTGGATGGTGACCACGATATCGATTGCAAGATCGATGGTATTGGTGCTATGAAGTTGAAATCCGAATTCGTTAAAAAAGCCTGAATTATGCAGTGACTTCAGGAGCCTCAGGGAGAATGTGAATGGCTGGGCAAGAAGAGGATGTGAAGCTGCCGCAATCGTCTGCGGATCGGAGGTACGAATTGCATCAGGAACTCCCGGTTGATTTTCCCGATCCTCTCTTCCGGGGCCTTCACCGAATCATACGGTTTGCGATTCGGGTGCTTGCTGTGCTGATGGTCGCCGTCATCCTCTGGGGTGTCGGAGATGTCATCTACATCATTTATGACAGGCTGGTTACGCCTCCGCTTCTGTTGCTTGATATCAATGATATTTTCTACACATTCGGTGCCTTTATGGCGGTACTGATTGCGGTGGAAATCTTCATCAATATCCGGCTTTACCTTGGTACCAATGTCTTTCCGGTGCAGTTGGTGGTTGCCACTGCGCTGATGGCCATTGCGCGAAAAGTCATCGTTCTGGACTTCGAAACGCTGACCCCCATGTACATATTCGGGATAGCCGCGACGACGTTATCCCTTGGCGTCACCTACTGGCTGCTCAGGCAGGGTGATCGGAATCGTCAGTGGAATGACTGATTGGCGTCGGATTGGCGATTAACCCGTACGCTCCTGCCTGAAATTGAACTATTCATAACCATCGTCTAAATATTAAACAGAGTGCCGTCGGGTGCTCCGTGGAAGGAGGATGGGATGAGAGAACTCCGCGAGTTCCATGTGGATAGCACCCGCTATCTGGATGATCACGGCAAGCCACTCGGCGACCTCCCGACCCAGGCCGGGGATATCGAACGCACGCTGGCTGCCTACGGCCATATGGTGCTGATCCGCACCTTTGATTCCAAGACGATTGCCCTGCAGCGCACCGGTAAATGTGGCACTTATCCCTCTGTCCTCGGACATGAAGTGATCGGAACGGCGGTTGGCCAGAGCATGGTGAAAACCGATGTGCTGGTGCCTTACTACCGGGACCAAGCAGCGCATATCCTGCGAGGCGTGAGCCTGAAGGAGATGCTTTTGTACTGGGGTGGGGATGAACGGGGCAGTGCCTGGGAAAACTGCCGGGAAGACCTGCCCATTGCCGTTCCTATTGCCACCCAGTGTTGTCATGCCGTGGGCGTGGCGTCGGCCTTCCGGATTCGTGGCGAGGATCGGGCCGTGGTGTGTTGCGTCGGGGACGGCGGTACCTCGAAAGGGGATTTTCTGGAAAGCATCAATCTGGCAGGCGCCTGGCATCTGCCGGTGGTGTTTGTAGTGATCAACAATCAATGGGCAATCTCCACACCTCGCAGTATGCAGTGCGGGGCCGAGACCATGGCCCAGAAGGCTATCGGTGCCGGTTTGCCGGGACATGTCGTGGATGGCAACGACTACTTTGCAGTGACCGAAGCCATAGAGCATGCGTTGGAGCGGGCACATGGAGGCAAGGGGGCCTCTGTGATCGAGGCGGTAACCTATCGTCTTGGGGACCACACAACCGCCGATGATGCGACCCGATACCGCGATGCAGAGGAACTGAAAAAAGCCTGGGAGAAGGACGGCGTCAAACGCTTGCAGAATTATCTGCACGACAGTGAGCACTGGGATGCGGACCAGGAAAAACAACTGCAGGCCGACTGTCGGGAAACCGTGGACACCGCCGTCGACGAATATCTGGCAATGGAGCCGGAACCGCCCACGGCGATGATGGATTACCTGTTTGAAACGCTGCCGGCAGCCCTGCAGGCTCAACGTGACCGCCTTTCTGACAAGCATCGTGCCCGGTCGGGGCAGGGAGGTGGTGCATGAATGCGTCCGCCCAGAAAGCCGTGGACAAACAGAAAGTGGGTGAGGTGAAGGAAGTGACCCTGGTGGAGGCCGTCAACATGGCCCTCGTCTGGGAGATGGAGCACGATGAACACGTTGTGGTGCTCGGGGAGGACATCGCCACTAACGGCGGTGTGTTTCGCGCCACTGTTGGCTTGAAGGAGCGCTTTGGTTTCAAGCGGGTGATGGACACACCGCTGGCGGAGAATCTCATTGCCGGCACGGCCATTGGTATGGCCACCCAGGGCCTTCGTCCGGTCGCAGAGTTTCAGTTCATGGGCTTTATCTACGCCGGTATGGAGCAAATCGTCAGCCACGCTGCGCGTATGCGCAATCGCACCCGCGGCCGGTTGCATTGCCCGCTGGTGTATCGCGCGCCCTTTGGCGGTGGTATCCATGCACCGGAGCATCATTCCGAGAGCACCGAGGCGTTGTTTGCCCATGTGCCCGGCCTGCGGGTAGTGATTCCGAGCTCGCCGCAACGGGCCTACGGGTTGTTGCTGGCGGCCATCCGCAATCCGGACCCAGTGGTGTTCCTGGAACCCAAACGCATCTACCGTGCGGTGACCCAAAGCGTTGCCGACAATGGCGAAGCCCTGCCGCTGGATACCTGTTACACCCTGCGGGAGGGCGATGACGTCACCCTCATCAGCTGGGGCGCGTCCATACTGGAAACCCTGCAAGCCGCTGACAAACTCGCGGAGCAGGGTATTTCCACCGAAGTGATTGATGTCGCCACCATTAGTCCTCTGGACCGAGAAAGCCTGTTGTGTTCCGTCGCCAAAACCGGTCGGGCGGTGATTGTGCATGAGGCCTGTCGCAACGGCGGAGTAGGGGCGGAAATCGCGGCTTCCATTGCCGAAGCCGCCTTCCTGGACCTGCAGGCGCCGATCGTACGGGTGACCGGTTACGACACCATCATGCCCTACTACCGTAACGAGCAGGCCTATCTGCCTCACGTAGAGGACATAGTGGAAGCGGTGGAGCAGGTGATCGCCCTATGAAGTACTTCAAACTCCCGGATCTGGGCGAAGGCCTCCCCGAAGCCGAAATTGTCGAATGGCAAGTGAAGGTTGGAGACACCGTGGCGGTCGACTAGGTGCTCGTCAGCGTTGAAACCGCCAAGGCCATCGTGGAAGTGCCGTCTCCCGAAGCAGGTATTATCGCCAAATTGTTCGGTGAGCCCGGCGACATCATCCACACCGGGGAGCCGCTGCTGGCCTACGAGGGCGAAGGAGATGATAGTGGAACCGTCGTGGGTGAGCTGAAAAAAGCCGAGCCTGGCTCTGGACAGGATCAGTTTATTGTTGGCGCCGCACCCTCCAGCAAGCGCGCCCGGTCCCACCGTGCGACTCCTGGCGTACGAGCGCTGGCGGAGCGATTGGGCGTTAGTCTGGAGCAGATCAAGGGCAGTGGTCCGGGCGGCCTGATCACCAACGACGATGTGCACCGGCAAGCCAGCCACCAGAAACGGCTGGAGGATGCGGAGCCTCTGCGGGGTACACGTCGAACCATGGCGAAGAACATGGCGCTGTCCCATGCCCAGGTAGTCCCGGTGTCTATCTATGAGGATGTTGATATTGGTGATTGGAAGAAGGGTACCGATATTACCATGCGCCTGGTACAGGCGATCGCTTCCGCCTGTGAAGCATCGCCGGCGATGAACTGCTGGTTTGACGGCGACAATCTCAGCCGCCGGCTGCTGAGCGAAGTGCACGTGGGCATTGCCGTGGATACGCCGGACGGCCTGTTTGTGCCGGTACTGCGGGACGTGAACCACCGATCCCTAAAAGATCTGCGCAAAGGCCTGGAGAACTTGCGTGAGGCGGTTGCCACCCGCAAGATTCCGCCGAAGGAGATGCAGGGTGCGACCATTACGCTTTCCAACTTCGGTACCATGACCGGTCAGTATGCCAATCCCATCGTAACCCCTCCTCAGGTAGCCATCGTGGGCGCTGGCACCATCCGCGAGAAAGTGGTGCCCTATAAGGGGAGTGCGACCATTCGTCGCATTCTGCCGCTGTCCGTGACCTTTGATCATCGAGCGGCGACAGGCGGTGAGGCCGCCCGCTTTCTGGGCTCGCTGATGGATTCGCTACGGTTGGCTGAGTCCAAAGAGTAAGAGATGCGTCATCATCCCCCTTGCCTTCGGGGAAAATGAAAGCAACACTTTCAACCCGAATGGCCGCTATCGATTCAAGACCACAACCTGTGCGAGACACCATGAAAAGAACCACCCGTATGGCCAGTACCTTGCTGCTGGCTTGCAGTGCCCTGATGACGACACCTGTTCTGGCTCACGATTACACTCAGGGGGAGGTCACAATAGAGCATCCCTGGAGCCGTCCCACACCACCGGGTACGCCCATGGGCGTTGGGTATATGGCGATTACCAACAACGGAACCAGCGATATCAGGTTTACCAGCGCCAGGACCCCCAGAGCCGAGAGGGTATCCATCCATGAAAGTCGTATGACTGACGGCGTTATGAGTATGCGGCCGTTGGAGAACGGTTTGAGTATTCCCTCCGGCGAAACCGTGAAACTTGAGCCCCACGGTTATCACCTGATGCTGGAGAAGCTGAAGGGCCCTCTGAAGGAAGGGGAAAGTATTCCGCTGACGGTGACTTTTGAGGGGGCAGAGGATATGGACGTTGAATTGAATGTTCAGCCGTTGGATGGCGCAAGTAAGCCGATGAACAAAGAGACAATGGACATGCACGGACACAACCATAACTGACGTTGTGGCTGTCAGGGCCAGTCTTCCCTGTCCTCGGCGCTTTCCTCTGCTTCGACCTCGGCCTTCCGCGCCTGGATTTTTTTCATCTTTTCCTCGGAGATATGCATGGTATTGGCGCTGTCTCGCAGCAGGAACAGGCTGCCGACGATCAGGCCCAGGGCAAGCAGGATAATGACCCATCCTATGAGTGGCATAAGCGTGGCTCCCTGAACAGTTCTGTTTCCTTTATAGTGGACCAGATCACTTGAGCCCGACAACCTGATTCCCGGAAAATAATCCATGTCTTTTTCCAGAATTTACGACCAGGCGGCTGCCCGCAAGGGAGGAGAGGTCGCGCTACGTTCGCTTTTGCCCAGGGTGGCCGAGCCCGGGGAGCTGCAAGCGATGGCTGATGATCGTTATCTGTCCGAGATTACCCGCTGCGTGTTCAAGGCTGGGTTTGTCTGGCGGGTGATCGAGAACAAGTGGCCGGGCTTCGAGGCGGCCTTCCAGGGCTTCGTCCCGCTCTACTGGCAGCAGGTGCCGCCGGAGGTTCTGGAGAATCTGGCGCAGGATGAGCGCATTGTGCGGAACATGCAGAAAATCCGCACGGTGCCGAAAAATGCCAGGATGATTGTGGATGCCGCCCGCGAGTATGGCAGTTTCGGGGCGTTCCTGAGTAGCTGGCCGTCTGAGGATCAAGTGGGATTGTTGCTCTGGCTCAAACGCAACGGTACCCGCCTGGGCGGTAATACTGCTCAATACTTCCTGCGCCGCGTTGGCTGGGATGGCTTTATCCTGTCACCGGACGTGGTCGCCGGCTTGCGACGGGAAGACCTGCTGGATGCGACGCCTGGAACCAAGAAAGCCCTCGTTCAGGCGCAGCAGGCATTTACTGCCTGGCATCAGGAGACGGGACTGTCCTACAGCCATCTGTCCCGCATTCTGTCTTATTCGGTGGGGTGAGGGGTGTCAGAAATCATTCCCGATGTTCGCGATGGCCTGACGCGCACGGAGCGGATTATCCTGTATGTACAGCATGAAACCCAGCGTGAACTGAACGGGCGCAACGTGCCCACGGTGATGTTGTACGGACGGGTGTTGGAGTATGTGAATATCAGTGAAGAGGAACTTCACGTCTATCTGGACCGGTTGGGGGTGAAGGGCGATGGACGATGAGTCGTGAGGGACGGTGCATACACTCCAGCCAGTCGGCTTGTGACAGCAGTTCGTGGGTAAATGTTGGTGCGCTGAGGGAGATCAGCAGGCTTGGCAATGCCTTGATATCAAACTCCGCTCGGCGCGGGATGAGAGGTTCTTTCGCTTGAGAATCAATGTACCGGTGAGCTTTGGCATTGGCCATCTGGGGCCGCTTTGGGGGGAATTCCATTCGACCATCAGTAAAGGTCTTTGAGCGGATCAAAGCGGTAGAACCCGCAGAGCGCTTGATACACATCGGGTTGCTCGTCGCTCAGATGTTGGGGTTGCTGAAAGAAAGCTTCTGTCAGCACTGCAAAGAACTCAGCCGGCTCAGTCGCACCGTACGGATCCAGCCAACTGTGCTGGTGATGCCTGAGTGAGTGGCGCAGGTGTTCGTAGGCGCGTGTCATGGTTTGCTGCCAGTTCCTGGCCTGATCTCCGCTCAGCGGTGGTGCGCCATCAGCGGTGCCGTCAAGGTAATCAAGCTGGTGCGCGAATTCATGGAGAATCACGTTGTGTTCGCCGTGTGGATTGACCGCACCTTCTTCGCATTCCGCCCAGGCCAATACCACCTGGCCATGGCTGGAGGCTTCGCCAGCGCGAATCTGGTTGCTGACGCTCACCACCATGCCATCGTTTTCCACATCCCTCACATGATAGGCGTCCGGATACACCAGGATGCTGCGGACATCATCAAAATCGGTATAGTCGCGGGTCAATATCAGCAGGCAGGCGTGGCCGGCAATGGTGAGCCGGACTCTGTCATCCACGTCAAAACCGTCGCAGCCGTAGAAGGATTTTTCCGCAAGGAACAGCTGTACCCGTTGTTCAAGCTGTTGTCGTAGGGACGGGGAAAGTCTGCGGTACAGTGGCACCTGGGTGGTCAGTAGTTGTCGCCACTGGTCCGGAAAGGATCGTTGCAGTGCCCGTCCGCGTCGCCACTGCCGGTAAAAAAACAGGTAGAAAATGCTCAGCGAGATCAGTGTTATGGCAAAGATGGCATAGATCAGCGCTGATGACATTCCGGTTCCTGCGGTGGTGTGAAAGGGCGCCGACCATTTTGGCCTGCCTGCCCGAGTGATGCCATACTCTTATGCCTGTGCCCATAAATCGGCCAAACGGGACACGAGGAGGAGAGAGGATATGTCAGAGAATCAGACAGTTGTCATTACCGGCGCAAATCGTGGCATCGGCCTTGAACTGGCTCGACACTACGCCGGAAAAGGCTGCCAAGTGATTGGAGTGTGCCGTGAGGCTTCTGCAGAACTGCAGGAAGTGGCAGAGAAGGTCATTGAGGGCGTGGATGTCACCTCGAACGATGGCATCCAGAAGCTGGTGAGCGATCTGGACGGTCAGGCCATTGACCTGCTGATCAATAATGCCGGCCTGTTGCAGGATGAAAAGCTGGGCAGTATCGACTTCGACTCCATCCGCACGCAGATGGAAATCAATGCCTATGCGCCGCTGCGTGTCGCCGAGGCGCTGGTGAACCAGATTCCCTGGGGCGGCAAGATTGCCAACATAACCAGCCGCATGGGCTCGATTGCGGACAACGACTCTGGTGGTCGTTACGGTTACCGGGCGTCAAAGGCCGCACTGAATGCTTTTGGTAAATCCTTGGCGGTGGATCTGCAACCAAAAGGTATCGCCGTTGCACAGCTGCACCCCGGTTACGTCCAAACCCGCATGGTGAATTTTGGTGGGTTGATCACGCCAGCGGAATCCGCGAAAGGCCTGGCTGAGAGAATTGAGGAATTGAGTTTGGATATCTCCGGCTCGTTCTGGCATAGCAACGGGGAGTTATTGCCCTGGTAGTCTGCGACAACCCACTGCGTC
The DNA here is from genome assembly GCA_040223075.1 of Marinobacter sp. GTDB lineage: Bacteria > Pseudomonadota > Gammaproteobacteria > Pseudomonadales > Oleiphilaceae > Marinobacter. The sequence goes on from JAVJZJ010000107.1 coordinate 27,887, forward strand.
AGCGGACGACGAATACCGATACATCGCTGTGCTTGACGATATTGGCGGCGTTGGAGTGGAGAATGTGCAGCCGATCGCCGAGCCCTGGAGTGTGGGATGCCATCACCACCAGGTCAGAACCTGTATCTTCGATAGCCTGCAGCAGTTTATCGTCGAGTTCGACTGCGTTATCCACTGCCTCAATCACCAGGCTGTCTGTCGTGATGCCATGGGAGTTGCCTTGTTCTGTCGCGAAAGTACGAAGTTTCTCAGCGAGCTCTTTGGGGTTGTGGGCAACTTTCGAGGGCGGGCTATTCGTTACGGTGACATAGCACAAGGTGGCCTGGTAGTGCTTGGCGATATCAATGGCTGTGTTCAGAGCTTTAACTATTTTGTCGGTGTGGGACAGATCCACCGGTACAAGAATCTTTTTGTACATGGCCTTTGTCCTCGTTTTCACTGATGATCGCGTGACTTCTCTATTAATTAGAGTGGCAGCAGGTTCTGAAGTCTGTCAATGAATACGACGATTAAGTTGATTCCAAACTAGGGGGCGGGTGTGGCGCGACAAAAGGAGTGCGGGGTAAAGAACGCAAAAAGGCAGCCGAAGCTGCCTTTTTGACTGTGTGTCGGCTGTTAATTACTGGCCAATCACGTTTTCCGCCTGAGGACCTTTCTGGCCCTGGGTAACGGTAAACTCAACCTGCTGGCCTTCTGCCAGAGTCTTGAAACCGCCGCCCTGAATGGCGCTGTAGTGAACAAAAACGTCCGGGCCGCCTTCACGAGTAATAAAGCCAAAGCCTTTTGCTTCGTTGAAGAACTTAACAGTACCGGTAACAGTAGACATATTTAACTATCCTGAATTCAATCATTTTATGTGCCGTCAGATCATCGACGTGATGGCTGATCAGCGGTGTGCGGAAACAAAAAACTGGCGTGGTCAAAAACAGGACGATGCACTACTAATTACAACAGAGATGCGTCTTATTGATGAAATGCTTTGCTCTATCTTTCCAACGGGATTAACTGTACCCCAGTGGGAGCGGAATGCAAAGCTATTTCGTATAGGCATAAACCGGGGCACCCCAGCAATTGCTCCGGAATGGAGGCAGTATGAAGTTTATGTTTGAAGTTCATATAAAGGAAGGCTACACGGCAGAGGATTATGCCGATGCCTGGGTGCGGGCCAGTGAGTTGATCCAGCAGGCGCCTGGCGCCAGGGGAACGGAGTTGCATCGGAAGATTGGCGATCCCCGTACCCTGATCGCCATCGCGAGTTGGGAAAGCAAGGCGGCGCGTGATGCGATGGAATCAGACAAGGACCCCAGAATCACCGAGATTATCCGCAGCGCCGCGCCGTTTGTGGAGATCCGGCCGTTGGGTGAGTTTGAGGACCCCGAATGGGTGGTCATGCCACCCGGCAAGCCGCGCCGAGAACGCTGAGATCGGGGCCGGTGTCACGGGCTGAGTATTCAAAGGTGGGTGAATGGTACAGCAACATGGTTTAATCTGCTCCAGACCTGAATCCCATCCCGATAAAAGGAGTGCCGCGTGTCAGAGCTAGCGACCTATCAGAGTTTTGCCGTTGAGGTATCAGACTACATCGCCCATGTGCAGTTCAGTCGCCCCGAAGCGCTGAATTCTATGAACAAGGCATTCTGGCTGGAGCTGCCCCAGTGTATGCAGGACATCGAGGCCAACACGGACGCGCGGGTGATCGTGATTTCTTCAACCGGCAAGCACTTCTCTGCGGGCATGGACCTGGGCGTGTTCAGTGATCCCAAGTCCGTGCCCATGAGTGGCGATCCTGGCCGTATGGCGGAGAACCTGCGCCGTGTGGTTCTGCAGCTTCAGGATACCTTGACCTCCCTGGAGGAAGTGCGCTTGCCGGTGCTTGCAGCCGTTCACGGAGGTTGCATCGGTGGTGCACTCGATCTCATTTGTGCGGCAGACAGCCGTTATTGCACGGATAATGCCTACTTCACCATCAAGGAAACCGAGTTGGGCATGACCGCCGATGTGGGGACGTTGCAACGCTTGCCCAAACTGATGCCGCAGGGTGTGGTGCGGGAACTGGCCTATACCGGCCGAAAGCTATCGGCGGGTGAGGCCAAGTCGCTGGGGTTCGTGAATGAAGTGTATGACGACCAGGAGGCCATGCTGGAAGGTGTTATGACCATCGCGCGGCAGATTGCTGCCAACTCACCCCTGGCGGTGACTGGCTGCAAGGAAATGCTGAACTACAGTCGTGATCACAGCGTGGAAGACAGCCTGAGGTACATGGCGACCTGGCAGGCGGGTATGTTCCGTCCCGGCGACATGATGAAAACCTTTCAGGCCAAGGCCCAGAAACAAACACCGGAGTACGAGGGATTGTTCCCTGTTAAGGGACTCTTCTCTGAATGAGGAGGACTTGTCTCGGCTTTTGAATATGTGGTGACCGGTGGATCATACCGGTCCCGGAGTTACCTGGTCGTCGTCCTCTGTTTCCGCCTGATAGGTCCGGGTGCAGTTACGGCCACTGCGTTTGGCTTGGTAAAGTGCAACGTCCGCACGATTGATAAGGGTCCTTAAGTTACAGACCTGGTCCCATTTTGCGACGCCAAGGCTTGCCGTTATTCGAGTTTTTCCGGACGGAACGTCCATATCGGTAGCGGCAATGTGTTCTCTAATCCGTTCAGCTATTCTGACTGCCGTGGCTTCCTCCACATCCGTGAGGAATATTAAGAACTCCTCTCCACCGACCCTGGCAAAGAGATCCGATGGCCGAATATTATTCCTGACCGGCGTTAACGTCTGCCTGAGGACATTGTCGCCCGCTTCGTGCCCGTACTGGTCGTTGATGCTCTTGAAATAATCCAGGTCCAGTGCAATCAGCGCGGCCTTGCCCTGGTCATGTTTCAGGCGGTGCAGTTCCCGCTCACCGGCTTCATGGAATTGCCTGCGATTAGCTATACCGGTTAAATGATCCGTGGATGCCAGTTCTTGCAGTCGAGAGTTCAAGCTCGTCAGTTCGGTATTGGCCTGTTCCAGCGATTGAGTCCGCTCCCGGACTTTCTCCTCCAGTTGTTCGTTCTGGTATCTGAGAGCCTCCGTCGCGGATTCCAGGCGATGCCTCTGGTCACGCAGCTCGTGCATCAGAGCGGACAAGCCGATGGAAATCACGCTGACAACAGCCAGATACTCCTGAGTCTGCCAGACAGCGAACTGAGGAAGAGTGGTTGCATAGGGGTGTATCCCGCTGACCAGATAGCCTGTGGCCATCCAGGCAATGATGGCCGTTGTGCTGGCGGCAATAGCGGTATTAAATCGGGTTGCAGCCCACACCACAAAGGGCAGGAGTAACATGGGCGTCAGATGGAAATGCAGTTCATTAATGTTGGTGTCAATAAGCGCATTAGAGCCGGTGAGGATCATTCCAGCCCAAAGCAGGGTGAGTTCTGCCAATTTCGAGACCTTGAAGGACACCAATCGGTACTTAATGGCATGGTAAAGCGTAACCAGCAATGGTGTGAGTATCATCAGGCCGAGGGCGTCGCCGAACCACCAGAGTCGCCACATGGCAAGAAAACTGCTGTCTGACCGCCCGAGTAGCACATAGACGGTTGCGCCCATAATCGCGGCGATTGCTGAAGCGATCGCAGGTGCCGAGATAAAAAACACAAGCGCGGATTTCAGTGAGTCGAAGCGGAACTGCTTTCCAGAAAGCTGCTGAATCACCAGGGTCGCAATGACTGTCTCCAGGATGTTGACCGTTCCAAAACTTAGTGCTGCCCATAGGGGGAAGGCGGGTATATCCGCCAGACATTCAGCAGTGAGTGCGGCCAATGCGTACAAGGGCCATTGTTTGCGAGGTGATGTCAGAAATGCCGTGAGAAGCACGGCATTGGGGGGCCACAATACGGCGATACCATCCGGAGTAATGGTTTGATGTACACCTATCCATGCCCCGGCGTAATAGAGCAAGCCAACAATAACGGCTCGAAACAGCGGGTGAGATAGAGGGCTCGATACCATAGTGTATTCCGGACCTTAAAACATGACTAAGTGTTCATAAAAATACATTGGCACGCTAATGATGGCGTGTTGTTGAGTGAAATCAACTGGAGCGTGAAAAAGCCATGCCAGACAGTTCCAACAGAAAAATGTCACCATTATCGGTCCTGGGGTTCCAGTCCCTGATAGCGATTGTTGCTGTTTTCGCGTTTTTTCTGGCTGGCGTGGAAGTCTACATGAGCAAGCTTTCCGTTGCTTGCGCGATGTTACTCGGGGTGCTGGGGGGAATTCTTACGTACCTTGTGCTGTTTTTGATGACATTGGGCAGATTGGCTTCCAGCCCATTGCGGGACCAGATGCGATTCCTGCATGACTTTGCCTGCAGCTATTCCTGGCCAGTACTGTTGATACTCTCCGTACTGGCGGGCTTCGGGGAAGAGCTTTTGTTTCGAGGCGTCATTCAGGGGTGGCTTACCGAGCGGTTCGGGGCCGTGTTTGCTCTTGCTGTGGCTGCCATCCTGTTTGGCCTGGTGCATTTCCTGTCATTTGTATATTTCGTCGTGGCCACCGCGCTGGGTGTCGTGCTGGGACTGGCCTACATCTGGTCAGAGAGCTTGTTGATGACCATGGTATGGCACGGTGCTTACGATGTAGTGGCATTGTACTGTCTGCGGCGCTACCCGCATCGGTTTGGTGTTAACTGATGACCAGAACTCCAGCGGCCGCGACTTTCTTCAGGCGGGCGCTACGCCAAACAGCCACTGATGGGCCCAAAATACGAATACAACATACACCACGAGGCCGCCTACGACTGCAATCGCGTCATTGGCTTTGCTCGCGGGGAGGGTGGCAATGGGGCGTTCGGACCGGCGTTTCAGGGAGATCCGGTCTGCCACTGCCCAGCCCAGGAAAGAACCGAACAGCAGAAGGTCGTGGAGCATGCCGTTGGCCAGCAGGTGAGCGAGAGCCCAGAGCTTGACGGCGACGAGCATCGGATGCCCCAGTCTCGCTTTGATTTTGCCCGGAAAGTAGGTGGCGAAAAGCAGGGGGAAAACCGGTATCAGGAGCAGCATGGCCAGGTGCCTGAGCCAGCCCGGTGGTGTATACAGCACTGTGGGATCCATGCGTGCCGCGCCATATCCCCAGACAATCAGGACCAGCCCGATCAGTGAAACCAGGGAATAAAGGCCCTTGAACGGGAGCTCGCCCAGAGAAGCATGCATTCGATCACGCAAGGGCTCATTGACGATCGACAATGAGTGAATGCCCAGAAACAGAACCAGACCAATGATCAGTGTGGTCATGTCCAGAAACTCCTTTATTGATTGAGAGGGCGGGCCGTCTGCAACGCCGCTGTCAGACGTTCCATCACTCCGCCACTGTGGCGCCAGAAATGCCAGTATAGCTGGATTTCCAGTGCCTGCTCCGGTGCAATGGTTGTTAACCGTCCAGCCCGGATCTCATCGCGCGCCTGGATCTCCGGAATCATACCGTAGCCCATACCCGCCAACGCCAGCTTCACAAAACCTTCAGAAGAAGGGCAAAGGTGGTGGGGCACCGGGCCATGGTAGCCACATTGGGCCAGGAACCGATGTTGTAACTGGTCGTTTGGCCCAAATACAATCGCCGGTGCATTTCGGAGACTGGTGTCAGTGAAACCGTTGCCGAAGTATCGCTCGACGTATGCCGGCGTTGCCAGTGGCAGGTAGGTCATCGTGCCAACAGGCACACAGCGGGCACCGGCCATGGGTTGCGGGCTGCTGCACAGACAGGCGGCGACATCGCCTTCGCGCATGCGGCGCAAACCAATGTCCTGATCCTCTATCACCATATCCAGCAGCAGCGCTTCCTCCGCACAGAATTCTCCAATAGCGGTCGCCCACCAGGTGGCGAGACTGTCCGCGTTCAGGGCAATGCGAAGTCTGGCCGTTGGTTCGGACAGAGCCGGAATGGAACCCGCCAGATCCCGCTCCAACAGTTGCACCTGTTGCACGTGGTTTAGCAGCCTCTGACCTGCCGGTGTGGCCCTGATAACCGGGCTACGAACCAGAACCGGCTGGCCAAGCCGGATTTCCAGCGTACGCAAGCGCTGGGAAACCGCCGACTGACTGAGTCCCAAAGCTGCGCCGGCACGTTCAAATCCACCACACTCGATCACTGTGGCGAGGGCTTCCAGCAACTTGTAATCAATCATAAGGGAATCTGATGCAGCATTATGAATATGAATTTCCAGTATAGCGGTAAGCCGGTAATCTTGCGCTATTGGATGAGGAGATTCGGAAGTGCTGGAGAGTTACCTGACCGGTTTGATTGTGTGCGGCGGCATCATCGTTGCCATCGGAGCCCAGAATGCCTATGTGCTGAGCCAGGCGATTCGCAGGGAGCATCATTGGTGGTCGGCCGGGTTGTGCATGGCGGCGGATGTCACCCTGTTTACGTTGGGTATGTTCGGTGTCAGTGCCGCGCTGATGGCGATGCCTCAGGCTTTGGAAATCCTGCGCTGGCTGGGGGTGGTTTTCCTTGGTTGGCTGGCTATCCAGGCCTTTGTTCGAGCCGGTCGGGGTCGGGTGGCTCTGGAAGCTGGAGAGGTGACCAGGCGCAGTCTGAAGGGGGTGCTGTTCACCACATTGGCGGTCACCCTGCTGAACCCGCAGGTCTATCTCGATACCCTGCTGTTGATACCGGCGATCGGGGCCCAGCAGGAAGACACCGCCACCTTCGTCGCGGGCGCCAGCAGTGCGTCGATTCTCTGGTTCGGGCTGCTGGCGTGGAGCGGATCTGCGTTGGCACCGGTTCTATCGCGGCCAATGGCATGGCGCGTGATTGATGGGATCATTGGCCTGATGATGGCCGGTATTGCCGCGCACCTTGCCGTTAATGGCGGTCTGTAGAATTCAATGCGGTGATCAGAAGCGGACCGTCAATCCGGCGCCTGCCTCGACCTGTAGATACCCACTGCTTTCAAACCGGATATTGCAGCCACCGGAGCAGAACACCGAGCCGCCACTCTCCAGTACGGTGTAGATCCCACGCAGGTCCAGTCGCAACAGAACCTGCTCGGTCACCGGGAATTTGTATCCACCGCCCAGTGTCAGTGATGCGCGGTGGTGGGTGTCGAGGTTGGAGGGTTTGGGATCGAGCCGGGTAACCCCTGCGACGCCAGAGACAAAACCGCCGGTGGTCTTGCCACCGGGGAAATACAGGCCGCCGAATTGCAGCTGATAGATGGTGATATCCACTTGGTCGCGGGGTGGCAACAATAATCCCTGGGGGATGTCAGCCGTTGTCTCCTGCCTTCCCACATACAGTTCCAGCTGCTTGCCCGGTTCCTGCAGATCAACGTTCACCACCAAGCCGTGACTTACGGTGTCATCCAGATTCACCCGGCTTTGTGACTGGTCGGTGTCGTTTCTGGCGTCGAACTCTCCGCCCATGCGGAAGCCTGCAAATGGCGTGAGTTCCACCTCGGCTGCTGCCGGCATGGCCAGCGGGAGGAGAGCGACGTAGCAGCACAGGGATCGGCTGAGTGTCATGGGGCCTATTACTCCGTTGTCAGTCAAAACGGCGGGCTTGGGTAAAGCGCCCCTTCCAGTAATAGCCGTTCATGGACGACTGGGTCACGCCGATGGATGTCGAGGCGTGGATAAAGCGGTCATCACCCATGTAAATGCCGGCGTGCTGGTCCTTGCCACCAATGCGGAAGAAGACAAGGTCGCCAGGCTCAATGTTGTCGGGGGGGACGGAATCTCCGTGGGCGAGCATTTGAGACGTGGTCCTGGGTAGTTGCTTACCCAGTCCTTCCTGATACGCAGTGAGTATGAAACCAGAACAGTCAAAGCCATTGGCGGAAGTGCCACCGTATCGGTAAGGCGCGCCCTGGTAGCGCTTGAACACCTGCCAGAGTTTTTCGGCTTTGGCGGAGTCCTGTGATGGCTCCGCTGAAAAGTCGGCAACCTCGTTGTTGTGTTCTGCGGGGAATTGCTGGTTACTGGCACAGCCTGCCAGCGTTAGTACTGAAAGGCACAGAATAGAGATGTATCGGAATGACTTACGCATGTTGAAAACCTGACTGCCTGTTCTTCTGGACACATTATTATGTATTTGCCGGGATGTCAGGTTACGGTTTGTGAGGGCCCGGGCAAAGATTAAAGGGATACTACCGATCTCAGACCTTGCGGATCAGTTCTGGAGCATCATGCCTCGGATTGTTGACCTCATCTGAGACCTCGTGGGCTCTCAGGTGGTCCGGGGTGAGACGGCGGGTGGCGGCTCGTATGGCGTTGCGGTGGGTGAGCTGCGGGCTCAGCCAGTCCCTCAGGCATGCAGGATCAAGCACCACTGGCTGGCGGTCATGAATGTGTTTCAGATTCTCGCTGGCGGGTTCCGTAATGATGGCACAGGCGGTGGTTTCATCACCTTCCCTGGGTGTCCACAGACCGGCGAAGAAGACGGTAGGGTCGCGGGTGTTATCAGCTGGCGAGATGTAGTAGGGCGTTTTACCGTTGCCGGTCTGTTTCCACTCATACCAGCCATTAGCGGGGATAAGGCAGCGGTGGTGGGCGAACGCGTCGCGGAAATACCTGGAGGTGGCGATGCTCTCCGCTCGGGCATTGATCGGTGAAGGTGCTTTCTTCCCTTCCGCCCAGACCGGACGGAAACCCCAGAGCGAATGAGCCATCAGCAGGGTGCCATTCATGGTCATGCGGATCATGGGAATGCCAACACCCGGCGGAATGTTATAGCTGGGCTCGAAGGAACCTTCGACCTCCATGCCTTCGGGAAAGTACTCAAGGATCAGGGTGTCCGGTGGTGTGTAGAAAGTGAAGCGTCCGCACATGACTATTCTCTAGGCCTCCAGTTTCGACAGGAACTCGGCGATGTCTTCAAAGGCAGCGTTGGCCTCGGGCAGCAGTGGCGTGAAAATATGCCAGACGTGTACCATGCCGGGCCAGGTGTGCAGCTCCACGCAAGAACCCGCGGCTCTAGCTTTTGCGGCGTAGCGGCGAGCGTTGTCCAGCAGCATTTCGGAATCACTGGCATGAATCAGAGTCGGTGGCAGGTCGGACAGGTCACCCCGCAGAGGGGACGCTATCGGATTGGTGGGCGAGACGCGAAACGCCGCCAGGGTTGCCCACCAAATGACCGGCAATGGAATTTTCGACAGGCCTCCGAAAACTGGCCCCAGTAACGGGTCTGTGGCTATATTGCTGCGGTTGCTGGGAGCCGTCAGGGTGAGGTCGGTCGAGGGCGAGAGCACAACCGCGGCATCCGCCTGCCGGAAGCCGTTGTCTCGTGCCCAGGCGAGCAGGGCAAGGGTATGGCTGCCGCCGGCAGAGTCCCCGGCCACAACCATGAAGGTTACTGGTTCCGGGCCATCGGGGCCCTGATCCAGGAGCCACGAATAGGCTTTGCGACAGTCCCCGACGCCATCTGTAAACCGGTTTTCCGGCATCAGGCGGTAGTCGAGCGCAAAGACAGCAGCGTTGGCAATGTGCGACAGCCGATCGGTAATGGCGCGGTGGCTGCGTGGGCTGCCGGCCGCCCAGGCGCCACCATGAATATAGAGAATACGCCGGCGGCTGTCCGCCCCGGGTGACAGCACCCATTCGCCCCTCGGTTCGTCACAAAACCGGAATTCAGAATCAAGGTCCAGTCCTTCGCTCAAACCATCCATATGGTGCCTCAGCGCCATTAGCCTGGCCTTGCCCTTGAGCCCGCGCGATGCCTTGCCCAAATCATGGATACGCCCCAGCACTTCCTGATGCGCTTCGCTCGGTGTGGCATCTCGTACCGTGTGCTCCTCACGGTCGAAATGGGAGAAGTCTTCAATGCGAAACAGGATCAGGGTGATGGCAACAACCAGGCCGATGATAATGGCGACAACAATCCAGAACATCAGGGAATCCGTGTTGAGGTGGCCCCCGTTAGCGGGGCGAACTATGCTTAAGATAATACCCGCTTGGCGTGGCGAGTTCCTACCTGAACAATCACAGAAGGAGGCGGGCGTTGCAAATAGCCTACAGGGCTCGGGATATTACCGAGGCACACATTGTGGCTGGCCTGCTTGAGGCCAACGGCATCGAAACCTACGTTGGTGGCCATTATCTTCAGGGGGCCATGGGGGAAATCGGCGCTGCCGGCTTCAGCAACGTTTATGTGGAAGACGAAGACCTCTATCGCGCCCGGCAACTGGTCATGGAATATGAATCGACCAGTCGCAGTTATGTTGCGACCGAGGATGACGAAGACCGCCCGGATTTTTACGCTCGCTGGTTTCTTCTGGCGTTAGTGATCCTCGTGTTGTTACTGTTCAATCTTCACTAGATTTCTCCGAGAGTGAGTGATCCATGTCCCGGTTGTTCTTCGGGTTGGAAATCCCGGCCGACATCAAGCAGCGTTTGCTCCGGGTGATTACGCCGGTACCCGGCGCTAAATGGCAAAGCCTTGAGCAACTGCATATCACCTTGCTGTTCCTGGGGGATGTTGAGCCGGGCAGGGTTGCGGAGCTGTGCGATGCCGTCCGGGATATCCCGGTAGAAGCTTTTGAGCTTGAAGTGACCGGCCTAGGCTGTTTCGGCCAGCCCCGAAGCCCGCGAAACCTCTGGGCGGGTGTTCAACCATCGGAACCCGTTAAGGTGCTGCATGATGCCCTCAAGGTCAGCTTAGCTGGCCTCAGGTACACGCAGGAGAACCGGCCGTTTCGCCCCCATATCACGCTGGCGAGATTCAGAAAACAGCGGGGGTCAGTGGAGGGATTACTGGCGAGTCACGGCGATTCGGCTTTTGGGTACTTTGCTGTTTCCGAGATCGTTCTGTTTGAAAGCAACCAGGGACCCAGCGGTTCCGTCTATACAGTGGTCGAACGCTTTCCGTTAGCATATCCATCCTGACCTGGCGAGATGAATAGCGGGAACCGACAGGAGCGTTGTTTTGCCATTTGATGGCCTCATACCATGGAAGCGGTGGACCCGCATGGTGGTCCTGGTGGTATTTGCCCTGCCTGCGCCGCCTGTGTTTGCTGCAGGCTGGTCCCTGATGCTGCAGCAGGGGCAGATCGGCCTGTCTCTGCCGGACATTCATTCCGGAGGATGGGCTGTGACCGGACTTCGCGCTGATGTGGTCACCGCGGTTGAGGCAGACAATCGAGTGGCTACCATTCATTTCAAGAGCGGATCCCGGTTGCGGGCGGCGCGCGTTGCTCCGGACGCTGGCGATACACCGGTTCAACTCACTGACGTCCGTGTGGATCTGACGGGCGTCACCCTGACAGTGAACCTCGGGGGCAGTGGGCCCTTGGCGGAGCGAAGCACTGTGGCCGGCCCGGTGGTTATCGAGGTCGGAGCGCTGCAGCATCCGCGCTTGATAAGTCAGGGCTGGCGATTTGAGGGCGTGGTGAATGGCGCCCTGACGGATTTTCAGGCTGAAGGCCAAGTGCGGTCTGACTCCGGTCTGGTTGCTGATGTGACGATGAGAAACGTGCCTGGCGAATACTGGGTTGCCCGTGCTTCTGCGGAGGTTAGTGGGACGCAGGGCAGTAAGGCAATGGCGAACACCCTGGCGGACTGGCCAGAGCTTATGGAACTGGATGCCGGGCAGGTACGGGCCGAAGCGGAGCTTCGCATGGAGCCCGATACCCCGTTAACACTCCATGGCCAGTTTCATTTCGACGACGTTGGCGGAATCATGGATCGTACCGCGATATCCGATCTGAACGGACGGCTGTTGATTAGCCTGGAACGGGGGTTGCTGACCGCTCGCTTTCGCGACGTGAATATCGGTCAGATCAACTCAGGCATTGGCATGGGCCCCGTTCGTTTTCTGGCTGACTACCAGGCTCCGCAATCTGATGTCCTTGCCGGTGTCTGGGATATCCAGCAGGCCAATGCCGGTTTTCTGGGGGGCAACCTGAGGGTGGCACCCGGTACCATCGATCTTGCGCGCGCGCGCCCGCAGGTTCCGATTGATGTATATGAAGTTTCCCTGGCGCGGCTACTGCAAGTTTACCCGACAGAAGGCTTTGAAGGCACCGGCCAGCTCAGTGGCCGCATTCCGGTCATGATCCGTGAAACCGGTATCGAGGTTGATCAGGGCCAGATTTCAGCCCTTGCCCCCGGTGGGTTGCTGAAATTCCCTGCCGAACGGCTCCAGGCTATGCTTGGCAGCAATCAGGCCATGAACCTGGTGGTGGAAGCGTTGCAGAATTTTCACTATTCGGTGCTGGAGAGCACGATAGACTACGATGAAAAGGGCAAACTGGTGCTTGATTTGAGACTGGAGGGGGAAAACCCTGAAGTCAGAGGCGGGCAACCGGTGGTGTTGAATATCAGTCTCGAAGAGGACATTCCCGCCCTGTTAACCAGCCTTCAGCTGAGTGGCAGGGTGAATGAAGCCGTGACCGAACGTGTTCGGGAGCGACTGCGACAATCCGGGGAGGAGACAGTGCCATGACGAATAAACTGCGGTCGCGCCGGCCGCTTGCGGTGAGCATATTGATGATGTTGGTGCTGCCGCTGTACGCCTGTACGCCAACGGTGCAGATGGCCGCGCCAAAAGAACCAATAACGGTAAACCTGAACGTCAAGATCCAGCACGAAATTTACGTCAAAGTAGACAAAGAAGTGGATGAGCTGTTCAGTGAGCAGGGACTGTTCTGAGGAAAGCCGAACATTGTAAGGGGTTGAAGATGAAACGACTGATACAACTGGGAGCCTTCATTCTGGCGATCGCCATGAGCGTGCCGGCGCTTGCCATGGGACTGAATGAAGCCAAGCAGAAGCTGGAATCCGTCAAACAGCAGGGTCTGGTGGGTGAGACGCCCACAGGCTACCTGGACGTAGTCCGTGCCGAAGGAGATGCCCGCGAGGTGGTTGAAGCCATCAATAGCGCCCGCCGGGATGAGTATACCCGCATTGCGGAAAAACACGACATTCCGGTAACCCAGGTGGAAACAGTGGCCGGCAAGAAAGCGATCGAGAAAACGCCCTCCGGTCAGTTCGTGTTAATCGACGGGCAGTGGGTGGAAAAATAGAAACGTGGCGTTGCTGGTGGGAGCCGGTAGGCCATACATTGGTGCTACACGGGAAAAGGTGATGCCACCTTGAACCAGTAATCCTCCATGACCTGGACAATCTGGACTAACCCCTCGAAACGCAATGGCATATGGATCACTGATGCGGCTCCCAGTCGGTATAGTTCCGGGGTGTTGGGCGACGTGTTATGCCGGTAAAAAACAATCACAGGCATCGCCTTTAATGTTGGCGTGTGTTTGACTCGGGCTAGGACATCAGCGTTTGACCATCTGCCATCGTCAAGAGCGATCATCAGCAGGTTGGGCAATGAGGCCCTGCCAGCAACATGATCGGTGCAAGCGGCATCAAGCGCTTCGAAAAGCTGGTCGGGGTCCTCAAAGATCAGGAGTTCGTGCCCCATTGAATTAACCTGCAGCGCATCAGTGAGTTCCTCCCGCTCGTCATCCGATGAGGCGAGCAGCGCAATTCTGAACGATTTTTTATAACCTGGGGATTCCATTCGTCTATCATTCCCTGGACCGACGGGCATGTTCATTGGCCGTTACTCCCCTCCGCTGATGGCGATGGACCGGATGGTTCGGGGTCCTTGCCATTGTGGGTTAGGGCGAATCGCAGCGCCTGTTCCGCTGGCATAGGTTTGGCAATCAAATAACCTTGGCCCATGCTGCAATTCATCGCGGTGAGTGCTTGAAATTGTGCCTCGGTTTCAATCCCCTCAGCAACAACCTGCATACCCAGTGAGTCCGCCATGGTCACGATTGCCCGACAGATTGCCGGTTCTGCCAGTGAGTCCACCCCTTCGACAGAGACAAAGCTCTTATCGATCTTGAGGCAGTCCGCGGGGAAATGCTTGAGATATTTGAGTGAGGAATACCCTGTGCCGAAATCATCAATCGAGATCCTGGCTCCGGTCGACCGTATCTGCTCGAGCTCTGTCAGGGCGTTACCGTCTTCCGAATTCATGTCCAGCAGGGTTTCTTCGGTCAGTTCTATTTCCAGGAGGCTTGCGGAGATTCCTTCCTTGTCCAGAATGGCTTTCAGAGAGGCTCCGAAGTTACCGGCTTTTAGCTGAATAGGAGATACGTTGATGGCAATTGGAAAAGTGGAGACGCCTTTCTCTTCCCAGGCCTTCAGCAGTTTGCAGGCCTGGTAAATGACCCATTCACCCAAGGGCACGATCAGCCCGGTTTTCTCCGCGACCGGTATGAACTCTGCGGGGGACACAAACCGCCTGACGCCGCCCTCATCTTCGAGCCAGCGGAGCAGGGCCTCAAAACCGATTATCTTTCGGTTGGAGAGGTTCCACTTGGGCTGCAGGTAGAGCTCGCACTCGTTGCGTTCCATCGCCCTACGTAGCCCTTTTTCAAGCTTGATACTCTTTTCCAACTGAGTCTGTAGCCTGGCAGTGAAGCACTGTAACCGGTTTATCCCGTGTCGCTTGGCTTCGTAAAGAGCGATATCGGCCTTTTGCATCAGTTTTATCGGCGTTTTTCCATTCTCCGGATACAGCGCAATGCCAATGCTGGCGGAAATATTCAGTTCATGGCCACGAATGGCGGTTGGTGGGGCGATGGCATCGAGAAGTTTGTTGGCCACCAGTACCGCATCTTCATAGGCATTAATTTCGTCGACCAGGATGGTGAATTCGTCTCCGCCAATTCTCGCTGCAAAGTCGGAGCTGCGAAGCACTTTGCGTATGCGATCCGCAATCAGGGTTAGCAAAAGGTCGCCCGTAGGGTGTCCCAGGGAGTCGTTTATTTCCTTGAAACGGTCAAGGTCCAGGAACAATACAGCCAATTTTCCATTTTTTCGTTCAGCCCTGGCCAGTGACGCTTCCAGCATTTCTTCGAACAACAGGCGGTTACCCAACCCGGTAAGGGGGTCTCTTTTTGCCAATTGTTCCAGGTTGATCTCCGCGCGTTTGTGCTCCACCGCATGATGAATCGTACGTTCCAGGAGTGACGTGGATAGCTCGTTCTTGGGAATGAAGTCGGCAGCTCCAAGGTCGATCACTTCATCGTCTATTCGGCCGGAATCCGCTCCTGTCAGTACAACCACCGGCTGCGGGATGTGCAGTAGCGATGCTTCTTTCAGAAAATCGATGGCGGTGTCCGCGCCGAGAAAATAATCCAGCAGAAAAATGTCATGGCAGGCTTCGGTAAGGTACTGCTGCGCGTGCTGAAAGCTTTTCACGTGCGTGAGCTGGAAACGAAAACGTTGAGATGCCTGAAGAAGACTTTCCAGGATCATGAAGTCCGCCTCGTCATCCTCTATGACGACAACGTTGAACTCATTATTCGTTAACATCGGGTAACTCCACGATCGAACACCAATAGCTGTTGAAAACCTTTATCTGACTGACCAGCTTCTCAAAGTCGACCGGTTTGGATATGAAGGAGCTCGCTCCCAGGTCATAGCTCCTGAAAACCTCTTCTTCCCGATTGGAAGTTGTCAGAACGATGACCGGTATATGCTTCAGATCCGGATCATTTTTGATCTCTATCAGACAGTCCCGGCCGTCTTTTTTGGGCATGTTCAGGTCCAGCAGGATGATATCCGGAAACGGGGAGTCCGCAGTGTCATAGGGAGGTACACGACGGAGATAGTTCAACAACTCCTCCCCGTTCTCCACGAAATACAAAGGATTAATCGATTTGCTTTCCAGAAAGGCTTCCTCGGTAAGCATGCGATCCAGCGGATCATCATCAGCCATTAGAATCGTGATCGGTTTCATGCGGAAAATGTCCCCGGGTTATTGATGGGCAGGTCAACCTGGAACGTTGAACCTTTCCCCACTTCGCTTGTGGCGGTTATCTGGCCTCCATGCCGGGTAATGACTTTCTTACAGATGGCCAGCCCCATGCCGGTGCCTTCATATTCGTCTCGCCCATGAAGCCGCTTGAAGACTTCGAAAATCTGATTCCCGTACTGTGGGTCAAAGCCTATGCCGTTATCTGTGACCGTTAACCGGTAGGTTTCATTGGAGACCGGAGCGCCGGAAATCCGGATTACGGGCGGCGTATCTGGTGACCGGTACTTGAGAGCGTTGCTTATCAGATTCTGAATCACCTGCCTGAGCTGGGATCGATTTCCCTGCACCGAACCCTGTATATCTTTCTCAATGTGGGCACCACATTCTTCAATTCGCAGTTGCAGGTCTCGCTCGGCTTCGTCGGTCAGCTCTGAAAAAGAGACATCCTCATAATCACGGCTCTGAGTGGTGACCCGGCTGTATGCCAGAAGGCTGTTGATCAGGGCTTCCATACGCTCGGCCGCATCGCGAATGTAATAGACAAATTGTTGGCCTTTTTCGTCAAAACTTCCGTAGCGTCCGGAAGACAGAAGCTGCGTAAATGACATCAGCTTCCTAAGGGGCTCTCTGAGATCGTGGGAGGCAATAAAAGCAAACTGCTCAAGGTCCTCGTTGGATCGCTCGAGCGCCAGAGATTTGGCCTTTTCTTTCTCTTCGGCCTCCCGGCGGTACGCAATCTCCGTCTCAAGCTGTTTCTTTGCTTCCAATAGTTCCCTTACATGGTCCTGAAGTTCGTTCCGGGCTGAGCGGAGATTACTCTCAGAGGCCTTGCGCAGGTTGATCTCGGTTTGTAAATCGCTATTGGCTTTCTGGAGTTCCATAGGCCGGGGCAGGGCGAGCGCCTTGGGAATCAGCGGCCATATCAGTGCTGCAGTGAGGATGGAAACAATGGCAGTGACCGCTTTAACCGCGCCAGAGAGGTAATAATCACCATTCCATATGTTCCAGACAGCCAGAAGGTGAGTGGTGCCGCAGGCAAAGATGAACATGGCAAACAGGACGAACATCCACTGATATTCCAGATCCTTACGTTTGATCATCAGCACGTAGAGGGCAACGGGGATCGTGAAATAAGCTGCGGCTATCAGGAGGTCAGAAACGGAATGCAGAATAACAAGGTCTGGGCGCCACAAGTAGCAATGACCGTGTCCCATAAAGGTTAGCTCAAACCACTCATTCAGGCCATTGGCGTGATCAGTCACCGGTGACTCCTTTTTATTATATCCGCTGTTGCGGTGCCGTCTGATCCATGCCACTTATGCGGCAGGATGTCTTATAAGATCATACTTCTATAGTTTAGTAACAGTTAGTCATTTTAGCGTTGTCCCGGATCAACGCTTGATGCTGCGCTTTTTCGGGCTTGCGGGCTTTTTCCGCTTCCCTGTTCCGTCAGATCGTTTGCTCCCATGTTTTCGTGTCGTACTCGGCTTTCCTGGTCCCCTGGGTATTTTTCCGGGGCGCTTCCCCGGGGCGCCACCGGACTTGCGGACATTCTTCCTTGGGGCGGGCGGTGCTTCTGATGTGGAATGGCGGATCGCGTCAAACAATTCCGCCAGTTCTTTCTGCGTCAGATCCCGCCACTGTCCCACCGCAAGTCCTTTCAGACTGACATTCATAATACGGATACGTTCCAGTTTGGTGACTTGATAGTCGAAGTGCTCGCACATCCTGCGAATCTGCCGGTTCAACCCCTGAATCAGGGTGATGCGAAAGACAAATCGGGACTCCTGGGTCACTTTGCACTTTTTCGTCACCGTGCCGAGTATTGGTACGCCGCCGGCCAAGCCCTGGATGAATTCCTTGGTAATCGGTTTGTCGACGGTGACCAGGTACTCCTTTTCGTGATTGTTGCCGGCCCGGAGGATTTTGTTGACCAGATCCCCGTTGCTGGTCATGAAGATCAGGCCCTGGGAATCCTTGTCCAGCCGTCCGATCGGGAATATCCGCTCACTGTGGCCCACAA
This sequence comes from Marinobacter sp., assembly GCA_040223075.1. GTDB lineage: Bacteria > Pseudomonadota > Gammaproteobacteria > Pseudomonadales > Oleiphilaceae > Marinobacter. Next base: position 45,666 of record JAVJZJ010000107.1, read on the forward strand.
ATCGCTGGATATTGTGCTTTTCAGCGCTGTCGGTGGTGCTGACGATACCTGCCGGTTTATTCAGGGCGATAAAAACCAGATCTTCTTTCGAACGCGGCTCAATGATCTGTCCGTTCACCTTGACCGCATCTCCAGGGAGTACCTGATCCCCCACTGTGGCCGGTTTGCCGTTTATCCGGACATTGCCCTGTTCAATGTACCGGTCGGCTTCACGTCGTGAACACAGACCGCTCTCACTGATGTATTTGTTAAGGCGGGTAGTGGTTCCTGAGGTCATGGGTGTCCCGTGATGTAAGAGCTGGAGATCAACGTTCAGATGTTGCGAGGAATCATAACAGGGACTCTGAGCGGCGTCAGTGGAGGGTACGTCTCCCCCCGATGTTATAAAAGGTCAAATTTTTAGGTTTGAGAGGTAATTTACAGTCATGCATGTATTATTATGAACGATAAGTCATTATTACCTTAGGTTGCCTCACCATTATGCCCGGCAAAGAATGCGTCAACATGCTCGTCACAACTTCTAAGGGGTTGTTGCCGTTTATTGAATCCTTGCCTGATGCGGTCGTTATTGCCAATGCAGACCATAAGATTGTGTTGGTCAACTCCCGTGCGGGAGAGATGTTTGGCCATTCTCTGGATGATCTGGAGGGGGCTGACCTGAAAATGCTCATTCCGGTGCATCTGCAGGCTGGGCACAGAAGGAATGTGAAAGGTTATTTTCGCGGCCCCCGTGCCCGCCCAATGGGAGCCGGAGGACGTTTCTCGGGATTGCGTGCCGATGGCACCGAGTTGCCGGTAGATATTATGATCAACTCGATCATGCTGGATGGCGTCCGAGTGGCCATGGCCCTGGTCCGGGACGTTACCTACCAGCGTGAGCTGGAGGATCGGTTAACCCTGGAATCCCTGACCGACGAAATGACTGGTTTCTATAACAGGAAGCACTTCAAAGCCCAGCTCAGGGCTCAGTTCTCGGCATATGCCCGTTCCGGCCTCCCGGCTTCGGTGGTGATGTACGATTTCGATAGGTTCAAAGTCATCAATGATCAGTATGGCCATGCGGCCGGAGATCGGGTGCTGGTTGATGCCGCGAAGCTGATTCAGGAGGAGCTGCGGCCAATGGATGTAGGGTGCCGCGTGGGCGGTGAGGAATTTGCGATTATTCTGCCGAATACAAAGCTACAGGATGCTGTGACATTTGCCGAGCGAATTCGCAAATGCATTGAACAAGTGGAGTTCAGACTGGATGGTATTACTTTTCACTCCACCATAACCGTCGGCGTAGCCTCATTTACACCAGCGGACAACGCTTACGATTCACTGATGCGGCGAGCTGACAATGCCCTCTATGCCGGCAAAGCCGCCGGGCGCAATTGTGTTATCTCCCAGGATTCATTAACGTAAGGCTCATTTGGATGGCCAGGCCGGACACAACGGCCATCAATCTTTGAGCTGAACTATGTTAAAAATTTCCAACTCCGTTGAATTGGCTGACTGGGAAATCGAGATCACGCAGATTCGTGCCCAGGGTGCCGGTGGCCAGAATGTGAACAAGGTGGCGTCGGCAGTACACCTCCGCTTTGATATCCTCCACTCCACTTTGCCTCCGTTCTATAAGCAACGACTGATGGCATTGTCTGATCAGCGTATCAGCAAAGACGGCATTGTGGTGATCAAAGCGCAGTCGTTCCGTACCCTGGAACTCAACAAGGAAGATGCGCTGGAACGCCTGAAGGAGTTGATTCAGGAGGCGGTGAAGCAGCAAAAAGCCCGACGACCTACGCGGCCCACGAAATCTTCCCAGCGCCGCCGCGTTGACAGTAAAACCCGCAAAGGAAAAACCAAGGCGCTCAGGGGCAAGGTCAATATCTGACCCCTGCTTTGCTGACGTGTAAAGGATGCCCTGTTCATGCCTGACCTTCGGCTCGAAGACCTGTCCATAGGCTCTCTGGAGAACGTGTCCTTGACTGTGCCAGCCGGAGAAGTGGTGTGTCTGTCCGGTCGTTCTGGCAGCGGTAAGAGCCGCCTGCTGAGGGCGGTAGCGGATCTCGATGCCCATGGTGGATCGGTCTGGCTGGGCGACACGGAGCAGAGTGCGGTTCCGGGACACCGGTGGCGACGTCAGGTGATGATGGTGCCGGTGGAAAGCCAGTGGTGGGCTGATCGGGTGGGTGATCATTTTCCCGTTGGCTACCGTGTGAACGGGCAGCCTCCTCTCCCGGTCGCGGACTTGGGATTCGATGAAGATGTGATGGGCTGGTTCGTGAGCCGTTTATCCTCTGGTGAGAAACAGCGTTTGGCGCTGCTGCGGGCGTTGGCCATGAACCCGTCTGCATTGCTTCTGGACGAACCGACAGCGAATCTGGATGCTGAGTCGGTAGCCTTGACGGAGCACTGGTTAAAGCGGGAAGTAACCCAGCGCCATTTGCCGGTGATTTGGGTAGCCCATGACCGGGAGCAGATACGGCGAGTTGCCGGTCACCATTTCACCATTCGTGGTCATGGGCTGGAGGCTTGCTGATGGGTGTCATTGACCTGGCATGGTGGAAGCTGGCACTGGCGGCCGGAATGATTGTACTGCTGGCGATTTTCACCTTCCTTGGCCGCCTTGGAGTGACCAGGAGTCTGTTGATTGCCAGCCTCCGGACCGGCATTCAGCTGGCGTTGATTGGCCTGGTGCTGGAAGCTCTGTTTGCATCTTCCGGTCTGCACTGGATCGCCCTCATGGCCCTGGTGATGTTGCTGGTTGCCGGCAGGGAAGTCATGGCCCGTCAGCAACACCGGCTGACCGGTGGCTGGGCGTTTGGTATTGGCACAGGTGCCATGTTCCTGTCCTCGTTTGCGGTGACGATATTAACACTGACCGTGGTGATTGGGCCGAACCCCTGGTATGCCCCTCAATACGCGATTCCGCTTCTGGGTATGATGCTGGGCAACACCATGACCGGTGTTGCCCTGAGCCTGGATCGTTTAACGGAAGCGGTCTGGAGACAGCGGGCGGTCATTGAAAATCGCCTGATGCTGGGGCAGACCTGGCAGGAAGCGGTAGGCGGCATCCGTCGGGATGCCATGCGCAGCGGCATGATGCCCTCAATCAACGCAATGGCAGCCGCTGGCATCGTCAGCCTGCCCGGGATGATGACGGGGCAAATTCTGGCCGGAAGCCCACCAGCGGTGGCCGTGAAATACCAGATCCTGGTGATGCTCACCATAACCGTTGGTACCGGATTTGGCACATTGATGGCGGTGGCATGGGGCAGTCGCCGTTTGTTCGATGATCGTGAGCGTCTGCGCCTCGATCGGTTGTCGGGTTAATCCGGGGGTGCGTTCCGCTTTGTTGTTGCAGGTGTTATAGTATAACAATAATCCTCAAGACATCCGCCGCGAGCCGCTCCATGAAGACACCAATCCCCACCAACCTGATCCTTGGTTTTCTGGGGGTGGGTAAAACCACCGCCATAGCCGATTTGCTGAAAAACCGGCCAGAAGGGGAAGTCTGGGCTGTTCTGGTCAATGAGTTTGGTGAGGTCGGGATTGATGGCGCCCTGTTGGAGACCGAAGGGGCGTTTGTCCGCGAAGTTCCCGGTGGTTGTATGTGTTGTGTGGCCGGGTTGCCCATGCAGATTGGCCTCAATCAACTGATACACAAAGCCAAACCGGACCGCCTGCTGATTGAGCCGACTGGCCTGGGCCATCCGTCGCAGATCATCGACACCCTGACCAGTGAACACTATCAGGATGTCCTTGCCCTTGGTCCGGTGATTGGGCTGGTGGACCCTCGCCGCCTGGAAGAGCCCCGAGTGGTGGAGAACGTGCAGTTCCGCGATCAGGTTGCCGCAGCCGATATCCTGGTGGCCAACAAGATCGACACTTGCTCACCAGAGCAGCTGTCTGCTTTCGATCACTGGGCAGCGGAACTTGAACCTCCCAAGCGGGCAATCTGCCGCACCAGTTTCGGGCGCCTGGCACCCGAGTGGCTTGACGGCAACACCGACCTGCGGGACGTGACGGAACCTCAGGCTCACCACCATCATGATCACCAGCCAAAACCTGACCCTGCGGTGTCTATTGGCGATGAGCCATGGCAACGGGTGAGTAATGAAGGACAGGGGTATTTCAGTGTCGGTTGGCGCATCCATCCGGACCTGGTGCTCGATGAGGGCGGCCTTCTGGCACTGGCCCTGGATGATAGATTCTCGCGGTTCAAGGCGGTTGTTCACTGCGCCGAGGGTTGGCGTGCTGTGAATATGGCGGACGGCGCTCTTTCTGTGGTTGAAGCGGAGGCCAGGGAGATGTCACGGATCGAGATTATTGCGTCTTTGGCGATGGATACGGAAGCGCTCGATCACCAGCTCCGGGCACTCTGTGTATGATCTGTCCGGTATGTGAAGTTGGGGAGCTCCGGCCGTTTCAACGAGTGAGGGGCACGGCCTATCATCGTTGCCCGGACTGCGAGGCGACGGTGATGGATCCCGTCCACTGGCTGACGCCGGAGCAGGAGCGGGAGATCTACGATCTACATGATAATGATCCTGACGACTTCGGTTACCGGCGGTTTCTGTCCAGGCTGACGGCACCATTACTGGATCGCCTGCCAGAAGGCGCCCACGGACTGGATTTTGGTTGCGGACCAGGACCGGCGCTGGCAAGGATGATGGAATCAGAGGGCATGAGGATGAACCTATATGATCCATTCTTTTATCCTGAGTCATCGGTATTGGATCGATGCTATGACTTTGTCACTTGCACGGAAGTAGTGGAGCATCTGCATCGCCCCCATGAAGTGTTCCTGAAGCTTGACCGCCTGGTGAAGTCCGGTGGCTGGGTGGGCGTGATGACCTGCTTTCAGACCGACGACAGCAAATTTGCCAACTGGCACTATCGCCGCGATCCCACCCATGTTGTGTTTTATCGTGAGGCAACCATGGTGTGGTTGGCAGAAAAGTTCGGCTGGACCATGGAAGTGCCGGTCAAGGACGTGGTGCTGTTCCGCAAACCCTGAAAGAGCACCTTTGAACTGGTGCAGGCTGCTCCGTTATCAGAAAGTGGACAACCCGGAAGCCTCCATCAACCGATAACGCCAGTACTTGAGAGTGGATTCATCGGCCCAGGTTTCGTAGGGAAGACTCATGACCTCGTTGCTGTCGGGCCCTTGATGCCAGTTTGTTTCGAAGAAACGGACAGCCTTCTTCACCACAGCTGATGATGCCTTCGAGCGCAGGTGAACGCTGGTTTCAAGGTTCAGGTCGTCCAGGTTGCGGCGGGTAAAGTTCGCTGAGCCAAGCAAGACATCTACGGTATCAGCACCGTTTCGCTTAATGAGTAGTTTGCTATGGCACTGCTCGCCTTGGGTATGACACCAGCGTACCGGTATATCCGCGCGGACCAGCTCTGACGCGACGGGTCGGTTGGGAATACCGTTTTTTGCAAGGCCAAAGGCATCGTTGTTGGCATCCAGGAGGATCCGGATTTGAATGCCACGCTGCCGGGCCTCTATAAGGGCATCAATGATCTTGCGATGGGACAGGTAGAAAATCGCCATGTCGATTCGATCGCCGGAGACTGATGACTCAATGATATCCAGCGCAGTGGATAGAATGGCGGATTCCGTCACTACCTGAAGAGTGTCCGCGGATGGGGAGGCAGCGAGGGCGCCGCTCCGGATACTGCTGTCAATCATTCGCTCTACTAACCCGGTTTCGGCCCCGGACAGGGCCAGGACGGCCTTTTCGCTTTCCAGTAGGCTGGTAACTGCAGGGCCGGTGAAGCTTAACCCGATGTTGCTGTGCCGGCTGCTGCCGTCGTGGGGGTTGGCAGAGGTGACCAGGCCTCGTAAATCGGCGCCCTCATCCACCACAATAAGTTTGCGATGGTTAGCTTTAAAGTTGGGTAGGGCGAGATAGCTTCGGATGGTTGCTGGGCCTCCACCGAGAGCGTTGGGAAGCCAGCCTGACCTCACCGAATTACCCATCCACTGGCAGCATACCCGCCACCATGCGGACCAGGCAGGGTTGCTGTCCCTCAGCCTGGTCAGGTCGGTTTCCACGACCTGAATGCCTGCTTCACGCAGTCGTGAGAACCAGGGGGAGGGGGTGCCACCATAGAAGGTGTTGATCGGATCGGAGACCACGATGATCTGAATATCGGGTTCGGCCAGCCTCCGCTGAATGAGGGCTTCGGTGAGCTGGTGGGCGAGGGGGCGGTGCGTGACCCCTTCCGGTTTGCTGTCGTTGAAAAGGAACATGTCCACCAGAACGAACCGATTGGCCTGGCCAATCAGGCGTAATACCTCGTCAAAGATCTCATGGTCAAGTCGGGTACTACCGTCCGCGCTGTGAATAGTGGAATCAGTCAGCAGTTTTGCGTCGGCCAGGGGTTCTTCCGATCCGCGGTACCCGACACCTGGAGGCAGAGGTTTGAAGGAGTGGTACAGGCCGGTACCGATAATAACCAGCACAAACATTGCGAACAGCAACTTCAATGTCATGAGTAAGCTTCCGGGCTCTTAGAGGCAGTTTGTAGAGACTATACTGCACCAGAGGTCCTTTCGTCTTTGCCGGAGAGGAGGCGCCCGGATGCATTATGATATTTCCGGCCTGAGCGATATCGGTACGGCTCGGAGCTCCAATCAGGATGTTGTGGCCTGGCAACTGGGGCAGGATGGCCGCCAGGCGTTGTTGCTCGTGGCTGACGGTATGGGTGGGTATCACGGTGGTGATATTGCCAGTCGGCTGGCAATGGAGTCAGTCTTGGAAACCATGGCGCCCAGATTACAGGAGCCGACGTCCAGTTATGGCGGGCTAAGCGATGACGCCATACGCATGATTCTGCAGGACTGTGTGACACTGGCCAACGACAGCATCATTGAAGGTCGGGCCGGAGATGCCAGCCTGGACAAGATGGGAACAACCCTGGTGATGGCGTGGGTGATTGAAGGCCGGGGGCACGTGGCTCATGTGGGAGATTCCCGTTGTTACCTTTTGCAGGGCCGTCGTGTAACGTGCCTGACCCGTGACGATACCGTGGTCCAGGATATGCTGGATGATGGCAGTATCGTGGCCACTGATGTGCCGCATATGCCGTTCCGTAATGTGCTGACCAGGGCGCTTGGGGCGCCTTCGTCGATCCGCGCAAGCTATCAATGTGTCGAAATCGGAGTCGGGGACCGGTTGCTTCTGTGTTCAGACGGCCTGACCAATGCTTTACCGGATCAGCTATGGCCCGATATATTGGATAAGTACAAGGACACGCACAGCGTGGCGGAGGCAATGGTTAACGCCAGCCTGGACAACCGCGCCGCCGATAACGTGTCTGTTGTTTTGTTGACCCGGAATTAGCCGTCGGCGGCGTCAGCGAATCTGAACCAGCTCCGCAAACCGTTTGAGCAGGCCGGTGGCTTCCGGGGTGTCGGCCACCGATGAGATCAGTGCGCTGGCGTCCTGGTTTTCAGTTTCAAGATCCGGTGACTGCACGTCCAGATACGCTTTCATGATTTCCGTCGTGAACTCCGGATGGAACTGGACTCCCCACGCGCAATGTCCAATGCGAAAGGCCTGGTGAGGCTCAAACTCATTTCTTGCCAGCAATACAGCGCTTTCCGGAAGTCGCAGAACGGATTGCCGATGAGTCAGCTGCGCCTGAAATTGTATCGGCATCTGCCCGAGGAGTGGATCCGTTTTGGCGGAATCGAAAAGCTTCACGCCAAAGGTGCCACTTTCCCGACCCTGTGGGTGATAACCCACGTCACCACCGAACGCATGCGCCAGCAATTGGTGTCCATAACATACCCCCAGCAAGGGGATTTGGAGGTTGACCGCGCTGGCAAGCCAGAGGGCGGTTCGCTCGCTCCAGTCTGCGCCCTCGCTGACCATCGCCGGCGAGCCGGTGACGAGTATGCCGTCCCACTGTTCCGGGTGTCCCGGGGATTCTCCTGCCGCTACATTGACCACGGATATATCCAGCCCCTCGCCCAGCTCCCGGACAAACCAGTGATCGAAATCACCGAACTTCGCCTTGATTGAGGGGTACGTGGAACCGGTTTTCAGTATCACCAACCGGGGGATTCCGCTGGTTGTCTGGCTATTGGCCATGAATTCGCTCCCGCCTCGTCCTCTAAAGGGCCGATCATACTCAACAAAGGTTCCGCGGAACACCAGTCGGTGGCGCTTTGTTTTCATAATTGGCTCTGTGTAAACGCTGTAAGCTCCTCATTTCCGCAAAGTGAAGCTTTGTAAAGAGTTGTAGTTCTGGTGGTCAACACACTTTTGTGGAGTCGGTCTTTAGGTATATTTGCCGAACAATTTATTGACTTTGTTGTTGGCATATTATGAACGTTTATTTGACGCTCCCGGTTCTTCTGGTATCGACCGTTTTGATGGCAGCCTGCGGCGGCGGAGGTGGCAGCAGTAGTAGTTCACCTGAAAGCGATCGCTCCTCAGCGGTGGCCAACAGCTCTGAGGCGTCTCCGGAGAGTCAGAAGGAGCAGGGGATCGAAGAGGCAATCGTGATCGCCGGATGCGAAGTGGACCAGTATCAGGCGGACATGCTTAGAAAAGTAAATGCTGCACGTGCCGCTGCAAGAAGCTGCGGCGCTGAAGCGTTTGCGGCAGCCGAGCCTTTAACCTACAACTGCCCGATTGAAGCCGCTGCCACCCAACACAGCAATGACATGGCGTCCAACAACTTTTTTAGCCATCTGGGTTCCGATGGTTTACGGGTAGGGGCGCGGGTGACTGCAACCGGTTACGATTGGTCCGTTGTGGGCGAGAATATCGCTGCCGGGTACGACGATGTGGATACGGTGGTTCAGGCGTGGCTGGACAGCCCTGGCCATTGCCAAAATATTATGGATCCCCGGTTTACCCAGTTCGCTGTTAAGCGGGTGGATGTCAGCTCTGCCGATTACGACAATTACTGGACCCAGGTATTTGCCACGCCGAAGTAACGGTGTGCCGTAACAAAAAAGCCCCGCTGCTCCGATGAGCGGCGGGGCTTTTTTGTTGAGAGCCGCTTTTACTCGGGCAGCTCCGCGTTGTGGTAAACGTTCTGTACATCGTCCAATTCATTGAGCATGTCGAGGAATTTCTCGAACATCGCTACATCATCGCCTTCCACCGGGGTCGAGGTCTTGGGCAGGAACTGGATCTCGTCCACTTCGAAATCGATGCCTTCGTTCGCATCCACGAGCGCCTGTCTGGCCTTGGCGTACTCAGTATTCGGTGTGAATACGGTGATCAGGCCGTTTTCATTTTCAATGTCCGTAACGTCCACATCCGCTTCCATCAGGGCTTCCAGCACTGCTTCTTCGTCATCACCGCTGAAAGCGAAGATGGCGCAGTGATCAAACATGTGGGCAACGGCGCCTGGAGTGCCGATCTTGCACTTGGTCTTGGTGAAGGCCAGGCGCACATCACCAAAGGTCCGGTTGGGATTGTCGGTGAGGCAGTCAACGATCACCATGCAGTTGCCTGGACCGTATCCTTCGTACCGGGCTGGTGAATAGTCTTCGCCGGCGCCGCCCCTTGCTTTTTCGAGAGCCTTGTCAATGACGTGAGATGGCACCTGGTCCTTCTTTGCCCGGTCGATCAGTCCCCTCAGGGACAGGTTGCCGTCAGGATCGGTACCACCGGACTTGGCGCACATGTAGATTTCGCGCCCGTATTTACTGTAGACCTTGGTTTTTGCCGCAGCCGTTTTGGCCATGGAATCTTTACGATTTTGATAGGCTCTGCCCATTGCACTGCCTCTTTGAACGTTCGGAAAGAGCCAGATTTTACTCAACAAGCCGGTCCGGTTACAGGCTTTCTTGTCAGTTCTTCAGGTAGTGCATGCCAATTCTGTCGTTTTCCTGTATCCGTCCAACGGAGTAGGGTTTCGGCACTTTCGGGTCAGTGACCGTGTCTGAGTCCGTTGATAACGTCGGCATTACATGCCAGAAACAAGTGGTCGCAATGCTCAGGAATATAAAGCAATCCCGGTTAAGGCTTGCCGGTTCGCAACGGCTGTTTGCTATCTTCTGTGTCGGGTTATTGATGATACCGGGACCTGTCCGGGCGTATGGGGGCGATGAGCAGTTGGCTGTGGCCCGGGAGATGATTGGTGTACTGAACGCCTATGCCGTCTACAAGATGGGGCGATACGATGAAGCTTTCGAGCAGTACAGAGTCCTTGCGAGGAAGGGGAGTCGTCAGGCCATGCTGAACCTCGCGAACATGTATTCTCAGGGCCTCGGCACGGAACCGAGTGACTCATTGGCTTTCCGCTGGTATCTGGAGGCTGCGGAAGCGGAGGATGCCATTGGTATGGTGGAGGCGGCCAGGGCTTACGAGCATGGCCGTGGCGTGGAAAAAAATGCGGCGCTGGCCGAGCATTGGTATCTGGAGTCAGCCAAAGCCGGTAATGCTGAAGCGCAGTGGATCATTGGCAAACGATTGTTTGACAGCGGTGAGCATGAGGCCGGGCTTGAGTGGATAAGACTTGCCGCAAGTGAGGAAATAGCAGCCAGACAGTTTCTGTCAAAGCTTGAAAAGGTTGCAGAATAGCAACGTGAGGATTCAAAGGATTGATCTAAGGTGGGCAGCAGCAGGCTGCTGTCCACCATCTTATGCCATCCGGACTTATGCCTCGGCGGCTTCACTGCGGTTGGGTGTCTTTTGACCCCGGCTCAGCAACTGTTTTTCAATGGCCGTTGCCAGTTCCGCGCCATCGACGATGTAAGCGGGGTCGTCTGACAATCCAAGAACCCTTCTGATCCAGGGAGTTTCTGTCACATTAACCCGGAAGGTCAGCTTGGGGACGAACTGATAAGTGACGTCGTCCTTTTTCCAGGTCACGACTGGAGCCCTGTGAAGGTGCCCGGCCGGGTCCCGCTGTTCCTGCTGGCTGTATTCATTCTGCCAGCCAACGTGCAGGTCCGTGACGCCGGTGTTAATTTCCATTGCCCGTTCTTGGGTAAGTCCAATCAGTCGGTTCGTATTGATGCTCATATCAGAGCCTCCTTTTAAGAGAAAAAAACAAAAACAAAACCCTATGGCTGCTTTTTGTTGTCAGGAGCCTTCCTGGCCCCGCTCTATCGTGTGAACAACTGTACACAGGTATTGCTGGAAAAGAATAGTCGAATTTGGTGTGGAGGCCTGATATGACAATGCGGATACTACCTATCGCCTGTCTGTCAGTCCCTTGAGGAGACGCTCACACATAGTCGACGGGGCACCGGTAGTGGTCTTGCGTCATCAGATCGATACCGCATTCCATTTCCGTAACCCAGTTCAGGAAACGATCGATCATGGCGGGACCTTCGAAGCGCTTGCCATGCTGCGGGACGATCATGGCGACATCCATCTCCCGAATCATGTTGGCCCAGAGTCGGCATACCTTGTTGGAAGCGATGTAGCGCCGGTGGAAACCGATCATGTCAGGAATATGCCTGTCGAAGTCGCGTACCGGGAGATGGTCATCGGCACCGCCCATTGACGCGCCCAGATCACCGGAAAAGAGGATTCTGGATACCGGATCATAAAACTGGAGGTTGCCAACGGAGTGCATAAAGTGGGCCGGCAGGCACTGGATGAACGAGTTGCCAAATCGCACCTTGGCGCCGCCATCGGGAATACTGACGATTCGATCGTAGACAGATCCTGCGAGCTCATTGGTGACATAGCTGGATACCAGGTGAGGCAGAAACCGGGCCCACAACTTTGAGGTTACGATCTTCGCGGAGGTATGTACGATCCAGCGGTCGATGGCGCCAATGATGTCTGGATCCTGGTGAGAGGCAAACACATAGTCCATGTCACGAATATTCATGTAGCGGGATGCGGCGATAGACAGCGGTGTGTATGTCAGGTCGCCGCCCGGATCGATCAGTGCTTCGTGTTTACCGTCGACTATCAGAAACTGGTTGGACTGGACGCCTTCACCGGTTACCAGAGAATCGAACATCAGGCACTTATGGTTCCCGTCATCGAACAGGACGATCGGTTCTGCTTTCATTCTTGTCTCCCGGGTGCGCTGAATAGCCGGCCGGGAGTGGCCGGATATTGCAATGCGCGGAGAGTACAAAAATGATGAGGGCGGATTATTGCGTCAGGTCAATCAACTGATATTTATCAACACCTCAGCAGTGTCTTGCTGCTCAGGCCAGTTTGGGAACGCGCTTGATGCCTTTACGAATGCCCTGTTCCAGAGCGGCACTGACCACCCTTCCGGTAAAGGGAACAATGTCCTCGAAGGTGATGGTGTAGTTCACCCGGGTTCCGCGTTCACCTGAATCCTCAAAGCGTATGCGCCCCATGTGGTTGCGGATTGGGCTCATGCTGGTGATGGTGTATTCAATCAGGGAGTCTGGTTCGAAGCCGATGACGGTTTCTTCCAGACTCAGTGGCCCGATGCCGATTTTTCGTACTGAGCCGATGCCGTTAGGGTCTGCCTGGTCACTGTCCTGAATGCGTTTGACCGGCGCGCCCAGCAGTTTGCCAAAGCGACCGTGGTCCGCAAAAAGTGCAAAAACCCGGTTACGGGGGACGTCAAAGGTTTCATCTATTTCAATGGTATACATGGCCATGGAGTCTCTCTTTCCAGTAATAGTTGCTGTCGGATTACGGCTTCGCCTAATCCGACCTACACTCGTTATCTATTCGGCACCGATTCTTCGTAGGTCGGATTAGGCGAAGCCGTAATCCGACAAACTATTGTCAATGGACACTAGCCTATCGCTCTGGAGGCTACAACAAAAGTCGTAGTTGTGGGCAGGGCGAACCTTGGCCTGAATCGCACGGGGAGCCTCTAGTGGCGGCTGGTGTGCCGATAATCCCTCGGCGATTGCCCCATGACTTTCTTGAACAGCCTCGAGAAGTAATACGAATCGTCATATCCCAGGCGCCGACTGATATCAGCAAAACTCAGACTGGTGGTGTCCAGCATCTGGCAGGCCCTCTCCACTTTCAGGTGCAGGAAATGCTGGATCGGGGAGGTGCCGGTCTGTTCCCGATAGCGTGTGGCAAAGTGGGCCGGAGACAGGCCCGCCAAGTCTGCCAGCTGCTCCAGTGATACCCGTTCGTCCAGATGTTCCCTCATATAGTTGTGAATGGTGTCCAGTTCGGTCTTGCGCTCGTGGCTGGTTTCGTCTGCATTCAATGGCACGGCTGCCAGCAACTGGCGAAGTCGATTGGCGGCGTGGATCAGGCCACGGGTGCGGAACCCCGTTTGCCGTACAGACAGCAAGCCGTTGAAGTCCACCAATAAGCGCGGCTGGCGACCGAGATGTCGTATCCGGGTGTCGTCAAAGCCCATGTAGTGACGGAAATCCCCTGCCAGCGGTCCCGTGTAGTGCACCCAGTGAATCGTCCAGGGATTGTCCGGGTCAGCGGTGTACCGATGGGATGCGCCTGCGGGCAGTAACAGCAGGTCACCGGCTTCCACAGTGTAGGGCTCTCCCTCGACGTTCAGAAAGGCTTTGCCCTCGGTGCAGTAAATCAAAAGATTGTCTTGGTGGTGCTCCCGGTGCATGTGATGCCCCGTAGCTCGGCGGTAGTGGCCAAACGCCAGCGGGTACAGGTCCCGGGTCAGGGGATAGGTAGACAATAGTCGTATGATTGGCGCGGGCACCACATAGCGAATGCTGTCTGCCGGTACGGGCCACTGGGAGGTCTGAGTCATGGGTGTTCCGATTTATCCGTGCGTGATCGAAAGATAATCCATCACGAACGAAATTTAGTCAATCGGTGCGGTCTGAATTCCTGTGCTAGCATCAATTCAAACATGGTCGCTCATCCGAAGGTCGGGCGGCCCCCACGTACAACAACAAGCAGGGAATATATGATGAAGAACATACCTCTGTATCTCGCCGGTGAATTTGTTCAGAGCCAGGCCAGCGACTGGATCGAAGTCACCGATCCCGCAACCAACGAAGTGATTGCCAAAGCGCCGTGCACAACGGACGTGGAAATGCGAAAGGCCATCGACAATGCCGGTGAAGTGTTCAAGACCTGGAAAGAGACGCCGGTTTCCGAACGTGCCCGCGTCATGCTGCGCTATCAGGCGTTGCTGAAGGAGCACCACGACGAAATTGCCGAAATTCTGTCCCAGGAAACCGGCAAGACTTTTGAGGATGCCAAGGGTGACGTCTGGCGTGGTATTGAGGTGGTCGAGCACGCCGCCAATGTGGCGTCCCTGATGATGGGCGAAACGGTTGAGAACGTGGCGCGGGAGGTGGATACCCATTCCTGGACCCAACCGCTGGGCGTGTGCGCCGGCATTACCCCGTTCAATTTCCCGGCCATGATTCCTCTGTGGATGTTTCCCATGGCTATTGCCTGCGGTAACACCTTCATCCTCAAGCCCTCCGAGCAGGATCCGCTGACGCCGATGCGTCTGGCCGAGCTGTTTGAGGAAGCTGGTGCGCCCAAAGGTGTCCTGCAGGTCGTACACGGTGGCAAGGAGCAGGTCGACGTACTGCTGACCGATCCGGCCATCAGGGCGGTGTCCTTCGTCGGTTCTGTTCCTGTCGGTCGTTACATCTACGAAACCGGTACCCGCAACATGAAGCGTGTACAAAGCTTCGCTGGCGCCAAGAACCACATGGTGATCCTGCCGGATGCGGACAAGCAGCAGGTGATCAATGCTCTGGTAGGCGCCTCTGTTGGCGCGGCCGGTCAGCGTTGCATGGCGATCTCGGTCGCGGTGTTTGTGGGCGAAGCGCAAGAGTGGATTCCGGAACTGAAGGAAGCCATGGCGAAGGTTCGACCGGGTGCCTGGAACGATTCCGGTGCCAGCTACGGCCCGATCATCAGCGCCAAAGCCAAAGACCGGGTTGAATCCCTGATCGCTACAGGTGAAGCGCAAGGCGCCAATCTCCTGCTGGATGGTCGCGGTTGCACGGTGGATGGTCTGCCGGATGGTAACTGGGTTGGCCCGACGCTTTTCTCCGGTGTCACTACCGAGATGGATATCTACAACGAGGAAATCTTTGGTCCTGTCCTTTCCTGCATGGAAACGGACAGCCTGGGTGAGGCCATTGAGCTGATCAATAAGAGCCCGTACGGCAACGGTGTTTCCATCTTCACCAATTCCGGTGGTTGTGCCCGTCGCTTCCAGCACGAGATTGACGTGGGTCAGGTGGGTGTGAACATTCCCATTCCGGTGCCTATGCCGTTCTTCTCGTTCACCGGTTGGAAAGGCTCTTTCTACGGTGACCAGCATGCCTATGGAAAGCAGGCGGTGCGTTTCTATACCGAAACCAAGACCGTGACCTCTCGCTGGTTCTCCAAAGAGGCGACCGCGACGTCCGAAGCCAACTTCTCGATCCAGCTGCGTTAACAGCGTTGAAGGTGGGTGTTTGGGCCGGAGTCCGTTTCCGGCTCCTTCTTTCCCCCTGACAACAAGCCTCTCAGACTGGAGCGTAACGATGGACTTTAATCTGACTGAAGACCAGCTGGCGTTTCGTGAGGCAGCCCGGGCGTTCGCGGAGAAATCCATGGCGCCCCACGCTGCCCAGTGGGACGATGAGCATATCTTCCCGAAAGATGTGCTGAAAGAAGCTGGCGAGATGGGCTTTATGGGCATGTACACCCCGGAAGCCCTTGGTGGCATGGGGCTTTCACGGCTGGACACCTCGGTGATCGTGGAAGAACTGGCCGCGGCCTGCCCATCCACTGCCGCCTTTATCACCATCCACAATATGGCTACCTGGATGGTGGCCAGCTTTGCCTCGGACGACCTTAAGCAGGAAATCGTACCGAAACTCGCCAGTGGCGAGTGGCTGGCTTCCTACTGCCTGACCGAGCCGGGTGCCGGCTCTGATGCGGCCAGTCTGCGGACCAAGGCGGTCCGGGATGGCGACAGCTATGTCATCAATGGCAGCAAGGTGTTTATCTCCGGTGCCGGCAGCACCGATATCCTGGTGTTGATGGCTCGCACCGGAGATTCGGAGTCCGGCTCAAAAGGTATATCCACCTTTGTGATTCCCGCCGATGCCGATGGCATTTCCTACGGCAAGAACGAAGAGAAAATGGGCTGGCGCAGTCAGCCAACCCGCATGGTCAGCCTTGAAAATGTACGCATTCCTGCCAGCAACCGGGTGGGTAATGAAGGCGATGGTTTTGCCATCGCGATGAAAGGTCTCGACGGCGGTCGCCTGAACATTGCCACCTGTTCCCTGGGCGGCGCCCAGGCGGCTCTGTTGCGGGCACGCAACTACATGCACGAGCGTGAGCAGTTTGGTAAACCCCTGGCGGCGTTCCAGGCGTTGCAATTCAAGCTGGCTGATATGGCCACCAATCTGGTGGCGGCACGGCAGATGGTACGTCTGGGCGCTTTCAAGCTGGACAGTGGTGATCCCGAAGCCACACTGCACTGTGCCATGGCCAAGCGGTTCGCCACCGATGCCTGCTTTGACGTGGTGAACGATGCCCTGCAACTGCACGGTGGTTACGGGTATATTCGTGAATATCCGCTGGAGCGTTACCTGCGAGACCTGCGTGTACACCAGATTCTGGAAGGCACTAACGAAATCATGCGCCTGATTGTCGCCCGTCGCCTGCTCGACGACGGTGTGGCGGAAGCTATTCAATAAAAACCGCAAGAACAATGGGAGAAACAACATGAGCGATCTGATTCAGCTCGAAAAACGCGGACACATTGCGGTACTGACCATCAATAACCCGCCGGCGAATACCTGGACCGGGGAGTCCCTGGCTGCGTTGACGGCGACGATCCGTGAACTGAATGAAGACCGTGACATTTTTGCCCTGGTGGTGACCGGCCAGGGGGAGAAGTTCTTCTCCGCCGGCGCCGACCTGAAGTCCTTCGCCGACGGTGACATAGCCCGTGCCAACCAGATGGCCCAGGCATTCGGTGAAGCCTTTGCTGCATTATCCGGATTCCGTGGCGTCTCCATTGCCGCGGTGAACGGTTATGCCATGGGCGGCGGCCTTGAATGTGCCATGGCCTGTGACATTCGCATTGCCGAAGAACATGCCCAGATGGCCCTGCCGGAAGCCGGCGTTGGCCTGTTGCCCTGCGCCGGTGGTACCCAGAACCTACCCTGGCTGGTGGGTGAAGGCTGGGCCAAGCGGATGATTCTGTGCGGCGAACGAGTCAAGGCGGACAAGGCCCTGCAGATCGGGCTGGTGGAAGAGGTGGTGCCCACCGGTCAGGGACTGGAGAAAGCCCTGGAGCTGGCGGAGATGGCCTGCAAACAGAGCCCGTCCTCGACTGCCCGCTGCAAGACACTGGTGATGAGTGCCCGTGATGGCCGCAGCCATGACGATGGCTGGCGCATGGAACGGGAACTGTTTATCGAGCTGTTCTCCACCGAGGACCAGAAAGAAGGCGTGAACGCTTTTCTGGATAAGCGCAAACCGGAATGGAAGAACCGTTGATATGACTGGTCAACCGATGGTTTTCGAAGAGTGGCCCACGGCCGACGGCAGTCACATTGCCGTGGCCCGGCTGAACATGCCGAAGGCACTCAACTCCCTGTCTCTGGAAATGATCCGGTTGCTGACGCCGCAGCTCAAGCGCTGGGCGCAAGACAGCAGCATTTGTGCGGTCTGGCTGGAAGCCGAGGGTGACAAGGCATTCTGCGCCGGCGGCGACATCGTGGCTCTGTACCGAAGCATGACCGAACCACAGGGGGCGAGTGAGGGCGCCACATTCTTTGAGGAAGAGTACGAAATGGACTACCTCATCCATACCTTCCCCAAGCCCATCGTGTGCTGGGGCCATGGCATCGTCATGGGTGGCGGTATGGGTATTATGGCGGGCGCGTCCCACCGGGTGGTCACCGAGGGCTCCAAACTGGCCATGCCGGAGAGCAGCATTGGCCTGTATCCGGATGTGGCTGCAGGCTGGTTCCTCAATCATACACCGGGCCGCACCGGCTTGTTCCTGGGGCTGACCGGTGCTCGCATGAATGGCGCGGATGCGCTGTTTGTCGGGCTGGCGGACCGCTTTATTCGGCACGATCTCAAGGCCGGGGTGGTGGATGCCCTGAAACAGCGAAACTGGCAGGAACAGGACAGTCATGCCGTGGTTAGCAGTGTATTGAGGCAGTTCGAACAGCAGAGCGCCGATGCGCGACCGGAGTCGCCGGTACGTACCCACTTTGATGACATCAACCGGAGCACGGATGCCGACAGCCTGGAAGAAATCATCGCTCAACTGAATGAACTGTCAGGTGGCGACGGCTGGCTGGCCAAGGCGACCAAATCGCTGGCGACAGCCTCTCCCACGTCTTTGGCCCTGTGCTGGCGACACCTGAATAACGTGCGTCACGACAGCCTGAAGGAAGTCCTGGACAAAGAACTGACACTCTCCCGCAATTGCCTGACAAAAGGAGAGTTTGCCGAAGGTATCCGCGCGCTATTGATCGACAAGGATCAGCAGCCCCGCTGGCGTTATGCTTCGCTGGCGGAAATGGACAGCGCCTGGATTGACGATTTTTTCACTCGATAGTGGTTGTCGGATTACGCTTCGCTAATCCGACCTACAAAACACCGGCTCCAGATGTAGGTCGGATTAGCGAAGCGTAATCCGACAATGAGCTGACGCTGGGCTTCAGGTCCGCCGGCACAGGCGGACCTTACCAATCGAATACAACAATAAGGGGAAGAACTATGGCAACTATTACTTTCATCGGACTGGGCAACATGGGTGGCCCCATGGCCAGTAATCTGGTCAAGGCCGGACATGACGTCACCGTGTTTGATCTGTCGAAGGATGCCGTGGCAGCCCTGGTGTCCGAAGGTGCGAAGACGGCTGAAACCGCCCATGAGGCGGCAAAGGGCGCGGAATGTGTGATTACCATGCTGCCCGCCGGTCAGCACGTGGAAGCGGTATACCTGGGTGACGATGGCCTGCTGGCCAACCTGCCGGCCGGCACCCTGGTCATTGATTCGTCCACGATTGCGCCGGAAACCGCCCGTGGTGTGGCCGAAGAAGCCAAAGCTCGCGACATTCCGTTCATCGATGCCCCGGTATCCGGTGGTGTAGGTGGCGCCAAGGCCGGTACGCTGACGTTCATCTGTGGTGGCGCGGAAGAGACCTTCAGCAAGGCCAAACCAATTCTCGAGGGGATGGGCAAGAACATTTTCCATGCCGGGGATCACGGTTCCGGTCAGGTGGCCAAGATCTGCAACAACATGATGCTGGCGATTCTGATGGCGGGCACCAGCGAGGCCTTGGCGCTGGGTGTGAAAAACGGCCTGGATCCGGCTGTGCTCTCTGAAATCATGAAACAGAGCTCCGGTGGCAACTGGGCGCTGAATGTCTACAACCCCTGGCCGGGGGTGATGGAGGGCGTTCCTGCCTCCCGTGGCTACGAGGGTGGTTTCCTGGTGAACCTGATGAACAAGGATCTGGGGCTGGCCTTTGACAACGCCGTGAAAAATCACGCTGCCATTCCCATGGGGTCCCTGGCTCGTAATCTGTTCGAGCTGCATGCAGGACAGGGCAATGGAGCGCTCGATTTCTCCAGCATCCAGCGGTTGTATCGCCCGGAAGACAAGTGATTGGTCTCCTGACACACCCGGGAATCTCACCTATCCTGACTGAATAACCGACATCCAGCAGCCAGGGAGGATTGTCTGCCCATGATCCCGAATACCATGAAAGCCATGGTGCTTACCGGTCACGGTGATATCGACAAACTCGACTATCAGGAGGTCATCACCCCGAAACCCGGCAGGGGAGAAGTGCTGGTTCAGGTCACCGCAACGGCCAAGAACAACACCGATCGTAAGGCCCGGGAGGGGCTCTATCCCACCAAGAAGGGTGAGATGACGTCTTTCCAGATGGGCGGCAAGCCCACACTGGTTTTTCCCAGAATTCAGGGCGCGGATATTGCGGGCCGCATTGTCGCTGTGGGCGAAGGTGTTGAGGAGGAAAGAATCGGTGAGCGGGGGCTGCTGGATTTCAATATCTACGCCACCGAACGCAGGGATATTAACCTGACGCCGGATTATTATGGCCACGGAGCTGATGGTGGTTTTGCAGAATACGTGGCCCTGCCCTCGGACCAGTTCTACTCTATCCCCAATCCGGGGCTGGCGGATGCCGAAGTGGCGTCCATGGGCATGTGTTCCTACCAGACCGCCATGCACATGCTGACCTCCGCCAATATCAGCGCAGGGGAGCGGGTACTGGTCACTGGCGCCAGCGGCGGTGTGGGCACCGCGCTGATTCAGTTGTGCCGCATTATGGGGGCGATTCCCTATGCGCTGAGCAAGCAGGACAAGGCTGATTCGCTGCTCGCTCTCGGAGCGGAAGCGGTGCTGGACCGTTCCGACATGGACAGCTTTGTGGAGAGGGTGAAGGCGGAAACCGGGGGCAAGCCCTTCGACGCGGTAATGGATCTGGTCGGCGGTGAGATGACCGATCTGTTTATCGATACCATGATCTTCGACATGAATGCCCGCGATACCTACCCGCGTCTCAGCATCGCCGGCGCCAGTGGTGGCAACATCAGCGAGGTCCTGTGGACCCGTATCTACCTTTATCAGGTACAGATATTCGGCGTTTCCCATGGGACCCGGGAGGAAGCTGAGCAACTCGTGGCGTGGATTCGAAACGGACAGCTCAGACCTGTCCTGCACGGGGCCTTCAGGCTCTCGGAACTCCATCAGGCCGAGCGCTATTTTGTGAACCGGGGTAGTAATTATCTCGGCAAGATCGTCATTGTTCCTGATTCTCAGTGGGAGGAACACGGTAAACACTGGTCCCTGGAGAGCGCCGGATGAAGCCTGAGCTGTCGATTCAACTGATGGATACCCATGCCGGTGGCGACGTCAGCCGCATTGTGACCGGCGGCATTGATGCGTTACCCGGTGATACGGTCCGGGCGCAGATGGAATACCTGCGAGACGATGCCGACGGGCTGCGGAAACTGTTGCTGGAAGAGCCTTACGGAATCCCGGAAATGTCCGTAGACCTGCTGGTTCCGGCAACAGATCCGGAGGCTGCTGTTGGGTACATCATTATGGAAGTGATGGGGTATCCCATCTATTCCGGGTCGAACACCATTTGCACAGCCACGGCGGTACTGGAAAGCGGCATTGTTGCCAAGAAAGAGGGCCGGCAGAGTTTTATTCTGGAGTCTCCGGCCGGGTTGGTCCATATCGATGCGGTCGTGGAAAACGGCGTGGTGGAAGCCATCACATGTGAAGGCCTGCCCAGTTACATTGACACCTACCAGACCACCATAGATGTGCCGTCTGTTGGCCGGGTGACTTACAGTGTGGCGTACAGTGGTGGCTTCTATGCCTTAGTGGATGCCACAGAGCTGGGATTTGACCTGACTCTGGACGAAGAGCGCAAACTCGCCGATACGGCTCATGCGATTGTGGAGGCCATCCAGGCCGAGCGGGGGTTCTCCCACTACACTCTGGGTGACGTGGGTCCTTTGCCGTTCCTGCATTTTATGGGGCCGGTGGAGCACGTGGCGGAAGGGTACTACCGTTCGCGCTCCGCCACCTACGTGCACCCTGGGGTGATCTGTCGCAGTACCACCGGTACCGGTACGTCCGCCCGCCTGGCGCTGATGAATCACCAGGGCCGCATCAAGCCTGGAGACCGGCTGGAAACGGTATCGCTGCGCGAGACAGGTTTTATCGGAGAGTTCACCGGTGTAAGGCAGGAGGGCGATCACCAGGTGGTGGAGAACAACATCACCGGCAAGGGCTATGTGATCGCCCGATCTGACATTGTGGTGAACTGTGAGGACCCCATGGTGGAGTGCGACGGCCTGCACCACATATTGACCAGCGGCCACCCTTCCTGATCGGTTCTAAGCTGCCTTTTCTACCTGCGATATTCGCCTAAAGTTTACCTTTACGTAAACAGCACCCTGTGCTAAATCTAACCATCAGCATTCAACGATAAAAACAACAGGAGTTGAGAATGAGCCTCCCGGAATACAAAACGGTTTACAAAAATTTTGATGCCGCAGCCTTGGAAGCGGAGATCCTGGATGGGCGCCTGGAGTCCGGGCTGAATGTATGCCACGAAATCTGCGACAAATGGGCAGAAGATCCACAGAGAGTGGCGCTTTACTATGAGAAAGAGGGTGGTGGCGATGGCACGCTGACCTTTGCGGAGCTGAAAGAAAAATCCGCCCGCTTTGCGAATTACCTGAAATCCCGTGGTATCGGGAAGGGAGACCGGGTAGCAGGCTTGCTGCCGCGCAGCCCCGAACTCCTGGTGGTTATTGCCGGTGCTCTTCGCGCGGGCGCTGTATACCAGCCCCTGTTTACCGCCTTTGGCTCCGGGGCTATCGAGTATCGTCTGGAGCGTGCGGATACCAAGCTGGTGGTGACCGATCCGGTGAACTATCCGAAACTGAACGATGTGAAAAACTGCCCGCCGGTGCTATGCCTGGAAGCTGAGCAGGCAGGTTCTGATATTCCCGATTTCGAGCAGACCCTGGCAGAGCAGTCCGCCGAGTTTGAGCCTGTGATGGTTAAGGGCACGGACCCGTTCCTGCAGATGTTTACCTCCGGCACTGTCGGCAAGGCCAAGGGCGTGGCTGTTCCGGCCCGGGCGCTGATGGCTTTCTACGTTTACATGAAGTATGCCATTGACCTGCGTGACGACGACAAATACTGGAACGTGGCTGATCCGGGTTGGGCCTATGGCCTGTATTACGCGGTGGTCGGGCCACTGCTGATGGGACACGCGACCCATTTCAATCCGGGGGCGTTCACACCGGAATCCACCTACGACATGATTCGTAAATACAAGATCACCAACCTGGCGGCGGCGCCCACGGCGTATCGCTTGCTCAAGGCCAATGATCATGTACTGCCGGAAGGCGAGAATCTCGGCCTGCGGGTTGCCAGCAGCGCTGGCGAGCCATTGAACCCGGAAGTGGTTAACTGGATCAAGAACCGTCACTACTGTCCCGTCAAGGATCATTATGGCCAGACCGAAACCGGTATGACCTGCTGCAACTTCCATGGTCTTGAGCATCCGGTACGCCAGGGTTCCATGGGGTATTCGTCTCCCGGTCATAAAGTGGTGGCTTTGAACGAGAAGAACGAAGAAGTCGGTGAAGGCGAGATCGGTCAACTGGCGGTGGATGTAAAAGCGTCGCCACTGTTCCATTTCGATGGCTATACCTGGGGTGAGAAAGACCCGTTTGTGAACGGTTACTACCTGACGGGAGATATGGTGATCTGCCATGGCGATGGCGGTTTCTCATTCAGTGGTCGTGATGACGATATCATCACCACAGCGGGATACCGTGTCGGCCCCGCGGACGTTGAGAGTACCCTTCTGGAACATGCATCGGTTGCCGAATCCGGTGTCGTTGGCAAGCCCGATGAAAAGCGTGGTTCCATCATCAAGGCCTACGTGGTGATCAAGAGTGGTCAGGAACCGGCTGAAGATCAGGCGCTGAAAGACGAGCTTCAGGAACTGGTTCGCCGCCGGCTCTCCACCCATGCGTACCCCCGTGAAATCGAGTTCGTGGATGAACTGCCAAAGACGCCCAGCGGCAAGATTCAGCGGTTTGTTCTGCGTAACCGTGCGAAGGACGAAGTCGACGCATGATCATCACGTTTGAAGAGCTTCAGGCCTTTCTGGATGAGCAGTTTCCGCAGGGGGCCGCTTACGGCGCCCTGCAGGAACTTGGCGATGGCTGGGCCGAGATGAAGCTGGAAGTGGATGAAGAGCACCTGCGCCCAGGCGGAACCGTTTCGGGCCCGGCCATGATGGGGCTGGCAGATGTCACACTCTATGCCGCGTTGCTTAGCAAGATCGGCCTGGTGCCGTTGGCGGTGACGACAAATCTCAATATCAACTTTCTGCGCAAGCCGGTGGCCCATGCCCCGATAAGGGCCAGGGCAACGATGTTGAAGGTGGGGCGCACCATGGGGGTTGGTGAGGTGTTCGTGTATTCCGAAGGTGCCGAGGAGCCTGTGGCGCATTCCACCATGACCTATTCCATTCCTCCCAATCGGTAGCGCCATGCAGACTCGTGATATGTCGGTGCCGTTAGGGGAGGGTGTGGCGCTTCAGGTCCGGCGAATTCGCCATCAAGTCAGCGCTGGCCCAACTCTGGTTTTTCTGCACGAATCCCTTGGCAATATTGCCTTGTGGCGGAAATTCCCCGAGCGGCTGGCCAAGGCGTCAGGACTGGATGCCCTTATATACGAACGTCGGGGCTACGGTCTGTCCACGGATGAGGTGCTGCCGCGGCCATACGCCTATCAGGAGGAAGAGGGATCTGTCTGGTTGCCGCGCCTGCTGGATGCACTTGAACTAAATGAGGTCGTCCTGATCGGTCACAGTGACGGCGGTTCCATAGCGCTCATTGCGGCTGGGGCACTCGGTGACCGGGCAAAAGGGCTGATCACCATGGCGGCTCATACATGGGCGGATCATCTGACCGTCTCCGGTATCCAGGAGATGCAGAGCCGCTATCGGGAAGAAGGATTGCGCGAGAAATTGTTGCGCCACCATGGTGAGCGCACTGATGACATT
The DNA here is from genome assembly GCA_040223075.1 of Marinobacter sp. Classification (GTDB taxonomy): domain Bacteria; phylum Pseudomonadota; class Gammaproteobacteria; order Pseudomonadales; family Oleiphilaceae; genus Marinobacter. The sequence continues at coordinate 70,143 of JAVJZJ010000107.1, forward strand.
TTTAATGCCTGGCACACCATCTGGCTGGACAAGGGGTTCCAGGAATACATGGATTTCACCCATTGGCTGGACGCCATCCAGTGCCCGTCTATGATCATTCAGGGAGAGGATGACGAGTACGGCGTTCCCGAGCAGGTGACAGCGATTGTAGAGGGGATCGGTGAATCGGCTACGCCGGTTTTCCTGCCGGAAACCGGGCATTCACCGCACCTGGAACACCCTGAGGGGTTAGTGAGTCTGGTGTGTGAATTCCTGGACAGTCTGAGCGCTAAAAAATCCGCAGATTAATATTGACGTTTACGTATACGTTAACCTAGTCTGTCAGTATTGTTTTCATGTACAACAATAACAAAAGGTGAGATGGCACGATGAGTGACCAGTTCGTACTTGAGACCCGGGGCCTTGTAAAAGAATTCAAAGGCTTTGTCGCAGTGGACGACGTGAACCTCAAGGTTCAGCGTGGTCATATCCATGCCCTGATCGGGCCCAATGGTGCGGGTAAGACCACCGTCTTCAACCTGCTAACCAAGTTTCTCCCGCCTACTCGTGGCACGATCCTTTTCAATGGCAAAGACATCACGCCGTTGAAATCCGCGGCGATTGCGCGCAGGGGTGTGGTCCGTTCCTTCCAGATTTCAGCCGTTTTTCCCCACATGACCGCACTCGAGAACATCCGGGTGGCGTTGCAGAGTTTTGAGGGGAACAGTTTTCAGTTCTGGAAATCCGGCCATAGCCTGAACAAGCTGAATGAACGCTGCATGGAGCTCCTCGACTCCGTTGGGCTCACCGAATTTGCCAATACCACCACCGTTGAACTTGCCTATGGCCGCAAGCGTGCCCTGGAGCTGGCCACCACGCTCGCCATGGAACCCGAATTATTGCTGCTCGACGAGCCCACGCAGGGCATGGGGGGCGAAGACGTGGAACGGGTTGTGGAGCTGGTGCGCAAGGCCGCCGAAGGTCGGACTGTGCTGATGGTTGAGCATAACCTCGGCGTGGTCAGTAAGTTGTGCGACCGGATTACCGTATTAGCCCAGGGCTCAGTGTTGACAGAGGGGGAATATAAGGAAGTCTCCGAAGATCCCCGTGTACGGGAAGTCTACATGGGCAGTGCCAACACCACTCAGGAGGCAGCCGAATGAGCCAGGGGCCGGACAAGGAATACGAACAGCTGAGAATTTCCGGGCTTCATGCCTTCTATGGAGAGTCCCACATACTCCACGGTATCGACATGGTGGTGCACCGGGGCGAACTGGTGACGTTGCTCGGGCGCAACGGAGCAGGGCGCAGCACAACCCTGAAGGCGATCATGAACATGGTGGGCCGCCGTACTGGCTCGATCATGATCAACGGCAATGAAACCATGACCTGTCAGCCTCACCACATTGCGAGGTTGGGTGTCGGGTATTGCCCCGAACACCGGGGCATTTTTTCCGCACTCAACGTCCAGGAGAACCTGACGCTTCCCCCAGTGGTCCGCAGTGGTGGTATGAGTCTGGAAGAAATCTACAGCATGTTTCCGAACCTCTATGAGCGCCGCTTCAGCCAGGGCACCAAGCTTTCCGGCGGGGAGCAGCAGATGCTGGCCATGGCGCGCATCCTCAGGACCGGGGCCAATATGTTGCTGCTGGATGAGATTACCGAGGGTCTGGCTCCGGTGATCGTCGAGAAACTGGGGGAAGTGCTTGTCAAGCTCAAGAATAAGGGCCTGACCATCGTCCTGGTTGAACAGAATTTTCATTTCGCCGCACCACTGGCGGACCGTCATTACGTGATGGAACACGGCCAGATTGTGGAGGAAATCAGTGCAGACGAGCTTGAGGCCAAGCAGTCGGTACTGGACAGCTATCTGGGCGTTTAAGGCCCGGAAAACAAGAGAGCAAATCAACAATCAAAACCCGATACAACCAACGCAACGACAACAACAGTAGCGGAGATACAACAATGACAATTATGAAAAAGCTCCTCACAACAGCGATTGCTTCAGCCATGATGGTCGGGAGCGCCCAGGCTGACATTTCTGACGACACCGTGAAAATTGGTTACCTGGCGGACATGTCGGGCACCTACCGTGATCTGGCTGGTCCCAATGGTCTTAAAGCCCTTGAGATGGCGATCGCTGATTTTGGCGGCAAAGTAAACGGTACGAAGATTGAGGTGGTCAGTGCCGATGACCGCAACAGCCCGGATGCTGCCTCCAGCACGGTACGCCGCTGGCTGGAGAATGAGAATGTGGATCTGGTTGCCGGTATGGTTGCCTCCTCCGTCACTATCGCAGTGACCAAACTGCTGGAAGAGAACGACGGCTTGGGTATTGTCTCGGGTTCGGCTGCCTCCAGCATTACCAATGAGCACTGCACTCCCAACCACATTCACTATGTCTATGACACCTACCCACTGGCTAACGGCACCGCAAAAGCCGTTGTTCAGGAGGGGGGCAAGGAATGGTTCATCCTGACGGCGGACTATGCCTTTGGTCACGCCTTGGAAGGGGACGTCACCCGGGTTGTTGAAGAGAACGGTGGAGAGGTGATCAAAACGGCCCGCCATCCATTCCCGACATCGGATTTCTCCTCCTACATCCTGCAGGCACAGTCTTCCGGTGCGGATGTGGTTGCCCTGGCGAACGCCGGCTCCGATACCACCAATGCCATTACCACCGCTGGTGAATTTGGCCTGACCCAGTCCGGTCAGACTTTGGCCGCGTTGCTGCTTTTCCTCACCGATGTACACGCACTGGGTGTGAATTCTGCACAGGGCATCCAGTTGACCACCGGTTGGTACTGGAACATGAATGAAGAAGCCCGCAAGTGGGCCGACCGTTTCATGGAAGAGACTGGTGTGCGTCCGACCATGGTGCATGCGGGTATCTACTCCAGCACCATGCAATACCTGAATGCCGTGAAGGCAACCGGTTCGGACAATTCCCAGACAGTACGCAAACAAATGATGGATACGCCCATCAACGACATGTTCGCTACCAATGGCCGGATTCGTGAAGACGGCCGCATGGTTCATGACATGTACCTGGCGGAAGTGAAAACTCCGGAAGAGTCCGAGAACGAGTGGGATCTCTACAAGATTGTCCGCACTATCCCGGGAGAAGAGGCTTACCGCCCGCTTTCCGAGAGCGCGTGCTCACTCGTTTCCAAGAACTGAGGTATTGACCAACGGTTCGCCCCGCAACCCCGGCGGGGCGAACTCTGGAACCTGCAGATTCGCAGACCGTTCCTGAGGTTTGCACTGCTTTTGGAGTTTGCAACATGTCCATGATTCTGGGAGTTCCCGTTGCTGTGCTGTTCGGTCAGCTATTGCTCGGGATAATCAACGGTGCCTTCTATGCCCTGTTGAGCCTTGGGCTGGCGGTGATCTTCGGCCTGCTCAAAATAATCAACTTTGCCCATGGCGCCATGTATATGCTGGGTGCCATGGTCACCGTCATTATGTTTGATGCCATGGGCATCAACTATTGGGTGGCGCTGGTCCTGGCCCCTTTGGTGGTCGGCTGCTTCGGCGTGCTGCTCGAGTATTTCCTGTTGCGCCGTATCGCCGGCCAGGACCATATCTACAGCCTGCTGCTCACCTTCGGTGTGGCCCTGATGATCCAGGGTATTCTGACCAATATTTTCGGGGTATCCGGCATGCGTTACTCAATGCCGGACATCTTCCAGGGCGGGTTCAAGCTCGATTTCATGTTCCTGCCCTATTACAGGGCCTGGGTTATCTTCATGGCCCTGCTGGTATGTTTTGGTACCTGGTTCATGATTGAAAAAACCAAACTTGGTTCTTACCTGAGGGCCGGTACCGAAGACGCTCAGCTGATGCAGGGCTTTGGTATCAACGTACCGTTGCTGATCAGCCTGACCTACGGTTTCGGGGTCATGATCGCAGCATTTGCCGGTGTCCTGGCTGCCCCGATCTATTCGGTGAATCCGGTGATGGGCTCGAACATTCTGATCGTGGTGTTCGCCGTCGTCGTTATCGGCGGTATGGGCTCCATAGCCGGGGCCATTATTACCGGTTTGCTGATGGGGGTCATTGAAGGTTTTACCAAGGTTTTCTACCCCGAGTTCTCCTCCGCCGTTATCTTTCTGGTGATGGTGGTTGTGCTCTTGATTCGCCCATCGGGCCTGTTCGGTAAGGAGGCGTAATCATGGATCACCCCGTAAACCAGCCAGATATCCAGCAAGCCATGCTGGATCAGCAAAAGTCGGATCAGCGCCGGAAACACATACTGAACCTGGTGTTGCTGGCGCTGTTGCTGATTGCGCCGGCGGTGATTTACCCGGTCTTCCTGATGAAGATTCTGTGTTTTGCCCTGTTTGCCGTCGCGTTCAACCTGCTGCTGGGTTTCACCGGTTTGCTCTCCTTCGGACACGCAGCGTTTCTGGCGACCGGGAGTTATACCACCGGTTACCTGCTGTCCAACTATTCCGGCCTGACCACAGAAATGGGCATCATCGTGGGCACTGCCGCTGCCACTGTATTGGGTGTGCTTTTTGCGGTGGTTGCGATCAGGCGCCAGGGCATTTATTTCGCGATGATCACTCTGGCACTGGCCCAATTGGTGTACTTCATGTTCGTGCAGGCGCCGTTCACCGGCGGTGAAGATGGTATGCACGGCGTGCCTCGTGGGCATCTCTTCGGGTTCATTAACCTGGAAAATAACCTGGCGATGTATTATTTCGTGCTTGCCGTGTTTCTGGGAGGCTATCTATTGGTGCAGCGAGTAGTCGGGTCGCCCTTCGGTCAGGTCCTGAAGGCCATCAAGCAGAACGAGCCGCGAGCGGTCTCCCTTGGCTATAACGTGAATCAGTACAAGGTGCTGGCGTTTGTGATGTCCGCTGGGCTGGCGGGACTGGCCGGATCGGTTAAAACCGTGGTGTTCCAGCTGGCGTCGCTGAACGATGCCCACTGGCATATGTCCGGTGAGGTGATACTGATGACACTGCTGGGTGGTACCGGGACACTGCTGGGTCCGGTTGTAGGCGCCACTTTTGTGGTGAACCTGGAGTATCAGCTGTCCCAGGGGCCGTTAGGTGACTGGGTGGACCCGATACTCGGAGCGATTTTTGTGCTCACGGTGATCGCGTTCCGATCCGGCATTGTCGGTGAGATACAAAAATTTGTACGGAAGAATATCGGATAACCCCGGCAATAAGCAATTGATAGAGAATACAAGGGCCGCTCCAGGAGCGGCCCTTGTTCGTTTGAAGGTCAACAATTGTTAAATGTTGCATCAATATTATTGACGGATGCTGAGTCGCTATCTATCTGTGATAGTCACGCAAATAAAAATTAAAAAACGTACATGTAGTTTCTTTCAGGTTCCGAAAGATCTGGTGACTCAACAAGGAAGGCAGCCCGAATAAGCAAAATCAAGGGGTTGTAAGGATGGAAAATTCTACCGTCGTGCTGGTAGATGCCACGCAATATGGGGCAGATCCAGCGGTTGTCAGGGTTATTGAACGGCGTTTCCGATTGGTGGTCGTTTCAGAACAGGATGATCTCGGGGCAGTCTACGAAGCCCAGATGCCCGGAAATCGGGTGATTACCTGTTTCGAATTCGATTTTCCGGATATCGGTAGCCTCTCCAGGCTCAGTGAGGCCAAGCGAGAGTTCTCTTCCGTTCCAATGGTCATGTTCACTGAGCAGCACTCCGAAGCACTGGCTGTCTGGGCTTTGCGCACCCGGGTGTGGGACTATTTTGTGAAACCGGTGGTTGAGGATACGGTGGTGGAATCCCTGAGCCGGTTGAACCGTCTATTGAGGGAATCATCGAACCGCGATCGTCGCACGACCATCCATCAGAAACACCCACTTCCTGATGATGCCCGTTTCCAGAAACATCGCGGCGAGGACAAGGTTGTAGAGACTGCCGCAGCCTATATTGATCATCACCTTGCCGACAAGCTGATGCAGGCGAATATTGCCGAACGGTGTGGCACGAACAGCTACCAGCTGAGCCGTCTATTCAAGCGGGCATACGGCATTACCTTCCAGGAATACATCGTGCGGCGTCGAATAGAAAAAGCCATTGAGCTCCTTCATAACAACAGCGCGTCCGTGATTGATGTGTGCTGGGCAGTAGGTTTCCACGATGCGTCTCATTTTACCAAAATGTTCCAGCGCCACACCGGCATGACACCCTCCCAGTATCGCCACAAGTGGCTGACCGCCCGCAGCGAGGCCGCCATTCCGTTCCAGCTTTCCGCCAGCAGCCCCGTCAAGATCTGACGGGGCTTGCAAAATCCTCCTAGTTTTTCGCCAGAATTCTCCTAACGGTTATTCCCCCCTGCTCCTAACCTCGTTAATACAGCGCACGGATAGGTGGCTGTATAACCATGGAAGTTCGTCTAAATGACTGCAGGAGTGACGAAATGAAAAACTTCAAGGAAAAAGTAGTTCAGTTCATTCGTGATGAGGAAGGCCTGGAGCTGTCTGAGTACGCAGTTGCTGGATCCTTGATTGTTCTGGGTACTGTGTTGGCGTTTTCTACCCTGGGTGATGACATCACTGGAGCGATTGAGGATATCTCGACCGCGATTACTACTGGCGAAGCGCCAGCCTGAGGTACCAAGGAGGGGGCGATGCCCCCTCCTGCTTGGAAGATTCGAGTGGGTAGGAGGGATCATGGAGTTAAGTCAGTGGTCAATCACAATCCTTTTGATCGGGCTGGTGGTCGCTGTTGTAAGCGATCTCTCCACATGTCGGATTCCGAATAAATTGACTGTAAGCATGGCTTTGGTCTCAGTGGTGCTACATGCCTGGTTTGGTCAGTGGGAAGGCCTGCTGTTTGCGCTTTCCGGACTTGCCACGGGATTACTCTGTTTCCTGCCATTGTACCTATTGGGTGGAATGGGTGCGGGGGACGTGAAGCTTCTGTCTGCCGTGGGTGCGGTGGTCGGTCCAGGAACAGCTTTTACTGCAGCGTTGATGACGATCGTTGCGGGCGGAGCACTTGCCCTCATCTACATCACTGCAAGAGGGGGGCTGCCAGCACTGCTTCGACGCTATAGCTCCATGGCCGTTTTACTGACCGCTCGTCAGCCTCACTACATTCCTCCGGCTCCCGGTGAGGCAGCCTGTTTACGATTCCCCTACGCATTGGCGATCGCCTGTGGAACGGCCCTGGCAGTTGTTTAACGAACAGGTCCAAAGACATTTCAAGCAAGGAGTGAGCAATGGAAGCCGAACTCATACTCTCAGAAGACAGGGGTGTCGATTACCTGGTAACCAGAATGATTTCCAGGCCCCACACCCTTGAGGATACCGGCCTGGATCACTTCTTCGTGGCGGACTTGTTGCTCAAACATCTCAATCTGGTGAGCAATCAGACGTTGCAACAGTTGTCCCGCCATATCGCGCTGCCTGGCGCCGTACTGGAGCCGGTCATCAATATGCTGCGGCAGGAAGCCAAGGTGGAGAGTCGCAGTGAAGATCTCTCCGGCAAAGGGCTTCGCTATGCCCTGACCGACCGGGGACGTGCTGTGGCGCTGGATGCATTATCACGTGATGGATACTGCGGCCCGGCTCCGGTCTTGCTGTCGGATTACGAAGCGTTGGTACGGCGTCAGTCGGTGTCCAAGTGTGTTGTTACCGAAGAGGACATCCACCGACTGTTCCATAATACAGTGGTCGAGGAGAGGTTGTTAGCCCAACTGGGGCCTGCGGTCCATTCCGGCCGGGCCATGTTTATCTACGGTCCCGCGGGCAGTGGTAAAAGTTATATTTCCCGCCAACTGGTGCAGTTACTGGCGGGGCCGGTCTACGTGCCTTATTCCATTCTGGTGGGCGATACGGTCATCAGCCTGTTTGATCCTGAGTTCCATCATCCGGTTCATGGCGATGAGCAGGACCCGGTGCACCTCACCAATGGTCACGATCCCCGCTATGTGCTTTGCCACCGTCCGGAAGTCATCACTGGTGGCGAGCTGACTCTGGATATGCTGGACCTGAAGTTCGACGAACAGCGCAAACAATACCAGGCCCCGATACAGCTCAAGGCCAGCAACGGCATGCTGCTGATTGATGATCTGGGCCGGCAGCGGGTGTCCCATATGGATCTGCTGAACCGCTGGATTGTGCCGATGGAAGACAAAAGGGACTTTCTCAATCTCAGGGCAGGGCAACACTTTGCTGTTCCGTTCGACATGTTGTTGATCTTTTCCACAAACCTCAATCCTCTCGAACTGGCAGACGAAGCGTTCCTTCGTAGGATCGGACACAAGATCGGCTTTACAACCCTGGAGCCAGAGCCGTACTTGCGACTTTGGCAACAGGTTTGCCAGGAGATGGACATTGAAGACGACCCCGAGGTCACCCGGCTCATGATGAACGAGCTCTACCCGAGCCAGGACAACATTCTGCTGCCCTGTCATCCCCGTGACCTGCTCGGACTGGTCAGAGATTACTGCAGGTACCGTGAGGTACCACCCAGGCTCACTGCGGAGTCCATTCGCTGGGCCTGGAAAAACTACTTCGTACACATGGATAACGTGGGGTGACCGCTATGTTCAAGTCAAGAACGCTTCTCATGCTTACTTTTGCGCTGGTGATGGGGCTTGGCGCTGCCTACCTGGCACGTGGCTGGGCAGTCGATCGCTTCGCTGCACCCACGACCGACGATGGCGTCCCTGTAGTGGTGGCGTCACTGCAGATTCCTTTTGGCAAGAAAGTGGAAAAGAGTGATGTGAAAGTGGTCAACATGCCCAAGTCAATGGTGCCCCCGGGCGCTTATAAAGAAACTACCGCTATTGAGAGCACCGTCGCGATGACCACCATTTACCCCGGAGAGGTGATCCTGAAAGAAAAAGTGGTCGCGTTTGGTGGGGGCAGCGCGTTGTCGGCTGTTATTGAGCCCAACAAACGGGCCGTGACCGTCCGGGTGAATGACGTCATTGGTGTGGCGGGTTTCCTGATGCCGGGTAACCGGGTGGACGTTGTTTCCGCCATTCCTCAGGGAAACCGCCGCTATCAATCCCGGACTTTGTTGGAAAATGTCAAGGTCCTGGCGGTGGATCAGACCGCATCACCGGAGAAAGACAAGCCGGTGATTGTGCGGGCGGTCACCCTGGAACTGAGCACGGATGAAGCCGAGGAGCTGGTGAAAGCGACTCAGGAAGGGGTCGTGCAACTGGCGCTGAGGAACCCGTTGGATGACACATTGCGTCCGGCGCTTGAGCCGGAACCTGTAAAAGAAGAGGTTGTGGCGGAAGCGAAGCCCGCGCCAAAACCGGCACCGCGGCGAGTTGTTGCCACTTCATCCAGAGTCACCATCATTCGTGGCACGGAAGTCAGCACGTCGAAGGTATCCATGTAAGTGAACTCGTGGAGTGGCGGTTGCCAGTGGATTGCGGCAGCCGGACAGGAAGTGAAACAGGGGAGAGTGACCATGAGAATGAAGGCGAGAACTGTATCGCTTGAGGGCTGCTTGATTGGCCTGGCTTTGATGTGTGTGCTGGCGTTTCCTGGCGGTACACTGGCGCAAGTCATGCTTGCGGACGGAATGGACAAGCAGGTTGTAGAGGTAGCACTCAACCAGTCCCAGACCCTCTATCTTGAGCAGCCGGTCGCGAAAATCTCCGTGGGTAATCCGGACATCGCCGATATCCTGATCCTTCGTTCGCGGCAACTCTATGTGGTTGGCAAGCAATTGGGGACCACCAACGTCACTCTGTGGGACAACGACAATCAGGTGGTCAGTGCGGTTGGTATCGAGGTCACTCATAACCTGGAAAGCCTGAAATCCAAGCTTCACCAGATCCTGCCGGATGAGGAGATTGAAGTCCGGTCTTCGCAGGATGCCATCATCCTGAGTGGCGAAGTCAGCAGTACCGCCCGTATGACGGCAGCCCTGGACCTGGCCCGCAGTTACCAGGGGGGTGAGGACGGCAAGGTTCTCAACATGATGCAGGTCGGGGGGGCACAGCAGGTCATGCTCGAAGTCCAGGTGGCCGAAGTGTCCAGGGATTTCCTCAAGCGTATCGGTGCCAAGTTCGAGGCTGTCAACGCGAACTCTCTTCTGACGATCGGTGCCGGTAATAACGGGACGGCGCTGGCCCCCTCTGGTGCATTTCTTCCCGGAGGCGGATTTGACACCGTATCGGGTGGCTTGCCCGCTACACAGATCCTGCGTGAACCGATGACGTTCGAGAGCACCGGCCTGTTCGCCAGCTTCCTGGATGGCGACACCCTGTTTGACCTGGTGATCGATGCGGCGCAGGAAAACAACCTCGCCAAGGTTCTGGCCGAACCTACGTTGACGACACTTACTGGTCAGGAAGCTACCTTCCATGCGGGCGGTGAGTTTCCGATTCCAGTGGGCAGTGGTCAGGATGACGGCATCACAATCGAGTTCAAGGAATTTGGGGTCAGTCTCGGATTCCTGCCCACGGTGCTGGATTCCAACATGATCAGCCTTAAGCTCAACATTAAGGTCAGCGAATTGAGCAACCAGAATTCCATAGCCCTCGAGGTGCCGAATACCTCGGCCACCTTCTTCATTAATGCCCTCACCAGCCGCAGCGCATCGTCCACGGTGGAGCTCGCCAATGGCCAGACCATCGGTGTGGCCGGTCTGATCAACGAAACCTTGAGGGAACGGGTCGACAAATTCCCGGGACTTGGTGATCTGCCTGTGCTGGGCAATCTGTTCCGCAGCCAGGAATTCATCAAGGGCAAGACTGAACTGGTCATCCTGGTCACCCCTCATTTCGCCCGCCCGGTCGATCGTGATCAGTTTACTCTGCCCACGGATTACTTTGTGGAGCCATCAGACCTGGAGTTTTACCTGCTGGGTTACACGGAAGGCAGGCGTGAGCCCGGCACCGGAACCAAAACGGTCCAGCAGGGCAGTGTAAAGGGACAATTCGGACATGAACTCTGAGGTGAACGTCATGGATGCATACAAACGCAATTTCAAAACGGTGGTGACAGGGTTGGCTGCTGGCCTGCTGATCGCAGGGTGCGCGTCGCCCAGCTCCGAGGATCAGTTCGGTAACTCGGTGCGCCAGATGATTGCCGCCCAGAAATATGTGTCGCCGGATCAGGAAGTGCGAGAGCTTCCGGTTCTCGACGGTCGCAAAGCGGAAGCCGGCTACAACAGCTATCGCAAGGATACTGGCAATCCTGCGCGAATGACGCCGGATATGAGTGGTAGCGCTGGCCTCGGGCTTTCGCGCTAACAGGGAGAGTTGATCATGAATCCAGTCAACGGGGCACAAGCATTTCAGCGGGGGGCTATTTTGCCAATGGTCGCTGTTTCCCTGATAGCCATTCTGGGAATGGCAGCCCTTGCGCTGGATATAAGCAATGCGCATCTGGAGAAAACCCGGCTTCAGAATGCTCTGGACGCTACGGCGCTTGGTGCTGCCAAGGTTCTTGACCAGACCGGTAGCACGGCCCTGGCTGACAGCGCCGGCCATACAACTTTTGCCGCCAACCTGGCTGCACCAGGTAATGCCGGTCTAGGCGCTGCTGCCAACGATGGCAACCTCTCGCTGGTCCTCGAGTACTCTTCCACTCTGAATCCCTTTGTGTCGGGTACCTCGCCTGCTCAATACGTGAGGGCGAGTGTTGCCGGCTACGACGTTGCTGAATGGTTTACCCCGGTGTTTGGGGTTGATGATCTTGCCATAGCGGGAACAGCGGTGGCCGGCCCCAGCCCCACCCTGGAAAAGACCTGCAATATTGTGCCGATGATGGCCTGTGGCGCTCCGCAGGAAGAGAGCCCACCTGACACCATATTTGGTTATTCCAGGGGGAATGTCGAGCAATTGAAAATTGGCGCGGGTACCAGTTCTGAGGTGGGTAATGGCAACTTTTACCTGGTCCGGCTGGGTAACAACACAGGGGCTAACGACATGAAGAAGGCTGCAGCGGGGGAGTTCGATTCCTGTCTCTCGACGGGTGGCGATATAGAGACTGAGCCCGGTAACAAGGTTGGTCCATTTGCCCACGGGATCAACACTCGTCTGGGTATCTACAAGGGTGGAGGCATGAACTCATCTGATTACCCACCTGACTGGTTTACAAATCATGAGACTTATACAGAGCAGGATTACGAGAATCAGGAAATACCGGCCTACGATCTGGACTGGTATGAGTCGCAATACGCAACCGTCAGTCCTGACCAGCCACCGAATGGTGCCCCCGGTCGACGTATCCTGACGGTTCCAGTTGGCAACTGTGATGGATTGGCCAATGGTCAGGATAGCGTGGAGCTGCTGGGGTTCGCTTGCTTTTACATGGTGGATGAAATGAAGCAAAAGGGCAAAGCTGGGTTTTACGGTCAGTTCAAGGACGAATGTGGCGCCAGCGGAACGCCTGGACCGAATCCGGGCGCCGGCCCAGGCCCACATATCATCCAGCTGTACAAGGACCCTGATACATTCGATAGCTGAGCGGTTTTGGCGAAACAAGGAGTGGAGTCATGAACGCATACCCCGGGATAGGGAAAAGACAGCAGGGCATTGCCTTACTGGAGTTCATGCTGACAGCGCCGTTGCTGGTATTGGTGGTTTTTGCGGTCAGTGAGCTGGGCTGGGCTTTTCATCAGTACCACACCATGACCCGTGCAACCCAAGACGGAGCGAGACATGCAGCCTCCCATGCTATGGAAGGAAGTGTGGGGGTGATCTTCCTGGATAGTGCTTTGGTGCAGGAGGTCAGCAATCTGGTCGTGCACGGCAACACTGTGGGGGCGGGTGACCCCCTGTTGCCCAACTGGTCGACCGGCGATATCAGTGTTTCCAGCCCGGATGCCAGCCATGTTGAGGTCAGAGCCCGATACAACTACGTACCAATCGTTGGTCGGATCCCAGCGTTCTACGGTGGGGATCCCATCAACATGGCCTTTGAAATGAACGGCACTGTGCAGATGAGGGCGCTATGAGTATCCGATCTCAGTCCGGTTTGCATACCGTGGAGTTCGCCCTGGTCGGGGCGATGTTTTTCATCCTGTTATTTGCGGCGATCGAATTCGGCCGCCTGATGTTCGTTTGGAACACGCTGGATGAAACCAGTCGGCGCGCGGCCCGGGTTGCCGTTGTCTGCCCCGTTGAACACAGCGCCATTCGACGGGTCGCCATGTTTGACGAACCATCCTCCTCGGGGAACAGCCCAATATTGAGAGACTTACATGAAGGCCTGATTGATCTCGATTATCTGGACGGGACTGGCAGTGAGGTGTCCGATCCGGCCACCAACTACCTGGATATTGCCTTTGTGCGGAGTGAGGTCAGTGGATTTCGGCACCAGTTGATCATTCCGTTCTTTTTCCAGGAATTTGAATTGCCGCCATTTATTACTGTACTGCCCCGGGAGAGCCTGGGTGTGTCGCCGGAAGGCACCGGCTGTTTCGGAACAGTCAGTTGAGCGAGCAGGGAAGGAAAAGCCATGAAAGCAAAGATGACGGTTTTGATTGCAGGGCGTAACGCCCAGGAACTGGAAGAGCTTGAACAGATGCTTGCCAACGAGCCTGATTTGTCACTTAGCAAGCGTCTGATTACCAACGGGCATTCCGATCCGCTCCACAATATGGCGGATCTGCCCGACGCACTGGTGTTCTGCACCACCGTTGCCTGGGACGACGAGCTGAAGTCACTGGATGAACGCCCTGCTTCCGGGCGTGTGCCGACGATGGTAACCGGTCCGGAGGACACCACGATCATGCGCAACGCCATGCAGGTTGGAGCCCGGGACTACTTCACGTTCCCGGTCCAGAAGCAGGAATTGCTGGAAGCCCTGCACCGCGTTGCTCGCGAACTGCAGCCAGCCAGTAAGCAGGACGGCGATCTGTACGGGGTGATTAATGCCAAGGGCGGCTCAGGCGCCAGCACTATCGCGAGCGCATTAGCTCACAGCCTGGTTGCAAGGATTGAAGATCGGGTTGCCCTGCTGGATATGGACCTGCAGTTTGGCCACCTGGCGTCGGCATTCGATCTCAAAGAGAGCGGCGGCTTGATCGATGCCATCCTGCGTGCCGACAACATGGATTTGTTGGCTCTTGAGGGGCATATGGTTAAGCATAAGAGTGGGTTGCATCTGCTCGGCAATGGTTCGGAGCAGCTGGTGGTGCCGGGGGATATCGACGATAGCCAGTTACAGAAGCTCCTGTTGTTGCTGCGCTCCGGCTATGACCATACGGTGGTTGACCTGCCACGGCAGATCGACGGCGTTACGGGAGCACTTCTGGAAAATGCCGATCGGGTGTTGCTGGTCATGCAACAGAGCATATCCCACATTCAGGATGCCCGCCGGCTATTGCATTATCTGACCCGCTACATGGGCATACCCGCGGATCGAATTGGAGTGGTCGTGAACCGCTGGAATAAACGCCTCGCCTTGACCACCTCTGATATTCAGCAGGCGTTGGGGGTCGAAGAGCTCACCTGTATTCCCAATGACTATGCGAAAGTCGCGGAGAGCGCCAACCTGGGGGTGCCATTGCTGGAATCGGCACCATCCTCATTGGTAAGCCGAAGCATGGTGCATATGGCTGAGAGTCTTAGCGGCAAGAAAGAAGCACCACAGTCGGGCCTGGGCCGGATGTGGCGGAAACTGGCAGGAGCCTGAGGAGGGCGTCATGGAACTGGGCAGAATGAACAGCGTTGGCAAGAGTGAGCTGGAACCTCCACTGGTGGCGACAGGCAATGGTAAGGCGTCCGCTCGTCGGGCGGAAGAGCAGCAGGAACGGATCTGGAAGCAGAAGATCCATAATAAGTTGATGAAAGTGCTGGACTTGTCGTTGCTGGGGACCCTGGGGCGCGAGGAAGCTGAGCGCCAGTTGCTGGACATTGGACAGAGATTGATGGCGGAGGAGTCTATGCCCCTGTCGCTTTCAGCTCGCCAACGTATCCTCAAGCAGATTCAGGACGATATTCTCGGTTTTGGTCCTCTTGAACCTCTTTTGGCGGACAAATCCATCTCGGACATTCTGGTCAACGGATTTAACTGCATCTATGTGGAGCGCAATGGCAAGCTCGAGAGGGAGGATGCCTGCTTCCAGAGCGACACCCACCTGTTGAATACCATTGATCGCATTGTATCCAGTGTTGGGCGTCGGATTGACGAGTCCTCTCCCATGGTGGATGCCCGGCTGAAGGATGGCTCCAGGGTAAACGCCATTATTCCGCCATTGGCGGTGGACGGACCGTTACTTTCTATTCGACGTTTTTCCATTGATGGCTTGTCAATGGAAGCCTTGATAGAGAAAGGCACTCTGACGCCCTCTATTGCCAACCTTCTGGAGGGCATTGTCCGCGGCCGGCTTAACGTCTTGATCTCCGGTGGTACTGGTTCCGGTAAGACCACTTTGCTCAACGTTATGTCTGGTTTTGTACCCCACGACGAGCGGATTGTCACCATCGAGGATTCCGCTGAACTGCAACTGCAGCAGCCTCATGTGGCCAGACTGGAAACCCGTCCACCGAACATCGAGAACAAGGGCGAAGTCACGCAGCGGGAGCTTGTCCGCAACAGCCTACGGATGCGCCCCGACCGTATCATCGTCGGCGAGGTGCGTGGCACGGAGGCGCTGGATATGTTGCAGGCGATGAATACCGGTCACGATGGCTCCATGACCACTCTCCACGCCAACGCCCCTCGGGATGCCCTGACCCGGATTGAGAACATGGTGTCCATGACGGGCACCACCATGCCTACCAAGGCCGTCCGCTCTCAGGTGGCTTCGGCCATTGATGTTGTCCTGCAGGTCGAACGCCAGGAAGATGGCACCCGTCGGCTGGTAAGTGTTCAGGAAATCAACGGCATGGAAGGCGATGTGATCACCATGTCTGAGATCTTTACCTTCCGCCGCCAGGGACGAGACGAGCACGGCAGGGTGCAGGGCAGCTATCGGGCTACGGGTATTGTGCCTCGCTTCCAGGAGCACCTGCAGCAGCGGGGCATTGCGTTGCCATTGTCACTTTATGATCCGGACTTCGAGGGCTGAGCCATGGATGTATTAGGCGATAAACTGTGGATATTTCTCGCACTTGTCTTTGTGGCAGTGTTCCTATTGTCACAGAGCATGGTCATTCCCGTATTCGGAGAGAGTCGTGGCGCCCGGAAGCGGTTGAACCAACGAATGAAGCATCTGACGACCAAAGAGGGAGCAGAGAAACAACAGGTATCCTTAATGCGGGAGCATTACCTAAAGGACTTGTCGCCCCTGGAGAAGCGGCTGGAAACTCTGTCCCTGTTGCAGCCACTGGTCACTTTGGTAGCTCAGAGTGGATATCGTACCCGGGCCTATCGGGTGCTGCTATTGGCAATGTTGCTGGCCGCACTTGCCGGGTTTGTTGGCTACTCCATAAGCGGTGCCTGGTGGTCGCCGCTGATTGTTGCGCCGTTTGGTGCACTCATCCCATTCATTTACCTGAGAAAAAAACGCGCTGAACGTATTGCGAAGATTGAAGAGCAGTTACCGGATGTGGTGGACGTCATCATCCGCGCCTTGCGGGCGGGTCACCCGTTTATTGAAGCGATTCGCCTGGTATCCACCGAGATGCCCAGCCCGGTCAAAGAGGAATTTCAGACGACCTTCAATGAGATTAATTTCGGGGGGGACGTCCGCTCAGCGTTGTTCGGATTGCTGCAACGGGTTCCCAGCGTGCTGATTATGGCTTTGATCACCGCTGTGTTGGTTCAGCGGGAGTCCGGCGGTAACCTTGCCGAGGTATTGGAGAAAATTGCCTCCGTCATCCGTGGCCGTTTCCGCTTCCAGCGCAGGGTGCGGACCCTTTCGGCGGAAGGGCGGATTTCTGCCTGGGTGCTCACCATGACTCCCTTCGTCCTGTTCGTGCTTATTTCGTTGGTGAATCCGGACTACATGCCGATGCTCACAGAAAGCTCCCGGGGGAGTGATCTTATCCTCATTGCTCTCGTGCTGATCGTCTTAGGCGTTTTCTGGATCAAGAAAATTCTTAACCTCAAGGTTTAGGGAGAAGAGCCATGGATTACCTGATTGGAATGCTTGATAGCGTCCTCAAGGATCGACAGATGGCGCAACTGGTCTTTGTGGTGCTGATGGCGGTGGCCGTGTTCTGTCTTGCTCTGGCAGGAATGTTCCTGATGTCCACACTGTTTCATCCGGTTCGTAGCCGTCTGCACAATGTGGTGGCTCCGGAGGTTGGTGCGTCGCCAAGTGAAGGCCCGTTGACACCATTGCTCAAGTCTATTGCTCCCTATGTGCTACCAAAGAAAGAAAAAGAACGTAGTCGAACTGCACAGCGACTAGTTCATGCCGGCTTCCGCAACGACAATGCCCTGTCCAACTTTTACGCTATAAAAACCTTGTTAATTGTGGGGCTGCCGTTGGGAATGTTTTTCGGCCTCAAATGGGTGCCGGGGCTGGCCAATCTGGAGGTTGTGCAAGCGGTAGCTGTCGCGGTGCTTCTTGGAGCAATTGGCCCCAATTATGTGTTGAGTAAGCTGGTTGAGCGTCGTAAGCGCAAACTGTACAACGGTTTCCCGGACGCCTTGGACCTGTTGGTGGTATGTACTGAAGCTGGTTATGGCCTGAAACCGGCAATACAGCGGGTTTCGGATGAGCTGGTGGTTGGGCACCCGGATCTGGCAGAAGAGTTGGCTTTGGTGAATAGCGAAATGCGAGCTGGCGTGGATAGGGTCGATGCCCTAAAAAACTTGGCCGACCGCACTGGGTTGGAGGAGATCAGTGGCCTGGTGGCGCTGCTCAGCCAGAGCCTCCGGTTTGGCACCAGTACTGCTGAGTCCCTGCGTATCTATTCGGAGGAGTTTCGGGATAAGCGTATGCAACGCGCCGAAGAAGCTGCAGCCACTATTTCCACGAAAATGGTGTTCCCATTGGTGCTGTGTATGTTTCCCGCATTTTTTGTCGTGGCGATTGGCCCAGCTGTCGTTGGGTTACTGGATCACTTCAAAGGGTAATCGAATCCACAACAATAATCCGAGGATTTACCATGACGGCACATCAGCATACAAAGGAATTGCATCAAGATAGTCGAGTTGCCGGCTGGCATTGCTTAAACAAACGCATGGGAGTGTGTGTCATCCTTACTGCGCTTTTTCTGGCCGGTTGCGCCGCCAACCCGGCCATTAAATCCGGCAGCAACTACAAGGAACTCTACGAAGGAGCGTCAGAGCTTACCTTCTCCACACTGATGCCCGTGGAATCGGCAGAGGAAGCGATCGCCAGAGGCGATGCCGCGTACCGGCGTGGCAAGGTGGACGAGGCAGTGTTCGAGTACATACGCTCACTGGAACTGGACCCTGACAATGCCGACACTTTCTACAAGATCGGCGCCATCAACCTCCATAAAGAAGCCAACAACAAGGCTGCTTCTGCCTTTCGTCTGGCGCTTAAAAAGGATGCCAAGCACCCAGGTGCTCTGGAGGGCCTGGGGTTGATGATGATGAAACAGCGGGAATACGATCAGGCCCGGACCATGCTGGAGCAGGCAGTTGAGGCCGACAGTAACCGCTGGCAGGCATTGAATGCCCTGGGCATTATGGCGGACTTGCATGGCGAATTTACCGACGCCCGGAATTATTACGACAGGGCGCTCCTGGTAGCTCCCCGCAATGTCAAACTCCATAATAACCTGGGCTACTCCTATTATCTTATTGGCCACTGGGAGCGGGCCGAGAGCCAGTACCAGACCGCACTTGGCCTTGCCCCTGGCCACGAGCGTACCTGGCGAAATCTGGGCCAGCTCTATACCCGTCTGGAGCGCTATGACGAAGCGCAGGAGGCGTTCTCGAAGGTTATGAGTGAGGCGGACGCTTTGAATACCATGGGCTATATCCGTATGGCCGAAGAGGACTATCGACAGGCTGAGGTATTCTTCCAGAAAGCCGCCAAAGCGTCTCCCAGTTACCATGTCAAATCCAACGAGAATCTCGAGCAGGTACGGCGCCTGATCGCGCGCGAGTAGTCGGATTCGCGTGAAATGTCGCTGTTTAAATTTGTAAAACAGAGGGCAGGGGGATTCGTTCATTCCCTCCTGTCCCGTTTTCGATCTTCCCTCCAGATCTTCTGAATTCCCTTTTAAAACAAAGTCATAGCATCGCCCCTGTTATCGGTTGTCGGGTTACAGTCGATGTCATTATGTCTTTTAGTGTAAGCGCCAACTTCTTGACGAATTTGCCGGGAGAAACAGGGAACCAGAGCCCAATTAGCTGAAAAATACCGCGATATGATTTGCCCGAAATGTCAATAAATTGGTGCAAAAAATGTCATATCGCGGCAAAAAAATATCGATGCAAGGACTGCTGTTTGTTCCTGTAGTGGCCCTCCTTGCAGGCTGCGGTTCCGGCAGTGAGAGTGAAGCGACTGCGCAGTCGGGTGGCGGTACCCAATCCGATGACCCCGTCGTGAAAGTTGCGGGGGCGGCCGTCAAAGGCATTATTCAACAGGGGATGGTCACGGCTAATCGCCTGATAGCTGATAAGGACGGTAACTACTCACTGGACCGGCTAGCCGCCAAAACCGTCAGAACCGCCGCAGACGGCAGTTATGAACTGCGTTTGCGGGGCAAGGCCGATGGCTGGGCACTGGTTGAGCTAAGTACCGACCACCAGACCCGCATGGTCTGCGATGTCCTTCCCGGCTGCGATCAGGCCGACGGAAGCACAGTTGCATTTGGGCAAACCCTGACTCTCGACAGTGACTTCAGCCTGCGCGGCGCAGGCGATCTGATCTCTGAGACTGTCTATCTGACACCACTGACCCATCTGGCGGTGGCGCTCGCGGAGAGAAACGACCAGGGCTTGTCTCCTGACGCGCTGGCAGGCGCCTATACCACCGTGGAAAACTGGTTCGGCCTGACTGCCGGTGCCTTGCACCTTGCACCGCCTGATCTGACCCGGTTGGATCAGTCCAGTGACGTATCCGCCGATGCCCTTCAGGTGGCCATTGCCAATGCGGCGTTTCTGGCACTGGTAAACGACAACCCCCAGTGGACGACTATCTCACAGGTTCTGAATGATATGACGACCCAGGTAGTGGGTACTGGCCAGATTCAGATCCTGGGTGATGGTGACAGTCTTGCCTTGTCAGATCTGGTAGCCGCCTCTGCATTACAGGCGTCGGAGCTTCAGATGACAGTGGACTCCGCCACCATCAGTCAGCGACTGGCGGTGGTTGAGCATCGCAATGTGCAGCGATTCGAAACCATTGCGGATGTGTACGACGAGTCCGATACCAGTCTCGCTGACTCTGGAGATACAACTTCCGGAACTGATGGCACCAGTGAAAGTGGCGATGAGACCAACACATCAGGTGACACGACAGATTCGGGTAGCACTGACAACGCCATCCCCGCAGATGCTGCGCTATTGAGCTGGACCGCGCCGCTGACCCGGGAAAACGGTGACAGCCTCAGCATGGGTGAAATCGCGGGTTATGAAGTGGTCTATGGCACCTCTGCTGACGCGATGGACCAGACGCTGGCCATTGGCGACGCCTCGGTAGACGAACTGCTGGTTGATCAGCTGAGTGAAGGTACCTGGTACTTCGCCATGCGCACCCTCGATACCGACGGCAATCGAAGTGCACTGTCTGAGGTGGCGTACAAACAGATCTGATAGCAGCATCAGGCGCCCAGGGAAGGGCTGGCCTGATGTTGGTGATCCGGATTACAAAGCCCGGGCAGGGCTTCCAATGTAGAGATAAACAGACCTGCGCCAGCGATCCTCGACATTGTGCACGGAAACGACCGGCATCGCCGCATCCGGGGACCTGAAGCGACTAACCATTCCGGCCGCTTCGCCATCTCTCTCCCTCGCTTCTTCTTCCGCCGCCCACCTCGGTCCAAGGCAAGTTGAGACCTGTTCCACCGCCTGATTGTAGCGTGTGGCGGCGACTTCCGGATCAGGTGCGCCTGCGGTACACACATAGGCTGAATCAGCGTTGCCCCAGGCCCAGACTTCACAATGTCCTTTAATCAGCTCTTCTTTTGCTCGGTAAATGGTCACGGTGTTGAAGTCTGTACCCCCTTTTCGATAGGCAGAGAATTCTGTCGGATAATCCGCCACGATATCTTTGAGGGTGGCACATGGGTTTTCAGTGCCGCTTTTCAGGGTTTCCTGAAAAGCGCAGCCGGATAGTGAAAATGCCAGCAGGGCAAAGGGAATGGTCAGTGGAGTCTTCATCGTTTTGTCCATTAAACGTGGGTGATCGGAAGTCAGCTTCCTGTCATGTAGCGTAATTACCATACGGATGTAAAGAATAAACCGGTTGATTAACCAATAAATGGCCAGGACTTGGTGCGTTTACTACTCTTTAGTTCAAACTTGCGTATGCATCCTCGGCCATATAATTCAATCAAGGAAGACTATTGATGTTTCGATTTCGCTCCGCTTGCTCGCTTTATTGGAAATCTACTTCCAATTTACTGATTGCTATCTGTCTTCTTGCTCAGGTTTCAGGGTGCTCCGAACCGACTGAAGCTCCCCAAGCCATGCCGGTTTCGGTATCAGTGGTCGTTCTCGCAAACGCAGAAGTGCGGCCATCCCGGGAATTTGTTGCCAGAACGGCTGCTTCGGCCAAGGCAGATATTTCTGCACGAATTGAGGCAGAAATCAGGGAGGTCCTGTTCAAGGAGGGTTCCAGAGTTGAGCAGGGGCAATTATTGGTTCGCCTGGAAGATACCAATGTCGGGGCCGACCTCAGTCAGGCGCAGGCGGAACTGGCCGCCGCCCGGGCTGAACTGCAATCAGCGGAAAGGAACCTCAAGCGCGGCGAAGAGGTGGCGGGTAAAGGCTACCTCTCTGCGGCTGATCTCGACAAACTGAGAGATCGTTTCAGCGCTGCCCAAGGGCGTTTCAAAGGAGCGGAAGCAGCCGTGAAGAAAGCGTCGAACAACCTTGGCTACACTGAAATAAGAGCACCTATTGACGGCTGGATTCGGGAACTGAACTTCGACGTGGGCACTGTTATCAGCCCTGCCAGCGGCGCTATCACCGAAATCCTGGTTACCGATCCCATGTACGTGGAGTTCCAGTTGAATGAAGCGGATTATGTAGCCTACCGGCGAGCAGGAAGGGAGGCGGCCGAGTCAATGGTTAGTAATCTGGCTTTGTATCTGACGTTACCTGATGGAGAAAGGTACTCCGAGAGCGGTGTGCTGGACTTTGCTGATGTCAGCACTGACGCCAGCACGGGGACCGTTGCCATGAGGGCGGTGTTCCCTAATCCAGGCGCTGTTCTGTTGCCAGGACTGTACGTGACCCTGCACGTAGAAGGGCAGGCTGGTGAGGCGAGAATACTGGTACCTCAGGTAGCTATACAGGAGACGATTGAGGGCAAGTTTGTGCTGGTAGTTGACGACCAGCAGCAAGTGATCCAGCGCTTCATAACAACCGGGCCGCGCCGGGGTGCGATGGTGGTGGCAGAATCGGGGCTGAAAGCTGGCGAGCGGGTGATTGTCGAAGGACTGCAGAAAGTCCGTTCCGGGATTAACGTTAACCCGGTACGCAAACACATTGATCCGGATACCGGGGCGCTCGTTGATGTCGATGAGGTCGACCAATGATCAGCGGCGTCTTTATCCAGCGGCCAAAATTTGCATTTGTCATTTCCATTCTGATTACCCTGGCGGGACTTCTTGCGCTTCGGGGATTACCCGTCAATATGTATCCGGATATGGCGCCACCCCAAATCCAGGTGTCAGCGTCACTCCCAGGCGCCAGTTCTCAGGTGGTTGAGGAGGCGGTTGTTCGCCCGATTGAGCAACAGCTCAATGGCGTTGAGGGCATGATCTACATTGAGTCGACCGCGTCCAGCGACGGTACGGCGAAAATTACCCTGACGTTCGAAAGTGGCATTGATACAGATATCGCCCAGGTCAATGTGCAGAATCGGGTTGCGCTGGCTGAGCCATTTTTACCAGATGAAGTCAGAAGGCAGGGCGTCGTCGTCAGCAAGCAGTCGGGCAACATGCTGATGGGTATCAACCTGACGTCCGACCGTCCGGATCTGGACGGCGTCTTTCTAAGCAATTATGCCTCGAATAATCTGGTTGAGGCCCTGGGGCGTGTTCCAGGTGTTGGCTCCGCAGAGGTAATGGGGGCAAAGGATTACAGCATGCGAGTCTGGCTGGATCCTCAGCGCATGTCATCTCTCGACATCACCGTTGCGGAAGTCGCTGCAGCACTGCGGGAGCAGAACCAGATTGTTGCCGCTGGCAAACTGGGACAGCCACCGGTGCCAACCGGACAACAGTTTGTATACAGCATACAAAGCCGTGAACGGCTGTCGGATCCGGACGAATTTGCCCAGACCATTCTCCGTGCCAAGTCTGACGGCGGGTTTGTACGTCTTCGAGACATTGGACGGATCGAGTTGGGCGCGCGCTCCTATGCCTCCACCGCCAAACTCAACAATCGCGATACGGCATTCCTGGTTATCTATCAGTTGCCAGATGCCAATGCGCTTGAGGTCGCGGAACGCGTGAAGAAGGTCGTTGCAGATGCAGAACCGGCGTTTCCGGACGGTGTAGGCTACAGCGTGCTCTATGACACCACCGAGTTTATCAGCCGATCAATCGACGAGGTGATTATCACGCTCTTCCAGGCCATCGGATTGGTTATCCTGGTGGTGTTCCTGTTCCTGCAAAACTGGCGAGCCACACTCATTCCCAGCATTGCTATTCCCGTCTCTCTGATTGGTACATTCGCAGTCATGGCGGTGTTGGGCTATTCAATAAATACCATCACCCTGTTTGGTCTGGTGCTCGCCATAGGTATCGTGGTGGATGATGCCATTGTGGTGATAGAGAACGTTGAGCGTATCTTGCAGGAAGAAAAGCTGCCCATTCACGAGGCGGTAACCAAAGCCATGGCAGAGGTCACAGGCCCGGTGATTGCCACCACTCTCGTGTTGCTGGCGGTGTTTGTCCCGGTCGGCTTCATGCCCGGCATTACCGGTGAACTGTACAAGCAGTTTTCCGTCACCATTTCTGTGGCAGTGGTTATTTCCTCAATCAATGCATTGACCCTAAGCCCGGCGCTTTGTGTTTCTCTGTTGGGGCGGGGTGGTAACCAGTCCATTCGCTGGTTGCGTCCATTCGAGCAGTTGATCGCCAGTGGAACGAAGGGTTATGACGGCCTGGTGACTCGGCTACTTCGCAAAGGCGCTCTGGTGGGGGTGGGCGTGGTTGCCATCCTGATCGCTGGTGCTGGTCTGTTCAAAGCCGTACCCACGGCGTTTGTGCCACCGGAGGATCAGGGATTCCTGTTTGTGGATGTGCAGTTGCCCGACGCTGCATCGCTCGAACGAACCGATACCGTGCTCAAGAAAGTGACTGACATGGTGCTGAAAGACCCAGCCGTGACCGACTTTATTACGGTTTCCGGGTTCTCCCTCTTAGGTGGGGCCAACTCCAATAACGGCCTTGGGATCGTTATGTTGAAAGACTGGGAGAACCGGGTGAGCGATGAGTTGGGGCTCCAGCAGGTCATTCCGCGGCTGTTTTCACGCTTATGGACGGTTCCCGAGGCACAGGTGATGGTGTTTAACCCGCCGCCTATTCCGGGATTGGGTACCTCGGCAGGGTTCGACTTCCGTCTCCAGGACAACCTTGGGAGAGATGTCTCCGAGCTTGCCCAGGTCATGAACGGCTTGATTTTTGAGGCCAACCAGCAGGAATCGCTGTCCCGGGTGTACAGCACCTACCGCGCCAATATTCCTCAGTATTTGCTGCAGGTGGATCGTAATAAGGCCAAGGCCTTGGGCGTACAGCTCTCCGACATATTCTCCACTTTACAAACCCAACTTGGTTCGCTTTACGTCAATGACTTCACCCGCTTCGGCAAAAACTACCGAGTGTTGTTGCAGGCTGAGGGAAGTTTCCGGCAAACCCCGGAGGATCTTTCCTTTTATTATGTGCGCAATCAGCAAGGCGACATGGTACCCCTGACAACTCTGGCGTCACTGGAACCGGTTCTGGGACCTTCAAGTATTCAACATTTCAATCTCAAGCGTTCCGTGACTCTGTCCGGTGAGGCCGCCGCTGGATTTGCCAGTGGCGATGCTTTAAAGACCATGGCAACACTGTCGCAGAAACTGCCACAAGGCTATACGTTCGCCTGGGCGGGTCAGAGCCTGCAGGAAATACAGGCGGGTAGTCTGGCCACAGTGATTTTCCTGCTGGCTATCGTGTTTGTTTACCTGTTCCTCGTAGCTCAGTATGAAAGCTGGAGCCTTCCTATGGCAGTGATTGGCGCGGTTCCCCTCGCCATGTTCGGTGCCATGGGCGGGCTATGGTTGTTGGGGCTGGCCAACAACATATACGCCCAAGTGGGTCTGGTGTTATTGATCGGACTTTCAACCAAAACCGCCATTCTCATTGTTGAATTCGCGATGCAGCTCCGGCAATCGGGCCTCACAACCGAGGAGGCCGCAGGAAAGGCGGCTGTTCTGCGTTTCCGGGCAGTCTTGATGACGGCACTCTCTTTTGTGCTTGGCGTTTTGCCACTGGTGTTTGCCAGCGGTGCCGGCGCAGCCAGCCGCATCAGCCTGGGTATTACTGTACTGAGTGGTATGGTTGCTGCCACCGTTCTGGGAACGTTGCTGGTGCCGGTGTTCTATCAATGGATCCAGAAGGTTCGGGATAAGATCCACCCTACTAGCAGGCAAGAGTCGCTCCAGGATCCATAAAAACACGGTGGGTATTACGCCAGCGCAGGTCCAAAGCCAGCTCCTCCTCGGGACGAACTCAAAAAGTATCACTTTTGCTTCACACAGACCGTGAGTCCGCGCAGCGGAACTGCTTCAAATGCCTATTGTTAAGACACCGGTGACACAAATCCTCTGGGTTTGATCGCGAGTACGGAACAGCTTAGCTGGGATAGGATGAGCTCGGCGGTGTTGCCGATAATGATGCCGGAAATACCGGTACGGGCAACTGTTCCCATCACTACCAGATCGGCTTTGACGTTTTTGGCCATTTTCGGAATCTCGCGACCCGGGGCCCCCCGCACAAGGTGGGAGCGGAGAGACAAGTAATTATAGGACTTTGTTCCTAGCTTGTGCTTCAACCCTTCAAGCAATGCGTCCATTTTGCGAGCTCTCAGGCAATATTCCGACTCCAGCAGCTCTCTTTCGACCTTGTCAGGCTGGTCTGTCCACAGGCTGATAAAGCCGGCCTCGGGCACGTCGTAGGCGTTCACCACGTCGAGCGATGTGAAGTCTGACAGGGCCAGTGAGCTGGCCAGATCCATGATCACCGAGTTCAGCTCATCGTTTCCCAAGTCCTCATCACCAGTGTCGAAATCGACGGCTGCCATGATGTGTTCGTAATCCGCTTTCTCGTCTTTCTTCATCAGCCAGACCGGGCACGGGCATTTGCGCAACAGGTGCATGTCGTCGCTGCCGAAGAAACGGTCAAGCCAGTCAATCGCATCCGCTTCCTTGACCACCAAATCGAAATGTTTGGCCTGCACCGCGCGAATGCTTTCGAGGTATCGTTTTCCAACCTGAATCCCCGTCTTGATGGTCAGGCTCTGGTCCAGCAACGAGCGCAGTCGATCCAGGGCCGCCTGCTCATGTGCAAGGATCCTGCTTTGCAGTTCTTGTCCGTTGATACCAGCCTGTTTCGAATAGGACGATAAGGAAAAATTTTGGAGCACATACAACAGCGTCAAATCCGCCTGATTGTTTTTAGCCAGGGAAACGGCTCGAATCAGCGAGGCTGAGGGTTCACCGATTGGTTCATTCAGCACATACAGAATGTTCTTAAACCTGTTCATGGTTTGGCTCTCTGTTTGCGTCATGTGGACCTGACTGGACGTCAAGGCCCTCAAGTAGTAACTCACAGGCTCGATCAGCCGCATCCTGGAAGGGTTCCAGAACAAGATCTACGCCCCGTAGTCTCAACTCTTCCGATTCGATCTTGCTTTGCGATACCGTTGCCAATTGGCCGGTGAACCCCGCCGCCCGTGTCAATTGAATAATGGTTTTCCGCATGTCCTCGGAGGAGACCCCGGTCTGGTGATGTGGAATGGCGGACACAACCCACTTAGCGTGCCTGAGTGGTAACTCGGCCACAAACTCTGCATCCGTGACATCTCCGTATTCGGTATCCAATCCCAGATGCCGCCAGTATTTGATGGCGACGGGATTGAAATCCAATCCCAAGACCTTGATGCCTTGTGCTTTGAGGCGAGTGGCGATGGCAGTGCCCAGGCGGCCCAAGCCAAAAATGATCACCTGATAATGATCACCAGTGTGCTGTTCTGCAGACTGTTCACGGGGCGTGCCCGGCCGTTCAAATATCCCCAGCAAAGGTTCAAACAGCCTGTAAAGTTGATGGGAATAGGAGATCATGTACGTCGATGCCGCGATGGTCACAATGCCGACCAGGGTGACCAGTCCGAGAATATCCGGCTGCATATGGCCTAGACTGATTCCCATGGTAACGAAAATGAGTGAAAATTCACTGATCTGGGCAACGGTCAGGCCAGCCAGGAAACCTGTCCTTTTCCGGTACCCCATGGCGCCCATAATGACTATTACGATCAGCGGGTTACCGATAAGAACAAACAGCGAGAAGATGATGGCGCCAGAGATGTGAGAGCCCAGCAACGATAAATCCAGTTGCGCCCCCAGTGCGATAAAGAAGAACAGCAGCAAGAAATCGCGTAGCGGTGCCAGCCTGGCCGCGATACTTTCACGAAAGGGGGTGGAAGCCAGTGCCACACCGGCCAATAAGCCGCCCACTTCTTTGCCAAGACCCACCAGGTCCCCGATCGCCGCGAATAATGCCGCTTGAGCGATGGCGTAAACGACCAACAATTCTGGTGCCTTCGCCAGTTTTTCGGTGAGGGGGTTGGCGATGTACCGAACAAACAGCATGACAAATAACAACAAGCCAATGCCTGAAATGGCCACACGCCAGACCGACGCGTTACTGGCAGAATCGTGTCCCGTCCCTATGCCGATAGCTGCCAGCACGATCATGGCCATGACGACGACCAGATCCTGCACAATCAGGAAACCCAGAGCGATCTGACCATGCAAAGAGTCAATCTCCCGTTTATCCGAGAGCAGCTTGACGATGATGATAGTGGATGAAAAGGTGAGGGCGACCGCAACATAAATGCTGGTTATGTGGCCCAGGCCAATCGCCAGCCCGATAAAGTAGCCAAGAATGGATGTGAAAGCCACCTGGCCAAGCCCCGTTAGTACGGAAACTCCGCCAATGGATCGAATCAGCTTCACATCCAGCTTGATGCCCACCAGGAACAGAAGGACTGCAATCCCTAACTCGGAAAGAAGCTCAATCTGTTCCCGGGAATGAACAATATCCAGAACCGATGGTCCTGCGATCAGACCAACCGCGATAAAACTCACGATGAGCGGTTGTCTCAGCAATATGCCGATGAACCCTATGAAAGCCGCCAACACGAGTAGGGCCGCCACCTCTGTGAAGGAGGATTGAACGATCAAGTCAAGCAACGTTTATTCTCCCGCTTTACATTTTCTGGTTTGCTCCCCTTTATGCTAGTTCAATCTGGCCGGCCATATGCGCCTGCGAGCCCAGGTTTCGATTTCCAGGAGCACCAGCACAGTCACCCCGGCAAGACACGCGAAGACCAGCATGTCCAGGGACAGCGCACTGGTTTCAAAGGTGTCATGGAACCACGGCAGGTAGGTGAATAGTAGTTGTAGGGCCACAACTGTCGCCACAGCACCTAACACTACTGGCGTTCCCAATACACCGCGAAGGGTGATGGAAGCCGTATCCAGGTAGCGCACGGCAAACAGGTAGAAAACCTCCATAGCCACCAGCGTATTGACGGCCAGGGTACGGGCCATGCTCTGGTCGCCATGGTGGTGCATGACCCAGAACCAGGCGGCGAAGATGCCAGTCAGGAATAGCAGCGACACGAAAAACACCCGCCATACCAGAAATCCGTGCAGCAAGGATTGCTCCCTCGGTCGGGGCGGGTGCTTCATGACATCCGGTTCCGGTGGTTCAAAGGCCAGGGTCATGGCCAGCACAACGGAACCGACCATGTTGACCCAAAGAATCTGCAGCGCCGAAATGGGCAGCGCCAGGCCCAGCAGCAATGCGGTAATAAGGCTGATGGACTCGCCGCCGTTGATGGGCAACATGAACGCAATGCACTTTTTCAGGTTGGTGTAGACGGTGCGTCCCTCACGGACAGCGGCAGCGATGCTGGCAAAATTATCGTCCAGTAAAACCACCGACGAAGCTTCCCGCGCGGCCTCCGAGCCCTTGACGCCCATGGCGATGCCCACATCGGCTCGCTTCAGGGCCGGGGCGTCGTTGACACCGTCGCCGGTCATGGCGACAACCCCGTGCTGCGCCTGCAGGGCCTCCACCAGTCTCAGCTTGTGTTCCGGGCTGGTGCGGGCGAACACGTCGACTTCGGTCGCCAGTTGTTGCAGTTCTTCGGCGCTCAGGCCATCCAGTTCCTTCCCGGTTAACACCCGCTCGCTGTTCCGCAGCCCCAGCTTG
Organism: Marinobacter sp.; assembly: GCA_040223075.1. Taxonomy (GTDB): domain Bacteria; phylum Pseudomonadota; class Gammaproteobacteria; order Pseudomonadales; family Oleiphilaceae; genus Marinobacter. The sequence continues at coordinate 99,614 of JAVJZJ010000107.1, forward strand.
CGGGCAATGGCACCTGCGGTCAGAGCGTGGTCGCCGGTGATCATTTTCACGCGGATACCCGCGGCATGGCAGTCCGAGATGGCCCGAATGGCTTCCTGCCGGGGTGGGTCCAGCAATCCCACCAGGCCGAGAAGTTCCACGCCTGTATCCAGGTCTTCCACCGCCAGATCCGTGGTGCCACGGGGGATCGGCTTGCGGGCCAGGGCCAGTACCCTCAGGCCTTCCGATGCCATATCGGCAATGACCTGGTCCCAGCGGGCTCGATCCAGGGCAGTGGTATCGCCATTCGCCGTCAACTCAGCCTCGCACATGTCCAGGATACGCTCTGGGGCGCCCTTGACGTACACCACGCCGTGGCCATGGTGATCATGGTTGAGGGTTGCCATGAAGCGGGTCTGGGTGTCGAAGGGGATTTCGTCCTGGCGGGGCCAGTCACTGGCACTGGCCTCAATATCGAACGACGCCTTGTGGGCAAATACCTTCAGGGCGGCTTCCATCGGGTCGCCCTGAATGCGTGGTGGACCCGACCGAAAATCCAGATGGGCATCGTTGCAGAGGGCGGCTGCGCGGGCCAGTTCTTCCAGTGCCCTGGTGGCATCCGCCGGCTGGCTGTCCTGGCTAACCATGCCTTCCAGTTCATAGCCCTCGCCGGTCACATCCAGTCGCCGCTGGCCCAACACGGCGGTGGTGACCATCATTTCGTTGTGGGTGAGAGTGCCGGTTTTGTCCGAGCAGATAACCGATACCGCCCCCAGTGACTCAATAACAGGCATCCGCCGGACAACGGCCTGGCGACGCGCCATCTGGCGCACGCCTATGGCCATGGTAATGGTGAGTATTGCCGGCAGACCTTCGGGAATCGCTGCTACCGTCAGGCCAACCACGGCCATGAAAAGCTCCCGGAAAGGCAGGCCGCTGAAGACCATGCCACCGGCAAATATAGCCACTCCGGCAACAACCACAATGATGGACAGTAAGCGGGCGAAGCGGTCCATCTGTTCCAGCAACGGTGTCTTCAGCGTGGTGGTCCGGGCCAACAGGCCGGAAATGCGCCCGATCTCCGTCGCCGTTCCGGTGCGGACCACCACGCCACGGCCGGTACCCGTGGACACCATGGTTCCGGAAAATGCCATACCGGTCTGGTCACCCAGTGCCGACTCCTTTTCCACGGGTTCCGGGGATTTCTCCACCGCCTCGGATTCACCGGTAAGGATGGCTTCCTCGATCTTCAGGTTGTGGCATTTCTCCAGCCGGATATCCGCTGGCACTCGGTCGCCGGGTTCCAGCAGTACCGTGTCTCCGGGCACCAGGTCAGCGGCATCCACATTATGTTGGCCATCCGCACGGACCACCCGGGCCTTGGGGGCCAGCATATGCCGGATGGCGGACAGCGCCTGCTCGGCCTTGCCCTCCTGTATGAAACCCACCAGTGTCTGGATGACCACCACCGCCATGATGACCCCGGCGTCGACCCAATGCCCCAATGCACCGGTTATGGCGACTGCTGCCAACAGAATGTAAATGAGAAAGTTGCGGAGCTGGCGCCCGAGTCTGGCGAGTGGACCGCTTGATCGTCCTTCCGGCAGGCGGTTGGGACCATAGATGGCGAGCCGTGCAGCGGCATCTTCAGCGCTCAGGGGTGTTGTTGCTTCAAGTTGTTCCCTGACCCTGGATGCATCCAGGGTGTGCCAGTGCTGGCCCTCGGAATCTTTGGACGAGGTATCAACTGATAACACGCCCGATCTCTTCATTGAGCGTCTCCTGTCCATAATAGCTCGCCTATGCGATCTTCAAATACAGCTAGTATGGCCCCCCTCAAGAAAGGGGGGAACTGGTAGAGATCAACTCGACTGGAAATATTTAGAGCACGGCAGGGATCCCCGTCACCCCACGAACATCCTCTTCGCCAGCGGCAATCCCCGCAGGCCGCTGACGGCCACAGTAGCCAGTAACCCGCCAATCATCGCCCCGGCCACGCCACAGGTCATTACATCCTGGCCGGTCAGGTAGAGGCCGGGAATGCGGGTTTTGGGTTTTAGCCAGTCCTGCTCGAATCGGCTCGGGGTATGATTCAGGCCGTAGATCTCCCCCTTGCTGTAACGGCAAAAGTAATCAGTGGAAAGCGGTGTGGACAGCTCATAGTAATCCACCTTGCCTTCCAGCTGCGGGAACTTCTCGTACAGTTTGGTCAGCAGCCGCTGGGCGTAGGCTTCCTTCTTCGCTTCGTATTCGTCGCCACGCTTGCCCCAGGTTTTGTTGGACCAGTCTTCGTACCAATCGTAAGGGCCGGGGGCTACGATCTCGATGGTGGCGCGACCGGGGTAGCGCTCGGCAAAGCTCGGATCCTTGGCGGAAGGGAAGGAAATGTACGTGAGCGGAATGTCGGTCTCTTCCGGTGCAGATATAAAATCACTGATCTGCTTTTCGTAATCGGCGCCCGGGTAGATCCAGTAGTTGGTTTTCGGCAGCTGCAGGTTCTCGGCGGTATCCTTCAGGCCGATGTAAAGGCAGTTGCTGGCCATGGAGCGTTCCACGGTTTTCAGTTTTTGCTGGTAATAGTCCCGGTGGGGTGCGGACTCCGGCAACAGCTTGTCGAAAGTGTTGAACACGCCGGCGTTGCTGATCACCAGCGGGGAACGGACTTCTTCTCCGTCGGCCATGCGAACGCCGACTGCTTTGCCTTTTTCGATCAGGATTTCCTTCACATCGGCGTAGGTAAACACCTCGCCGCCGCCCTGCTGGATGACCGGGATGATGGTCTTGGCCATTTCCGAGGCCCCGCCGATCGGGTAGTAACCGCCATAGAGATAATGGCGCGCAATCAGGGCGTGGATGATAAAGCTGGACTCCGCTGGTGGCAGACCGTTGTCCCCCCACTGGCCGGTGAGCACGGCAATCAGTTCCTGGTTGCTGGTCAGACTCTCCAAAACCTCGCGGGTGGGTCGGTTCAGGAATGAGGGTGCGGTGCGGTTTACCAGCTTGCGCAGGGGGCCTGCAGCCAGATCGGGTAGTACCTTTCCTATTACCAGCCCGGGCATGGCTTTAGCCACCTGCTTCAGGTAATCCAGGTAGGTATCAATGGCCTGTTCCTCACCGGGGAAGGCCTTCTTCAGCTCTGCTTTGAAGTTGTCAGGACCGGCCACCAGATCCACATGGCGTTCGCCGATGAAGATGCGGTCAAAATGGCTATCCATGGGCGCCCACTTCAACTGGCCATCGGTAATGTGGTCGAACAGGCGCTTGGTCAGTGTGTGGTCCGCGCCCACGTCACCGATATAGTGAACGCCCACGTCCCACTCGTAGCCGTTGCGGTCGTAGCTATGGGTAAAACCGCCGGCCGTGTAATGCTGCTCGAACACCACCACCTTCTTGCCCAGTTTGCTCATGCAGGCGGCGGTGGTCAGCCCGCCGATACCGGAGCCTATGACGATAGCGTCATAGGGGCCGTCCAGGCGATTGGCGCGGTAACGACGGCCGACTCGAATGGTGCTGGGTTTGGGGCTGCTCATGGTGTTTTTCCTTTGATGTTCATCGGGGGAATCAGGCCGTTGGCCTCCCAGATCAATTTTCAATTCATAGTATTGGTATATCTTTGGATATGACAACACATCACGATCGAGTCGGATGGGCGTTATGGCCAATGTGATTGCTTCAGATGTTCTGGTGGTCGGCGGAGGTCTGGCCGGTATTGTTGCGGCACTCGAAGCCCTGCGGGCGGGGAAGAGTGTCACCCTTGCGGACAGGGATACCGCGGAGCGCATGGGTGGCCTGGCACTGTGGGCCTTTGGCGGGATGATGCTGGTGGGCACACCTCTGCAGAAACGGATGAAAATTGCCGATTCCCCGGAGGTTGCCCTCGGTGACTGGCTGAGTTTCGGTGAGCTGGATCCGAATGACAAATGCGCCCTGCAATGGGCACGCTATTACGTCGAACACTCCCGTTCGGAAGTATATGACTGGCTACGCAACGAAGGCATCCGATTTCTGCCCGCGGTTAACTGGGTGGAACGCGGGCGCTTCGGTGACGGTAATAGTGTGCCCCGTTATCACGTAATCTGGGGTACAGCGCGTGAGCTGGTGCGTTGCCTGTTGGAGGCACTGCATCGTGAAAACAGCGCCGATAAACTCACCTTGCTGCACCAGCATCGTATCACCGGGCTGGACTGCGCAGCCGGTAAAGTCTGCGGCGCCGTGGCGATTGACGAGACAAGCGGTGACGAGATCCGGCTGACAGCATCGGCCGTGGTGCTGGCCACCGGCGGCATCAACGGTAGCCACAAGGAATGCCGCGCCAATTGGCCCAGCGACCGCCCGCAACCTGCCCGTATGCTGAACGGCGCACACCCCAATGCGGACGGCCAAATGCATCACTGGGTTGCTGACAGTCTGGGTGGCCGGATTACCCACGCCGGGGAGATGTGGAATTACGCGGCTGGTTTCCCGCATCCGTACCCGCAGTTTCCCGGCCATGGACTTTCCACCATTCCCTGCAAATCCGCCCTATGGCTGAATCATCTGGGGGAGCGCATCGGCCCCGAGCCCCTGGTGACCGGATTCGACACCCACTGGCTGTGTCAACGGGTGGCGGAACAAGAAAAACCCTGGACCTGGCACTTGCTCAACTGGCGCATCGCCGCCAAAGAATTCGCAATCTCCGGCGCTGAACACAATGCCCGGATACGGGACAAACAATTTCTCCTGTTCGTGAAAGAGCTGCTGCTGGGTAACCATCCGCTGGTTCGCCAGATGCGGCGCGAAAGCCGCGATTTCCTGGTAGCGGACAGCCTCAATGAGCTGGCGGGAAAAATGAACGCGCTGACCTGTTCCCACGACATCAGCCCCGCCACACTGCAGGCCACCGCAGATACGTTTGATGCCAACTTCACAGCGGGTACGCAACTCCATAACGACCCCCAGATTCGCCTGATCAAGCACGCCCGGGAATGGAAGCCGGACCGTCTGCGCACCTGCAAACCGGCCCCTCTGCAAAAGCCCGGTGCAAGGCCCTACATTGCGATCCGCATGCAGCTGATTACCCGTAAAAGCCTTGGGGGCCTGCAAACCGATCTGCAAAGCCGGGTTCTTAATACGAGGGGTGCTCCCGTGGAGGGCTTATACTGCGTGGGAGAAGCGGCCGGCTTTGGCGGAGGTGGCGCCAACGGCAAACGCTCCCTTGAAGGCACCTTTCTGCCCGGCTGCATCATGACCGCCCGCGCCGCCGTGCGGTCTATTGTGGCCGGAGGCTGATGTCCAGTAGCCTTGGATCGGCATACTTGGCATGATTCCAGAGCCGCGATATAAACAAGAACTCTGAAAGCGTGGAGAAAAACAATGACAAACGGCGCACAAGCCCTGATGAAAACCCTGGTGGATGCTGATGTTGAAGTCTGCTTCAGCAACCCCGGCACCAGTGAGATGCATTTTGTGGCGGCACTGGATGATGAGCCCAGAATGCGTGCCGTCCTCGCGCTGTTCGAAGGTGTAGCCACTGGCGCGGCGGACGGTTATGCGCGCATGGCCGATAAGCCGGCTGCCACGTTGCTGCATCTGGGCTGTGGACTGGGTAACGGGCTGGCCAATCTGCACAACGCCCGTAAGGGCAAGGTACCGGTACTGAACATTGTTGGCGACCATGCAACCTACCACGTGAAGTACGATGCCCAGTTGCAGTCCGATATTGAGACTGTCGCCCGCAACGTATCGCCGGGTTTTGTCCGCACCGCTAATAGCACGGAGACCCTCTGCCAGGATGCCGCCGAGGCCATTGCGGCCGCACGCAGCGCTCCCGGCCAGGTGGCCACACTGATCCTGCCGGCTGACGTTTCCTGGGGGGACGGTGGAGTGCCCAGCGCGCCTCTCGCCCCGCCCAAACCAGCGCCGGCGGATGAAGCCACCGTTGATGCCATCGCCGCAGCCATTCGCTCCGGCAAGAAAACCGCCCTGCTGATGGGCGGGCATGCATTGCGGGAGCCCAGCCTGCTGGCGGCGGCAAAGCTTGCTGCGCACAGCGGCGTCACGCTGCTGGCGGAGACCTTCCCGACCCGCATGGAGCGGGGCGCCGGCCTGCCACCGGTAGAGCGCCTGGCTTACCTGGCAGAACTGGCAACGGTACAACTGACAGATATTGATCACCTGATCCTGGTGGATGCCAAGGCTCCCGTTTCCTTCTTCGCCTATCCGGGCAAGCAGAGTTACCTGGTCCCGGACACCTGTAAGGTTCACACCCTTGCGGCGCCAGACGAGGACATCACCGGCAGTCTGAATAAACTCAACGAAGCCCTCGGTGCCAGCCAGGCAGAACCGAAGCTTCAGGCCAGCCAACGACCGGGCCGGCCGAGGGGCAAGCTCACGGCCGAGAAAGTTTGCAAGGCGGTGGGCCACCTTGTGCCCGACAACGCCATCATTGTGGACGAAGGCATTACCTCCAGCCTGATGCTGTCGGTGATGACCGCCGGCGCGCCCCGGCATGATTTGCTCACTCTCACCGGTGGTGCCATAGGCCAGGGCCTGCCAAATGCTGTTGGTGCCGCTGTTGCCTGCCCGGATCGGCCGGTATTGGCCTTGATCGGCGATGGCACCGCCATGTACACCATCCAGGCCCTGTGGACCATGGCCCGTGAACAGCTCAACGTCACCACCATCATCTTCAACAACGCCTCCTACTCGGTGCTGAACATTGAGTTGGAGCGGGTGGGGGCAGAGCAGGCCGGTACGAAGGCAAAGTCGCAACTGGACCTGCGCGGCCCCGTGCTCAACTTTGCCGAGATGGCACAGGGCATGGGAGTCCACGGGGTGAGGGTGGATACAGCTGAGGATATGGCCAAAGCCATGGAATATGCCCTGAGCATGCCCGGACCACACCTGATCGAAGTCATGATTCCGGAGTCACTGAGCGGCGTGAAGCGCCGGATACTGCCATGGATGCTGCGGGCGTTGCCGAGCCTGCCGTTGTCGGTTACCAAGGCGCTGAAGAAGAAATTGGCACCTTGAACAATGGCCAGTCCGGAAGTGTGGTTCCCGGACTGGCTAATGTCAGCGAGTGGGCGCACCTCGACGCGCCGCTTCAATGGTCGCTATGTCGATCTTGCCCATCGTCATCATGGCATCGAATGCCCGCTTGGCAGCGGCAGGGTCGGGATCGGCGATCGCTTCTGTCAAAGCCACCGGCGTAATCTGCCAGCACAGCCCCCATTTGTCCCGGCACCAGCCGCATGCACTCTCTTCGCCGCCGTTGCCGACAATCGCATTCCAGTACCTATCAGTTTCCTCTTGATCATAGGTGGCAACCTGAAACGAGAATGCTTCGCTGTGCTTAAAGGCTGGGCCGCCATTGAGTCCCAGACAGGGGATGCCCAGAACAGTGAATTTCACCGTCAGCACATCTCCCTCAGATCCGGTTGGATAGTCTCCCGGCGCGCGAAGAATGGCACCAACCGACGAGTCGGGGAAGGTTTCGGCGTAAAAGTGTGCTGCCTCTTCAGCATCGCCGTTGAACCAGAGGCAAATAGTGTTTTTTGCGTGTTCCATCATGCTATTCCTCCTTGTTGTGTCTTACTGGCAATGTTCAATCTGGCTGCTGATCATCCATTGAACGCCAAAGCGATCCTTGGCCATTCCGAAACGCTTCGCCCAGAACGTCTTTTCAAACGGTATAATGACCGCACCCCGGTCTGAAAGCTTTCGGAAAACCCGTTCAGCCTGCTCAGGATCATCGTATTCAAGATGGACCTGGGCGCCCTGTGGTGGCTGGTAGCAATCTCCCGACATATCCGCGCCCATTAGCCGACGGCCCCTGAGATTAAGGGACGCATGGATGACGCGATCATGCATTTCCGGGGGCACGTCCTCTGCTGCTGGCGTTTCCCCATAGGTAATCACGGCCTCCAGGTTGCCGCCGGTCACCGACGCATAAAATTCCATGGCCTCCCGGCAGGTACCGGCAAACGCTACATGCACATTCATCTCCCGGGGTAGCTGACCTAGGGAGCGGTGTTGCTCAAGGGCTGGGCCGGGTTCGAAATCCTCGAGTGTGAAGTAACGGCGTATCTCAAGGGTAACATCGCCATCGGCATCTTCAGGGGGCCATTGTTTTGCCCAGGCGATGGCGTCTTCCAGGCAATCCACCTCAAGCACGCTGTAGCCTGCCAGCTGCTCGCAGGTTTGCTCGAATGGACCGCGTACAACGGTCGGCTCGCCATCGCGGAACTGAATGCGGCAGCCCTCGCGGGTTGGCCTCAGTCCGTTACCGGCAACAAATACCCCGGCCTGGGTCATACGGTCATTGTAGTCCGTCATTGCCTGCAGGATTTCTTCGGTGGGTAGTACACCATTCTCGGTGTCGGCATCGGCCTTGCGCATCAACATGTACTTCATTCGGTTGTCCTCCAGTGATTGTTGATTGTCTTCACTGGTAGGTCGCGCAGTGCTGATGGAAATCGACAACGAGAAGAAAAACTTTCGGCGGTGGTGACGTTGGAAATGGCGACACTTCTGGAAGCCCTGGCGTCTACCACTCACGCCAGAGCCCCAAATAGAATCACAGCCTCTTCATTATACGTGAACTAAGCGTTGAGTTTTTGCTTGATGTAGTTAATAACCGTGCCGTGCTCGTGCTGCGGACTAAACATCACGATATCGGTGTCTTCCTCCGCCCTGACGCTGTGGCCAGGCGGCCAGTAGAACAAATCACCGGCCTTAGAGGTTTCCTCGGGGCGATCGTTGTACAACGCCGTAATCGCACCCTTGATCACATAACCCCAATGCGGGCTGTGGCAACTGTCGCCTTTCAGACCCTGCAATAACTCAGTGATATCGGTGCCGGCGCCAAAAGAAAAATACTCCGCACCAATTTTGCTGTAGCCCGTCACATCCCCGAAATCAGGTTGTTGCCTGGCTGTGGCTCCGGGTACATCCAACAGGACGGGTATGTCGTCTTTTGCAATGCGCATAATGCTGTCCTCCACTCCGTGGGTTTTAGCGCTATGGCTCACCGGGAAGTGTAGTTCACCCTGTCCTCCTGACCAGTGCGTTCTGTGTGGTCAGCGAATAAAGTCGACATCAACTACTATTTTCATAAGCGCGGTTTGTCCATCAGTTTCATAGCCAAGTGTCTGCTTCGTTCGTAGCCCGCCTGATTGACGAGGTGATTATGAGCAACATGAAAAAGCGCCCCCTGTACATCCCTTACGCCGGCCCGAGTTTGCTGGAAATGCCGTTATTGAATAAGGGGAGTGCCTTTACCCAGCGAGAGCGCGTGGATTTCAATCTGATCGGCCTTTTACCGCAGAACGTGGAGACCATCGAAGAGCAGGCGGAACGCGCTTACAAGCAATATCAGCTATGCCAGACCGACCTCGACCGGCACATCACATTGCGTGCAATCCAGGACGACAACGAAACCCTTTTCTATCACCTGCTGGAAGATCATCTGGAAGAAATGCTTCCGATCATCTACACCCCGACAGTGGGCGAGGCGTGCGAGGAGTTTTCCACCATCTACCGAAACCATCGCGGCCTGTTCGTATCCTGGCCAGACCGGGAGCACATGGACTATCTCCTGCGCAGCGCTACCAAGGAGAACGTCAGAGTGATTGTAGTCACCGACGGAGAGCGCATTCTGGGGCTGGGTGACCAGGGTATTGGCGGCATGGGCATTCCTATCGGAAAGCTGTCGCTGTACACCGCCTGCGGCGGTATCAGCCCGGCTAATACGCTGCCGATCATGCTCGACGTCGGCACCAACAATCAGGCCCTGCTTGATGACCCCATGTACATGGGGTGGCGCCACGAGCGCATCGACCAGAAAGAATACGACGCCTTCGTGGCGGAATTCCTGGCGGCGGTGAAGCGCCGCTGGCCCAAGGTTCTGGTGCAGTTCGAGGATTTCGCGCAGAACAACGCCATGCGCTTGCTGCAGAAATACCGCCACGACGCCTGCTGTTTTAACGATGACATCCAGGGTACCGCCTCGGTTTGTCTCGCCACCTTGCTGGGCGTGTAAGACCAAGAACGAAAAGCTCAGCGATCAGACGGTCGCCTTTGTGGGCGCCGGTTCCGCCGGCTGTGGCATTGCCGAGCAGATCATCGTGGCCATGACGAACGAAGGAGTGTCAGAACCCGAAGCGCGACAACGGATCTATATGATTGACCGTCCGGGTCTGCTGACCACCGAGATAACTGACCTGCAAGATTTTCAGTTGGCACTCGCCCAGGATCCCGCCCGGGTCGAAGACTGGTCAGGTCGTGAATTGATCGATGTGGTGAAACATGCGAAGCCGACGGTACTGATCGGGGTCTCCGGCCAGCGCGGCCTGTTCAGCGAAGACGTGATCAAAACAATGCACACTGGCTGTGCTCAACCTCTGGTGATGCCGTTGTCGAATCCCACTTCCCGGGTTGAGGCGACACCCACCGATATTCTTACCTGGACCAGTGGCGAAGCCCTGGTGGCCGCCGGCAGCCCCTTCAAACCGGTGGAGCTGAATGGTAAGACGTACCCCATTGCCCAATGCAACAATGCCTATATTTTTCCGGGAATTGGCCTGGGAGTGATCGCAGCGGGCGCCACCAGGGTAACTGACACCATGCTGATGGCGGCGGCCAATGCATTGGCGAAGCAGGCACCCATCGTTCAGCAAACCGGCGATCGGCTGTTGCCAGAACTGGCCGGTATTCAGAAAATCAGCCGCAACATCGCCTTCGATGTCGCCAGGCAGGCACAGGAGGATGGCGTCGCCTTGCGCTCCGATGACGACACCATCCGCCGGGCCATTGAACGCCATTTCTGGCGTCCACGTTACCGGGATTACTTTCGGCGTTCGATTTAAAGGCGAGTCAAAGCCCCTTCAGAAAGATCTGCAGTACCCCTATGATGCTCATACGGAAGGACGGACGGCGGATGGCGCCCTCGTTGCAGGGATTTAGAGGCTGACAGTGACGGGCTATCCGCGGAGGAGAAAACATGTCGGGTATGACAGTGCTGAGGGCGAGCCGCCCGAATTTCCTGGTGCTTGCACCCTTGTGTGTGGCGCTGGGTATTGTTTTGACCTGGCGGCAGATGGCCGCCCTTGATGGCATGCACCTGACGTTGGTCACGGTGGGGGCGCTGCTCGCCCATGGGGCGGTCAACCTGTTGAATGAGTATCAAGACTTCCGCTCGGGGCTTGACCTGACCACCACACGCACCCCGTTTTCCGGTGGCAGTGGCGCTCTGCCGGATAGGCCCGAGGCGGCGCCCCAGGTTCTGGTTGCGGCCCTGGTGACAATCGCTGGGGTGGGTGTCATCGGCCTCTATTTTCTGTGGTTGCGAGGTCTTCCCATGCTGTTGCTCGGGGTGGGCGGTCTTGTCCTGATCATTGGCTACACCCAATGGATCACCCGTTCGCCCTGGCTATGCCTGCTCGCGCCCGGCCTCGGCTTCGGGCCAGTGATGATATGGGGCACGCAGGTGGCCCTTGGCGGGCAGCCAGATGCGGGTTCTGCCCTGGTAGCCCTGTTGGTGGTGCTGTGGGTCAGCGAGCTGCTGCTGATCAATCAGATCCCCGATGTAGCAGCGGATCGACAGGCCGGCCGTCGTCATCTGCCGATAGTGCTTGGCCTGAAGGGTGCTGCAACGGTGGTGGCATTGTTGTTACTGGGAAGCTATCTGCTGCTGGGTGCGGCCCTGCTAACGGGGACGCTACCCGCGGCCGGCGGGTTGGCAATGTGCACGTTACCAGCGGCGCTCTGGGTGGCCTGGCGGTTGCCCCATGTGCTGGATGACAACAGCAAGTTGTCCCCGGTGCTGGGGGTTAACGTAGCCGCACTTCTGACCACACTGGCGTTATTGGGGGTAGGGGTGTGGCAGGGGTAATGGGTGACGTTGATCAGTGCCCTTAGCCTGGTGGGTTCTGAGGTGATACTGCCCAGCTATTGTAGCCAAGCTTCATAATACGGGCGACTTCCTCTTCTGGTATTGCCGACAGGTCACCCAGCTCCAGGGGGTCGTAGTGGAATGCGTACAGGCGGGACGTAAATTCGGCAATGGGCAGGGATGCTTCGCCGCGATATTCGCCGTGACCCCGGGTGGAGCAGGTGATGCCCTGGCCCCAGTCCTGGCCGCTGTCGTTGTTGGGGTTGAAGAAGTAGACCCGTATCTCGTCCTGGGGGCTGAGCCCGACTCTCAGGATGTTGATGGCGTGACGGCCTACGAAGCGGGCGGCGCTGTCCGTGACGGCAATGCCGGCCGGCTGAGCGTGGATTACGGGCATGTTCCCATTGTAAAAAGGGTGGTAGCTGGCATAGAAGTGCCGAATAAAGCCTTCGTAGTCGCGCACCTCGCCGGTGTGGATGTCGGCCACCACACGGAATCCCTGGCTAACCCACCAGCCATAGAATTCCGGGTTGATCCAACGATGGGCATCGTCATCCCGGTTTTCACAACGGCGCCACATTTCACCATAGATACGATCCAGGTGGGGGATAAGAATCAGCGATACCGGGTCCACATCGACTGGTGTTCCCTCGACCAATCCGGGCTTCAGATCTCTGGACGAGACGTTCTGGCCCTCGAACCGGCTCAGCACTTCATTGTCCCGGGCCGCCCAGGCCAATACCTGGAGGAGGTAATCGGCTTCGTTGGCCGACCACATCGACAGACCGATGGCAGACTGGCAGGTGGGGTTGTTGCCCTGGCCCACTCCCAGCGGCTGCCCCAAAAGATTGATGACACCGGCCAGCAGGAACACCCGGGGCGGTCGGGCGTTACCAAAGACCCCTTTAAGGGTGTGTGCGGTCTCTGCTGACAGGCGAAGTTTGATTTGCCGCCACAGGGCCTGGGCCGCGGAAGGTGTAAACAGCGAACCCCGTTCCAGCATCAAGGTAAGGCCATAAACGGCCTGACAGGTTTCCGGGTAGATGGCTTCGTCGATCAGGGCGTGGACCAGTTCCGAGTAACAGTAAAAATCATCCAGCCCGGTCATGGTCAGCCCCAGTGCGTCGGGTATCAGATCGTCCTGCTCACTGTTGCGCAGGAACCTCAGCATAACCGCATGGTAAGGGGAGACCAGACCGGTATTGTGCATGCTGCGGGCAAAGCACGTGGCTTCGGACGAGAGTGCTTCGTCGTCCATGTCCGTCAGCCGCTGCTCATAGACCTCCAGGCCCGGGTCTTCGGCACTGCCCGGTGTGGGCGCAAACAGCGCGTTGACCAGTCGGGTAGCGGCACCGTTGCCAGTGGTTTTTATCTTGGGGTCATAGAGGCACTTGGCGATCTGATCGATCATCTCGCAGATGCTGTTAACCTGGACTGGCCCCTGGTCCAGCAAACGCCAGACTTCTTCCACTAGACTGTCCAGCAGGCTCTCATAGCCAAGATGGGAAATCAGGTATCGGTAGAGTTCCTGGACAATCATGCCGAGCTGTTTCGGGCGCTCCCGGTCGGCTTCCGTAAGTTGGCCTGACAGTAGATCCAGGTTCAGCGCCATCACCTGGGTCAGGAAATGGCGTGCCTGTTCCGCCGAAATGCCGGGGTGGAAGTAGTCACCCAGGGTGACCGCAAGCATTCGTAGCTCGCTGATCGCCTCTACGATGGTCGTAACGGCCCCGGCCTCGCGCAGCGAGTGCTTGGCCAGTGCCGGTTGCAGGAGGGCGGGCTGAGCCCAGTCGCTGGCGCCGAAGATGCCGGCGGATTCCAGCGAGCGGACCCGCCGGTACAGGGCATCAAAACCGCCAGGCAGCGTCATCAGCATGCGGGCGCGTTCCAGCAGTCCAAGGCTGGAGGCCTTGGCGTCGGTGTGACGGGCACGAGCGAAATCCGCCAGTGCCCCATCAAACTGCTTCAGTGCCTGCTCAAGTGCAGGGTCGGCATTTGGGCGTTCCATAGCTTCGATTCCCTGTTGTGTTCCGGGCCGGCGCAGGTGTTACCCTCCCAGCCGACGATCTGAATGTAGTCGTCTTCGTCCCTGGTGGCCAGAACGGCAGTGTGTCTTCGATCGCCGTCACCTCTGACGTAAGTCTGGCTCGTGGTTTCGTTGCCGTCTACGCTGATTACAATCAGCTACGTAAAGGCCCCAATTCCCGACACCTGTCTGGCGGAGGTGGAATGAAGTTTCCCTCAAGCACAGCTTTTGCCCTCCTGGGAGCAGTACTGATTGCAATCAGTTACGGGCTTGCGCGCTTTGCCTTTGGGCTGTTCGTCCCTCCGATCCGGGAAGAACTGGACCTGACACCGGACGTGATTGGCATCATCGGCGCTCTGCCACTCATCAGTTTCGTACTTGCCACAATGGTCGCACCATTATCCGCTGACCGTCTTGGCGCCCGCAACACAGCGGTGATTTCCGGTGGTTTCGGAACAGTTGGTCTGGCGCTGATCAGCCAGGCTTCTGGCGCCTTATCCCTCGGCGTCGGTGTGTTCGCCTGTGGTATCTGCACCGGTCTGATGATGCCGGCCCTGACCGCGGCCATGCAGGCGCTGGTAAAACGCTCCCTGCACGGGCGGGTCAGCTCGGTGATGAATGCGGGCACCAGCATTGGTGTGGTCATTGCCGTACCGACGGTTCTCTTTCTGGCCGGGGCCTGGCGTTATGCATACGCGTCCTTTGCCGTTCTGGCGGTCATCGGGATGCTTGCCACGTGGATCTTCATTCCTTCAGTGTCGCGAGTCATGCCGTCGAACGCAGCGCCACCACCTCCGATCAGCGCCCTGCAGTGGTGGCGTCTGTTCAGGCTTTCACTGTTTGCTTTCATGATGGGGTTTGTCTCTGCCGCGTACTGGATCTTCGCGCCCGACCTGGTTGTCAACCTTGGCGCCCTTACGCCCGACGCGACCGGGTGGCTGTGGCTGGCGGTTGGTATTGCCGGTCTCGGAGGTGCTGTGGTGGCGGATCTGGCCGATCGCAACAACCCGCCGATCACCCAGGCTCTCATGCTGATGATGCTTTCCGCGAGCCTGGCATTGCTTGCTGCCAGCCCCGGTAACCTGGCGATTGCGGCATTCTCCGCGCTGGTCTTCGGCCTGGCTTACATGAGTTTGACGGGGCTGTATCTGATGACCGGTATCCGCCTGTTGCCGGGCCGATTATCGATGGGGCCCGTATTGCCGTTTATGGCGGTGTCGCTTGGGCAGGCGATCGGGTCGCCTCTCGTTGGCTTGTTGGTGAATGAATTCGGTTACTCAGATGCGTTTGCCATGTTTTCGGTGGTAGGCATTTTGGTGGCCATACTGTCTCCCCTGTATCCGCGCTACATCGAGCAGGAGCACGAGGAGGAGGGCGAAGAAGAGACTGGCCTCCAGGCGGCCTACGACTACCAGCTTCAGAACGAGGAGGGTGAACCGTTCAGGTATGGAGCTCCCGAACGGCCTGGGCAAACAGCCCGGCAACCGGAAGGGTCGTGACCCGGCCCTGTTCCTCCGGTTTCTGCTGCGGTGTAACACTGTCTGTAATGAAAAGCTGGTCCATAGTTTTCGTGCGGTAGAGTTGCTCCGATCCCGGCCCGAACAGGGCATGGGTGATGACGCCGAACACCCGGGTGGCTCCCTTGTCCTTGCAAGCGTCTGCGGCGCGCAACAGGGTGGTGCCGCTCGACACCATATCGTCAACGATGATGGCAATCTTGCCTGTCATATCTCCGATCACGGCATCGCCGGTTACTTTGCCATCGCTTCGTCGTTTCTCCAGAAAGGCGGTGGGTGGCTGTTCTCCGGCGGCATCCGTCCAGGCATCACGGAACCGGTCCACGCGTTTGGTGCCACCGGCGTCGGGGGAAACAATAACGACTGGCTCGTCACCCACACGGTCTATAAGTGCATTGACGAACAGGCTGTGGGCTTCCAGATGCATCGTCCGGCAGCGGAAGGCGTTGTCGAACGCGCCCCGGTTGTGAACTTCCAGCGCCACAACGCAGTCCACCCCCATGGCTTCGAACAGTTGCGCCACGTACCGTGTGGTGACCGGGTCCTGATCCTTGGCGCGACGATCCTTGCGGGCATAGGCCAGATACGGCACCAGCGCGGTAACGCGTTTCGCACCGGCATCTCTAACGGTGGCGATGAAAAACAGGAGCCGTAGCAACTTGTCGTTGACGCTAAAGGCTTCCTCACCAAAGAGGGTATGGAGAACGTATACGTCCCGGCCCCGTATACTCTGCAGTGGCCGGGACTTGTGTTCGCCATCATCAAAGGCGCGATCCTCATGGGCGGCCAGGCTGATGCCGAGCTGTGAGGCAACGGAACGACCAAACTCGTGGCTACCTTCCAGGGCAAACAGAACCGGTTCGCTGTTCATATTACTTCCTTGACGGCATGTGTTCGGTGCCCGCTCGCGGCAGGCGCTATCCGCCTTCGCGGAAGCGCCGGATAAACGCTTCGGACTCGTCGATCGATTGTTCCATATTGCGAATCAACTCATCTACGTCCTGGCGGATACTCACCAGCTCGTTCTCCAGGGAACCAATTGCCTGGGCGTTCAGGTTATGCTTGAGATACAGCACTTGATCCTGAAACGCCTGCAATACCGGCTCCATGCGATCTTCGGCCACATGCATACGGCGGATCAGTTGACTGTACTGAGCTCGGGTCTCATCAAGCTGCTGTTCGCTGTTGCGTCGTAGAGAGGCGCTTTCGTACAGATCCAGTTCATCTTCCCATTCATCGAACAGATCTTCTGCAACTTCTTCCACCTTGTCGATGCGATCGCGGACGTCCTCCGCACTCGACTTACTGTCGTCATAGGCATCACTTATCTCGGCGTACCGCTCCTTGAGCTCGGTATCCGGTGTGTCCACAACGCTCTGGAAGCGCTCCAGAGAGGAACGGAAGGTTTCCTGGGCATCATTCTGGCTGTCCCGAGCGTTTTCCACCCGGTCCACCAGGATATCGCGCTTCTCGTACCCGAATTTTTCCATGGTGTTGTAGTACAGCGAGGAACACCCGCCCAGAAACAGGACACTGAGCAGCAACAGCCACATCTGACGGGCACCTTGTGGCCTTAATGAACTGACAGTGACAGGGTTGGACATAAAACGGTCTCCGGTTGGGGGGCGAGTCCGCAAAGTGAAGCATGGCGGCTGCTTGCTGACAAGCAGTCATGCAGATTGTGGAAATGACCTCCCCGTCTCCTCAATCGAACTTGCCCGCATCCGCATCTCGATGGCGGCGTGCAGCCAGTGTTCGATTTCCACCGCAATGCAGTGTCCACTGACAATGACATTTCTTTCCAGCTTCAGCGCGGGAGAGCCTTCACGCACCAGCAGCCTATGAGCCTGGGGTTCGGTGAGCGGTTTGGAAGAAATAGCGACATCAAGCTGTGGGCTGCTATAGCCATAAACTTCGCGAACGAGTCTGGTCAGTGATCCTCTCAGATCCTGTTCCAGCAAACCGGAAAAATCGGCTTCCCGAAAGTAGCAGGTTTCCAGTAGCACCCAACGTCCATCTACAGCCCGGCGTCGGGTCACATTTAAGGCTGAGCTCGTGGCCGGGAGCCCGAGTTTTCGGTTTATGTGTGCCGACGCGGGTTTTCTCTCGGCGGCGATCAGTTCGGTATCGAGCCTTCGATTATGAGCGATGGCTTCATCAAGAAGGCTGTGGGTTCGGGTAGGGTCATAGATAAATGGAGCTGGGGCCACAAACCAACCAATCCGGTTTAGACGGTAGATCCACCCCTGGCCTTCCAGTAAATGCAGGGCGTCCCGGGCATTAACGCGGCTCACACCCAATCGGTCGCATAGGTTACGCTCTGACGGCAGTTGACTGCCTGGGTGTAGCTCTCCCGATTCAATCCAAGACTTAACGCTGGCGGCGACGCTGTGGTAGGTGGTTGGAGGGGGCATCGGCTTCCTGGTGTGAGGGATTCAGTTTGCTATGACACCTTTTTCTGATGACAAATTGGTGACATCCCTGGTACGTATCAGATGTAAGAAATGTTTAAGAATCCCGCAATATAAAGATCACTGGAATGACATTTAATCTCCTTAAATTGGTACGTACCAATATTGGTATATACCAAAAGGAGAGTCTGATGTTCACCTCTTGTCGAACCTTGCTAGCTTTGAGCGCTTCTGCGCTATTGTTAGCAGGATGCAACGGTTCCGATTCAAAGTCTGACCCTGGCCCTGGCCCTGGCCCAGGCGCCGAAGTGCCCGGCAATCCTGATACGGTTGCCGTGCCACCGCCGCAGGCGGCTGAAAGCCCGGATTTCATCGTTCGGCCCTACTTGCAGGCCCCCGGAAGCGACACTATGACGGTGATGTTTGAAACAGAGAACACTGAGCCGGAGGTATGGGCCCGTGCATTGGGTTCGGGCGAGGAATTCCAGAAAGTTGCAGCAGAGGTTCACTCGGAGGATGGGCTGGTCTATCGTTCGGTGTTGGTGGGCCTGACATCCGATTCTCTCTACGAGTATTACGTGACCACTAAAGATGCCGGGGGCA
Organism: Marinobacter sp.; assembly: GCA_040223075.1. Lineage (GTDB taxonomy): Bacteria > Pseudomonadota > Gammaproteobacteria > Pseudomonadales > Oleiphilaceae > Marinobacter. Next base: position 118,022 of record JAVJZJ010000107.1, read on the forward strand.
ACCAACGAGTAACCCAGGCGTTCGCCTTCAAGACCTGGCCCAATGTTAGCGATAATGTCACAGAAGCCCGATTCATTGCCCTGAGCGACACCCAACTGGACAGGGAAATCTATGAGGTCGTGCTAAACAATGTGGTCTCCGCCGGTTTCATGATGGAGGAGTGCGACGGCTCCCAGCCCGAGACCTGTGCTGAGAATATTGCCGCCATCACCATCTCGGGAGACGTGGTACAGACCGGTGGCGACCGGTCGCACTGGCGAGAACAGCTGTTCGGACGGATGGCCGATATCACACCATACGTGCCTCTGGTAACCGTACCTGGCAACCACGATTACTATTCCAATGCAGAGTTGGAACTCTATCGAACCTACATGTCGCCACCTGACAACGGTTCCGTTGGTTATGAAGACCATTGGTACTTCCTGGACTACCTGGACCTTCGCCTGGTCGGCCTGGACAGCTATCCGATATCGGGTGCCCATGGCAGCTTTAACCGTGAGACGCTGGCGGTGCAGCGCCAGTGGTTGCGAGAAACCCTGAGGGATGCCGAGATACAACAAAAGACGTTTGTCATGGGGATGTTCCACCACGGCTGTCTGTCCGAAATGTGGAACGTTGGGGAGAGCATTGGCTCCTGCGAAATGGTGTCAGAGCTGGAACAGTACAGTGAAGATACCGGGGCCGTGACAGGTCACTTCTTTGGCCACACACACGCCTACTCACGAGGGCAGTCCCTGAATACCCCGCACTTGTGGCTCAATGCGGCCAGTGCCTCCGGGTATATTGAACCGCTGGACAGTGCTGACCACCAGAACAATCAGATCAGCGACTACGACACCTTTGAGGTTAGCCGGAGCGAGTTCGGCTACAGCGTGCTGACCTATCGGTTCGGCACCGAGGCCTCGGTGACCCTGCAGCGCAAGAAAGGCGGCTACGATGGTGACACGGACTTCGAGGTGGTGGACGAGGTAACGTTCGCTGCGGCCACGAACGACAACCTGCCGCAGGCTACCGCAGGTACTGGCGAGCTGTCCGCGACGGAGATTGAGCTGGGCATTAACGTCGGTGCGCCCGAGCAGGTCCATGAAGTTCAATGGCAGGTTTCCGAGAGCGAAACCTTCGAGGGCACAGTGTTCGATATCTGGGGTAACGAAACCCGACGCCACAACGTCTTCTACGACGAAGCATCCCGCGTTGGTGGCGATGAATACCTCGGCTATGAGGCGGTGGATACTCAACAAGGCGCAGACATTTTCCGGCTTGACCTTTCAGCGCTGCTGGACAGCCAGACTGTGCGACCTGGCGGGGATGACTATTATCGTTGGGCCAAGCGCTTTGATTCCCAGAACACTCATGTTTCGGCTTACGATGCATACGGCGGCCAGCCGCGCCCCACGCTGAGCTTCAAGCCCGGTACCACCTACTACTGGCGCGCCAGAGTCCGCGATGAGCAGATGAACTGGTCGACGTGGAGCAAGCGTTATAGCTTCAGTTTGGCCGGTACCCGGACATCCAATCTGCTGGCCAACGGTGATGCCGAAGCGGGCGATCTTACTGGGTGGACGCTTACAGGCGGCCTCATCAGTGCGATCACTGCGACCAACAACGGCGGTTTCGCCGCCGATGAAGGGGACTTTTACTTCGCAGGGCGTGGTTTTGGGCAGGGTCAGCCTGGAGACTGCTGTACCGACACCGCCTATCAAACTGTGGATGTCTCCGGCTATGGGGCGGATATCGATGCCGGTAAGGTCTACCTTGAGCTTTCAGCCCGTATGACTACCTGGTCCGCCGACGATGTGCCAGAACTCAGGGTTGAGCTGCTGGATGGCAGCGATCAGCCGATTGAGTGGGGCAAATCGGCAACGCGAACCAGTTCTTCCGTTAAAAGTTGGGAGACGCAGGGGCTGGATGGATTCCTGCCTGTCGGTGTTCGCAGCGTCAGGGTTTACATGGGTGGCGAACGTAAAGCAGGCAGCGATAACGACGTCTACTTCGACAACCTCTCCCTAAACCTGTTGTACTGACATCGCAGTTTTCACGGCAGGGTAGCCGTCAGAACCCAGGCCCTGATTGTACCGGGCCTGGGTTTTTTCATTGGAGCGGGGGCGGGACAGCATAAGCGCACGGTACGAAACAGGCCGATGCTTTGTCATACTGGCGTCACCTTGCGGTCCTATTGTGGATGGTTTTGTTGAACTGTGGAGCAAGAGCATGCAAGAGCGGTTGGTCGGGGAAGGCACCGTGCCTCTGTATATGAGAGTGCGGGATCAACTGGCGATCCAGATCGAGGAGGGGGCGTTAACGCCCAATACCCGTCTGCCCTCAGAGCGGATCCTGGCGGATGAATACGGCACCACGCGTGTGACCACCCGGCTGGCGTTGGCCCAGCTTGAAGCCGAAGGCCGGATATACCGTTCCAACCGGCGAGGCTGGTTTGTTTCGCCGCCACGGCTGATCTACAAACCTACCCAGGACTACAGTTTCTCCGATAATGTCACCTCCCAGGGGCGCGTTCCGGCGACCGAAACCCTGGATGTCACACCCACCGAAATCAATGCCTGGCTTGCGGTGAAAACTGGACTAGCCGTCGGCGACCCGATTGTATGGCTCCGCAGGCGCCGGCAAATCGATGGTCGATCGGTGTTGGTCGAGAACATCTACCTGAACCCGAAACGCCTGCCAGGCATTGAAACCTATGACTTCAATCGCTCCCTATGGAAGCTGCTGCGTGAGCAATACGGGGTGGAATTGCAGGGTAAGCGCATTGAAATGTACCCGACGGCTCTGGTTGATCCGCAGGCAAACGCGATCGGCGTGACGGCAGGTACGGCGGGACTCTACGTAACCCGTTGCAGCCACGACGCCGAAGGGTGTTTCGTGGAGTTTGATGAAGAATTCTGGCTGCACGACGCCCTGAGCATTCAGGTCGAGGTCAACTGAGCACCCAGCCCTGCGACACGATCCTGTCATCGGGTATTCATAAATCCGTCACAGTTTCTCGTCAGACTGGTCTATACCAGATCAGCGAGGAGCAATCATGCCCACAACTAATCATCCGGATATCGTCGTCATTGGCGGCGGCATCCTAGGATGCGCCATAGCCCGATACCTGAGTCGGACGCCTGGCCTTGGTGAACAAACCACCAGCCATGTAGCTGGCTCGCTGGCTTGAGCTGATGTCAGAAACCTCGGCGTTGTGGTTGCCGGATGATAGTTACATTGATCCCTGCAGTCCCGATTTCATCTTCCGCTGCGCCGAGGCGCGCGCCCGGAAACGCACTGGCTAATCCCGATGGAGACCTTGATGACCCCAAAAGATCCCTATTTGCTGACTCCCGGTCCATTGACCACCAGCCTCTCCGTGAAACAGACCATGTTGCACGATTGGGGCTCCTGGGACGGCGACTTCAATGGCCTAACGGCCGAAATGTGCGAGCGGCTGCTCGACGTGGCTGGCGGTAGGGAAAGCCACGTCTGCGTGCCCATGCAGGGCAGTGGCACCTTCGCGGTGGAAGCCACGCTTGGCACGGTGATTCCCCCAGCCAGTACGACCCTGGTACTGATGAATGGTGCGTACGGGCAGCGCATCAGCAAGATCCTCGACACGTTGGGGCGCCCATATCTGGCCATTGATAAGGGAGATTACCACCCGCCGCGCGGCGACGAAGTTGCCGTTACCTTGAAAGAGCATCCCGAGATTGAACAGGTGGTGGTGGTTCATTGCGAAACCAGCTCCGGCATCCTCAATCCGATCAAAGACATTGCCGAGGTGTGCCGCGAGGCCGGCAAGCGCCTGATCATCGACAGCATGAGTGCCTTTGGAGCCTTGCCGGTCAATGTGGCTGAGCTGCCCTGTGCGGCCCTCGTGTCCTCCGCCAACAAGTGCTTCGAGGGTGTTCCGGGGTTCGGATTCGTCATTGTCGAACGGGATTTGTTGTCCGCTTCAGCCGGCCAGTGCCATAGCCTGTCCCTGGATCTCCATGATCAGTGGCAATACATGGAGAGAACCGGCCAGTGGCGCTACACCCCGCCCACCCATGTGGTGGCTGCCTTTATCCAGGCGATGCGTGAACACGAAGCCGAGGGTGGTGTGAGCGGTCGTCTGGCCCGTTACAGCCGCAATCGAGACCGCCTGGTGGCTGGCCTTCGTGAGATCGGCTTCCAGACCTTGCTGGCGGATGAGTGGCTGTCACCGATCATCACCACCTTCCTGTCTCCGAACAGCCCGGCGTTTGAGTTCCGTCGCTTCTACGACTCGATCAAGGCTCGTGGCTTTCTCATCTACCCCGGCAAACTCACCGTGGCGGACAGTTTTCGGGTGGGCTGCATTGGTCAGCTCCATGATGAGCAGATTGACGCCGTTATTACCGCTATTGCCGAGGCCTGCCAGGAGCTCGGCCTGTCGATACCCGTCCCGGCGCCCGCCGTCGCACCGGATAACCTCGAAACTGTCTGATTCCTGAAGGGAGAATGTTATGCATACCTACACCCGTCGATACACCGGGCCGATCCAGGCAGTGATTATGGACCTGGCCGGCACCTGCGTGGACTTTGGATCGCTGGCGCCCATCCAGGCGTTTCTACAGCTGTTCGAAGCCGAAGGCATTGACCTGTCTGAAGCGGAAGCCCGTGAACCCATGGGCACGGAGAAACGTGAACACATCCGGCGCCTGCTGGCGATGCCACGAATACGCCAACAGTGGAACAGCGCTTTCGGCAAGGTGCCGGAAGACGCGGATGTCGATCGGCTTTACGACGCCTTCCTGCCGCTGCAAACAGCCGCCATCGCTGAACGCACAAAGTTGATTCCCGGTGCCCTGGCTCTGCAAGAGCAACTTCGTGAACAGGGCATCAAGCTTGGTGTGAATACCGGGTACAGCCGCGACATGGTGAACGTGATGCTGCCGGGCCTGGTAGCCCAGGGCTTCGAACCGGAAAGCGTCGTGGTGGCAACGGAAGTGCCCGAGGGAAGGCCCTCACCCCATATGAGCCTGAAGAATGCGCTCGAACTGGATATTACCGCCGTTCAGGGCTGCGTGAAAGTTGACGACACCACCACGGGAATTGAAGAAGGCCTGAACGCCGGCATGTGGGCGGTGGCGGTGGTGGCGTCCGGGAACGCGGTCGGGCTCAGTGAAGAGCAGCTTTGCGCCCTCGATAACGCTGAACGAGCGGACATCCTGGCTCGCGGGTACCGTGTTATGGCGACGTCCGCAGCTCACTATGTAATTGACTCCATTGCGGATTTGCCAGATGTGCTCGTCGATATCGACCGCCGGTTGCAAGCGGGTGAGCGCCCGTAAGCGACGGCCAAGGAAACGTCACATGGCTGTCACGTCCTTGCAATCAAAGAGCCCTAAGGTAGTGGTGATCGAAACTGGTATAGACCAGAAAAAGAGTGCCTCAACCTGACCCTGTAAAAGGAGACTTGCGTGAAACACCTCAAGAAAGCCCTTGCCCTGACTACACTGGCCGTCGCCATCAACGCCAATGCCCAGACCGAACTGACCGTGTACACAGCGGTTGAAGCAGAGGACCTCAAGAAGTACGCCGAACGCTTCAACGAGGACCATCCGGACATCAAGATCAACTGGGTTCGCGATTCCACCGGTGTAGTCACTGCGCGCCTGCTGGCGGAAAAACAGAATTCGCAGGCGGATGTGGTCTGGGGACTGGCCGGCACCAGCCTGCTGCTGCTGAAAAATGAAGGCATGTTGGTTCCCTATGCGCCCGAAGGGCTCGAAAAACTGTCTCCGAAATTCCGCGACCGTGACGAAACACCTTCCTGGGTTGGCATGGACGCCTGGATGGCCGCGATCTGTGTGAACACCATCGAAGCCGAGAAAAACAAACTGCCAATGCCCTCCAGTTGGCAGGATCTGACCAAGCCGGTCTACCAGGGCCATGTGGTTATGCCAAATCCGAACTCATCCGGTACCGGCTTCCTGGACGTCTCTGCGTGGCTTCAGCTGATGGGTGAGGACAAAGGTTGGGCGTTCATGGACGGACTGCACCAGAACATCAGCCGCTATACGCACTCCGGTTCCAAGCCCTGCAAGATGGCGGCCTCTGGCGAAACCACCATCGGTGTTTCTTTCGCTTTCCGCGGTGCCCGACTCAAAGAGAAAGGCGCCCCCCTGGAACTGGTGTTTCCTGAAGAAGGCCTGGGTTGGGAAGTAGAAGCGACCGGGATTGTCGACGGAACGGACAAGATGGAAGCCGCGAAAACGCTGGTTGACTGGTCCATTAGCCGTCAGGCCATGGAAATGTACAACGAGGGCTACGCCATTGTGGGCATGCCCGGCGTGGCACAGCCGGTTGAACATTTTCCAGCTAACGCCGACGAGCTGATCATCGACAACGACTTTGGTTGGGCTGCCAGTAACCGTGAGGCCATCCTGACGGAATGGGCCCGTCGCTACGACGGCAAATCCGAAGCAAAGTGAGTGGGCTTGGCCGGGCGCTAGTCCGGTAAGTCAAGGCGGTGCCCGGTTTCGGGTGCCGCGCCAGATTCTTAAAGAGCAGGGGGTACCATGAGCCAGAAGACCCAGGGAAGTCGTCTCGAAATTCAGGGCGTCAACAAGTTCTTTGGCGATTTTTGCGCGCTGAAGGAGATCAACCTCACCATCGAACCCGGTGAGCTGGTGTGTTTCCTCGGGCCATCCGGATGTGGAAAGACCACTCTGCTTCGCATCATCGCGGGGCTTGAGCAGCAGAGTGCGGGGCATCTTCGTCAAGGTGAGACCGACATCTCCCTGAAGCCACCCAGGGACCGTGATTTTGGCATTGTGTTCCAGTCCTACGCCCTGTTTCCGAACATGACGGTCACCGACAACATTGCTTACGGGTTGCGCAGTATCGGCATGCCGAAAGCCCAGGTCCGAAACCGGGTAGACGAGCTGTTGATCCTGGTTGGGCTTGAAGATCAGGCCCGGAAATATCCGGCGCAGTTATCCGGAGGCCAACAGCAGCGTGTTGCTTTGGCACGCGCCCTGGCGCCTTCGCCGGGGCTCTTGCTGCTCGATGAACCGCTGTCGGCGCTGGACGCCAAAGTGCGGCATCACCTGCGCAGCGAGATCCGTAGCCTCCAGAAACAGCTGGGTGTCACCACCATCATGGTGACCCACGACCAGGAAGAGGCCCTGGCGATGGCTGACCGAGTGGTGGTCATGAACAGCGGCGTTATCGAACAGGTGGGAACCCCTCTGGAGATCTACCAGCAACCCGCGTCGGCGTTTGTTGCGTCGTTCATCGGCGCCATGAATTTTATCGACAGTGCCCCGATGAATGGCCAGCGGGTGAAGGTTGGAAATCGCGAGCTGGATCTGGTCCGGCCATTACCTGCAGCCGAAGGTGATGTCCGGCTGGCTATCCGGCCGGAGGATGTGCACCTGTTACCCAGCGGCGATGGCGAATGGGAGGGAGAGGTACGGGGTCTGGATTATCTGGGCGCTTTTATCCGGACCCACATTCGCCTGAGCGACATTGAACTGGATCTGGTCGTGGATGTTGACCCACGTTCCGCGCGCCGGCTTGATCTGCGCGTTGGCGGCTGTATTTGCCTCAATCTGCCCTCCGACGCCCTGCATTGCTTCGCAGCCTGACGGCTGCGGACTCCCGAATGTCTGAGCTTGACCCTGGTAACTGTTCCATGATTGATTCCCCCGTACTTTCGACACCGACGACACGCCGTTGGCCAACCCTGGCCGGGCTGCGCCAGAGGCTTGCCGGCCGCTGGGTTTTCACACTGCTTCTGGTAACCGGTTGCGGGGTTCTGACCCTGCTGGTGCTTGCCCCGTTGTACACGCTGCTTTCGAAGAGTGTCGAGAACAAGGCCGGTGACTTTGTCGGGCTTGAGAACTTTGCCCACTATCTGAGTTCCGGCGGTATCGAATCGGCGTTCTTCAATTCCCTGTGGGTTGCCGGGCTCAGTACCGTGATTGTCGTCTGCCTGGCCTTTATGGCGGCCTGGGCGTTAACTCGTACTCGCCTGCCATTCGCCGCGTGGGTCCGTGGTGTGCTGGTGTTGCCGATTCTGGCACCGTCGCTGTTGCCTGCGATCAGTCTGGTATACCTGTTTGGCAACCAGGGGGTGCTGAAAGACTGGCTCTTCGGGGCTGAGATCTATGGGCCCATCGGCATCATTATGGGCTCCTGTTTCTGGACCTTTCCTCACGCCCTGATGATTCTGTTAACGGCGATGGACAATGCCGATGGTCGTCATTACGAAGCCGCTACTGCATTGAAAGCCAGCCCCTGGCGCACCTTCTGGACCGTGACCGTGCCTGGAGCCCGCTATGGGCTGGTAAGCGCCGCGTTCGTTGTTTTTACGCTGGTGATTACGGATTTCGGCGTGCCCAAAGTGATTGGCGGGCAGTTCGATGTACTCGCCACGGACATCTACAAGCAGGTGATCGGCCAGCAGAAATTCGAGATGGGTGCGGTGGTCAGTGTGCTATTGCTGTTGCCGGCTATGCTGGCGTTCATTGCCGATCGCTACGTACAGCGAAAACAGTCGGCAAGCTTCACCTCCAGATCAGTGCCCTACACACCAAGCCGGGATCGCAAGCGGGACGCCGTTGGGGCGCTAATGCTCACGCCGACCGTGGTGTTCATTTTCGCCATCATCGGCATGGCTATCTACGCATCGTTCGTTACCTTCTGGCCCTACAACCTGGACTTGAGCCTCAATAACTACCAGTTTGGCCGCATGGACGGGGGCGGTTGGGGGGCTTACACGAACAGTCTGCAGATGGCCCTGGGCACCATGGTGATCGGAACAGCACTGGTCTTTTTCAACGCCTGGCTGATGGAGCGGACGCCACAGCCAAAGCCGTTGGCCGGCGTATTCCAGTTCCTGTCACTCCTGCCCCTGGCCGTTCCCGGCCTGGTGCTGGGGTTGTCCTACATCTTTTTCTTCAACCATCCAGACAACCCTATCAACGGCATCTACGGCACCCTGTTCATCCTGATCCTGTGTACCGTCACGCACTTCTATGCGGTTTCCCATCTCACGGCCGTCACGGCGCTGAAGCAACTGGACAAAGAATTCGAGGCGGTCGGAGAGTCTCTTAACGCCTCAAGATGGCGTGTGCTGTTTACGGTCACCTTGCCGTTGTGCCTTCCGGCGATTCTCGATGTTGCTCTGTACCTGTTTGTGAATGCCATGACGACGGTGTCAGCGGTTGTGTTCCTTTACGGTCACGACTCCCAGTTGGCGTCGGTGGCAGTGCTGAACATGGACGAGGCGGGTGACATCGCCCCGGCGGCTGCCATGGCCATCCTGATCACAGCAACCTGTGCGGTGGCAAAGCTCATCCAGGGGGGGCTGCGTTTCTGGGTGGACCGTTCTACCCGGGCGTGGCGGCAGGGCACGGAATGAGTCAGCAGCCTCAAACCCTATGAACATTACGGCGATTTTTATTGTTCTGGTGTCCGCCCTTGCCCACGCTGGCTGGAACCTGTTTGGCAAGAAGGTCAGCCCCAGCGGCGCGTTCTTCTGGTATAGCACCCTTTGGGGCGCGCTCCTGACCCTGCCCGTACTGGTGTATTACCGCTCGCTGTTGGGTGAACTGGATTCAGGCATTTGGTGGTTGGTGGTGGTTACCGGCTTTTTTCAGGCGACCTATCTCAGTTGCCTGGCCGCAGCCTATCGCCATGGCGAGCTGTCGGTGGTTTATCCGCTGGCGCGATCGTCGCCCCTGCTGATTCTGCTGATCGGAACCCTTTTCCTGGGGACGGCCGATACCATCACTGGCGCCGCTGCTGCTGGTATCGTTCTGATCGTGGCCGGCTGCCTGATCCTGCCAATGCAACGATTTCAGGATTTCCATCTGGCCAACTACCGCAACCTTGCCACCCTGTTTGCCCTCCTGGCTGCCGCCAGTACCGCCGGATACTCCATCGTTGACGATACGGCAACGGAACAAATGCGGGACTTGCTCGCCGGAATCGCACTGGATGCAGAGGTGGCTTTGGTGTTCGTCATCCTCCAGGCATGGTCGGCACTGGCATGGCTCAGCATTAGCCTGAGCCTGCAGACGACCGAACGCCGCCTGCTCCGGCAACTGAGATCGAACTGGCGCAGCACCATGGCGGCGGGCGTGCTGATACTTGGAACCTACGCGCTGGTTGTCTGGGCTATGGCCTATGCGGATGACGTCAGCTACGTGGTGGCCTTCAGGCAGATCAGCATTCCTATCGGTGTTGCGTTGGGCTGGTACTTTCTTGAGGAACCTCTGCACTCGCCCAAGATTCTGGGTGTGGTGATCATTCTTGCAGGTCTGCTGCTGGTGGTTCTGGGGTGATGGCTCGCCCGCCTATTTACGGGGAGGGCGAAGCTCTATCAATAAGCACACGCCAACCCTGTCGCCTGGCATAGTCTTCCAGAACTGAGTCCGGGTTTACGGCAACGGGATAGTCCACCGAGCGCAGAAGGGGAAGGTCATTGTGGGAATCCGAGTAGAACCAGACCTTCTCAGGGGTGGCTGACCGGGCGGCGATCCACTCTTTGAGGGCAGACACTTTGCCGTCCCTGAAGGGGCGCCGGGTTCCGATGGTCCCTTTGAGATTGTCATCCTGCCATTCCACCTGCACGCCTATATCGTCATCAATACCGAGCTGGCGGGCAATGGGCGATACCAAGTGTTCTCCCGTTGCGGAGATAATCAACAAGTCGTGCCCCTGGGCCTTGTGCCAGGCTACCCGCTCCTGGCCGGTAGGGAGGACGCGGGGAGGGATCACCTCGGTAACGAACCGATCAATCAGTGCCTCCACCTGGTTCCGCGGCCAACCCCGAATCGGGGCCAGGCTGTATTCCATATAGTCCTGGAGATCCAGGTGACCGTTGGAATAGGCACTCATGAACGCTCTATCCCTGGCCTCGGAATCGGGGGTGGCATCAATATCTTCAGCACGGAGAAATTCGGTGAACAACTGTGAACTGTCTCCGCGAATCAGGGTTTCATCCAGGTCGAAAATCGCAAGCATGTAGCACTCCTTTGGTATACACCAGATTGTGCTTCAGGCTTGTTACGGGTTTGTTACGGGAGCATATACGGCCTCAAGGCTCTCCCGGATCTTGCAGGCTGCCCCCGATAAGCCGTATCTGGCGGTGATGGCGAATATTGGCTATTGGGTTGGTTATGAAAGCCCGTCCCAGTTCAGCCGCGATTACCGCAAACTGTTTGGGGCTCCACCGGGGTGGGATAAGGCTGTGATGCGGTCCAGTGTGGCGATTGAGAGCAGGGTATGAGGGGAGGCTGTCGGGCTTAGCGATTTCTGAGATGTATTCCTCGGGGTGTAGAAAGCCCCTCGCAGGGATGGCTATGGTTGAGGGCTAAAAAATTCCTCCCGGTTACAGAGTGATCCGGTAGTATCGCCCATGCTCTCCATTCTTGAAACCAACCTGTTTCACCTGCCAACCCAATTTTTCGGCTACTTTCTGGCTGGCAACGTTTTTCTCGGCGATGAAAACCTGGACCGCTTCTAAATCCACCTCTGTGGCCAGCTTTTCCAAGGCTAACTGACAGGCCTTGGTCGCGATACCTTTTCCCCAGAACTCCGATCGGATGAAGTAGCCAAAATCGAGCACTCCATTGATTGCTTTGATGCCGCAAAATCCAATGAACTCATTGATATCTGCCTGTGCGATAACAAATCGGGACGGATTGTCGAGCGCACTTCTGAACCAGGAGTCCGCCTCACCTGTTGCAAGCGGACGACGAGGTCCCAGAAACCTCATCACCCTGGAATCTCCCAGCATCGATAAAACAGCTGCTCTATCTTTTTGTTGAAGTGTCCTCAATTTTACTGAATTCATAACGAACGGCCTCATCGTGTGACGCCAGTGTTAATGGGCGCCAACGCAGTAGCCGCGACTGGCATGGTTAGTCATTTGTATTTCTGACTCGGGACTCACTATCTGGCCAGTTGTCGAACTGTGGCAGCAGGTCTGTGATTTGATGCCAGCTTGCCTTTGAACCCGTAAAGATATGGGCCTCGGGCTCACCGTCGATGTCACTTTCCAGACCACCAAGTGGGATGCCGACCACTTCCGGACGATCTTTATAGGTACTGATCAAAGGCCTGCCATTCCGAACGGTAATACTTTGTCATATCACCGCGTAACCACGAAACGCGTTTGGTTGAGGGCAAAGAAAGAACCCCGACAAATAGCCGGGGTCTGAATGTGGGGAACAAAACAGGGGGCTGACTTACTACTTCAACCCCATCTCCTCAATAGAAATCTCCCGCATTTTGAACTTCTGGATCTTTCCGGTGACGGTCATCGGGAATTCATCCACGAACTTGTAGTTCCTGGGGATCTTGAAGTGGGCGATCTTGCCCTTGCAGAATTCCCGCAGTTCGTCGCCGGTTACCGGGTCCGCCTCCGGCTTCAGTTTCACCCAGGCGATCAGTTCTTCACCGTATTTGTCATCGGGGATGCCGGTAACCTGCACTTCTTCGATAGCCGGGTGGGTGTAGAGGAACTCTTCGATTTCTTTCGGGTAGATGTTCTCGCCGCCGCGGATGACCATGTCTTTGATGCGGCCAACGATCTGGATGTAGCCGTCTTCGTCCATGGTGGCCAGGTCACCGGTGTGCATCCAGCCGGCGCCGTCGATGGCTTCGCGGGTTTTTTCTTCGTTGTTCCAGTACTTCAGCATCACGCTGTAGCCACGGGTGCACAGCTCGCCGATCTCACCACGCGGGACCACGTTGCCGGTGCCTGGGTCGACGATTTTGGTTTCCAGGTGCGGCTGAGTGCGGCCCACGGTGGTGACCTGCTTCTCGAACGGGTCGAGGGAGCTGGTCTGGGTGGATACCGGGCTGGTTTCGGTCATGCCGTAGGCGATCTGAACTTCTTTCATGTTCATCTTGCCGTTGACCTTTTTCATCACCTCTGCCGGGCAGATGGAGCCGGCCATGATGCCTGTGCGCAGGGTGGAGAGGTCGTAGCTTTCAAACTCCGGCTCGGCCAGTTCGGCAATGAACATGGTGGGCACGCCGTAGAGGGCGGTGGCCTTCTCCTGGTGCACGGCCTGGAGCACGGATTTTGGCTCGAAGCCTTCACCCGGGTAGATCATGGTGGAGCCGTGGGTAATGCAGCCGAGGTTGCCCATCACCATGCCGAAGCAGTGGTACAGGGGCACGGGAATGACCAGGCGGTCTTTTTCGGTAAAGCGCTGGCTCTCAGCCACAAAATAGCCGTTGTTGAGGATGTTGTGGTGGGTGAGGGTGGCGCCTTTGGGGTTGCCGGTGGTACCGGAGGTGAACTGGATGTTGATCGGGTCATCGAACTGCAGCTGGCCCTGTACCTTGTCCAGCTCTTCCTGGCTGACGTCGCTGGCAAAACCCACGAACTGGTCCCAGGTCCACATGCCGTCGTGCTTGTCTTTGTCCAGGTTGATCACGGCGCGCAACTCGGGCACCTGCTGAGCCTTGAGTTGGCCCGGGGTACTGGCCTTCAGTTCCGGGGCCAGCTCGTAGACCATCTTGCGGTAGTCGGAGGCCTTGAAGCTGTCCGCCGTGACCAGCACGGAGATGCCGGCCAGGTTCATGGCGTAGTCCAGTTCGTGCACACCGTAGGCAGGGTTGATGTTCACCAGGATGGCGCCAACTTTGGCGGTAGCAAACTGGGTCACCGTCCACTCGTATCGGTTGGGTGACCAGATGCCAACGCGGTCGCCCGGTTTGACGCCGATGGCCATAAAGGCGCGGGCGGCTTCGTTTACTTTTTCGACAAACTCTTTGTAGGTCCAGCGGATGTCCTGGTGCAGGCACACCAGAGCTTCGGTATCCGGGTATTTCTCGGCGGTGCGGTCGAGCATTTCGCCGATGGTCATGCCTAGCAGTGGTGTCTCTGAGGTGCCACTGGTATAGCTTGGAAGAGTCGTGCTCATTGTCTCTGCCTCCATTGTTTTTGTAGTCAAGGGCGAGCAGTGTCTAACCTGCTAGCGAGTCTGGCTGTGATACTCCGGGTTTGGTTGCATATCGCTGGCGATGGCCACGCGATTGGACATGTTGTAGAAACCGATCAGATTGCTCAGGTCCCAGATGGCGCGGTCGCTGAGACCAGCGTCCCGCAGGGCCTGAATGTGTGCTTCGGTGACGGTGGCCGGTGAGCGGGTGAGGTGGGATGCAAAATCCAGCATCGCCCGCTGACGCTTGTCGAGCCTGGCGCTCCGGTAGTTCATCACCATGTGTTCACCCAACTGGGGATCGCCGCTCAGCACGCGAACGGCGGCGCCGTGGGCCACCAGGCAGTAGTAGCACTTGTTTTCGGAGGAGACCACCACGGCCACCATTTCCCGCTCCAGCTTGCTCAGCTCGCCTTCGCCCAGCATCAGTTCGTTGTACAGGCGGGTGAAGCCTTCGAGTTGTTTCAGGTTCTGGCTGTACGCGGTCAGCACATTGGGGATCATGCCGAGTTTTTCCTGACAGATCTGGAAGTACTTCTGTGTGTCTTCCGGCATGTCGCTGATTTCGGGAATCGGCAGGTCCAGGGCGACCACGTTTTTATTCTGGTTCATTTGCATTGTCCTCCAAGTGCCTGACCGACTTTGGAACCGTTATGGCGCTTGAGCTGGTGGCTGATCCAGTCGCCGGTGGCGACCAGTTTGTCCAGGTCCACGCCGGTGTCGATGCCCAGACCGTTAAGCAGGTATAGCACGTCCTCGGTGGCAACATTGCCCGAGGCGCCCTTGGCATAGGGGCAGCCGCCGAGGCCGGCGACGGACGCATCAATCACCACTACGCCTTCTTCCAGTACCGCGTAGAGGTTGCCCAGCGCCTGACCATAGGTGTCGTGGAAATGGGCGGCAAGCTTCTCGACCGGTACCTGCGCGGCCACCGCGTCGAGCATGCGTTTGGCTTTCAGCGGGGTGCCTACGCCGATGGTGTCACCCAGGGAGATTTCGTAGCAGCCCATATCCGCCAGAGCTTTGGCGACTTTGGCCACCTGTTCGGGCGCGATGTCGCCTTCGTAGGGGCAGCCGAGCACGGTGGACACATAGCCCCGCACCGGGATGCCGGCTTTACTGGCAGCCTCCATCACCGGCGCAAAGCGATCGAGGCTTTCGGCGATGGAGCAGTTGATGTTTTTCTGGCTGAAGGATTCGGATGCGGCACCGAATACGGCCACTTCGTCCACCCCTGCCGCCAGGGCGTTCTCGAAGCCCTTGAGGTTGGGGGTGAGCACGGAGTAACGAACACCCGGCTTACGGTTGATGCCGGCCATGACTTCGGCGGCATCGCCCATTTGCGGCACCCATTTCGGTGACACGAAACTGGCGGATTCGATATGGTTCAAACCACAGTCGGCCAGCCGGTCGATCAGCCCGGTCTTGATGCGGGTTTTGATCACCGGGCCGGGTTCATTTTGCAGGCCGTCCCGGGGGCTCATTTCCACCAGCCGTACCTGTTTGGGAAAGGCCATGTTACGCCACCTCCTCATCACTGGTTTCGATGGCGATCAGGTCCGCGCCTTCGGACACCTGATCCCCTTCGGCGAAGAAAATGTCGGTCACCACGCCGTCAGCCGGGGCCTTGATGGCGTGTTCCATTTTCATGGCTTCCATAATCACCAGAGTCTGGCCGGCGGTGACTGCGTCACCCACCTTGGCCTGGATGGCGACGACAGCGCCGTTCATCGGCGCTGACAGGCTGCCTTCGCCGGCCATTTCCTCGAGGCCGTAGGTTTCCCGGTAAAGGGTGCACTGGAAGGTGTCGCCTTCGTAGAACAACACCAGTTTGTCGTTGTGCAGGTTGCCATGAATGCTGATGCGATGGCCGTTGATCACCGCCTGCAGGTAGTCGTCGTCCAGCCGGGAGGTTAGGTTATATACGCTGCCGCCGACATGGACCTGGTAACGGTCGTCCCGTTCCAGCACCTTGAGTTCGTGGATATCTTCACCCACCTGAAGTTTCAGTGGCTGGGCGTATTCGGAGTTCATGCGCCAGCTGTTCTGGCGGCCGAACGGTGACCAGGGATCGGTGCTCACCACTTCCCGGGACTTACGCTGTTCCAGCACGAAGCCGGCAGCCAGTACCAGGGCCTTGTGGGTATCCAGTTTGGATTTCGGGAACAGCAGCTCCCGGTGGTCATCGATAAAGCCGGTGGTCAGGTCGGCTTCCCGGAACGGCTGGGCATCGGCCAGCGCATGCAGGAAGCGGATGTTGGTCTTCACGCCGGCAATGCGGTAGTGCTCCAGGGCCTGAACCATGCGGTTGATGGCCTGGTCCCGGGTTTCATCCCAGACGATCAGCTTGGCGATCATCGGATCGTAGTGGATGCTGATGTCATCGCCTTCGGTCACGCCGGTGTCCACGCGCACGTGGACGCTTTCGTCCGGGGTGCTCAGGTAACGCAGGTTGCCGGTGGCGGGCAGGAAGTCCTGATCCGGGTCTTCGGCGTAAATCCGCGCTTCCAGGGCGTGGCCCCGGGTTTTCACCTGGGACTGTTCCAGCGGCAGGGGCTCGCCCCAGGCCACTTTCAATTGCCACTCCACCAGGTCCTGACCGGTGACCATTTCGGTGACCGGGTGCTCCACTTGCAGGCGGGTATTCATCTCCATGAAGAAGAAGGAGCCGTCCACGTCGTAGAGGAATTCCACGGTGCCGGCGCCCACGTAATTGATGGCCTGGGCCGCTTTCACTGCTGCTTCGCCCATGGCCTTGCGAGTCTCTTCCGCCAGCCCCGGGGCTGGTGCTTCTTCCAGCACTTTCTGGTGGCGGCGCTGCACGGAGCAGTCCCGCTCCGCCAGGTACACACCGTGGCCATCCTGATCACAGAATACCTGGATTTCCACATGGCGCGGCTGGGTCAGGTAACGCTCGATCAGCATGTCTGGATTGCCGAAGGCGTTTTGGGATTCCCGTTTGGCGGCGGCCAGGGCATCGTCAAAGTCTTCCAGGCGCTCGACCACGCGCATGCCTTTACCACCGCCACCGGCGACGGCTTTCAGCAGCAGCGGGAAGCCGCACTTCTCGGCTTCGGCGCGCAGTTTCTCCGGTGACTGATCGTCACCGTGGTAACCGGGCACCAGCGGTACACCGGCTTTTTCCATGATCGCCTTGGCGGCGGATTTGGAGCCCATGGCGGCGATGGCCGAGGAGGGCGGTCCGATGAAAACAATGTCGTTGGCTTCACAGGCTTCGGCAAACTGGGTGTTTTCCGACAGGAAACCGTAACCGGGGTGGATGGCCTGGGCGCCGCTTTCCGTCGCAATCTCGATGATCTTGTCGGAGCGCAGGTAGCTTTCGGCGCTGGGGGCTGGGCCAATGTTGAAGGCTTCGTCGGCCATGGCCACGTGCCGCGCATCGGCGTCGGCGTCCGAATACACGGCGACAACACGAATGCCCATGCGGTGGGCTGTCTGGATGATCCGGCAGGCGATTTCGCCCCGGTTGGCTATGAGTATCTTGCTGAACATTGTTGTTATTCCTCCGGAACCCAGTTGGCCTTGCGTTTGTTCAGGAAGGCGCTGAGTCCCTCCTGGCCTTCGGCACCCACCCGGATGTCCGCGATGCGTTGTGCGGTGTCTTCAATCACGTCGTCGGCGATGAGCTTGTTGCTGACGGCGAATACCAGGTCTTTGGCGGCTTTCATGGCTTCGGGGCCGTTCATTGCCAGTTGCTGAAGCATCTCGTCGCAGCGGGCTTCCATGGCCTCGACATCGTCGCAGACGATGTGCACCAACCCGAACTCCAGAGCCTGCCGGGCGCCGAACACCTCGGCAGAAATGAAGTAGCGGCGGGCCTGCCGTTCACCGATGGCGCGCACCACGTAGGGGCTGATCACAGCGGGGATCAGGCCTAGCTTCACTTCACTCAGGCAAAAGCTGGATTTCTCGGTGGCGATGACTATGTCGCAGCAGGCAGCGAGGCCTACGGCGCCGCCAAAGGCAGCACCCTGGACCAGTCCGATCACCGGTTTGGACAGGTGATTCAGCACGTTCATCAGCCGTGCCAGTTCCCGGGAGTCATCCAGGTTCTCCTGGCGGGTGTTGTCCGCCATGCGGCGCATCCAGCCAAGGTCGGCGCCGGCAGAGAAGTGTTTGCCTTCGGAGCGTAGAATGACCACTTTGGTGGCGGCGTCTTCGTCCACTTTGGTCAGCGCTTGTATCAGCTGCTGGATAATCACATCGTCAAAGGCGTTGCGCTTGTCGGGGCGGTTAAGAACCACCTCGGCAATGCCATCGGCACGTTGTCTGAGCAGAACTGCGGATTCGTTGTCTGTCATGTCAGTCTCCCCGATTACATCCGGAACACGCCGAAGCGTGTTGGCTTGGCCGGGCGGTTTAGGGTGGCGGACAGGCTCAGGGCCACGACCTCACGGGTCTGGGCCGGGTCGATGACGCCGTCGTCCCACAGGCGCGCGCTGGCGTAATAGGGGTGGCCCTGTGCCTCGTACTTGTCGATGACCGGCTGCTTGAATTCGGCCTCTTCTTCGGCGCTCCATTCCTGCCCTTTGCGCTCCATGCCTTCGCGACGGACCTGGGCCAGTACGCCGGCGGCCTGTTCACCGCCCATCACGGAGATGCGGGCGTTGGGCCACATCCACAAAAAGTCCGGACTGTAGGCGCGGCCGCACATGCCGTAGTTGCCGGCGCCAAAGCTGCCGCCGATCAGTACGGTGATCTTGGGCACGTTGGCGCAGGCGACGGCCATGACCATTTTGGCGCCATGCTTGGCGATGCCTTCTGCCTCGTATTTCTGGCCCACCATGAAGCCGGTGATGTTCTGCAGGAACAGCAGCGGGATGTTGCGCTGGCAGCACAGTTCGATGAAGTGGGCGCCTTTCTGGGCGGCTTCGCTGAACAGGATGCCGTTGTTGGCAATGATGCCCACCGGATAGCCATGGATGTGGGCAAAGCCGGTGACCAGGGTCTGGCCGTAGTAGCGTTTGAACTCGTCGAATTCGGAGCCGTCGACAATGCGGGCGATAACGTCGCGCACGTCGAACTGTTTGCGCAGGTCCGTGCCGACGATGCCGTAGATTTCTTCGGCGTCGTACAGAGGTGCCTTGGGCTTGCGGATCTCCACGTCCGCCGGTTTGCGGCGGTTGAGGTTGGAGATGCTGCGTCGGGCAATTTCAAGGGCGTGGGCGTCATTCTCGGCGTAATGGTCGGCGACACCGGAAATTTTACAGTGGACGTCGGCACCGCCGAGGTCTTCGGCGCTGACCACTTCACCGGTGGCAGCTTTAACCAGTGGCGGGCCCGCCAGGAAGATGGTGCCCTGGTTGCGGACGATGATGGATTCGTCGGCCATGGCCGGCACGTAGGCGCCCCCGGCGGTACACAGGCCCATGACTACTGCAATCTGTGGGATGTCGTCGGCGGACATTCTGGCCTGGTTGTAGAAGATGCGGCCGAAGTGGTCGCGGTCCGGGAAGACTTCGTCCTGCCGTGGCAGGTTGGCGCCGCCGGAGTCTACCAGGTAGATGCAAGGCAGGCGGTTCTGCAGGGCGATTTCCTGGGCGCGCAGGTGTTTTTTCACCGACAGCGGGTAGTAGCTGCCGCCTTTTACGGTGGCGTCGTTGGCGATGATCATGCATTCGGTGCCGGAGACCCGGCCGATGCCGGCGATGACGCCGGCGGCGGGGACTTCTTCGTCGTAGACGTTGTAGGCGGCGAACTGGCCAACTTCCAGGAAGGGGGAGCCGTCATCCAGCAGTTGGTTGATGCGTTCCCGGGGCAGCAGTTTGCCACGTGCCAGGTGTCGCTCCTGGTAGGTGGGGCCACCGCCTTGCTGGATGGTGGACACTTTGTCCCGCAGATCGGCCACGGCGGTTGCCATGGAGTCCATATTGGCCTGGAATTCATCGGACCTTGGATTGATTTTGCTCTGGAGTATAGTCATAGGGCTTCTTGTCCGTGCATCGGAGTCCGTGCGTCGGGCCTGCGGGCAGAGCGATTCGGGAACCGCTACGAGCACATCCATGTGCGCTTCTCTCAGGCCATCCTTGGCCTTCGAAATTCCCGAATCGCTCTGCCCGCAGCCCCTCGTCAAACTTGGGTGCTGTCTTCCGGTCGGTGAAACTTACTTGTTCAGGAACAGTTCCCGGCCGATCAGCATACGGCGGATTTCAGACGTGCCGGCGCCGATTTCGTACAGTTTGGCGTCACGCAGCAGGCGGCCTGTCGGGTATTCGTTGATGTAGCCGTTGCCGCCGAGCAACTGGATCGCGTCCAGGGCCAGTTTGGTGGCCATTTCGGCGGAGTAGAGGATGGCGCCGGCGGCGTCTTTGCGGGTGGTTTCGCCGCGGTCGGCGGACATGGCGACCATGTAGACGTAGGACTTGGCGGTGTTCATCCAGGTGTACATATCCGCCACTTTGCCCTGGACCAGTTCGAATTCGCCGATGGCCTGGCCGAACTGTTTGCGCTCGCGGATGTACGGAACGGTGACGTCCAGTGCTGCCTGCATGATGCCCAGCGGGCCGCCTGAGAGGACGAGGCGTTCGTAGTCGAGGCCGCTCATGAGGACTTTGGCGCCGTTGCCAACGCCGCCCAGGATGTTTTCCTTGGGCACTTTGCAGTCTTCGAACACCAGTTCACAGGTGTTGGAGCCGCGCATGCCGAGTTTGTCGAGTTTCTGGTGGCGGCTGAAACCCGGGTAGTCGCGTTCTACGATGAAGGCGGTGACGCCTCTGGAGCCGGCCTGCGTGTCGGTTTTGGCGTAGATGACGTAGGTGTGGGCGTCCGGGCCGTTGGTGATCCACATTTTGTTGCCGTTGAGGACGTAGTGGTCGCCGGCGTCTTTGGCGCTCAGTTTCATTGAGAT
Organism: Marinobacter sp.; assembly: GCA_040223075.1. Classification (GTDB taxonomy): domain Bacteria; phylum Pseudomonadota; class Gammaproteobacteria; order Pseudomonadales; family Oleiphilaceae; genus Marinobacter. Next base: position 138,812 of record JAVJZJ010000107.1, read on the forward strand.
GACATCGGAACCGGCGTTGGGCTCGGACATGGCCAAGGCGCCAACGTGTTCACCGCTGACCAGTTTCGGCAGGTACTTCTGTTTCTGTTCTTCGGTGCCGTTGCGATGAATCTGGTTTACACAGAGGTTGGAGTGGGCACCGTAGGAAAGGCCGACGGAAGCAGACGCACGGCTGATTTCTTCCATGGCGATCACGTGGGCGAGGTAGCCCATATCGGAGCCGCCGTATTCCTCTTTCACGGTGATACCCAACAGGCCCATGTCGCCCATTTTGCGCCACAGGTCCATGGGAAATTCGTTGTTGCGGTCGATTTCCTCGGCGCGGGGCGCGATTTCGGAGGCGGCGAAGCCGTTGATCTGCTCGCGAAGCATGTCGAGGGTTTCGCCGAGGCCGAAGTTGAACTCTGTGTACTGTGATTTCATTGTTGGCTACCTTGTTGTTCTGGCAAATTATTTCTGTTCAGCGGGTTCTGGCGCCTCTTTCTCGGCACCTTTCTGTTGCCGCTTGCGCTTCTGCAAATCTGCAAGTGCTTCCCGGCACCGCGCTTCGGCGGTGTCCATTTCCATTTCCGCCTGGGCAATATCGTTTTTCTGCTGTTCCAACTGGGCTCGTTTGTTGTCCAGAATGGTCAGCATTTTCAGTAACTGCTTTTCGTTGCCGGTGAGCGTTTCATCCCACAGGTCGAACAGTTCTTTGGTCTCCGCCAGGGAAAATCCCATTCGTTTACCCCGAAGAATGAGCTTCAGCCGAACTCTGTCTTTCGAGCTGAATATCCGCGTCTGCCCCCGTCGGGCGGGCTTCAGCAAGCCCTGATCCTCGTAGAAGCGGACACTTCGTGTTGTAACGTCGAACTCCTTGGCGAGTTCGCTGATGCTGTATGTGGTTTTTTCTGCCATGGCGATTTCCTTTTTAGACTAAGGTTAGATAAAGTTTACGTAAACGTAAAGTAAATTTTGGGCGTAAGAGGGACGATTTTCAGAATTGAATTTTTTAACAAATTTTGTGGCGGAATATGTCATGGCATGGGAGCCGAGCCTGGAACACACTTTACAACAACCAGATTTGAGTGTCTGACAACAAGGAGAACGCTATGGAATTTCAGAACGTACCGGCCATTGTTACCGGTGGTGCATCCGGATTGGGTGAGGGCGCCGCGCGAGCTCTGGCGGCGGCGGGCTGTAAGGTCGCGATTTTTGATGTACAGAAAGAGCAGGGCGAGGCCGTGGCCCGCGATATCGGTGGGCTGTTTGTTCACTGTGATGTGACCTCTTCTGAAAGCGCTGAGGCGGCGATGGCGACCGCCCGCGATGCTCACGGTCCCTGTGGTGTGGCCGTTAACTGCGCCGGTATCGGGCCGGCGGCGAAAATTCTGGGCCGTGACGGGGTGATGCCACTGGAGAGTTTCAGCAAGGTTATTCAGGTGAACCTGATCGGCACATTTAACATCCTGCGTCTGGCTGCAGCGGATATGGCTCAACGTGAACCCAACGCCGATGGTGAGCGGGGGGTGATTATTTCCACGGCCTCTGTCGCTGCTTATGAGGGGCAGATCGGTCAGGCAGCCTACAGTGCGTCGAAAGGCGGTGTGGTAGCGCTGACTCTGCAGGCAGCCCGGGAATTGGCTCGTGAAGGTATTCGCGTGAATACCATTGCACCGGGACTGTTCATGACGCCGATGCTGGCTGGCATGCCCCAGGAAGTTCAGGACAGCCTGGCCGCTACCCTGCCTTTCCCCAAGCGCCTCGGTAAGCCAGAGGAGTTTGGCATGATGGTGGATCAAATGGTCCGCAATCCCATCCTTAACGGTGAAGTGGTTCGTCTGGATTGCGCCCTGCGCATGGCGCCCAAGTGAGCCCTACCAAACGGGAGAAGGTTATGAGCAGTGCAATCGATAAAGAAGAGCTCGAGATGTTCCGGGAGTCTGTCATCAAGGCTCTGGAAACCGAGGTGAGGCCACACTACGAGGCCTGGGAAAAATCCGGGATTGTGCCCCGTGAGCTCTGGAATACCCTGGGAAATGCCGGCATGTTGTGTGTCGATGTGCCGGAAGAGTGCGGCGGTTGCGGCGCGCCATTTCAGTATTCCGTGGTCGTCGGTGAGGAGCTGGCGCGCCTGGGCTTCGGCGCACTCTCCACCAACGTGATGGTGCATTCGGACATTGTTGCCCCCTACCTGAGTCACATCGGTAATGAGGAACAGAAGCAGCAGTGGCTGCCGAAAATGGTCTCCGGCGAGGCGGTCGGGGCGATTGCCATGACCGAACCGGGCGCCGGCAGTGACCTCCAGGCCATCCGCACCAGCGCCGTAAAGGATGGGGATGACTACCTCCTCAACGGTTCCAAGACCTTTATCACCAACGGCCAGCATGCGGACATGGTGATTGTGGCGGCCAAGACTGATCCCAATGCCGGCGCTCGCGGCATCAGCCTGTTCCTGGTGGATACCTCGCTGCCGGGCTACAGCAAGGGCCGCAATCTGGACAAGATCGGCCAGCATTCCGGTGACACCTCGGAACTGTTTTTCTCAGACATGCGCATCCCCGCCTCCGCCTTGCTCGGCGAGGAAGGGCAAGGCTTTATGTACCTGATGCGGGAACTGCCCCGCGAACGGCTGGTGATTGGTGCCCTCGGTGTGGCTGCTGCCCGCGGTGCCCTGGATCTGACCGTGGCATATACCCAGGAGCGGGAACTGTTTGGCCAGAAACTGGCCCAACTGCAAAACACCCGTTTTGAGATCGCCCGTATGGAAACGGATTATCGGGTGAACCGCGCTTTCGTAGACCAGTGCATCAGCGAATACGAGCGCGGTGAGCTGGATGCCCCAACGGCCTCCATGGCCAAGTACAGCGCCACGGAAATGCAGTGCCGGGTGGCGGATGGCTGCCTGCAGCTGTTTGGTGGCTACGGTTACACCACGGAATATCCAATTTCCCGGGCGTTTATGGATGCACGGGTACAAAGAATTTACGGCGGCACGTCGGAAGTGATGAAAGAAATCATTGCCCGTTCGGTACTGGGCAAAGCCTGATTGAGTGAGGAATAGAGTATGAGTGACAACAGTGTGGTCATTGCCGGTTCTGCCCGTACACCCATGGGCGGCATGATGGGGGCCCTGAGTTCGGTCCGCTCCCCGGAGCTGGGTGCGACGTCCATCAAGGCGGCGATTGAGCGTTCAGGTCTGCAGCCGGCGGACGTTCAGGAAGTGATTATGGGCTGCGTACTGCCCGCCGGGCTGGGTCAGGCGCCGGCGCGCCAGGCCTCCCGCGCTTCCGGTATTCCGGACAGCTCCGGTTGCACCACCATCAACAAGATGTGCGGCTCCGGTATGCAGGCGGTCATCATGGCCCACGACCAGATCAAGGCTGGCACCAACAACGTCATGATTGCCGGCGGCATGGAAAACATGAGCCAGGCGCCGTACCTGCTGCCCAAGGCCCGTGGCGGCATGCGCATGGGTCACGGCCAGGTGATGGACAGCATGTTCCTGGATGGCCTGGAGGATGCCTACGAAGGCGGCCTGATGGGCGTGTTTGCCCAGCGCACTGCGGACAAGTTCAACATCACCCGGCAAGCCATGGACGAGTTTGCCATCGGTTCCCTGAACAAATCCCTGGCGGCCATCGAGAGCGGCTGGTTCAAGCCGGAAATCGTGCCGGTAGGTGTGCCTGGCCGTGGTGGTGAGACGGTGGTGGACACCGACGAGCAGCCGGGCAACGCCCGCCCGGAAAAGATTCCGACGCTCAAGCCGGCGTTCGCCAAAGACGGCTCTGTAACGGCAGCCAACTCCAGTTCCATCAGTGATGGTGCGTCTGCTCTGGTTCTGGCGTCCGCAGCGGAAGCTGAGTCCCGGGGGCTGACACCCCAGGCGCGCATTGTGGCCCACGCGACCCATGCCCGTTTGCCATCCGAGTTTACGCTGGCCCCCATCGGCTCCATCGAGAAGGTGCTGAAGAAGGCCGGCTGGACAGTGGACGATGTGGATCTGTTCGAGATCAACGAGGCGTTCGCCGTAGTGACCCTGGCAGCGATCAACGAACTGAAGCTGCCGGCCGACAAGGTCAATGTATACGGCGGCGCCTGCGCCCTCGGTCACCCGATCGGGTCGTCCGGTTCACGCATCATCATCACCCTGATGAACGCCCTGAAACAGCGGGGCCTGAAGCGTGGTGTTGCTTCACTTTGCATCGGTGGTGGTGAAGGTACAGCGGTTGCCATTGAGTTGCTGTAAGCGGGCTCAATAGTCCTGCTTGCGGTAGGCGAGGGGGCTGAGCCCGGTCCAGTGCTTGAAGGCCCGGGAGAAAGCGCCGGGCTCGGTAAACCCCAACTGGGACGATATCTCGGTGATGGTCAGGTTAGGTCGCAGCAACAGCGTGACCGCCTGATCCCGCCGCAGGTTGTCCTTGATCTTCTGATAGGCACTGCCTTCGGATTTGAGCTTGCGGCTCAGGGTGTTGCTGGTCATGTTGAGGTGATCCGCCATCGTCTCCAGGGTCGGTAAGCGATCCTGATCCATCCCTTCCAACAGTCGTCTTACCTGTGTTGTCAGGCTGTCGTCATCGTCGGTCCAGACCAGCAGGTTGCGGGGCGAACTCAGGACGAACTCGTCCAGCTCCGCTGGTGTCCGTGTCACCGGCATGGTCAGGTACGCCTTGCTGAAGAAAAGACTGTTGCGATCCTGGTCGAAGTAACACTGGCATGGGAAGACAAAACGGTATTCATCGAAATGGCCGGGCAGCCCGTGCTGAAAGGTGGCGTGGCTGAGCACGATCTTACGCCCGATCAGCCATCCCACGAGCCGGTGCCACACCATCAACAGCCATTCAATCAGGAACTGATCCGGGTCCAGCTCTGGATGGCGATGGGTCATGGTCAGCTCGGCCTCTTCCCCCTCAGTGTTCAGCTCGATCTCAATGTCGTGATTGAACAGGCGGTAGCACCGAATACTCTGGCGGATAACGTCTTCCAGGGTCGCACTGTGCACTACCAAGGACCCCATCAGGTGGAAATGCCCGACCCGGCAAGGCTGGGTGGTGCGTCCCATGAATTCATCATCCAGCACCTTCCACGTCATGCGGAACAGGCGAATGAACTGCTCGGTGGGCAGCCGTGCCCGTGGCGGGTAGATGAAGTCCGGATCGATACCGTTTTTGTGCAGCAGTTCCGCGATCGGCAGACCACGCTTCTCCAGCCCGTGCAGGACAGCTCGTGCGTAATGGGAGGAGAACGTCAGGTTTTGCATTAAAGGCTGTCCTTGTTGGCAAGTATCGGTGGCCATTTGATTAATAGTAGGTTGGATTAGCCGCAGGCGTAATCCAACAGTTGTTGTCGGATTACGGCTTTGCCTAATCCAACCTACGAAGAGACAGCATCAAATGTAGGTCGGATTAGCGAAGCGTAATCCGACAGGCATGTTAGCCGTACACCGCCGAGCGTTCGTTCCCGAACAGTTGTTGTCGGATTACGCCTTCGGCTAATCCGACCTACAAAGAATAAACTCCCATCTCAGGCACTACGACATTGCGCCACAGGAGACGATCCCAGGGCAACGTCTGCAACCGTATGAAGCTTCTCCAGCTGTGACTGCAACATGGCAATCGGCCGTGCGCCCTCCAGGGTCAGGGCGATGTCGAGATGTTCCCCGCTGGATTCCACGGCCATTCGGGCGATGCGAAACCCGCGAATGCGGACCACCTGGCACAGCCGCTCCAGGGCCGCAGCTTCATGCGCCATTCGGCAATTGAGGGTGTAACTGGGCATAGAGATGTCCGCTTGTGGGGTCATGCTACGTTCTCCTTGTTTGCAGTGCTGGCGCGCTGGCTTTCGTCGATCATGTCGCGGTTACTGGCCCCGGGTTTAACGATGGGCCAGACGTTTTCTTCGCGGCTGATGGCCACGTGCAGCAGCATCGGGCCGTTGTAGGCCAGGATGGTTTCGATGCCACGGCGGATCTGATCGGTGCGTTCAATGTGCAGGGCCGGGATGTCGAAGGCCCGGGCCATGGCCGCGAAATCGGGGTTGTCGTCCAGGTTTATCTGGCTTTCCCGGTTGTTGTAGAACAGCTCCTGCTGCTGGCGGACCATGCCCAGGCACTGGTTGTCCATGACGATCAGTTTTACCGGCAGGTTGTAGCGGCGGATGGTAGCCAACTCCTGGGCGTTCATCATAAACGAGCCGTCGCCCGTCACGTTGATAACGGTGCTATTACGGTCAGCAAACTGGGCGCCGATGGCGGCGGGCAGGCCGAAGCCCATGGTGCCGAGGCCTCCGCTGCTTAGGTGGTGGCGCGGGTTGTCGAACTGGTAATGCTGGGCGACCCACATCTGGTGTTGGCCGACATCGCAGGCAATGACGGTGTCGTCCGGCGCGATGCGGGAGAGCTGGCGGATAAAGGCGGGGCCGGTAATGGGCGCCAGGGCTTCTTCATTGTCGGCGGCGTGGAAGCCCGCCGTGGTATGCCAGGTACGGCACTGTTTCTGCCAGTCACCGATTGCCAGCGGACTGTCCTGCAAGGCGGTGGTCAATGCCGTGAGGATGTCGTTCAAGTCTCCGCGAATGGCCAAATCGGCCGGACGCAGTTTGTTGATCTCAGCAGAGTCGGTGTCAACGTGAATCATCTTAGCGTTGGGCGCGAAGCCGTCCAGTTTGCCGGTGGCCCGGTCATCCAGGCGGGCGCCGATTACCAACAGCAGGTCGCATTCGTCCACCGCCTTGTTGGCGGCGCGGGAGCCGTGCATCCCCAGCATGCCCAGGTTGTCGGGATTGTGCTTGCCGGCATTGCCGATGCCCTTGAGGGTCACCACCGCCGGCATGGCTGACGACTCTGCGAACGCGCGGAAACTGTCCTCCGCGTGGGCCAGGCTGACACCGCCGCCACTGTAAAGCAGGGGTTTGCGGGCAGTGCGCAGCATGGTCAGTGCTTCGGTCAGGTCCGGGCAGTCGGCGTGCTGTGGCTCCGGCCGGGAGCAGGGGACATCGGCAACGCCAGTCAGCAACAGGTCCTTGGGGATATCAATCCACACCGGCCCCGGCCGGCCACTCTGCGCCAGCTCGATGGCTTCTTCCATGACGGCGGGCAGGGTATCAGCGTCATCCACCAGGTAACTGTGTTTGACGATGCCGAGAGTCATGCCCAGTACATCGGTTTCCTGGAAGGCATCGGTGCCGATCAGGCCGGAAGGTACCTGCCCGGTGATCACCAGCATGGGAATGGAATCCCGGTGAGCGTTGGCAACCCCCGTAATCAGGTTGGTGGCTCCTGGGCCGGAGGTGGCGATGCATACGCCCAGCTTGCCACTGGCCCGGGCGTAGCCGTCTGCGGCCAGGGCACAGCCCTGCTCATGGCGGCACAGCACGTGTTCCACGCCCACATCGTCCACAAGCGCATCGTAGAGCGGCATGATGCAGCCGCCCGGGTAACCGAAAACCGTGCTGATGTTGTGGCGGTGGAACGCTTCAAGAATGTGCTGTGCGCCGTTCATGGTCGTTTTTCCCTTTTTCTTCCGCAAAAAAAAGCCCCCGGGACCTTTCGGTGCCGGGGGCTCTTGGTGTCTTGTCAGGTTTGTCGCTATCTCACCCGCTTGTCCACGCAAAAGCCCCCGGACGGTACCACGACCACCAGAACCAGCTTCACAAGGACGATTACTGCGTTGAAGTTCATGAGATAAGTGCGCTTGCTCAAACTCTGTTTACGATAGTGAAAAGTTAACCCAGCAATGAAGGCCAGCGCAACCCCTGATTTCATCTTTTTGTGCTACCGTTTGACTCCTTAATGTATGCGCAACAAACGAGAAGAACATGAGCAAGAGCAGGTGGGGCTCCCTAGGGCTGTCATTACTGGTGATCATTGCACTCGTGCTTTGGCTGGTCAGTGGCGAGGTAAAGGTCGCGCAACAGGAAGCTCCGGATATGGAGGAAGTCGATGCCGGAGAGCCGCCCAGCGTCGAGGTGGAAACCCTGCGGGCCCGTCTCTACGAGCCCGGACTGATGCTGCAGGGGCAATTGGAACCCTGGCGGACAGTGTCCATCAGCGCCGGGGTCAGCGGGACGGTGGAAGAGTTGGCGGTAGACCAGGGCCAACGGGTGAAACAGGGGCAGACATTGTTGCGACTCTCCGACGACGGTCGCAGGGCCAGTGTTGAACGGTGGCAGGCCCGGGTTCGGAAGCTGGAAGCCGATCTCTCTGCCGCTCGCCGGCTTGGCGCCAGCAACCTGGCGAGCCAGTCGGAAATCCTGGGGCTGGAGAGTGATCTGTCCGCAGCCCGTGCAGAATTGGCGCAGGTTCGCCATGCGGTTAACGATCTCACCCCCAAGGCACCGTTTGACGCCATTGTGAACCATCGTCATGTGGACCTGGGCAATCTGGTGCAGCCGGGTACGGCTCTGTTTGAACTGGTCCAGGTGGACCGCCTCAAGGCAACCGGACAGATACCCCAGCAATCGGTTGGAGACGTGGCGGAAGGACAAAGCGTTTATATCCGTTTGATCAACGGCGGGTCCCTGGAAGGTGAGGTGAGCTTTGTAGCCAGTGCGGCCAATCCGCAAACCCGCAGCTTTGCGGTTGAAGTGACGGTGGAGAACCCGGATCTCAAACGGGTGGCGGGTGGCAGTGCCACATTTCGGATTGCTTTGTCGGAAACCCGGGCCACCTTTATTTCTCCGGCCTACCTGTCACTGGGGGACGACGGTCGCCCGGGTGTGCGTTTTGTCGATGAGGACAACAGGGTGGTGTTCCGCAATGTGAACCTGCTGAACGTGACCACCGATGGTGCCTGGGTCAGCGGACTGCCGGACGAGATCCAGCTGATTACCCGCGGTGGTGGCTTTGTGTCTATCGGGCAGGAAGTACACCCGGTTGACCGTTCAAGTGACCGGGGCTGAACAGCATGCGTACCCTGATATTTGCGGCCCTTGATCGCAGCCGTACCAGCCTTCTGACCCTGACGTTCCTGATACTCGGCGGGATCGCGGCCTTCTACAGTATCCCCAAGGAAGCCAATCCGGACGTCACCATACCGATGATCTATATCTCCATGGCCCTGGAGGGGATCAGTCCAGAAGATGGTGAACGCTTGCTGGTCCGACCCATGGAGCAGGAATTGCGCTCCCTGGAGGGCATCAAGGAAATGCAGGGAACCGCATCCGAAGGGCATGCCTCCGTCATCCTGGAATTTGATGCCGGCTTTGACCCGGATAAAGCCCTTCAGGATGTGCGAGAGAAAGTCGACACCGCCCGCACCAAACTTCCCCAGGAAGCGGACGAGCCCCGGGTTAACGAGATCAACGTATCGTTATTCCCGGTGCTTTCCGTTGGGCTTTCCGGTCCGCTGTCGGAGCGCGAACTGATCACCATTGCGCGACGACTCCAGGATGCCATTGAGGGTATTCCGGAAGTCCTGGAAGTGGAGATCGGCGGCGACCGTGAAGACCAACTGGAAGTTGTGGTGGATCCCCAGGTGCTGGAAAGCTATGGGGTCGATTTCAATCAGCTTGCCACGCTGATTACGCGTAACAACCAGTTGGTGGCCGCTGGCAGTCTCGACACCGGTGCCGGACGCATGGCGATGAAAGTACCCGGGGTGATTGAAAACATCGAAGACGTGATGTCCATGCCCATCAAGGTGGACGGTGATACGGTCATTACCTTTGGTGACGTGGCCATGTTGCAACGTACCTTCAAAGACCCGAGAGGATTCGCCCGTATCAATGGCGAACCCGCGCTGGTCCTGGAAGTGTCCAAACGGACCGGTGCCAATATTATTGAAACCGTTGCTCAGGTTCGGGAGCTGATTGAGGCCGCGGATTCCGAATTGCCGGATGAGCTGGATGTTCGTTACATCATGGATCAGTCCACGGAGGTTCGCGACATACTGAGTGACCTCCTGAACAACGTGCTGACCGCCATCGTGCTGGTAATCATTGTGGTGATTGCCGCCATGGGGCCCCGCTCTGCGGTTCTGGTCGGCCTGACCATTCCCGGCGCATTTCTGACAGGCATTCTGGTGATCTGGGGAATGGGGCTGACCCTCAATATCGTCGTTCTGTTCAGTCTGATTCTGGTGGCGGGCATGTTGGTGGACGGTGCCATCGTGGTGTCGGAACTGGCAGACCGGAACCTGTCCGACGGTCTGGGGGTTCGATCCGCCTGGGCGGAGTCCGCAAGCCGTATGGCGTGGCCCATCATTGCGTCCACCGCGACTACTTTGGCGGTGTTTGCTCCGTTGTTATTCTGGCCGGGCGTGGTGGGTGAGTTCATGAAGTTCTTGCCCACTACCGTGATTATCTGTCTGACGGCATCCCTGTTGATGGCTCTGGTGTTCCTGCCGGTGCTCGGGGCTGTCAGTGGCGGTAAGAGAGCCCGGCAGGCGGTGGGTGGCGGGCCCATGATGGACGGGTACCGTAAACTCCTTGCTGCCTTGCTGAGCCGCCCGGGATTCACCCTGTTGGGAGTTCTGGGCCTGGTCATGGTGATTTATGCTGCCTATGCGCTCTTCAATCATGGCGTGGAATTCTTCCCTGAGGTCGAACCTGATTCCGCCCAGGTGCAGGTCCGAGCCCGGGGAGACCTGTCGATCTGGGAGCGGGACAGCATCGTTCGTGAAGTGGAGAAGCGGCTCCAGGGGATGCCGGAGGTAAAGGCACTCTATGCACGTTCCATGGTCAGCGCTGGCAACCGGATGGCTCCTGACGTGATCGGTGTATTGCAGTTCCAGTTTACCGACTGGTTTACCCGGCGGCCGGCGAACGACATTATTGAGGATTTTCGGGAACGCACAAGCGACATCCCGGGTATTCAGCTCGAATTCCGGAAACAGGAAGGTGGCCCGGCGGGCGGGAAACCCGTTGAGTTGCAAGTGAGCAGCATGAACAGTGACATACTCAACGGCTACGTGAACCTGATTCAGCGACGCATGACCGCGATGGGCGGATTCGTGGACATAGAGGACGACCGGAGTCTGCCGGGGATTGAATGGCGACTGCAGGTGGATCGTGAAGCCGCCGCACGTTTTGGTACCGACGTGCTGAGTGTTGGCAGCGCCGTGCGATTGATTACCAACGGACTGGTGTTAGCCACCTACCGCCCGGAAGATGTGCGGGATGAGGTGGATATCGCGGTCCGGGTTCCCAACAACTGGCGCGAGCTCGATCAGTTCCAGCGTCAAACCATCCACACCAGCCGTGGCCAGGCCCCGTTGTCGGAGTTTGTTTCCCTGGAGCCGGCGCCGAAGACCGGTAGCATTGTCCGGGTAGATGGTCAGCGCACGGTGACCATCAAAGCCGATATCGAGCCCGGGAGGCGGGTTGATGAATTGCTGCGCAGCCTGCAGGCTGAAATGCCGGAGCCTCCGGCTGGTGTGACGATCAAGGTGGGTGGAGAGAACGAGGACCAGCAACAGGCGGCCAACTTCCTGACCACCGCTTTCCTGGTGGCTATTGCGTTGATGCTGCTGATCCTGGTGACCCAGTTCAATTCTCTCTACCAGACCCTCCTGATCCTGTCTGCGATTGTGCTATCGACCGCAGGGGTCCTGTTGGGATTGCTGCTGAATGGTCAGTCATTTGGCATTGTCATGGTGGGCATGGGGATCATTGCCCTGGCCGGGATTGTGGTGAACAACAACATCATCCTGATCGACACGTACAACCGGATGCGAAAAAGCGGAATGGCAGCCTATGAGGCGGCACTGGAAACCGGTTGCCTGCGTATGCGACCGGTATTGCTGACGGCCGTCACCACGGTGCTGGGTCTGATGCCTATGGTGCTGGGCATCAACGTGGATCTGCTGACCCCATCCCTCGGTATCGGGGCACCCTCCACCCAGTGGTGGACCCAGTTGTCGAGTGCTATTGCCGGTGGCCTGACCTTTGCGACCATACTGACGCTGTTGCTGACCCCGGCGCTGCTGGTTCTCGGCGACCGGGTAGGGCACAGGTTCAGGGGGATGATTGCACGATGACGTTTGAGCGCAACCCGCTGACTGAATTGTACCGGGATACCCAGCTTTTGGTGGTCCACAAACCGGCGGGCTTGCTGGTACACCGAAGCCCCATAGACCGGCATGAAACTGAATTCGCCCTGCAGTATGCACGTGCGTTGAATGGTGGGGAGCATGTGTATCCGGTGCATCGACTGGACCGGCCTACATCCGGGATCCTGGTGTTTGCCAGGGATCGGGACACGGCGCGCACACTGGGCCTTGCGATGATGTCTGGCGAAGTGTCCAAGACTTATCTTGCAATGGTGCGTGGCTGGCCGGCGGAGAGTGGTGAGATTGACCATCCGCTGCGGGAGGAGCCTGAAGATCGACGTCTCCGGGGCGTTGAGCAGCCAGTCAGGGAGGCGTTCACCCGCTACCGGACCCTGGCGACCACGGAGATACCGATCGCCATCGAGAAATACCCGACCAGCCGGTATGCGGTGGTCGAGCTTTGCCCGAAAACCGGTCGAAAGCACCAGCTTCGACGGCACATGAAGCATATCCATCATCCAATCATTGGCGATGCCAATCATGGCCGGGGCCGGCACAATCGTTATTTCGCGGAGAGATTCGGACAGGGACGGCTGATGCTGGCGGCTACCCGCCTGGAATTCCGGCATCCCGCTTCCGGGGAGCGGATGGCTATTTGTGCGCCTCCGGAAAGCAGCTTTCTTGAGGTGTTGTCTGTCTTTCCCGGCTTTGTCTTCCCGGATCAACCGGCGTAATAGCGGTCAATGATTTGAGAAAACGGAAGCGGCTTACTGTAACGGTAGCCCTGGAGGTAGTCACAGCCTTTGTCCAGAAGCCACGCTTCATGGGCTTCATCTTCGACACCCTCGGCCACGACAGAGAGTCCCAGGCCTCTGGCCAAACCGATGATGGACAGGGTGATGGCGCAGTCGTTTTCGTCATCCGGGAGGTTGTTAATGAACGAGCGGTCGATCTTGATCCGGGAAAACGGCAGGCTTTTGAGGCGGGACAGTGACGAATAGCCAGTACCGAAATCATCAATGGCAAGTTCGGCTCCGGCACTGACCAGCCGCTCCAGAACGCCCTCGATGAGCCCGGAGTCGCCCTGGATCGAATCTTCGGTAACTTCAAACTGAAGCGCGCTGACAGGCATCCGTTGATTGGCGCATATTTCTTCAATCCGATCAGGCAGGTCAGCGGTCAGAACCTGCTCGGCAGACAGGTTGACCGAGATGGTTGGCAGCTGAATGCCGGAGGAAGACGCTTCGGACCAGTTTTCGCAGACCCGGCGCAGCACGCACTCGCCCAGGGCGTACATCAGGCCACTGCTACGAGCAATGTCCAGAAACTCTATGGGAGATAACCATCCCCTCTTGGGGTGATGCCAGCGAACCAGAGCTTCCATGCAGACCATGTTCTTTCCCGCCTGATCAACGATGGGCTGGTAAAAAACATCCAGTTCATCATCGCTGATGGCTGATCGCAGTTCCCGCTCGAGTGCGAATCTCGATTGGGCGCTGGTCTGGATTGCGGAATCGAAAACGGTGGCCCGTGCCCGTCCCAGGTTTTTTGCATGGTACATGGCGGCTTCTGCTCCACGCAGCAGTTCCTGCGGTTCCACGCAGTCTTTTGGGAGAAGGCAGATGCCCAGACTGGCACTGATGCCCAGGGATTGGCCCGATACCCGGATTGGTTGTTCTATGGCTCTCAGAATCAGGCTGGCAGAGCGATTCAGGACGTCCGCCTGTGTTTGGTGGCGGATCAGTATTGCGAATTCGTCGCCGCCAATGCGGGCCAGCATGTCTTTGCCCTCAAGACGCAGTGTTTTGAGGCGTTGACCAATCTCCGCGATAACACTGTCTCCAGCCTGCGGCCCCAGGCCATCGTTAATGGCTTTCAGGCGATCCACGTCGATCCAGATCAGTGCCAGGCTGCCTTTTTGGCGCTTGAGGATCTTTTCCGCCAGGTGAACGACGCGTTCCTTGAGGGAGTCGATATTGGCAAGGCCGGTGAGGGTGTCGAAGCGGGAGATGAAATCCAGCGCCTTTTGTGAGCTCATCCAGGCTTCGTATGTGTTGACCAGGCTGATGGTGTCGGCGATGGATATGGCAAACGAGAGCTCCGGCAACGTCCAGTTCCGTGGATGGCAGGCTTCCAGGCACACCACGCCGCTGAGCCGGGAACCGTCGAAAACGGGGGCGTCGAGCATGGAGTGAATCCCGACCGATGGCAGGTAGTTCGAATTGAAGCTGGCGGTACGGGGATCGTTGCGAGCGTCATTGGCAGCCAGGATCCGTTCCTCGCTGATGGCCTGAAAGTAATCGGGATGGTCTGAACGGTAGAGATTGACGGAGTTCAGGTCCTTGTCGACTGACGTTACTTTTTGCGGGAGAGCCTCGGACTCCTGGCGTATGTCATACAGACATTCGCAGGTAATGCGGTCCCGCCCCGGATGGAAGAACCACACACTCACCCTCTCCACGTCCAGCAGGCGTCCACAAAGTGACGCTAACGCGGATAGTTTTTGATGTCTTTGCTGCCTGATAAAGCCCGAATCGTGACTTAACTCCATCAGGGCCTTGTGGTAGCTCACAAAGGTTTCGCTGTCATTCATGGTAGAGAGAATATTCCTCCTCTAGCGAATACGCCAACTCTAGCAGAGTCTGTTCACCACCGTGGCGTCCCATCAAATGGACGGCAATGGGAAGGTTATTCTCGGTCTGCCCCATGGGGACGGAGATCGCCGGAGCACCGGTGGCGTTTGCCAGGGGAGTGAAACTGACATAGCGGGTGAGCCGCTCAAACAGTGTGTCAAAATCCTGCTCCGGGTTCAGGTAACCGATCTCCGGTGTCGTGTGTCCGAGGACCGGGGTCAGGATGGCGTCAAAGCCAGCCACTGCTTTGGCATAGTCGTGGTAACTGCGGCGCAGCCGCCACAGGGTGGCTGGCAGTTTATAGAACTGCCGGCGGAACATTCTATCGAGGCCATTGGTCAGGCTGTCGACCCGGGATTTATCGAATTCCGGATGCATCAGCTTGCGGCCGTTGGCCTTGACGCCAAATGCCAGCATGCCCCAGTAGTGCGCGAAGTCATCCGGGAACGAAGACGCGATGGGCACATCCATCGGTACAATGCGGTGCCCCATGCTTTCCAGTAAACGTGCTGTGTGCTCCACCGTTTCCCGGGTGTTCTGGTCGGTGGCGTGGCCGTTGATGGAGTCCAGTACCAGGCCGATGGTCATTGAGCGCCGCGACGGGCCCTCGACCATGCCCATTGGAGGCAGTTTGCGGTTGTAATAGTGCTTTTCCGCCTCGGCGTAGAAGCGGGCAGTATCACGCACGCTGCGGGTCACCACGCCGTCACTGACTATGTTGATGGGCAGGGATTTGGCGGCGTCATTGTCGATCAGGCGACCACGGCTGGGTTTCAGGCCGATTAACCCACAGCAGGCTGCAGGTATGCGAATTGAGCCACCACCGTCGTTGGCATGGGCTATGGGTACCACGCCTGCGGCCACCAGCGCGGCCGAGCCTCCGGAGGAGGCGCCGGTGGAAAAGGCCAGGTTCCAGGGGTTACGTGACGGTGGCCCACTGGCATGCTCGGTGCTGGCATTAAAGCCAAACTCAGGTAACGCGCTTTTGCCAAGGCAGATGTAGCCTTGGGCGAGCATCTGTTCAGCGAAAGCGCTGGTTTTAGCGGCAATGTGGGTCGGTATGGCGGCGGAACCGTGGCGGGTTGGCATGCCGGCGACGTCCATGTTGTCCTTGATGAAGGTGGGCACGCCGTGAAAGAACCCAGCCGAAGGCTGCGAAGGATCCTGAGTCGTCTGCTCGAAGCTCTCGTAGACGATGCCCTGGATAAACGGCTCAACCTGTCGCGCGCGCTCAATGGCGGCTGCCGTGACCTCCGATATTGTTACCTCACCGCGCCGGATCAGGTCCGCCAGGCCCGTGGCGTCATGGTCGCCCATTGCGTCGTTCTTGAAGGCATGGATGGACGCCGGTTGTTCCCGCATGGTCATAGCGAAGCTCCTGGAAAATGTCCTGACACTCTAGCCCAATAACAAACGTGACGGTATGTCATTTCGGGAAAGGTGCGGAAATTCTGATTTTCCTCGCGCTTATCAGTGACCTGCCGGCTTCAGGCTGCTTTCCTGGCCTCCTTGATAACATCGTAGGCGTGGCTGATTTCCCGTGTCCGCTCTTCGGCCATTTCCCGCATGCTCTCGGGTAGCCCGCGTCCTGCCAGTTTGTCAGGGTGGTTTTCACTCATCAGTTTGCGGTAGACCTTCTTAATGTCCGCATCGCTGGCGGACGGGGAGACCCCGAGTGCCTTGTAGGCATCGTCGACCTGTTGTGCCGACGAGGGGCGTGCGCCACCTGCCTGACCCGCATGGGCGCCGCGAAGCATGGCCTCGAGTTGATCCACCTGACTTTCCGGAAGCCCCAGCCCCCGGGCGATGCGTACCAGCATTTCATGCTCAGCGGGATGTACCTCGCCGTCGGCCGCGACGGCTGATACCTGAACCTGGAGAAACATCTGCAACAGTGCCGGCTGCCCGCCGCTGATCCGCAGGAAATGGCTCAGCTCTGCTTCCAGGTCAAAGTCCGGTTCCTTGCCCCGATTGAAAGCGGCCTTGGCGGATGCTTTCTGTTCTTCGGACAACCGAAAGCGGACGAACAGGGATTCCGCCATCTGGATTTCATCACGGCTGACGACACCGTCAGCCTTGCACAGGGCACCCATGACGGCGAAAACCGAGTCCACGAAGCCCATCTGTATACTCTGAAGCTTGCCCAGCAGGCGGCTCTTGAGTCGTTGTACGAGAAACGCACCGAGGACAGCGCCGATAATAAAACCGGGGAATTTGCCGAACGCGTACCCGATCAGACCACCAATTATGATTGCAAACAGCATGGGTATCCCTTCAAAACGATAGATCAGTCGCAAAGTATACGGGTTTTCAGTCAGGTTTCATGAATTGGCTTTCATCAACCTCATCAATCTGTTCTGGCCTAAGGTGTTGTTCTCCATAGTGACGGTAGGTTCCGGAGCGGATGAACAACTCAAACACTGCCCGGTCAATGTGGCCTTCCTCCACCATCCGCGCCATGATCGTCAGGGCCTGGGTGAGGGTTTTACCTTCCTTGTAGGGACGGTCGACGGCCGTCAGTGCCTCGAACACGTCAGCCACCGCCATGATGCGTTCGGGGATGCCCATGTCATTGCTGGAGAGTTTGCAAGGGTAACCTTTACCATCCATTCGCTCATGATGGGTGCCTGCGAGGTGCGGCACATTGGCCAGGCGGTCGGGCAGGGGCAGGGCGTCGAGCATGCAGATGGTCTGGACGATGTGCTCGTTGATCTTGAACCGATCTTCCTCTGTCAGGGTACCTTTGGCAATTGTCAGGTTGTGGATCTCACCCCGGTTGGACGCGTACTCCGGCAATTCCATATCGAACCCCCAACGGTTGCGGGGATCGTCCTTCTGCACGGGCGGTACCTGATCTCCCCATTCCCGAAGGTGTGAGGGTTTATCGGTCAGCAGCGCCTCGGTTGCCGGCAAGGACATTTCAGGAGCGCCTTCCAGAGCCTGGATTTCATCGCTCGACAGACCGAGCCGGTCGCTGAAATGTCTGAGCCAGGAACGTTTGGCAATGCTCCGGATTCGGACCATGTCGGCCTCATCCATGAATTCACCGCCAATATTGGCTTTGGCGATAAACGCAAACTCCTCCTGCAGGGTCTGCTGCATCCGATCCCTCTGCTGCCGGGCCTGATCTGCGTCTTCCCCCTCCAGTCTGGCGGTCAGACAGGCGATCTCTGCATCCCGGTGCAGTACCTCGAAGCGGGTGCGGATTTCATGGATGCGGTTGTAGATGGTTTCCAGTTTGACCGCTTTATCCACCACGTACTCGGGGCTGGTGATCTTGCCGCAGTCGTGCAGCCACGCGGCAAGGTGGAATTCGTAGCGCTGTTCTTCGTTGAGCTGGAAATCACTGAAGGGGGCCTCTGTGCTGTTTTCCGCCTCGTTAACGAGCATCTGGGCCAGTTTCGGGACCCGGTCACAGTGACCGCCGGTGTAGGGTGATTTGGCGTCAATGGCGTTGGCCACCAGGCGGATAATGCCCTCCAACAGCGCCTGCTGGCTCTCGATCAGCTCCCGGGTCTCAATAGCGACGGCAGCAGAACCTGCTATCTCGTCGACGAAGACAATCAGGTCATCGCTCAGGTGGGTGTGTTCGCCGTGTTCCATTTCGATCACCATGGCGCCGATCAGCTGTTTCTGGCGGTTACGGAGAATGGCGAATACCGGATGCCCGGGCAGGTGTTGGCGAAGGTGCCTGATGATGTCATTGTCATCCGCGTCGGTTCTAACGTCGCGAATAATGCGTGGCAGATTAAGATCACGGTCGACGGCCAGGTTCAGTTCGCTGTTCTGCCGGCTGAACAGATAGATTGCTCCCCGATTCTGGCCAACAATCTGAACAATATGATCGAGAATGTCCCTAAGAAGCGTATTCAGGTCCTGTCCCCGGTTGAGAACGGTGGCAATGTTCTGAAAGCTGTGAATCGTGCTGGCCATATCGTCGAGGGCTACGCTGAGTTGCCGTGCTTCTCGTATATGGGAATCCACCTTGATCGATGTATCGAACCGGAAGCGGGACAAGGAACTGACCCGTTCGGTCAGCCGTTCCAGCGGCTTACCCACCCTGCGGCCCAATAGCCAGCCAATGATCAGTAACAGCAGGGCAATGGCACCAGCGATCACTGTCTGTCGTGACAGGGCGCTCCAGACGTCAGCAAGCAGCTCATCGGCGGGAATGGCCACCACAATGGTAAGGCCCTCTCCGTCGAGCGACGCCAGTGGTTCGGTCATGCCATACCAGTCCCGGTCTGCCGAGTTGTAGCGGCTGACACCATTATTTCCACTCTCCGTTCGGGCATGGACCCTGGCATCCGCGAGGGCCGGATGGGGCAGGTTGTTGATCTTGATCGGCCCTGCTTCAGTGGTGTCGGTGCTCAGAGCCTGGTCGGTGTTCGAATAGGCAAGCACCTCGCCCTCCTGATTCACGATACCAATCCGTGTACCCGGCGTATGCCTCAGTTCGGCCAGTTGCTGGCTGAGGTCCGATACCGTGACATCCACCCCGAACACCGCTCCGCTGTCGCCATCACCCGTAGCTCGGCGGGAAAGTGTCAGCCCGGTTTCACGGGTGGTGAAGAACACATAGGGATCGGTTAGCTCGGTGACACCGGATTGCCTGGCTTGCTGATACCAGGGCCTGATCCTAGGATCGAACTCATAGGTTTCCGGATATTCGCGGGAGATCAACGTCCGGTCCTGGTCGTAGAAGTGCCACTCCGGATGGCGTCTGCCTTCGCTGTCCCGGGTGATAGTCTGTAGCAGGAACCGGGTATTCGCCGGTGCATCTGGAAAGTGGGAGAGTTCATTCTCGCGGACTTTGCGCAACAGGAAAAAATCGCCGTTGCCATACCCTGCATACACGGCACTGACGATATTGCTGCTGGTTAGAATATCCGCGATGACGGGTAAGCGCGTCAGCCGCTGTTTCAGATCGTCGGTCGTGGCGAGTGGGTCATGGCCGAGCACTGCAAGGGCCGCCGCCGGCGGCCCGGTAATGGCGCGGATGCGGTCGTCGACGCTGACGGCAAGTTGTTTTGCGGTTGCGCTGGCCGCAGAGACTTTGGCCGCTTCCATGCCACGAAAACTTTGACCAACGAGTACAATAGTTAAAGTGAGCATGCCCAGGGTAATGGCCGAAGCGATCAGGAAGGCCAGAGAAACCTGGGCCGATTGGTGTTTAGCGGACATCAATGATCCTTGAGCGACAGAAAAAACATAGTCTGATCGTATAAAGGTAGTCCCAGAACCGTGGTTTTTCTTTGAATGTTATGAAAAAGTCTCGCTCTATAACGCCGGATCTGTTTGCCGGGGATCCTCCGGCCCCCTGGACTGAGGTCGTTGTTGACGACGCTCTGGTCCTGAGACATTTCGCCCTTGAAAAGGAAGAGGTGCTGCTGTCTGCCATTTCCAGTGTTGCCGCTCAGGCGCCGTTCCGGAATATGCAGACACCGGGCGGTCATACCATGTCGGTGGCGATGACCTGTTGCGGAGAATGGGGCTGGGTGACGGACACCTCGGGATATCGCTACCAGTCTACCGATCCTCAAAGCGGGCTTTCGTGGCCGGCGATGCCGAAGGTGTTCAGGGATCTGGCGACCGGGGCTGCATCGGAAGCGGGATATCGGGGCTTTGACCCGGATGCCTGCCTGATCAACCGGTACCATCCCGGTGCCAAAATGGGCCTGCATCAGGACAAGGACGAAAACGATTTCAGCCAGCCCATCGTTTCTGTATCGCTTGGGGTTCCGGCAACGTTTCAGCTTGGGGGTGCCAGACGCCGAGACCGTCCGGTGAACACAACACTGACCAGTGGCGATGTGGTGGTGTGGGGCCGGTCGGCCCGGATGAACTATCATGGGGTTCTTCGACTCAAGCCGGGACAGCACCCGCTTACGGGGGATCTCCGCTACAACCTCACCTTCCGCCGTGCGCGCTGATCGGCCAGACTGTCAGCAATACTAGCGCAGCCAGGCAACCGTGAGTCCCGCCAGGAGCGATAGCACCATGGGGGCTCCGACCATAAGGCCCATCTCTTTCCCGCCTATGCTCGCAGACATAACCGCTTTGACCAGATTGTTGACCGCGGCGGCGATCACAATGCCAATGACGGCGGTTTGCATGGAGATCGACTCCAGGGACATACGGGTGAGTGACAGCGTGATGGCATCGACGTCGGCTATCCCGGATGTGGCGGCGAGAAAGAGAATCCCGGCATCTCCCAGCCAGTTTTGCAGATACACCCCAAGCACCAGGATGATCGTCAACAGTAGCCCGAACAGGAAGGCGGATTTAAGATCCAGGGGGTTCTGGGTGAGTTCCGGTTGCGGCACGTCCAGGCGATTTTCATGGCGCTTCCAGATCAGCAGCGCGGGGACGTACAGTAACGCTGACATGACGAGTACCGGCCACAGGAGTATGGGCAGGAGCCCCGGATTAATGAGTGCGCAGTACACCAGAATGCGGGGAAACATGGTGCCGCAGGCGATCAGCGTACCGCTTGCAAATTGAGGGCTCAGATTGGGTGCCGTTGAGGCCTGACGTGCAAAATGGAGCGTCAGCGCCGTGGATGAACTGAGACCCGCAAACAGACTGGTGAACAGGATGCCTTTGCCCATGCCGGCTAACCGGATGGCAAAATAGCCCACAAATGAAATGGACGCGATGAGCACCACCAACCACCAGATCTCGTAAGGATTCAGCACGCCGCCTGGCCCCATGCTTTCATTGGGCAGTAGGGGGAGCATCACCAGGGAAATCAGCAACAACTTCAGGGCAGCATCCAGCTCACGGGACTTCAGCCGATTCACGGCATCGTGAATCTCCTGCTTGTTGTCGAGTATGATGGCGGTGATCACAGCCGCGCCAGCGGCAAGCGCAGGGTCTACGGCGACGGCAATGGCGCCATAACAGAATGTGAGAACCATGCCCACGGTGCCGGTAATGCTGAAATTGCGGATGTGTGCCAGCCGCTCGCTGTACGCCACCAGCGCCATGGCCACCACGCTGATCAACAGCACCGGAAAGGCCCACTCGGTAATTTCCCTGGTCAACACGGCGGCAACACCGCCAAGAAGACCTAGTAAAGCGAAGGTGCGGATGCCGGCGATACGCTCACCGGCTTTCTGCTCGCGGGCGCCCCAGCCTCTCTCAAGGCCAATGATTGCGCCCAGAAGCAGAGCAATCGCCAGGTTGAGCGTGGTCTGGTTAGTCGTAAGAAAATGATTGGTCAGGTCGTCCATTCGTCCGCTCGATTGTTGGCCTGCCCGAATGTCGGGATTCGGGGATCTGTGTGGAGTTTAGGCGTTATTTCCCGCCGCCACACCCGAGGCCCAGGCCCACTGGAAATTATGCCCACCCAGATGTCCGGTCACATCGACCACCTCGCCGATGAAATACAGGTTGGGCTGGTCCAGCACCGCCATGGATTTGGAAGACAGCTGGCGGGTGTCCACACCACCGAGGGTTACCTCCGCGGTACGATATCCTTCTGTGCCTGCTGGTTTGATGGACCATTGACTGAGGATGCTGGCCACCTGTTCGATGTCGGTATTCTTGTAGCCCTGCAGGGGCCCGGTCCAGCCATTAAGGTCATTGAAAGCCTGGGCAAACCGTTTGGGGAGGTGCTGGGCGAGGTACTGGCCAACCGTGGATTGCGGTTTCTCCTTGCGCAGTGACAACAGGTCTTCGCGAATCTGGCAGGCGGGCATTAGGTTGATAGCTAGACTGTCCCCGGGCTCCCAGAAGCTGGAGATCTGCAGCATGGCCGGCCCGCTGAGACCGCGATGGGTGACCAGCATGGGCTCGCGAAAGTGCTCATTGTGACAGCTGACATCAACCGGGCAGCTGATACCGGACAGGGGTGCGAGTTGCTGTTTCAGCTCTGGATGGAGTGTGAAAGGGACCAGGCCCGCACGGGTTGGCAGTACCTCAAGCCCGAACTGCCGTGCGATGTCATAGCCGAAACCGGTTGCTCCCATGGTGGGGATGGACAGGCCGCCACAGGCAACGACGAGTGATTCGCAACTCAGGGTGCCTGAGCCGGTCGCCAGCCGATAACCGCCGGATACTTCGGTAATGTCCCGCACCTGGGTTTTCATGCGGATCTCGGCGCCGGCCCATTCACACTCGGTCAGCAGCAGATTGAGGACGTCCTTGGCGCTGTCCCGGCAGAACAGCTGCCCGGCGGCTTTTTCTTCGTGCTCAATGCCGTGGCGCTCCACCAGCTCGAGAAAATGCTGCGGCGTGTAGCGTTTCAGGGCGGAGATGCAGAAGTGCGGGTTCTGCGACAAGAAGTTCGCGGGGGTGCTGTTGAGGTTGGTGAAATTGCAGCGCCCACCGCCGGACATCAGGATTTTCTTTCCCGGTTTGTTGGCATGGTCCAGAACCAGTACCCGGCGCCCGCGATACCCAGCGGTAGCGGCGCACATCAGGCCCGCCGCCCCGGCACCGATAATAATCACGTCGTAGTCTGAAGCCATCGTAGAACCGCAATCCGTTATAAGATGCGGAGATTATACGGACTGGCGTCGGCGACGTCTGCCGGGTACGGCGGTGAGTTTCTGAGACGGCCGGTCAGAGGTATACCTGGCCTTCCATATAGAACGCGGCTTGACCAGCTATGTCGACCCGGTCGCCTTTCAGCTCGCAACGTAATTCGCCACCACGTGCTGAGAGTTGACGGGCTTCGAGCGCTGTGCGCCCCAGCCGTTCAGCCCAATAGGGAACCAGTACGCTGTGAATGGAGCCGGTGACCGGGTCCTCGTCAATGCCCACACCCGGGGCAAAGTAGCGACTGACGAAATCACAGTCCTCGCCCGGGGCGGTGACAATCACGCCCTGGTTGCCCAGTTGCTTCAGCAGCCGGAGGTCCGGTTTGGCGTCAATCACTGCCTGCTCTGAATCCAGGGAAACGAGGTAATTGGTGTCATTGGGGACGAACAGAACCGTGTCCTTTACGTTCGGTAGCGCTTGCTTGAGCAGTTCTGGGGTTGGCTGTTCCTGCCAGTCGAGTTTCGGGAAGTCCAGGGTCAGCCAGCCATCATCGGTCTGGCGAACACCAAGAATGCCGCTCTTTGACCGGAAGTGCACGGTGTCTTTGGTCCAGCCCAGCTTATTGAAAATGATCCAGGCGCTGGCGAGCGTGGCATGACCGCACAGGGGAACCTCGGCACCGGGCGTAAACCAGCGAATGTGAAAGTCCACTTCGGGGTCGTCTTTCTCGGCCACGAAAAAGGCGGTTTCCGATAGGTTGTTCTCGAGGGCGAGGGCCTGCAATGTCTCGTCCGTGAGCCAGTTTTCCAGTGGCATGACCGCAGCCGGGTTGCCGCCGAACAGTTCACTGGTGAAGGCGTCGACCTGGTAAATCGGATAACTCATTGATTTGTCTCCCTGAGAATTCGTTTGGCGTAGTGGTGGGCTTTTCCGGTGGCAAACCGTTCAAGCTCGATTTCACTGTAAAAATGCAGTTCAGGCAATGGGTGAGTGTGGGTGACCACCCAGTGATCCTGTTGTTCTCGGTTCACCTGAAACCCAAGATCATCCAGCCATTGCAGGGTTGCCCGCATGCCTTTCAGCGCAACAGGCGTGTATGGTGCATCGTATAGTGCCAGCAGGTCTTTCCTGATACTGCGTGGCGGTTTAGCGATAGTCTGGGGTAGAGCCCTGCTCAATGCGTACATGGTGAAATTCCTTCTTCCAGAGATGACTATTCCATTGTGTTCCCAGGCTGACGCCCGTAACAGATTCAGATAATCTGTTTTTGAACCGGTACAGATGGTTTGGGAGAGTATCTGTACCGGTAAAGATTCGGGCCATCTGTACTGCCCGCAGACGTCTCAGGTTTGGCAGGATAGCGCTATGGGTATTCTCTATAATCAGGTGGCAGACCAGCTTCAGGCCCTGATTCGCGATGGCGTCTATCGCGAAGGCGAGCGCTTGCCCGGTGTACGGGTGTTGAGCCGGCAGTTTGGCGTGAGTATTTCGACCATTCTGCAGGCGCACCAGACACTGGAGGGCAGGGGCTACCTGGTAGCCCGTGAACGCAGCGGCTATTTCGTGCGGTTGCCGGCAAAAGAGGCGCCGGAGCCGGTTATGCGGCGCTACCGGGCACGACCGATGCCCGTCAGTGCGCGGGACATGGCGCTGGAACTGTGTGCCGATGAGCAGAAACGCATGGTGCCCCTGGCGGCCGCTGTTCCGCACCCGGATTTCCTGCCGGTCAGGCAGATTCAGCAGTCCATCCTTTGGGCCGGTCGGCGGGGCCTGGAATACCAGGATTATGCCTTTCCTGGTAAAGAGTCCTACCGTCGTCAGCTGGCCCAGCGTATGGCGGCCCTCGGGGTGCCTGTTACCGCTGACGATATTCTCGCCACCAACGGCGCGCAGGAAGCCATCATTCTGGCCCTGCGGGCGGTGACCGTCCCTGGCGATATCGTGGTGGTGGAGTCTCCCTCTTTCCCCGGTATTCTTCATGCGCTGGAAGTAGTGGGCCTACGGGTTATAGAGGTGCCCACCCACCCATCCGACGGGCTGAGCCTGGAAGGCCTGGAAATGGCGTTGGAGCAGTGGCCGGTCAAAGCCTGTGTGGTGGTGACCAACCACAGCAACCCGATGGGCGCGCGTATGTCCGACGAGCGCAAGCGCCAGTTGGTGACCATGCTGGAGGACGCGCGGGTGCCGCTGATTGAGGACGATATCTATGGCGACCTGTTCCACAGCGGTGAACGCCCGCGACCTGCCAAGGCCTTTGACCGCACCGGCAATGTGATTTACTGCAGCTCGTTCTCGAAAACCATTTCACCGGGGCTTCGGCTGGGCTGGATGGTGCCCGGACGCTACATGGCCGAGGCGCGCCAACACAAGTACTTCGTCAATCTGGCGACTTCCAGCATACCGCAACTGGCGGTGGCTCACTTTCTGGAGCAGGGCAGTTATGACCGCTATTTGCGGTCGGCCAGACAGAATTACCGGCAGACCACCGAGCGGATGCGAACCGCCGTGGCACGCTGGTTCCCGGAGGGTACAGCGGTGAGCCGGCCCCAGGGCGGGTTTGTGCTTTGGGTACAACTGCCGGGCAAGAATACCGGCACCGAGGTCTACCGTCGGGCCCGGGAGGAAAATATCAATGTGGCGCCGGGACTGATGTTTTCGACCGCCGATAAATACAGCAATTGTCTCAGGCTGAACAGCGCCAACCCCTGGACTGAACGTATTGAAGGCGCGGTGCGCAGGTTGGGGGAGTTGGCGGAGCAGTCACTCAACGGCTGAGTTCCGCAGATCCAGCGGATCCATCAGTCCGGCAGCAATAGCGATGCCCGTCACATCCTGCGTCCGTTCCGCACCCAGACGTTTCATGACCCGGGAGCGGTACAGGTCAATGGTTTTGATACTGACATCCAGCATCTCGGCGATCTCGCGACTGGTATACCCCTGGGCCAGCGGCAGGAACACGTCCCGTTCCCGTCGGGTGAGGGTGGCGATCAGTGCTTCGGTGTCTTCGTCTCCGCGTTGCTGCAGACTGGTTTGCTGATGTTCCTGCAATGCCTGCTGCACGCTGTCCAGTAACAGCTGCTCATTGAACGGCTTTTCGATGAAGTCGAAGGCACCTGACTTGAAGGCTCTCACGACAATCGGGACATCCGCATGCCCGGACACAAAGATAATCGGGAGCCGGGAACCGCGTTTTTGCAGTTCTTCCTGCACATTCAGCCCACCGAGCCCCGGCATTCTCACATCCAGAATCACACATCCGCTGGTGGCGTCTGCCAGGGTCTCCAGAAATTGGCGACCGTCCGCATACGCCTCGACGTTGAGACCAACGGACTCCAGCAGCCACTGGGTGGATTCGAGCATGCCGGCATCGTCATCGACCACGTATACGGTGGTGGAGGCGTCAGTCATGTGGGGGTGTCTCCGTTATATGGACAGGCTTATGGCGTGAAGATATCGAGGACGGGAACCGGCAGGTCAACGTCAGCCCGCCATGTTCGGCCCTGGTGGCGTCCAGGAAGCCGCCGAAACCCTCGATAATGGAACGGCTCATGGACAGCCCGAGCCCCAGGCCCTGGGGTTTGTTGGTGTAAAACGGCGTGAACATCTGACGCAGTCCCTCGTCGTCCAACCCCGGTCCCTGATCGGTGACCTGGATCAGGGTTTCCTGGTCTACAGTGACCGTGCTGGTGAGCGTTATCCGGGACGGGCGCTCGCTCCCGGTTTCAGCGTTGGCGTCGATGCCGTTGCGAATCAGATTGATCAGCACCTGCTCCAGCAGGACCGGATCGGCGGTGATGACCGGACCGGGATCTGAGAGCTGCGCCCGGATAGTGGTGCCGTGTTTTTCCGCATCCCACTGGCACAGGCGTGCCACGTTAGTGATGACATCGTTGACCGGAATGGGAGCAGTACGCTTCTGGCCCTTGCGGAGGAAGGCGCGCAGGCGCTTGATTACTTCCGACGCCCGGTTGGCGTGATGGGTAATGCGCTGCAGGCCGTCGTCCACGCGGTCCAGGCAGTCCGGGTTGTCCCGCGACTGCTTCAGGTAGCGTTGACTGGCGCAGGCAAAGTTCACAATGGTGGCCAGTGGCTGGTTCATCTCATGGGCAATACCGGAGGCCAGTTCGCCAAGGGTGGCCAGCCGCGCGGTATGGGCCAGCTCATCCGCCAACCGACGGTTATGTTCTTCGGACTCCACCCGCGCGGTAATATCCCGGGACACACTGACCACTTCGATCACCGCGCCGGTATAGGTTTCGCGAATGGCGCGGCTGGCGATCTCGAACCAGCGTTTGCTGCCGTCTCGATGGGTGATGTTCAGGGTCATGGTGGCGTACCCATCATCCCTGAGCTTGCGCCGGGTGTCCACCAGTTGCTGGCTCACTCCGGTTCCCCAAAAGATGTCCTCCAAAGGTTTGCCGCGAAGTTCCTCGGGCCAATATCCCAGTAAACGCCAGGATGCGGGGGTGGCATCAATAAACTGTCCATCGGGTGCGTGGCGGGAGATCAGGTCTGTGGTGTTTTCGGTGATCAGGCGATACAGCCGGCTGGCTCGGGCTGCCTCGTCCCGGGCCTGGATCTCTTCGGTGGCATTCCGCCCGCGTGCAATCACCTCACCGGTGCCGGGCACGGGTATGAATGTCCATAATAAAATGCAGCTCGACACACGGCTTTCAACGGATTCAATGGCCCGCTGCTGGTCCAGGCAAGCCTTGACCAACGCCCGGGTGTTGGTCGGGAGCAAGGCCGCTGCTTCATTGTGATGACAGTGCTGGCACAGTTTTGAGGCTGCAAAATTTTTACCTTTCACCTGTGCACTGCCATCCAGAATAAGGGTGGCTTCCGGGTCGAGGTCCTGAAGTGGGCTAAGCTTAGTCAAGGGGATAACGTCTCACTATCTGATGCAGATATAGTAATTGCACTATAATACATTGGTGTAATTTCTAGTATATTCCCTATCAAATACTATTTTGGCTATGTTGAAGTATAGCTGTTGTAGCGTACTCCCTGAATACACCATAAGAACAATGCCGCTCATAGAGGACCACACTTATGACCTCGATTTTTGAACAGGGTCTCGCGCCCCTTGATGCCAACTACGCTGTTCAGTCTCCCATCGATTTTATCGAACGCACGGCCAGTGTGTACCCGGAGTACCCGGCCGTGATTCATGGGGCACTGCGTTACACCTGGCAGCAGACATACGATCGCAGCCGTCGTCTCGCATCTGCCCTGGCGGGTCGCGGCATTGGCCGTGGTGATACTGTGGCGGTGATGCTGCCTAATATCCCTGCCATGGTGGAGTGTCATTTCGGCGTGCCGATGATCGGTGCGGTGCTCAATGCCCTCAATGTTCGCCTGGACGCGGAAGCCATTGCATTCATGCTGGGGCATGGCGAAGCGAAGGTGGTGATTGCCGATCGTGAATTCGGTGAGGTGATCCGCGATGCTGTAAGCCGCCTGGACACCCAGCCGCTGGTGATTGACGTGGACGACCCAGAATACGGCGAAGGCACCCAGGTTAGTGATCTGGACTATGAAGCTTTCCTGCAGGAAGGAGATCCGAACTATGCGTGGCGCCTTCCGGAAAACGAGTGGGATGCAATTTCCCTGAACTACACTTCCGGTACCACTGGCAACCCGAAGGGGGTGGTGTATCACCACCGTGGCGCCTACCTCAACTCCCTGGGCAACCAGACTGTGTGGTCCATGGACATGCACCCGGTGTACCTCTGGACCCTGCCGATGTTTCACTGCAACGGCTGGTGTTTCCCCTGGACCATTACCGCCATGGCCGGTACTCACGTTTGCCTGCGCCGGGTAGACCCGGAAAAGATCCTGCAATTGATCCGCGATCATCAGGTCACCCACATGTGTGGCGCGCCAATTGTACTCAATGCTCTGCTGAATGTGCCAGAATCGGCCAAGACTGGTATTGATCACGAAGTGAAGTCGATGACTGCAGGTGCGGCGCCCCCTGCGCAGGTGATCGGTGCCATCGAAGAGATGGGCATTGCAGTCACCCACGTTTACGGCCTCACGGAGGTGTATGGTCCGGTGACGGTCTGCGCCTGGAAATCTGAATGGGATGCCTTGCCGCTGCACGATCGCGCGAGGAAGAAAGCACGCCAGGGCGTTCGTTATCACACCCTGGCAGGCACCATGGTGGGTGACCCCAATACCATGGAAGCGGTCCCCAAAGACGGCAAGACCATCGGCGAGATTTTCCTGCGCGGTAATACCGTGATGAAGGGTTATCTGAAGAACCCGAAAGCCACCGAGGAAGCCTTCCGGGGCGGCTGGTTCCACACCGGGGATCTGGCGGTGTGGCATGAAGACGGCTACATGGAAATCAAGGACCGCCTGAAAGACATCATTATTTCCGGCGGCGAGAATATCTCCACTATCGAAGTGGAGGACACCCTCTACCGCCATCCGGCCGTGCTTGAGGCCGCGGTGGTTGCCCGACCGGACGAAAAATGGGGCGAAACGCCCTGCGCCTTTGTCACCCTCAAGCCGGAAGCTGGCGATCTCAGCGAGGAAGATGTCATCAACTTCTGTCGTGAGCACCTGGCCCGCTTCAAGGTGCCCAAGACGGTGGTTTTCTCGGAGCTGCCCAAGACGTCCACCGGCAAGATCCAGAAGTTTGTGCTTCGTGACCAGGCGAAAGAGCTGGAATAACCCGGCGCCTTTCTGATCTGGCGCTCGTCGCCTTTTCCTAACCCCCACAAAAACAACATCAGGTGCACGCATTGGCGTGCACCCGGAGACCTTGTTATGCAAATTTTTCATCGAAACAATGGGGAAGAGCAGCCGTACTGGCCTGCTGGTCCTTTCAAGATCCGCTTGCCGTTCGTGCATTACCGCTGGGAATTTGCGGAGATGGTCCAGGCACTGATCATGTTCGTGGTCAGTCTGGCAATGATTCCGCTGCTGGAGAAATACCTGGGCGTGCCCTATGACGTGGCGCTGGCCTACGTAGTCATCTGTGGCATCGGCTTCATGCTGCCGGCTTTGTTGGGCGTGCCATTGGTGCCGGGCTGGATCACCCCGGGCATTCCGGTAGTACTGCTGTTTCTGGGTGACTACGAACCCGGTCCCGAAGCCATCCAGGCCCTGTTTGCGCTGCAGTTCCTGGTGTTCATCATCTTCCTGGTGTTGGGGGTTACCCGCCTTGGCAGCAAGTTGGTGGAACTGATTCCCCGCTCGATGAAAGGCGGCATCATCATCGGTGCCGGTATTGCGGCACTGATGGGTGAAATCGAAGCTGGCGGACGCTTGGCGGAAACCCCGATCTCGCTGATCGTCGGCGGCCTGGTGTGTCTGTATCTGATGTTTTCGGTATCTTTCAAGGGCTTCGTGGATACCAGCAATCTTGCCCGCAAAATTGCCAACTACGGTATGGTTCCGGGGATGGTGGTTGCCATTCTCGTGGGCTTTGCAACCGGTGAATATGCGGTTCCGAACGTCGAGTGGGGCATTACAAAACCGGCATTTGACGAATTATGGAACTACCTGCCATTTGCGGTTGGTTTCCCGGATGCGAGCGTCTTCATGTATGCAATTCCGACCGCGGTGATTGCCTATGTCATTGCCTTCGGCGATATCGTTGTCGGCCAGTCCCTGATGAATCGAGTAGATCACCTGCGTAAGGATGAGGACATCGACAACAGCATTGACCGGGTTCACCTGGTAACAGCCATCCGTAACGGTGGTCATGCCTTCTTTGCGCCATACCCCGGACTGGCGGGCCCGATCTGGACAGCCGTTACTGCCACTATGGCCGAACGTTACAAGTATGGTCGTAACGCCATGGATTCCATCTACAGTGGCGGCGGCACCTTCTGGATTACCGGCTTTATCGCGCTGTTCATGCTGCCTCTGGTGAGTTTCTTTCAACCGGTGCTGCCCATTGCGCTGTCCCTGACCCTGTTGCTCACCGGTTACATCTGCCTGATGGTGGGGCTGGAGCAGTTGGAGAACAACACCGAACGTGGAATAGCCGGCACCATGGGTGTGGTGCTCGCGGTCTATGGCGCGGGTTGGGGGCTGGCCACTGGCGCGGTTCTTTATTTGCTGATTGAACGTACCAAATTGCTTGGCTTCACTGCTGACCCGGAAGCGCCGGGCGCGAAAGTCGCGGAAGAGCACTAAACCGGCTGCCTCCTGCTCTCTGCGGTGGGGCGGCCAAGCACACTGTGTGTCCTTCGGGGGTATCGGCGTAGCCATACCCCCTTTTTTTGACTAAATGTCATTTCGTGACAATTTGTCTGATTTTACTCCTTATCGACTTCCTTCCTTTTGCTTTTCAGGTTTAAACTGATGTGGCTGATTGTTTTTCGTACGCCATCTCATAATCATAAAAACCGGAGGCAATCATGACCATCAGCTCGACACCGGACGACGTATGTGTTGCTCCCCGGCACCTGCGGTTTGACGTCGCCGAGGACCTCAAGACTCTATGGCACGGTAACGATGCCTTCCGTACTGCGTTTTTCAACGCATTATCCCTGCAGTTTCCGGACGGTGAGCAGCAATTCATCAATGCGGTGCGCCATTACCGGGACAGGATTGATGATCCCAAACTGGCGGAGGAGATTCGCGGATTTATCGGTCAGGAAGCGTTACACAGCCGTGAACACAAGAGTTATAACGAGGCTCTGAAAGCCCGTGGCTATGATATTGATGGGCTGGACCGTCGATTCCGCAAACACATGGAATGGGTGGCCCGCCTTCCCGCGAGCCGACAGCTCGCAGGTACCTGCGGCGCTGAGCATTACACCGCGGTGTTGGCCAATGCGATTCTGAGCCACCCCGAGTGGATGGACGGCGCGACACCGACCATGAGGGCCTTGTGGCGCTGGCACGCCATTGAGGAAACCGAGCACAAATCCGTTGCCTTTGATGTCTATCGTCATTGCATTGGCAATGAACGGCTAAGGCGTGTTGTCTTCCTGTTCGTGACCTGGAACTTTTTCAAGTACACCTTCGTTAATACATGTAGCCTGCTGAAAACCGACGGCAAACTCTGGAGTCTGCGGACCTGGATTGGTGGACTGAATTTCCTTTGGGGTAAACCGGGGGTGCTGCGCCAATGCCTGCCGGATTTCCTGGCCTATTTCCGTAAAGGATTTCACCCGTGGCAGCAGGATAACCGTTCACTTCTGGAGGATAATCTGCGGGAGCTGGAAAATGTGGCGCCAGATGCCTGAGAGGTGATTGCTGAAACAGTGATTACTCTATGCGAGCCTGGCCGCTACCGAAAATAACGACAATAAAAAGGGAGTCCCGTTTTTGGGAATATCCCGTATCTGGAGGCACCGATGCGAGTTGGTTTAATCGTGGATTCTGCGTGCGACTTGCCCTTTGAGTTTAGTCGCGAGCACGATCTTTTTGTACTTCCCGTCACCGCCGTAATTGACGGCCAAACCTATATTGATAATCACGATCCTGTCACTACTCAGGAATTCTATCAGAGTGGTTTGTTGCAACGTGGCCATCACGCCGAAACACAGGCATTCACGCCCGAGCAGATTCACGATCTGTTCATGGAAAAAATTGTGACACAGTACGATTTGGCGATCTGTGAAACAGTTACCAGAACGCGCAGTCTGATTTACCAGAATGCATCAGAAGCAATGAACAGCGTCATGGCGCATTATCATGAACCCCGGAAAGCCGCTGGACGGGAAGGCAGGTTTTCCATGCGTGTTATTGACAGCAGGCAGATATTTGCAGGGCAGGGCTTGCTTGCGGCACATACGGTTCATTTGATCGGACAGAAACTGTCGAAAAATGTGTTGCGTCATCAAGTGGATAGCTTTACGGGCAATATATATACCTGCGTTATTCCCCGTGATTTGCATTACATCCGCGAGCGTGCCCGCCGTCGCGGCGATAAGAGTGTGTCTGCCCTCGTAGCGTTTTTGGGCAAGGCTTTGAATATCACTCCGGTCATTTTTGGCAAAGGGGCCATTGGCGAACCGGTGGCGAAAACGCGGGATTTCAATGTTGCGGTTGAGAAAGTGATGAACTATGCCGCCGCCAGGGTTGAGGCGGGTTTGTTGACGCCCTATGTGAGTCTCTCCTGTGGATTGAGCTGGTCCGAGATTGAGGACCTTCCCGGGCTGAATAATCTTCGCGATGTGTGTGAACGCCATGGTGTGGAATTATTATTGTCCCAGATGGGGATCACCAGCAGTATCTATGTGGGGCCCGGCAGTCTCTGCCTGAGCCTGGCAGCGGAGCCGCATCACTTCAAGGATTTTCAGTAATAACCTTTTTTCAGTGCGGCCGGTGGCAACTGACCCGGCCGCACCCGCCTACCGGTAATTTTGGCAAACCTTTCCCGCCGATCTTCATGTTAGCCTCTGGTCATCGGATCTCATTCCAGAAACAGGACAGCTGACACCATGACAAAAGCCAACACGGATCTCGCCAATGAGCTGCTTGAGCAGCATATAAAATTCGAACTGGCGGCACTGAAAGGCGCAAAGCTGCGCAAGTTTGTAGAAAATGAAGTCGGTGAACTGCTGAACTACGCCGATGAGGTTACGCTTGGCCGGATTACCTCTGAAGAGCAGGTGATGGGAGTGATTCAGCGTATTGTCGTGAATATGGAGCTGGGTGACGGACTTCCTGAAATGGCGGCGGAAATGGCCACGGAAGTGCTGAATGCCTCCGTGCAGACGGAGACGACCCTGGGTGAGATCTTTACCCGCGACCAGGCCACCGGTTTCCTTGAGGAGGCTCTGGAGTTGCGGCAGCAGCGTGAGCGTGTCATCAGCGAAATCATGGCCCACCCGGTCTATCAGGAGTTGGTTTCCAATGTGGTTTATCACGGCCTGGTGAACTACCTCTATGAAGACAACCTGATTACCAAGTCGGTCCCGGCTGTCGGCTCGGTAATGAAATTTGGCAAGCGTATGGCCAACCGGGCCGTACCCGGTCTGGACGAGACCTTTGAGCGGCGTATCAAGGCCTGGCTCTCCGACAGCCTGCCCGGATTGATCAGCCGCAGTGAACAGTTCCTGCACCGCGCTCTGACTGACGACGAGTTGAGGGATAGCGTGATGGCCGCCTGGGTTGCAGTGGAAGATCGCACCATTGAAGACTTGCACGAAGGGTTGGGGGACATCCAGTTGCAGGAATTCGTGGTCATGGGATACGAGTTCTGGCTGCAGTTCCGCCAAACGCCGTATTTTGAGGGGTGTGTCAGGG
The DNA here is from genome assembly GCA_040223075.1 of Marinobacter sp. GTDB lineage: Bacteria > Pseudomonadota > Gammaproteobacteria > Pseudomonadales > Oleiphilaceae > Marinobacter. Next base: position 173,118 of record JAVJZJ010000107.1, read on the forward strand.
CAGTGGTGTCTCACCTGTTCGCCAAATACGGTGACCGTCCCATTACCGACCTGCTGAATGACGTTGGAGTTACCAGGGAGGTCATCATGGCTGAGGTTGATAGCTTCATACTGCCGGTTGTGGACGTTTTGCGGGAAGAGGGTTATGTTGAGGCTCTGGTTCGCCGCCGTCTGTCACCGTTCTATAAATCGGCCGCGGCGCGAAAGATTCTCACACCGGAGGCCTGATCGCAGGAGCCTCCAGCGTCTGAGTGGGGGCAATGGTGTTTTCGGAGCTGTTCTGGGCCTACCTGGTCGCCATAACGCTGCTGACTGTGACGCCAGGCGTCGATAGCCTTTTGGTCATGCGTAATACCGGCCGTGGTGGTCTGAAGGATGGCTGCGTGACCAGTGTGGGTATTTGCAGTGGCCTCTTCATTCATGCCGCATTGTCCGCTTTGGGTATTTCGATCCTTCTGGTGGAAACCGCCTGGGCGTTTTCCGCCCTCAAGTGGGCCGGTGCCTGCTACCTGGTGTGGCTGGGTATCGCGTCTCTGCGACAGGCCATGAGGCGGGAAGATAAGTCCCGCGTCGCCGAATCCCCGGTGGTAAGGCGGTCCGTTTCCCATCGGGTATCCTTTCAGGAAGGCCTGTTATCCAACGTTCTCAACCCTAAAACCGCGCTTTTCTACATGGCGTTGTTGCCACAGTTTATTGACCCCTCCGGTAATGCGTTCCAGCAATCGCTGATTCTGGCAGGCGTGCATTTCCTGCTGGCGATGCTCTGGCAGTGCGGGCTGGCGTGGGTTGTTGTCAGCTTCAGGGCCCTGGGGGCCAGTGTTCGGGTGAAGAGGGTGCTAAATGCACTGACCGGTGGGTTCTTTGTGGCTATTGGCGCAAAGTTGGCAATGAATTGATGGCGGCGCATGGAGGAGGCATAGAAAAAGGGAAGCCGAAGCTTCCCTTTTCAGACATACGTCTTGCGACGATGTGGCGTCTATAACCGAATTACTTCTCCAGGTACTGGAGCTTGTTCGGTTTGCCATCCCATTCTTCCGCGTCCGGAAGCGGATCTTTCTTCTCAGTGATGTTCGGCCATTTGGCCGCCAAGTCAGCGTTGAGCTCAACAAACTCGACCTGATCGGCGGGCAGTTCATCTTCAGAGAAAATCGCCTCAGCGGGGCATTCTGGTTCACACAGGGCGCAGTCAATACACTCGTCCGGGTCGATCACCAGAAAGTTCGGGCCTTCGTAAAAGCAGTCAACCGGACATACCTCTACGCAGTCGGTGTATTTGCACTTGATACAGTTATCAGTAACGATAAAGGCCATAGTTTGATTCCTGGTCCAGTGGTCAGTCTCATCAGTTTATAATATGAAGTGCGCGATATTGTAGGGAGCGGCCCCGGCTCCCGCAAGCATCAGGCCGCTATAAACTTATTACATAGGTCAATCCGGCCGGTTTTGCTGCCTATTTTTCTATCAGTTCCTTTAGCTCGTAGAGCCGGTTGAGTGCTTCCCGGGGCGTCAAATCGTCCACGTCCAATGATTTCAGGGCTTCCTCCACCGCGCTCGGCTCCAGGCTGGCGAACATATCCCCCTGCCAGACGGCTTCTTTCACCTGTGGTTCACTGGCAGCATGCTGTGTCGGTGCCACCGGGTTTGCCGGAGCGCTGGTGCCTTCCAGGTGGGCCAACTGAGCCCGGGCATTGCGGATCACATCCTGGGGTACACCTGCGAGTTTGGCCACCTGCAGGCCGTAGCTCTGGCTGGCGGGGCCGTCGTGCACGTTGTGCAGGAACACAATGCTGTCATCGTGTTCGGTGGCGGTCAGGTGCACATTGACCGCGTGCCGCAGCTCTTCGGCCAGTTGCGTCAGCTCGAAGTAATGAGTGGCGAACAATGTGTAGCAGCGGGTTTCCTTCGCCAGATGTTCAGCGGTGGCCCAGGCCAGGGACAGGCCGTCGAAGGTGCTGGTACCGCGCCCCACCTCGTCCATCAGCACCAGGCTGTACTCGGTGGCATTGTGGAGTATGTTGGCGGTTTCCGTCATTTCCACCATGAAGGTAGAGCGGCCGCCGGCAATGTCATCAGAGGAGCCCATGCGGGTAAAGATGCGGTCCACCGGCCCCACGATTGCGCGGTTGGCAGGGACAAAGCTGCCGGTATAAGCCAGCAGGGCTATCAGTGCCGCCTGGCGCATGTAGGTGGACTTACCCCCCATGTTCGGGCCGGTAATCACCAGCATGCGCCGCTGGGTATCCATCAGCAGGTCGTTGGGAACATAGGGTTCGCTGAGCAGTTGCTCCACCACCGGATGGCGCCCTTCCTCGATATCAAAACCGGGCATTTCGCTGAATTCCGGCGCACAGAAGCGCAGGCTGGTGGCACGCTCGGCAAAGTTGCTCAGCACGTCGAGTTCGGCGAGGGCCTGGGCGGCATCCTGCAGGGGCGCCAGTTCAGCAGCGACCGTTTCCAGCACTTCATCGTAGAGGGACTTTTCCCGGGCCAGGGCGCGGCTCTTGGCGCTCAGGGCCTTGTCCTCGAACTCCTTCAGTTCGGGGGTGATAAAGCGTTCGGCGTTCTTCAGGGTCTGGCGACGGATATAGTCTACCGGTGCCTGATCGGACTGGGCGCGACTGATCTCGATGTAATAGCCGTGAACCCGGTTATAGCCGACTTTCAGTGTTGTGATGCCGGTACGTTCTTTCTCCCGGGTTTCCACATCCAGCAGGTACTGACCGGCGTTCTCGCTGATGTTGCGCAGTTCGTCCAGTTCCTCATCAAAGCCTTCGCGGATCACACCGCCGTCCCGGATCACCACGGGCGGGTTATCAATGATGGAGCGTTCCAGCAGATCCGCCAGTTCCGGGTATTCCCCGATGATGGACGCCAGTTTGACGACGTGGTGGGAGTTGACCGGTTGCAATGCTTCCTGAAGGTCCGGCAGGGCCTGAAAGGCATCCCTCAGTCGGGCCAGGTCCCGGGGCCTGGCCGAGCGCAGAGCGACCCGGGAAAGTACCCGTTCAATATCCCCCACGGTTTTCAGCAGGTCATGGACCGGCTCGTAGTGGAAACCGTCCAGAAGGGCGGAGACCGCCTGCTGGCGCTGTTGTACCACGTCCACATCCCGCAGGGGACGATTGAGCCAGCGGCGCAGTTCGCGGCCACCCATGGAGGTAGCGGTTCTGTCCATTACCCAGGCGAGCGTATGTTGGTGGCCGCCCATCAGGTTGGTATCTATTTCCAGGTTGCGACGACTGGTGGCGTCCAGGATAACGGCTTCCTCGCGGCGCTCGCGGGTCAGCTTCCGAATATGGGGCAGGGCAGTACGCTGGGTTTCCCTGGCGTATTGCAGCAGGCAGCCAGCGGCGCAGATGGCCAGTGTCAGTTCCTCGCAGCCAAAACCGGTAAGATCCCGTACCTGGAGTTGCTGGGTAATGACTCGGCGGGCGGTGTCGGACTCGAACAGCCAGGGGCCCTGCCTGCGAATGCCGGTGAATCCTTCGAGCAGCTCCTGATAGGGAAAATCCTCACTGATCAGGATTTCCGCCGGGCGCAGGCGCTGGAGCTCCCCCTGCAGGGCTTCCGGGTTCTCCAGTTCGGATACTGCGAAACGGCCGCTTGAGATGTCGAGGGAGGCAAAGCCGAATTGTTCCCGGTGGTTGAATATGGCCACCAGCAGGTTGTCCCGGCGGTCTTCCAGGAAGGCATCGTCGCTCAGGGTGCCGGGAGTAACGATGCGAACCACCTGTCGCTCCACTGGCCCCTTGCTCGTGGCCGGATCACCAATCTGTTCACAGATGGCGATGGATTGACCTGCCCTGACCAGCCGTGCAATGTATCCTTCAGCGGAATGGAACGGAATCCCGGCCATGGGAATCGGGTTGCCACCGGACTGACCACGGGCCGTAAGCGTGATGTCCATCAGCTCCGCCGCCTTTTTGGCGTCATCGTAGAACAGCTCGTAAAAATCGCCCATCCGATAGAACACCAGTTCATTAGGGTGTTCGCCTTTGATTTTGAGGTATTGCCTCATCATCGGGGTGTGCTGGGATAGGTCGGTCTGGGCTACTGACATGAAGGCGTCCGAATCATTGGCTTTAAACAGAGTCGGGGATTGTAAGAAAATAACGCTGTGGATGAAACGAGGAAAAGGATTATGTCTGTTACCGATGAGCAACTCGCGGATGCCGGGAATCGTCTTGCGGAAGAATTGATCCGCCAGGAGCGCACAATTGCCACGGCTGAGAGCTGCACCGGTGGCTGGGTTGCCAAGGTACTGACTGATCGGGCCGGTTCGTCAGCCTATGTAGACGCCGGCCTGGTTACCTACAGCAACGGAGCCAAAAGAAAGCTGCTGGGTGTCACCGGAAACTCCTTGGAAGAGCATGGTGCCGTCAGCGAGCCGGTAGTACGGGAAATGGTCGACGGTGCGCTGGCCGCCACCGGCGCCAGTGTGGCCGTGGCGATTAGCGGCGTTGCCGGCCCTGGTGGTGGCAGCGAGGATAAGCCGGTGGGCACTGTCTGGTTCGCCTGGGGCAGCAGCCCGGACGACACCGTGGCCAGGGTGGAATGTTTCTCGGGCGACCGCGATGCCGTCCGGAGACAGGCCGTTTTGTATGCGCTTCAGGGTGTTACGGCGTTTGTTGAGTCAGCCTGAAAACAGGGGTTGGTCTCGCCGACGGGTTATGTTTTAATACTGTTCAAATATACAGGAATGAGGGTTTCGCACCGATGGAAGACAACCGCAAAAAAGCATTGAGCGCAGCACTGGGCCAGATTGAACGCCAGTTCGGCAAAGGCGCCGTCATGAAAATGGGCGATCAGCCCCGTGAAGCCATCCCTGCGGTTTCCACCGGTTCCCTCGGGCTGGATGTTGCCCTCGGTATTGGTGGCCTGCCTTACGGTCGGATTGTCGAAATCTACGGTCCGGAAAGCTCCGGTAAAACCACACTGACCCTGCAGGTGATTGCGGAAGCCCAGAAACAGGGCAAAACCTGCGCCTTCGTGGACGCCGAGCACGCCCTGGATCCTGTGTATGCCGAAAAGCTGGGCGTGAATGTCGACGAGCTGCTGGTTTCCCAGCCGGACACCGGTGAGCAGGCCCTGGAAATTGCCGATATGCTGGTGCGCTCCAATGCGGTGGACGTCATCATCGTCGACTCTGTCGCGGCCCTCACACCAAAAGCGGAAATCGAAGGTGAAATGGGTGACAGCCACGTTGGCCTGCAGGCCCGCCTGATGTCCCAGGCCCTGCGTAAGCTGACCGGTAACGTCAAGCACGCGAGCTGCCTGTTGGTGTTCATCAACCAGATCCGCATGAAGATCGGCGTTATGTTCGGCAGCCCAGAAACCACCACTGGTGGTAATGCCCTGAAATTCTATTCCTCTGTGCGCCTCGACATCCGTCGCATCGGTGCCGTTAAAGACGGCGACGAAGTCGTGGGCAACGAAACCCGTGTGAAAGTCGTCAAGAACAAGGTATCTCCGCCGTTCAAACAGGCCGAGTTCCAGATCATGTACGGCAAGGGCATTTACCACATGGCCGAAGTGCTGGACATGGGTGTTAAGGAAGGCTTCGTGGACAAGTCCGGCGCCTGGTACGCCTACAACGGCGACAAGATTGGTCAGGGCAAGGCCAATGCCTGCAAGTACTTGGAAGAAAACCTGGAAATCGCCCACGAAATCGAAGCCAAGGTGCGTGACAAGCTGATGCCGAAGCCGGTTTCCAAGAAGGAAGCAGCAGAAGAGCCGGCGGAAGCCAACGGTGAACTGCTTTAAGATTTAGCCGAACGGGGGGGGATGCCATGAAACGACTGCTGATTGTCGCCCATGCGCCTTCCCCGAATACGCTTCGATTGCGTGACGCTGTCAGAGACGGCGCTCACCATGAAGACATCGAGGCCGTCGAAGTAGTGGTCAAAGCACCACTGGAGGCTGGCCCCGATGACATCCTCGCCTGCGACGCCATAATCCTTGGTACCACCGAAAACCTCGGGTACATGAGCGGCGCCCTCAAAGACTTTTTTGATCGCAGCTATTACCCCTGCCTGGAACTGACCCAGGGCCTGCCCTTTACCTACTACATCCGCGCCGGCCACGATGGCACCGGCACCAATCGCGCTATCGAAAGCATCACCACTGGCCTGCGCTGGAAGCTGATCCAGGAGCCGTTGATCTGCCGCGGTGAGTACAAGGATGAGTTCGAGGAACAGTGCCGGGAATTGGGGATGTATGTGGCGGCAAGTCTGGATGCCGGTCTGCTGTAGCGGACGCTAGGCACAATGATTGTAAAAGCCTTCAATCCGGGATAGGGCATTGTCCACGGTCCTGGAATATCGCTTTCGATCAAAGCAATAGCTGAAATGAAGGCTGAGCCGATACCCGGTCTGGAACGGTTGGCAACTTACCACCTCCGCCGTGACCCTGGATTCAGAAATGTATTTACCATCAAAGTCCAGGTGGAGGGTGGCTCCCGGGTCCACTGGACGGGGGCACAGAACCGCCATGCCGTAACGGTTCATGTCCAGACAGGTAACTGCCACGGGCTTTCGGCCGCGACCAAAAAAGCGTCGTTCACGTAACCGGACCCTGAGGCACATGGCCGGGTAGCGATCCTTGATTCTGCGGTCTGCGGAATCATTCGTCATAGGTGCATCCGTTGCGAGTCTTATGATTATTCTGTTTCCGGGCATCCGCCAGGAAGGAAAGTCTAGTTCCGTAATGGCTGCCTGAAAAATAACCACTCCTGAAATTGTGAACTGAATAACATAAACAGGATTGTCCGACGGCACTCGAGAAATCTTCAGTGGGAACGCGACATAGCGGACGGCAGATTCTACAATGACCGGCCATGGAACTAACCCGTTTGGCGGTCCGACACCCGAAAGGGGGATCGTCAAAGCATTCTGACCGTTACAGGACCGAACCTTGAAGTCACTGTCCCTGCATCAGCTATACAAATCCTGTGTCCTAAAAGATCTGCCATTCAAGACCACCCGGCAACTGGAGCCGTTGGCTGAAATCGTTGGCCAGAACCGGGCCCAGGAAGCCGTACGTTTTGCCCTGGCCATGCCCCATAGCGGTTACAATGTCTATGCCGTCGGCCGTAACGGCTTGGGTAAGCGCACCATGATGCTCCGTTATCTTGAACATCATGTGGACACCGAGCACAGCAGTCACGACTGGTGTTACGTCGCCAACTTCGAGGAGCCCCGGATACCGAAACTGCTTCGTTTGCCGGCGGGTAAAGGCAACGCCCTGAAACAGGACATGGAGCGGTTGATGGGGCGGCTGATGAAGATGATTCCCCAGACCTTTGACAGCGACAGCTTTCTGGAACGTTCCGAACAGCTCAAGAACGAGTACGGCAAAAAGCAGGAAGACGAGCTGGAAAAAGTGGCGAATCAGGCGAAACGCAAGAAAGTAAGCCTGACCGTGACAACGCCGGGCGGCTATCGCCTGGTGGCGATGAATGGTGAAGAACCGCATACCGCAGAGTCGTTCCAGGCATTGAGCGATGAAGAACGTGACAAGTTTGAGGAATCCATTAATAAACTGGAGAAAAAGCTGCGCCAGGCGCTACGCAAGCTGGCGGACTGGGAGCAGGAATATGCCGAGAAACAGCAGGCCCTGAATCAGGAAACCCTGGAGGGGATTTCCGGGCACCAATTGGACGAGTTGATCGCCAAGTACAAGGACCTCCCGGAAGTCGTGGCCTATTTCGAGGCGGTAAGAAAGGACCTGGCGGATAGTCTGGATATCTTCCTGGAAGATAACGACGAGCAGGCCGCCATTGCCTATGCCTCCCTGGACAAGAAAATGCCCCGTCGTTATCTGGTCAACGTGCTGGTGCATCAGAAAACAGATGAAGTGCCGGTAGTGGTGGAGGACAACCCGACCTATCACAACCTGTTCGGTTATGTGGAGAACGTGACCTACAAGGGCACGGTGTTCACCGACTTCTCCCTGATTCGTCCAGGCAGCCTGCACCGGGCCAACGGTGGCTACCTGCTGATGGATGCCATCAAAGTGCTGGAACAGCCCTTTGTCTGGGACGGCCTGAAGCGGGCGTTGCGGTCCAAGTCAATCCAGATTAATTCCCTTGAGCGGGAAATGACCCTGTCCGGGACCATTTCCATTGAGCCGGAAGCCGTTCCCCTGGACGTCAAGATCGTGCTGTTCGGTGACCGCGAAACCTGGATGTTGCTGCAGGATTACGATCCCGAGTTTGCCGAGCTGTTCCGGGTTACCGCGGATTTCGAGAACGAAATGTACCGCACCGATGACAGCCAGCTCCTTTACGCCAAGTTCATTGCCAGTCTGGTCAGTGAGAAGGCGCTGCTGCACTGTAACAGCAAGGCGGTGGCGCGGATCATCGAATACAGTGCCCGTATGGCCGATCACCAGGATCGCCTGTCCCTACACGCGGCGGATATTGCAAACCTGCTGCGGGAATCGGATTTCTGGGCCCGCCAGGCCGGTGCCCGGCTTATTCAGGATATTCATGTGGAGCGGGCGCTGGAAAGTGCGAAGTATCGCAGCAGCCGCATTCGCGATCAGTTCTACGATGCCATCCGTGATGGCTCCACGCTCGTATCCACTGAGGGTACCTGTGTCGGGCAGGTAAATGCTCTGTCGGTGCTCTCTACCGGAGGCTTTGAGTTCGGGCTGTCAAACCGTATTACCGCCACCTGCTATTATGGTGATGGCGCCGTCATGGACATAGAAAGGGACGTCAAGCTGGGCGGGAATATTCATTCCAAAGGGGTGATGATTCTCAGTTCCTGGCTGGCGGCGCATTTTGCGGTCAACGATCCCATGCATCTGTCTGCCAGCCTGACCTTCGAGCAGAACTACGGGGAAGTAGATGGCGACAGTGCGTCTCTGGCCGAGTTGTGTGCCCTGGTGTCGACGTTGTCCGGACTGCCGGTTCGCCAGGATCTGGCAATTACCGGTTCGGTGAACCAGTTTGGCGAGGTGCAGCCGATCGGTGGCGTCAACGAGAAGGTTGAAGGTTTTTTCCACACCTGTCAGCTCAAGGGCGGCCTTACGGGGACTCAAGGGGTCATCCTTCCGGCGACTAATGTGCAGAACCTGATGCTGGACAGCGAGGTGGTCCAGGCTGTGCGTAAAGACCAGTTTGCGGTTTACTCGGTCAGTCGCGCGGAGGAGGCGATCGCATTGCTGCTGGGTAAGCCCGCAGGCAGGGCCGACTCAAAGGGCCGGTACCCGAAGCAGAGTGTTTTTGGCATTATCCAGCAACGTCTCGAAAAAATGCGCGAGCATGAGCGCCAGGAACACGCTCGAGATGAGCCGAAAGACCCGTCAATTCACTGACCGGCAACGATAATAAAGGACAGGAGAAAAAGATCACATGACTGATATCCAGCAAACCGTGTACGTGGTAGAAGATGACGAAGCCGTCAGGGATTCACTGGAGCTGCTGCTCAAGTCCGATGGCAAGCCAGTGAAGACCTACGAGAACGCCACGGCCTTTCTGCGGGATTACTCCGAGAAAATGGCTGGTTGCATCGTGCTGGATATCCGCATGCCGGGGATGGATGGGATGGAGCTTCAGAAGAAGCTCAACGACAAACACTCCATTCTGCCGATTATTTTTGTGACCGGTCACGGTGATGTGCCCATGGCGGTGGATGCCATGAAAGAGGGTGCGGTCGACTTTATCCAGAAGCCGTACCGCGAAGAGGCCTTGCTGGAGAAGATTGAAGCCGCCCTGGCCCAAGACCGGGAGCAGCGGAAATCTCTGGATGAGAAGCAGGAAATCATCAAGCGTATCAAAAGCCTGACACCACGGGAGCATGAGATCATGGACCGGATGATCGCGGGTCAGGCTAATAAAGTGATCGCGATTGAACTGGAAATCAGTCAGCGCACTGTCGAGATCCACCGCTCACGGGTAATGCACAAGATGGGCACCCACTCCCTGGCGCACCTCGTTCGTATGGTTCTGTCCGTAAAGGACCTTATCGACGCCCGCTGAATTGGCCGGCATGATACGGTCAACATTTCAACCGGCCCTGTTTATATGACTGACGCTGTCATCGAGACTGCAGAGGTGACGGTTCTGCTGGTGGATGATAATCCGCAGAACCTCAAAGTCCTCTATGAGACCCTGAAGGACAAAGGCTACCGCCTGCTGATTGCCAACGACGGCGAAAAAGCCCTGGACCTGGCCCATCGCCACCTGCCAGAAGTGATCCTGCTGGATATCATGATGCCGGAGCTGGACGGCTATCAGGTTTGTGAACGATTGAAAGCCGATCCGGTCACCTCCGACTGTGCCGTGGTATTCCTATCGGCCCTGGATGACGTTCAGGCCAAGGTCAAAGGGTTTGGCCTTGGTGGTGCTGACTATATCTCCAAGCCGTTTCAGGCTCAGGAAGTCATCGCTCGGGTAAAAACTCATGCCCGCGTTATCCGCCTCGAGCGGGAATTGCAGGAGCGTAACCGACAACTGGAAAGTGACCAGGCGCGTATCCTGAACTCGATCAGCGAGGGTATCTACGGCCTGGATGCCGACGGCAACATCGTTTTTGCCAACCCCGCCGCTGCATTGATTATGGGTGCCCCGGCGGAAGAACTGATCGGTCGTAATTTCTTTGAGCTTCATTGCACGGCCGGCGACGATGCGGGCACCAGTCAGCATCCGGTGAGATCAACCTGTCGTGAGGGTATTCCGGAGAACCAGCGGGATATCGTCATGGGTCGTCCGGATGGCACCTCCTTCCCCGCCGAGTGCCGATCCACCCCCAAGCTGGATGGCGAAGAGCTTCGCGGTGCGGTTGTTGTTTTCCGGGATATTACCGCGGAACTGGAGAACGAACAGGCGCTGGAAGATGCCAGGGCCATCGTGCAAGAACAGCGGGACCAGCTTGCGCATGCGTCCAGATTGTCCACCATGGGTGAGATGGCCGCCGGCTTTGCCCATGAGGTTAACCAGCCACTGACTGCCATTACCAATTATGCCCGTGTCGCCAAGCGACTGATGGCGAAAGACGTTCTGGACCGCGATCTGTTGCAGGAGACCCTCGACAAGATTGAGGCTCAGTCCCACCGGGCAAGCGAGATTATCCGTCGTATCCGCCGTTTCATGAAAAAACCTGCTACCGGCAAGGAAGTTCTGTCGGTGACGGCTTTGCTGGAAGACACCCGGCAGTTTGCTGAGGTGGACATGCGCAACAACGAAGGCGGGATTGAGGTCACTGTGGCGGAGGATGTTCCGGACGTTCTGGCGGACCCGATACAGGTGCAACAGGTCGCCCTGAACCTGATTCGTAATGCCCTGGAGGCTACGGGCAGTGCGGGTGTCTCGGTGCCCGTGGAAGTTACTGCTGCCATGTCTGGCAATAGCTGTGTGCGGATAGAGGTGAGGGATCACGGCACCGGGCTGCCGGAGGACGCAGAGGAGAAGCTTTTTCTGCCTTTCTACTCAACCAAAGAAGAGGGTATGGGCATTGGTCTTTCCATGTGCCGTTCGCTGATTCAGGCGCAAGGCGGAGATATCGGGTTTGAAAGGCCGGAAGGGGGTGGCGCCCGCTTTTTCTTTACACTTCCCATTGCGGGCGCCGAGGGAAACCCCTGCAGGGTTAACGAATCAACCGGACAGGACGCTTAGCCCCAGGTGATATTCCCGGTGAGGTGAGGGGCGTCGCCTTTTGCGTTCAGCAACTGGTAGTCCCAGCTTCCTTCCCCCGCTTGCCAGTTGAGCTGGGCCGTGCCCGGCAAAAAGAGCGGTTTCTTGAATTGGCAGGAAACCGATACTGCCTCATGTTTCCAGCCGGCTTGCTGCTCAAGCAATGCCAGAGCCTGCGCTTTGCTCCACATGCCATGGGCGATGGCCCGTGGAAATCCGAACGCCTTGGCTGTCAGCGCATGCAGGTGGATCGGGTTGCGATCCCCGGATACCTTGGCGTACTGACGACCGATGGACTCAGGTGCATTGATGCTCAGGGTGTTGGGGTAGCGCTCCAGCTCCGGCGGTTTTCCGGACTTGCCCTTGTCACCTTGTTGGGGTTGGCGGAACAGGTTGGTGCTGACTTCTTCCCACACCAGTTTCCCTGCGGAGCGTGCCTCGGTAACCAGATCGAATTCCAGACCTTTTGTACCCTGCGTTTGTCCATCCAGCCGAACATCGATATCCAGTGTTTCACCGATGCCGATCGGCCTGTGTTGGGTGATGGTGTTGCGCAAGTGAACCAGTCCCAGCAATGGTAGGGGAAAGGCCTTTTCAGTCAGGAGCTTGAGGTGGAGCGGGAAAGCCAGTATGTGGGGCCAGGTGATCGGCGCATGGGTTTGCCGCGCAAAACCGCATACCTTTTGGTAGCGTTTCAGGTTATCGTTGGCCGTACTGACGCCAACCAGACTGACGCTGAGACCAGGAATTTTCGGGTCACCATTGGATGTCTGGCCCTTGGGCAGTATGGCCTTGCCATACAGTGACCAGAGTGAGGGGGGGTGGCTATGGTAAATAGACACATCGGACATATTGAGAAATCTCCAACATTTTGAAACAGTTAGAAGCTTATTGGTGACCAAAAGGGTGAGAAGTGTAAACAATCTGGTACAACTGTGCGTGTCTGGCCTGATATGCTCTAATATAAGACCAAGGTCTGAAAGTCTGGCAAACCCGGCTGGATTCGACATTGACTTGGTTCCCATGGGTGTTTGTCCGATGGGCCAAGGCGGTTTCCAAACACAACTATAAAGCGGGATGTTATGCAGGAACTTCGTGACGCAGGAGTGATGTTACGCCTGATCTATGAGGCGATGAAACGGAAGGGTATCGATACAGATGCAATATTCAGCCGGTTGGGTGTAGACGAAAAATACGTTTACACCGAGCAGTTAAGAACACCCCACAGCGCACAGGTGTATTTTTGGCAGGCAGTGGAGGACGTCTCCGGTGATCCTGACATCGGTTTGCACCTTGGGCAGTTGCTGCCCGCCTACAAGGGTCAGGTACTTGAGTATCTCTTTCTAAGCAGTCCGACGTTTGGTGAAGGCCTGCGCCGTGCGCAAAACTATCAGCGCCTGTTGAGCGACGCGGCCAATACCGACTTTGTCATTGAAGGTGACGAAGCCTGTATGGTGCTGGACGCCGCCTCTGAAGAGATCAGCCGTCTCCGGCATTTTAACGAGTGTTTTGTTCAGGGGCTGGTTATCTTCTTCCAGTCGATTACTGACGGAGAGTTCAAGCCGTCACGCATCGAGTTCGAGCATCAGCGTGACCACGGTCTGGAGCATGCAAAGGAAATTCTGGGTTGTGAGGTGGTTTTCGGCGCTGAAGAAAATCGACTTTATTTCCCGGTCGAGATGCTTTCCCACGCTTCTCCCCATGCAGAGCCGGAACTGCTGGATCTCCATGAGCGCTTTGCCAGTGAACAGGTAGCGCGCCTGGAGAAGAAGGACATTGTCGGTCAGGTTGAGCGCATTGTGGCGGAGCTTCTGGACAGCGGTGAGGTGACACTGGATGCCGTTGCCGAACGGCTGGGTATAAAGCCCAGAACGCTCAGAACCAGGCTTACCGAAGCCGAGACCAGCTTTAACCAGGTGTTGGCGGATTTCCGTTACCGGCTGGCGCGTCAGTTGCTCGCGACCACGGATGAATCGATTGATGAGATTGTCTACCTGACCGGTTTTTCCGAGCCCAGTACTTTTTACCGTGCGTTCAAGCGTTGGTCGGGTATGACGCCGATCGAGTACCGGAAAACCGCGCAGGGCAAGGATGCAATGATTGATGCCATGTAAGGCAGCTTTCATTTGAAAAGTTTTTTATAAAAAATCGTTGACATAAACGGGGGGCTCTTTATAATGCGCCCTCGTTGTCACCAAGCAGTCAGGCCCCTGATTGCGGTGAGCGGAACAACCTGATCTCAAAAGAGAAAACGGTGTTCGGTTCTGAAGGTGGTAGCCAACGCGGAGCGGTAGTTCAGCTGGTTAGAATACCGGCCTGTCACGCCGGGGGTCGCGGGTTCGAGTCCCGTCCGCTCCGCCATTTTCCTTCCCTGATTTGATCTTCCTTTTTATTTGTTGTCTGAAATCTCTGAGACCTCTGCTCAGCGTATTCCCTTTGCTATCTGTTCCTCATAAAACTGCTTGCGATGTTCGCCTGGACTGACTTCAAACCAGCGCTTGTAGGCTTTGTGAAAGGCTGCCGGGTTGGCAAAGCCCAGTAGCCACGCAATCTCCGCCAGGGACGTCCTGGTTTCCCGGATATAGTCAGTCGCCAGATCCTTCCGTGTTTCATCCACCAGTTCCCGGAACCCCGTCTGTTCCTCCGCCAGTTGTCGTTGCAGGGTCCAGGGCGTTGTTCCAAGGCGGGTTGCGATGGTTTCCAGTGATGGGGTTTCCCCTTGCAGTAATGGCGTTAGCAGGTCTCTGACTTTGTCTCCCGTGGTCCAGCCGTGGTGTATTTTCCGCAACGCGTCCTCGCATTGTCGTACCAGGCCGGCATAAACCGCACTTTGTGCGCCTTTTGACGGAAGCAGAGGAATATCCGGGGCGAGGGTGATGCCGTTGCTCTCGGCACCAAAGTGGACCGGACACCCAAACCAGTCTTCAAACTGCTCATCCAGGCCAATGGATGGGTATTCGATGGTGACCCGCTCAAGAACTTCCTGCTGGCCACTGATCGTCCGAACGAACTGGGTCCAGGCAGCAAGCACCGAATCCACTACAAAGAAGTTGAATACGTTGTAAGGGCGTATGGAGTAAAAGTGTGCCTGTTGCCCGTTGTGACTGGTATGGGAGGCGCCCCGGCTATTGTGGCTGGTCAGCAGGCTATAGCGGATCAGGGTCGTCAACGCCTCCCCGGTGGTGGCGGCGCACTGACCAGTCAGCCCGGCAATACCGGCATCTACCGGCCGGCTGAGGCTGCCCATGGTCAAACCAATAGCGGGTTGGCCGGTCAGTTCAATAGCTGCTTGCCCCAGGCGCATGAAACGCGGGATGCTGATGCGGGCATCCGGGGACGCCAGGGTTTCGTCGTTGAGCCGGAATCGCGTCATCAGCGGGGCCGGATTTTTTCCCTCAGCGGCGATGGCTCGCATCAGGACCGAAACGTAGAGAACGCTGATATCGCCCAGTGAGTTACGACGTCGGGCTGATGTCGTTTCCATGATGGTCTTGCCATAAGTGTTGTCTGAAGATATTAAAATGTAGTTCAGGGATATTGTTCATTGCAAGGTGCATCGGTAGTTTAGCCTCATGAACAGGGCTGGCAGTGGTTATCGATCAGCCCGGAAAATACCTGAGGAGAGAGACTATGACCGCAGCAGCGACCCCCGGCGTTCAGAAATACCCGAATCTTCTGGAACCCCTGGATCTGGGCTTTACCCGCTTGCGCAACCGCACCCTGATGGGTTCCATGCATACCGGCCTGGAAGAGGCGAAGCACGGCTTTGATCGCCTGGCCGCCTTCTACGCAGAGCGTGCCCGGGGTGGAGCTGGCCTGATTGTTACCGGTGGTATCGCGCCGAACGAAGAGGGCGGCGTGTTCCAGCATGCGGCCAAGATGAGTACCGACGAAGAATCCGATCGGCACAAGGTGATTACCCAGGCAGTCCACGAAGCCGACGGCAAGATCTGTATGCAGATTCTGCACGCGGGGCGCTATGCCTATGCCCCGACGTTGGTGGCGCCCTCTGCGATCCAGGCGCCGATCAACCCGTTCAAGCCGAAGGAGCTTGATGAGGCCGGTATCGAAAAGCAGATCCAGGATTACGTCGATTGTGCCGAACTGGCGCAGCGCGCCGGCTACGATGGTGTGGAGATCATGGGCTCAGAGGGTTACTTCATTAACCAGTTCATTGTCTCCCACACCAACCATCGTACGGATCGCTGGGGTGGCAGTTACGAAAACCGCATCCGGTTGCCTATTGAGATTGTGCGCCGCGTACGCGAGCGGGTAGGTGATGAGTTTATCCTGATCTATCGCCTGTCGATGCTTGACCTGATTGAGGACGGCAGCACCTGGGATGAGGTGGTTCATCTGGCAAAGGAAATCGAGAAAGCCGGTGCGACCATTATCAATACAGGGATCGGCTGGCATGAGGCCCGTGTCCCGACCATTGCCACGTCAGTTCCCCGCGGCGCCTTCACCAAGGTCACGGCACGTCTGAAAGACGAAGTGTCGATTCCCCTGGTGACCACCAATCGCATCAACATGCCGGATGTTGCGGAGAAGATCCTGGCGGAAGGCGATGCGGATATGGTGTCCATGGCGCGTCCTTTCCTTGCTGATGCGGATCTGGTGCAAAAAGCCGCGGAAGACCGCGCGGATGAGATCAACACCTGTATTGGCTGCAACCAGGCCTGCCTGGATCACACCTTTGGCGGCAAACTGACATCCTGCCTGGTGAATCCGAGAGCCTGTCATGAAACCGAGCTCAGCTATGTGAAAACAGCCTCTCCGAAGTCCATTGCGGTAGTAGGGGCTGGTCCGGCAGGCCTGGCGTTTGCGACGGTGGCTGCGGAGCGCGGGCACAAAGTCACCCTGTTCGATGCAGGAAGTGAGGTTGGCGGCCAGTTCAATGTAGCCAAGCGTATCCCCGGCAAGGAGGAGTTCTACGAAACCCTGCGTTATTTCCGTGTCATGCTGGACAAGCACGGTGTTGAGGTTCGCTTGAATACCCGTGTTGATGTAGAAGCGCTTAAGGCCGGGGGCTTTGATGACGTGGTTCTGGCAACCGGTGTTGAGCCCCGCACGCCTGAGATCGACGGCGTGGATCATCCCAAGGTGATTGGCTATCTGGATGCGCTGCTTGAGCGTAAACCGGTTGGCCAGAAAGTGGCGGTGATTGGCGCCGGCGGCATTGGCTTCGACGTGTCGGAGTTCATTGTTCACAAGGGTACGTCCGCCGCACTGGATTCTGAGCACTTCATGCGGGAGTGGGGTGTGGATCTCAGCGTTGAGCACCGTGGCGGTATTCAGGGCATGCAGCCTGAAGTCCCCGAGCCGGCACGGGAAGTCTATCTGCTTCAGCGGAAGCTCTCCAAAGTGGGTAAGAACCTGGGCAAGACCACGGGCTGGATCCATCGCACCTCCCTCAAAAACCGTCAGGTCCAGATGGTGCCGGGGGTGACCTATCGCAAGATTGATGATGAAGGGTTGCACGTTACTGTTACTCCCAAGGGAGCCGAACAGGGCGAAGACAAACTGTTGCCAGTGGATACCATCATCCTCTGCGCGGGTCAGGAGCCTTTGCGTGAGCTTCAGCAGGGTCTCGAAGCTGCGGGGCTCCCGGTCCACCTGATTGGCGGCGCTGACGTGGCAGCCGAGCTGGACGCCAAGCGTGCTATCGACCAGGGCAGTCGCCTGGCAGCGGAGATCTAGGGTTTGATTACAGGCTCCTGATCACAAAACGTTTCAGTTTTTCGCTGTTCCCCGTCGTCAGTCTGGCTAGACTATCCCTCAGAAGTCTGTCAGTTTTCAGATCTTGCCCCGAGCCAGTGCTTCGGGGTGAGAGTGCCGGCTTCAATCTTATGTGTAACGCCTGCGGGTGTTCGTGGCTTGATGGCGGGTTTCAGAAAAGCGGGGAGTCAACAATGGTATCTGCCGACCAGGCGAGCGATGGTTATTCGGCGGTGTTTTTTATGGATGGCAGCAATGTGTCGCGACAGATGCGTGCGACGGAGTTTGGTGCCTTCCTTGATGGTTATGTCGGTCTTTCCGACTTGGCGGAAACTGATGTAAAGGCGGTACTGGTGGATCTTGGTGGCGATCTGCAGGTTCAGTCGCTGGTGTTCTTCCGCATCTACTTCGATGAGGAAGGGCGCGCCGACAGCCACTGGAATGTGCCCATTGAAAAATTAGCCCTGGAAGGCGCAAAAGGGCCAGATATGGGCGCCGGCCCGATTCGCCTCGTGTGCCGCAGCCAGTGCCCGGATCCGTCCTTTGCCGAAGAACTCTGGGACCCGGATATGACGCCGGGAAGCAATCATTTCCAGTCCATCCGAAAGGCTGTGGAAGCCAACGCCCTCAAATTCCGCAAAATCGAAAGGTCCCGGGAAGAAGATATTCCGGTGCTGTCGGTGGAGTCAAAGTCTTCGGACACGCCGCCAGACGCTGGTGATCGTGCCAGGCTTGCCCAATTGATTCGGGAGCAGCGGCTTCGCATCAAGACCCTTCAGAGCGTCCATCGGGTTTCGTTGTCTGATATCCAGCGCGAACATCGTCTGGAAATGCAGGCTTTGCGCAGTGAAATGTCGGCGCTTGAGCAGAAGTATGAACGCCAACGATTGAGCAATGAGCAGCTCAAGGCGCGGCTGGCGGAACGAAATGAGCAGTACCTGACCATGCAGGAGCAGTTGGCCCAGGGTGAGGAGCAGGGAGTCCGAAAAGGGGACAATTCCGATGCAGAGTTGGTGTTGCTCCGGGAGCAGCTGGATCGTAAGCAGCGGGAACTGGAGTTGCGGGACCAGAAACTGGTTGCTCTTGAGCAGGAAAATCATGAACTGCGGCACCGGCAACCCCCGGAAGATTCGGTGCTGGACCATCTGCAGCGCCAAACCGTCTTTCTGGTGGCCTATCATGCCGGTGTCGGCCACCTAACCCTTCCCTATGACGATATTGAGTCCTATTTCAATAACCCGGTGGCCTATGCTGCTGAACGTTGCGGCCTCAACGAGCCTGCGTACCGGGAGTGGCTTGAGCATTACGAGAGCCCGGTGTGCTTGCATAAAGATGAGGATGGGAATGCCTGTGGTGAACCTGTTATGCGGGTAAGCCAGCCGGCGGATTTCCGGGCAGGGACGGATGATCGTTGCGAAAAGCACCGGGAATCGGTCTCAGCTTAAGCGGATATCCACTCTGAACCGACTCTTTTTTCAGTATCGGTGTAACTTTCGTTAAACTGTCCCCAGAACGTCACCGGGTCTCGTCCTGATACTGGCCCGGCTCCATTCCGACACCGCAGGAAGTTACATGGATCAATTCAGGAATATCGGCGTCATTGGCCGCATGGGCAGCGTCAAAGTGGTGGAATCCCTGCGCCAGCTCAAACAGTATCTGGTGAATAATAACTACCACGTCATTATCGAGGAAGACACGGCCAGCATGCTCCCCGGCCATGGCTTGCAAGTGGCCAGCAAGAAACTGTTAGGTGAAATCTGTGACCTGGTGATCGTGGTTGGCGGTGATGGCAGCCTGCTCGGCGCGGCGCGGGAGCTGGCCAAATCGAAGATTCCTTTACTCGGTGTCAATCGTGGTCGCCTGGGATTTCTGACCGATATATCCCCGTCCGACCTTGAAGAGCGCCTGGGCAAGGTGCTTCAGGGCGAGTACATTGAGGAAACCCGCTTCCTGCTGGATGGTAATGTGGAGCGCAATGGCCAGCCCCTGGGATTCGGAACCGCACTGAATGACGTGGTGCTGCATCCTGGCAAGTCCACCCGAATGATTGGCTTCGACCTGTTTATTGACGGACATTTCGTATATAGCCAACGCTCGGATGGCCTTATCGTGGCAACTCCCACGGGGTCGACCGCGTATTCGTTATCCGCCGGTGGGCCAATTATGCATCCCAAGCTGGACGCCATTGTACTAGTGCCCATGTTTCCGCATACCCTGAGTAGCCGGCCGATTGTGGTGGATGGCAAGAGTGAGATAAAACTGGTTATTGGTGAAACCAATGAGACCTATCCCCAGATCAGTTTCGATGGGCAGATGAACATAGCTTGCGCTCCCGGTGACATCATCCGCATCACCAAAAAGCCGTTCAAGATCCGTCTTATTCATCCTACGGATCACAATTTTTACGCCACATGCCGCGGTAAACTGGGCTGGGCCAGTGAGATTGCAGCGAGTTGAGCATGTCAGGACAGATAAAAACCGCGAACCGTGGTTACGATATCATCGGCGATATACATGGGTGTGCTCACACGTTAATCCATCTGTTGGAACAGATGGGCTACCGAAAAGTGAACGGTATCTATGAGCATCCGCGCCGGCAGGCCATTTTCATCGGCGACATCATTGATCGGGGCCCGCGAATTCGTGAGGCATTGCACCTGGTTCGAGACATGGTAGACCATGGTTCAGCCCGAATTGTGATGGGAAACCACGAGTACAATGCCCTGGGCTATTGCACCCGCGCTCGGCCCGGCAGCGGTAAGCAATGGCTGCGGGAACACAATGCCCGCCATGATCGCCTGATCCGGGAAACGCTGGAACAGTTTGAGCCCTATCCCCATGAGTGGAACGAATTCCTTGAATGGTTTTACACCATTCCATTGTTTATTGAGGAAGAAGGATTCCGTGTGGTGCACGCATGCTGGGATGGTGAGCTGATCGAGAAATTCAAGCACACCCAGGGAGGAGCTTGCATTGATGAGGACTTTCTCCATGCCTCATCTGCGATTGAGTCCTTTGCCGGGCAGGTGATGGATACCTTGCTGCGGGGGACAGACCTGCGATTGCCGGAGGGCGTCAAGATCACTGGCAAGGATGGCTACGTGCGTGAATTCTTCCGCACCAAGTTCTGGGCTGACAATCCGCAGACCTATGCCGACGTTGTTTTTCAGCCGGATCCGCTGCCTCGGGACGTCGCGCGGATGGAGTTGACTGATGATGAGCGCCGCCAACTGATTTCCTACCCGCTGAGCGAGCCTCCGGTATTTGTGGGCCATTACTGGATGGACGGCAATCCCGCCCCGCTTAAGTCCAATGTCGCCTGTATTGATTACAGTGCGGTTAAATACGGCAAGTTGGTGGCCTACCGGATGGATGGCGAACGTACCTTGTCGAAAGACAAATTTGTCTGGGTGGATGTGGACCGGCCAGAGCAGCCGGATTACCCGGCCAGCGAAGACAGCGTGGCGAGGTAGTTCGTGTATCGGGTCAAACAGATTGATACCAGTGTCAACCTGGCGGGGTTCAGTCGTTGGTTGAGTGAGCAGGGGGTTGGGCACCGGATTACCGAAGAGGGTGAATTCCAGGTGCTGTGGCTGGAGAATCCCGATCATACCGAGCCAGTGTTGCGTGCGCTGGAGCGTTTCCTGTCTGAGCCCGAGTTGCGCAATGCCGTGAATTCCACCAGCCAGTCGCCGGTGCACCGTGGCGGGAGATGGCAGCCATCCCCTGGACATGCACCGCTGGTGTTGGGCGTCATTGTCTTCGCGTTAGTAATGGCCTGGGTCACCGGGATGGGGCGCAATCAGTTATCCACCCTGTTGATGATGGTTGATCCGCAACAGTTTGACTGGAATACCCTGGCATCAAGGGTATACGCCTTGAGGGAAACCCTGACCAGCGGCCAGATCTGGCGCCTTATCTCACCCGATTTTCTGCATTTCAGCTGGACCCATATTATTTTCAACTCGGTCATGCTCTGGTTTTTGGGCAGCCAGATTGAGTGGTTGGATGGTAAGGCGAGGCTGGTGAGCCTGTTTGTGTTTACCAGCCTGGTGTCCAACGGGCTGCAATACTTTGTGTCAGGCCCCCTGTTTGGCGGTCTGTCCGGTGTGGTGTACGGCATGCTGGGGTATTGCTGGTTAAGTCAGCGACGTGTACCCAGATTCCAGTTTCCACCCGCATTGGTTACGTTCGCCGTGGTATGGATGGTCATCGGGTTCACCCCGTTACCGGAAGTGCTGGGATTGGGGCGGATGGCCAATGAGGCGCACCTTGGCGGTTTTGTTGCCGGTATTGCCTTGGCCGTAATTTTGCCTGTACGGGCGGTGCGAGCATAAAAAAGCCCCGCCAAAAGGCGGGGCATTAAAAGAGCTTTTAGCTCCTGATGAGAGAGACCAAATGAATACGACCTTCGTCATTTGGCAAGGTAATAGTAATCATTATCATTTGCGTCTGTCAACCCGTTGCAACTATTTTTATCGGAAGTGCTTTTGCAGGAGAAGACCATGACATACGAAGAGCTGATTGAGCGGCTGGATCCAACGGTGTACCAGAACCTGCGTCGTTCCATTGAGCTGGGCAAGTGGCCGGACGGCCGCCAGTTAACGCCAGAGCAGCGGGAGATCTGCCTGGGCGCGGTTATTTACTACGAGAACCTGCACGGCATTCCGGAGACTGAACGAGTCGGTTACCTGGATCGCGGGAGCAAGGCAGGCACCGCCTGTGACCCGTCGGTGAAGCAGGCGTCCGGTTCCGGTGACGTGGATCCATCGCAGTATGTCGAGGTCAAGTCTTGAAGGTATTGGTGGATGTCAGTGGCCGGCTCAGGAAGATGCCGGCTGAAGCCGGTCAGCCGGTCGACTACGTGATTCAGGTTGGAGATACGCGGATTCCCCTGAACGACATGATCGGGTATCCGCTTCAGATAGACTATGATGGCATAATCCGTTGTATTCACTGCGACCGCGTCACCAAAAAGAGTTTCGGTCAGGGCTACTGTTACCCCTGTTTCCGCAAGCTCGCGGCTTGCGATAGCTGCATCATGAGTCCTGAGAAATGCCATTACCATGAGGGTACGTGTCGCGAGCCGGAATGGGGTGAGACTCACTGCATGGTTGAGCACGTGGTGTATCTGGCAAACTCATCGGGCCTGAAAGTCGGGATTACCAGAGCCTCCCAGGTGCCTACGCGGTGGATCGATCAGGGCGCGGTTGAAGCAATCCCGATGATGCGTGTCGCCACCCGTCAGCTGGCCGGATTCGTTGAAGTGGCCTGTAAGCAGCATGTGTCTGACAGGACTAATTGGCGTGCCATGCTCAAGGGAGATGTGCCCGAAATGGATCTGGCGGCCGAGCGCGACAGGCTGTTGGCATTGATTGCCGATGATCTTGAGCAGCTGAGAGCGGCATACGGAGAAGAGACGTTACAGGTGGTGGATGAGCAGGGAACGGGGCTCAGTTATCCGGTCGACGTCTGGCCGCAGAAGATCAAAACCCATAATCTGGACAAGGAACCTTCGGCCGAAGGCAAGCTCCAAGGCATCAAGGGGCAATACCTGATACTCGATACCGGGGTGATCAATATTCGTAAATACACCGGTTATGATGTTCGCTTCCGGGTATTTCCGAAAGCCTGAATCCGTTCGAGAGACACATTGCATCGGTACCGTTACCCCGTGCCGACAGAAACGAATTTCTGGAGACAGCCCATGCGTACCAGTCAGCCAAAGACCATTTACCTGAAAGACTACCGTGTACCGGATTTCCTGGTGGACCACGTGGATCTCAGGTTTGAGCTGTATGAAGACGGAGCTCGCGTTCATAGCACACTATCCTTACGCCGGAATCCGGAGGCGTTCGACAATCGGGGCGCTCTTGAGCTGGATGGTGACAGCCTGAAACTCGAATCGGTGGCTCTCGACGGCGCTGTCCTGAAAGTCGGGCAATTCGAGGATCTCGGTGACAAGCTGGTTGTCACCGATGTGCCTGATGCATTCGCGCTTTCAGTGGTTACCTGGATTGAACCCCAGAACAACACCCGCCTTGAGGGGCTATACAAGTCATCGGGGATGTTTTGTACCCAGTGTGAGGCTGAGGGCTTCCGCTGTATCACTTTCTTCCCGGACCGGCCTGACGTGATGTCGCGTTTTCGTACGCGGATAGAGGCGGACAAGTCTTCCTATCCGATCCTGTTGTCCAACGGTAACGATGTTGAGCGGGGTGATCTGGCGGATGGCCGGCACTTTGTCACCTGGGAGGACCCGTTCCCGAAGCCCTGTTATCTGTTCGCGCTGGTGGCTGGAGATCTCGTTGAGAAGCGTGACACCTTCACCACACTGTCAGGTCGCAATATTGACCTGCGGATGTACGTGGAGCCGCGCAACTCAGAGAAATGCGAGCATGCGATGGATTCACTCAAGCGCTCGATGCGCTGGGATGAAGAGGTCTACGGTCGGGAATACGACCTTGATATCTTTATGATCGTTGCCGTGGATGACTTCAATATGGGGGCGATGGAAAACAAGGGCCTGAACATCTTCAACTCCTCCTGTGTGCTCGCCAGCCAGGAAACCGCCACGGACCTGGCGTTCCAGCGTATCGAGGCGATTGTAGCCCATGAGTATTTCCACAACTGGTCCGGAAACCGCGTTACCTGTCGCGACTGGTTCCAGCTCAGTCTGAAGGAGGGCTTTACCGTCTTCCGGGATTCGCAGTTTTCCGCCGACATGGGTTCGCCCACGGTCAAGCGCATTGAGGACGTTACCCTGCTGAGAACGGCGCAGTTCGCAGAGGATGGCGGTCCCATGGCTCACCCGGTGCGCCCGGAGTCGTATATGGAAATTTCCAACTTCTACACCCTGACCATCTATGAAAAGGGCGAGGAAGTGGTCAGGATGATCCACACTCTGCTGGGCCCTGATTTATTCCGCAAAGGCAGTGATCTCTATTTCGAGCGTCATGACGGCCAGGCCGTCACCACGGATGATTTTGTCAAAGCCATGGAAGACGCCAGCGGTCGCGATCTTTCGCAATTCCGTCTGTGGTATGGGCAGGCTGGCACCCCGGTGCTCAACATCAGCGACAGTTACGATGAGCAGACCGGTATTTACCATCTGACCGTTGAGCAGACCATTCCCGATACACCCGGTCAGCAAGACAAGCAGCCCCAGCACATCCCCTTTGCGCTGGGGCTGCTTGACAGCGCCGGAAACGACATTCCACTGAAGATGGCCGACGGTGACGATGATGCGCCTACCGAGCGGGTGCTGGAACTGACGGAGGCGAGCCACACGTTCGAGTTCAATGACGTCCGTGAGCAGCCGGTTCCTTCATTGTTGAGGCAGTTCTCTGCCCCCGTACGTGTGGCCTACCCCTGGACAAGGGAGCAGCTGCAGTTCCTGATGAGCCACGATTCCGACGGGTTCAACCGCTGGGACGCAGGGCAGCGGCTGGCGGTAGACGTAATTTCATCACTGGTCGATGCTCCGGACGATTCCGAGATTGAGCCCAGGCTGGTGGCTGCCTATCGTCATTTGATGTCGGATCCCTCTCTGGACCAGGCTCTGGTGGCCAAGATGTTACAGTTACCGTCGGAAGCCTATCTGATTGAATTGGCTGACAGTCCCGATGTGCAGGCTATTCACCGGGCACGGGAGAGGGTACTCACGCAGCTTGCGGTTTCCCTCCGGGAAGATCTGTTGGCTTGCTACCGCCGTATCGTCACAACAGGAGCTTATGAGCTGACACCGGAAGCTATCGCTGGTCGTAGCCTGCGAAATACAGCTCTGGCCTGGTTGCTCCACATTGATGATAAAGAGGGCAGGGATCTGGCGGTAAGCCAGTTCCGGCAAGCGGATAACATGACCGATCGCCTTGGTGCGCTGAGGGCGCTTGTGAACTCAGGTTTTGTGGCGGATCGTGAACAGGCGCTGGATACGTTCTACCAGCAGTTCTCCGGCGACCCTCAGGTGGTAGAGCAATGGTTTTCGGTACAGTCTTCAAGTCCATCGACCGGAAGCCTTGACCAGATCCGTCAGTTGATGTCTCACGAGGCATTCGACTGGAAAAACCCCAACAAGGTGCGTTCGGTCATCGGCGTGTTTGCCGGTCAGAATCTGGCGGCATTCCACGCCGCCGATGGTTCGGGGTACCGCTTCCTGGCGGATCAGGTCTCACGACTGGATGACAGCAATCCGCAGATTGCAGCCCGTCTGGTGACACCGCTGACCCGGTGGAAGAAGTTTGCATCGGTCCACGGCGACCAAATGAAAGTCGCTCTTGAGCAGATTCGCGACAAACAAGGGTTGTCACGGGACGTCTATGAGGTTGTTCACAAGAGTCTTGCGGACTAGGGAATCGCAGTGAAGGCCAAAATCGCACTTTCGGTCGATAGACAATATTGGCCAATCGTCTAATCTGTGTTGAATAGTCGATAAACCATGAAACGACAATAAAAAGCCCTCTATAAGGGCCTCCAGACGGAAGTAAGGTTTCAAATGATCTATAATAAGAACTTTTTCCTGGGCGGCATGCTTGCGCTTTCCGTGGTTTCTTTGCCAGCCGTGGCCGCTGTTTCATCCAGTGAGGCTGCACGGTTGGGGCAGGATCTGACACCCTTCGGTTCCCTCAAGGCAGGTAATGGCGCTGGGACCATTCCTGCCTGGGATGGCGGCCTGACCACACCACCGGAAGGGTATGAAAGCAGTGGTCAGCATCACATCAATCCGTATCCGGATGACGAAGTGCTGTTTACGATCACCCCATCCAATATGGATCAGTACAGCGACCACCTTACTGACGGGGTGGAGGCGATGCTGGAGGCCTATCCCTCGACCTTCCGGATTCCAGTCTACAAGACTCGCCGCAGTCATGCCGTTCCTGACTGGGTCGCGGAGAACACCAAAGAAAATGCGGTGAACGCGGAGATCGTCGGCGAGGGCGAGGGGCTTGACGGCGCATTTGGCGGCTACCCGTTCCCCATTTTGCACGGCAATAATGAGGAAAAGGCGTGGCAGGCGATCTGGAACCACCTGACCCGGTGGCGGGGCATCAGTGTTACTCGCCGATCCAGTGAAGTGGCCGTCCAGACCGATGGTGATTACTCCCTCGTTACTTCCCAGCAGGAGGCCTTCTTTAATTTTTACAATCCGGAAGGCGGCGAAGAAGATCTGGACAATGTCATTTTCTACTATCTCTCGTTTACCCAGTCACCGCCTCGCCTTGCTGGTGGCGCAATCCTGATCCACGAAACCCTGAACCAGATTATCAATCCTCGCAATGGGTGGGGATATAATGCCGGTCAGCGTCGTGTGCGCCGGGCTCCGAACCTGGGCTATGATTCTCCGATCGCAGCTTCTGACAACCTTCGCACGGCGGATGATACCGACATCTTCAACGGTGCCCTGGATCGGTATAACTGGAACTACGAAGGCATGCGGGAAATCTACATTCCCTACAATAATTACCGCATCGGCGAGAAAGGCACGCCTTACTCTGAAATTCTTGGGGTTTCTCACATCAATCCGGATCTGACCCGCTGGGAGCTTCACCGTGTGCATGTTGTGGAAGCAAACCTGAAGGAAGGTGAGCGCCACATCTACGCGAAACGTCGTTTCTATATTGATGAAGACAGCTGGAACATTGTTTTGGTGGACCAGTACGATGGTCGGGGAGAGCTCTGGCGTGTCACTATGGGCCTTCCCAAGAACTATTATGAGCTCCCGGGCGTGTGGACAGTGTTGGACGTATATCACGACCTTCAGGCACGTCGTTACCACGTGCTGGGTCTGGATACGGAAGAACCGAACACACGGGTCTTTTCGGACGATGTTCCCAACAGGCGTTACTTCTCCCCGGCGTCGCTACGTCGCCGGAGTGTTCGCTGAGGGCCTGCGCCCGGGAACTTGAATCCTCGCCCCGGTAGTTGGCGAATCCACATACCGGTAACCGCAAGGTTGCCGGTATGTTTATGGCAAAGGCCGGTATACGGCATCACAGAGACACAGTTCAAACAACATAAATAGGCAATCTGAATGGCTACAAGGTTGATGTGCAAGACTCTGGGTGCGGCTTGTCTTGGAGTATCCATGGCACTGCCCGCTCCCTCGGTGTTTGCGCTTGCAGATATCATCGAAACTCCATCACGGCCAACCGATCTGGCTCCGCAGTCACTGCTTAATGATGTGACCAAAGCGGGGGAGCGGATCGTAGCGACGGGTGAGCGGGGCCATATCATTTACTCGGATGACGAAGGGCAGAGCTGGGAGCAGGCGCAAGTCCCTGTGTCCGTCACCATGACCGGTATTGATTTCGGCACAGAGCAACATGGCTGGGCCGTTGGTCACAGTGGGGTGGTGCTGCACTCTGGTGACGCCGGTGAAACATGGAAGCTCCAATTAACGGGTATCGAAGCGGCAAAGCTGGCGATTGAAACCAAAGAGGAGCAGATTGCCGAGCTCGAAGAGCAGATTGCAGAGGCGCCGGAAGAAGAAAAAGCCGATCTCGAGTGGGCACTCGATGATGTGCTCTTTACATTGAGCAACCTTGAGGCGGACCTCGACGTTGGGCCGGTGAATCCATTGCTGGACGTCTGGTTTGAAAACGAGAGCCACGGTTTTGTGGTTGGTGCTTACGGCATGATTTTGCGCACCACCGATGGTGGCGATACCTGGCGCGATTGGTCCATGCACATTGATAACCCACAAAGTTTTCACCTCAATGGCGTTACCCAGGTCACTGGTGGCGCTCTGGTAGTGGTCGGTGAGGCTGGCAATATTCACGTGTCTGTTGATGGCGGAGATACTTGGGAGCGTCGCGAAAGCCCTTATTCGGGTTCACTCTTTGGTGCTGTCGGTACCGGTGAGCCCGATGAAATGCTGGCATTCGGCCTCCGTGGCAACAAAATGCGCTCAACAGACCAGGGACAGTCCTGGGAGATGGTCCCTAATGATGCGGGGGCAACCCTGAACAGCGGAATGGTCGCGGACGACGGCCGTATCACCCTTGTGGGTAACGGCGGCGCTGTTCTGCTGAGCACTGATGGTGGTGAAACCTTCCGCCCATATTTCCGCGATGACCGGGAAAGCGTCATGGCGGTTGTTCCTATTTCGGGAACCAACCTTCTCATTGTTGGCGAGGGTGGCGTTAAGTTCACCGACGCTCGTGGCAAGAACCTTGAATAACGCCCTGATGTGGCATCAACAAAACGAAATAGAGGGGCTTTGAATGTCGAACCCGAAGCACGATAAGGGCGAACATTACCTGACGACGCCGAAGGCAGAACCGTTTCTTGAACGGCTGATCTTCAACAATCGGGCCATTATTCTGATTGCATTCTTTTTCCTGACGCTGTTTCTTGGCTATAACGCCATCAAGATCCAGCCGGATGCCAGTTTCGAGCGAATGATTCCGCTTGAGCATCCCTACATTGTGAATATGTTGGAGCACAGGGACGACCTGGAGAACCTGGGGAACTTTGTGCGTATCGCCGTGGAGGTGAAAGAAGGCGATATTTTCACCAAAGAGTACATGGAAACCCTGAAACAGATCACCGATGAGGTGTTCTACCTGAACGGTGTCGATCGTTCGGGCCTTAAGTCACTGTGGACGTCCAACGTACGTTGGGTCGAAGTGACTGAACAGGGTTTCCAGGGCGGCACCGTAATTCCTGATAACTACGATGGCTCCAGGGCCAGTCTGGAAGCCTTGCGCCAGAATGTTTTGCGTTCAAACGAGGTTGGCCGTCTGATTTCGGATAACTTCAAGTCTACGATTGTGTACGCGCCGTTGTATGAGACTAATCCGGAAACTGGCGAGCCGCTGGACTACGGTAATTTCTCCCGTCAGCTGGAGGAGAAGATTCGTGACAAGTATGGCGCGAATAATCCCGACATTGAGATCCATATTGTTGGCTTCGCCAAGAAAGTCGGTGACCTGATCGAGGGCATTGGTTCCATTGCCTACTTTGCCGGAATCACGATTTTGCTGACGACGCTGCTGCTGTTCGGATATTCCCGTTGTGTTTCGGGTACGGTAGTGCCGGTGTTTTCCTCCATTGTTGCGGTGTTCTGGCAGCTGGGCATTCTCAGGCTTCTTGGGTATGGTCTGGATCCCTATTCGGTGCTGGTGCCGTTTCTGGTGTTTGCTATTGGTATCAGTCACGGCGTTCAGGTGGTTAATGCCATGGCGATTGAAGCTGCCAAGGGTTTCGATCCGATTACCGCTGCGCGCCTCGCCTTCCGGGCGCTTTACATTCCGGGGATGCTGGCACTGATCTCAGACGCCTTCGGCTTCCTGACCCTGCTGTTTATTCAGGTTGATGTCATCAAGGATCTGGCGGTTGCTGCTGGTTTGGGTGTGGCCATCGTGATCATCACGAACCTGGTCCTGCATCCGCTGATCATGTCTTACATTGGTATTACCAAAGGTGGTGTGCGTCACGTGCAGAATCGTGGCGAAAACAAGGACCGCAAATGGCGGGTTATGTCCTACTTCGCCCATCCTGGGGTTGCGCCGGTTTCCCTGCTGATTGCGGTTATTGGTCTGGGCGTTGGTCTTTACTTCAAGCAGGGTCTCAAAGTAGGGGATCTGGATCAGGGTGCGCCGGAGCTGCGTGCCGACTCCCGCTATAATAAAGACAACGCCTACATCATCGACAATTACTCCACCAGTGCAGATGTCCTGGTGGTCATGGTGAAAACGCCCGAAGAGCAGTGCACCCAGTATAATGTGCTGCGTGCTATGGATAGCCTGCAGTGGGAGCTCGAAAACACGCCGGGCGTGCAGTCGTCGGCGTCGCTGGCGGATGTATCCAAGATCGTTACCAAGGCTCTTAACGAGGGTAACTGGAAGTGGTACGAGATCTCACGCAACCAGACCATTATTAATGCGTCAATTCGTGAGGCTCCAGCGGGTCTGATCAATACCAACTGCGACCTGACGCCGGTGCTGGTGTTCCTCGAGGACCACAAAGCCGAAACGCTGCAGACTGCTGTGGACCGTGTCGAGGAGTTCGCGGAAAAGAACAACAACGAAGAGCACACCTTCCTGCTGGCGGCTGGTAATGCCGGTGTTGAGGCTGCCACCAACGAAGTCATTTCCAGTGCCAAGAACATGATGCTGGCCTTCGTTTACGGCGTTGTCAGTTTCCTGTGCCTCCTGACATTCCGCTCGATCCGTGCGGTTATCTGTATCGTGACTCCGCTGGGTCTTACCTCGATTCTGTGCGAGGCGATCATGGCGGTGTCCGGTATCGGCATCAAGGTTGCGACCTTGCCGGTGATCGCGCTGGGTGTGGGTATCGGTGTGGATTATGGTATTTACATCTACACGAAACTGGAGAAGTTCCTGCTGGAAGGAAAGCCGCTCCAGGAAGCCTATTACGAGACGCTGCGTTCAACGGGTAAGGCGGTTATCTTTACCGGCGTAACCTTGGGTATCGGGGTAGTCACCTGGATTTTCTCTCCGATCAAGTTCCAGGCGGATATGGGTTTCTTGTTGTTCTTCATGTTCCTTTGGAACATGGTGGGTGCCATATGGCTGCTGCCGGCACTGGCGCGATTCTTGTTACGTCCTGATCGAATGCTTGCCAAGGCACGGTCAAAGGAATAAACCTC
This sequence comes from Marinobacter sp., assembly GCA_040223075.1. Lineage (GTDB taxonomy): Bacteria > Pseudomonadota > Gammaproteobacteria > Pseudomonadales > Oleiphilaceae > Marinobacter. The sequence goes on from JAVJZJ010000107.1 coordinate 204,085, forward strand.
TTCCACCCCGACAAAAAAGCCCGCATTGCGGGCTTTTTTGTTTCCCCGTCAACTGGTTAGCCAGCTAATGCAACCTTTATTTATGGTGCGAAGTGGTCTATGTTTCAAGGCGAACCGGAAGTTTGTCCGTATGTGGATGCGGGCACCCTATGATAACGATGAAAAAGGAAGATCCCATGACGCTAAAAATTAAAAACTCCGTTTTCGCCCTGGCTGCCGCCGTCAGTCTTGGCGCAGCCTCCTCGGCGGTCTCTGCCCAGGAACAGCAGTTTGTCACCATTGGCACCGGCGGGGTAACCGGCGTTTACTATCCGGCCGGTGGTGCGATTTGCCGCTTGGTAAACATGAACCGGAAGGAACATGGCATTCGTTGCTCAGTAGAGAGCACCGGTGGTTCTGTTTATAACCTGAATGCCATCCGTGAAGGCGAGCTGGATCTGGCGGTCGCTCAGTCCGACTGGCAGTACCACGCCTATAATGGCACCAGTGAATTTGAAAGCGCCGGCAAGAATGAAAAACTGCGGGCGGTCTTCTCACTGCATCCCGAGCCGTTCACTGTTGTTGCGAGCAAGGGCTCCGGTATCGAGACCTTTGAGGACCTGGAAGGCAAACGCGTTTCTATCGGTAACCCGGGCTCCGGCCAGCGTGCCACTGCGGAAGTGTTGATGAAGGAAATGGGCTGGGATAAGGATAAGTTCTCTCTGGCAGCCGAAATCAAGGCCGCTGAGCAGTCCCAGGCGTTGTGTGATGGCAACATTGATGCCTTCTTCTACACTGTTGGCCATCCATCCGGTGCGATCAAGGAAGCAACCACTTCCTGTGACAGCGTATTGGTCAATGTGGATAATGCCGCGACCAAGAAGCTGATCGATGATAACCCATACTATCGTAAGGCGGTCATCCCTGGTGGCATGTACCGTGGCAGTGATGATGACGTGACGACCTTCGGTGTTGCCGCGACTTTTGTCTCTTCCACCGATGTGCCGGAAGAGGTTGTGTATGCGGTGGTCAAGGCTGTTTTCGAGAACTTTGACAGCTTCAAGCGTCTGCATCCGGCCTTTGGGAACCTGAATAAGGAAGAAATGGTTGCTGATGCACTCAGTGCCCCGCTGCACCCGGGCGCAGTGAAGTACTACAAGGAAGCTGGTCTGATCGACTGATCTGCCTGCGTCTCAACACAGCGGGCACCTGGCCCGCTGTGTTGTCTTCTCGGGGATTAATCTTTCACCTAACAGGAATTTTTTATGGCAACAAGCGACCCGGCAAACGGGGCTGGTGTGGATGGCGGAAAAGTCGATCAGATTCTGCAGACAGAAACCGGGGGCAGGGTAGGCAGCGGAAAAACGGCTATTGTTCTGTTCATCATTCCTCTGATGTGGTCATTGTTCCAGCTCTGGATCGCGTCGCCACTGCCATTTATTTTCAATATTGGAATCTTTAACTCGACGGAAGCACGCTCCATTCATTTGGCCTTTGCCGTGTTTCTGTCATTTACCGCGTTTCCCATGATCAAGGGTCGGAATCTACACGGTGTTCCGCTTTATGATTGGGTTCTGGCGCTGGTTGCTGCTTTCTGTGCTTCTTACCTGTATGTCTTCTATCGAGAGTTGGCAAGCCGGCCCGGGGCACCAACGACGACGGACCTGTGGGTGGCCATGATTGGTCTGGTGCTACTGTTGGAAGCAACCCGCCGTGCTTTGGGACTTCCCCTGACCATTGTCGCCGCTGTTTTTATCACCTATTCCATCGCCGGGCCCTATATGCCCGACGTGATTGCCCACAAGGGCGTCAGCCTTAATAAGTTGGCTTCCCATCAATGGCTGGGCACGGAAGGGGTGTTTGGTGTGGCGCTGGGTGTCTCCACCAGTTTCGTATTCCTGTTTGTTCTGTTTGGCGCCTTGCTCGAGCGAGCAGGGGCCGGTAATTACTTTATAAAAGTGGCCTACGCGTTGTTGGGGCATATGCGTGGTGGCCCGGCCAAAGCTGCCGTGGTCTCCAGTGGTTTGAGTGGCGTGATTTCGGGGTCTTCTATTGCGAATGTTGTGACCACCGGCACTTTTACGATCCCATTGATGAAACGGGTCGGGTTTCCTGCCACCAAGGCGGGTGCCGTGGAGGTGGCTGCTTCCACCAATGGCCAGCTCACGCCTCCGATCATGGGCGCTGCTGCATTCCTGATGGTGGAGTACGTTGGTATTTCCTATCTGGAAGTCATCAAACACGCCATCCTGCCGGCGTTGATCTCCTATGTTGCCCTGATCTATATCGTTCACCTCGAAGCCTGCAAGCTGAAAATGCAAGGCGTCGAACGGCTGGATCGTCCGACACTTGCGCAAAGAATGCTGAACTGGGTGGTCCTGTTGATTGGTCTGATCGCGCTGACGTTGATCGTCTATTACGGTATTGGCTGGATCAAGGGCTGGCTGGGTGAAGGGGCGCCCTGGGTGCTTGGTCCGCTGCTTGTTCTGGTCTATGTCGGGCTGGTCGGATACGCCACGCGCTTTCCTGAGCTTGAGACCGACGACCCCACCAAAGAAATGGGTGGCCTTCCTCCGGTTGGCCCCACCGTCAAAACGGGTCTGTATTTTCTGCTGCCCGTTGTTGTATTGGTATGGTGCCTGACTGTAGAGCGTTTCTCGCCCCAGTTGTCGGCGTTCTGGGCGACAGCTTTCATGATCTTCATTGTGCTGACTCAGCGCCCTCTGAAAGCCTTCTTTCACAAGCAGGGCGCCTTGTTTGATAGCTTCAAGACAGGGTTCTTCGATCTGGGGCATTCCCTTGTTACCGGTGCGCGCAACATGGTTGGTATTGGTGTCGCCACTGCAACAGCGGGCATTGTAGTTGGTACGGTCACCCTGACCGGGATTGGTCTGGTGATGACGGAGTTCGTGGAATTCCTGTCAGGCGGCAACCTGCTGTTGATGCTGATCTTTACAGCGATTATCAGTCTGATTCTGGGGATGGGGTTACCGACCACCGCAAACTACATTGTGGTGTCGACTCTGATGGCGCCAGTCATTGTTACTCTGGGGGCGCAGAATGGATTGCTGGTACCCCTGATCGCGGTTCACCTGTTCGTATTTTACTTCGGAATCCTGGCGGACGATACGCCGCCCGTGGGGCTGGCGGCGTATGCGGCCGCTGCAATATCCGGCGCTGACCCAATTCGAACGGGGGTTCAGGGTTTTACCTACGATATCCGGACGGCCATCCTGCCATTCATGTTTATCTTCAATACCCAGTTGCTGCTGATCGGTCTGAGCGGGTGGGTGGATTTACTGATCACTATTTTTAGTGCGGTCACAGCGATGTTGGTGTTTTCGGCGGCTACTCAGGGCTTCTGGTTCACCAAGAGTTATAAATGGGAATCACTGCTGCTCCTGCTCATTACATTCACTATGTTCCGGCCTGGTTTTTGGTGGGACATGATCTATCCGCCCACGGAGGATCGCCCAGGGACCGCGATCATGGAATATGTTGAGGAGACTCCGGCCGACACGGCTATTGTGCTCAGGGCATCGGGCACGACCATCGACGGCGACGAGGTCAGCAAATACCTCAAGCTGGAGGTGCCTGCTGGGGATACGCCGGAGCAAAGGTTGGCGGCAACTGGCCTCGAATTGCAGCCGGATGGTGACAGAATGTCGGTTGATTTTGTCGAGTTTGGAAGCCCGGCACAGGATGCAGGAATAGATTTTGGCTGGACTATTGACGCCGTACAGGTGGAGCTGGAACGTCCGCCCCGGGAATTGATGTTTATTCCCGCGCTGATTCTGCTAGGACTGGTGGCGTTTGGCCAGTTGCGGCGAAGGAGTAGGGAAGACGCCGCTGCCGCAGAAGCATAATTGATCTGCCGTTCGCAAAACCCGGCATTAACCCGCCGGGTTTTTTTCTGTTAAACTCCGCTGCGAATGTGGCCCGTGGTTTGTATCGCGGATGGCCACCAACATGTGATCTTTGGTACGGATCACCGCTGAGACCCACAGGAGAAGATAATCATGCCCGTAGTTACCCTGCCGGATGGCAGTCACCGCAGTTTTGCCGAAGCCGTCACCGTTCACGACGTTGCCGCTGATATCGGCGCAGGCCTGGCAAAGGCCGCTCTTGCCGGCCGTGTTAACGGCACGTTGGTGGATACCAGTTACCAGATTGAAGATGACGTTGATCTCGCCATTGTGACCGAGCGGGATGAAGACGGCGTTGATATTATCCGCCATTCCACCGCCCACCTGCTGGCCATGGCGGTCAAGGAGTTGTTCCCTTCCGCCCAGGTGACCATTGGTCCTGTCGTCGATAACGGCTTCTATTACGATTTCAAGTTTGATCGCCCGTTTACCAATGAAGATCTGGCGCGCATCGAAAAGCGCATGGAAGAGTTGGCCAAGCAGGACATCTCGGTGTCTCGTTCGGTCATGTCCCGGGAAGAGGCGGTCAAGCTCTTTGAGGATATGGGTGAGGAATACAAGGTGCGTATCATCGAGGACATTCCCGGTGATGAAGACCTGTCTTTCTACCGTCAGGGCGACTTTATAGATTTGTGTCGTGGCCCCCACGTACCCAGCACCGGCAAACTCAAGGCGTTTAAACTGACCAAGGTGGCTGGTGCTTACTGGCGGGGTGATACCGGCAACGAGCAGCTCCAGCGTGTGTACGGTACGGCCTGGGGCAACAAGAAAGACCTGAAGGCCTACCTGCATCGCCTGGAAGAGGCCGAAAAGCGAGACCATCGCAAGATCGGTAAAAAACTGCATCTCTTTCATATGCAGGAGGAAGCCCCGGGGATGGTGTTCTGGCACCCGGATGGCTGGTCACTTTACCAGGAAATCGAGCAGTACATGCGCGATATCCTGCATCGTCACGGCTACAAGGAAATCAAGACGCCCCAAGTGGTTTCCCGGGCATTGTGGGAGAAGTCGGGTCACTGGGACAAGTTCCACGATGACATGTTCACCACCGAGTCGGAAAAGCACGACTTTGCCATTAAGCCGATGAACTGTCCGTGCCACATTCAGGTGTTCAACCAGGGCCTGAAGAGCTATAAGGACCTGCCGTTGCGCCTGGCAGAGTTTGGCTCCTGTCATCGTAATGAAGCCTCGGGGGCCTTGCACGGGTTGATGCGTGTTCGCGGCTTTACCCAGGATGATGCCCACATCTTCTGCGAAGAGGGCGCGATCCAGCAGGAGGTGTCGCGCTTTATCGATCTCCTTCACGAAGTGTACAAGGATTTCGGTTTCGACCAGATCCTCTACAAGCTGTCGACCCGTCCGGAGAAGCGCGTAGGGTCCGACGAAGTATGGGACAAGTCGGAAGCGGCCCTGGAAGAAGCGCTTAATCGGGAAGGCGTGGATTGGGAGTTGTTGCCAGGTGAGGGGGCATTCTATGGCCCGAAAATTGAATTCTCCCTGAAAGACTGTATCGGTCGGGTATGGCAATGCGGTACCATTCAGGTCGATTTTTCCATGCCGGGCCGCCTTGGCGCCCAGTATGTTGCAGATAATTCCGAGCGAAAGACGCCGGTCATGCTGCACCGCGCGGTTCTCGGGTCGTTCGAGCGTTTCATTGGTATCCTCATCGAGGAATACGAAGGCGCATTTCCCACCTGGTTGGCACCAACCCAGGTTGCAGTCCTCAATATCACCGATAATCAGCGTGATTATTGTCAGAATCTGGCGAAAAAGTGGGATTCTTTGGGCTATAGGGTTAATGCTGACTTGAGAAACGAGAAGATCGGCTTTAAAATCCGCGAGCACACTATTAATAAAGTTCCTTTTTTGGTTGTTGTCGGTGACAAGGAAATCGACAATAACGCCGTTGCGGTGAGAACCCGCAAAGGTGAAGATCTGGGAACTATGTCGCTTGAAGCGTTCGAACAGCTGCTGGCTGATGACATTCAACGCAAGGGCAGAACCAAAACGGAGATCTGATTATTAAACAGCGAGCGAATCGGGGTGGGCGCACACCAAAGGCGCCGATCAATGAGAACATTGACGCAACTGAAGTCCGCCTGATCGATGCCGAAGGCAATCAGGTGGGAATTGTTCCGATCGAAGAGGCACTGAAGCAGGCGGAAGAGGCCACTCTTGATCTGGTGCAGGTTACGGATTCCGATCCGATCGTCTGTAAGATAATGGACTACGGCAAGAAGGTCTTCGAAGAGAAGAAGGCCAAGGCGGCTGCCAAGAAAAAACAGAAGCAGACGCAGGTCAAAGAGCTTAAGTTCCGTCCAGGAACTGAAGAAGGGGATTATCAGGTCAAACTACGCAACCTGGTACGTTTCCTTGAAAACGGGGACCGCGGCAAGATCACTATTCGCTTTCGTGGACGTGAGATGGCACACCAGGAAATTGGTATGAAGCTCATGGGTCGCATTGAGGAGGATATCGAAGAACTTGCAACGGTTGAGATGCGGCCGAAAATGGAAGGCCGGCAGATGACCATGATCGTGGCTCCCCGCAAAAAGAAGTGAACCTGATCGGGTGATGATCCCCCGCGAAGCGGGGGATTTGTCGTTCAGGGGCACATTGTTGTTTATCTAAAATAGAATGCGGAGTTTTAAAAAATGTCCAAGATGAAAACCAAAAGCGGGGCCACCAAGCGGTTCAAGAAAACCGCCACTGGCTTCAAGCACAAGCAGTCCTTCACCAGTCATATCCTGACCAAGAAGAGCCCCAAGCGTAAGCGTCAGCTCCGTGGTACCAAGCTGATTGCCAAGTCTGATGTGGCTTCCATCAAGCGTATGACAGCGTGCTGATTCAGCCGCTAACCATTCCTGCAAAGGTTTAAAGGTAGAAGGATTAAAGTATGGCTCGTGTAAAACGTGGCGTGGTAGCACGTCGTCGTCACAAGAAGATCATGAATCAGGCCAAGGGCTATTACGGAGCGCGTAGCCGCGTGTACCGTGTAGCGAAACAGGCGGTTATCAAAGCCGGTCAGTATGCATACCGTGACCGTCGCAACCGCAAGCGTGCGTTCCGCGCACTGTGGATTGCCCGTATCAACGCGGGTGCCCGCGCCAACGGCCTGTCCTACAGCCGTCTGATCGCTGGTCTGAAGAAGGCTAACGTTGAGATCGATCGTAAGGTTCTGGCCGATCTGGCCATGAACGAGCAGCAGGCATTTGCTGCCGTAGTTGAGAAGGCCAAAGCGTCCCTGTGATCGCTTAAGCTCTTTCATCGATTACTCATCGATCCGGACGTCCTCATGATTCATGATGGCGTCCTCTAATAGGGGAAGGGCGCGCTCTTCCCCTATTTTTGTTTATAGATATTTGTTTTAGTACTCCCATTTCTGGTTTGGAGCAGGGTCAATGGAAAACCTGGAGCAACTGGTTCAGGACGGGTTGGCTGCGGTAGAAAGTGCCGACAGCTTGCAGGCACTTGATCAAATTCGTGTTGAATACCTTGGCAAGAAGGGCGTGATCACCCAGCAGGCAAAGACGCTGGGCAAGCTCTCGGCGGAAGAGCGCCCCGCTGCCGGCCAGAAGATCAATGAGGCCAAGGGTCAGGTAGAGCAGGCGATCAATGCCCGCCGTTCAGATCTTGAGCGCGCAGCAATCGAGCAAAAGCTGGCCAGCGAATCCATTGACGTTACCCTGCCGGGCCGTGGCCAGGATCTGGGCGGGCTCCACCCGGTAACCCGAACGCTTCAGCGTATCGAGAATTTCTTTTCTCGCGCTGGCTATACCGTGGAGCAGGGTCCTGAGATCGAAGACGACTATCACAACTTCGAAGCCCTCAATATTCCAGGTCACCATCCGGCCCGTGCCATGCACGATACCTTTTATTTCGATCCTGGTACGTTGCTCCGCACCCATACTTCACCAGTGCAGATTCGTACCATGGAGGCAGGTAAGCCGCCGTTCCGCATGATTTGTCCGGGACGGGTCTATCGCTGTGACTCCGACATGACCCATACCCCCATGTTCCACCAGGTGGAAGGGCTGTTGGTGGAAAAGGACGTCAGCTTTGCCGACCTCAAGAGCACGGTTGAAGAGTTCCTGAGGGTGTTCTTTGAGCGTGACCTTGAGGTTCGATTCCGGCCGTCCTATTTCCCGTTTACTGAGCCGTCCGCGGAAGTGGACATCGAGTGGGGGCGCGAGGCCGACGGCAGCATCAAGTGGCTGGAAGTCATGGGCTGCGGCATGGTGCACCCGAAAGTATTTGAACATTGCGGTATTGATGCCGAAGAGTACCGTGGCTTTGCCTTCGGTTTGGGCGTTGAACGCCTGGCCATGCTTCGCTACGGCGTGAATGATCTTCGTATGTTCTTCGAGAACGACCTGCGTTTCCTGCGCCAGTTCCGATAACACGGCGATCAACAGGCATTTGAATTAACAGGCAAAACCGCATCAGGACAAGGCAAATACCATGAAATTCAGTGAACAGTGGCTGCGCGAATGGGTTAACCCGGCACTCAGCACCCAGGAGTTGATGGATCAGATCACCATGGCGGGTCTGGAAGTGGACGGTTTCGAACCGGTCGCGGGGCAATTCAGCGGTGTCATCGTCGGGGAAGTGGTCTCCGTCGAGCCACACCCGGATGCCGACAAGCTTCGCGTATGTCAGGTCAGTAATGGCCAGGACACGGTGCAAGTGGTCTGCGGCGCACCGAATGTGCGTGACGGGCTCAAGGTTCCGTTTGCCGTTGTGGGTGCTGTGCTTCCAGGTGATTTCAAGATCAAGAAAGCCAAGCTGCGTGGCCAGCCGTCCGAGGGCATGCTCTGTGCCGAGTCAGAGCTGGGGTTGTCGGACAACCACGACGGGTTGATGGAGCTGCCTGCGGATGCGCCCACGGGCCAGGACCTTGCAGATTATCTCAAGCTCAATGATGTGACCATCGATGTCGATCTGACTCCTAATCGGGCGGACTGCCTGTCTATTAAAGGCATTGCCCGGGAAGTGGGTGTGCTGAACAGCATGGTGGTTGAAGAGCCGGACATTGAACCGGTGGAAGCGGTCCATTCGGAAGTGCCGGATATTGCGGTGAACGCTCCGGCCGGTTGCCCCCGTTACCTGGGCCGTGTTCTGCGTAATGTAAACCTGCAGGCCGAATCGCCGCTGTGGATGCAGGAAAAGCTGCGGCGCTCTGGCATCCGTTCTATTGATGCAGCGGTAGATGTTACCAACTACGTCATGTTGGAACTTGGCCAGCCCATGCACGCCTTTGATCGGGATGAGATCAAGGGAGGTATCGTTGTGCGGATGGCAGAGCAGAGCGAAAAACTGGTGTTGCTGGACGGTCAGGAAGTGGACCTGACTACCGAAACACTGATCATTGCGGATCATGAAAAACCGGTGGCCATTGCGGGGGTCATGGGGGGTGAGCACTCAGGTGTAAGCACCAAGACCCGTGATCTGGTCCTCGAAGCTGCCTATTTTGATCCCATTATCCTTGCGGGCAAGGCGCGACACTATGGTTTGCATACCGACGCCTCTCACCGTTTTGAGCGGGGTGTGGATTATCAGCTCGCCCGCGCGGCCATGGAGCGCTGCACGGCACTATTGATGGACATCGTAGGCGGCGAGCCTGGTGAGATTGTTGAAGTCACCAGTGAGGAGGACCTGCCTGAGGACCGCATCATTGACCTGCGGGAGCAACGCTTGGCCGATGTGCTGGGTCTGGCTATTGATCGCACAACGGTAGAGGAAATCCTGACCCGTCTCGGCCTGCATATCGATAAGCTGTTGAAGGATGGGTGGTGTGTGCACGTGCCGACGTTCCGCCCGGACATCTCCATTGAGGAAGACCTGATTGAAGAGGTTGGCCGGATCTACGGTTACAACAACCTGCCAGTCACCGAACCGGTGGGTTCCCTTGGGCTACGCCCCGAGGAGGAGGCCGTTCGCCCGGTGTCCGCCATTCAGAACTACTTCGTTGCCTGTGGCTACCAGGAAGCCGTGACCTACAGTTTTGTGGATCCAAAAGTTCAGCAACTGGTGGATCCTGAACGTGAAGGCATTGAATTGGCAAATCCGATTTCCTCGGATCTGTCGGTCATGCGTACCAGTCTGTGGAGTGGCTTGCTGAAGACCGTAGCCCATAACCAGAACCGGCAGCAGCCACGGATCCGCTTGTTTGAAACGGGCCTGCGCTTTCTGAAGGATGGTGATGCCATTGACCAGCAGCCAATGTTGGCGGGCGTTGTGGTGGGCTCGCAACTGCCTGAAAACTGGGTGAATGGCCGCAGGGCCGCTGACTTCTTCGATGTCAAAGGCGAGCTCGAAAGCCTGTTCGGTCTTCTGGGTATTGAAGTACAGTTTCTGGCCAGTCAGCACCCGGCACTGCACCCGGGGCAAACGGCGGAGCTGGTACGAGACGGTGAGCATGTTGGCTGGCTCGGCACGTTACACCCACAAGTGCAGAAAAATCTTGAACTTAATGGCACGATCCTGATGTTTGAGCTATCCTTGAATTCGATCGTCTCTGGATATGTGCCTAATTTCAAAGAAATTTCAAAATTCCCTGAAGTTCGGCGAGATTTAGCTATTATTATCGGAAGCGATGTGGCGTTTGCCGATGTGGAGCGTGTGGCTAGAAAGCATGCCGGCGAGCGCCTGACGGCGTTGCGTGCGTTTGATGTCTATGAAGGCGAAAGCCTGGGGGAAGGTAACCGCAGCCTTGCCCTGAGTCTTTTCTGGCAGCATCCTGATCGCACGCTCAACGAAGAAGAGGTGCACTCACTCTTCAATGGTGTGATTGACGCATTGAAAGAAGAGCTGGGGGCAACACTGAGGAGTTAACAGATGGCGGCTTTGACGAAAGCGGAGATGGCCGAGCGCTTGTACGAGGAACTGGGCTTGAACAAACGCGAAGCCAAGGAAATGGTTGAAGCTTTTTTCGATGAAATCAGAGGCGCTCTCAGCCATAACGAACAGGTAAAGTTATCCGGGTTCGGCAACTTTGACCTGCGTGACAAAAAACAGCGGCCGGGACGGAACCCGAAAACTGGTGAGGAAATACCGATCAGTGCACGGCGCGTCGTTACGTTTCGTCCAGGGCAGAAGTTAAAACAGAAAGTAGAAACGTATGTTGGAACCGAGTCATAACAACGAACTACCCGCCATACCGGGTAAGCGCTATTTCACGATTGGCGAAGTGGCAGAGCTATGCGCTGTAAAGGCGCACGTACTCCGTTATTGGGAGCAGGAGTTTCCTCAGTTATCGCCGGTCAAGCGCCGTGGAAATCGCCGTTACTACCAAAGAGCGGACGTCATTACCATTCGCCAGATCCGGAGCCTGCTTTACGATCAGGGGTATACCATTGGCGGCGCCAAGCAAAAGCTGAGCAGCCATGAGGTAAAAGACGACACGTCCCAGTACAAGCAACTGATCCGGCAAATGATTACCGAGCTGGAAGATGTGCTCGATGTGTTGAATGCGCCCTTGCGGTGACCAAATGCAGGGCAGCTAAGAACCGAAGGTACGCCTTCGGTTTTTTTATGGCCGGCTCTGGCATTGGCTATGCTGATGGATGTTGCCGCGCATTTTTCTGAAACAGAGGAAACGGATCATGGCCTTGAAACTTCACACTATTATCTGCAGTACCCGTCCGGGACGCGTAGGCCCGGCGGTCGGCACCTGGTTCAATGACTTTGCCAACGGGCAGGGGCAGTTCGAGAGCAGCCTGGTGGATCTCGCTGACTTCAATCTGCCGGTTTACGATGAGCCCAGGCATCCGCGTATGCAGCAATATGAGCATGAACACACCAAGGCGTGGTCCCGGAGTGTGGCAGCGGCTGATGCCTATGCGTTTGTGATTCCCGAATACAATTACTGCCCGTCCCCGGCGTTTATCAACGCACTTGATTATGTCTACAGCGAATGGAACTACAAACCCTGTGGCTTTGTCAGTTATGGCGGTGTGTCTGGGGGCTTGAGGTCGGCACAGGTCTCGAAGCAACTGGTCACGACCCTGAAAATGATGCCGATGGTCGAGGGTGTCATGGTGCAGATGCCGTGGGAGTTAATAGACGACAGTAAAACCTTCAAGGCTTCTGAGCACCATGAAAGTTCGGGTAAGGCCATGCTCGAAGAGATGGCCAAATGGGCGCAAGCGCTCAAGGCCATGCGCTGAACCAATAGAAGGAGTGATGCTGTGAGTAACATAATGGCAGAGGCCGAACAGGCGTGTGATGCAACCGTTTCCCCGTGCAGCGCTGTTGAGCTGATTCTGACACCTAGAGAGACCGATCTCGGTGGCTTCTCGGTCAGGCGTCTGTTACCCACAGCGAAGCGGAAAATGGTCGGGCCCTGGATCTTCTTCGATCACATGGGGCCCGCGCATTTCCCGGCGGGGCAGGGGATCAATGTGCGACCTCATCCACACATTGGTATCGCCACGGTCACATACCTGTTCGAAGGGGAAATCCTGCACCGCGACTCCCTGGGGAGTCTGCAGGCCATCCGTCCGGGGGATATCAACCTGATGGTCACCGGAAGCGGCATGGTGCATTCCGAACGTGAGCGCCCGGAAGTAACAGCGACAGACCATACTCTCCACGGCCTTCAGCTCTGGCTGGCCCTGCCGGAGCACGATGAGGAAGTTGAACCTTCGTTTCATCACTACCCGGGCAATGACATACCCAAGGTGGAAGTGGGCGGTGTAGCAGTGAGAGTGATGATGGGGAGTGCCTACGGCATGACGTCCCCTGTCCGGCTATTCTCCGATACGCTCTACGTAGAAGCCCATTTGCAGCCCGGACAGACCCTGACCCTGCCTGAGGCAGAGGAGCGGGCACTGTATGTCGCCAGCGGCTCCCTGAAAGCTCAGGATACGGCTATGCCGGCCCACTCCATGACGATCTTCGCCAATCATCCCGGCATTGCGGTTACGGCCGTGGAAGAGTCGCGGATTGCACTGATTGGTGGCAAGCCCCTGGGCAAGCGTTTTATCGAATGGAACTTCGTGTCCAGTCGCAAGGAACGCATTGAACAGGCCAAGAACGACTGGACGGAAGGACGGTTTGATAAGGTGCCCGGGGACGAGGAAGAGTTTATTCCATTGCCTCGTAGCTAGCTGAGGCCTGCCCAGGGCGGGCGGTCAGGAGCTTTCCCCCGCCAGTGCAACAAGGTCCTGACGAATCTCATCTGCACTCAGGTCAGGCCTGATGAGCAGGCGGGCTTTGCCGTCCCGGTCAAACACGTATACCGCGCTGCTGTGGGAGACCGCGTAGTTTCCATCAGCATCAGGCTCATCGTAACCGAAGGTGGTGCGATAGCGTTTGGCAAGTTCACGCAACCTTGGCTCGTCACCGGTCAGACCCACGATCCGCTTATCGAAAAATTCAACATAACTGGCCAGACGTTCCGGCGTGTCTCTCTTGGGGTCGACACTGACAAACAGGGCCAGGGTCTGTGACTGCATTTCCGGCGGCATGGCTTTTATGGCCTGGCTGAGCTTCTGGAGTGTGGTCGGGCAGACATCGGGGCAGGAGGTGAAACCAAAAAACAACAGCCGTATCTGCCCGTCCAGTTCTACCGCCCTGATGGTTTCGCCGGAGGTGCCTGTCAGCTCAAACGCCAACTCTGGCATCAGGCCCTGAATATCTTTGCCGTGCCACGAATCATCGTCTCCCAGGCAACCACCCAGCAAGAAAATTGTGGCCAGAAGCGGGGGCAGTTTGAACCAGGGCCGAAGGTTTGCGGGGAAATGGAAACTCATGACGTCGTCACCTTGAGCGGATTGGATCGGGTGGAGTATTTGCCGTCTTCGTGCATCGCCCGACGCAGGATGATCAGAATGCCAAGGATGCTCATCATGGCAGGCGGTATCCAGGTCAGCAGCCCACCGATCAGCTGGTCGGTTGCCGGTTCCATGGGCCATGCCCGGCCACATACTTCGTAGACGTCGTACACCATGCCCCGGGAAAAGACGATAGTGGCTCCCAGAATCATCTGAGGTATCGCAACCAGTGCCAGGATCAGCATGCGCTTGCCATAGCCCAGAGCGGAGCTGAGGGCCGGAGAGCGGGGGTCAAAGATCAGCCACCAGAAGAGCAGGCCATCCAGAAGCATGCTCCAGTTCATGATCCAGTAAAGATTGCGGCTCAGCATCGCGTCAAAGTGGATCGGTGGCCATAACCAGAAATAGATCAGACCCACGAACAACACGGAGGCAATCAACGGCTGTTGGAGGCAGCGATACACAAACCCCACGGGTTTCAGGGCGCCCTTGAGTCCGGGGCTTATGCGGTCGTACCAGAAACGCATCACCGGTAACGGGTTTGAGAGCGCAATGAGGAAAGGCCCAAGGTGGTGAAGGATCAGGTGCTGACCTCGATGCACAAAGAACATGTACTGGGAGTAGTAATCAAAACGAGTCTGCATAACGCCGTAGCAAAGCATCACGCCCAGTACAAATGTAAGAACCCGACCGGTACCCGGCCGGTCACCTTCTGGCATCCGGAGAACGCCATAGCCGTAGAAGGCCAGCACCAGCATATAGCTCAGAACGGTCAATGCCGAGAAATCGTAGGGTGCAACATAGTCAATAATGGACATGAGAGCGCCAGCAAGTAAAACGCATCGGTGTTTTTGTTAAGGATTCTGAGTGTTGCCGGAAATGAAATGAATTACAAGACAGTGGTGCCTGAATGCCGGCCACCAAAGAGGGAGAGTGTGCTGAATATGTGTCGGATATGAAAAAGGCCGTCATTCAGGTATTGAAATGACGGCCTTTGAATTGGTCGGGACGGCAGGATTTGAACCTGCGACCCTCTGCACCCCATGCAGATGCGCTACCAAGCTGCGCTACGCCCCGAAACGCTAATGGCCAGAGAGAAACTTGGGAGAAATCTCAGTGGCTTAGCGGGAGCGAAGTCTACACCAGCCCAAACCAAAAATAAACAGGCTTTTGGCGTTTAGATCGGATTTTAATGGAGTTTGGTTTCCCGAAGCTTGAGGATGAATTCCGGTGGCCCAAAGGTGTCTGGCCGAGCGTCTGGCCAGTATTTATCGAAAACACTGAGGTCGGTTTTGCCTTCCAATAAGGCGCCTGGTTCCAGGAAGGGCAACATATCCATATACGACTGAACCTCGGTCTTCGAGGTTCGTTGAATAATATGTTCTGGCCCCAGCTCGGATGGATGGTTCAGGCCGGAGGCTTCAAGCAGGTGCTGCAGGGCATCCAGGGTGTTTTTGTGATAGTTGAAGACGCGCTGGCTCTTGTCCTCGACGTCCAGCTTATTGCCGCGGCGAGGATCCTGTGTGGCAACCCCACTGGGGCAGCGGCCGGTATGACAGTTCTGGGCCTGGATACACCCCAGGGCAAACATGTAGCCCCGAGCAGCATTGCACCAGTCTGCGCCGAGAGCCAGAGTGCGAGCGATGTTGAAGGCGGTTGTGATCTTGCCTGCGGCACCAATGGCGATGTCTTCCCGCAGGTTTGTGCCTACCAGCGTATTGTGCACCAGAAGCAATGCTTCCTTCATGGGCATGCCCAGGCGGTTGACGAATTCCAGGGGCGCGGCACCGGTGCCGCCTTCGCCGCCATCCACGACGATGAAGTCCGGCTTTTTGCCGGTTTCCAGCATGGCCTTGACGATCGCAAACCACTCCCATGGATGGCCGATGGCGAGCTTGAAGCCAACCGGCTTACCACCGGACAGATTCCTCAGTCGTTCGATGAATGCCAGCATTTCAATGGGCGTGCTGAATGCCGAGTGTTTGGCAGGCGATACCACATCTTCTCCAACCTCTACCCCTCTGGCTTCCGCGATTTCCGGTGTCACTTTTGCGCCGGGTAAAATTCCGCCATGACCGGGTTTTGCCCCTTGAGACAGCTTGAGCTCTATCATTTTTACCTGTTCCATAGCGGCGTTTTTAACGAACATTTCTTCGTTAAAGGTGCCGTCCGGGTGACGACACCCAAAGTAGCCAGAACCAATTTCCCACACCAGGTCACCACCTGGCTTGCGATGGTAACGGGAAATCGAGCCCTCCCCGGTATCGTGATAGAAGTTACCCATTCGGGCGCCTGTATTCAGGCTGAGGATGGCATTGGCGGAGAGAGAACCAAAACTCATGGCCGAGATGTTGAACACGCTGGCACTGTATGGTTTCTCGCACTGCTTGCCGATGAGAACCCGGAAATCGCTCCCGTCCAGTTGCGTAGGGTTTAGGGAGTGATTCATCCACTCGTAGCCTGGCTCGTACATGCTCAATTGGGAGCCGAAAGGGCGCTTGTCCAGCACGTTCTTGGCACGTTGATAGACGAGGCTTCGTTGCTCCCTGGAGAAGGGGCGCTCCTCGGTATCGGATTGGATAAAGTACTGGCGAATTTCCGGGCCAATGGATTCCAGGACATAGCGAAAATTGGCAAGAATAGGGTAGTTGCGGCTGACGGTATGCCGGCGCTGCACCATATCCCAGGTGCCGACGGCTGCAAGAGCGCCGAAGATAACAGGTAGCAGGTACCATCCCTCCAGGTAAATGCTGAGTGGCGCGGAGATCAGCAGCCCCACAATACTCAAGGCAAAAGCAGTGTACCTCAGGGGGAAGGTCGTGGTTTTCTCCATAGCGTCCTCTCTATTGATTTATCGTGTTCCGGCTGCTGACCAGTGTACTTGTTTACGGTACAGATCCATCAACTCCGTCAGTCGATTTCTCTTTGACGGCGACATCTGACAAATTGGTCTATGCTCAAAGTGGCAGTGACTGTGGGATAGGTCTTTGATGTTTTGAACTCAAATCACTAGACTTACGTCCCGGTAAAGCATTGAATCTTAATTGTTAGTAATCATTCTAAACGGGAGACTCCAACCGTGGGCGACGTTGTAAAAGACGAGTACCAGACGGATTACGTCGCGGGCCAGGATAATATAAATCCTTTCGGCCTCGACCTACATGCACCGGTATTCCCGATCACGGCGATATTGGTGGTGCTTTTTGTGGTTGGAACGCTGATGTTTCCGGCCGAGTCCAAAGAAATGCTTGATGGTGCAAAGTGGAACATCATCGGCACCTTTGACTGGTTTTTTCTGATCAGTGCCAACATCTTCGTGGTTGTCTGCTTTGCGCTGATCTTCATGCCGATCGGAAAGATTCGGATCGGAGGAATGGACGCCAAGCCTGAATTTTCGACCATGTCCTGGTTCGCAATGTTGTTCGCTGCGGGTATGGGTATTGGCCTGATGTTCTGGGCGGTAGCGGAGCCTACTGCCTATTACACAGGTTGGTATGGAACGCCGTTTAACGTTGAAGCGAATACTCCTGAAGCCAGCGACATGGCGATGGGCGCGACCATGTATCATTGGGGGCTTCATCCATGGGCTATCTACGCTATTGTCGCCCTGTCACTGGCGTTTTTTGCCTATAACAAGGGAATGCCCCTGACGATCCGCTCGGCGTTCTTCCCACTGCTGCGCGACAAGGTTTGGGGATGGCCTGGGCACATTATTGATGTGCTTGCTGTGCTTGCAACTATTTTCGGGCTTGCGACGTCTCTGGGCTTTGGTGCTCAGCAGGCAGCTTCAGGCCTGGAGTACCTGTTCGGAGTCTCTTCTGGAATTAACGTCCAGATGTCTATTATTACCGGTGTCACGGCAGTTGCCTTGGTTTCGGTTCTGCGAGGCCTGGACGGTGGTGTGAAGGTTCTCAGTAACTTCAATATGGGATTGGCAGGTATCCTGCTCTTCTTCATCATCTTTGCCGGTCCCACCGCGACCATTGTTGAAACTCTTTGGGTGACGTCATCCACCTATGTGGCCAACATTGTCCCGTTGAGCAACCCGTTTGGCCGCGAAGATGAGACCTGGTTCCACGGTTGGACGGTGTTTTACTGGGCTTGGTGGATTTCCTGGTCACCGTTCGTCGGCATGTTTATCGCTCGAGTTTCAAAGGGCCGTACAGTTCGTGAGTTCGTGACCGCAGTGCTGATTGTTCCGACCGTAATTACGGTTGTCTGGATGAGCGCCTTCGGTGGCTCTACCCTGGAGCAGATCAAGCAGGGGGTTGGTGCGCTGGCAGAGAACGGTCTGACCGATGTCTCTCTTGCCATGTTCCAGATGTTTGCCAACCTGCCTCTCACGGAAATTATTTCCTTTGTCGGCATCGTGCTGGTCCTGGTGTTCTTCGTGACTTCGTCGGATTCCGGCTCCCTGGTGATCGACAGTATTACCGCCGGTGGCAAAACGGATGCCCCCACTGCTCAGCGTGTATTCTGGGTTGTTATGGAGGGCGCAATCGCCGCTGCACTTATCTTTGGCGGTGGTGAAGACGCCCTGGGTGCTATACAGGCAACGGCCATCTCTGCCGGCCTGCCGTTCACCGCCATATTGTTGATTATGACGTGGGGGCTGCTGAAAGGCCTGACCCATGAACGCAAACTGCTGATTGCGGAAGGCAAGCTGTGATAAGTCGCAGGTAAATAAAAAACCGGAGCTCAAGGGCTCCGGTTTTTTTATCTTCACATTCTGGTCGCGATGCTATTGTTGGCTTGAAAAGGTTTCCATGGCGAAACGGGCGCGCTGCTCCGGGGTGAAGTGGTGCTTCTTGAGGCTTTCGATTGCTCGCAGACGCGGAAGGAGGCCCCGACCGTTGGCCATCTGAATGGCCAGTCCCGGACGTGCATTCAGCTCCAGCAGCAACGGGCCCTCATGTACATCAACCACCAGATCCACGCCCATATAACCCAGGCCGGTTGCCTCATAGCACCGCGACGCCATGGCCAACATCTCTTCCCAGTCGGCTATATCAATGTTTTCGAGGGCAAGGCCTGTATCCGGGTGCAGTGTGATTGGCCGGTTGAATTGTACAGAGTTCAGGCTTCTCCCCGTGCCGATGTCGAGACCCACGCCAACTGCGCCCTGGTGAAGGTTAGCCTTGCCATCGGAGGCGGTTGTTGCCAACCGTAGCATTGCCATGATGGGGTAACCCTGGAAGATGATAATGCGAATATCCGGAACACCCTGATGTGAGTATTTTGCCAATTCCGGTACCGATTCCACCAGGCTTTCGACAATGGCAACGTCCGGTGTTCCTGCCAGGGAGTACAAGCCCGCCAGGATGTTGGAAAGGTGCCTTTCAAGGTACGCGGCAGGCACCCGGGCACCAGAAGCCTTGATAAACTCATCTCCGTCGCGGCCTGTGATGACCGTAATGCCCTTGCCGCCGGAGCCTTTGGCGGGTTTTATCGCAAAACCAGTGAGGTCTTCGGCCATTTCCCGGAAGTGTGGGATTTCATGTTGCTGGCGAACCACTTGCAGCAGCTTGGGTGTCCTGACTCCGTATTCAGCCACCACCAGCTTGGTTTTCAGCTTATTGTCCACTAACGGATAGGCGGTTCGCTCATTGTACCGGGAAATATAATCGACATTTCTCCGGTTCATATTGAGCATGCCCAGCCGGGTCAGCGCGCGGGGGGATATCCAATCCATCAGTCGTAAGCCTTCATCGGGGTGAAGCGACGAAGCTCACTCAACTTGTAGCCTGTGTACTGACCCATCAGAAGAATGAGAGCGAGCACGACTAAGTGCAGCTCCGGGAAGTTGAAGGTCAAGTGCCGAGACAGCGGCGCATCCATTACCAGGAATGCACATACCGCCACAAACAGGCTGCCTGCCCCCTGCACAACGACTTCATGGGCGCCTTCTTCTTCCCATAGGATGGACATGCGCTCAATGGTCCAGGCGATGATCACCATCGGGAAGAAGGTCACGGTCATGCCGGTATTGAAGCCCATCTGGTACCCGATAATGCTCAAGCCGGCAGTGATAAATATCACCAGGATGATCAACGCGGATATCCGTGACACCAGCAGCAGATTCAGGCTGGACAGATAACCGCGCATCAGCAGGCCTATGGCAACCACCGACGTGAAGGCAATAAGTCCTGGAAGCAGATTGGTCTGAACAAATGCCACTGCAATCAGGACTGGCATAAAGGTACCGGAGGTTCGAATGCCGATCACAATGCGCATGAAGGCCACCATGAGAGCACCGAGCGGAAGCAGGAGCAACATCCGGAACATGCTCTGCTCTTCCACCGGAAGCTGGTAGAGGCTGAGGAATCCGAGTCCATTCTCTTCGGATTGCATGGCAGCCAGCTGCAAGGCGGGGATGGTCTGCCTCAGTATTGAAAAGTTGACGCTGGAATCGTCACCACCCACGACATCCAGCAGGGATGCCGCCCCCTGGCGCCAGAGCAATGTGTCTTCCGGTAGCCCCTGTTCTCCGGATTTGGGATCGAAAGTCAGCCATTCGTCACCGTTATAGATTTGCAGGAACGGCGTCAGTCCCTGGCGTCGTCGGGCGTCTTCGAGCTTGAGCCCATCCGCTGTTCTCGCGGGAATGCCTGCGTGGTTGAGCATGCGGACCAGGAGGTCCAGGTGGTTAGTTCCGGCGACCAGCAATGTTGTGTTCTGTGCCTTGGTATCCGGTTGCATCAGTCGGATTAGTTCACGCGTCATGCTTTCGGGCGTGCTGGAGCGTTCCTCGGCCTGCATGAGGATTTCACGTACGGCGGTTGCCTGTGGTTCTTCCCAGAAGACCGAAACTGGTTTTGGCGGCCGGCGAGGGCGGTCCCGGTTGGCATTCGGGTCGGGAATGAACTGAGTCTTGAAGTAGAGGGTTTGCGGTCCTGTCACGTTGCGTTTGGACCATTCCGCTCTGCGGCTCCCATCCTTTTCGACGACGGAAAAGCCATAGCCCGGGGAGGCCGCCTGTTCCGAGAGAATGCGGAAGCCCGGGGACTGCTCGGGGATGTTCAGGCTTGCCAGCACCGGTTCGTCGGAGGCGTTGAAATCAATCCTGGCTTCAACCATCCAGACCGGGCGTTGTTCTCCTGTGAGCCAGGGGATGCCCAGTTCGACATGGCGCCAGATAGCGAGAGCCGTTCCGGCTACAATAAGCAGGGCAATGGCGGTGAAAAATGGAATTCGGGACCGGGAAGTCACGAGTCATCCCCGTTGTTTTGGGTGAGTGATTCCGGCAGTTCGGTGGCAAACTCCTTGCCAACGTCAATGAGCATCATGTCCCGCAGTATATTCCTGCCGATCAGGACGTTGTGTGTCAGATGCCGACGGTCGGTCAGGGTGAATTCCGCTACTTGCTGGTGGTTTCCGATGGCGAACTGGAGTTCAACCACTACTCGCCGGTCTGCTTCTTCCGCGCTGGACTGGATGATTCTGACGCGGCGGGACACTTCTTTTTCCAGGGTGACGTATTCTTCGCTGCCAGGAACCTGGACATCAAAGCGAACCCAGTTATTGCCATCGCGTTCGAACTTTGTGATGTTGCGTGCGTCAATCGATGACGTTTCCGCGCCACTGTCTATGCGAGCGTTATAAACAAGGCCGGGGCCTGCCAGATAGAACTTTTCCAGTTCACCAACAATGAGTTTGCCTTTCAATCGGTCCGCGCGGCCGTTTGACTGCAGGTCGCTGACTGAGGGGCATGCTTGTGTCCTGACCGGAGGACACTCGGGTTTTTCGATTTTCTGTTCGATGGCCGCCAGGATATTCCGGGTGGAGGTGTTGTTGATTTCGACCAGGCTTTCGTGCCGCGCCGTGGCGTTTCCCTCCATGGTAACCAGGGTGGCACGCTGGGACTGAACCGCGCCATTGAGCTTGTTCAGGTTTTCCTTGGGTACCATGAGATAGCGGTCCGCTGAGCAGCCTGACAATATAAAGAGAATAGCGAGAAAAGCCAGCGGCTTCCCGCACCGAAAACGCGTTGAGAACATCGAAAACCCCTGAACCTGCGAACCCGTCAGTTTATCAGTCCGGGCCCGCCATGAAGACCTGCAAATATCCGCAGTAAGATACTCGCAGGTGGAGTATACAACAACCGATGTGTGTGGTTGCTTTACAGTTGGTTAAGAGTCAGAAATTTTTACGGTTTTGCGGAGGTTTTCAGGGTTTTTCGAATTAGTGTTGTGGCCCCAGCACTTGTTCAGAGCGCAGATGTTCCTGAACAACGGGAGAGCAGTTCAGGTAAAACAGTAACAATTCCCGTTGGATATCC
Organism: Marinobacter sp.; assembly: GCA_040223075.1. Lineage (GTDB taxonomy): Bacteria > Pseudomonadota > Gammaproteobacteria > Pseudomonadales > Oleiphilaceae > Marinobacter. Next base: position 226,044 of record JAVJZJ010000107.1, read on the forward strand.
TGGTCCTGAATCCGGGATGCGAAGAGAATCAAAGCCCGGATGTTCTCGTCTCCAGATTTGTCATTGTCGCTGAAGGACTTGCCATAGCGGCTCTTCAACAGGGTGGTCAACCGCTCAAGGTGGAGCTCACCGGTATGGGTGATGTGGGGGAGGAGTCGAACACGGGTGCCGACGGCATCTTGAGTCCCGCAGCCCTGGCCACCCGCATAGCCGGATCGGGAGAATTCCGATCCCAGTTTTTTCCAGAGCTCTTTCAGCATGATGAAATCCCGTTCTCCCTATCGCTCCGGAACCGCGGCTATCCGGTTAAAAACCGGTAATTCTGCCGTGGTGACGGAACACATTACTCTTTTAGTTTATATTACGGCTTGAGTCTATATGCGAAGGTAACGTCTTTGCCTGTTTTGCCAAGCCGTCGTGGTTTCTATATTCAGGCTATTGTTCAGGACGTCCGGAAACGAAAAAAGGTTCCCGTTAACAGGAGGAAAGTGTGCCCGAGGCCGTTGCAGAAATCGTCCGGAATCAGCCAGTGGTTTTCAGTGTTGTTGCGTCTCTTTTGTTGCTGGTTGGTTTGCTGGTGATTGTGATGGTTCGGGCCAGCCGCGTCAGAATGGCTCAGTTGGAATCGGAGAAAATCGAGTATCAGCGGCGGGCTGAATCCCTGGCAAATGAGCTGGGAGAGGCGCGGGTAGAGTTACGTGAATACGAAGTGACGTTGGTCAGTGAACGGCGCGCCAGCAATGAGAAGCTGGCGCTGCTGGAGCGCAACCGGGATGCACTAAAACAGGAATTCGAGAACCTGGCCAATCGTATTTTCGAGCAGAAAAGTGAGCGTTTCAGCCAGCAGACCCGCACCAGCCTGGACAGTTTGCTCAATCCTTTTCGTGATCAGTTGCAGGACTTTCGCAAACGCGTGGAAGACGTTTATACGTCCGAGACCCGGGACCGCCAAGCATTGCGGAGTGAAATAAAATCCTTACAGGACCTTAACCGACAAATCACGGAAGAGGCTGCTAGTCTCACCCGCGCTCTGAAGGGCGACAAGAAAATCCAGGGTAACTGGGGCGAGTTGATACTGGAGCGGGTACTGGAACGCTCGGGACTGCGTAAGGGCATGGAATACGAGACGCAGGGCAGCTATCGCGACAATGATAATCAGCTTCTGCGTCCGGATGTAGTGGTGCATCTGCCCGACAACCGCAACCTCGTGGTGGACTCGAAGGTATCACTGGTGGCCTATCAGCAGTGGATCAACGAAGAAGACGAGGGAGCGAAGGCGGAGGCACTTCGACAACATGTCGAGGCCGTTCGCACACACATACGAACCCTGAGCGAGAAAGACTACAGCCAGTTGAACGGGCTCCACTCGCCGGATTTTGTGTTGCTGTTCATGCCGATCGAGCCATCATTTGTGGCGGCTTTCCAGCAGGACGAGAACCTATTCGCAGAAGCATTTGAGCGAAAGATTATTGTAGTAACACCAACCACCTTGTTGGCCACGCTTCGGACCATCGAGAATATCTGGCGTTATGAGCGGCAAAGCCAGAATGCCCAACGCATTGCCGACCGGGCGGGAGCGGTTTATGACAAGCTCCGGGTTTTCGTGGAGTCCATGGAGAAGCTCGGGGCGCAGCTCCACACGGCACAGGGCAGTTACGACGCCGCCATGAACACGTTAACCCGTGGCCGAGGAAACCTCGTGTCCCAGGCGAATCGCTTTGTCGAGCTTGGGGTTCGTGTTAAAAAAGAGTTACCGAAGGCCATCTTGGATCAGGCCGAAGTAGACCCCGATGAGGACGAAGAGAGCGGGGAGTCAAATCCGGCATCGGCATGCACCGGTGAATTTGCGGACAATCAGCAGGAGTAGAGGCAATGGTGAAAGCATCCCGAACAGGGCAAAAACTGGTCCGTAGCCTGGTTATTGCCTCGTTGCTCGTGTCCGCTATAGCCCAGGGTACGTCCTTGGCCCCAGAGCATGAAGTCCGCCGCCTTATGCTGGCTACCGAGGAAGCCGTTGCAGCCAAAAGCTGGGGGGAAGCAGGGGAATACCTTAATCAGCTACAAGGCCTTGAGGGCGAAAAACCCGTGGATTATTACTATTTCCGTGGGCGGGTGATGCAGGAATCATCCCATTTCAATGAAGCGCAGTCGGCTCTGGAAACGTATATTTCCCGCGCCGGCGCGGAAGGCAGGCATTATCGGGACGCCCTCACAAGAATCACCGCTATAGAGAAGTCCCGTCAGGAACAGCGTTCCATGCAGGATCAAAGCCGGGCTAGTAAGCAGGAGTCGGTTGCCATCATTGAGCCCGCCGGCCAACAGGCGATGGCGAGCCTGCGCAAGCTGTACCTCGTAGACTCCGATCGCGAAGCCCTGACTATTCATCTGAACAGTTTGTTGGAATTGGCGGGTTGGCGTGCTGATCAGCGTGTGGTCAGGCTTGATGTGCCAGCAGACGTGAGCTACAAGGTTGCTTCCGTCGGCAGTCGGATAGAAGTTCAGGAGTCCCGCAGGGAAGAAGGTGAGCGAATCACCAAAACCACCCAGTCCATGAACGTGTACGGCATCAGTCCACGGGTTCAATGGGATTGCCAGCCCACTGCGTCAACCTGTTGGGTGTATGATCCGAGGGATGGCTCTCGGCTGTTAAAGCTTGGGCCAAACCGGGATCGGGCCGAGGAAATCGCAGGCACACTGGGGCGCTTGATAAAAAACCTTCAGAATCCCGGTTGATCGGCGGTCCTCACTCCCCCGTATTGCTTCGTTCTCCTTCCCGATAAGCGCCGGGGGTAACCCCGGTCCACTTCTTGAAGGCTCTGTGGAAGGTAGAGGGTTCCGTAAAACCCACCTTGGTGGCAATGTCATTGATGGGCAGGTCCTGGCGGCCCAGATAATAAATGGCCATGTCGCGCCTGAGCAGGTCCTTGATCTCCTGAAAGGACGTATTTTCCTGCTTGAGGCGACGACGCAAGGTTTGCGGACTGGTGTGCAGTTCGGTGGCAATCCACTCAAAATCCGGCAAGGGTTTGGAAAAATCCCGACCGATCAGAGCCCGAATCCGACCGGTAAAGGTGTTGCTCTCATCCGGCCGTGACAGCAGGTCTGCCGGGGAGGTTTTCAGGAACTGGTGCATTTCCGGCCGATCCCGAATGACGGGTGCGGAAAGGAAACGCTTATCGAAGGTGAGGGCGGTGCGTTCGGCTTCAAACGCCAGTGGGCAATGGAAGATGTGGCGGTATTCGTCGCCATGGGCGGGGCGGGGATAGTCGAATTCCGCCTTCAACAACTCCACCGGCTGGCCCACGAGCCAGCTGCCAAGACGATGCCAGATCACCAGCAGGCTTTCCCGCATGAAGTACATGGGGTCCCAGATGTCACCCTCAATAACGGTGACCAGGCGTGCCACCTGGTCGTCGACTTCCAGTTCCATGGATACCATCGGTTCGAACAGGCGGGAGAACTGAAACGCCTGCCGGTAGACCGCCTCCAGGTTGGGGCAGTCAATGACCAGGGAACACATGGTGGCGAAGGTGCCGGTACGGCATTGTCTTGGGCCGAACCCCATGAATTCGTCATCCATCCGGGTCCAGATGACCTGCATCAGTCGGCTGAATTGATCGCTATTGACCCGGGCCATCTCGATCTTCAGCAAATCCGGCGAGATGCCGGCTTCCCGCAACATATCACGGGTGTCGTAACCGGCACGTTCCGCGCCGATCAGAGATGCCTCTACAAAGTGCCTCGAAACCGTCAGGTTTGACATGCCACTCGCTATTCCTTGGAAAACGAAGCCCATCATAAAACCCCCCGGCTACAATGCAACCTGCGGGCGCCTCAAAAGCTGGAAGAAATGGTCAATTGGAATGACGTAACCCGCAGTTGGCCCCATAGGAAAAAAACGTCAGCATAGAAAGAATCACCAACAAGGAGAAAATTATGCCAGGCCCACTGACGTCCCTGAAAATTCTTGACTTCAGCACCCTGCTACCCGGTCCCTATGCCACCATGCTGCTGGCGGATATGGGCGCGGATGTGCTGCGTGTGGAAGCGCCAGATCGAATGGAGCTGACCCGGGTTATGCCGCCCCACGATGGCGGGACCAGTACCGCTCACGCCTACCTGAACCGTGCCAAACGGTCTCTCGGTCTCGATCTCAAGAAAGAGGGTAGTGCCGAGGTTATCAAGGAACTGGTCAAGGACTTTGACGTCGTCATCGAACAATTCCGCCCGGGTGTGATGGATCGGCTTGGCATCGGCTATGACACCCTTAAGGCTATAAACCCAAAACTGATCTATTGCGCCATCACCGGCTACGGTCAGACCGGTCCTTACAAAGACCGGGCGGGCCACGACATCAACTACCTGTCTCTGGCCGGCGTCTCCAGCCATTGCGGCCGGGCGGACAGTGGTCCGCCGCCCATGGGCATCCAGATCGCCGACGTGGCCGGCGGCTCCCACCACGCGGTGATGGGAATCCTGGCGGCGGTTGTCCACCGGCAGCAGACCGGAGAAGGACAGTTTGTCGATATCAGCATGACGGACGCCGCCTTTGCCCTGAACGCCATGTCTGGAGCTGCCTGCCTGGCCGGTGGCCAGGAGCAGAAGCCGGAGAGCAGTCTTCTCAATGGCGGCAGTTTCTACGATTACTACCAGACCAGTGATGGTCGCTGGCTGTCCGTGGGCAGTCTGGAGCCTCAGTTCTCCTCACGCCTCTGCGACACCCTGGGTCTGCCCGAGATGAAGAGTTTTGCCCTGAGCCAGAACCCGGAACACCAGCAAAAGATGAAAGCCGCCCTGAAAGAAAAGATCGCCGAGAGAACACTGGTGCAATGGCAGGAGATCTTCGCGGATCAGGATGCGTGTGTGGAGCCGGTATTGACCATCTCCGAAGCGGCGGAACATCCTCAGTTGAAGGACAGGGGCATGGTGATCGGTGTCGATCGGGAAGATGGCACGGAGCAAAAACAGATTGGCTACCCCATTAAGTTCAGCCAGACCCCGTGCGCCGCAAAACACGTGGGTAGGAAACTGGGGGCGGATAACGACGCTATTCTGTCTTGAGCTAAGCGTTGCCCCCACGTTACTAAAGCGTCATTGGCATTTTATGGAAATAGGGTCCTTAATTGAAAATGCAGTCAACCATAGATCAAAAAATGATCAAGGAGGTGTCTGATGAGTATTAAAACCCTGGGCTTTGTCACTGTAATGTCGATGGCGCTAGGCATTCCCGCTGCATACGCTGCCGGTTCCTACGGAACCGAAGAAGGTGCAATGGAAGGTGGCGGCGAAAAAATGCAGCAAAGCGAAACCATGGAGCAGGGTATGTCTTCCCCGTCCTTCGCCGAGCTTGATGCCAATCAGGATGGCGTTCTCACCGAGGACGAGTTAAACGTATACGGTAGTACTGCAGCCGGTAACCCCGATAGCGAGCCAATGTCAGGTCAGGAAACCCGCGACATGATGATGGAGCTGGATCGGGATAGTGATGGTCAGTTAACTCAGGATGAGTTTGAGGGTATGGAGTAGATGGCTTGTGAAAGTTAGATCTTCAGAGTATGAAATCTAATATTTGGCGGTATGAACAAAAAAGCCCCCGGAAATCCGGGGGCTTTTTTTCTAGGGCTCTAATTTTCAGGTTACGGAGTGAAAGTTGCGGCAGCCTCCTGAACCATCTGAGAGAACGCAGCTGCAGGGGAGGCTGAAACCGGTGTACCGTGATTCAGCGGGTCTTCCCCTTCACCAGCCGGGAAGTCAGCTTGCGTATATGTGGCGTACAGTGCGTCAGCGATGCCATCTGCATACATCAGGCTAAGAGGACGTGAGCCAGCCAATGGCGCGTTAAAGCTGTCTACGGTCACTGAAACCGGCAATCCTGTTTCGGATGCAGGGATTGTGGCGGAGAGCGCAGGAATGCCCCAGATAGCCTCATCAGCTGCATTCGGTATGACAGTGTCCGCTTCTACTTCTGACATCAGGTAAGTCGGTGTGCTGCCGGCCAGATTGTCTACGAAGTTGATCGGGTCAGCCGTATCGATTGTGGCTTGGAATACGTTCAGGAATGATTCGAGGTTTGCATCGCCCTGGCTGAGACCGCTCTGGCCAAGACCGGCAAGGATCTGGGGAGCGAAGGTGCGGGAGTTCTCCAGCAGTCGAACGACTCCGCCGCCTGGTGTCAGCATGTTTACTGCTGCGATATCGTTGTAGGTGGAGGGCACGGGCGCTGCAGGATCACCTGCCAGAATTGCCGGCAGCTGGTTTTCATTGACGCTGGCTACGAACGGAGCACCTGTAATTGTGCCGAGAGAGTGGCCGGCGAAGTTGAACTGGGCGGTGCTAAGGTCTGCACCTCCAATGCCTGACAGATCGAGATCGCTCAGGCTGACGCGCAGGTTCATCTGATCCACTGCACTCTGGCGGATATTGTCACGGCTATTGGTGAAGTTCAGGAGGTTGATAAACATACTTCCTGAGTCGCCTTCTCCAGCGGAGTAGTCAATAGCGTCAACAGTTCCCGGTGTTGGGGAGTAGAAGCCAAAGTGGCGCTCATTGCCTTCCACTGGTGCAAGGCCAGGTACCGTGCTCCCTGCATTGGCAACGGAGTTTTCAGCGCCAGCAAGGAAGCCGATGGCCATGTCTACGCCAGCATTACCAGATGTGCCGCCTGTAAGCACGTCATCGATTGTAGCTTGGGCGGTAGCTTCATCTTGGCTAAGAGCCTGCATAACGAAGTTGAGGTTTAGTTGACCTGCAATAAGGGCCGCATTTGTAGTCTCCGAGGGAGCCAGGGTTGCTGGCAAACCTGCGTCCTGCCCGGCCTCCAGCAGGCGAGTTGCCAATGTATCCTGATCTTCCTCGGTAAAAGCGCCTACACCGTGAAGGGGTTGGTCAATTGCTACCACTGTGTAGCCAAGGGTCGCGAGGGCAGTACCGAAGCTCAGAGCGGCACTGCGATCGGTGGTGATACCATGCTGGTACATGACAACACCATTTGTGGTGCCAGTTGCTGGATAGATGATCAATGCTGGTACATCAACATCAGCAGTTTTCTTGGGGAACGGGAAAACGTAGTTCACTGTGGTGGAAACGCTTGTGTCAGACTGTGGGATGACCAAGCCGAGATCCGAAAACGCATCATTTAGAGCTCCGGCGAGAGAGTCATCTGCTTGCCAGGAGTTTGCCAAAATCTCTGATCCGGACGTTCCCAGGTAGTAGGGCAAAGAAACGGTCCCCTGAACTGCCAAAACATCCGGTGGCGTGCCCCCACCTGCAGTGATTTGCTCTGCGACTGAGGAATATACTGAGGCCGCAACAGAGGATACGAGAGTGACCGGTTCTGGGGCCCCCAAATTGAAGTCTTCTGAGTTGCGGTTATCAGGCGTGGGCGTAGGGAGTAGTGGGCTAAATTGAGCAGCAATTCCCGGTGCAACGCAGTTTATGAAATCTTCGCCAGTGACTGGGCATTGGTCGCCCGGATCGAGAGCGCCTTTTATTTCCGCGCTCGGGAACGCAGTTACGGCGCCGGTAACAGTGGCGTCTACCTGATCGAAACTAGTGGCGCCACCTTCGATTGCAGCCTCTGCAGCAGAAACCTTGACGAAAGTAAGCAGTTGATCTGCAAACCATGCCGCAGGCTCAGCAATATACTGCAGCACTTTCTCATCGTTCGAGGTGGTGAAGCTGTAACTCACCGCGATATTGTCATCTGTGATCCCAAGTGCCGCACCAGCAATCGGTTCCCACAGGCTGTTAATCAGTGTGCGAACTGCTGCCAAACCATCGTTGCCCAGCGGCTGCTCTTCATCGGTCAGGTTGCTGTAGCTGGGAGAGGCGATGATGTTCTCGCCGTTGATGTCAGTAATGTCCTTGGTGACCACTACCACGTAACGCTTTCGTGGGTTCAGCGGTTGCAGTGGCAGAATGCGAATGGCCGATGTGCCATCAAGGGTTTCGACATCAGCGCGAGCGGGTGCTGGACCTGCTACCGTCGGGGGCTCACCAATGCTCAGGCCTTGTACTGGATCGCCACTGGCATAATCGAGTTCGAGCAGGAATACGGTTTCGCCGTAAATCACGGAGTCAGGATCAATCTGCCCATTAAGCTGGATCACCGCCGGAGCAACAGTCGAGGCCCCGCTCAGTTCATTTAATGCAGTGGTAACGGGCGGCGAGCTGTCATTTACACCAAAGGTTCCATCACCTTGCTCAGAGTCGAATATTAGATCGTTAGGGATGGGCAACTGGCTTAACAGTGGGTTAAAAACCGGCCATGTCTTACCGTCGATGGCTGGGTTGTTAATCTTATATTCCGGATTCGCATTCGCCCCCGAGTCGGCGCTATCAAAGCACCCTGTCAGACCAAGGGAAGACGCCACGGCAAGACTTATTAGTGTTTTCTTGAACATGGGTGTGGAACCTTTTCCTGTTGTTGTGTCGTTGTTCTGTTTTTTCCGTAACTCTGACTATAGCGACAGTATGGCAACAGTTGATCAGCCAAAAGTGTGATTCTGGCGTTTTGCAGCCTCCCTGCATTCTGCCGGCCATTGACCTGCTATGAAAAATAGTTGGCAGAGAGGTGTTTGTCGAGTTTACTCAGGCGCTCAGTCGAACTTTGAGAAGTCCGGTTTTCGCTTCTCCATGAAGGCCTTGAAAGCTTCGGCCGCTTCCGCGGATTTGAGGCGTTCGCCGAACAGTTGTCCCTCTGCGAGCATGGTGTCTTTCAGCTGTCCCAGGTTGGGGCGGTTCAGCAGTTCCTTGGTGGCCCGAATGGCAGCGGGTGCCTGGGCGGCCAGCTGGTGGCAGCTTTCCAGGGCGGTGGCTTCAGTGGATTCCGGTTCGCACACCCGGTTGATAATGCCCAGACGGTAGGCGTCGTCTGCGGTGAAGGCGCCGCCCAGCATCAGCAGTTCCGCCGCGCGGACACGGCCAATCCACGTGGGCAGCAGCAGGCTGGAGCCACCCTCCGGGCAAAGGCCGAGGTTGGCAAAGGGCATCTGGAAACGGGTGTTGTTGCCGGCGAAGACCAGGTCGCAGTGCAGTAGCATGGTGGTGCCGATGCCTACCGCAGGGCCGTTAACCGCCGCAACGACCGGCTTGGTGGCTGAGGCCAGAAGGAACAGGAAGCGGCCAACCGGTGTTTCTTCGAAAGAACCTGGCAGACCCTGGGCGAAGTCACTCAGGTCATTGCCGGCGGTAAAGCAGTCGTCGCTACCGGTGAACAGGACGCAACGGATATCCGCGTCGGCATGGGCCTGTTCAAGGGCATCACCCAGGGCTGTGTACATGGCATGGGTGAGGGCGTTTTTTCGGTCCAGGCGGTTGATGCGTACCACCAGTACCTGTTTGTTTTTTTCAGTTAGGACGAGGTTGGTCACGTGATCTCCTGCTGTGGTTCTTTATTTATTCGTTAGGATGGTAACTTCTTTTCGTGGTTTTTTTCACGGCTTTTCTTGAACCGTGGTTCAAAGAATTCTGAGCATCCCCATCGGTCGCATGCCGCGCTCTGGTCATTTTCTGGTAAACTCCCGCTTCCGAATTTTGTCATCGATAAACCAAAACTGATGAGACGCCTATGACCACCGTAATTCGCCAGGACGACCTGATTGAGAGCGTAGCGGACGCGCTGCAGTTCATTTCCTACTACCACCCGAAAGATTTTATTCAGGCTGTGTACGAGGCCTATCAGAGGGAAGAGTCCCAGGCGGCGAAAGATGCCATGGCGCAGATCCTGATCAATTCCCGCATGTGCGCGCAAGGCAAGCGGCCGATCTGTCAGGATACCGGCATCGTGACGGTGTTTGTCACCATCGGTATGGATGTGCAATGGGATGCGGACATGCCGCTGGACGATATCATCAATGAAGGTGTACGCCGCGCCTACACTCACGCGGATAACGTCTTGCGGGCCTCTGTACTGGCCGATCCGGACGGCAAGCGTGCCAACACCAAGGACAACACTCCCGCGGTGATTCACTACAAGATGGTTCCGGGTAATACCGTGGATGTCCATGTGGCCGCCAAGGGCGGCGGCTCTGAAGCCAAATCCAAGTTTGCGATGCTGAACCCGTCCGATTCCGTGGTGGACTGGGTCCTGAAGATGGTGCCGCAGATGGGGGCAGGCTGGTGTCCGCCGGGCATGCTGGGCATCGGTATCGGCGGCACCGCCGAGAAGGCGATGGAGCTGGCAAAAGAGTCCCTGCTGGACCCGATCGATATTCACGATCTGCAGGCCCGTGGTGCGTCCAACCGCTCCGAGGAACTGCGTCTGGAGCTGTTCGACAAGGTCAATGAGCTGGGCATTGGCGCCCAGGGCCTTGGCGGTCTGACCACGGTTCTGGATGTGAAAGTGAAGGATTACCCGACTCACGCGGCCAACAAGCCGGTGGCAATCATTCCGAACTGCGCGGCTACCCGCCACGCACATTTTGTGCTGGACGGTTCCGGCCCTTCACTGCAAACCCCGCCGAGCCTGGAAGACTGGCCGGAAATCACCTGGGAAGTGGGCGACAGCGTGCGCCGTGTGAACCTGGATACGGTGACGCCGGAAGAGGTGAAAGACTGGAAGCCGGGCGAAACCGTATTGCTCTCCGGCAAGATGCTGACCGGCCGTGACGCCGCCCACAAGAAGATGGTGGACATGATTGAGCGTGGCGAAGAACTGCCGGTGGATCTGAAAGGCCGTTTCATCTATTACGTGGGTCCGGTGGACCCGGTTCGCGAAGAGGTGGTTGGCCCGGCTGGTCCCACCACGGCCACCCGTATGGACAAGTTCACCCGCACCATGCTGGAAAAAACCGGCCTAACCGGCATGATCGGCAAGGCCGAGCGCGGTCAGGTGGCGATTGACGCCATCCGCGAATTCGGCGCCGTGTACCTGATGGCCGTGGGTGGCTCTGCCTACCTGGTGTCCAAAGCCATCAAGAAGGCCGAAGTAGTGGCCTTCGAGGAACTGGGTATGGAAGCCATCTATGAGTTTGAGGTGGAAGACATGCCGGTTACGGTAGCGGTGGATTCCAAGGGTTCTTCCGTCCACCAGACCGGCCCGGTCGAGTGGCACGACAAGATCATCGCAGCCAAGGCTGTCTGATCTCTGACCAGATGCTCCTGATCCCGCCCGGGATCAGGACGAACAACTGATGTTCAGGTGCTTCCCCCAGTCCGGGGGAAGTGCCGCATACCCTCCGAATTCCGGCTGTTCGTCGAACGGCTTTTCCAGGACCTTCAGCAACTCTTTCATCGGCTCATAGTCCCCGTTTTGCGCTTCCTGAATCACCTGTTGGGCGAGGTAGTTCCGCAGGATGTACTTGGGATTTACCTTGCGCATGGCGTATTCACGGGCATCATGGGCGCGACTTTCGGTCTCCAGGCGTTGCTGGTAGCGCTCAAGCCATTGGTCCGCCACGCTGCGATCCACAAACAGATCGCGGATGGGCGCGGTGCCTTTGGTGGTCAGGTTGGACAGCCCGCGGAAGAACCGGGTGTAGTCCACGTGATGTTCGTGGAGCATGTTGAAGGTGTCCATAATCAGCGGCAGGTCCGACCGATCCTCCTGTACCAGCCCGAGCTTGTCCCGCATGTTCTGCAGGAAGCGTTCGTTGTAGGCGATTTCGTATCGCTTCAGGCCGCCGCGGACGCTGTCCTCATCCATGACCGGCAGTAACGCATTGGCCAGGTACTGGCAATTCACAAAGCCGACTTCCGGTTGGCGGTTGTAGGCATAGCGGCCACCCTGGTCGGTGTGGTTGCAGATGTAACCGGCGTCAAAGTCGTCGAGGAAGGCGTAGGGGCCGTAGTCGAAGGTATCGCCGATGATGGACATGTTGTCGCTGTTCATGACGCCGTGACAGAAGCCGACGGCTTGCCAGTCGGCGATCAGGCGGGCCGTGTGTTCAACGACTTCCTCAAACCATCGTGCGTAGCGCTCGCTGTCTGCCAACCCGATCAAATGCGGAAAGTGCAGGGCAATGACGTGATTCATCAGGGTTTTCACGGTGTCCTTGCCTTCGTGATGAGCGGCAAACTCGAAATGCCCGAAACGGATGTGGGTTTCGGCTACACGCACCAGCGCGGCAGCGGTCTCGATGGATTCGCGAGGCACGGGGTCCCGGGCGCTGACCATGAACAGGGCGCGGGTGGTGGGAATGCCCAGGCCGTGCATGGCTTCGCTGCAGAGGTACTCGCGGATGGTGGAGCGCAGCACTGCACGGCCATCCCCAAAGCGGGAGTAGGGGGTCATGCCTGCGCCCTTCAGGTGCCAGTCCCAGCGCCGTCCGTCCGGCCCGATGGTTTCCCACAGGAGCAAGCCCCGGCCATCCCCCAGGTCCGGGTTGTACATGCCGAACTGGTGGCCGGTGTACTTCATGGCCACCGGATCCATGCCTTCCAGCAATTCGGTGCCCGCACCAATGCCGGTCCATTCTTCCGGCTGGTGGCTGTGAAATCCCATCTGTTCCGCCAGATCATGGTTGAAGCACACCATGCGAGCGTCTTTCAGCGGCGTGGGTTGAACACGGGTGTAGAAGCTGTCCGGCAGCTCCAGATAACGATGTTCCACCCGAAAACGGTTGTTGCTCATAGAACGCCTGCACTCTCATCTGGTACAAAACATGCTAAACATGCAGATATACATACAAATGTCTCAGGACCCCGGACCGTGGCCGATCAACAACTTCTGGAAAGACTGCAGCCCCTGATGAATCAGGAATCCCTTCCTCCATCCTACGTGAGGACAGTGGAACAGACCATCGTACCGCTGGCCGAGCATATACAGAAGCTCGTCAGGGCAAAGAAGCGGCCAGTCATTATCGGCATCCATGGCGCCCAGGGCACCGGAAAATCAACCCTTACCCTGTTCCTGAAAGAGGTCCTCCACAACGCATTTGACTGCCGAACGGCCAGTTTCTCCCTGGATGACATCTACCTCACCAGGGCAGAGCGTAAGCACCTGGCTGAAACCGTTCACCCGTTGCTGATGACCCGGGGCGTCCCTGGCACCCATGACATTACGCTTGGCCAAAAGGTGATTAGCCAGTTGGTGAACGCAGGTCCGACCGACCACACGCCTGTGCCGGTTTTTGACAAATCCATGGATGACCGCGCCCCCAGCGAGCTGTGGCCTGAGTTCGAAGGGCGGCCCGATGTGGTGCTGCTCGAAGGCTGGTGTGTCGCAGCGACCCCGGCGGAAGATCCGGATGAATTGGCTGCTCCGGTAAATGCACTGGAGCGCGAGGAAGATCCGCACGGGATCTGGCGTCATTACGTCGACGATTGCCTGAGGGGCGTTTACCGGACGTTCTTTGACCAGTTCGATTCCCTGATCATGCTTCAGGCACCATCCATGGACTGTGTACTGGAGTGGCGCACTCTGCAGGAGCACAAGCTTGCCTGCCGGCTGGGTAGTGCACTGAAAAAGGGCGAAAGCCCCGGGGCCCTGAGAATTATGACCGATAACGAGGTTGCCCGATTCATTATGCATTATGAGCGCATTACCCGCCGGTGCCTGGTGGCTATGCCGCCGCGGGCGGATGTGGTGATAGAGGTGGCGGAAGATCACGGTCTGGGTTTGCCAAGCTTCCGCAAAGCTGACGGAGACAGGCCATGACCAACCCCCGCCTGCTGGTGTTCACCGATCTAGACGGCACGCTCCTGGACCACGACACCTATCGCTGGCAAGCGGCTGTACCTGCTCTGGAACGGCTGCGGCAGGCGAATATTCCGGTGGTTCTCAATTCCAGTAAGACGGCCGCGGAGATTCGCGATATCAGAGCCGCGTTGAACAACCACCACCCGTTCATTGTCGAAAATGGTGCAGCGGTCATGATTCCGGCGAACTGTTTTGAAGCAGAGGCAGAGCAGGTGGTGAATTTTGGGGCGTCCCGTGAGCAGGTGCTATCCGTATTGAGCGGGTTGCGCTCCGAGGGGTACCGGTTCCGGGGCTTTGCGGATATGTCAGTCGATGAATTGGTACATAGTACCGGCCTGTCGGCGCCCTCGGCCGAGCAGGCAAAAGACAGGCAGGGTACGGAGCCTTTGTTGTGGGAAGGTTCGGCTGAAGAGTTAGCGGCGTTTACCGAAAAACTGGCCGCCGAAAGCCTGCGCCTGGTGCAGGGAGGGCGCTTCTTTCACGTGATGGGGGACTTCGACAAAGCCGATGGGGTCCGTTTCTTGCTGGGTAAATATCGGGAGCACTATGGACGGGAGTCCCTGGTGACGGTCGCGCTGGGGGACAGCCCCAACGATCAGCGGATGCTGGAGTCGGTCAATATTCCGGTCATCATCCGCGGTGTCCAGTCAGACCTGGTGCAGTTCACCTCCGACCGGCATGCCATGCGCTCCCTCAAGCCCGGCCCTGAAGGCTGGAACGATTGCGTACTCAATATCCTCTTTGAGTACGGTTACTGAAGAAGAGGAATACAGCCATGGGCGATTTTTACCAGAACGGTATCATCACCACCCTTCATAATCTGACCCGCCGCCCGGTGGAGGATCTGGAACAGGAACTGATGAATTTCCGCAAAGCGCGGCCCATGTCACTGGTGTTGCCGTCGCTTTTCTCGGAGCTGGAAGGGCCGGCACTCAAGCATATTGTCAGTGAACTGGCCAAGGTGCCGTACCTGGAACAGATCGTCATCGGGCTGGACCGGGCAACGGAAGAGCAGTATCGCTACGCCCTGGAGTATTTTTCGGAGCTGCCTCAGAACGTCAAGGTGCTCTGGAATGACGGCCCCCGGCTGCGTGCCATTGATCTCAAGCTCCGGGAACAGAACCTGGCACCGACGGAGATGGGTAAGGGGCGTAACGTCTGGTACTGCTTTGGTTATGTGTTGGCCTCCGGGCTCAGCGAATCCGTGGCTCTGCACGACTGCGATATCCTGACCTATTCCCGGGAGCTGGTGGCACGCCTGATTTACCCGGTCGCCAACCCTGAGTTCAACTACATGTTCTGCAAGGGGTATTACGCCCGGGTTGCAGACAGCAAGATGAACGGCCGCGTCAGTCGCCTCCTGGTCACGCCGCTGATCCGGGCGCTGAAGAAAGTCTGTGGCCCCAACGATTTTCTGGATTACCTGGACAGCTACCGTTACCCGCTGGCGGGTGAGTTCTCGTTCCGGACGGACGTCATTAACGACCTTCGGATTCCCAGTGACTGGGGGTTGGAGGTGGGCGTACTGTCGGAAATGAAGCGCAACTACGCCACCAACCGATTGTGCCAGGTGGACATTGCGGACACCTACGACCACAAGCACCAGGAACTGTCACCGGAAGATGCCAGCCGTGGGCTGTCAAAAATGAGCACGGACATTTCCAAGGCATTGTTCCGCAAGCTGGCCACCAACGGCGAGATCTTCTCCAATGAGAAGTTCCGCACCATCAAGGCGACTTACTTCCGGATCGCGCTGGATTTTGTCGAGACCTACCAGAATGACGCCATCATCAATGGCCTGACCTTTGATCGTCATAAGGAAGAAAAGGCCGTCGAACTGTTTGCGCAGAATGTGATGCGCGCGGGGGCCTATTTCCTCGATAATCCAATGGATACACCGTTTATTCCGAGCTGGAACCGGGTGACCAGTGCGCTCCCCGATATCAAAGAGCAACTGATGGAAGCGGTGGATCTGGATAATGAGGAGTTCCGCCCATGAAAGAACCACTGAAATCCAAGCTGGCGGGGATGTTGGAGGTTGTCTACCCCGATCTCGACAGCGGGTTTCTGGCGGAAAAACTGCTCAAGACCATGGGGCTCGCTCCGAATCAGGAGCCTCCACCGGCGCACCAGAATAACTGGGACGAGTCGGACATCGTCCTGATTACCTATGCGGATACGATCCGACGGGCAGATGAAAAGCCGCTGGTAACGCTCCGTGAGTTCCTTAAGGATTGCCTGGGGGATACTGTTTCAGCGGTCCACATTCTGCCGTTTTTCCCTTACAGCTCCGATGACGGCTTTTCAGTTATGGACTATCTGGCGGTCAACGAATCCCATGGCACCTGGGAAGACATTGAGCGCATCGCGGGGGATTTCAGGCTGATGGCGGACCTGGTGATCAATCACATGTCCGCTCGCAGCCGCTGGTTCGAGAACTTCCGCAAGCGTATAGACCCGGGGAAGGAATACTTCTTTGAGGCCAGCCTGAACGATGATCTGAGTGCGGTGGTGCGTCCGCGGACCTCACCATTGCTGAACCCGGTGATGACGGAGGATGGTGAACGCTACGTTTGGTGCACGTTCAGTGAAGATCAGGTGGACCTGAACTTTGCCAATCCGGACGTGTTGATGGAGTTCGTGTCGATCATTCGCAAATATCTGGAGCGGGGCGTGGTCATGTTCCGGCTCGACGCCGTGGCCTTTTTGTGGAAAGAGCCGGGGACGCCTTCCATCCACCTCCAGCAGACCCACGAACTGATCAAGATCCTGAGGCTGCTGATTGAGCATCACACCCCGCGGGCAGTGGTGATCACCGAGACCAACGTGCCTAACCGGGAGAATCTGACGTACTTCGGTAACGCCAACGAAGCGCACGCGATTTATAACTTTTCCCTGCCGCCGCTGCTGATTCATTCCCTGGTAACCGGGAATTGCCGGCATCTGAAAACCTGGTTGATGAGCATGCCCCCAGCGCAGATGGGCACCACTTATCTGAACTTCATTGCTTCCCATGACGGCGTAGGCTTGCGTCCCACTGACGGCCTGCTAACCGAGGACGAGAAACAGGGGCTGATCAATGCCATGGAGTCCTTCGGCGGCAAGGTCTCATACCGGCGCACGGAACACGGTCGCGACCAGCCCTATGAGATCAATATTGCGCTCTACGATGCACTCAAGGGGACCGTCAAAGGCGGGGCGGATCACTGGCAACTACAGCGTTTCATCTGCGCCCATACGGTGATGCTGGCGCTGGAGGGTATCCCGGCCTTCTATATTCACAGTTTGCTCGCCACAGAAAACGATTATGAGCGGGCAGAACACACCGGCCGTCTGCGTTCCATCAATCGGGGGCAGTGGAAGCTGGAGTCGATCGAAAGTGAGTTGGCTAACCCGATGAGCCATCACAGCAAGGTATTCAGGGAGCTGAAACGCCTGATTGCCATTCGCCGCCGGCAGCCGGCGTTCCATCCCAACGCCACCCAGTTCACGCTCCACCTCGGCCTGCAATTGTTCGGCTTCTGGCGCCAGAGTATGCGGCGGGACCAGTCCATTTTCTGCATTCACAATATCAGTGACGAGGTTCAGAAAATCGCCCTCAGTGACATTAACCTGATTGGTACCGACCAGTGGGTGGATCTGATTTCCGGGCTGCGGGTGGATGATCTGAGCGGCTCCATCACGTTAAAGCCCTATCAGAGCGTCTGGCTGTCGAACCGGGAGTAGGGCAGAATGCGCTCATGCCCAAGCAACCGCTATCGCCGTCAAAACCACGAGTACTTTTGTTATCCGCCTACGATGCCGGCAGCCACAAACGCTGGCGGGAACAGCTGGTTGCCAGCCAGCCGGCATTTGACTGGCACGTGCTTGCCTTGCCGCCCCGGTTCTTCCGCTGGCGGATTCGCGGGAATGCACTGACCTGGCTCAAGGAGCCCGCGCTTCAGGAACACTGGGATCTGCTGGTGGTAACATCCATGGTGGATCTGGCGTCCGTTCGAGGGTTTCACCCCCATCTTGCCCGTACCCCCGCTTTGCTCTATATGCATGAAAACCAGTTTGCCTACCCGGATTCCGGCAGACAGCACGCCAGCGCCGAGCCCCAAATGGTCAACTTGTACAGTGCGGTCGCGGCGGATCACGTGGTATTCAACAGCGAATGGAACCGTGACAGCTTCCTGGATGGTGCCCATGCTTTTCTCGACAAACTGCCGGATGGCCTGCCCGACGGCCTGATTCGTCAGATACGGGACAAGTCCAGTGTGATCCCCGTGCCGATCGAGGACTCTCTGTTCCGTAAACGCGCCACGCCCCATAACCTTGCCTGCCCGCATTTACTGTGGAATCACCGCTGGGAATACGACAAATCCCCGGACAGGCTGTTAAGGCTGCTCGACCGGTTGGTGGAGCTGGGTCAGGATTTTCGCATTAGCGTGGTGGGAGAGCAGTTCCGGAATCAGCCCCGGGTGTTTGATGAGATAAAGCACCATCACGGCAGTCGCCTTGTGCACTGGGGGTATGTGGACAGTCGGGAAGACTACGACAAGTTGTTGCATGAAGCCGACGTGGTGGTGTCCACCGCCTTGCACGATTTCCAGGGGCTGTCGATGCTGGAGGCCATGGCCTCTGGTTGCCTGGTTCTGGCGCCGGACCGTCTCGCCTATCCGGAGTATGTTCCCTCCACCCAGCTATACACCAGCGCGGTTGACGACCCGGAACGGGAAGCTTTGTGTGCGGCCGACACACTGATGTCGCTGCTGGAGCAGAAGCCAACTGCGAAGCCTCCACATGAATGGCGTCTTTCGGAATTGAAACGCAGTTATAGCAATACCATGTATGTCACGATTGGCAGTGACGAGGTATGCTCAATCATTGACGAATGAACCACCGGAGCGTGCGAGTATGATGAAGGCGATCAAGGTTGTCGGCGATGCTCTGAACTGGGAGACCTGTGATACTCCCGCGGAGTTGCCGGAAGGCCATGTCTGCATTGACGTGAAGTGGACTGCGATCAATCGTGCTGATCTGATGCAGAGGGCCGGCGTTTATCCGCCGCCTCCCGGAGCCTCCGAGATTTTGGGGCTGGAAGTGAGCGGGACCATCGCCGACGTTGGTGAGGATGTGACGGGCTTCATGCCGGGCGACGAAGTCTGCGCGTTGCTGACCGGCGGCGGGTACGCCACCAAGGTGATCGTGCCGGCGGTTCAGGTATTGCCGATTCCGGAGGGGTTGTCTCTCAGGCAGGCTGCGGCGGTGCCAGAAGTGTTTGCCACGGCCTGGTTGAATCTTTACCGGGAGGCGGAATTACAACCGGGTGAAAAAGTCCTCCTTCACGCGGCCGCCAGTGGTCTGGGTACGGCGGTGATACAGCTGGCAACGGCGTTTGGTAATCCAGTATTTGCCACGGCGGGCGATAACGGAAAGCTGGATGTTTGTCAGAAACTCGGAGCCACTGGTATCTGGAATCGAAACAACGGCTCGTTTGTGGATGCGGTCCGCAAATGGGGTGGTATCGATATGGTACTGGACCCGGTGGGCGGCAGTTACATTGGCGATAACCAGAAAGTGTTGAACGCGGATGGTCGAATTGTTCTGATTGGCCTGATGGGCGGGCGGACCGCCGAGGTGGATCTTGGTTTGATGCTGGTGAAACGTCATCGCCTGATCGGATCAACCCTGCGGTCACGACCGTTGGTGGTCAAAGGGGAAGTCATGCAGGCCCTTTATCGACACGTATGGCCATTGCTCAGTTCCGGGCAGATTGAGCCGATTATCGATTGTGAATGGCCCATTGAAGAGGCTGCCGAAGCCATGGCCTACGTGGCCGCGAACAAGAACACCGGCAAGGTGCTGTTAAACGTTAATGGCTAAGTAAATGTAGGTCGGATTAGCGTAAGCGTAATCCGACAACCCCTGAATCAGATCAGTCCGCAATGTGAACCAATTGCTTCCCGAAGTTTTGCCCCTTCAACATTCCCTTGAACGCGTCAATGGTATTATCCAGTCCTTCGGCAATGGTCTCGCGATACTTCAGCTCGCCGGAGGCAATCCGGTCTGCGAGAATGCCGGTGATTTCCTGATGCTTGTCCTGCCACTCCGTGACCAGGAAAAAACGGTGCTCGGGTACCGGATCCAATGCTTTCAGAACGTGGAACGGTGTCTCGACGGACGCCATGTCACTGGCATTGTAGGCAGACACATAACCGCAGATGGGCACGCGAGCCCCCGGATTCAGTAGCGGCGCAACCGCGCGGGTCACGGCGCCGCCAACATTCTCGAAGTAGACATCGATGCCGTCAGGGCAGGCCGCTTTCAGATCTTCTTCAAGATTACCCGCCTTGTAATCGATACAGGCATCAAAGCCCAACTCTTCAACCACGAAACCGCATTTGTCCGGCCCGCCGGCCACGCCTACCACACGGCAGCCTTCCTTTTTCGCCGTCTGTCCGACCACGGTGCCGACAGGACCCGAAGCTGCAGACACGACCACGGTTTCGCCGGCCTTGGGTTTGCCTACGTACATCAGGCCGCAGTAGCCGGTACGCCCGGGCATGCCCGCCACGCCCAGATAAGTCTGCAGGGGCACATTGTCTTTCTGGTTGATTTTGTAAACCATCGGCGCATCCGCGGGGAAGGTGACATACTCCTGCCATCCGGAATAACAGGTGACCAGGTCGCCGACCTTGAGCGTGTCGGAGCGGGATTCCACGATCCGCGCGACGCTCTCACCAACGATCGCCTCATCAATGCCAATCGGGTCCATGTACCCCTTGGCATCGTTCATACGCGGGCGCATGTACGGATCCAGTGACAGCCACAGGACCTGGGCCACAACCTCTCCCTCGTTGG
Organism: Marinobacter sp.; assembly: GCA_040223075.1. GTDB lineage: Bacteria > Pseudomonadota > Gammaproteobacteria > Pseudomonadales > Oleiphilaceae > Marinobacter. Next base: position 246,529 of record JAVJZJ010000107.1, read on the forward strand.
GTGGCCGGACAGGGCGCTCTTCCATAGCAAGGTCGCCATCCTGAATTTCGCCCTGGGGGCGCTGTTTGAGCACGATTGCATGATTCTTGTAGTCGTTCACTGATCTTCTCCGGTTGCGTAATGAAACCAGATTAGGGTGCAGCAGATTCGGTTTGGGGTCAACCGCTCAACTCCGGATGCTCCGGGGTTACATTCGCCAGCCCGATCGTTATAATCGGGCCCACTCAGGACGAGTAATGAACATACGACTTTATCTTCAGGGACCGAAGACATGCCCCAGGCAAGCGGACTGCAGTTCACCGCCACCATTGGCGGATTTCCCTCTGATCACTTTTCCGTCGTCGGCTTCGAGCTGACCGAAGCCCTCTCCGAACTGTTTCACGGCAAGCTCAAACTGGCCAGCACCGACCCGTCGGTAGCAGCGGCTGATGTACTGGAACAGGCCGTGGATCTGGTGATCTGGCAGGACGGTGCGCCGTTGAGGCGTTTTACCGGCGTGGTCAACGAATTCGCCCGCGGTGACAGCGGCCACCGCCGCACCCGCTACGAAGTCATCATTCAGCCCCCGCTGTGGCGCCTGGGCCTGATGCACAACAGCCGCATCTTTCAGGCTCAAACTACCGACGCCATCGTGCGCACCCTGCTGGAAGAGCGGGGCATCGTCGATACCGTGTTCGATCTCAAGCGACATCCGGAAGAACGGGAATACTGCGTCCAGCACCGGGAAAGCGACCTGGGGTTTGTGGCGCGGCTGGCGGCTGAGGAAGGCTGGCATTATCGCTACCACCACGGCTCCGTCGATGGCGAAGAACAGCCGGCTCTGATCATCGCCGACCACCACGGCGACGCCCCCAGGCTCGACTCCGCCGAATACAACAGCACGGCCGGTGGCAGTTCTCGCCAGAGCACCATCTTCCAGTTCAGCTACCGGGAACGGATCAGGGCCGTCTCCGTGGCCATGAAGGACTACACCTTCAAGAATCCAGCTTACGCCCTGATGCACGAACAGCTGGCTGGCAAACTGGATGCCCAGCGGGAAGACTACCAGCACTACGACTACCCGGGCCGCTTCAAGGCCGACGCCAGTGGCCAGCCCTTCACTGAAAGCCGTCTCGACGCCCTGAGAAACGATGCCGCCATTGCCAACGGCCAGAGCAACCGCCCCGACTTCACCGTGGGGGCCAAGGTGGAACTCAGCGACCACGACAGCCCGGCGCTGAACCGGGAATGGCTGTTCACCAGCATCACCCATACCGGCGAACAGCCCCAAGCCCTGGAGGAAGAGGGGGGCAGTGGGGCCACCATCTACCACAACGCCTTCAACGCCATCCCTGCGGACCGCATCTGGCGGCCACAGATCAACCACCACCCCTTAATGGACGGCCCCCAGATCGCTATCGTCACCGGCCCGGAGGGGGAAGAGATTCACTGCGATGAACACGGAAGAGTCAAAGTCCGATTCCCGTGGGACCGTTACAGTAAAAACGATGAACACTCCAGTGCGTGGCTGCGAGTCAGCCAGGGCTGGGCAGGTGGCCAGTATGGCTTCATGGCCTTACCGAGAATCGGCAACGAAGTCATCGTTTCTTTCCTGGATGGCGACCCGGACCAGCCCATCATTACCGGCCGGACCTACCACGCCACCAACACACCGCCGTACGCGCTGCCGGAACACAAAACCAGAACCACACTCAAAACCCAGACCCACAAGGGCGAGGGCAGCAACGAGCTGCGGTTCGAGGACGAAGCCGACCAGGAACAGGTCTACATTCACGCCCAGAAAGATCTGGACCTGCTGACGGAACACAACCGTAGGGAAGTCATCAAGAATGACAGTCACCGAACGGTTGAGAACAACAACTTCAGTCACATCAAGGGCGACGATCACTGCACCGTAGACGGGGAAAAGCGGGATACCGTCGGTGCTGACTGCAGCCAGAACATCGGCGGCACCTTCCACCAGAAATCTGCCCAGGGCACGCTCAGCGAAGCCGGCACCGAAGTTCACCACAAGGCGGGTGCCAAAGTGGTGCTGGACGCCGGGGCGGAACTCACCATAGCCGCCGGCGGCAGCCTGCTGAAACTGGATCCGAGTGGTGTGACGCTGGTGGGGCCGGGTATCAAGATCAACTCTGGTGGTTCGCCGGGTAAGGGGAGTGGCCAACAATCTCGACAGCCGGAGAGGCCTGAGACTCTCGGCACTCATCGTGACAAGAGTGCGAGCGCTCCTGAGCTGGCGGAAACCTCGATTAGACAAAATGTTGGGCCGGAATCTCTAAATTTGCCAAAGATCTGTAAAGAATGCTGGTTAAGGGCGCTGGATCATGGATCACTAATGGTAAGTGGAGATTAGAGGCGTGATTGAGTATGTACCCAGAGAGTGGCTTGATAGTACGGATGAGAAGCTGAACTTTTTCGTTATTGCCGAGCTTGCTTTCATTGACCCTACAGAACGTGCGGTGGCCTTGGATCAGGTATCAGGAAGGATGTGGCCCCTCGTGTATGACGATTCCCAGCTACATTTGGTCAGCGAGGGACCTTGGTTGATTCAGCTTGATTTAAATAGGCTTGAACAGGCCAGTATCAGTAGTCTGGCTAGTGCCAGCCAGGCATGGATAGCGGCGTACTCGGAGGGAGAGCATCTTAGCCGTCAGTTAGCTCCGGCATTATGCTGCATTTCTCCAGAGCAGGAAGTGTGTTTACTTAGATTCTACTGCCCGGAAATTATCAAGATACTGAAAGATCAGGTGGAGCGTTCATGGTTCGATGAGCTTTTCACCAACTTGGTTTCATGGAACTACAGGTTGGAAAATGGAAAATTTCACATGATCTTTGAATCCCGTTTAACAACAAAATCTGGTAACTCTGACGAATGGATCTTGGACGTGGATGAAGATCTGTGGCGTGAATTGGTGGGCAATCCAGAGATCGATGTGCTCATCAACAGCCTTAGCAAGGAAGCGCCGGAGGTGTTTTGTGGTTTGAGTGGCGCAATGAAGCGGCAAAGGGTGCAGGATTGTCTGAATCGAGCCGACGAACTGGGTATCGTGACCGTCGATGATCGAAGGGTTTATGTGTATTTAGAGATGGCAGCAGGTAATGAAGAAACAGCATCCGCCAAAGTTAAGGAGCTTGCGGAACGCGCAGTTAGTATGCAGAAACCATTAGTTGAGTTGCTCGACGGGCTGGTAGAACAGGGGAGTATATGATTGGTCGCTGGTTAATGAACAAGGTTCTGGATCCGTTGCCTGTATGGCTGCAATTGATACTTGTTTTAGCAGTTTTTAGTCCGATTGCGTGGAACTATACGTTTGCAGCTAAGGACGCTGCGTTTGTGTTCCATAACCATGTGGATCGCCCTATCCACGATGTAAATTTGAACGGTAAATGGATAGGTGGGGCTGCAGCTCACGATGGAAATGGGCGGGGAACCAGCGGTGGTGCAATTTGTTGTGGAAAGCTTGACTCTGGGGAAGTCGAGTTAACTTGGACCGTAAGTGTGAGCCAATCACAATATGATGTCGGCCTTAGAAAGCAAAGCAAGAGATTGTTGGTTGAAATTCCTGAAAGACCAAATGATGAGCTTTATCTTCATGTGCATATTTTCGCTGATGATTCTGTGAAATTTTTCTGGAGCGAATCAACTAGATCCAATTATCAAATAGAACAAAGCAAGGATGCGTTTGTTAATGTTTTCGAGAAAAGTAATTGACTCCTGTGCGAAGTTAAGTAGGGAAAATGCTGAAAATCCGGGTTGCTTCAATGACCTTCAGCTAGGTTTTTTCTTTGACGGAATGGGCTTGGGGATTGATGGCAAAGAGGGCGTAGGGAAGCGCTCTAATATTTCCAAACTATGGTTTCTCTACCATTATGGCGTTTCCGAAGATAAATCTCAGTACTTTGATAAGTTCTATTTTTCCGGGCTCGGTGTTGCATTGGATGCAGATGCCGCCAATGGTTTTGGTGGCGCTGCCCGTCGAACGCCAGATGAGGTCGTGTCAGGGGTAGATAGTCAAAAAAATGGAGCTGGAGTAGAAGCTGGCAAGCATACGATAAGTAATAGTGGTGGCCGCCCCTGGTACGAAACCTTTTCAAAAACCTTTAAGGATTCTTTTACGGATTGGAAGGGCTGGGTTAAAGAGATTAGGAACGGTGCGATTCGTGCTGGTACTGAAATATTCGAGCCAATACGTGATACCCCCGTTGCTGCCAGCTTGTTGATGTCAGGCGCGCCAACCCGGTTAGACATGGCAGAAAGATCGTTTCGCCGCAAGGTAGAGGAGGTAATGTCAGTTGAGGGACCACCATTACGTACGATTCGGATTTCCGTATTCGGGTTCGATTTTGGCGCTGCTATAGGTAAGCGGTTTATCCGGAACCTGTTGGAAAATGTATGTACCCAGTCTGCTGAAAAGTTTTTATATAACGATATCGAAGTTATTGTCGAATTTGCGGGTTTCTTTGATTGCGTTGATCGTACTCACCCGGAAATGGGACCGCTCGATTGGATGCATCCATTGACTCCGGTTCTGGACGATGGGGGAGACTTGCATCCAGCTGTTGCAACAGCTTTACATTTGGTAGCCGCCCATGAACGTCGTTTCTATCGTCGCTCACGGACCTTGGGAACATTGAATAATGACTGGAGGGAGGAACTATTCCCTGGAATCAGTCCGGATGTAGGAGGTGGTCTTGAGGATGGCAACCAGAAGCCGAGCTCAGAACTTTCCACGGTAGCCTTACATCGTATGTATAACTCAGCCTATCGGGCTGGAGTTCCGATCCCCCATATGGATGATCTTGCACAAGCCGATCGCGAAATTGCACAACAATTTGAGTTTAATCACGTCGTGGGCTCCCACACGATGTTCGGATTAGTACGTCACTATGAGCGCTTCATGAGACAGTACCGGCATGAGTTAACGGAGGAGGCTTTCAGAGCCCATATCATGCTGTATCTGTACTGGCAGTCCCAACGATTTGCTGAGTATCGTCACGCAAAAAATATTCTTGAGGGTTCTCAGGACGAGTTACCGGGTTGGCTGCATTCGAGAGTTAGTGAGTTAGTCGCTGCGTTGGCTGATTCTGACGAGAATCGTTGGCAGACGGTCGCGCAAGAGCGCGATAGATTGGATACGGCACTAGAGGAATTGGATGAGTCGTGGGGCTGGCTTAACCAGGTCGATGAGGAAGCAACGGATTTGATCCGTAGATTTGAATCGGCGGACCCATCTGTTTCAAAGCATGCTCGATTAGTCTTGCGCAATGAATGTTTAATGGCATACCGCTGGAGAGATTGGGTAGAGGGACAGAATCTGCCAAATGACGTGCCAGAGGCTGTAATGCTTTTGTTTAGTTATGGCATGCACGATACGGTTCCGGAAAAGATGGATTTTCGCCCCAATCAACAGGCAAACCTCTTTCATGGTTATCGTTATTTTACGGTGAGAGGCGTTGAAGCCCCCACCTAGGATTGAGCCCCACACGCCCTTTTCTGCCAGCATGCGGGCTCTGGACCAGGGGAAGAAGCCATAGGTCACCGGTGTATCGTGTTTGGCAAACGCCAGGGTCACGATGTGTGAAATCGTCCCATAGTGGGGAGGGGTATTTTCCATGTATGGTGGCCAGTGCCCGTTGGTGGGTCTGACGCTCTGAGGCGGCTCTTCGGCTTTGAGTCCCGGGGCCAGCGATTCAATCCGCGAGCATATCTTTCGGGGGAAGTGCGTCGGGTGCCGGCCAGGTGTCTGGCACGACAAATATGCGAGATGTTTCCCGCCAGTCATCGTTCTGTTCGCAGGGTTTTAGTTCTGCAAACAGACGCGGTATCCCGCTAGCGGTGACGGTATCCAGTGCCTGCTGCACGTGGGCTGCATCGGGCTCTGCCTGTTGCAGCCAGGGGCCGAGCCAGTGTGGCTTGTTCAGCGGAACCCAGTGCCTGGTGGCGTCGGATTTCACCTCACTTAGATACATCCAGCGGCCCCGAAGGTGGTTCTCCGGTACCGTTGCTGGCGGCGGTAACCGGGTAATGCCGGAGTAGAACAGATAGCCAGGCATGAAGATGCGCGTGGTGACTGGCCCTTGAATGTCATGATCGTTCAATACTCGTACGGTTTCTGGTCGACTGGTGAGCCGGCTCTGACGGTTAAGCATGTGGTCGGTTTTCAGGTCCAGCCGGTCCCTGGCGTTGGGGCCGTACCAGCGGTTCTGTCCATTGGTGTAGGGATAGCCGAGATAATATTTAACCGCAATTTCATGGTGCTCAACGCGATGATCCTGCTGGTTGTATACGACAAAATCCAGCTCACCGATGGTTCGGCCTTCTTGTCGTATCTGCTGGTTCTTCAGTAACACCGTCCAGCCCAGCAGCTCGGTCAGCAGGCACTCGTACAGTCGTTCAAAGTAGTATCCCAGCCTGGGGTTGGGTTGTTCGGACAATACCTCCGGTCCGCTGGATGGGGTCTGGTCCCATTCCCGTAAGCGCTGGAAGGCCTCGGCGGTTGCGTAATGGGTCGGGAAAAACACCCGCTCATCGGCGAGTAACTGTGGTGCAGCGATCATCCAGGCCAGGTGGCGTATCGCAGGTGTCTTGAACGTAGTTGGCGATGGTGCGGAAACAGTCATTCCGAAAGCATACTTCAATCCTGACGTGTGAGCAGCCAAGTCGTCAGCCAAGACGACGTGATTTTATGGCAATGCCGCCTGGATTCAGGGGGTGTTGTTAAGGTACAACCTTACTAGCGCCCATGTGAATGTTATTCAGGAGAACCACCATGCAATATCTCCATACCATGATTCGTGTCAGTAACCTCGACGAATCCCTGCATTTTTACTGTGACCTGCTTGGTTTGAAGGAAATGAATCGCAAGAGCAGTGAGAAAGGGCGCTTTACCCTGGTTTTTCTCGCGGCGCCTGACGATGAAACCCGCGCAGGTGAGGACAAGGCTCCGATGATCGAGCTTACCTATAACTGGGACCCGGAAGAATACTCGGGGGGGCGCAACTTTGGTCACCTCGCTTACCGGGTGGATGATATCTATGCTCTGTGTGAGCACCTGCAGGCCAATGGCGTCACCATCAATCGCCCGCCGCGGGACGGCCACATGGCGTTTGTGCGATCACCGGATGGCATTTCCATTGAGTTACTTCAGAAAGGTGAAGCGCTGGGGCCCAGGGAGCCTTGGGCCAGCATGGAAAACACGGGAACCTGGTAAACCCTGTCACATCAATGAGCATGGCAAGGCCGCCATGGGAAACCAGGCGGCTTTACGCTAGAATTCGCGAAACGTTCAACCAAGGATGACACATGCTTGCAGTGATTCTTTCCGGTGGCTCAGGGACCCGCTTGTGGCCGCTTTCCCGAGAGGCCTACCCGAAGCAGTTTTTGCCGGTTGTCTCCGATGATTCCCTGTTGGCAGAAACCATAGAGCGGGGGCTCACGCTGGATGACAATGCCCGGGTGATGGCCATCACCAACGAAGACCACCGCTTTGTTGTCGCCGCTCAGCTCCATGCTCAGGCGCCTGAGCGTACAGCGGGCATCATTCTTGAGCCAGTAGGTCGTAACACGGCGCCAGCGATTGCCTTGGCAGCCTTGGCGGCGGCCGAGGACAACCCGGAAGAATTGCTTCTGGTAATGCCCTCTGATCATGTGCTGAAAAATCTCACGGCGTTCCGTGAAGCGGTGCAAAAGGGCGCGGATGCTGCCCGTTCCGGCAAACTGGTGACGTTTGGCATCGTCCCGTCCTCGCCTCACACTGGCTATGGCTATATCAAGGCGGGCGATCAGAAGAATGGGTATCAGGAAGTTGCCGCTTTTGTAGAGAAGCCGGACGAAGCAACGGCCGAACATTACCTCGCCGAAGGGGATTACTTCTGGAACAGCGGCATGTTCCTGTTCAGGGCGGATCAGTATCTGCGGGAACTGGAAACCCATCAGCCTCAGATGCTTAGGGCGTGCCGAGAAGCCTGGGAACAGAAACAGGCTGATATGGATTTCACCCGCGTCGGAAAGGCGGCGTTTGAAAGTTGCCCCGATGACTCTATCGATTATGCCGTGATGGAGAAGACCCATGATGCGGTCGTTGTGCCACTGAACGCCGGTTGGTCGGATGTCGGATCCTGGTCCGCGCTCTGGGAGATCCAGCCCCAGGACGATCAGGGTAATGTATGTCGTGGCGATGTCATCACCGAGGATGTTTCTGGCTCCTATATTCATTCTGAGGGGCGCTTGATTGCTGCCCTTGGGGTCAGTGATCACGTCATCGTGGAAACCGATGACGTGGTGCTGGTGGCCGATCGCAATCGTGTGCAGGACGTCAAAAAGCTGGTGGCCAAAGTGAAGGCCCAGGGGCGACTGGAGCACCGTTTCCACAAAAAGGTCCACCGGCCCTGGGGCACTTACGAGGGGATCGCGATGGGCGAGCGTTTCCAGGTCAAGCGGATTACCGTGAACCCCGGCGCCTCCCTCTCCCTGCAGAAGCACCATCACCGGGCGGAGCACTGGGTGGTGGTCAAAGGTACCGCCACCGTGAACAGGGGGGAGGAAACCCTGCTGTTGACGGAAGACCAATCCACTTACATCCCGCTGGGCGTGACACACCGGCTGACGAATCCCGGTGTGATCCCGCTTGAGCTGATTGAAGTCCAGACCGGGAGCTACCTGGGCGAGGACGACATTGTCCGCTTCGAGGACACCTATAATCGCGTTTGATCGAGCCGATTCAAGAATCTGGCTGCCCGGGATGGGCGGCCCTAAGCAAAAGGAGTTGCTGAATGGAAGACTGGCAAGGATGCCTGAGCCCCTTGTGTCAAACTGCCCTGCAGCGGGCGCGGGACCACGTGACCCAGCGTGGTGGTTTTGCCATCACTGTTGAGGATTTTCTTCTTGCCCTGGTTGAAGGGGAGCCGGTAGTGGCCGGTTTCCTGAAGGCCCGGGGTGTCGACCTCGACGAACTGGTACGGACCGTCCAGTGCGAACAGCCCATTGTCACCGAGGTGGGTGGCGAAGGCCGTCTATCCTCGCAACTACTGTACTGGTTCTCATCCGCCCGCGAAGTTTCCGATGCGCCCTGGCTGGACTGGCCGGTGTTGCTCTCCACGCTGGCTGTGAATGCCGAACGACTTCAGGAAAAAGCGTATGTCGCTATTCTGGAACTGGTGGGCGAATGGCCGCTGTCCGGCTGGAGTGACGGGTCAGAAACGGAAGAGAGCCCCGACACTATTCCTGTTGTCGTCAGTGACCTGAAGTGGCTGTCCCTGGCGGAGGAGGTGGCGGTGACCATAGCCGCGGCACCCGATGCTCTGATCTGGCTCCGTGGGGATCGTGGTACCGGTAAATCGTCCTGGTTGAAATCGTTGCTGCCGTGTCTTGAGAACGGTTATGTGGAGTTGGATCTGCGACGGGAGTCGGAACTGGTGGCCAGCGAATATCCCGCCGTTCCGGATCGTCATGTTGCCCAACGGGACTGGCCAACGCTTATCCTCGACAATGTGTCCCCGGCGGATGCCGTTACCCTGGCCGGTCGCTGGGACAGTTTTGCGGCGCAGTTGGTGCTGTCCTGGCAGGGGCCGCTGTTGTTGCTGGGGCCGTCTGATCAGGAGTCCACAGGAGCCGTATCGCAGTTGGAGCGCTGGCTTGGGCGTTCCACGGATATTTTCGATATGCCCGATTCCGGATACGCCCAGAAGAAATCCGTTCTGACCGCCCATCAGCCGGCTATTGAGAAGCGGTGGAGTATTCGTCTGCCCGAGCCGGTCATGAGCTACGTAGCCGAGTGCAGTAGCCGGGCGGTGGGTTCCCCTGGTGGTATGCTCCGGTGGGTTGAAAGAGCTGCCGCCAGGCTCAATCTGTATGCAAGCCGTGGTCCGGTGAACGCAGTGGCGCTGGCTGGCCAGATGGACACATTACGCCGGCAGTGTCTGGTGGCGCTAGCCCGCCACGAGTGTCTGGAACCATTGGAGTCCAGCCTGGCGCAGTTGGAAATTGAGCGGGCGGCCGTCGAGGTAGCCTGGCATGAACGGAACGCTGCCGGCACTTTGCATACTCTGACGGTGGAGGATTTGCAGCAGGAACTGGAGCGCTGGGTTGCAGCCCGCCCCGGCCCGGTTCACTATGTTGTCCATTGTGATCATGATGGGGGAGAAAAAACGGGTGCAGGACCTCGAAATATACATTCGTGACCTGAAGCCTCTGGCAGCTTCGGAATGGTTATCCAGTCATCTGGACAATCTTGAACTGGATGACCGGCAAGTCGACACCAGGGCCATCAAGGGGCGGGCTCACTATGAAGGTGAGACGGTCAACATCAGTCTGTATCCGGGTGCCTCCGGTAAGCGCTATACCTGCCTGGTGCTGGAGGGTGCGTCTTTACCCTGGAATTCTGATCTGGCGTTCGCCCGCAGTGCGTGGCGCACGATCGATACGGAAGTTCGTTGCAGCCCGGGTGACTGGAAAGAGGGCGAGCCGGTTGAGGATGAAAAATGGTGGCGCCTCGATGACCGGGGCGAACAGCTGGTGGTCTGGAACTGAGGGAACCCGACAAAAAAGGGGCAGCCATATGGCTGCCCCTTTTGCGCTCACCCGACGTAACTTAATCGCTCAGGATGGACACGTTATCGGCCTGCAGGCCCTTGTCGGCTTCAACAACGGTGAAACGAACAAGCTGGCCCTGGCGCAGAACGCGACGGCCACGGCCACGAATGGCGCGGAAGTGAACGAATACTTCGTCACCACTGTCGCGAACGATAAAGCCAAACCCTTTCTTCACGTTAAACCACTTAACAGTGCCTTCCTCATCGCCTTCCGGGCTGGTGTCGTCAAAGTCGTCGCCATCGTCAAAGTTCTGATTGGACGGACGAGACTGAGCTGGGCTGGAACGTTTGGCACCTTGTCTGGCGGCAAACGCTACAGTCAGGAAGCCGGCAGCGCCAAAAAGTACAACAGCGATGATGTAGGCTGCGATGCCCTGGCCGCTGCCAAGGATGAAGGGGGTGTTGGTTGCCAGTTCGCTGGATCCGGATTTTGACAGAATCTGGAATACTTCCGGTGTAAAGCTGACCAACAGAAAACCGAGGATAAACGGTGACGGAATGGCGATCAGGAGAGCAACAAGGATCGCTTTGGCTGGATTACGCATTGACTGAGATTTCTCCATTACTTTTTTAACGCTAACGATAAAGAGCCGGATATCGGGTAAAATCGCCTATCCGGCCGGTGATAACCGCCAAAGTAACCGAAAAAAACGGGCCTTGGCGGGCAAAAGCGGCATGATACCAGATAACGGGGAGCGCTGACCAAGCAAGTGGTCAGTCAGATACATGGATCACAAGATTTGCGGAGAGCAGTCACAGCCAATGACAAATAACGATCTGGAAGCACGACTGGATGAGCTTGAAACCCGGCTGGCGTTTCAGGATGACCTCATCAACACCCTGAGCGATCAGGTGGCCCGGCAGGAGATGGATATCCGTGAATTGTGGGAGGCCAAACGGCTTCTGAACAAGCAACTGAAGGAAGTCTCACCATCGAACATCAAGCGGGAAGACGAGGAAACCCCGCCCCCGCATTACTGATCTCACGCCAGCAGTTCAATCAGAATCTGTTCGTAGATGTCCGACAAGGTGTCCAGATCCGCCGCTTTCACGCACTCGTCCACCTTGTGGATGGTGGCGTTGATCGGGCCCAGCTCAACCACCTGAGCACCGGTAGGCGCGATGAAACGGCCATCGGAAGTGCCGCCGGATGTGGAGAGTTCAGTTTCCCGCCCAGTGACCGTGCGAATGGCATTCTGGCTGGCGGAGACCAGCGCGCCACGATCCGTCAGGAACGGACGACCGCTGAGGTGCCACTGCAGGTCATAGTTGAAACCGAACCGGTCCAGAACCGCAACCACGCGTTCTTCCAGGCTTTCCGCCGTGTTTTCCGTGCAGTAGCGGAAATTGAAGTGCACCAGACATTCACCGGGAATGATGTTGCTGCCGGTGCCGGCTTCCACTTTGGTGATCTGGAAGGTGGTGGGCGGGAAAAAGTCATTACCGTTGTCCCAGAACTCTCGAGCCAGGGCATCCAGTGCCGGCGCAACGGCATGGACCGGGTTCTCTGCCAGGTGCGGGTAGGCGACATGGCCCTGAACACCATGAATGCTCAGATAGCCATGCAGTGAGCCGCGCCGGCCGTTCTTGATGACATCTCCCACCTCACGGGTGCTGGACGGTTCACCGATCAGGCACCAGTCTATCTTCTCGTTCCTGGCTTCCAGGGTTTCCACCACCTTGACGGTGCCGTCATGGGCCGGGCCTTCCTCATCACTGGTGATCAGCAGGGCAATGGAGCCACGGTGATTGGGGTGATTTTCCACGAACCGTTCGCAGGCTGTCACGAACGCCGCCAGACTGCCCTTCATGTCCGCGGCCCCGCGCCCATGCAGATAACCGTCCTGGATGACTGGCTCAAACGGCGGATGGGCCCAATTCTTCTCGGGACCGGTGGGGACAACATCGGTATGACCGGCGAATGCCAGCACCGGCCCCTCTGTGCCCTTGCGGGCCCAGAGGTTGTCGGTGTCGCCAAACCGCAGTGATTCGCCCTCGAAGCCGAGCGCTGCCAACCGGGACATCATCAGCTCCTGGCAGCCGGCGTCGTCCGGGGTCACTGATTGGCGGCGGATGAGGTCCTGGGCCAATTGCAGGGTGGGGGATAGGTTCATGTGTGGTCCTTGGTTTGGTTGTTCCCCCCTCTCCCCAGCCCCTCTCCCGCGAGGGGAGAGGGGCTTTTAAGGGGCGGATCTTCACTATCGTGCCGGGCCTGAACTCCCCTCTCCCCTTGCGGGAGAGGGGCCGGGGGAGAGGGGTGGAGTTTCCCTCAATCAGTTGTTCGCGTGCAGCTCTTCGTTCAGCTCGATCGCGGTTTTGTGGGACTTACATTCGACGGCGCCGGTCTGACTGTTGCGGCGGAACAACAGATCAGGCTTGTTGGCCAGATCGCGGGCCTTGATCACTTCCACAAGCTCGTTGTTGTCATCCAGCAGTGCCACCTTGGTACCGGCGGTGATGTACAGGCCTGCTTCCACTTTGCAGCGGTCGCCCAGCGGAATGCCGATGCCCGAGTTGGCGCCAATCAGGCAGTTCTCGCCGACGGAAATGATGATGTTGCCACCGCCGGACAGTGTGCCCATGGTGGAGCAGCCGCCACCCAGATCGGAGCCCTGGCCAACCATGACGCCAGCGGAGATGCGGCCTTCGATCATGCTGGTGCCTTCGGTGCCGGCGTTAAAGTTGATGAAGCCTTCGTGCATGACGGTGGTGCCTTCGCCCACGTAGGCGCCCAGGCGAACCCGGGCCGTGTCAGCGATACGAACGCCTTTGGGAACCACGTAATCGGTCATCTGTGGGAATTTGTCCACGGACTTCACTTCCAGGATGCGATCCTCCAGGCGGGCCTTCAACTGACGCTCGGACAATTCGTTCAGGTCGATCGCGCCTTCGTTGGTCCACGCCAGGTTTGGCAGCAGACCAAAGATGCCGTCCAGTTTCACACCATGGGGTTTGGCCATGCGGTGAGAGATCAGGTGCAGCTTGAGGTACACCTCCGGCGTACTGGAAGCCGTGTCATCGGTTTCCAGGATGGTGACGACGACCGGGCGAGTGCTTTTGGACGCTTTCTCAGCGAGGCTCGCCTGCTCGGTGTTCCCCACCTGACGCAGTGCCTCGGACAGGGCGTTCAGATCATCGCCCGTAACCTGAAGTGCCTGGTTGCCGCCCTTGTAACCGAGCGAGTTGCCCGCCACCTCTATCAGGCTGTTATCGGGTGTCATCACCGGCTGCTGATAAAATACTTCCAGCCATTCGCCCTGGTTGTTTTGGGTGCCGATACCGATACCGAATGCAAAACTCATCAGGTGGTTGCTCCTATTGTCTCAAATTCATTCTTGGGAAAAACGGGTGGCCCATTCGTCGGCTTTGAAGCCGACGCTGACATTCCCTTCATGCTCGACCACGGGTCGTTTAATGATGGAGGGGTTCTCTAACATGATGTCGTGGGCGGATTGGGCATTAATGGTATCACGAACGTCTTCGGGAAGTTTGCGCCAGGTGGTCCCCCGGCGGTTCAGTAAGGTTTCCCAGCCGACAGACTGTTCCCAGCGGGAGAGCAGGGTGCCATCGAGACCATCTTTCTTGAAGTCATGGAAATCGTAGGAAACGCCCTGTTCATCCAGCCACTTGCGGGCTTTCTTGACCGTATCGCAGTTCTTGATGCCGTAAATCTTCATGCCTTGTTTGCCTTAACAAATTCCACAATGCGTTTGGCGGCCTCGACGCACTCTTCCAGCGGCGCGACCAGCGCCATGCGGACCCGGTTCTCGCCGGGGTTGTGGCCATTCACGGTTCGGGAGAGGTAGCGCCCCGGCAGTACATGGACGTTCTGCTGCGCGGAAAGCTCCCGCGCGAACGTCTCGTCATCCATGGGCGTTTCGGGCCAGAGGTAGAACCCGGCGTCCGGATAGTCAACGGACATGACTTCCCGGAGGATGGGCACCACGGCTTCGAACTTGGCGCGGTAGGCGGCGCGGTTTTCCCGCACATGGTCCTCATCCTGCCAGGCGGCAATACTGGCCAGCTGATTGTGGATGGGCATGGCGCAGCCATGATAGGTGCGGTATTTCAGGTAGCCTTTCAGGATCTCTGCGTCGCCCGCAACAAAGCCCGAACGCAGCCCCGGCAGATTGCTGCGCTTGGACAGACTGTGAAAGACGATGCAGCGTGCAAAGTCGTGTCGACCGATAGCCGCGCAGGTCTGCAGCAGGCCTTCCGGCGGCAGAGATTCGTCCGGGTAGAGTTCGGAGTAGCACTCGTCGGAGGCGACGATGAAGTCATGGCGGTCCGCGAGTTCGATCACTTTGATCAGTGTTTCTCGGGGAATGACGGCGCCACTGGGGTTGCCTGGTGAGCAGAGGAACAGTACCTGGCAGTCTTGCCAGACATCATCGGACACCTGATCGAAATCCGGGATAAAACCGTTGGTGCAGTCGCAGGGCAGGTAGACAGGCGTGGCCCCTGAGAGAAAGGCAGCGCCCTCGTAGACCTGGTAGAACGGGTTAGGGCTGACCACGGTGGCCGGTTTGCTGGCATCAACCACGGCCTGGACCAGGGAAAAAATACCTTCACGGGTACCGTTGACCGGGACAACGTGGTCGCTGGCGGACAGGCTGCCGGGCTTCAGGTCAAAGCGGCGGGTCGCCCACTGACTGATGGCTTGCCGCAGCTCGTCGGTTCCCCGGGTGGTGGGGTAATTGGCCAGTTTATCCAGATTGTCCGCGATAACCTGTTTTACGAACGCCGGTGACGGGTGCTTGGGCTCGCCAATACCCAGGGAAATAGGCGACAGGTGTTCAGGTACAGATGTGCCGGCCTTCAGTTTGGCCAGTTTCTCAAACGGGTAAGGGTGTAATCGGTCCAGGTTGGGATTCATTGAGTGTCATCCAGCATAGTACGAAGGTCTTCCTGCAGGGCCTGACAGATGGCAGGGTCACTGATTTGCTCGCCCTGCTCATCGGTAACAAAGAAGGCGTCTTCCACGCGCTCCCCCAGGGTGGCGATTTTGGCGTTGGTCAGCCTGACGCGATGCTCAAGCAGAACCTGGCCAACCCGCGCCAGAAGGCCGGGCCGGTCCGGCGTGACGACTTCAATCACCGTGCGCTGATTGATGGTGTCATTCGACAGGGTGACTTCGGTGGGAAAGGCGAAGTGCTTGAGCTGTCTGGGTGTGCGGCGATGGATGATGTCGGGGTAATCCTCGGGATCGTCCAGTTCCTCTATCAGCCGTTGGCGCACGCGGTCTTTGCGTGCCGGGTCAATGCCCAGGGGTTTGCCCTTTTCATCCAGCACCACGTACGAACTGATGGAGTAGGGGCTCTCGCTGGAGCTGATCCGTGCGTCAACGATGTTGAGGTTGAGCTGTTCCAGCACCGCGGTGGTCGCGGCAAACAGCGCGACCCGGTCACGCATATAGATGATGATCTGGGAATAACCATCCGTGGGGCCGCCACGGGTATCACGAATCAGTACCAGCGGGTCGGGATTGTCGCCGTGACGAATGATAGCCGCGGTCTGCCAGGCGATATCCACGGTGGAGTCCTGGAGGAAATAGTCTTCGTCCAGCGTGTCCCAGATACTGTCGATCTGTTCGTCAGTCATGTTCTGGGCGCGCAGGATCTCCCGGGCTTCGGACTGTGTTGCCCGCACCCACTCCTGGCGATCCACCGGGGTTTCTGTGCCCCGGCGCAGTGCTCGCTTGGTTTCGATGTACAGTTGGCGCAAAAGCGATGCGCGCCAGGTATTCCAGAGCTTGGGGTTGGTGGCGCTGATATCGCACACCGTGAGGACGTAAAGGTAGTCCAGGTGCGCCTGGCTCGGAACCGATTGCGCGAAGGCGTGGATGATGTCGGGATCGGAAATGTCTTTGCGCTGGGCGGTCATGGACATTAACAGGTGATTTTCCACCAGCCAGGACACCAGTTGGGTGTCACGCTCACTGAGATGGTGGCGCTCACAAAAGTCTTCCGCATCAATGGCCCCCAGTTCCGAATGGTCACCACCGCGGCCTTTCGCAACATCGTGATAGAGGCCGGCGATAAACAGGGTTTCCAGTTTAGGCAGGCGATGTATCAGCCGGGAAGCCAGCGGATACTCTGTGCGCGCCTCCGGACTGGTCAGCCGGGCCATGTTGCGAATGACCCTCATGGTGTGGGCATCCACGGTATAGATGTGGAACAGATCGTGCTGCATCTGCCCGATAATCTGGCCAAATTCCGGTAGGTAACGACCCAGTACGTTGTACTTCTTCATGGCGGACAGGGTCTGGTCCAGCGCGTGAGGCGTCCTCAGCAACTCCATGAACAGGGAAGTCACCGCAAGGTCCGAGCGAAACGCATCGTCAATCAGGTGGCGGTGCGCCCGCAGGGAGCGAATGGTGGTGGCTCGTATGCCCTTGATTTCCGGGTGCTGGGCCATCAGCACGAAGATCTCCATGATGGAGTAGGGGGCGTAGGCAAAAACCTGATTGTTCACCGCTTCGATATATCGGTTGCGGATCTGGAAACGTTTGTTCAATGGCTGAATATCATCGGCATCGCCGGCGCCTAGAATCGCTTCGTCATAGTACTGGAGAATGACATCAGCCAGCTCTGCCAGCGCCAACACGGTGCGGTAGTACGACTGCATCATCAGTTCGACGCCAAGGCGTTTGCCCTCGTCCTGGTAACCCAGCATTTCTGCCAGGGCTCGCTGGTGATCGAACAGCAGGCGGTTTTCGTTGCGGTCGGCAATCAGTTGCAGGCCATACCGCAGGCGCCACAGGAAAGTTTCGCCCTGGAACAGAATCTGGTGTTCTTCTTCGGTCAGGATGCTGAAGCGGGTCAGGTCGGCAATATTCTGCAGGCCGAAATGGCGTTTGGTGATCCAGCCGATGGTCTGTATATCCCGGAGGGCGCCCGGCGACCCCTTCACGTTGGGTTCCAGGTTGTATTCGGTGTCGCCGTACTTCTTGTGGCGCTGCTGTTGCTCTTCCCGTTTGGCGATGAAATATTCACGATCCGAGCTGACATCATCGGCGTAGACCTGCTCGCTGAGGTCTTCCCTCAGCTCATCAGGACCAGCGATGGTGCGGGTTTCCAGCAAGTTAGTGAGGATGGTGATGTCTTCGCGGGCAGCGGCCTTGCTTTCCTCAATGCTGCGAACGCTGTGGCCAATGTCCAGTTTCAGGTCCCAGAGCAGGGTGATAAAAGCGCCCAGGTCTTCCTGCCATTCCTTGCGGATGCCGTTGCGGGTCAGGATCAGCAGATCAACGTCCGAGTGGGGGTGGAGCTCGCCGCGACCGTAACCGCCAACGGCCACCAGGGATATGTCGGTGGATGCCGAGAACGGGTAGCGGTTCCATATCAGTTGAAGGGTGGTATCCACCGTGTCGGCCCGGGAATGGACCAGGGCCCTGACATCCGCGCCCTGGCGGAAGGCTTCCGCATCCGCATTGTACCGCTCCCGTAGTAACTCGCGGGCGGCGACTACGGGAGAGTCATCGTTACTGATGCGGGATTCCAGTTCGCTTTGGTCCACCTAGAAAGACTCTTCCGTACGTTTGGTCAGGACTTCACAGCCGTCGGCCGTCACCAGGAGGGTATGTTCCCACTGGGCTGACAGTTTGTGGTCTTTGGTCACCACGGTCCAGCCGTCCGGCAGCAGTTTGGTGTGGTACTTGCCCTGATTAATCATCGGTTCAATGGTAAAGGTCATACCTTCCTGCAGTTCCAGGCCAGTGCCCGGCTTGCCGTAATGCATGACCTGCGGCTCTTCGTGGAACACCTTGCCGATGCCATGACCGCAGTAATCACGAACCACGGAGTAGCGGTGCTTTTCCGCGTGCTGCTGGATCGCGTGGCCGATATCGCCCAGGCGGGTACCCGGCTTCACCAGATCTATACCTTTATAGAGGCATTCCTGGGTGATGTTGATCAGTCGCTCGGTGCCCGGCTTGGGCTTGCCGACAATAAACATCTTGCTGGTGTCACCGTGGTACTCGTCCTTTATAACGGTCACATCAATGTTCATGATGTCTCCGTCCTTCAACACCTTTTTCTCGGAAGGGATGCCGTGACAGATAACGTGATTGACAGAAGTGCAGATCGACTTGGGAAAACCCTTGTAATTCAGGGGGGCCGGGATCGCCTTTTGCTCATTCACAATGTAGTCGTGACAGATGCGGTCCAGTTCTTCGGTGGTAACGCCGGGTTTGACGTGCTCCCCGATCATTTCAAGAACGTCTGCAGCCAGCCGGCCTGCGACGCGCATCTTCTCGATTTCTTCCGGAGTTTTGATCGATACCTGCATTGGGCTTCCCGTTGATGTGTATCAAACCGGCATTTTAAGGGGGAGAGGGGCTGGGTACAAGGAAGGTTGATGGCAAAAATAATAGCGTGGCACGGTCGATTTATGGTATAAACGCGCCCGCCGGAAACAAATCCGGCAAATTCACACACGTGTCGACACGTTGTCCCAGGGTGCCATCTCCTGTTTAAAGGCGAATGGTTGGGTCAATCGGACGCGTGGAGGACTAACCCGAAGCTAAAAAGGTAAATATCATGGCTCAGGTAAATATGCGTGACCTGCTCAAGGCAGGTGCTCACTTCGGTCACCAGACCCGTTACTGGAACCCGAAAATGTCGAAGTTCATCTTCGGCGCCCGCAACAAGATTCATATCATCAACCTGGAACAGACTGTTCCTGCCATGAACGACGCGCTCAAGTTCGTTCAGCAACTGGCAGAGAACAAGAACAAGGTTCTGTTCGTTGGTACCAAGCGTGCCGCTGCGAAAATCGTTAAAGAAGAAGCCGAGCGCGCTGGTCAGCCCTTCGTTAACCACCGTTGGTTGGGTGGTATGCTGACCAACTACAAGACGATTCGTCAGTCCATCCGCCGTTACCGTGACCTGGAAGCCCAGAGTCAGGACGGTACGTTCGACAAGCTGACCAAGAAAGAAGCCCTTGATCGTACCCGCGAAATGGACCGCCTTGAGCGCTCCATCGGCGGTATCAAGGATATGGGCGGCCTGCCGGACGCCATGTTCGTGATCGACGTTGACCACGAGCGCATCGCCATCAAGGAAGCCAACAAGCTGGGCATTCCTGTTATCGGTGTTGTTGATACCAACAGCGATCCTGACGGTGTTGATTACGTAATCCCGGGCAACGATGATGCCATTCGCGCGATCCAGATCTACGTGAAGGCCGTTGCCGATACCTGCATCGACGCAAGTCAATCTGCCGGTGCTGGCGCTGACGAGTTTGTTGAAGTCAGCGAAGATGCTGAAGGTGCCGCTCCAGCCGCTGAGTGATGTTTTCCCTTCAGGTTTGAGATGTAAAAGGTGTGCCCTCGAATAACCCGGGGCACACCTCCCCACCGAATTCGGAACAAGAGGATTGAACATGGCTGCAATTACCGCTGCAATGGTCAAAGAGCTGCGTGAGCGTACCGGCCTTGGCATGATGGAGTGCAAAAAAGCACTGGTAGAAGCTGGTGGCAGTGTTGACGCTGCTATCGAAGAGCTGCGTAAGTCTTCCGGCCTGAAAGCCGCCAAGAAGGCAGGCCGTACTGCCGCTGAAGGCGTATCTCTGATCAAGATTTCTGACGACAACACCGTTGCCTTCATTCTGGAGGTCAACTCCGAGACCGACTTCGTGGCTCGTGATGACAACTTCATTGGCTTCGCCAACGACGTTCTGGACGTTGCGTTCGAAAAGGGCGAGACCGACGTAGCCAAGCTGATGGACGGCGATCTGGAAGCCAAGCGTGAAGCGCTGGTTCAGAAGATTGGCGAGAACATCACCGTACGTCGCATCGTTAAGGTTGAAGGTCCGGTTGTCGGTGGCTATGTCCACAGCAACAACAAGATCGCTTCCGTCGTGGCCCTGACTGCTGGTGATTCTGAAGTCGCCCGTGACATCGCCATGCACGCTGCCGCTGTTAACCCGCGGGTTGGCAAGCCGGAAGACATGCCTGCCGATGAGCTCGAGAAAGAGAAAGACGTGATCAAGGCCCAGCCGGATATGGAAGGCAAGCCTGCCGAAATCGTCGAGAAGATGATGGGCGGCCGCATCAAGAAGTTCCTCAAGGAAAACAGCCTTGTTGAGCAGCCTTTCGTCAAGAACCCGGACCAGACTGTAGGTGAGCTGATCAAATCCGTCGGCGGTGAGCTGGTTGGTTTTGTTCGTCTGGAAGTGGGTGAAGGTATCGAGAAGGAAGAAGTGGACTTTGCTGCCGAGGTTGCTGCGGCAGCCGGCACTGGTAAGGCCTGATCCTTCTAATTGATGCTGCAGCCTTGTGGTTGCAGTGTCACCTGAGTCTGCCACGTCAGTCGGGGTAACCCGGCTTTCGTGGCGGGCTTGTATCTGAGATACCCCTTTTTGTTGAGGAGTATGTCAGATACAAGCCTGCGAAGCTTGTCGCGCCAGATAGCAGCCAACAGACGAAAAGGGGATCGCCATGCCGACATCATCGAAAAACCAGCCCAGATACAAGCGTGTTCTGCTCAAGCTCAGTGGTGAAGCCCTGATGGGTGAGCACGATTTCGGTATTGATCCCAAAGTTCTTGACCGCATGGCACTGGAAATCGGTGCCTTGATCGGTATTGGTGTTCAGGTGGGCCTGGTTATCGGAGGTGGTAACCTGTTTCGCGGTGCGGCCCTCAATGCGGCAGGCATGGATCGCGTAACCGGTGACCACATGGGGATGCTGGCAACCGTGATGAACGGTCTGGCCATGCGCGACGCCCTTGAGCGCTCGAACATCCGTACCCGTGTCATGTCGGCCATTCCCATGAGCGGTATCGTTGAGCACTATGATCGCCGTCGCGCTGTTCGCGACCTGAAAGACGGCGACGTAGTGATCTTCTGTGCGGGCACTGGCAACCCCTTCTTTACCACTGATTCCGCTGCCTGCCTTCGTGGTATCGAGATTGAGGCGGATGCCGTTCTCAAGGCGACTAAGGTGGATGGAGTCTATTCGGCGGATCCCCATCTCGATGCCTCAGCTGAAAAATACGACTATCTGACCTATGACGAAGTGCTGGACAAGAAGCTCGGCGTCATGGACCTGACGGCAATCTGCCTGGCTCGTGATCATGGGATGCCGCTGCGGGTCTTTGATATGAACCGTGCCGGCGCCCTGACTCGCATCGTAACCGGCGAGAAAGAAGGTACACTGATCGAATGAAATGGTTGATCCGGCCAGCACAATAGCGGCCGGGAACCGGACTGACACGAAAAACGAATTGAGGATGCTCTAGTGATCAACGACATCAAATCCGAAGCTGAGAAGAAAATGAAAAAGAGCGTTGAAGCTCTGCACTCAGCCTTCAACAAAATCCGTACCGGTCGTGCCCATCCGGCCATTCTCGATAGCGTCATGGTGAACTACTATGGCCAGGATACGCCGTTGAAACAGGTCGCCAGCGTCAATGTGGAAGACAACCGCACCCTGACCGTGTCACCGTGGGAAAAGAACCTGGTGCCGACCATCGAAAAGGCGATCATGACCTCGGATCTGGGCCTGAACCCCGCGACCAGCGGCGATCTTATCCGGGTTCCGATGCCGATGCTGACCGAAGAAACCCGTAAGGAAATGGTCAAGCAGGCGAAAGCCGATGCTGAACACGGCCGTGTTTCTATTCGTAATGCACGCCGTGACGCCAACTCCATGTTGAAAGACCTGCTGAAGGAAAAGGAAATCAACGAGGACGAAGAGCGAAAGGGCGAGGAAGATATCCAGAAACTGACGGATCGCTACATTGCCGACGTTGAAAAGATGCTCAAAGCCAAAGAAGAAGACTTGATGGCTGTCTGATCAGCCTCGGTTTTATTCAGAAAAAACGATCAGCCGATGCCGTCCCGTCGGCTGTGCAGGGGACTTCATGACGGAAACTGTATCCGCAGAGATTCCGGTGTCGGCTGATAGCCGGCCCCGGCATGTGGCCATTATCATGGATGGTAACAATCGCTGGGCGAAAGAGCGCCAGCTGAAGGGAGTAGCGGGCCACAAGGCGGGCGTGAATGCGGTCAAGTCTGTGGTGGAAACCTGTGCCCGTGAAGGGGTCGAGGTTCTTACCCTGTTTGCCTTCTCAAGTGAGAACTGGCGGCGGCCAAAAGACGAAGTGTCGGCTCTGATGCGTCTCTTCCTGTTCGCCCTGGAGCGGGAGGTAAAAAAACTCCACCGCAACAATATTCGGTTACGGATCATTGGTGACCGGACAGCGTTCAGCCCCGCGCTGCAGGAGCACATGGAAAAGGCGGAAGCGCTGACCCGCAACAACACCCTGATGACCTTGGTCATAGCTGCCAATTATGGCGGTCACTGGGACATCACTCAGGCATCCAGGCAAGTCGCGGAAAAAGTCAGGGCAGGGGAGCTGGAACCATCAGATGTGACCGATGGCCTGATTCAGCAGCACCTCTCGATCGGCGACCTCCCGGCTCCAGACCTGATGATCCGGACGGCGGGGGAGCAGCGCATCAGCAACTTCATGCTTTGGCACCTGGCATATACCGAACTGTACTTCTCACCGGTTTACTGGCCCGACTTTCTTGAAGACGAAATGAGGAAAGCGCTGAAGGCCTATGCCGGACGGCAGCGGCGGTTTGGCCAGACCGATGACCAGATTGCCAGTCGCCAGCCGGAACAATAACGACAAGACAGCGAACTCTATTGTGCTAAAAACCAGAATCATAACTGCGCTTATCCTTGCCCCCATTGCCATTGGCGGGATTTTCTTCCTGCCGCCGCTTGGCTTCGCCCTGTTTACCGGCGCCATCATTACGATTGGTGCCTGGGAATGGGCCAATATGTCTGGTGTAACCGCCCCGGTGGCCCGTGTGGCCTATGCCGGCGTGGTGGCGGCTGTTCTTTACGCTCTACTCGACGTTCCTGCCGTTGCCGTGCTCTGGCTGGCGGTTGTCTGGTGGATTGCCTGTTTCCTGATGGTTCGCAGCTACCCCTCAGGTTCCGGTCAGTGGGGTTCGTTACCCGTGAGGGCAATCATGGGCTTGTTGGTGCTGGTACCGGCGTGGGTCGGATTAAATCACCTGCGAACCGGTTCTTTCCAGTTTGGTGATGTGGCCAACAACCTGCTCGTTATCCTTTATGTATTCTGCGTGGTCTGGGTTGCCGATATTGGCGCCTATTTCGCAGGCAGAGCCTTTGGCAAAGCAAAGCTGGCACCACGTGTCAGCCCGGGTAAATCCTGGGCGGGTGTCTGGGGCGGTCTGGCCGCAGTGGCGGTGTTTGCGGTCATCGTCAGCCAGTTGGCGTCAGCGCCCATTGATCAGACCCTGCTATTGGTGATTGCAAGCCTGGTGACCGGTCTGGTGTCTGTGTTGGGAGACCTTCTGGAAAGCATGCTCAAGCGTTTCCGCGGCATCAAGGACAGCAGTCAATTGCTTCCGGGACACGGTGGTATCATGGACCGTATCGACAGCCTGACGGCCGCCATTCCAGTGTTCGCGCTGATCATTACGCAACTCGGCTGGCTGGCGGCTGGTAACTGGTGAGCGGTTTTATGCGCCATATAACCATTCTTGGAGCCACAGGATCGATCGGCTTGAGCACACTGGATGTGATTCGCCGGCACCCTGAGCGATTTCAGGTTCACGCTCTGACTGCCAGCACCCGGGTTGAGGACATGGCGATATTGTGCCGTGAGTTTCAGCCCGTATATGCCGTCATGGCGGATGCTAACGCTGCGAGCCAGTTGGCGGATGCGATTCCGGAACTTCGGACCACTGTGCTGAGTGGCGAATCGGGGCTTTGCAAGGTAGCCAGTTCCGACGAGGTGGACACGGTTATGGCGGCCATCGTGGGGGCTGCCGGGCTCCCGCCAACGCTCTCTGCAGTGCGGTCGGGCAAGCGCGTGCTGCTTGCCAACAAGGAAGCGCTGGTTATGTCCGGCAGACTGTTCATGGATGCGGTCGCTGAGTCGGGCGCGGAGCTGCTTCCGATCGACAGTGAGCATAATGCGATTTTCCAGTGTATGCCGGCAGATCGAATTCGGGATATGGATGGAGCCGGTATTACCCGTATCCTGCTCACCGCCTCGGGTGGTCCGTTCAGAAAACACTCGGAAGATGACCTTAAAAGCGTCTCCCCGGAACAGGCCTGCGCACACCCCAACTGGTCCATGGGCCAGAAAATCTCAGTCGACTCCGCCACCCTGATGAACAAAGGGCTTGAGCTTATTGAAGCCTGCTGGTTGTTCAACACGGATCCTTCACGGATTGAGGTGCATGTTCATCCCGAAAGCATCATCCATTCGATGGTCGAGTACGCCGATGGGTCGGTCCTGGCGCAATTGGGTAGCCCCGATATGCGGACACCCATTGCCAATGGCCTGGCCTGGCCGGAGCGAATTGATGCCGGGGTGGCACCGCTGGACCTGTTCTCGATCGGTCGTTTTCATTTCGAGCGGCCGGATATGCACCGGTTTCCCTGCCTGAGACTGGCAGCCGAAGCGTTTCAGGCTGGTGGGACTGCGCCAGCGGTGTTGAATGCCGCCAATGAAGAGGCGGTCGCGGCTTTTTTGGCGGGCGGGCTTTGCTTTACCGATATCCCCGTTATTATAGAGCGCACTCTGACGGCAACCGATGTCGTGTCTGCCGACAGTTTTGAAACCATATTTGCTAAAGATGCGGAAGCCCGCGAGTTCGCCCGGGAACAGATACGATTGCTGACTGTCTGATTTATCGTCATCGGATTGTTGGAATGATTGCCAACTATTGAGAGCGCTATGCAACTAGTTCAAACCATTCTGGCACTGGCTCTGACCCTGGGCATATTGGTGACCCTCCATGAGTATGGTCATTTCTGGGTAGCCAGGCGCTGTGGGGTCAAGGTACTTCGTTTTTCCGTTGGTTTCGGGAAGCCGATGTTCTCCTGGTATGACCGTCACGGCACCGAGTTTGCGATTGCCGCCATCCCTCTCGGCGGCTACGTCAAAATGCTGGATGAGCGTGAAGGGCCGGTCCCTGAAGAGCTTCGTGATCAGGAATTCACCTCCAAGCCTCCGTCACAACGGATTGCCATCGCTGCTGCCGGGCCGGTGGCGAACTTCCTTTTTGCCATTGCTGCGTACTGGCTGCTGAGTGTGGTCGGTTTTACCGCTGTGGCGCCCATCGTTGGCGATGTGACGCCTGACAGTGTCGCCGAACGCATGGGGCTTGTTGAGGGAATGGAGATCCACGAAGTGGATGGTCGCAGGGTGACCTCCTGGCGGGATATCAACATGCGTTTGCTTGAGCGGGCAGGTGAGCATGGCAATGTGGTTCTGACTGTCAGTGACAGTGGCAGCCGCGGAGAGCTTTCTACCTCGCTTGATGGCTGGCGCCTGAAAGACGACAATCCCAACCCCCTGGGTGAATTCGGAATTCAGCCCTGGCGACCCTCGATCCCCGCCGTATTGGATGAAATCCGGCAGGGTGGAGCCGCAAAAGCTGCCGGCCTGAAACCGGGAGATCGGGTGGTTGCCGTGGACGGCGAGCCCGTTTCGGACTGGTTTGCGCTGGTAGACATCATCCGAAGTTCCCCGGCATCTACGTTGACAGTAACCGTGGAGCGTCAAGGTGAGCGCCTGGACCTCCAGCTCACGCCGGCATCAAAAACCACCGATAGCGGTGAGGAAATTGGCTTTGTCGGGGCCGGTGTTGCTCAGGTAAGCTGGCCGGACGAAGTGCTGCGGGACGTGCGATTCGGCCCCATAGAAGCGGTGCCGAATGCCATCAGCGAAACCTGGGCGGATACCCGCCTGACGTTGGTTGCCATCAAGAAGATGGTAACCGGACTGTTGTCACCCACCAATCTCAGCGGCCCGATTACCATTGCGCGGGTTGCCGAAGCCAGCGTCAGCTCCGGCTTCGAAGATTTCGTGCGCTTCCTGGCTTACCTGAGCGTGAGTCTGGGGGTGCTGAACCTGCTGCCTATACCGATTCTCGACGGTGGTCACATTGTTTATTACACCATCGAGGCCATCCGCCGTAAGCCGCTTTCCGAGCAGGTTCAGGCGCTTGGATTACGAATTGGTATGGCATTGATTCTCACATTAATGGTGTTTGCTCTTTACAACGACCTGATGCGGTTGTGAGAATTGCGGGCTCCTTACGCGCATTAACAGGCGAAATGACTGAATGAGACGTTCTCTTCTAGGTGTAGCCATAGGTCTGGCAATTGCCGGCATAGGCATGAGTTCAGCGCACGCTGACGAATTCACGGTTTCCGATATTGAGGTAGAGGGACTACAGCGAGTATCCGCAGGTACCGTATTTTCTTCTTTCCCGGTCAGCATCGGGGAACCTGTGGATGAGGCCGAGCTTGCGGGGGCGATTAAAGACCTGTTCCGTACCGGCTTGTTCACCGATATTGACGCAAGCCGGGACGGCGGTGCTCTGATCCTGACCGTTCGGGAGCGTCCTTCCATCACTTCCATTGAGATCGAAGGCAACAAGAATATCGAAACGGATATGCTCATGGATGCGCTAGCCGGAGCCGGGCTTGAGGAAGGCCAGGTATTTCGCCGGGCGACCCTGGAGCGACTCGAGCTTGAGATCCTTCGATCGTACATTAGTCAGGGGCGTTACAACGCCCGGGTAAAAGCAACTGCCGAGAATTTGCCCCGCAACCGGGTCGCCATTGGGCTCGAGATCAATGAAGGGGATGTGGCGGCCATCCATCACATGAACATTATCGGCAACGAGCAATTCAGTGATGAGGAACTGCTGGACCTGTTCGAGCTGAGAACCAGCAGTTGGTGGAATTCCATCACCAATGCCGACAAGTATGCGCGGGAACGGCTCAGTGGTGACCTGGAATCCCTGAGATCGTTCTATCTGGATCGGGGTTACCTGGACTTCAATGTGGAATCCAGTCAGGTCTCGATCTCACCAGACAAGAAGCAGGTCTTTATTGCGATTGCGCTTAATGAAGGTTCCCAGTACACCGTGTCGGATGTCCAGCTTCGGGGTGAATTGATCGTTGATGAAGAGGAGTTGCGCGAGCTCATCTCTATCGAAGAAGGTGACATTTTCTCTCGCTCCACCATGACGGCTGTGTCTGAGCGCCTTTCTCGTCGTCTGGGGCGTGAAGGTTACGCATTCGCCAACGTCAACGCGGTGCCTGAGCCTGCCGAGGACAATACAGCGTCGGTGACGTTCTATGTAGAGCCCGGCAAGCGTGCTTACGTTCGGCGGGTTAACTTTGAAGGTAACGTATCCACCCGCGATGAGGTCCTGCGCCAGGAAATGACGCAGATGGAAGGCGGTGTCGCCTCTACTGACCGAATCGAGTACTCCAAGACCAAGCTGGAGCGACTGGGCTTCTTCCAGACGGTGGATGTTCAGACCACCCCGGTTCCCGGCACCGATGACATGGTCGACGTAACCTACTCTGTGGTTGAGCAGCCCACCGGCAGCCTGTCTGCCTCGGTTGGTTTCTCTCAGGCATCAGGGGTGATTCTGGGCGCCAATGTGTCGGAGAATAACTTCTTTGGCAGTGGCAAGCGGGTGTCCTTTGGCGTTAACGTCAGTGACTCCATCAAAAGTGCAAACTTCTCCTATACCGATCCTTATTATACGGTCGATGGCGTTAGCCGGGGTTTCAGTCTATTTGCCAGGGAAACGGACTTTGAAGAGCAGGACATTTCTTCCTACCTGCTGGATGAATACGGTGGTCGACTTAGCTTCGGCTATCCGACCGACAGAATTACCCGTCTTAACTTCGGTGTTGGCTACACCCTGTCCAAGCTCAAGGGGGGTGTATTCACCTCGCAAGAGGTCCAGGAGTTCATCGAAGAGGAGGGAAGTGATTTCAATAACTACTTCCTGTTTGGCTCCTGGCGTCGCAGCACCCTGAACCGGGGTGTATTGCCCACCGACGGCTATAGCCATTCACTGTCCGCCGATGTAGCCGTGCCAGGCAGTGATCTGACTTTCTATAAGCTAAGTCATAAAACCGACTTCTATCAGCCGCTCAATGAGAACCAGACCTGGGTGCTGCGGGGCCGCACAGAGGTAGGGTATGGTGATGGTTATGATGGCCGCGATGTTATGCCGTTCTACGAGCATTTCTATGCCGGTGGCTATGGCTCGGTCCGTGGTTACGAAGCGAACTCCCTGGGCCCGAGAGCGACAAACAGCCCCAATGATCTGTCCGATCCGGACCCATTTGGTGGTAGTGTCCTGACAGAGGGCAGCCTGGAGCTGATCTTCCCGACTCCGTTTGCGGGGGATAGCCGCTCCATGCGCACGGCATTCTTTGTGGATGCCGGTCAGGTATTTGATCCGGACCGGGACTTTGACCCCGCCGCGGACGAGTTGCGGTTGTCGGCAGGCGTAGGGTTCCAGTGGATCACCGCCGTTGGTCCCTTGGCCTTCAGTCTGGCCAAGCCGCTGAACGATAAGAGCGGTGACGATACTCAGATCTTCCAGTTCTCACTGGGACAGACTTTCTGATCAGTGGATGATGTAGAAAAACAAAGAAACAGAGGAGAAAACTCATGTTCCGATTTGCAGCAATGGCTGCCATGCTCGCGGTGGCTGTGTCCTTCCCTGCGGCGGCCGAAACTCGTATAGGTGTTGTCGATCTGCGACAGGCTTTGTTTTCCTCTAACGAAGCGAAAGCCTTCAGTGAGACGCTTCAGCGGGATTTCTCCGATGACGAGGCTGAGGTTCGCCGTGCCCAGGAAGAGGCGAGGAAGCTGAAGGATCGTCTCGAGAAGGATGGCGCGATGATGAACGAATCCGAGCGCAGCAAGCTGGCGACGGAGTTCCAGGAAAAGGTAAAGGAATTCAATTTCCTGAAGCAGCGCCTGGATTCCACGGTTGCTAGCCGTAAACAGTCTTTCGTTGAGAACGCCCGCCCCGATGTGGATGCCGCTGTTCAGGAACTTGTTGAAGAGCATGATCTTGATGTGATTCTCCCCAGCGAGGCCGTGGTCTACGTGAAGCCGGAAATGAACCTGACAAGCGAGCTGTTGGATAAGCTGAACCGCTGATCTGGCCCGGCTTCGGCCCGGCATCAACGACAGGCCGGGCGGCCTTACCTTGTGGAGTAAGTGATGACAAAGAGTTGTTACCGGCTGGGGGAGATCGCTGCCGATCTCGGGGCGGAACTCCGGGGAGATCCGGATACCATCATTCATGGTGTGGCGACGTTACAGGCCGCAACCGAGGGGCAGATCACGTTCCTGGCCAATCCCTCCTACGGTCGCTATCTGAAAGAAACACAGGCATCGGCCGTTATCCTTTCACCATCGGCCGCAGGCGATTCTCCGACCAATGTCCTGTTATTGGACAATCCCTATCTCGGGTATGCTCGCCTCAGCCACTGGTTTGATCCCGCACCTCGTCCGCAGCCTGGCATCCATCCGTCTGCGGTTGTGGATCCGTCTGCCAGGGTTTCAAAAACAGCCTCCGTTGGCCCCCAGGTAGTGATCGAAGCGGAAGCTGAGATTGGTGACCAGGTTGTTATCGGTGCCGGTTCCATCATCGGTGCCCGTTCTCGTATAGGCAGTCAGACGGTTTTACGTCCCCGGGTAACCCTGGCTCACGATATTGTGGTGGGACAGCGTTGCCATATTCTCAGTGGCGCGGTGATTGGCTCTGACGGTTTCGGCTTTGCCAATGAGAGGGGTGCCTGGCATCGCATTGCCCAGATCGGCAAAGTGGTTCTGGGTGACGACGTGGAAGTCGGCGCTAACACCACCATTGATCGGGGTGCCCTGGATGACACCGTGATTGGCAATGGCGTCAAGCTGGATAACCTGATCCAGATCGCCCATAACGTAACCATAGGTGACCACAGCGCGATGGCTGCCATGGTCGGGATTGCGGGCAGCACCCGAATCGGTGGGCACTGTGTATTTGGCGGCGCATCCGGTGTTGCCGGTCATCTGGAGATCGCAGACCAGGTGCACCTGACGGGCATGACATTGGTTACCGGCGATATACGGGAGCCGGGTGTGTACTCTTCGGGCACCAGCGCAGACAAGAATCGCCAGTGGCGTAAAAACGCAGTTCGCTTTCGGCAGCTGGACGCTATGGCGCGAAGGCTTAAAGAACTGGAAAAGAAATCAGAAGGCTGAGGCCGTTAAAGATGATGTATATTGAAGAAATTCTGGAATATTTGCCCCACAGATACCCGTTTTTGCTGGTGGATCGGGTCACCGAAATCGAGAAGGGTAAATCCATTAAGGGATATAAGAACATTTCCTTCAACGAACCATTCTTTACGGGCCATTTTCCAAACAAGCCAATCATGCCCGGAGTGCTGATAATAGAGGCGATGGCGCAGCTTTCAGGGGTTCTCGGTTTTGTGACTGTTGAGCGGAAACCCTCAGATGGCGTGGTACAATACTTGGCTGGGTCCAGTAAGGTGCGTTTCAAGCGCCCCGTGGTGCCGGGAGACAGATTGTGCATGGAATCCACGTTTATCTCTGGCAAACGCGGAATCTGGAAATTTGAGTGTCGGGCACTGGTCGATGGTGAAGTCGTCTGCGTGGCCGATATATTGACCGCTGAGAGAGAAGTTTGATGGCGACAAATGACTGGTCGGGTGTCCATCCTCAAGCGATTGTAGACCCGTCAGCCAGACTGGCGGACAACGTTACCGTTGGTCCGTGGAGCTACATCGGCCCCGATGTGGAAATTGGGGAAGGAACCGAAATCCTCTCCCATGTGGTGGTGAAGGGGCCAACGGTTATTGGCCGCAACAACCGCATATTCCAGTTCTCCAGTATTGGAGAAGAGTGTCAGGACAAGAAATACGCCGGCGAGCCGACCACACTGGTGATCGGTGATGACAACGTGATCCGTGAAAACTGCACGATTCATCGTGGCACTGTTCAGGATCGTGGTGAGACACGGATCGGCAGCGGCAACCTGTTAATGGCCTATGTTCATGTGGCTCATGACTGCACGGTTGGCGACAACACCATTCTCGCCAACTGCGCCACCCTGGCCGGACACGTCACCGTTGGTGATTGGGCGATCCTCGGTGGTGGCACCATGGTTCACCAGTTCTGTCACATTGGCCCTCACAGCATGGCCGCCGGTGGCAGTATTGTCCTCAAGGATATTCCTGCTTATATCATGGCCAGCGGCCAGTCCGCCGCGCCTCACGGCATGAACGTGGAAGGCCTTCGCCGCCGCGGGTTCAGCAAGGATGTACTGCTGAGCTTGCGCCGCGCTTACAAGGTTATTTACCGGCAGGGCCTGACCACCGAGCAGGCTGTGGAAGAGCTGGAAAAGTCCTACCCCGATGTGGACGAAATGCGCCCACTCCTTGACTCCCTTCGTGGTGCACACCGCGGCATCATTCGATAGTCGGCCCTGGAGCGGTGATGGACCATCCCACCCCCAGGGTCATTAGCGACCGCCGCATCACATTTGGCATCGTGGCGGGCGAGGCATCGGGAGACATACTCGGTGCCGGCCTGATCCATGCGCTGCGTGCCAGATACCCTCGCGCCCGTTTTGTCGGTATCGGCGGGGAAGAGATGGAGGCGGTCGGCTTCCATTCCCTAGTCCCGATGGAGCGACTGTCGGTGATGGGGCTGGTGGAAGTGCTCGGCCGCATTCGCGAACTGTTCAGCATTCGTGCCCGCCTGATGGACTATTTCCTGACCACGCCACCGGATGTGGTCATCGGTATCGATTCCCCGGATTTCACCCTCGGTGTTGAACGCCGCTGCCGCGATGCCGGCATTCCGACGGTCCACTATGTCAGCCCCTCGGTCTGGGCGTGGCGCCAGAAGCGAATCTTTAAGATCGCAAAATCCGTGAATCTGATGCTGACTCTGTTTCCCTTTGAGGCCCGCTTCTACGAAGAGCACGATGTACCGGTGGCGTTTGTCGGGCACCCGTTGGCGAACCGCATACCGATGGAACCGGACACCGCAGGTGCCCGGCAGGCCCTTGAACTGGACGAGAACAAGCCGGTGCTGGCGATACTGCCGGGCAGTCGCGGTGGGGAAGTGGAGCGACTGGGCAGTCTGTTTCTGGCCGCCGCCCGCTGGATACAGAGCTCGCGCCCGGATCTGCAGCTGGTGATTCCCTGTGTGAACCGTGACCGCGAGAAGCAGGTACGCGGACTGGTGGAATCCCTGGAAGTGGCATTGCCGGTGACCATCGTAAGAGGGCGCTCCCGTGAGGTGATGGCGGCCTCCGACGTGGTGCTGTTGGCGTCAGGGACAGCCACGCTCGAAGCCATGCTGCTGAAAAAACCAATGGTGGTCGGCTACCGGCTGAGCAATGTCAGTTACAAGCTGCTCTCCCGCCTGGTCAAGGTGCCCCATGTCGCACTTCCCAATCTGTTGGCCCGTAAGCCACTGGTGCCGGAGTTGCTTCAGGACGATGCCACCCCTGAGGCTCTGGGCGCCGCCGTGCTCGAGCGCCTGGAGAACGAGAGCGAGCGAACCCGTCTGACCGAGGCATTCACCGAGCTGCATCTGCAACTCCGCCAGAATGCGGATGAGCGAGCGGCGGACGCTATCTCTGAACTGCTGGAGCGATCGACTTGAGCAAATCGCCATTACCTCCGTTCCGCTGCCATTACTCCGGTTCGCGCCTGGCGGGTGTCGATGAAGTTGGCCGGGGCCCCTTAATCGGAGCGGTTGTAACCGCGGCCGTGATCCTGGACCCTGAGCGCCCGATAGCGGGGCTCGCTGACTCCAAAAAGCTGACAGAGAAGCGCAGGGAAGCTCTGTACGAGGAAATTATCGAGAAGGCTGCGGCCTGGAGTCTCGGACGCGCCGAAGCGGAAGAGATTGATCGTCTGAATATCTATCAGGCCACCATGGTGGCTATGGAAAGGGCGGTTTCCGGCCTGTCTGTGGAGCCAGAGTATGTACTTGTCGACGGAAACCGCTGCCCGAAATGGCGCTGGCCTTCGGAGCCGGTCGTAAAAGGTGATTCTCGCGTCGAAGCCATCAGCGCGGCATCCATCATTGCCAAAGTGGTCCGTGACCGTGAAATGGCCGAACTGGACCAGCAGTTCCCCGGTTACGAACTGGCCAGGCACAAAGGCTATCCCACGCCAGTTCACCTGGAGGCATTGAATCGCCTCGGCGCCACCGTTCATCATCGGCGCTCGTTCCGGCCTGTGCAGGAGGCCATCGATAAGGTGGGCATGTATGAGCAGGCACCGCAGGAGAGTCTGACGTATCCGAGCGATCTGTTTGAAAATATCGATTGACAGGCATAGGGCGAATCCTTAAGATACGCGCACGTTGATTCGGGGTTCCCCGATAAACAACCAGTTTGATGCGGGGTGGAGCAGTCTGGTAGCTCGTCGGGCTCATAACCCGAAGGTCGTTGGTTCGAATCCAGCCCCCGCTACCATTATTGAAATAAGGCCAGCTTACGCTGGCCTTATTTCGTTCAAGCGGGGGCTTTTGAGTCGCCAACAAAGAGAAAGGCAGATCAGTACTTACTGGTCTGCCTTTTTTGCGTTTGGGGTGGCAGAAATTCTTCTCTACACAGCACCAAAGATGGCTTCTTGGTTCGTTGCTGGATCACGGAGGTTGTTCGTGTGGCCTTCGGTCTGGGCAGATGCATTCCTGAATATGTCCTAAAATGTTTATTGGTGGTCCCAAGATGTGATGGGCAGCTTGCCTGCCGGTCCAGTATTGTGGGCAGACTATCTACAACATCGGCTTGATGGATCAGACTCCAATCCGGGTCTTTCATGATTGGGAAGAGCGGTCACGGCATGCAATCAGACTCCCAGAACGGTGACGTAAACGACGACGGGGCTTTCGTCCTGTCCGGCCTTCTGCAACATCTTCTGACCTTGGCCGAGCAGTTCGGATTATCTTACAGCAGCATACTAAATGAGACCGGGCTGCGCCCTGAGTACCTGATTGATCCAAACCAGATGGTGCCAATGCGGTACCTTGAATCCGTACTTAATGCGGGTGTGAAGCATACCGGTGATGATCTCCTTGGGCTCCATCTATCGGAGTTCTCTCAGCCTGAAAGTTTTGGCGTGGCAGGCTATATAGTGAGGGCCTGTGGAACGCTTCGCGAAGTGATTGAGATGTGCATACGGTATGAGCACTTGGTGAGCAACGTTGGAAGCACCTCGTTTGAATTCAATCCCGGACAAGTTGCCTGGACCTGGAATTTAGCCACGACCAATCCAGAGTTTCGGTTGCAAGCGGTTGACTACATGCTTGGTAGTCTCGCCACAGTGAGAGTACACCTGCCAAACATAAGACATTGGGATTTTGATTGCGTGCTCCTCCAGCGTGGGGCGCCAGAAACCGCTCACCAACTCAGAGAATATGAGCGGGTATTTCGTTGTCCTGTGCATTTTAACCAGCCGATGAACGCGCTGGTATTTCCACTTGCCCACCTGGATGCACCGCTGCTGCACTCCAATAGTGCAATGCGAGATGTTCTCGAGACTCATGCCCGTTTCCTGGAAAGCAAGCAAACAGAGCCCGATTTTTTAGGGAATGCCCGCTCCATTCTGAAAACGATGGTTATGAGGGGAAAGCCTTCCAGATCCGAGTTGGCAAATGCCTTGGGTATGAGCAGTCGTCATCTTTTACGTCGATTGAACGTTGAGGGCACCAGTTATCGGGCATTGTTGGACGAATTACGTGAGGAGATGGCAAGGAAGCTTCTTCTGGAAAGCAATGAGAGTATCGAAGCTATTGCGCATCGTCTGCAGTACACCGAAAGCCAGTCTTTTATAAGGTGGTTCAAGGCCTGCCATGGGATGACTCCTTCCCAGTTCAGACAGCAAGCAGCCAATCGAGACAATGAAGAGAGGTAATGAAAGGTATGGACTGGAATCAGAAGCAGGTATTGGTAACCGGCGGTGGCAGCGGCATTGGCCGGGAAATGGTCACCATGTTTCACGCTATGGGGGCAAAAGTTGCAACCGCGACCCTGGACCCGGATGAACTTGAGTCATTGAAAGCGGAATTGGGTGATGGCCCTGGTGAATTCATTCCCATCCAGATGGACCTTACGACAGACGACGCTGTTGAAACGTTGATGCAGCAACTTGATGACCAGGGATTCAGCGTAGAAGTGCTGGTGAACAATGCCGGGACTGGCTTGCTGGGCAACCACACCGAACTCGACACAAAGAGCGTGCGCAAAGCCCTGACTCTCAACATTCAGGTTGTCACCGAGTTGGTGGCAGTGGTTGCCAGGCGGATGATAGAGGAAGGCGTGCAGGGGCACATTCTCAATGTCGCCTCCATTGGGGGTTATGTGCCCGTCCCGAAGCTGGCCGCCTACGCCGGTAGTAAACACTATGTGATCGCCTTTACTCATGCCTTGGCCGATGAACTGGCGCCTCATGGGATCTATGTAGGAATGCTATGTCCCGGAATAACCCGCACCAAGATATACGACGCCATGGGGTTATCCTCAGAGCAGCATAGCCGTGGGTCCATCAGCTCTCTTGCCGATCTGGTTGCGATGGATGCAGCACAAGTTGCCGAGTGCGGAATTCGGGCAATTGAGAAAAAGCAGCGGGTGGCGCTGCCCGGACTGAATAAGTTGGTTCCGGTTTCCTCCCTGTTCCCCCAACAATTTGTCTCGCGGATGCTTCAAGGAGTTGTTGGAAGCCGATCCGCCCGTTAACGCGAAGGACATCCTCAAATGAAATTAAAAAATAAAAACAAAATCATCCTGACTTTGACCACTGTGCTTCTTGCCGCCTGTGGCGGCGGAGGCGACAAACCTTCGGCGGTCGAGTCGGACCAGATTTCCAATGCACCCAGAGACGAAACGCCACAACTCGAGTCGCCTGTGCATTCGCAATGCGTTCGCGACAGTTGGGTGGCTGGCACTACCGAACTGTGCCGGGGCGTCCTGACCTATTACGACTATATCTATGATGACTACGGCGCTGATGCCGGACTTGTCTCTATGGACCCGGCATTGCTGAACCTGCTTAATCGGGGAGGGCAGCTCGGGCTGCCCACTGCGAACACCCCCGGGCTCCTTTCACCTGCAGCCGGTGATCAGCGTTACCCGGCGAGACGGGAAAATACCGCAGATCTAGTCAGGCTGAGTCTGGCAATTGAGCAGAACCAGTTGATAGTGATGGCCGAACTCAACACTATGTTCAATCCTGATGATGCGATTCTGGGAGTCGCGATCGATACCGATCCGAAGGGCGATTCCGGTGGTGGTCACTGGGGTGAGATCAATATAAGCAGCGATGGTTGGGATCAGACCTATTTCGCGCATCACGGAGACCCAGACACTAATACCCTGTCCCTGACCGCTCCGTTACCCGAAGGGGAGCACTGGCGTATTCAGGCTGCCGTAGCAAAAGCGGACGGTACGGTGATGAACGTAGCGTTCCGTGGCCCACACGAAGAAGCAAAAGCCGATGGTGGGGTAAACCAGGTACTGCCGGCTTCGGGCAACTTCTGGGAAGATCGCCAGGCAGCAGAGTTGGCTGACGGCGACATCAGCGCCTTTGGCCAAATGGTCAATGTCTCCGATCTTCGCAATGGCGTCACTCAAGTGGCCGAAAAAACGACTGGCTTCCATCAGCGGGTGTACACGTCAGCCTACCCATTGGGGGAGGGCATCGCCATGCCTGCAGAAGATGGACGAGACGGCGGGGGACTGTTCTGCGGTCAGTCGTTTACTTATCTCGGCAAGTACCAGCCGTATGGCGTCTATGTTCCTGAGGGTGATTATGCTGATAAGCCGGGCATGATGGTGGTGATGCATGGCTGTGAGGCGAACCATGCCAGCCAGATAAACCAAACCAACATGCAAAGACAATTTGGTGACGACCTCAATCGAATCCTTGTTTCGCCTTTGGGAAGAGGGCCTTATGGCTTTTATACCGGGCCGTCCGAACGGGATGTTCTGGATGTCATGGAGGATATGGAACAAGCTTATGACATTGATCCGGATCGCATTTTCGCTTCTGGTTATTCCATGGGGGGCTTTGGCGCTCTTCATATGGCGACCCATTACCCGGATCGATTCGCGGGCATGGTAAGTTGGGTGGGGCATACGGGTGATCTGATCAACAAACCCAGCGTTCAACCCCTGGTGGACGAACTTCTCAATACCACATCGGAGGTTTTATTGCGGCCAGTATTGGCGTCGATCCTGGGCAGCATCGCAGATCCTCAAACCGGCACTGAAAATGTCATCGACTACCTGGAGAATTTACGCCATGTGCCCAGTGCCCATTTATACGCTGGCGCAGATGAACTGGTTCCAATACACGAAGCTCTGGCTATTGCTCAGCGACTCTCGCTCACAGAGGGTGTTGAATATTACTTCTACCTGCACCCAGTTGCGGAGCATCTAACACTATTGTTGTTGGATAATTGGGCTAAAGAAGCCCAGTTGAGTGCTGACTGGGCCAGGGTATTAAACCCATCTCGCGTCAGTTACCGGTTTGATCCACGCTTCGACTACCCGGATCTGGATATTATTCATGATAAAGCCTATTGGGTGAGCAATTTGCGCGCCCGTAGCGTGGGTGAGGCCTTTATTGATTTGTCGGCACCGGGTTGTAAAGTCAGTGATCCGGCTTTTGACGTGGGAACCGGCCTGGGCGCATCGCCGCTGCCGTGGGCTGGCAGCTATCGACTGGTAGAGGGGGTTATCCCCGCCGCTCCGTCCCTGATCCTGAGCGGGAAGTTGGAGAACGTCGCCAGAGCCAAGCTGGATCTGGAGTCAATTTGCCTCAAGGGTATGGCCTTCAACTACGACATCGACAGCGATGGGCCGGCTGTTCTTGAACTGAGCGATGGCCGTGTACTGAATCTGGTGGCGGGTAAGAACGAAGGTCTGTTCTGATGTAAGTTGACTCGGATTTCCTTCTTTTTTTGTATTTGGCTGTGTTGCGACATAAATTGACGGCTTGCTGCTACATTTCCCTGTACACGCTTGCCAGGTTGATCACCTATGTCCAACACCGCCGTTCGCTACCTCACCATGCTCCGAATGGTGCCCCGCTTCCCCAAGTCCATCACCACCACTGAACTGGCAGAACGGCTCGAAGACCACGGCTTCTCAGTCACTATGAGGTCCATCCAGAGAGATCTGGAAAAGCTAAGTACAGACTTCCCGCTGCTGGTGGACGAGAACAAACGGCCATTCCAATGGTCATTCGACCGAGAGGCTGCCATGGACATCATTCCAGCCCTGGACTTACCGGCAGCACTGACCTTTGAGCTGGCCAGAGCCTACCTCAGCCCCATGCTTCCCCCACGGGCGCTGTCCCATCTGAAACCACATTTTGATGAAGCTCACCGAACCCTGCTGCGGGACAAGAATCCCTTGGGGCAGTGGCCAAGCCGGGTGAGGGTCATCAACCGGGGCCTGGGTGGACAGCGCCCGGGCATTGATGCCGACGTCCTGGAGACGGTCACCGAAGCCCTGTTGCGTGAATACCAATGCAAGCTCACCTACCAGGCCCGCAACTGGCCACAACCGGAAGACATTGTGGTTCACCCCTTCGGCCTGATATTCCGGGATCCGAATGTGTACCTGATCGGTACCATCGAGGGCAGGGAAGGTATTCGCCAGCTGGTCCTGCACCGCGCAACAACAGGCGAGTTGATTGAAGAGCCTGTGGAACGGCCGGACGACTTCGATCTGGACCTCTACATTCGTTCCGGTGCCATGGGCATTCTGAGATCAGACGAGCCCGTATTCCTGCGGCTGCGGTGTGACAAGCCGGTACTGAACCACCTGATCGAGTCCCCGTTGGGCTTTGATCAGCTCACGCATGATATCGATGACAACACCTTTGAAATCTCAGTAACTGTAGGGGATACCCAAGACCTGCGCTGGTGGCTGACGGCGCAGGCGATGCATTGCGATATTCTGGAACCGGCTTGGTTGAGGGATGATATAGAGGCAACCCTCGAATTGGGCCTAAAGCGCATTCGGCGAGCGCCTCTATCACGTTCTACATAATTACGGAACGTATACACCGGTTCGTTAGGGCGCTTCACATGCACAATGTCCCCAGAAAGCGCAGCGGCGCGCAACACACCGTGAACTCTATTCTTGTCCATCCTCGAATCTATAGGGATAGGGCAAGCAACAAATCGAACCGATGTCAATTGTCGGCAAGCGGATTACTAGCGTTTAATTTCCCATTAGCAACGAGGTTGCCATTGGAGATGATAAGGCTATTGGGCGGGATCACACGTAGCGGGCCGGTTCAACGCCGACTAAGCCACTAGATTCTG
Source organism: Marinobacter sp. (assembly GCA_040223075.1). Classification (GTDB taxonomy): domain Bacteria; phylum Pseudomonadota; class Gammaproteobacteria; order Pseudomonadales; family Oleiphilaceae; genus Marinobacter. The sequence continues at coordinate 286,311 of JAVJZJ010000107.1, forward strand.
ACCTGCTGCAATAATTGTAAACATTAAAATTCTTCTGGTAGAGATGAGCGAAGCGTTGCTCCTGAAAGTGTGTATAAAAAGTTGGCAGATATCTTGGCATCTTAGGTTAAATCAAGCAGTATTGGGGCGCTTTCGAAAGGACGCGGCTTACCTTATAGCTCTTGATGAAAAGTTGATTGGCGAGCTTGAGAAGCCACTACCATCACTGTTTATTTGTAATAGCTTTATTCGGCGATAATAAATATGGCTCTAAGTAACGAATCTGTGCAGCTGGATAACCAAACTTTTAATGGCCGAAAACGCCATGCTGCAGTAGCTGCTATCCTTTTGATTGTTGCGATATCTTGGATGAGTATCTTCGACCGTAAAGCTCAGGAGTACGTTGATGAATCTACCGTTCAGGCGTTGAGTATTTTCGGGACTTTCCGTTTAGCCAATGCGGCAATCTCCGTTATAAAATCAGTTGAGGTGAATGCCTTTGTCGCTTCTGTGCAGTTTGGGCAGGGGCTTGATCCGGTTGATGACTTGATTGAAGACGCGTCGTCAGTGCTGAAGTTTGCGATTGGCTCATTGATCACTCAGAAAATTCTCTCAGAAATTGTATCTACGGATTTTTTCAAGCTTCTTATAACAGCATCTGGGCTATTGCTCATTGCTTCGCTGTATATCCAGCAGGGGAGGTACTCAGGGTTTTTGATCAAAATGTTTGCATTGGCCGGGCTGGCGAGGTTTTTGTTCGTGCTGGTTATTGTTTTGAATGGCCTCGTAGATCAGGCCTTTGTAGAGGAAAAGACTGATGCAGAACACAAGAATCTTCAAGGATCTTCCGAGAATATTGCTTCAGTCGGCCAGACAACACGGATGGATTCGTCGAATCCTCAATCTGCTGCAGTCCGAGAGCAGATTGGCGAACTCGAAGTAAAGCGGGAAGCCGCCCTTCAGGCTATTCAGAAAATGCGGATGAGGGTAACAGAAGCACAAGGTAAACTTGATGCATCCGAAGCAGAACTCTCGGAAATTAAAGAATCTCTTGATCTAACTGATCGGTACTTCTCCAACAATCCTGAGTACGAGAAGTACAAAGCAGATGTTGAGCTTCGTGAGAAAGGCCTCTCGGAGGCACTGTCACGATTGGAAGAACACACTGAAGAGCTTGAGAATACGGATGATGAGTTGGAAGAATTGACAGATTCGCTGAGAGGAGAGGGGAAAGGGTTCATTGCTTCCGCCAAGGATATGATGGATCTGGGACGAATTAAGGAAGAAGCCGAGGAATTAATTAATTCCACTCTTAACTTGATGGCTTTACTTACCCTTAAGGCGGTTATCATTCCTATCATTTTTCTTGTGTTGCTTCTTAAAGGGTTCCGGTATATCTGGGGTGTTGATGCCAGAACCTTTGCATCTCGGCAATTGTCTAACGTGAAGGAAGAGCTTAGCGGTAAGGCCTAAGAATTACTGGTGGTTCTGGAGAGGCTTGGACAAGATGGATATTGTGATGGCTGTCTACTTTCTGCGGCAGACCTGAAAGAGCTCCGAAGCTGCAGGTTGGATTTGATGTTGGGCTCCAAAGGGTTAAGCCATTTCAGGTTTAATCGTGACATGTTAACCAATACGTGACACACCTTGGGTAGCCTGATTGTCCACCCAGCGGCGCACGATATCCAGTGCGCCGGGAGATGGGTTTGCATTGCAATGTCCTCGAACCTCACCGACAACCCACCGGTTATTTCGGTACTCCAATGCAATCGTTAGCCGTTCCGGGTTGACCATGCGGTAGACAAATACCTCCCCCAGAGCGACAGGAATATCATAACTACCCACGCAGTGGTGCATCATGGAGCCCTCTTCCAGCAGTTCTAGCCAGGAAGTCAGTGGTTCTATCCCTTCAATAGCAGCGACAGGAGGCGATGGGTAATCACCATGCTCCTGAGCCAACTCCTCAGCAAGAGCTGCACGCTGCGCTTCGGGGTCTTTTCCTGAGTCTCGATTAAAGCGCTCCACCAGGCGATCATGCAATTGCTGCAACGCTTGACGGGAAGTGACGCCGGACAGTACTCGCTCGTTCCGTCTCGCCATGTTCAGTGAATCACGGATCATCCGGCACACCCACTGGATGTCTTGTGTCGAGGAGTATCCATCCACAATACTCAGGATGCCTGGCTCCACTGGATGCCGAAGACGAAGGAGCAAACGGAGATGGTTCAGGTGCAGGTTTGGGTGGTGCCTGAGCAGCGCCAAAAGCTCAGTCTTGGTCAGGGCCTTGGTGACATCCTCAAGTTCCCAGGGAAGCAGTGGAGAAAGCGATATTCGCCTGACCAGGCGACCCAGTGATTTACTCTGGGGCAATCCAATCTTGTGAAGAATATCTGTACGCTTCAGGAACAGAATATCCTGAAATTCCATAACGGAAAGCGATTGCTTACGAGCGAAGTCCACCAGAAGAATAAAAAGTAACGGTGCATCCATTGCCAGCTGGCGGGCTTCATCAGAAATAGCGCACGCCTGACACAACTCAAAATCCATGGCTGGCATTAATCGGGCCACACCGGCGACATCCACTGGAATCTGCTCTAAAAGGCCGTTTCCCTCTTCGTCGTCCAGTGTGAACACGGGAAGCCCCGGTGCTTCCAGAAAGCGTCCTTGGGCAACAACATCCGTTGAGTTGTGGCTGAACCAATGCAGCGGTTGTTCTGATTGCCAGCCATGCACCACCAAGTGAATTGGGTAGCCAAGGATGGCAGTCAAATTAAAGAAGAAACGATTCTGCCCAGTGTGGTTTCTGGGTTCGGTTGCCAATTCCACTGTTTATCCTCGGTTGCGAGATTGACCGTCAGTGTTGCGATGGTTTTAGAGCTCATCCAGAGACGATTGATCATGGTATTGTCTTGAGGCGACACTTTCTGTCGCTTTTGGCGATTACGATATGGGCCATATTGGAACGCCTTAGCAGGAGAGCAGGAAGTTGCAGGATGCGCAGCAGTCGTTGATGTTCATGGGGGCAGAAGAGCTGACCGTTGATTTGCCATTATGCTTGCAGGCAGATACACGGAAAAAGGATTACAAGCCGCCCTTTTTAGTCTACAGCCTGGGTTCATCAATAAAGGAAATGAAGCCGCCCTATGAATTTGATCGGTATGCGAACTTTGTATGCGAACAGCTGCTGCCCGATATCAGTAACCTGGTAGCCGATAACGGGTTGCTGGTGATTCTTTGCCATGAACAAAAAAACAGCACGACACCTCCGGCTGTGTGGCGTGGTTTTGGGCAGATGGTCAACTACGCGGTGTTGCTCTGCATGGTTTCAGAAGAAAACCCAGGCGCCTACAGGCTGATTGAAATGCCTGCTGCCTGCCAGTCACCAAACTTTGCAACGGTCATTACCGGCCCCGATCAGTTGGAACGAATCCAGAATACCGTTATCTGTTTTGTTGAGAAATCGCCATGGGGAGTTAGCCTCCCACTTTTGATCCGTGAACTTGGAGAATGATGTTATGGAACAGCACCCCGTTGTTACAGCGGACTATCCGGAAAACCTTTCCGGTGGAATTATGATTTGTGGATACAATTTCGGCTTCTCGTCACAAGATCAGGAAGACGAAGAGAAGGGCGTAACGGCTCAGGAATCTGCACCGTCCTTTTTCTCGGATGCTAAGGTGAACAACACGCTGTTCCGCAACTGTCTGCTTGCATGGCTCAACAACTGGGGCCGTCCACTGGAAACCGATGCCACTAAAATCGGTGGCTACGAACGGTCATTTTTTCAGACCAACTGGCTTGGGACTCAAACGAATACCATTGCTGACGATGGCATTACGATCAACAAGTTGGTTGCAGAGTCCGACGGAATCCTGTCCCTTATCGAATCCCGGAAACCCCGTCTGATCCTCTTCACAGGCAGTGCGCTGATCGAAGCGCTGAATGACATCCGAATTCGTGAACGAGTCGAATCTATTCTCGGAACAAGGCCGGGGAATGCGGAGATCTTTCAGTCAGATGTGCCCGTGAGCGGCACGAAATTCAAGCTCCTGAAACAACATTTTCCTGAAGCCACCATTGTGTCTGTGCCCCACGCGACAGGTGCCAGAGGCTTGAGCGATGAGTATATGACGGGTTTTCGGGACATTATGCAGGGTTTATTGGGCTGAATGAGCCAGGTTTCCGGTGAGCGCGGGGCTGTCTTTGCGCTCATCGGATAGACATACCCACTCGCATTAAAGCCCCTTATGTACCATTGGATTGTACTTGCCATCGTTTCTCCGCCTCAGCGTAGGCAACCTCCCAACTGGTCTTGCAGGTGGGAAGTCCATTCGGCCCCAGTGGTGGTACACCCAATTCTTTGCGCCGTGCATTCATCCGCTCGGTATACTCCTCGTTCATGGGGTTGATGCCTCGGCGGCGGTCTTTTGCGTCAGAAATTGAGTCCATCATGAAATCGTATTCTTCCGGGAACAATTCATGATGAATCCCTCTTGCCAGCGCCTCGATCTGCCGCTTTCGATCCAGCTCCTCAAGCTCTTCCTTTGACATGTTTTCATAGGCTTCGCGTAGTTTCCTGGCTTCTTCCTTCTTTGCTCGATTCATACCGCATACTCTCCGTGTGTTTACCTGGGAAAAGCATAAACCTGTTTTGCGACGTCATATGTCGCAAAGTGTGGTGATAATAGAAATGAACCGAAAGGAGTGTGCAGAATGTCATCCAGGCCCGGCGCAGAACAAATCTCTCAAGCACTGTTTGAAACCGACCCAATGAACACCTGTTGCAAGGAAAACGATTGCTTCGATGAGTACGATTACATTGCCAAGGCAGTCGCAGAGAAGCATGCGGCAGGCCATAGCCTGAAAGAAGCCCTGGTTAAAGAACTCTCGGAATGGTTTCTTGACGGGGAAACCTTCAACGCAGATCGGCTAAAACCCGCTCTTGAGCTCTTGGGTAAGGAGGGGAGATGATCGATAACTTCAAAACTGATCTGGTGCTTCGTGTCGCTCTTATACCCCGGGATGAAATCCTGAAAGCCATGGGTTACCACAAACCCACCTCTGCCAATTTAGAGCGCATTCAGTCCGTGCTGGATGATCCGGATTTCGGCCTGGCCGATGGCGGGTTTGACTTTAAATACGGTAGCGAAGGCTTCCTGAGAGCACTGTGTTTGGTGACAGGTATGGATAGGGCTTTGACTGATCAGCGCATTCGCCGCATACAGGAACGCCTCGAAGAAGAGCGAAATGCTTTCAAACCTTATCTATGGGTAGACACGGGCTTCAAGCGCCGGAGCCAGCCAGTATTCGCATTAGCTGCCTGTGAACATCAGCGCTATCTGGACTTTCCCAAAAGCTTCTGGCGGCTCTCCATCGACCGCCAACTAGGCAGGGCCCAGTGTCGTGTCCGGGAACATGTCTATGAAACGGGCGGGGATCTTGGAATTTGGGGGAAGATCAAGCAGTATTGGTTTTATTACAAAAAAGACGCAGCCTATCTATTGGCCCTCAACGGTGAAGTCATTGGCAAGCGAGAGGGACCTGTCCCTGACCAGGTGACAGGGAGCAGGGAGTTGGACGTTATCACTTCGGTGACTCGCACAGCCCAGCAGTAACAGCCTAAGGAAGAGGTAACGATGTACGACCTGATTGGCGATATCCACGGCCACGCCACTGAACTCAAATCCCTGCTCACCATAATGGACTACGAAGAAATAGAGGGAGTGTGGCAGCACCCTGAGCGCAAAGTGATTTTTTTGGGGGACTTTGTTGACCGTGGCCCGGAGCAGATAGAGACCGTCACCATTGCTCGAAACATGGTGGAAAACGGCCAGGCCCTCGCCGTAATGGGAAACCACGAATTTAACGCCGTGGCCTGGGCTACGGCAGATCCGCAGAATCCCGGCCAGTATCTCCGTCCCCACATTGAGAAGAACCTGAAGCAGCATAAAGCCTTTCTTGAGCAAGTCGGTGAGGGCAGCGAACTGCACCAAAGCATGATCGAGTGGTTCAAAACTCTACCATTGTATTTGGATCTGCCGCAGTTTCGTGTAGTGCATGCCTGCTGGCACCCAGAACATCTCTCGGCAATAACCAGATACACCGATTCAGAAAACCGATTGCTGCCAGATGCCTGGGAGAAAGCAAGCCGAAAAGGTTCAGAGGTCTACGAGGCCATTGAAACGCTGCTCAAAGGACTGGAGATTCCGCTGCCTGGCGACCATCACTTTTTCGATAAAGATAAAAACAAGCGCACCAACATACGTGCCGAATGGTGGCGACAGGGTGAGCTGACGTACCGTGATCTTGCCATGGTGCCGAAAGAATACATCGACCAGATCCCTCATGAACCCGTTGCCTCTCATGTTTTGCCAGGATACGACGGTGAAAAGCCGGTATTTGTCGGGCATTACTGGATGAGAGGACAGCCTGCACCGCTCAACGACCATATTGCGTGTCTTGACTACAGTGTGGCAGGAAAACATGGTGGAAGGCTTTGCGCATACCGGTTCGATGGTGAGTGTCGGCTGCTTAGTAATAGATTTGTTTGGGTAGAGGGACCAAAAATTTAGCCGTAACAACCTGAGTGCCTGATGCATTTACATGAAATAACAGCACCGAGTTTGCTGGCGCAAACTCAAGCAGTTATAAGGGTAATCAGGCTTGGAAAACCGCTGCCCGAGCTTATCGAAATAAGGACACGAAATGGACTTCTTATCGGTCCCATATGTATTAACCGTCATTGAACCCCCAAAGGGTGGACGGCCTTCAGAAGAATCCTGCGCAAAGTAGTATCAATCGCATAATTGCTCGATGGAGGTGGGCATGCTCAATGACGCAAAAAGGTCTGAGGCAGAAGTCGAGCACTTATTTTCGGTGCGCGGATTAGACGTCGTTTTCCTTGTCGTATCTGGGACGAGCATTGGAAAGTCGACGATGGACGCAAATAATAATTTGGTTGATTACATGCGCCGGAGCGAGCTGCACGATTACGCTTTGCGGGCAAAGGGTTCGGACGGAATAGCCATTTTCAGAACTTGGTTCGTCGAAAAAGATGACTTAATAGAAACGGAGTCGGTTTTGTACCGCTCTGACACAGCGTCGGATGACCCAAAAATCTTTGTGAAGAACCTTACTAAGCATGCCTCATCAGGCAACGTTTTAGCGCTCTTCGTACACGAAAACGAAATCTTCATAGTGAACGCTAGCAGGGATGGCCTTATGAGGTCGGCTTCTGATCCTTCTAGTCCGTTTAGTTATGTTCTTGATTTAGTCGCTGCAGCCAAGATGAAACCGCTAGAAGATAGGTTTAGTGAGTGGAACCTTCGCTTATTGAGAAGTTTCTTTTCTGAAGCTTCTGGGGGCGAAGAGGTGTTTCTTCGAGTGGATAGGGATTTGCTCGATCAGATGGGCCAAGACATTGGTGGAGACGCTGGGTTTTTGGAAGCAGTTCGCAAAGGACCAAGTTGGACTAGAGCTACTAAAAGTTTCACGCGCAATATCATTGAATTAAAAAGAGATAGGACGAATCCAAAACCAAGTTACAAGGACCCAGGGAATTTTGATGGAATATACCGTGGGTTGTCTGCGCCAACATATCTCCCATATCTCGCAGCGTTGGTCAGAAACGATGCGGAAAACGCGAGCGCTTATTACGCTCGGTTATCTGAGGATTTGAAGCTCCAGTATCAATTCGGTTCACAGGAGATGGGCCAAGTTGAGACTGTTTGGGCTGATTTGGAGAAGTGGACAGCTGAAAATCGTGGACGTTTCGGCTATTTCAAAATGAGGAGACTTGGTGGCTATCGCTTGGTCGGTGTTCCTAGGTCACAAAGTATTCTCAAGCCAAGCGACGTCGAGGACTTATCGCGGGTATTCGTGCAAGCAGAGGTAAGGCCGGGTCAGGATCTGCCAGAAGAAACTTTGACGCGCATTTTGAGAGAAGCACGGTCGTCAGGTTCGACATTCACGGCTGGATTTCAGAAAGCGCTCAATATTGATGATTTTGAACAACCTATCCGAGAAGCGATACGGACAGCCTACTCTGATTGGGATGGAACGCTGCCAGCCAATCGGGGAGTCGTTAAAAGCGCGGAATCTTCCCCTACTTTACAAAATGAAGCAGATCGCAGTGTCGGGATTTCTCTTCGGGTAGTTCAGGATTCTCCACTTCGATTTTCTCCTGGCTGGCGAATCTCAGCGCTTCAAGACACTGGTGAATTTCAATTATCACAAGGCAACCTCAGCTGGACGGGGCAATTTTCTGGAATAGAGGGTGCAACCAGTGCTCCGTGCCCGAATCAGGAGGCAGAGTTTTGGAATATTGTCACGTTGGCCTCTGATTCTGCTTTAGAATTCCAAGTCTCTTGTTTTGATGACGAAGACTCTGAGCCCACAGAGCTGCAGCTCAACCTTGTGAGGCACCCGCTTTGGGTGCTTGTACCAGCGCTAGACAATGAAACGGAAAACATTGAGCTCAGAGCAGGTGAGCTTCCGGCGAGCGGATCAGCTTTTCTGCTAGCCCCACCTCAAAGCGTTCAGGCACTTCAAGGATATATAGAGCGTGAACAACCTCATTTTGAAAAGATAGCAGCAGCAGGAATCCCGGAAAGTTGGCTTCTTATACGGTTGGTAGAGTGCGAATCGCTATCTCAAGAGCAAAGAATTCTCCCGGACGGCGAAAGAGGTTCCCGCCCGAGACCGCGAGCAATACGCTTTGTTGGAGGGCGATCCATTCGACGTGGCTACAGCCGCATGTATTTACCGTACGATCTGCCCTCGCTGGAGCTGGATGCGCCTGAAGGAGCATTCATTGAGCACTCTGAGGGTATTGAAGTTGATGAGATTTCAACAGCTAGCTTTACCGGAATTGATCATGTCGACTGGAAGCCAACTCGGCGGTTCAATTTGACGCTGCAGAGTTCGAAAAGCGCCTTCTATGAATTCAAGGCATTTGCCGCCGACGGATCAGCGCTAGGGCAAGCAAAATTAAGGATTGCCGATCTAGGTGGTGAGATTGTAGATACGGGTAAGGCATTCAGCCTTGATAAACTTGGTAGGCCGATGCACTCGAGCGACGGTTTGTCAGGTGTAATTTTGGGAGCTCCCAACGAAGAGGTTGGAAAATTACCCGACGTATCAAATGATTTTGAGCTTACAGATGATGAGTTGGGTGGTAGAGCCTTTTTTGAGACATCACAAGTAGGGGTTCATAAAAAATTTCTTGATGCTCTCGCTCAATCCGGAAGCATGGATTTTGGCGTCGCACGAGACCTTCTGCAGAGACTCTTAACCTCAGCAAGAGATTCGGGCACACCAGTCTTTATAATACTTGAACTCAGAAGAAGAGGTTTCTTAGGAGTTTCAACGACTCATAAGGGGCACATTGCCCGAATACATGCAATAAAACCGGCTTTTTATTCACTTCCTCTGGTTTGTAATGGCAAACAGATTTGGGCCGTTGCAGGCACACTACGCATCGATCACTGGAAATTTATTGCGGATGAGGCGGAGGCTTGGAATGTCTATGAGTCTTCTTCGAGTGACCGAGAATTCCGCGCCTGGCGCCTGAAAATAAAAGATAAGTCACTTGCAATGGAGATTTGCAGCCAGATTGGCTTCCATTTCACGGAAAAACCTTGTTTTGCGGTCGCTAACTGGTCTGCCACTCTTGGAGCGTTTAGGGATGAGACGTTTCAAAACACGATGGAGTCGATTGGGAACGCGCGAAATAGCGCGATGCGATTGAATGCATCCAAGGGTCGTTTCACCGCGGCGCCCTTCGGAGATGTTTGCGAGTTGTGGAAAGTGCGAGACCTCGATATTGGAGTAGGTAATTTGTACGTTCTTGCGGAAAAGGGCAGGTATGCTTTTGTAAGTGATTCGCGTTGGGGCGTTTGGTTGGCTCTGGATGCATTTGCGAAGTACATGAGTAGCTTTCCTGGAATGGATGGTGTCCACCCTCTTCCCATAACCTATGAATCTAACAGAAGAACAATTTGGCTCCCGGCCCGCATTAATTTGCCGACCGTGCTGGAGCGCGGTCTCATTTTGTGTAGTGGCGACTCACCGGAAGTTGTAACACTCCAAAATAGTTCTCTCGAGGAGACTGACAGTCGGCTTCTTTTGACTCGAACGATTGATGACTCGTCTGAGCTCTCAGCTAACCGGTTTTATACGGACATGGCAGATGGGAGATGGCTCGCCTATCGGCATGTCCCAGAGTCAATAGCTAGAACAATTGCCATGAAGCTCGGCGCAGTTCTCGACGTTATTTGAAAAATAATTACACTCTATAAAAAATGGGATAAACAATGAAGGATCCAATAGGGGCCCATGAGGCTTTGCAGGAAGGGATTAAGCGTTATATAACCTCTGCGTTCGGAACGAATTCGTCTTCTTTTGAAAAAGATCGAAAAGATCTGTTGGATCATCCTGGGGTTCTCTTCCAAAGGCCGTACGTTGAACCCACTCAGTCATACAAGCCGGGACGCGCACTAGCCGACCTAGTTCAGGAGGATCTCCCGGGCCTGAACCCCAGAGGAATCGAGGCCTTCAAGGCCCTCATTGGAGCGGGACTATTCAACGGCGATTATCCACTGTATCAGCACCAGCAAACGATGCTCAGAGAGTCTTTAAAAGGCAAGCATAGTGTAGTCGTGACTGGCACTGGTTCGGGAAAAACGGAAGCATTTTTGCTCCCAGCGCTGGCGAGCATAATTAGAGAAGCGACTAGCTCAGCGGGTCAGTGGGCCAAACCTAGCAAGATGCCGCGAGAATGGACCATTGATGCGCCCCCAAGGTGGGATTCCACTAGAAAAGAGTTGCGTGGTGAAAGTCGCACTGCAGCAGTGCGGGCATTAATACTGTATCCGATGAATGCTCTTGTAGAGGATCAAATATCTCGTCTCCGCCTTGCGCTCGACTCTGATGAGGCACTCGAAGCACTTGATCAACATTTGTCTGGCAACAGAATTCGATTTGGCAGATACAATGGCGCAACGCCGGTTGCCGGTCATGCCTTCAAGGCCGATGGAAAAGCCAACAGTACCAAACGGTCAGCACTAGCAGCTGAACTCAAGTCGGCGATCGCCGACCATTCAGCGATGCGCAAAAAACTAAGTAGCTGCCGTCAAGCTTTGGCAGATGCTCAGGCTTCTGGGGACTCTGATGCAATCAAAAGCGCCAGGCGCGATGTGGCTGATGCGCTAGAGGAAACTAGCTTTATTCGACGTATGTCGCCGGACGCCGGTGAGATGTTTCATCGGTGGGAAATGCAAGCAACCCCGCCTGACATTCTGGTAACGAATCTCAGCATGTTGTCCATTATGCTGATGCGCCACCCCGACCCTAATATTCTCGGTGATCGAGCAGACTCCGATATCTTCGAAGCAACAAGGCAATGGCTGAGTGAAGATCGCGAAAACAATGTCTTCCAACTGATCATTGATGAACTTCACTTACACCGGAGTTCGGCCGGAACGGAAGTGGCCTATTTGGTTCGTCTTCTAACAGACAGACTAGGCCTGAGTCCGGAAAGTCCCCAATTTCGCATTCTTGCGTCAAGCGCATCTCTCGATGGCAAGGATGATGTCACTTATAAGTATCTCGGTGAATTTTTTGGGTATACGCCGGATCAAGCAAAAGCCCGTTTCCATATAGAGGCTGGTGAACCCAAATATCCCCTCGAGGGCGACATTCCTGAACTCGAAAAAAACGTCACAGAGGCTTGCCTAGAAATTGGTAAGGCCGAAGCTCAGAAAAACATCGATCAATCCGCATTGGAAACTGTGGTTGACCTTTTGGCTCAAGACCACGTGAAGACAAATAAATCTATCCTCGCTGCGTTCGATTTGGATGGTCATATAAGAGCCAAACCTTTGGATGAAATATCAAACTTTTGGTTCGCGGATTTGCCAGCGGTCGAGCGTATCACTGCTACACGAGGCTTATTCGTTGCAATTGGTTCAGATTACGCGAAAAAGAAAAAATTGGCCGTACCGAGTCTCCGCTTCCATTGGATGGCAAAGAACGTCGATGGTTTGTGGGCTACGGTCGGATTGGGTGAGTCAGATAGTGAGCGACGGGTCGGAAAACTCTTGCCTGAGAGAAAGCTCTCTATTGATGGGCAACGCGTTTTGGAAGTCCTTTACTGTGAATGCTGCGGTACGCAATTGCTGTGTGGAAATAAAATATCTCTCAACAGCAGCTGGGGTATCGAAAGCCATTTTGAATTGACCTCTCTCGAAACGCAGATAGAGGGGCTCCCGGAAACAACGGTCGAAACAAGGACTGATGCTCAGAATTACAAGGATGTCGGTGTCGTTTGGTTGCGCCGTCCAGAATCTCAAATGGCATCTGCGGAAGATCTAAGGTGGCTGCACGGTACGTTTGAGGAAAATTCGACGAGCAATCGGCCTGGTCGGCCAGTCGCAACGGCGCCTGCCAGTTGGAGCCCAGCTAGTATAAACCCCTCCACCGGTTTAGTTAGGCTTGGGGCCAATCCGAAAGAGGGCGAGCTGTCATGTTATTGGTTCAAAATCGATAAGCAAGTCTTGCCTGAAAAGGATCGGCACCGATATCCTGCGATGCCTCAGCGTTGTCCCTCCTGCCTAATTGATTATTCAGAGCGGTATGGACGCAGGACTCCCATCCGTTCTTTCGTGACGGGCCTGGCAAGGATGTCCCATCTTTTCTCAAAGCACGTAATGAGTACCTTGCCAGAAGGTAAGTCAAGAAAGCTTGTTGCTTTCTCTGATAGCCGAGAAGCAGCAGCAAACCTTTCTGTTGGAGTTGAAGAGGAGCAATGGAAGCTGCTGCTACGAACGTTTTTGAATCGAGAACTCAAAATACGTGCCGAAAGTGGCATTGATCCCCTAATGAAAGAAGCGCTGCGTCTGGTGGAGTCTGGGCAGCGGGAAAAAATTCCTGACTTGCGCGATAGAGTGAAGAAAGTCTTCGGCTCAGCCGATGGGAACCTAGATAAGTTTAACCTTTTCGTCCAATCAGCGAAGGAAGTCAAAGATGACGCTGAAGGTGCGCTTCCGGCACAAATCGAAAATGTGAAAAACGTGCGCGCCTATAAGGAAGGATTTGTTCCAGTTAATGACATCCTTGCACAGCCTGATTCCAATAGGGTGATCAGCCCTCTGTGGAAGGACTTTATCGAAATGGGTGTCAATCCTGGAGGGGCATCAATAGATAAGAAAATGATTACCGAGAATACCGACTGGACCTCAATCTTCCAGTCAAAAAATGGCCAACTCATTCCTGTGTTAGACAATGAGGCCTCACCCGCCGCAATCGATCATATCGGCCTATCACTCCGCAAAAGTGCGTGGCGAGCATTGACCGGACGTTTGCTCTACGACCTTGAGGCTCAGGGAATTGGTCACTTGGCGTTTCCGCCCACCCCGACATTGCAGGCACCTTCTGGCTTGTCTTCAGGAGTATTCCGGCAAGTCTGTGATAGCGTTTTACGTATCCTAGCTGAGGAAAATCAGTTAGATCCTACGCCCTGGGATAGGCCTGTCGATGGCTGGAAATATAACCAGCCAACTGGGGCACCCAATGAAGGGCCGAAGAAAAAACGTGTCCACAATTATCTTGCCAAGGTTTCAGAGAATAGAGCCATTAACTTTGAGACCCTGCGAAGTAGCGTGGTAGATGCTTTCAAATCGATACATTCTGCTGGTCCTGATTTGTGGGCTGTCGTCAAGTTGGAGAAATTATGGGTAAAGGTAGTAAAGCCTGATGATTACCCTTGGCAATGTTCAAACTGTGGGCAGATTCATTGGCAAGCATCGGCAGGTGTCTGTTCTCGCTGTACCGGAAAACTCGATGAGCAGCCGAATGGTAAGGCTTCATCCAAAATCAGGGAAAGTAATCACTACTATGCTTATGAAGCAAAAGATGCGTCATCTACTTTCCGAATTCACTCCGAGGAACTGACCGGACAGACACAGGATCAGGCTCAGCGTCAGCGGCACTTTCGTGATATTTTTTTCGACGATGAGTACGTTGAAGGAATTGGAACTCGCAAAGCATATGAAAATGTTGACTCAATAGATTTTCTATCCGTCACTACAACGATGGAGGTTGGTGTCGACATAGGCTCGTTGCAAGCAATTATGCAAGCAAACATGCCTCCTGAACGCTTTAATTACCAACAGCGCGTTGGTCGAGCAGGTCGAAAAGGCCAAGCATTTTCAGTGGCCTTCACATTCTGTCGAGGCCAAACTCACGACCGCATTCATTTTGAGCATCCGAAGGAGATGACGGGTGGTGTCCCACCGCAACCCCGCCTTGCAATGGGAGATGACCAGCGCATATTAGCTGAAAGACTTGTTGCTAAAGAGGTTTTGAGACGTGCATGTCTAGACGCAGGGGTTTCATGGACATCCACTAGCCTTGATCCTGATACTCATGGAGAAATGGGCACTCTAGCTGAGTCTGAACTGACTATCTCTTCGATTGAGTTATGGATAGATGAGCATCAGGACACTATTGGAGACCTCGTGCAACTCGTGTGCGCTGGTTCAGGTGTATCGATTACAGCACTCATTAAATTCGTTCGTGATTTGCCGAGCAAAATTCGTGAAGCCGTCGCGAATACTGGCTTTGTCGCGAATACGCTGGCCCATCGCCTGGCTGAGGCCGGGATTTTGCCCATGTTTGGTATGCCGACAAGTGTCCGCGATCTCTACTTTGGTCTTCCTAAGGGTGCGAGTGAGCCAAAAACCCTAAACAGACCCGCGGACCAGGGAATTGCCGACTTCGCGCCGGGTGCGGAGCGGACATGGGACAAACGGCGTCTGATACCAAAATACGTTGTTGCTCCAATATTAAGCAAGAATGGCGGAAGCGGCTGGAGAGCGGCAGGTTCACCTATTGGAGCCGCCTATGTCCACGTTCGCTGCGGAGCCTGTCGTCAGTTGCATATCGAGCCTGTTCCTATCAGCAAGTTGCAGGGGTTTGTCAGTGCAAAAGGGATGTGGGAATCAAGCTGGTTGTTAGAACCACCACAGGCTGTTCGATGCCCCAACTGCGGAATTTTAGGAGCCAAGCCATATATGGCTGTCTCTCCAAAAGCATTTGCAACGAATTTGGATGTATTGAAGCCTGCAGGGGGTGGAGGCGAAAGTAGGGGACGATCTGGTTCCACAGATATTTCTAGTCCGAGGCTCAGTTCGGAAGGCTACGAGAGAGCTTGTAATGCTCATGTTAAATTAGAGCGACAGGCCCCGGTCTTCCGCACCAACACTAATCGCGGCGATTATTTTGGTTTCAAAGAAAGGGGGAGTCTTCAGGAAAAGTTTGTTGAGGCGGAATCTGTTTGGTGGTCCGATGAAGAAAATCCTGAATTCAGGGTTGCGCTTACTTCTGCAAAAACTACAGACATACTTGCAATCAGAATGCTGGATGGCGAAGGGCTAACGTATTTCGAAGGAATAAGTGAATCGAGACTAGCCAGGCGCCGTGCAGCTTGGTATTCAGCGGCAACCATTCTACAGCGCGCCATTGCCCTCGAACTGGATGTTGATTCGCTGGACATTGAAATCGCATCTGTCCACGCAATTACAGATAAAGGTAGGGGCGGTGGTGAGCTTTATTTGGCTGATGCGCATCCGAATGGAGCTGGCCTTGTAGATAGCACAAGAGGTGAACTTGAGTCCCTACTAAAAGGTTGTCTCTTTGGAGCAGGACCTACACATCGGATGGGGAAAATGATCCGTGAGGAAATTGCGCTATCTTTCGAACCTGGGAACGAGTGGCGAAGTCCGGATCTATTACTTAAGGGCTTTCGAAACCGTCAGGTTCATGGCCTTTTAGACTGGGAGCTAGGCCTTGAACTATTGGCCTCGATGTTAGACGAAAACTTTAAGCCAGGATTGGATAATGTCGCTCTTGGCCGAGAAATACCAATCGGAAGAGACGGCGACTGGCCTATCCGCGCAGGCAAACTTGTCGATACTTGGGAACTCAATGGCTTTCCTGCTGATTCAGTCGTTCATGAGGGTGCTGTGCACGGGTGGATTGATGGTGACGTATTGAACGTTGTAGTGCATCCGCTATGGGATGGGAGTCCGAGTGAGCGAAACGCAATAGGCAATGCGCATCTTCTGGCGGCTGGGAAAGGTCTCAAGGGAATCCGACGTATAGATTCATTTAACTTATCTAGGAGAATGATTTGGGTCAGAGCCAATCTTTCGAACGATGAAGTATTTGTTGTGGAAGAAGTTGATTCGCAGTCTCCCTCTGGAGCAGCAAGTAACGTTTCCGCACCTACCAAGAATGTGAGAAAGATAGACGAACTTCACGAGTACTCTGATGATGATATCGTCACCTTTGATGATCAAAGCTGGCAGAAAGCTGGTCGAAAGACGTTGAACCAGCTTGGAGATGGTGAAGAGTGGTTGGCGGCGACTCCGACAGGTCGGCTTATGTCTGTCAGAGCTGTGTATAAGCACGGAATGGAAGCTCCAAGGCTGCGAAATAACAATGGAAACGTCCCAAGGCATGAAGCTGAACAATTCAGTTTTGTCGCTCGTCGAGTCAAATGAAGGAAATGATGTAAATGCCAAAAGTCGTAGGTAGCCTACCGGCAGATCTGTGGGAAAACGAAGTTCTTAAGGCGTTTAAAGCTCAGCTGCCTGAAGATTGGGTTGTGATGCCCAGCGTGCACTGGACACTTGCCAAAAACGGTTACGTTCGTGACGGCGAAGCTGATTTCGTAGTTCTCGTACCCAATTCTGGCTTGGTAGTTGTTGAGGTAAAGGGTTCAAAAGGGTTTAGGGTTGAGGAGAATGGAATTTGGAGCCGGAAGGAAAAAAATGGAAGCTGGACCGAGCTGAAAGAGTCGCCTCCAGAGCAAGCTACGAGGAACATGCATGATCTGACTAAAGTGCTGATTGAGCGTCACCAATGGCTTAATTTTCCTGGACGGTACTCATATCTCGTTATCTATCCTCAGGGTGAGGCAGCCGAGCTACCTGCCATGTTCGATGAGTCAACAATAGCGACCCGCAGGCATATGAATCAGTTAGCGTCGCGGCTACGCAATTCACTTGAAAAGCGTGGCGGAGATGGTCGCGGAGAGCAATTTTTTACTCAAGTTGTAGAGTCAGTTACTGACCAGCTTAAGAACAGGCAGTTCCGTGTTTATAAAGCAGATTCGGGAGAGGATGTATCTGACGACTCAGAAAGAATCGAGCAACTCACTCGTCAGCAGTTTGCGAGCCTAAAAGGGTTATTCCAGTTGCCAAATGTCGCCGTTGTCGGTCCAGCTGGTTCGGGAAAGACTGTTTTAGCCATTTGGCGTTTAAAAGCACTAATCGACGAGGGAAAAAAGGCCATTTACGTTTGTTACAACCGCGCGCTCGCGGCGGCTCTCCGATTGGAAAATCCAGATCATGCGGATTTTATTTGGAATGTCGACAAGCTCTTTATTTCGATATGTTCGGAAGCGCGCCCTCGAGGTGACCTAGACGAATTTTATAGGGAGGAATTGCCAGGGCAGATAATGGACTATGCAGATACTTATGAGAAATATGATGCAATAGTTGTTGATGAAGGGCAGGACTTGTCTGAATCTCAGATTATCGCCTTGCTCGAACTACGTTCAAGCGATGAGGGCTGGGCTTTTTTCTCAGATTGGAAACAAGATCTTTTTAATTCAGGAAATAGCACCCCGATAGGCGCCGAGGTGGTTTTTAGCCTGCATCACAATTGCCGAAATACGGTAAAGATTAATGATGCTTCGAACTCTTATCTCAATTCGAGAATCAAATCTATGCCAGGCATGCCCATGGGAGTCGCTCCACTTGTTGAATTGGCTAATAACCAATCGATGCGTGCGTGGGAAATTGCTAAAAAGTGGAGCGGAGATGGCTCGGTAGTGATACTAAGCCCTTACAAGCTTGAAAATTCTTCGATGAGTGGCCAAAAGTCGGGGCATGGCCTGCGTCTGAGTACTGATATTAGCGAGCTTGGGGAGGCTGGTACTGTTTTTTTCTCGACAATAAAGTCATTTAAGGGTATCGAAGCAAAGGCGATAATTGTCGTTGACGTTGGTATCCCTGATGATCACGTCGCCTTTTCTAGAGAAGATCTCTACGTTGCTACTACTCGGGCGACAACTAGATTAGCTCTGATTACTTCAAGGAAAGACGTTGCTGACTATTACAACGCATTTGCTTAATCGATCTTCGAGAAGCTGATAGCCACGGGCAGGCCTGCGTTTGATTAAGTCTTGCGTGGGCTCCCTCTGGTTTGACTGTTAACGCTTTACGGTGGTTGTTGTTAATTAGTAGGTTACCAGAGGGTATGGGCTTCCTCATGCATTGTTTAAAAGTTGGTCATAGTGCTTGTTCATCGGAAATCGGGTAGGGTTCAAAGCCACATTCTGGATGCAATCTTGCTCAGGAGCTCGTGCCATTGTTGCAAGAATGATTGCCGATTTTCTCTGGCTTCTTTAGTTTTTCGCCGATGAGCTTTCCTGTCGCAACAGCTTTCTTCATCGAGTCCAGCTCGCACTCCCAGACAACGAGGACATTCCATCCTGCGTCCTCCAGAGTCTTTATCGTCCGAGCATCACGTTCTTTGTTTTTCTCGAATTTATCATTCCAAAATTCAGTATTACTCTTGGGTGTCGTCGCCACCTTGCATCCAGGGTGCCTGTGCCAGAAACAGCCGTGAACAAAAACCACTGTATTGTATTTTGGAAAAACAAGATCTGGCTTTCCTGGAAGTTTATTAACATGCAGGCGATAGCGAAAGCCAAGCCTATGCAAAATCTTGCGCAGTGAAAGCTCGGGCTTAGTATCCTTGCCCTTGATGCGAGACATTCGTGCCGATCTTTCTTTTGGCGACAGGAAATCAACCATATTCGAATCGTAAATCAAATGGCTTGCTAGCTTCCAGCAATGATCATGACTGCTTAACGAGGATATCTGTAGCGGATTGGCAGATCTCCTACACCGCAACCCGTTGCGGAGGCGTCTAGTGCTGCTAATCGCTCCAGTTCCCTCAATCTAGCAGCCAGATTAAGTGTAGCGACTTTCATCGACCGCGTAACAGCATTGCCCGAGCGGCGATGAATGCTCCTCAGTATCGCTCTCCGCTTAGCCTCAACATGCATGGATTTGCCTGAAGCGCAAAGATATCAGTCGTCTAACTTATCAGGAGGCTTACCAATATTTTTTCTTTAGCATCAATCAGCTGTCTCTTTATATAGCTGTGATAAGTTCTTCTTGTGTAGTTGGAAAACTCTCGCAGAAATTCGGATTCGCTGAAAGGGACGCTTCACTCAAGGCTGCGGTGACGGCGAGCCCGATTGCTCGGGCGAGAAATGGAGGAACCGCGTTTCCGACTTGGGTGTAGCGAGGACACTCTTGTGAGCGCATAGATCCACCTGTTGTGAACTTTCCACTGAAGCGGAACCAATCAGGGAAACTCTGTATCCTCGCGCTTTCCCTGACAGTGAGTATTCTTGGCGCCGAGTAGTGGAGCACGTCGTCCGGAAGTGTAGTGATCGTAGGTGCGGGAAGGTTCCTCGACATTAGATAGATTCGGTGTTTCTTTAGGCCAAACCTTTCTCGGCTTTCCTTATCCATAAGCACTCCGGCCTTACACTCGTTGAGAATTCTTGCGAAGCGTTCCCTGACTACCTGCCGGTGCCTTGCCAGGCGCATGCTATCCATTGCATCCTTGGCACAATGTTTGTTCATCAGTTTTTGGTATCTGGTATCCGGGCCCAGATAAACCGCCTCTTCGAAGCCTGATGGTGAATATGGGTCAGCACACGGCTGCCTGAGTGAGTGATCGGTGTGCAGGTCGGAAATGGCATCACTGGCTGTGACAATTTCTGGGAGCCGAAATTCGGATAACTGTTCCTTCCGCTTTTCTTCTAGCAGCTGAAAAACCCTGTTTGCACCGCCATCTAGCTTGGCAGAGATGCTATTTTCCAGGCCGAGTACAATGAGGCGCGATCGCTTTTGGGGAACACCAAACCGAGACGCGTCCATGAATTCGCAGTGAACATCGTACCCAATTGCTTCGAGACTTCGCTTGAGTTTTTCATAATAGGATTCTGATGCTTGCTGCCGGATGCCAGCATCCGACTTAGTTGCATGGGCAACCTTCATACCTGGAACATTCTCCAAGATGAGTGCTGAGGGGCGTATTGCATCTACGACTTCAACATATCTCTCGAAGAGTAGGTTGCGAGGATCTGATTCCTGACGCCGGCCGGCAAAACTAAACCCCTGGCATGGGGGCCCGCCCGCAAGTATTTCGATTTCATTTTTGAGATTGTGCAGTTGGTTGCGGTGTTCATCGAGGAGGTCATCAATGCCCCAGGCTTTTTGCTCCAACCAGAGGGGCCAGGCGAATTTCTTTACTGGCAATTTCCGTTTTCCAAGAAAGTTTGCGGAAAAAGTCCCGAATGCCATTGGATCTTTCTCGATGGCAAACACACCCTCCAATCCTGCCATCGACAAGCCTAGAGAAAGTCCGCCACATCCAGCGAAGAGATCCACGAATTTATGGTGAGCCATATTGCTACTGTCGTTCCTTTCGCAATACGGGATTTGCCCGTAGCGGTTAAACATGCCGCGCTGAGCGACTTGGAGGAATCTTAGGTTATCGACATGATTCAAAGTCGTGTATTTAGCCTTACCAATTCCTTACGGCGTTAAAGTACCGCCCATTAGTGGTTTTTGGCGTACTCTAAAGGCAACTACGACTCGTCGCATCCCCGCATATTGCATTCTACAATGGGGATGTTCAAGTTATCGGGACGACCGCATTGCGTCGTGAAATCAGGATCCAACGATTGAGGCATTTTAGTTTCTTTTTATGTCCCGATCCATGAAACTCCGGGAATTAATGATGTCGTTTGTGAAGACGAGAGCGGCGATCGGCCATCCATCGTATGCTATCAGTGTCTATATTCCTTGATAAGCTACTCCACAATTCAGGAGGGCATTTAGTTGACGCCTTTATCCCGTGGTGGAACAGATATTCGTGAATGATGTTTACAGCCAGAAAGCCGAAACCTTCTACGATCAGTACCAGTCGCTTACCTTCGAACAGGTTCATCAAGACTGGCTCTCCTTCCTTGGCGATAAATCAGGTCTTGCTCTGGACGTCGGCGCAGGCAGCGGTCGCGATGCCAGCGCCCTTGCAGCACGGGGCTGGGACGTTGTCGCGGTAGAGCCCGCAGCTGGCTTGCGAGAGTTGGGTCAGCGCGCTACTCGCCATCAGAGCATTCACTGGTTAGACGACCAATTGCCCGATCTTGGTAAAATCCGGGAGTTGAGCTATCGCTTCGATCTGATTCTTGTTTCCGCTGTCTGGATGCATATTCCACCCTCCGATCGTGAACGTGCCTTTCGAATCCTGGCTGAGCTTTTGGCGCCCGGTGGAATGCTGGTGATTACGCTTCGGCATGGGCCCGGCGACGGCGAACGCGTTTTCTACGATGTTAGCAGGGAAGAGCTGGAGGGCTTTGCAAAACGCCGGGCACTGATCCCGCTTCCGGTGTCGGTCGGGCGGCAGAAGGATGAGCTCCAGAGGGACGAAGTTTCCTGGGAGACGCTGGCTTTTCGTTTGGCGGACGATGGCACAGGCGCATTGCCGACAGTCCGCCACATCATCGTTAATGATAATAAGTCTTCGACTTACAAATTGGGTTTGCTGCGAACCCTCGTCCGGATCGCTGACGGTGCGCCCGGCCTGGCGCTTAACCGTAACGATGACTGGGTGGATATTCCGCTTGGTGCGGTCGGGCTGTTCTGGATTATGCTTTATCATCCTTTGGTTCTCCGTCACCAGTTGAGGCAAGCGCCAGGTAGCCGCGGCTACGGCTTCGCCACAGACGATTTCTTCAAGCTGAATAGTTTCACGCCTCTGGATTTCAGGGTGGGAATGTCGCTGTCGGCGGATGTTGCGCCGGTAGTCCTGCGCGCTATCCGGGACGCTTGTTCGACCATTCTCAAGAACCCCGCACATTTTACGACCTGGCCTGGCAGTAACCGTCCGATCTTCGAGGGCGGTTCGGCCAGGATGACCATCAAGAAGGCACCCATACGTTTGGACAAAGCAACGCTTTCCCGGTTCGGTACCTTTCGCGTTCCTTCATTTCTCTGGGATGCGTTCAGTCGCTATGCGTGCTGGATTGAGCCTGCGATTGTTAATGAGTGGATTGATTTGATGGGTAGCTGGGACCTGCGTTATTCCATGGATGTCTATCATCGTGGTTTACAGTGGGTTGAAGGTCGGCGTGATACATCAGCTGTCCGTCAAATGATTAGCCAGCAGCTAGAGGCTGGTAAGGTCGAGTGCGTGTGGACAGCCCAAAATCTTAAAGCCAAGCGTTTTGACGTCGACCACTGTTTTCCATGGTCACGGTGGAACAACAACGATCTCTGGAATCTGATGCCAGCGACTCATACGGCGAATGCCTCCAAGTCCGAAAAGCTGCCCGGGGACTTACTGCTCAAACAGGCTCACCCCCGAGTAGTGAATTGGTGGGAGCAAGCCATTGTGGGCACGCCTCGTGAGGAGCAGTTCTTCTCAGAGGCTGAGGCCTCGCTGCCATTGCTGGGGCAGGAGCGAACCGTGGAAGGGGTTTTTGAGGGGATGCTTCAGCAGCGATTGAGGCTGAAAACCAATCTCCAGCTGGCAGAGTGGTTGGGCGCGGTATAAAGCGCCGTTCATGCCATGGTTTCTGAGACGGAACGCAGTGTTGATTCCCATAGAGCTGGCGCAATGATAGCTTCGATCGTGATTTGATAATCAACGAACTCAAACCATCAGGATGATGCCATGCCCGAATCGCCCCTCGCCCAACCCCTGAAACTCCCCTGCGGAGCAGTCCTGCCTAACCGTATTGCCAAGGCCGCCATGACCGAGGGGCTGGCAGACGATCAGCTACACGCTACCCACCGCCATCAAACCCTTTATGGGCGCTGGTCCGATGGCGGGGCAGGCCTGTTGATTACCGGCAACGTGATGATTGATCACCGGGTGCTGGAACGGCCGGGTAACGTGGCCATTGATCCGGCGCCCGATTTAACAAAAGTGAAGGGCGAGCCCGAGGGTATGGCGCAGTTGCGAGCCTGGGCCGAAGCGGGCACCCGCAACGGCAACCATTTGTGGATGCAGATTTCCCATGCCGGTCGGCAGTCGCCGCGTTACGTTACCTCGCGCCCGATGGGGCCTTCGGCGGTGCAGCTATCGCTGATGGGCAACTATGCCCGGCCGCGGGCACTTGCGGAGCCGGAGATCCGCGATTTTATCCAGCGCTTTGCCAACGTCGCTCGGATCGCCAAAGAGGCGGGCTTCACCGGCGTTCAGGTGCATGGGGCCCATGGGTATCTGTTGTCGTCTTTTCTGTCGCCGGTCACCAACCAGCGCACCGATCGCTGGGGTGGGTCGCTGGAAAACCGTGCCCGTTTCCTGCTTGAGGTGGTGCGGGTGACGCGCGCTGCTGTGGGGCCGGAGTTTCCGCTGGCGGTAAAGCTGAATTCCGACGATTTCCGCGAGGGCGGGTTTACGCTCGATGAGTCTGTGCGCGTGGTGCGCTGGCTCAATGAGGAGGGTATTGATCTGCTGGAGGTGTCCGGCGGCACCTACGAACAGCCTCGGCTGCTCGGGTACAGTGGTGATGCCGACACCGCGAGCGATGGGCCGGCCATGCGGGAAAGCACTCGCCAGCGGGAGGCTTATTTCCTGGATTATGCCCAGTCGATTCGTGAGGTGTGCGATTGCCCGCTGATGGTCACCGGTGGATTCCGGACGTGCACGTTTATGGAAGAGGTGGTTGCCAGCGGCGAAACCGATGTGGTGGGCCTTGGCCGACCGCTCTGCACGGAACCCGATACGCCCAGGGACCTGCTTGAGGGCTGCATCGATAAGACCGTTTGCCACGAGGATCACGTCAAACTTGCTCAGCGGGGCTTTTTCTCCCCGACCAGTCCGCTGATGCCATTCAAAATAATAAACGTGCTTGGCGGTCAGGCCTGGTACTACCAGCAGATTTTCCGGCTGGCAGATGACGAAGAGGCTGATCCGGATCTGGGTATCCTCAAGGCGATTGGCGCTTATCTGAAGGATGAACTGAGCCGGGCCCGGCGGGTGAAGAAGTCCCGCCGTCACGAGAGCTCTATTTCAGAAGCAGTCGCTGAACAGAGTGGGGCATGAACCGGGTGATAAGGGCGCCGGCGTAGGTCTGCGGCGTAACCAGATATCGCGGCTTGGGCCGCGCCGCTTCTGCAGCCCGGTAAATCTTTTTGGCAACGTCCGACGCACTGGCCGTAAACGGCTTCAATTTAGCGCCTGGCGCGAGAGCGGCTTCCATGGCTTCGTACTTCTCCTTGTGCACCGCGCTCGCCCGGCTGGTCACGGGCTGCATGGCAGCCAGGGCATGTTCCCTGAAGCGGGTTGCCACGGGCCCCGGGAGCACCAGCGAGACACTTTCCAGGCTTTTGCTGCCCTGTTCATCGAACCAGAAGCTTTCATGAGCCGTGTTCATCGCGGACTCAACGCCACTTGGCTGACGGGACAAGGCGATAACCTTATAGCCGTTTCGAGCAAAGAGGGCGCAGGCTTCACGGCCAATGCCGGCACTGGCACCGGTTACCAGGGCAAGTTTTGCCATAGTGGATGTCCTTTGGTTTGAGACCAGACCTGCTGAAAGGGGAGGGTGGCAGTGACGCCCTTAGTCCTGAACGGTCAGGAAACCGGATTGCGAGGCAGTTGTTGCAAAAAATGCAACAGTTCAATCTTGAAGCCTGCCGCCCCACTTCACTCAAACATATCAGAAAAAACCCGCGCAAATTCCTTGAAGTCATTCAAATGGAACTTGCAGATGGAGAAAACAATTTCCCAATTCACCTCGTCATAGTTATGAACCATCACGTTCCGGAAGCCGACGGATTTTCTCATACGCTCAGCGAGACCATGATCGATTACGCCGGACGTTGCCAATGCTTCGAATGTTTGCCCCATGGTTTTCGGTGAAGTTGCCCCGGCATGTTCGGCGAGCCAATGAGAGGCGATATCGACGCACATCTGCACGGCCCGTGTCAGGTTCAGTGAGATGATATCCTGCGCATCCACATCTTCCAAAAGCGCTGAAAGATTCTTTGGTAACCTGGACTCCACTCGCTCGATACAGCGCCTGAGAGATTCCAGTTTCTGTGCTACGAGTTGTTCATCCATGCCCGGCGTCGCCCTTCGAGTATGCGTTTCTGGTAGGGTACAAAATCTTCGTTTTCCATAATGTTACGAAATATCAGTTCGCCCCAGTAACGTCTGGGGCCCAGCACTTGAATGCCGTTGGAGACAATCTGGTCCAGGAGCGGTTGGCCGGCAGTGCGCAGGTCTATCAGGTCGACGGGCCGATTGAAGGCCAGTGCAAGTGCCTCGGTTATGGCAATGCGTTCATCAGCGGTTAGCCGCTTGTCGGCCTGCACGGCCACGTCGATGTCGCTGTCCGGGCGTTCTGCAGCGTGTGCCATAGAGCCGAACAGAACGGCGAAGCGGATATCAGGAAACCGCCCCAACTGGTCGCGAAGCTCTGCTATTTCAGTGCGCTCTGGTGTTTTTGTTTGCATATCTACGGTTCTGCTTTACGGCTATAAAAAGAGCTTACCAGAGTTTAGCGCTTATTTTTCCTTTCCACTTTCAAAGGCCCGACTGATTTGGGTCTGGTCAGAGAGTGAGTTGGTGGGGGGGGGGCAACTTGTAAAGATTTCTTACAAGTTCAGTGGGAAGGCGGTCGAGAGGTCAAATGTAAGTGGAAGCATTACAGTCTGGATGTGGTGATGGCACACTATTGAAAAACCAATCCCAGAGAAGCCATGGTGCACCCTTGAATGACTACCTCGAGAAAATCCTCCGTGGCCAGCCTATAAATTACGAGGCCTTTCTTAAAAAGCTTCCGGAGCAGTTCCGCTGCCGTCATCGTGAAGTATTTGCGACGGAAAAAGTGCAAACAAACCGGTGGATTGTCACGATCCGGGATGAAACCGCTTTCGCCGAGTTGCAGAATGTAGCGCAAGCGCCGGTAAGCCGGATAGACGCCGCGAAGAAGGGTAACTCCCACCGCCATGGCACCGACGTCAGCTTTCTTCTGGCCTATCACCAGGGGCTGGTGTCCAGCCGGCCGGATATGGTCGTCATCGAAAACGATTCGGTCGATATTGGTTTTCACCGCGCACGCTCTTTGCTGGTGGTGGAGAACGAGCGTAATTTCTATCAATATCGACAAATGCTGGACTTTGCCAGTGAAGCATTGGGCAAGCGTCTGGAGCTGGTAGAGTGCGATGTGGTGTTAGGCGGTGGCAACCGGATTACCCGGGCTGCAATTCTTGACTGGTTGAAGGGCTACGAAGAAGTATTCTGCGCATTCGATTATGATGCCGGTGGTCTGCAAATGTTCTCGACGATGGCAGCCTCTCTCGGTGACAAAGCCACGTTCGTGCAGCCAACCGACTGGCAGCCCTGGCTAGACCGTTTCTGCAAGGTGCCGGATAGCACTGAGCGGTTTACCAAAGCGCTTTCACTGGCCGAAGCGCTTGGATTTGTATCCCTGGCAGAGGCCTTTCGAGCCACCGGCAAATTCATGGAGCAGGAGATGATTCTGGATGAGTGACTCCCAGGGGAGCCCCGGCAATTTCAATTTTGGTATTCGCCGTCTGGTGCTGGTGGATTCCGCCGGCTTCTGTTACGTGGAAATTCCGGTGGACAACCACGGACTGATCCTGGGCCCGGGCAATCTGGGCAAGTCCAGCCTTTTAAACAGCCTGCGCCTGTTTCTGCTGCCGGAGAACAACTTCAAGAACAGCCGCAAGAAATTCGCTTTCCGCAATGCCAGCGCCGGCAGCTTTTACTCCAACGAGGAAAGCTACCAGCATTACTTTCCCAGCCAGTTCAGTTTCCTGATCATGGAAGCCGAGAACCCGGCCGGGGTGCATTGCCAGATTCTGTACCGGGACAGCGCCAGCCAGCTCAGTTACGGTCGCGCCTTTGTGCCGGTGGGTTACGACCAGCTGCGCCCGCTGTTCTGGGATGTGAATGATGAGGAGGGAATCGGCCAGGCGGTGCCAGAGCTGTCGTTCAGCCGTTTGTCCGAGGCGCTGAAAAAGTTCTCCAAGGATACTAGGCTGGTGAATGACCCGGCCAAACTCAAACAGATGCTATACAGCAGCGAGCTGATGAACGCCGATGCTGTGCGTTATTCGGTGCTGCCTTTGGGTGAATCCGACGAGCGCCGGGTGCAGTCTCTGCGCACGCTGATTCTGCTGCTGTTTGAAATGAAGGCGGACGATCAGGCCATGTCTAATGCGGTGGCCAGCATCATCGAGGCGGACAAGAAGTTTGCTGACGATGCCTTCGATTTCAACATCGATGAGTTTCTCAACCGGCACGATCAACTGAAGCAACAACAAATCCAGCTGAACCAGATTGAAAAAGAGCGTTCACGGTTCGAGAAGCTGCAAAGGGATTATCAGGCCTACCAAACCCTGCTTCGCAGTCAGCACGATTTTGCCGCTTTCCGGGATGGCGTCAGCAATGCCTTGCAGGACATTGGTGCCAAGCGGAAAGCTGCAGTGGAGGCGTTCAATGAACAGAACGAGACGCTGCGCCATGTGCTCCAGGCTCTGAAAAAGCTGGAGCAGGACGCCAGCGGCCTGAAGGGCGAGATC
This sequence comes from Marinobacter sp., assembly GCA_040223075.1. Taxonomy (GTDB): domain Bacteria; phylum Pseudomonadota; class Gammaproteobacteria; order Pseudomonadales; family Oleiphilaceae; genus Marinobacter. The sequence continues at coordinate 314,003 of JAVJZJ010000107.1, forward strand.
CGTTCCGCTGACCGTCGTATCAAGCAGGCCGAGCAGAGCCAGAAAGATGGCGATTTGCTGGTGTCTCAGTACGGTGAGATGACCCTTCAGGAAATCGAGGACATTCAAAAAGAGGAACTCGATAGCAAGAAAGGGCACCTGGCTGCCCTCAAGAGTGCCGCCCAGGCGGAAATCCGGCTGGAGCAGATCCAGAAAAAGAAGCAGGAGCTGGAGCGCAAGCTGGAATCCCTGAAGGATCGGGAGAGCAAGCAACAATGGCAGTTGCAGAACCAACTGGACGAAGTCACTGCTACGCCGCTGCGGGCAGTGGACCCCCGATTGGTCATGGCTAGTCCCGGCCAGGATCTGGAAGCCGAGACCAAGGCGACCATCGAAGCCTTTGCCCGGCTGTTCGTGCCCAATGGTAAAGGCTTTGACTGGTTCGATGCCGAATACCAGGCCCAGCCGCCCCGGCAGACTGACTTCGCCGAGCAGCGCCGGCATATTGAAGGTGAGCTTCATGGCCTCGAAAAGGAGCGGGCGGAGCTGGCGGACACCGCCAACCAGGAACATGACCGGCCGCGGTTGATCGAGCGCACCGAAAAAGAGATCCGCGCCATCGAAAAGGATCTGGACACCCTGAGGCGTTACCCCGCGGCAGCCACGACTCTGCGGGATGCCACCGAGGAAAAACAGGCGGCGGACGAGCAACTGGCCAAACTGGAAGAGCAGGCACGACTGGAGCAGGAAAAGCAGGATGCCGTGCAACAGAAAGCCGCCAAAGCCCGGGCCGAGAAGGATCGTATCGAAGAAAGGGAACGGGAACTGGCGGGCCTCAGCAAAAGCGTGGGCACGGTGGAGCATCGGTTCCCGCACCTTAGAGAGTTGGAGGCCGAGAAGCCGTTAGACATTGAGCGCGTTTCCGCCGCCTCATTTGATGACCTGGAAACTCAGCTGGACGACCTGGAGAAACGTCGCCGCGCCATCCTCGATTGTCTGAACCAGTTTGTGTTCCTGGGCATCCATTCAGATAGTGACGGCGAGCTACAAAAAGATAGTCCGACATCTTCGGTTATTCGGGAAACGTTCAAAAGTCTGTTGGACCTGTTTGCTGGCATGGTTGAGCGCTGGAATGTGCTGGAGCAGCAGGTTGGGATCCATAACGAGACAGTTGCCAGCTACCGACAGGCCCTGAAATCCAACCACGAGCACATTGCTCGATTTGAAGCTCAGCTCAACCGAGAGCTGGATGGCGTGCGCATCAACGATCTGGTGGAAATCCGAGTGGATATCCATACCGATCCGAAATTTCGCAATCTGGTGGAAGAAGCCAACAACATCGACCCTTACGGCAACCAGCTACAGTCGGACGCGTTCTATGACCGTTTGCGGGTGTTTGTGGCGGACTTTTTTGGGGAGCAGGGCGGTAGCAAGCACCTGACTATGGACAAGGTAATCACCGGTATTTCCTACCGCACCCGCAAGGAAAACGCCGCTAACCTGGATAAGAAGGGTCAGTCCACCTCCACCACGGCGCTCATTAATCTGGAACTGGTATACCGGCTGCTAAAACGAGTGTTGTATCCGGGCGTGCATCTGTCGTTCCCCATGGTGCTGGACGAGCTGGCCAGCGTGGACATCAGCCAGATGCCATCGCTGCTGGAACGTCTGCGCAAGCAGGGCTTCAATCTGTTCTCCGCCGCCACCCACAGTGCCAGCGCGGAAGTGATCTATCTGATCGGCCGGCACCTGGAAGTGGGGCAGATGCGCACGGCACGCCCTTACAGCCCGCAGCGCACCCTGGTGTTCTGGGGAGGCGCCGAAGGTTTTACCAATGGCGAAGCCGTGAGCCATTGGGGCGATCAGACCCAAAATAGTCTGCTGGAGCCGGTGGATGAGTAAACGCTTCAGCACCCTGGACACCACCCGGCTTCTGTTTGAGCACCCAAAGATCCTGTTCAGGATGATCGAACGGATGGACCGGAACGAAGCCCGGTATATTCGCGAGAGTGATCTGGTGGCCGAGGTGATGGACTATACCCGGACCCTTGGCAATGCTGATCGGGACCGGGTGCGGCTTGCCTTGAATACCGACAACCTGTTCCGCAGCGGCCTGGTGATCGACATCATCAAGGCCGAGGGCGAGCGTCGCCTGGTGTTTCAGGATGCCCTGATCAACCTGATGCGTGCCTGCAATGCCTCGCTTTATCAGGAACTGACCGATGCCCGCCTGCGCGGCCATCTGGTGACCCTGAGGGATGTGCGCAATCGGCTGGAAACCAGCAGCTTCAGCGACGCGGACCCAGACTACACTGAGCTGCGGGATGACCTGAATGAGCGGGTCAGTCAGCTCATCGGCTTGCTGCGCCAGAACGTCCTGCGCATGCAGACCATCAGTGCCCAGCTCGCGGACCTGTCCGGCGACGCCAGTCGGGCGCCTGAGAAATTCCTGGAGTTTCGCCAGAACCTGTTTGAGCAGGTCGTGACTCTGTACGAGCGCCACATCAAGCCGACCCTGGTGTTTCTGAACCCGGACACCCGCCTGCCCGATGGCAGCAACCTGTTCGAGACCCTGGAAGCGATGGTTCGGCTGCTTGAAAGCCATGGTGACCATCACCTGGCGGATCAGTTGTTCCGTTCCTCCATTAGCTTGAATGCCCTTTACAAGCCCATTCAGGCGGTAGCCCAGGAAGTGGAGCACTTTCTGCGCAAGACTCGCCAGGGGATGGTCCAGTACAACGCCATGGAGCATTTCTACGGCAAGCTGCAGGAACTCAAAGGCGAAACCGAGACACTCAGCCTTAAACGAAAATGGCTGGAAGGTGGCGACTTTGCTCGCGGTACCGGTTTCCTGGTGGGTTTGCGGGCCCAGCAACGCCCGAAGCACTATGCCTTCGGTAATTCGTCCAGCTACTATCAGTTGCTGTTCAGTGAACTGGAGCTGCGGCTGAACGATCTTCGCCGAAAGGCCGAGGTGCCGGTACTGCAGGAAGTGGTCGGAAGCGGCCGCGGCACCCGCATTGATGTTCAGCGCATCAATCAGCTCTATCAATGGCTGGAAAGCCTGGAGCTACGACCCACCACGGACCTGGTGCAGGAGCTGCACGGCCGGCTGGATGGTTTTATCCCCGGCTACCGCTTTCCGGATTTGCTGGCGGCTTTGAATCGGCTCGTGAACTCGCCTCCGGCGGGCATGCAGGTTGTTACCACCAACCGATTCCGGATCCTGGAGCAGTCACCTGTCAACGAGCAGTATGTTTACCGCAAACGTCGTCTGGAAACAGATAGCGCGACCAATCAAGAAGAGCCACACCATGCCTGAATTCTCTGACGCGATGGAAACCACGGAATCCCCGGACCATTCACAAGGTTCGGCCAGTTTCGAGCAGATCCTGCCGGCCCACAGCGCCGCGATCTACCGGGAATTCCAGGCCGGCCGGGTAGTCGTGCGCGATGTCTGGGACAGCAACCGCTCCGAGTTGCGCGCCAATCCACTCTACAACCTGTTATACAATCACCTGTCCCATTTCCGGACTTTCTACGAACACCTGGGCAGCGAGCTGGTGTTCAAAGAAACCGGCGCGTTTTTCTTTCTCAAGGAAAGCAGTGATGACGAGAGTGAAGAGCACGATGAAAATGCTTTCCGGGTGCAGGTGATACTGCTGTTGATCGGGCGTTATTTCGCGCGCAGCGGTCGGGACCTGGACTACCTTGGCCGCCCCGATGCCGGATTGAATGAGCAGGACCTCGCAGCATTGGCGGGCGATGAGGAATATCAGGAAATCCTCAGGGCTGCGCGCTTTGAAAAAGGCTTTCCCGAAGCGATGGATTATCTCGACAAACGCAACCTGCTGTTTCGTTCCGGTGCAGGTCGTTGTTTTCTGAGTTCCGCCGGTCTTTATTTCCTGCAGGAGCTGGTTCGGGAGTATGAGCAGGGTTAGGCATCCGTCTGTCAGTAATAACAAAGCCTGCAGATTGCAGGCTTTGTTATTTGTCTCTAGTCACTACCCGCTGGCTTACGGTGCCTGAAGATTATCCACTGGCACGACAGGTAAGACCAGGCTGGATGGCGTGTCTGGACCTGTATGCAGTGTCATCACGCCAAGCAGAGAGGAAATCAGTCCGGTGAGCAATGGCGGAAGTCCCTGGGCAACGTTACTGGTGTTGACCGACACTTGCAGTGAGCTGCCAGGCGGTACCCAAACACTGCTGGGGAAGATCTCAACCGAGATTTTGCGGACTTCACCGGGGGCGAGTAGGGAACGGTCGCTCGCTCGATAGGTGTGCCAGGGTTGGAGCATCTCACCGTTCACAAAGCGTGACCGACTCTCATCGACCGAGTTCATGCTTGCGGTGAGCAGGCCATTGGTTACGGGCTGGGTGGTGCCATCTGGGTTGAGGATGTCGAGCCGAACCGACACCTGCACGTCATTTGCGGTGGTAGATACCCATAGATCCGCCTGCATCGGCCCGTTGAGGTAAAATCCCTCCTCACTCGCGGGCATGTCGAACTTCAGGGCAGCCAGTTCCGAGGTTCTGTTATCTTCCAGGCAGGGCAGAGGTATCTGGCCTGTCAGGCCGGCGGTCCACTGTGTTGTACTGAACGAACACAGTCCGTTGAGTGGCTGCTGGATCGTGCTTTGCTCATGGTGCTCGGATGGCAAGTCTGGCCCCATGGAGCCGTCACCGCCCAGAAAGAAACGTTCGGCCCGTAATTCCGGGTGAGGCCAGCTTGCAGCTGTACCGTACCGCTCCAGGCCAAGAATATATTGCGTCACGTTCGGCTGCTCGTCGACGCCTGTATCCAGACCCATGACGTACTCATCGAACCACTGTAAGCGCAGCACATCGAGGGTTGGCACGCCATCCCGCGGCAAGCCGTTGCTCGGAATGCCGGCTGTTTCGATGTGCGTCCAGGGGCCAATCAGCAATTTGGTTGGAACCCGGCCGTTGAGACGCTCAAACCACAGTGGCTCGCTGCGCTGGAAAAGGTCGAACAGTCCACCCACCACAAACGTGGGTACGTTGATGTCATCAACGCCCTCCATTGGGGAGCGGATTTCCCAGAATCCCTCGTCGAAAACGGTTTCTTCCTCGCCAAGCAGCGCTTTGAGAATGGTCGGTACCTGAAAATCCAGGAGCGCCCCGACTAGACGCTCAGGAACGGCTGTGACAAAACTGGCGGGGTCGGTGGCAAGCAACTCGACGGGCAGCAATCCGAGACCGGTGACCAGCGCCATCCAGGAGGGAATGAAGGTCGCGTTGACGTTGCCACCGGTGAACACGATATCTCGGTAGCCATCGCCGATTGGCACGATGGGGAACGAGGCTTTCACCGCCGGGTGGTTCTGTTGCGACGTCAGGATTGCGGTAATGCCGAGGTAGGAGATTCCTTCCAGCCCGATGCGATCCTGGGCCCAGGGTTGTTCCACGACCCATTCGACTACTTCCAGGTAGTCGGCTTGCTCTCGCTCGCCAAACGCTTCCCAGTTGCCTGCGGAATTGCCCGTGCCCCGAACATCGACCACAACATGGGCGTAACCTCTGGTCACCAGGAATTCGTTTGCGCCCCCGATCTCAGGTACGAACTGGCCGACCGACGTGTTGTAGGATGTCTGTGTGAGTACGACCGGAAACGGCCCCGGCGCTGGGCTGTCGGCGCTAAAGCCCGGCAAGGATACCTTCACGAACAGTTCTGTGCCGTCTGACATGGTAATGGTCTGGTTTGGCAGCGCCACAGCATGGGTAAAACTCGGTGGCCGGTCGTAGCTCTGCCACTGATTTGCCTCCTGATCGCCGACTGCAACGAGCTGCGCCTCGGTGTTTCGGCTGCCCAGTGCCATCAACTCTCGGGGCGCCTCTGCGGATTCGTTGCCGGTGACGGGGGGACGGGCTTCAGCCTCGGCTGGTTGATCGGTGGCGTCGGATACCTGCTGTGAGGAGCCGCCGCCACAACCGCCTAATACGAGCACCAGGATTGTGATCCAGGCGATATTGATCGATTTTTTGTTATTTTCCATCGGGCCCCCAACCAAATACAAGTTTAACGTAACGGACTGTCAGGATAGTGCGTTAGCTTCTCGGCGCATTGGCTTTAATGCCGTGGGCGTATGTCAGCGTGAGGCCTTTCTGATGAATGTGTAAAACAATTGCAGCGGTGGGCTCTCAAATCCTGGCCCCTTAAGCCCATCCATAATGCCCGACAAGGCTTGATAATCACTGATCAAATCTTGGGGCCCCGTCAATTCTGCCGCTCGACAATAACAATCAGGGTATACAGCGTGAATAAGAATGTTGTTCTAGTGACTCTTCTATTATCGCTTTCTGGCTGTGGAGGCTCGGACTCTTCAAGCAGCGGTGAGCCGGCTAACTCGGAGGGCCCCGAAGGTAACGGAGGCTCTGTGAAAGGCGATCAGACCACGGAGCCAGAACTCGTCCCTACGCGGTCCGATTCGATCAGTCTCCAATGCGACAATGCCGATTTTCCTGGCCCGGTGTGGGCAGATTGTGAGGCATCAAATTTCGCGAAAACCCTCGAAGCTCCGACCGAGCAACTCTCCATACCGTTCCAGCGACGTTACCTTGAGCAGACACTGACTAACATCCAGGGGTGGGCTGATCGGTCTCTGATAGACCCTTCGTGGGCTTTGTCACTGACACTGAATACGCCGCTGACGCCTTTATGCGCGACTTACGGTCTGCCCTGTACGGGGGACCCCTTCCGATACCCGGAGGCCGAAGGGCCTGATGGCGACAGGTTCTTCTCCCGTGAGGCTGACGTCACCAACGTCGTTATCTACGACAGAGAGTGTGCTCGCCTCTCAGGCAGCCTGTGGATACCGCAATCTGCGTCTGCGGAGAAGCCGGTACCGACGATTGTCATTACCAACGGGTCGGTCCAGGCGCCGGAGACGGCCTACCGATGGGCCACTCAGGCCCTGGTGCGTGGCGGATACGGAGTTTTTACCTATGACCCCAGGGGGCAGGGGCGATCAGATCTTCAAACCCCCATGCTTGAGCAGGGCAGCAATATCAATCCGACAGTGTTTTGGGAGGGGCAGGTGGATGCCATCGACTTCTTCCGCTCGACGCCCGAGAAGCCATACCCCCACGACGCTGCCTGTGCGGGAACGAGTCCTACGGTAACGGCCAGCCATAACCCGGAGTGGTCCCGACTGGATCGGGAACGTCTCGGGATAGCCGGGCACTCACTGGGCGCGATCGGCGTTTCTGTTGTTCAAGGTTATGGAGCACCCGGTGCTGATCCATGGCCGGGATTAATCGATGACACCAACCCGGTTGACGTTGCCGTTGCCTGGGACAGCCTGATTACTCCGACCGGAGACGGGTTGACCACTGCATCAAACCTGCAATTGCCGCCGGAGTTGTACGATGTATTAATGCTGGCCATAACACAGGGTGTCTTGCCGGCTTTTGAGCCCCGCGTACCCGCAATGTCGTTCTTTGCTGATTATGGGTTTGCCCCGGCGCCTTATCTGGCTCCGCCTGATCCTGAAGGAAGCAAAGTCGCGTTCAAGGCATGGCAGCAAGCCGATGTGCCGGTATACGCCCTCGGTTTTCAGGGCACGACCCATTTCGATTTCTCGCTCTTACCCCAATTCCCCGCCAGTTCCTGGTGTCCTGATGTCTCTACCGGCGCCTGCTCTGGTGGCTGGGGGAGGCCATCCATTACCTATTACACGGTGGCCTGGTTTGATCGTTGGCTGAAGCGTGCCGGTGAGCCGGGGCACGATGATGCCGATGAACGGCTAATTGATGATGGATGGCAAGGAGGCGCTGAGAGAATGAGCTTCCATTATCACTCTGCGCGCGATTATCCTGACAGAACGGGAGCGCAGCAGGTTTGCAGTATCATTCGTGAAGGCTGCATACCATGAGGTACGTTTCCAGGTATTTTTTTGCCTGTCAGTACTCCAGAGAGTTCCCATTCTATGGTGGCTAAAGTCAGAATGGTGCTACTCAATACAAGGTAGAATCGGTGCGCTGACTTGAGGTTTATCGCGATTTTGAGGCAGCTTTTACTCCCGATACGGGCTTGCTCCGATTCGGTTCGTTGGCCTATAACAACATGCTCCACGATCCGGCAATGTCCTCGTATTGTCCAGCGACTGTTTTTTTCGAAGCGAGTGTGCTTGGTGTTGTTTCTTGCGGCATCGGTGAAAAAGTTTGTGGTGATTGTTTTAGCGCGCCGGTTGTCTTTGATCGTGCGTTGATTGTGTCCGTGGTTCTCTCGTCCTCATTGAAGATCGGATCATGTTGCATTAGGTGGTTTAGCATTCCAATATCCGACAACAGATGTTGCCGAATGACCTCTGGCATGAGGGTCCGATAAACCAGATAGAAGCCCGGAGGAGGCGGGGCGTCGTTGAAGAACAGCCTATAGACTCTGCTCCCGCTTGGCGCATCGAATATATCAATGGGATTGTTGCTGGAGAGGTCAGATCGAGCAACATAGGTTTTGAGGTGCATGAGACCTGCATCATCAAGCCAGTGCTTACGATGCATTAATATCTCCATGAAGTGGTCAGCGGCCCTATAGATTCCAACTGAATCGTGGTTATAAGTCTGTTTACATTCCTTTGTCGTTCTGTTCGAACTTAGATTTCCTTGGTTTGTTGGCTGAGTAATCATATCGACTTCACTCTCGCTGGAGGGGCTAGCGTTTTTTCTTTCTTATATTAGAACCCACGGCACGTCAATGCGCCACAAACTGAGCTTCAGTTTAAACAGATCGTCCATTTTGTGTAAGCTATTTTTAATGGCCGTTCCAGCAGCCTTTCCAGTCAATATCGACACACGGGCTTGGGTGCCCCGTTCGCTTCCACCCAGACAGGGCTGGAGAAAGCGACTGGACGGCCCGTTTTAGGATTTTTCACCCTCAGGAAGTAGTAAGGCTCTTCAGCCGACACATTGACATAAAAGTTCCCCCGGGCCCCCTCGTAGGTTTGCACGATGCGGTTGCCGCGGGTAACCACTTCCACCACCCCTTCAAAAGCCTCGGGACCGCGGCTTATCTCGAACCGTCCTTGCAGGCCAAGGCCTTCCGGGCGGCCGAGACGGGCGCCCATGGGAGCATTGTCGATACGGAAATCCATGCGGATATCGTTGAAATTCTGGGCGACCGCGTAGAATCGGCGGGCCAGCATGGCTTCTTTCAGGTCATTCGTATTGTTGGAGCGGGCAATCATCACGGTTTTTGGCAGTGATGGGGCACCCCAACTGGTCCCGTGGTGGTCTTCAGAGCCGACCGCACCCAGATACCAGCCTTTATCCAGTGCGTAGGAAAGCCAACTACCGCCTTTCCCGGAGCTATCGTACTCGGAGCCTTTTCCGAATACCTCCAGCCCGACAACGCGCATGTTAGCCCCGGGAACATGATCAAAGTCGTTAAACGCAAATGCCGGGTCCCGCCCTCCGGGGATCGTCGAGAGGCTGCTTTCGAACAGGTCTTCGCGCCCCGGATGGTTAAATACCACCAGACCATCGTTGCCGCCGCCCAGGAAATCCGGATACAGGAACCACTGCCAGAAAAGCCCCATCGAGATCAGGTAGCCAGGGCCGGTTTTTGCGTTGATGACGTTGTTGGAGAAAAACACATTCAGATGGCCGTAGCGGTCTGAGGTCCACTCGAATCCGCGAAAAGCGGTAAACGCAGGCGTGGAGGCTTCGAGCGCCTGCTCTTCGGTGGCGCGCCATTTGCGGAAACTGTCCTCCGGGTTCTCGGTGTCTGCAATCAGGCAATCCAGGAACTGTTCGGAAAAGCAGTCACCGGTCACAGTCAGGGGTAAGCGGGCGTTGTCTGAGTGATCACTGATGCCCATAAAACTTTGACCTTCATTTTTCACGCGATTGAATGCCGTTGCCGGGCGGGTCCCAATGGCGCCATCGGAGTAACCGGTGTGGCCGTGGATAACGCCTGCGTAGTGTTCAAAGCTCAGTTCATCAAAGGCCGGTGTGCATTCGGACGCCATTTCCGGCCTGGGAAGCGAGCGGAATACGAACAGCGGATCGGCCAGTTGGCCAAGAATTTCGGCGCAGCCTTCGAGGGATGGTTCCGACAGGCACTCTGCAATGGGCGGGCTGACTCGCGCCAGAATATGTAATGGGCACTCAATGGAAAAAGGGTCGTCTTCACATCGCAGAACCCCGCCATCACCAATCACGTCTCCTACCAACTGCAATGGGCAGTCTTCCTGGAAGGGATTGTACAGGCACTCGAGAAAGCCCGGCTTGGGCTCTGCTCGGGGCACGATCTGGAGTTGAGCCGAGCGACTATCACTCAAGGCGCCATCGGTAACGGTAAAGTGAAGGTTTACCGGATCACTTATATCCGGAACGACTACCTGAGCGTCGGGGAGGTTGCCGTCGCGAATGGCCAGGGGAAATGGATCATTGGGTGATTGAGTCCACTGGTATCGGAGCTCATCATTCTCGGAATCGGTGGCAGTCGCCTGGAGCGCTACAAACTCGCCATCGGTGGCCACCCCCGGGTTCACTTGCAGGCTCTGCACCACCGGGGCCGTATTGGTATGGGAGGGCTTGGCCGTCACCGCGATTACTTCTACGGAAGCGCCGCCACGATTGTCAACGGCCTGGAACGCAAAACGGAAGGTTCGGTTTTCGGAAACTTGCGGTAGGGTTACCTCCGCCTGGAGGGTGTCAGCACCGCTGATTGAGATTGGCTCATCGGGTTCGACCAGCGACCAGCGTACTGACGCAATGCCGTCTTCGTCATTTGCGGTCCCGTTGAGGGTAATCGTTTCACCACCACTAACGGAGAAATCCGGACCGGCTGAAACCTGCGGCAACTCGTTTGCAATGACATCACGTACGGTAACGGTGACTTCATCTGTGAAGAGCTGACCGGCAAAAGTCTCCGCTTCGAACTGGAATACGAGGTTGCTGCTGCCTCCCTCAACCTGTGGAGCTTTGTAGGTGACCAGATTCTGATCCGGCTGGGTAATGACCGTGGCCTCAGGCCCCTCAAGCTGTGTCCAGAGCACCCGTACAATGGATTGACCACTCTGTCCGGTTACCTCGCTGCGGCCTTCTAACGTAAATTCTTCGTCTTCATTTACGGTCAGATCAGCACCGGCATTGACTTGGATGCCCGCAGTCTCTTCAGTCTCTTGTGGCTCTTCGTCCGGTTGCTGCTGCTTCGGGGGCTGGGGCTGTTGATTGTCGGACGATGAATCTCCACAACCAGCGAGTATCAAGGTCAGCGCTAGCAGCGCCATGGTCCAGTAACGGTTCATGAGATGTCTCCAGAGATCACGGGTATGCGGTAATTCTTGAGGCGTCCAGCCGGTAACTTGAAACAGCCAGTTCGGACTCCACGTGATTCACGCTGAGGCGACCGGTCACAAGAACCGGAGCATCGGGTTGTTCAGGGAATTGGCTGGAAGCCTGCTCACCATCGACCAGAATGATCTGATTGCTGGCCGGCGGCGGTACGTGGATACAGGCCCCATAAAAGGGGACGAGCAGAAATTCACGGATTTCACGGGTTCCGGCCTTGAAGCTCACCGGAACCACGAACCCCGGGATGATCACGTTCTGGCCGTCCAGCGATGGTACAACCGGAGCGTTGTCCAGATACTCTCTAAGTACTGAGTAAAGCTGCTGAGTCTCCGGATCATCGTCATCCATCAGCGAGATGTCTCTGCCATCAAGCGGGTCACGATCGGGCCATCCGATAGGCACAAGGTCCTGCCATCCAATCTCGCGGGGTTCTGCCCGAGCCAACGATGGTTGAGCACTGATCAATAAAACCAGCGTCAACAGTAATAAGCGGTAAGCCATAACAGTTACACCGTTATCCAGGTGGAATTTGCAATCGGCTCAGCATCCATGTTCGTCCCGATGATTTCTCAGCTTGGTGTCATAGGCCACCAGGGCATAATCTTTAAGGATCTCGGACTTGTTTCTTGGCTGCAGTGCAAAATTCTTTGCGGAGAACAGGGAGCGTTTGTGTACCTCGAAAGAGTCTCTGATCGAGAAGGGTTCGGCTACCGTTTGACGGGAGTCGTCATCAAGCCCTATCGGCCCGGCGCCCCAGAAGTTGGCGTTGATCAGCCCAGGTTGGACGTCGTAGGTGACGAATCCGATTCCCACAAACTGGGACTCACTCCATTCCTGGGGGACTCGTCAAAAAGGCGGACCGAGACTCCTCCTGTGCCGGCGAGTACCTGAACATAACCGTTTGGGTCTTTCCTGCCATAAGACATCGGCGCTGAGCGTTGGTAAACGTGGTCGTGCCCAACCAATAGCAAATCCACGCCATATCTCACGAGAATCTGCTCTTGAAGAGATACCAGGGTGAAATTTGCCGGGGATCGGCCTTCCTGGTCCGTCCAGATCGGATAATGTTGAATCACAACTATGAAATCGATCTCCCCTGCCAGGCGTCGGATGGCCGCCTTTGACAGGTCTACTTCCATGTTGAGGAGTTCTTCGGGCAGGGAAAAATCCTCAATAACAGCACCGGCACTGCTAACCAGGAAATGGATTCGGTTAACGTCGAAGCTGTAAAAGGTGCTGCCAGGGTTCGATGCCATGACCGATATATCAGGCTGGGGGTGTGATAGCCGGTTCTTGAATGCACCGGCGGATTCTCGAAGTGAGCCATCCTTGTTTTCGTGGTTGCCGGGTGCTGCCAGAGTTACAGTGTTGGCCAGAAGCGGCTCGTTCTGATCGAACCACAGATCCCAGATCGGTTGATCACCATCAGCGTAAGATAAGTCACCTGCAATCAGGCACAGATCCAGTTTGTGCTTGATGAGTTCATTGTGGAGTTTCTGGGCATTTTCCGTCGTACCTTGATCTCCGTAATGAACGAATGTCCATTGTTCTTTTGGTATCGGTCGCAGTGTATAAATCCTCGACCAGCCGCCGGTATCAGAGCCTACCTGGTAGAAAACAGAGCGATCCGGATCGAGTGCAGACAGGGTGGCGCGGTGCGTCTTGGCTGGCACGCCAAATGTATCGCTTTCTTCACTGGTTACGCTGTGTTCCAGCGGTATTTTGGGGTTGCCCTGTGCATCGAAGATCGTCGAATCCTGTGTATACCTCACATAGGATTGAGGCGACTCTTCTCCGTCTGTAAACCAGGTAATGGTTCTTGAGGTGTGAGGATCCCCGGTGATACTGGCGTGAATCCCTCGAGGGGGGTGGCTTCCTTCAGACGGGTAGAGGTCGGGCGCCGGTGTTTCGATAACTGTGTCCGGGGCAGGAGACGGTGAATCTTCTCCTGTTTTGTCTGAAAGAGGAGGCGTGGTGATATCAGGTCCAGAACCGGTGGAGTTGCCACTCTCGCCGCACCCCGACAGGGCAAGTGCGGCGATACTACCCATGCCGGTTAACAGCGTTCGTCGGGTGCGATCAATCGGGCTGAACCTGTGCTGGGTAAGCTTCACGCCTCAAGCTCCAGGAATGTTGCCGGAATTTTGAGTTCATAGGTGATGCCGAGTCCCGGGATTCCATTGCCCAGCACATTCCCTCGTTGGGAGCTGAAATACAGGTATTGGCCGTTGCTGGTAAAGGCGGGGCCGGTCAACTCGCTGCCACCCCCAGGAATCTGAAGCAGGATTTTCGATGGACCACTCGGGTTCATTATCATCAGACGCATGGCATCGCCGTCTTCTGCCACGACAACATCCCCCATGGGAGAAACGGTGATGTTGTCGACATCGTCAAAAGGGATATCTGGAGCCATCAGTTGATCGTTGTCGAAGACGACTTCAATCAGGTCATTATCGACATCCAGGGAGTAGACCCGGTTGTCGCCCTTACAGGCGAAGTAAACCACTGCTCGCAGAGGCTTTTCTGCGCCGCTGACCGCTTGCTGTTGGTCTGTTGGGATTTCGTGAATCCAGATGCCCTCGCCACCTTTGAAAATGGTGCCGGGGGCGCCTACGTCGGTTGTCTCCAGTATTTCTGCTCGGACTTCACTTTGGACTCTTTCAGGCGATGCCACGGGTACCCAGTTTACTCGCTTCACTTTACGGACTGCTGCCAGATCTTCCGGATAGGCCCCTGCTTCAAAGCCTTCAATTTCCAAGACCTCGAGAATGCCGTTCTGCATGTCCAAGCCAGGCGTTCCGTTAATTGCGGTGCTCAATCCATTGGAGCGAAAACGGTATAGCCGCCCATCCCCGGCATCTTCAGTGAGAAAGAGGGTGCGGGTTGTCAGATCCACAGCGACGGCTTCATGGTTGAAAATACCAAGCGACGGAAGCTCTAACGCTGTATTTGGTGTGCCCAGGGGGTCACACTCATAAACCTTGCCATCGCTGACTTCCTCGCAAGACAGCCAGGTTTGCCAGGGAGTGGGGCCCCCTGCACAGTTTCGCCTTGTGTTTTCAAGAATCGGGTAACTGTCAGTTATCTGGCCATCGCTGTTGAATCGGAGTGCGCCGACACCTCCGGTTAGCGTGGTTTCGCTGTTGCTCACATAAACCCAGCCGCCATCGTCCAGGTCAAATACAGCGCCGCCGTCAGGGAAGGTGTGCCATGGGTAGTTGATGATACCGAGGGAAGGCAGTGGAGCGACGGTTGCCGCTGTTAGCCCTGAGATGGCAACTCGGCGAATTTCGAACCCAGGTGGAACGAGAATGTTGTCAACACCACTGTTTTCAAGAGGGCCGATGTTCATGAGTGGCCCAGCTTTCAAAGGAAGTTCCTTGGCCAGTGTGTCCACTTCCGGGGGCACAGGGGCTGGAGAGGGGCTGTTACCGGGATTCTTGGGTGTTGCTTCTTCCGGGAGGGATTTGCTTGAGCCTCCGCAGGCACTCAAGGCAACAGCAGAGCCGCCGACAAAAAGCATCTGCAGGAAGTGTCGCCGTTGGTTGTCCATGTCACAAATCCTTATCCAGTAGCACAGAAAATATTAATGAACTCGATGTGGAGGGTAGTGACGAAGTGTGGCGATTATATGACACGGGTTAGCTGCGGGGTTCGAAGTGAGGAGGGGGGGGACCATTCAATGTGGCACCTCTTGATTGGCCATTTCGTCCCAAGTGAACAAGAATTCAGCAGAAAAAATCAGTACCTTCCTGAAAGCCATTACCACAACCTGTCGAAAAATTGACCATTTCGTAATTAGGAAAATGGCGCTCCTCCATGGATACTTGCACGCGTTTTATACAATTCAATGAATTCGACGAAATAACGGTGCAGAAAACCTATGAAGCGCGTCATTAAAGTGTCAAAGGCATGGATTGCCGCGTTGTTTATCGGAGTTATCCTGACAGGGTGTGGGGGAGGCTCTTCCAGCGGTACTTCCGCTTCCGGTGCCATTGGTGATTCCGGGGTCAGATCCGCTGACCTGAGCTGGAATGCGCCGATGACACGGGTAAATAACGAGTCCCTGTCGATGGGAGAGTTATCCGGTTACATCCTCAGCTACGGTAAGGATCCCGAGAACCTGACCGAGAGGGTGCGCATCAACGGCGCGGATACCACGGAGTACACTGTCACCCATCTGGACAGCGGCACCTGGTATTTCGCCATTCAGGTGGAAGATGTTGATGGATTGCTCAGCGAACCCTCCCAGCCAGTAAGCAAATCGATCCAGGGGTAACCGCAGAGCTGTTTCAGGAATGACCAAGGGGGTTGGTTACCGGCAGTTTGATTGTAAACGCCGAGCCTTCCCCGATTTCTGAAGACACGCTGATTTCACCCCGGTGTTTTTCGACGACCACATTCACGAAAGACAGGCCCAGACCGGTACCGTGGTTGCCTGACAGTTCGCTGCTCTTTTGCCGTCGGTACCTGTCGAACAGGTGGGGGAGTTCGTCCGGTGCAATACCGCTGCCTTCATCGCTGACGGTCAGGCACGCCTGGTGACCGGCCAAAAATACCTGAATGTTAACGGTGGAGCCGCTGGGGCTGTACTGGACCGCATTGGTCAGCAGATTAATGACGGCCCGTTCCAGCAGCTCAGCGTTCCCCTTGAGCCAAAGATCTTCCGTGCCCTGCAATATCATCTGAATACCTTTTTCCGCGGCCTGTTCACTGACGCTGTCTCGGGCATTCTCGACAATGGCCAGGAATTCGCATTCATAGAAGCGGGTTTCGGTCAGCTGTTCTGCGCGGGCCAGTTGCACAAACTCCTCCGCCAAGTGATAGCTGCGGCGTGCCAGCCGGCCAAGCTGGTCTAGCTGGGCTGGTTCAATATGCCCGGGGTTGCGCTTCAGTTGCTCAATGAGCGCAAGCTGGGACACCAGGGGCGATCGGACATCATGGGAGATAAAGTCGATGGCCTCGCGATGCTGCCGTTGCTGTTCCCTTAGCTCCGAGATATCAGAGATATTGGCAATGATGCCGTTTTGATAGCTTTTAGGCAGCGAGAATGGCGCAAAATGAATAAGAAAATCCTTTTCACGGATGCGCAGGTCCACCGTCCGGCTCTGATTCAGGGTCAGTGTCTCGGAGACAGTCTCATGCCAGGGTGGAGTCTCCCGGGGATCATGGCCTTCCAGTAGTCGGGTCAGGGGGAGTCCACTCAGGCTGGGCATGGGCTCCCGAAACCACTCCTCAATATGTCCGTTGGCAAAACGAATCACACCCAGTTCATCGGTCACGATGATACCGTCGGGCATCCGTTCAAAGCTGCGTCGGATAAACTGCTGCATATTGTTCATGCGGTCCGTGGCAAGCCTGACACGCTCGATTCGGGCGGAAACATTTTCCCTGGGCTGCACGGGTTTAAGGTTGGTGTCTTCCGATATCAGGTTGAGTCTGCGTAAATAACGCTGTATCGCTTCCCGGCTGATATCATTGGGCAGCAATAAACCAAGGGTGTAATCCCTGCCACAACGCCGCACGCTGACCCAGCTTTGATTGCTGACGTGAACCCATCGCCCCTGTTCCAGTGTGGGGATGTCGTCTGCCGTCAGTCGGCAAGCTGTATAAACCTCGCTCCCTTCTGATAGCCACCAACCTTCAGGTTGCAGCAGCGCCTGGAAGTGTTCCAGCAGCTGGGTTGGGTGGCGTCGGGAGGGCTCCGGCAGGTTAACTTGTGGGCCGCGGGCCAGGTCGTCCAGCTGTCGATTGAGAAAGCGGTTGGTCATCGCCAGTCTCAGTGCGCTGGAGAGCGGAAATGCCAGAAATGGCATCACCAAGGCGTGGGAAACAGGTAGCCACACTTCAGCAATGCGTAAGAGGGCTATGTAACTTACGACCAGGGCGACCGCGACGGCCAGGCACAGGCCCAGGGTCCTTGCCGGACGCATTCTTGGTAAAACCAGTGACAACAGCGCGATTACCACGACGGCAATGGCCAGGGATGCTTCCTGTGGAAGCCGCTTGATCAGTTCATCGTTGGTAAGGGCGGCATAGGCGTTGGCATGAAATTCAACGCCCGCCATGGGGCGATTGAGGCCCGAAAACGGCGTTGGCAGTATGTCGCCAAATCCCGGCGCGGTTGCGCCGACAAAAACCGTCTTGCCTTTGAATAGTGCGGCGCTGGGAGGAGCTTCCAGCACTTCGGTGTAGGAGTGGGTAGGCAATGTTCCGCCTCTGCCGGCCATGGGTACGGCACGATAATGTTTGCGCACATTCATGAACGCGGGAGGTGCGCCATTACCGTTCGGTGTAGCGACGAATCCCTGACGATCTGAGGCAGCCACTGCAAGGCTGGGCCAAAGCTCGTCACCCAGGCCATTAAGCAGGTATAGCCCCCTTGCCACGCCGTCCTCATCAAGCTCCACGTGGGCATGCCCAAGCGCAGACGCAGCAGTTGCCAGGGCGCTGGTTGGCAGCTGCTCGCTGATCAGATAGTTTTGGGAAGGGGGTGACAGGTGCAGTGGCAGTATTACCCGGCCATGCTGTTTCATGGTAGCTGCCAGGTCCGGGTCCCCGCGTGAGGGTTCGGGAAACAGGATATCGAAAACGATGGTTTTGGCTCCGGCCTCGCCGAGCTTCTCGATCAGCCTGGCGTGGTTATCACGGGGCCAGGGCCACCGTCCGAGCTGGTTCAGACTCTTTTCATCGATGGCAACGATAACGACATCGTCGTCCACCGGTGCAGGGCCGGAAGTGATCTGGGTGTCGTAGAGCCAGTAGTCGAGGCGCTGGGGTAGCGAGGTTGCCTGCAAGATAAGCAGAATGGCAAGCAATGGAAGGCCCAGGGTCAGGGGTGTTGTCTTTATTGGCATCCAATCCAGTGTCATGAGCCCTGCTGTCAGATCTACAAGTAAGTTGGACTATTCCAAATACAATTCCCTCCCTGGTCCCCAGCGACTTGCCAGAGGGCCATCAGAAAGAGCTTTCAGGCGCACAAAATACCGCCTTCCGGGAATCAGGCGCAAGGCCGCCGTTGTCTCAGGCAGTGTGGCCTCTTTAATAATATTGGAAAAACCGGGCTCTTCCGAGAGCTGAAGGCGATAGTCGGTTGCGGTATCCACCTTCTCCCAGAATACACGAACCTGGCTGTCGACGTAGTTTATGCTGATAATCCTGACCGGCGGCAGAGTTCCATTGACCGTAAATTCCCGGGGGGCGCTGGTCGCAACCGAGTTGCCCCCGGCTTCACTGACCACGCGCCAATAGTAGGTACCGGGAGTCAGAGGTCTGGACGGGAGTGCCTGGTTGTCCGGCGCCCATTCGCTGGTAGCGACCAGGCTGCGGAATGTGTCGTCCTCGGCAATTTCTATGCGCGCCACTTCGTTGCTACCTGTCAGTTTCCAGCGGAACTCGGGCAAGTCGTCATTCACAGTGGCGCCTGCTTCGGGCGCCAGGAGCTCTGCGGCCCTGGCGCTGAGATCCACTTCGACCTCAAGCACGCCGGGCATACCGGCTACACCGCGAGTATTCAGGGCAGCAAGGTGGATTTCATAGGTGCCGTTGTCCAGCAGGCTGAGATTGTACTGGGTGCCGTTAACGCTGCGGCTTTCCACCCAGCGACCGGAGTCTGCTTCGAAGATATCGATCCGGTGGCCACTGGCATCGCTGGGTTGCCAGCTCATTTCCGTTGGCAGGCTGGTGATTTGTGGTGGCAGGGGGTTCAGTTCCGGTGCTGGTGGCAGCCGGTGGATGCTCAGACTGCCGCTGGCCGCTGTGGATACGATGGCACTGTAACCTGCCGGGATATTCCGGGACTTTCCACGAGGGCCAAAATTAACCGTCCCCTCGGTAACCTGCAGGTGGGTGGCGCCTGGTTCCGCCTGCATAGCGAAAGCGGTGCCGCGTACGGCGGCGACGGCAGAGGGTGTTTCAATTTCAAACCGGGCCCCGCCTTCCAGGACAGGCTTGACCTTGGTGTGTACCTCGCCGTGATCAAGCCGCAACCGGGTGTCGACCATCCCGGACTTTCCATACTGAGTCAGGCGGTTAAAAATCAGGCGGGAGTCCGGTGAGATGCGAACCTGCGAGCCATCCGCAAGCTCAACGGTGGCAGTGCCGGAGGCGGAAATGATCTCATCGCCGACTCGTACCAGTGTGTCGGCCGTTAGGGAGCGTTTTCTGCCATCGTGGCCGGAGATATGCTGGACCTGGCCGGATACGGTAACAACCCGCGCTGGGTCAGGTTGACGTTGTAGCCAGGATAAGGGAATACGTAAGGCGTCGCCTTCGCCAATAGCGGCAGCGTTGTTGATGTTATTGTACTGAAGCAGGCGATCGGCGCGGACGGTGCTGGACAGCAATGCATCGGAGACCTCGCCAAAGCTCTCGCCCGGACGCAGTGTGTAGAGCCATTCGGGCGTGGCACCGGTCTCTGGCCCCGGGCCAGCCAGAGCATGAGAGCCGCGAGTGATGGACAGCTCAGCTTGCACGGGCGTCGCAAGCACCAGAAATGCCAGCGCCGACACAGCCGTGTGCCTTGTCAACATGCGGGCGAGACGGTACGTCATGTCAGACCTGGTCCGATACCGGCGCCGTGTCTTCGCTTGCGTTGGCGGTCATCGCCTCGAGCCGGTAGCCTCGCTGATAAATGGTCTTGATGCGGAAACCATTCTCCGGGTTGAGGCCCAGTCGCCGACGAAGCCGGCTCATGTGGGTGTCCACGGTGCGGGTATTGATATCCCTCACCAGGCCCCAGACGCGCTCCAACAGCATTTCACGGGTGAGCAGGCGCCCCTGATTCTGGAACAGGAACAAGGTCAGATCAAAATCCTTGTCGGTGAGCGTCAGCAATTCGCCGTGCAGGATGATTGAGCGCTGCTGGGTATTGATTTCGAACGGGCCGTACCGAAGAACTTCTTTTTCACTGTCCGGATTGGTGCGGCGGGCCAAGGCATTGATCCGCGCAACCAGTTCCGCTTCCCTTGCCGGTTTGGACAGGTAGTCGTCGGCACCTGCGTCCAGGGCGCGAACGATGTCCGTTTCGCTGTCCCGTTGGGTGAGGAACACGACGGGAATCGGCCAGTTGAGCTGGGCCCGTACGTTTTCGAGCACGTCGATACCGGTCATGTCAGGGATCTGCCAGTCGAGAATGAGCAGATCGTAGCTGCGGTGCAGTACCGCGCTCAGGAAGGACTGACCGGATGGAAAGCTGTCACAGTAGTGTCCACGCTCCGAGAGAATGGATTGAATGTGCTGTGCCTGTTCGTGTTCGTCTTCAAGCAGAGCGATGCGCATCAAGCGTCTCCTGAAAATGGCCTGTTCACTATGTTGAGTCTGGTCTGTTTTTTTCGTTATGAACAAAAGGCTATGTTAGATCTTCGGCCTATTATCACAGAACACCAAGGGCGTCTTCAGTATCGTTATGTAGTGTTGCGTAAACGAAGGGCCGGCGTTCCATTGTCGTCATTAACTGTTTGTCGGCAGGCGGGGAAATTACTGCAGCCCCAGAACCAGCCCTTTTTCCCTTTGCGTCGAACCAGTGGTGAGAAACAGTGGGGGCAGGGTACGGGTTTCTGGCTGGTGCCGTCGGCAGGCGCCGTGTCTTCCAGCGGGCGTGTACCGTTGCAATCCGGGAACCGGGTGCAGGCCCAGAACCGACCGAACTTGCCCTCCCGTTCACGCATGGGCGTGCGACATTTGGGGCAGTGGGGTGAGGTCGGCTGACCTGTTTCCGGTTCCCCCGGTGTGCCCATGGGGGTGTTGACGAAGCCGCGGATCTGTTCTTTCAGGCCCTCCAGGAATTTTCTCGGGTCGCCTTCCCCACGCCGGATGGTTTCCAGTGTGGCTTCCCAGACCGCGGTCATGTCCGGTTTACTGACGGTTTCCGGTAGCGCGCCAATCAGCGCCTTGCCCTTGCCCGTGGCCTTGATGTGGCGACTGTCGCGGTACAGGTAATCACGCTTGAACAAAGTGTCGATGATCGCGGCCCGGGTCGCCTCGGTGCCCAGGCCGTCGGTTTCACGCAGGGTTTTGCGTAACTCCGCATCGGTGACAAAGCGGGCGATGTTGGTCATCGCGGACAACAGCGTGGCGTCCGTGAAGTGCTGGGGTGGCTGGGTTTTCCGTTCCTTGATATTGGTGTGGTCGCACAGTACCGGCTCGTCTTTCTCCAGCCTTGGCAGCGGTGCCTTCTGCGGTTCCTGCCGGCCTTCCCGGAGCCGGATCTCCAGGGCTTTCCAGCCGGGCGTCAGCACAGCGGTTTCCGTGGCGCGGAAACGATGTTCGCCAATCGTGACGGTCAATCGGCCTTCGCGGTGAACCGCGTCCGCGCTGAACTGCATCAGGTAGTACCGGCTGATCAGACCGTAGATTTTATCTTCCGCCGAAGTCAGTTTGCCATTCGCAGCCGATCGGCTGGTCGGAATGATGGCGTGGTGGGCGTCAACCTGCTTGTCATTCCAGGCGGCGGTGCGCCGCGAAAGATCAGCCTGCTCGCTGGCTGGAGCCAGTTCGGGGGCCACCTTGCTGATCGCACGCACCACGCTTTCCCGTTGCCCGTAATGCCCTTCCGGCAGGTAGCGGCAATCTGACCGGGGATAGGTGATCAACTGGTGCCGCTCGTACAGGCTCTGGGCAGTATCCAGTACGTCCTTGGCGCCCATGCGGAACAATCGGCCCGCTTCAATCTGCAGGGCGGAGAGTGACAGTGGCAGCGGAGGTGTTTCATTACGGTCGCGGAAGCGGGATTCGGTGATGCGGCCCGGGCGGCCTTCCACGGCCGCGGCAATTTGCTCGGCGGTCGCTTTGTCGAGCAGCCTGTCTTCTTCATCCAGATGTTCACGAAACGCTTCATCCGCCAGCCAGCGGGCGGTGAACGGCGCGGGATCGCTGTCCGCTTCCAGCCCGTGACAGGTCGCTTCAATGCGGTAGTAGGGCTTGGGCTCAAAATTCTCAATGGTGTTGTCACGCTCCACCACAAGCCCGAGTACCGGTGTCTGTACCCGACCCACCGAATAGACGCCCTGCTGGCCCTGCTGCTGGTAGCTGAGGGTGTAGAAGCGGGTCAGGTTGATGCCGTACAACCAGTCGGCCCGTTGTCTGGCCAGTGCTGAATGCGACAGGCGTCGATAGTCGCGATTGTCTTTTGGTGCCTGGATGGCTCGGGCAACCGCGGCGGGTGTCAGGTCGTTAATGAGTATCCGCTGGACCGGACAGGTGGTACCGAAATAACGGATCACTTCGTCGACCAGCAACTGGCCTTCGCGGTCGGGGTCGCCGGCGTGAACAATCGTATCTGCCTGGCGAATCAGGGATTCCAGCACATTGAGCTGCTGGCGCACGGTGTCCTTGGGGGTAACTTCCCAACGCTCAGGCACCAGAGGCAGATCTTCCTGCCGCCACTTTTTCCAGCGCGGGTTGTACTGCGCCGGTTCCGCCGGTTCCAGCAGGTGACCGATACACCAGCTTACGGTGACCGCCTCACTGCCCTGGCCACAGCGAATCCAGCCCGGGCCTTTCTGGTGTGGCGCGGGCAGAGCGGCGGCAATGGCGCGGCCCAGACTGGGTTTTTCGGCGATGTACAGTTGCATGGTTTCGGGTGCGTTCGGATTGGGAGGGGAAGATGGCCTTTTGGCATGGGTGTGTCAAGGTTCTTGCCCTCTGTAGTATGCTGCGGGTTATGGCAAGTTAAGGAGTTATAACGGTTATGAAGATTCAGAATGCGATCGAGGAAAAGCTGTCACGGGCTTTTGACGTAAGCCACCTGCAGGTGGAAAACGAAAGCCACAAGCACAGTGTGCCGCCGAACTCCGAAACCCACTTCAAGGTGACCCTGGTGTCAGCGGATTTTGACGGTCAGATGAAGGTAAAGAGGCACCAGACAATCTACAAGGTATTGGCGGATGAACTGGCGGGTGAGGTTCATGCGCTGGCCTTGCATCTATACTCTCCCCAGGAGTGGATGGATTCCGGCCAGTCTGCGCCGGAGTCACCGAATTGTATGGGCGGCTCCAAAAAGGATCCGGCGATGACGTCAGGAGAGAGTCAATGAGCCAGTTTTTTCAGATTCACCCCGAGACACCGCAGAAGCGGCTGATCAAGCAGGCGGTGGATATTCTTCGAAACGGCGGTGTGATTGTCTACCCCACGGATTCGGCCTATGCCATTGGCTGCCACCTGGGGGATAAACAGGCGGCAGATCGCATCAAGCGAATTCGCAGGCTGGACGACAAGCACAATTTCACGCTGGTGTGCCGTGACCTGTCGGATATTGGTGTGTATGCCAAAGTCGGCAATACTCAGTACCGGCTACTCAAGACTTTCACGCCGGGCCCCTACACCTTCATTCTGGATGCCACCAGCGAAGTGCCTCGCCGGCTGCTGCATCCCAAGCGTCGCACGATCGGTTTGAGGGTGCCGGATAATCCCATTGTGCAGGCATTGCTGGGGGAACTGGGCGAGCCGATCATGAGCAGTACCCTGACCCTGCCCGGGGAAACCGATCCCATGACGGATCCCTACGATATCCGGGAAACCCTCGAACACGAGCTGGACCTGATTATTGACGGTGGTTTCTGCGGACTGGAGGCGACAACGGTGGTGAATATGACCGAAGACGTGCCAGAAGTCACCCGGACCGGCAAAGGCGACCCGGCTCCGTTTCAGGTCTGATCTGCTCAAGGTAGGGCCGGGGCACCGGCCTTACCGGTATCCGATTCGTGTCAGGCGCGGGTATTGAAGCTGAACGCGTAGTGTTTTCGTTGGCCAGCGGCTTCCATCTGTTCGGCACCAACGGATTTACGTAGGGTGTCGTAGCGGTGCACCAGATCCTGAAGGCCGTTGAACTGCTGGTTATCACTGACCATGGTGTCCAGCAGGGAGTTGTTCACACCATAGGCCTCGTTCAGTTTGAGCGCGTTGTCTACAAAGTGCAGGGTCGGTTCATTGACGCTCAGGCGGTTGAAGGCTTCACGAAAGCCCTTGTTGTGGTTTAAATCCTGCTCAATGTTTCCGCGCTTTGCCTCCGGCAGCTTGCCGTCCACCTGAATACTTCCGCTGTCGTCCCTGGCCACGTTGATGGCCGTTGCCGGATGCATTCCGTACTCGGCAAGTTTGTGCCGCAGGGTTTCTTTTACAAAGGCAAGGTCCTGCCCCACGGTTTGCTTGTAGTCGGTGACCGCCAGCTTCCTTGATTTCAACGCCGCCAGATCCGGATGTTCCAGTGTGGAACGGGTAAACCTGTCATCCGTTGGCGATGCCGGTTGCTCTGGAGCCGCGGGGCCAGAGGGTTTCCCCGCATTCTTCTCACCGGCTGCCTCAGGGCGCTTTTCCAGCGCGGTCTGGAATTGGGTGCTGGCTTTGATCAGTGATGTAAGCAGCGACACGGCTGACTTCCTCCCATCGTCACGGGTGGCCTGTGACAAAATTTGAACGTATGAACGGGCGTTTGCACAAATCGGGCCAATCAAGTTGTTTCTAGCCTGCTGTTGAACGGTTCACTAACCCGCCGTTTGAACGTAGAGTTAGCAGCCTGGTCCGTTGATCCGCTGAAAAGGAATGTCATGCCCCGATTTCTTCACACCGCAGACTGGCAGATGGGTCGTTATTACAGTCGCTTTGATAACGATGATGCCGTCGCGCTGGCAGAAGCCCGGTTTACCGCCATTGAACGGCTGGCACAACTGGCCAGGGATGAGCGATGCGATGCAGTGCTGGTGGCGGGGGATGTATTCGATGCCCAGACCGTGGCGGATCGAACCATTCGCCGGGTATTCAACGCTATGTCCGGCTTCTCCGGTCCCTGGGTAATGTTGCCCGGTAACCACGACGCCGCCCTGGCGGAAAGTGTGTGGACCCGTGCCCGACGCCTGAACGCGGTGCCCGACAACGTTCACCTGGCCCTGGAGCCGGGGGTTGTTGAGCTGAAAGCGCAGGGACTGGCGGTTCTCGCGGCGCCTCTGACCCAGCGGCATACCCACAGCGACCTGACCGAGCACTTTGACCACTTGGATACACCTCCGGAATTGCTGCGTGTGGGTCTGGCCCACGGCAGTGTCCAGGGTTTGCTGGCGGAGGATATCGATTCGGCCAACCCGATTGCCGCCGACCGGGCTGCGCAGGCAAACCTGGATTATCTTGCCCTGGGTGACTGGCACGGTGTGAAACAGATCAACGCCCGCACCTGGTACAGCGGCACCCCGGAACCGGAGCGCTTTCGCAATAACGAGGCTGGGGTGGCGCTGGTGGTGGACATTACCGGGCCGGGGGCGGAACCGGATGTCCGCCGTCATCGCATTGGCCAGTTCGAGTGGGTCCAGTGGCGTGAACACCTCAATGTGGCCACGGATCTGGATGAGTTGCTGCAGAGACTGGAAGAACTGCCGGCGCCGGCGGTGGTGGATATACGGCTGTCTGGCGAGGTGGACCTGGCGGGAGAGCAGAAGCTTCTCCACGCCCTCTCCGTGGCCGAGGCCCGGCACCGGAGCGTGCAGTGCGATCGCAGCCAGTTGTCGCTTCAGCCTACCGATGAAGATATTGCCGAACTCAATGCCGATGGCTATCTGGGAGAAGTTATTGGTGAGTTGAGGGAGCAGCAGGAAAGCGCGGATGACGAAAAGGCCGCCACATCGCGGGATGCTCTGGCGATTCTGACCAGCCTGTTGCGGGATCGCATCGAACCGGCGTCCGAGAGCGCCGGGGAGGGTCAGTCATGAAACTGCAGCGGGTTCGCATTGAACAGTTGCGACAGTTCCGACAGCCCCTCGAAGTTGGTGAGCTGGGGCCGGGGCTCAATCTGATTCATGGCCCCAATGAGTCGGGCAAAAGTACCCTGGTGCGTGCCATTCGTGCGGCCTTCTTTGAACGCCACCGATCCAGCAGTGTGGATGACCTGAGACCCTGGGGGGATTCCTCCGCAGCGCCGTCCGTGGAACTGGATTTTGAATGCCGGGGCGTGCAGTGGCAGCTGAGAAAGCGTTTCCTCCAACAGAAACGCTGCGATCTTCAGGTCGCTGGCGATAGTTACTCTGGAGAAGAGGCGGAGGACAAGCTGGCAGATCTGTTGGGCTTTCAGTTCGCCTCCCGCGGCGCCAGTCAGGACAAGCACTGGGGAATTCCGGGCCTGTTATGGGTGGAGCAGGGCAGTGGGCAGAATGTTCACGATGCCGTTGCCTACGCTGGCGATCACCTGAAATCAGCCCTCAACAGCCTGCTGGGCGAAGTGGCCAGCAGTGGCGGGGACGATGTCATCCAAAAGGTGCAAAGTCAGCGTGCGGAATTGCTGACGGCCACCGGTAAGCCCCGGGGCGACTACGCCCGCCTGGGTGAGGAACAGAAGACGCTGGTCACAGAGCTGGCGGCCCTGGACGAGCGGGTGGCGCACTACCAGTCCATGGTTGATCGGCTAGGCGAGCTGCGCCAGCGTTATCAGCGCAATGAGCAGGAACGCCCCTGGGAAGCTGCCCGCCAGAGCCAGCAGGAGGCAGAAAACCGCTTCCGCGAGATTGAACAGTGGCAGCAGGAGCAGAAGCAGGAACAGCAAGCGCTGGACGATTGCCGGCAGACGCTTGAGCTTCTGCGGCGGCAACAGCAGCAATCGCAAGTCGCTGCTCGTAAGCTGACCGAACGTGAGCAGACGCTGGCGCACTGCAAAGAAACCGTGAATACCCTGCAGACCAGGGAAGAGCAGGTGACCGTTGCCCAACAACAGGCCCGTAAGGCCTACGACAAGGCCCGCCAACAGGTGCGGGTGGCAAAGGAGCAGGAACAGCGCAACCGCCTGGACAACGATATCAAGCAGTTGCGGCTTCAACTGGAAACGCTTGGCAAAAACCTGGAAAAGGCCCGCGCCCATCAGGCCGAGCTTCAGGAAACCCGCAACCAGCAGCAGGCCAACCCCCTAGACCTGGAAGCGCTGGAAGCCCTGCGGAAGACGCAGCGCCAACTGGAGCAGGAGCGGGTTCGATCACAAGCGATCTCGACCCGGCTGCATTACGCTCTGGAGAGTGGCCAGTCGTTGACGCTGAATGGTCAATCCCTCCAGGGAGAAGGAGACGAGCTGTTACTGGAGGCCTCTACCCTGGCATTACCCGGTATAGGCGAGCTGACCATTACCCCTGGCGGCGATGACCTCGCCCGGGTTCAGCGTCAGCTGGAGCGATTGCAGGAGAGTTACGACAATCAGCTCAAGTCCATGAAGGTCGATTCCCCCGAGCAGGCAGGAAAACTGGCTGAGCAACAGGCGCAACGCAAGGAAACCATCCAGCGCCTGGAGGCATTGCTGGCGTCCATCGCTCCCCAGGGTGTAGACGTATTGGAGAGCCAGCAACAGGAGCTCACCCGACGGCTGGAACAGCTTCAGTCAGAGCAGAAAGTGTTGTCGGAGATTCCGGGGGAACCGGTGTCCCTGACCGGTGCGGAAGCGGCACTGGAACTGGCGGAACAGCAATTGAGTGAGGCGGATGGCAACTTACAGGAGCACAGCAAACAGCTGTTCGCTGCCACTCAGGCGCTGGAGAATGCGCAGACCGAATGGCAGCAACTAAAAGGCGAACTGGACAATCCGGAGCGCCAGGCTGCCGAGCGGTCCCTCCAGACTCAAATTGCCGAAACAGGGGAGCGGGCGACAAGACTGCAGCAGTCCGTCAGCAATCGTCAGGAGCAGATTGACGAAGCTCGCCCGCAACTGCTGCAGCAGGACATGGCCCGCTTCAAGGCCAGTGCGGAACAGCTGGAACGCAGCCACCAGCAGGAAGCCCTGGAATTGACCAGCCTCGAAAGCAAACTGGAAAGCCAGGGGGCTGAAGGTCTGGAGGAGCAACGGGAAGAGCTGGCAGCAAGGCTGGAGCACGTGAATCGCCGCTTTACCGAACTGCATCGACGTGCCGAAGCCCTGGATTTACTGCTCTCTCTTCTGCAGGAAAAACGCCAGGCTCTGACCCGTCGTCTCCAGGCACCGCTGCAAAAACACCTGAACCACTATCTAGGTGTGCTGTTCCCCAAGGCCAACCTGGATGTGGACGACAATCTGATGCCCGGTCAGTTGACCCGCACCGGCCAGCAGGGCCAGGAAACCGGGGATGTCCTGGAACTGAGTTTCGGGGCCAGGGAGCAGATGGGGCTGATCAGCCGCCTGGCATACGCGGATCTGCTGCAGGAAGCGGGCCGCCCGACCCTGATCATCCTCGACGATACCCTGGTGCACAGTGATCGCCGGCGTCTGGATCAGATGAAGCGCATTCTGTTCGATGCAGCCAGCCGACATCAGGTGCTGCTGTTCACCTGCCACCCGGAAAACTGGCAGGATCTGGGCGTGGCGCCCCGGGATCTTGAGGCGTTGAAGACCGCCAATTAAAAGATCGTCAAATCTTGCAAAATATTGCCGGAAATTTGTTGTATAGACTATGCTCAGTTACAGGTGTATCGAATACGTAACGCATGGGTCTTTCAGCCCAACGGCTAATGAGTGAGCTCAGGAAGACGCGAAAGGAAGTCAGGTGAACCATGGGTGTTTAGCTGTTCGCGCCGGCCGATACGAAAGGGAGTGTTTGCTGTGGTCAAAACAACAACTGCCGGAATTCTCGCATTCGTATCAGCGTGGGGGTTAACCGCCTGTGGTGGAGGCGGTGGAAGTAGCAGCAGCAACGTTGATGACACGCCAACTGAGCGACCTTCCAGTGCTGATATTAGCGTCGATCCGAATGGCCATGCTGAGCGGCAGATTTCCATTGATGTTCAGGATGATACTGATGCAATACTCGTGCTGTACGAGGACGCTGAAAATGCTTATCTGCTGGCTGAGGAGATGGAGACTGCAGTAACGTCATCGTCCCCAACAAGCTCTGGCAATGAGCTGACCTACGACTGCAAGAATGGCGGTGAGGTAGTTATTACGGTAAACAGCGACGAAGAGAACGACGACGAGCGTTGGCGCTTTGATAACTGTGATCTGAACACGCCGACGTTCGGGCGCATCGTACTGAACGGCGGCTACGATTATGTTAACAAAGTCATTCGCAACGATGAAGGCGAGAACATTGGCGATGAAGGTTTTCAGGTGTTCGATATCACCGGAAGTGTCGTTGCCACTGAGGAGGGCATAGTTGCCAAAGGGCTGGACGAGTGGAAGGTCGTCGAAAACGGTGACGAGCGGACTGAAACCTACCAGACGGACGCTCTGGAATTCATTATCGGAGACGACTACTTCGCTATCGCCAATGCGCTGACCACGATTCAGTCGGACAACTCAGGCGTGAATATATCGCTTACCTCCAAGCTTGTTGGGTCTAACATTGGTGGGTATATTGAGATCTCCACACTAGAAGACGTTTTTGTGGCTTCCGGTGAGAGTTGCCCGCAAAGCGGTACTGTCAGACTGGATGGTGAGAACGATTCATTTGCTGAGATCAGGTATCTGGATGATACGGGTACCGGTGATGTAGCAGAGATTACGTTCGGTGGCAGTAGTGACGTAGTGACATACGACAACTGTGAGTCGCTGATTTTCTAACGGATAACCCGATTAGCAGGCGGAGAAATACACTCCGCCCGCTGCATCATTCTAAGCAACTTCCCCCGAACACCTCCCCAGCGTGTCAGACGGGCACTCGCCAAACAGCTGCTTGTAGTCGGCGGAAAACTGGCTGTGATGATAGAAGCCATTGAACGCCGCAATATCCGATACAGACTGTGCACCTTCCTCCCGCAACATGCGCCTGACGCGGTTCAGCCTGCTGATCCTCAGAAACTGGAGTGGACTGATTCCCAGAATGCTCTCAAAGCTGTACTGAAGTGTGCGCCGGCTGACGCAGCCGACCTCACAGAGCGTTGACATGGTGACGGGAAGATCGTCGACGGTATTGATGTAGGCCTTTATTTTCTCCACCACCGCTTTCCGATGAGCATAGCTTGGCGCAACCGTGCGGTTGGGCTTCTCCGCGGAGAGCAATTCCAGTACCGCCATGATCAGCAGATCGTGGTGGATCTGCCCGTCCAGCCGGCTGGACTCGGTTCGGACTATTCTCCGCAACAAATATTGAATATTCCGAAGGGTCTGGACCGGCAACTTCAGTCTTGGATAGCTTGAAGTGTCCAGCACCTTGAGTTCGATGCCCTGGGATTCTGACTGCTGCTGCAGTTCACGCTGGTGAACCACCAGGCTGAGCATGTCGAAGCTGTCGGGCGTTACCAGCTCGAACTGTCGGCTTCCAGGACGGCACAGGATGTCGGTGTGTTCTGCTTGCTGGCCGTTGATGCGGACGTTTTCGTTCCTGCTCGGAATCCCGAACCAGATGGATTCCGGCCACACCATACACTGCTGCCTCACGGCATGGCTGGTGTGTTCGATGAAAAGCTGGATGCCATCCAGGTGAAGCTCGTCAATCCTGCCGTAGAACCGACCGTTGCCGACCTGATCGTACTGCTGGTGCCAGTTGGTCAGGTTGCCGGCGTGCTCGTTGGCATCATCCGCGACCGAACTGCACCTCTTTGGTGCTTCTTTTTCTTGTTGTTGATTCATGCGAACTCCGAAAGAGTCGTTTCGTTCCAGCTTGGACCCGGTTCCCGGATTCTGCCAACAGGACTTAGCGCCTAATTTCATACGACTTCCGTGCCTATTGAGGTTTGCCATTTTTCGATAACTCAGCTGTGACAGGAGGATTACAGTGGAATGGTCAGCAATATCCGTTCCTCCGCATCCGGTGATTGTTCCGGGGGGACCCTGTTAAGGGGCTAAAAGCACATGGGTTACAAGTACACATACACGTTGGGCGCGCGCACCTGGCATTTCAGGAATCTGGCGGATTTGATGGCCAAGGCCACGCCGGCACGCTCCGGTGACCGGCTCGCCGGGGTTATTGCAGAGTCGGCCGAGGAGCGTGTCGTTGCTCAGATGCGCCTCGCCGAGTTGCCGTTGCTGGCGTTTCTTTCCGAGGCGCTGGTGCCCTATGAACAGGATGAGGTGACGCGCCTGATACTGGATACTCACGATTCAGTCGCATTTGCTCCGGTAGCGCATCTCACCGTTGGGGACTTTCGCAACTGGCTGCTGAGTGACCAGGCCACGCCAGAGACACTGGCCCGGCTCCGCAGCGGCCTGACACCGGAAATGGTGGCGGCTGTCAGCAAGCTCATGCGGAATCAGGACCTCATTCTGGTGGCCAGGAAATGCCAGGTGACAACGGCGTTCCGCAACACCATCGGCCTGCCTGGCCACCTCTCAACTCGCCTCCAGCCGAATCACCCGACCGACAACGTGTCGGGTATTGCCGCCAGCCTTCTGGATGGTCTGCTTTATGGCAACGGCGATGCGGTGATCGGCATCAACCCGGCCACGGACAACGTCAGCCAGGCCATCAAACTGATGGGGCTGATGGATGACGTTATTCAGAAATACGACATCCCCACCCAGTCCTGTGTGCTTACCCACGTCACCAATACCCTTGAAGCGATAGAGCAGGGCGCGCCCGTGGACCTGGTGTTCCAGTCCATCGGGGGTACGGAGGCCACCAACAGCAGCTTCGGGTTCAGTCTGTCGACGCTGCAGGAGGCACAGGATGCGGCCCTGTCACTGAAACGGGGCACCGTCGGCAACAACGTAATGTATTTCGAGACCGGGCAGGGCAGCTCACTATCCGCCAACGCCCATCACGGCATCGACCAGCAGACCTGTGAGGCCAGAGCTTACGCCGTGGCGCGACGTTTCGATCCGTTACTGGTCAACACCGTGGTCGGGTTCATCGGCCCGGAATACCTGTTTGACGGTAAGGAAATCACCCGCGCGGGGCTGGAGGATCACTTCTGCGGAAAATTGCTTGGCGTGCCCATGGGGTGTGACATTTGTTACACCAACCACGCCGAAGCAGACCAGAACGATATGGATAACCTGCTTACCCTGCTGGGGGTTGCCGGTTGCACCTTCATCATGGGCATTCCCGGTTCTGACGACATCATGCTGAACTATCAGACCACCTCCTTCCATGACGCTCTCTATGCCCGCCGGGTTCTTGACCTGAAGCCCGCTCCCGAGTTTGAGGACTGGCTCGTTCGCATGCGGATTTTCGAGAACGACTCCCGCTACGAACCGAGCAGGCGGTTGCCCGACCTGTTCAGGGGGCCATTGAAAGGCCTGACCCGGGAGGCCGGCCATGAGTGAGCAAAAGTCACTGGTTACCGGGAACGTCTGGCGGGTATTGCGCCAGTTCACTGACGCCCGAATCGGGCTCGGCAGGGCGGGTGTCAGCCTGCCCACCCACGAACTGCTCAAGTTCCAGCTGGCCCACGCCCAGGCGAGGGATGCCGTCCACTTTCCCCTGGATGTGAAGTGTCTGGTGGACAATTTGTCCGAATCAATAAAGGCATTACCTGAGAAGTCTCCGTTGTTGCTCAAAAGCCAGGCGGAAGATCGACTGACCTACCTACAACGCCCGGATCTCGGTCGTAGGTTGTCGCCGGAGTCTTTGGAAAGCCTTTCAAAGCACCGCGCCAGCGATCCGGGAGAGTCAGGCATCGCCATCGTGATCGTGGACGGTCTGTCCTCATCCGCCGTCCAGAACAACGCCGTGCCCATGGTCACACAATTTCTCAGGGATCTTGAGGGCGAGGCGGGGGATTGGCGGCTGTCGCCGCTGACCATCGTGGAGCAGGGCCGGGTGGCCATAGGCGACCAGATTGGTGAATGTCTGGGAGCCAGCGTGGTGGTTGTGCTGATCGGTGAGCGCCCCGGCCTCAGCTCTCCCGACAGCCTGGGAATTTACCTCACCTGGGGCCCCGAGAGTGGGTTAAGCGATGCGCGCCGCAATTGCATTTCGAACGTGCGGCCCGCCGGTTTGAGTTTTGAACATGCCAGCCAACGCCTCCTCTACCTGATGCGTGAAGCAAGACGGCTCAGGATTTCCGGAGTCGGTCTTAAAGATCGGACAGAAGAGGTTGTGATCGAGAAAGACCCGAACAACAAAAACTTCCTCACGGATAACTGAAGAACTTACCTGGAGAACGCAGATGACAACGAGCAACGTAGACAAGGATTATCTGGCCAAGCGCCAGCTCAAGAAAGGCACGGCAGGCTGGGTGCTCCTGGCAGGGCTTGGTGTTTCCTACGTCATTTCCGGCGACTTTGCCGGATGGAACTTTGGCATTGGTGAAGCCGGCTGGGGCGGTTTTGCCGTTGCCGCGGCACTGATGGCCGTTATGTATTTCGCACTGGTGCTGTCACTGGCGGAGATGTCGGCCTCGATTCCAGTGGCCGGAGGTGGCTACAGCTTTGCCCGGCACGCCATGGGGCCGGCGGGAGGCTACCTGACCGGGCTGGCGGTGCTGATCGAATACGCGCTGGCACCCGCGGCCATCGTCATCTTCATTGGCGCAGCAGTAGAAGAACTCCTCGGCATTAACGGGCCCTGGGTCTATGCCATGTTCTATGCGGTGTTCGTCGGTATCCATCTTGCCGGCGTCGGGGAGGCACTCAAGGTGATGATGGTGATCAGCGGGTTGGCTGTGGTGGCTATTATTGCAACTGCAGTGGCCCTTGTTGGCGATTTTGATACCGCCAACCTTTTTAATATTGCACCCACGGATGCCGCCGGTGCCAGCGAGTTTCTGCCATTTGGCTGGTATGGCGTCTGGGCTGCGCTGCCCTTCGGTATGTGGCTGTTTCTGGCCGTTGAGGGCGTTCCCCTGGCGGCGGAAGAATCCAAGGATCCGGCGCGGGATATGCCCAGGGGTATCATTGGGGCAATGATCTTCCTGCTCTTCACTGCCACCCTGGTCGTGTTCCTGCTGGCCGGTGCAGCGGGTGCCGATTTGATTGGTGCAAGTGGTGTACCCCTGGTGGACGCCCTGAAAGCCACCGGCAACGGGACACTCGCTACCTTCATCAACATGCTGGGTTTGATGGGGCTGATTGCCTCCTTCTTCTCCATCATCTACGGCTACAGCCGGCTGGTGTTTGCGCTTTCACGCGCAGGCTACTTGCCCAAGGTCCTGTCTTTGACCAGCGAGCGCAAGGCACCCAAATGGGCGTTGATAGTGCCCGGTGTGTTCGGCTTCCTGGTTTCGCTGACCGGGGAGGGGGATTTGATTCTGGGCATGGCCGTGGTCGGCGCGACCATCTCCTACGCTCTGATGGCTGGCAGCCACATCCTACTGCGCCTCAACCGGCCGGACCTGCCCCGCCCTTATAAAACACCCGGTGGCATCTTCACCTCCTCATTGGCACTGGTGCTGTCGCTGGTCGCCATGACGGGGGTCTATGCCTTCGATCCGCGCGCCTTCAACTACACCCTCGTGCTGTTTGTGGTCGGTGCTGCTTATTACTTTGCCTATGGCAAGAATAAGCTAGTCGCGAAAACAGCGGACGAGGAACTGGCACTGATTCTGGATGCGGAATCGGATCTGGAGGAAGAGAGTGCAGGTGGGTTGTCACCCAAGGCTGCGGAGGCCTGAGCATCGCGAGTCCCGGAGTGCTTCGCGTAGTGGCGGGCGCCCGGGCTCCACGGCTGAGAGGCATGCTTACCAAGCCAGCCAGATAACGTGACGTGCCCCTTTGCCTGGTCTCAGGGCACGCACGGTGACAGGCTCCACGGCAAACCCCGCACGGCGGAGCCGTTCAGTAAAGGCGTGCTCGGGGCCGGCGGACCAATAGGCCAGGATGCCGTCGGGGCGCAGGGATTTCTGGGCAGCAGCAATGCCGGCCGGCGAATAAATCCAGTTGTTCTCCTTGCGGGTAAGCCCCTCCGGGCCGTTGTCCACGTCCAGCAGGATGGCATCCCAGTCGCCATCGCCGTCCCTGAGCAATTCAGCCACATCGCCAACGTGAACGCTGGCCCTCGAATCGTTCAACGGATACCCAGCCGCAGCCCCCAGCGGTCCCCGGTTCCAGGTTTCCACCTCGGGCACCAATTCGGCCACCGTTA
Source organism: Marinobacter sp. (assembly GCA_040223075.1). Taxonomy (GTDB): domain Bacteria; phylum Pseudomonadota; class Gammaproteobacteria; order Pseudomonadales; family Oleiphilaceae; genus Marinobacter. Next base: position 349,195 of record JAVJZJ010000107.1, read on the forward strand.
CCCGGGCATCGTCGGCCAGGGCTGATAGCGCCGCAGCCAACGTAAAACCCATACCAAGCCCGCCAATCAGCACACGGGGTTCGGATTGCCCGGCGATGCGCTCACAGGCAAGCGTGGCCAGGGCATCCTCGGAACCGTGTAACCGGCTGTTCATCAGCTCACCGGTGGTGCCGGCAATCTTGATGGAGAACTCGTCGTTGCGTTGCAGTAGGCGCAGTTGGGTTCCCTTGCCAGGGATGGTTGCGGTGCCGATTTCGTTGAAGCGGGCCATTGGGGGTTCCGGTTAGCGGGTGGACCCGCATCTTAACTCATAGGCGTTGGTAAAGGTTACGTCTTTGACCCGGACGCCAGTGTCAAAGTGTGGTTTGTCGAAAGGACCGAGGGATCTTCTTGCTGCCACTCTAGATTGCTTTCGCATAATTTCGAATAATCTGAATCGTGTCGATATCCGCCGCCACGTAAGCCTGCTGAACAAACAGGTCGTAGGGCAGCTCCTCACCCAAATCATCAACATAGCGGGAGCAATAACTGAAACGTACGAACAGTGATTCCGGTTCTGGCTCCTCTATCGTCATTGTCAGGTTGCCTCCCGGTACCGTCGCTGTTGGAAGAATTTCGTAATGCACGGACTCTTCCTCTTCAAAGGTCACCAGGTCGTCGACCATTAATCCGGGTAGTTCAAGGCTGCGCTTGAGTCGCTTGTCGTCCTGCCAGTCCAGTTCATACTCGCCTAATCCAATGACGTAATATTCGGGAGAGGTTGCCCGGGAGACCAGCCCGTCCCACAACTGTTTTCTGGTCAGATTGGCGATTGATTGGTCGGTGAGGTCATTAACCTGGATTACGTGTTCAAATTGCATGCTGCGGTCCTTTTAGAGCGGATAGGCGCACGGACGGACGTCACCAGAGGAGCATGTCTCCCTGGTCCATTAAGAGCCCTGGGCTATACGGCCCAGATAAATCTAATTGAAAATCAGAGGTGAGGGTAGGTGGACACGTTGAACAGTATGTCCCATTCATAGAACGCATCTATGGATTCTGGGTTGGTGGTATTACGCGAGGTCCTTTGGAATCGAGTGTGAAGGCAATATGTACGTATGCATTCTTTTGCAATACGCGGAGGGTTTGGATAATCTGCCAATCTGATTTCAGATGCAGATGAGAGACGATGTGTTTCTGAGCCAAGCCCAATTCACTACCAGCAAAGGCATCCTGACGGTCACTGTGCTGTCATTGATGATTCTTTTTCGTGGTGCGTGGGCCTTCGACCAGAACGTTCATGAGGCGTCACAGAGCCTGTCTCTAGCTGAGTTCGCTGAAAATCACGGTCACTTTCACACCTCCTCCCTTGATCATCTCCATGTCTACACGGCCGAGATGACAGACTGGGATCATTTGCTGCTCCATGCGCTCAGCGCGTTTGATAATCATGTGCCTCTGGATCTGGCCGTGGTGCGATCTCCTTCCGGGCAAGATCAGCCCGAATTGCAAAATACGCCATCACCTCTACCCGAGCAGGCGTTCTCAGTGTATCGCCCTCCAAAAGCCTGAATCCTCTCCCTGATTTTGGCGTTTCAGCGCCATCTACAAGTTTTAATTCATAATTCGGAGATAACCGAATGAATTCTATGCCGTTATTGCGTTTTTCGAGCGCAGGTTCAGGCGTGCGTGGGCTGTTGCTTTTTGTGGCTGCCTTCGCTTGCGTGCTGTTTTCCCCTTTGCTCTTTGCCCATGGCGTCGAAGAGGGCGATGCCTTGTTCATTGAGCAAGTCACCGGGGCACAATGGTTGCCCTTCATCTATCTCGGTGCCAAACACATGGTGACCGGTTATGACCACCTGCTGTTCCTTGCGGGGGTTATTTTCTTTCTGTACCGCATGAAGGATGTGGGTATCTATGTGACCCTGTTTGCCGTGGGGCACAGCGTTACCCTCCTGTATGGCGTGCTCAGCGAGACTCATGTCAATGCTTACATCGTTGACGCCATCATCGGTTTTTCTGTTGTCTACAAAGCCATGGATAATCTGGGCGCTTTTCGGCGCTGGTTCGGTTTCCAGCCGAATACCAAAGCTGCCGTTCTCGTCTTCGGGTTCTTTCATGGCTTTGGTCTGGCCACAAAGCTTCAGGACTTCACCCTGTCCGACGATGGGCTGGTGGCCAACATTCTTGCGTTCAACGTCGGAGTTGAGATTGGTCAACTGATGGCTCTGGGCGTGATTCTGATTGCCATGAATTTCTGGCGCAGAACCGATGTCTTTCCTCGTCAGGCCTTTGCCGCCAACGTCCTTTTAATGAGTGCCGGTTTCATGCTGATGGGGTATCAGCTGACTGGCCTGTATACCGTTTCCTGAGGAGACAGATCATGCAAGACATTTCAGATATGGATCGCGAAGGGCTTCCTTCCTCAAAGAGTTTGTTCAAAGCAACCGGCATTGCCGCCCTGATCGGTACGGCTGTTTTGGTCACAACGATTTTACCTGCCGAGTATGGGATTGATCCGACCGGCCTTGGCCACAAGATGGGTCTCACCATGCTCAGTCAGGCCAATGCAGCAGAGCCATCATCTCCGGAGCCTGTAGCGTCTTCTGCCAACAACTTGCTGGCGCTTCCTGCCGGCCCTGTATGGAAAACCTCGGGCAAGCTGAGTTCCGATAGCACCACGGTGACCCTTAAACCGGATGAGGGGCTGGAGGTAAAAGCCACGATGAACGCCGGTGACCGCATGGTATTTAACTGGGCTTCAGAAGGCGGGCCGGTGAACTTTGACATGCACGGTGAACGTTTTAATGACGGAGACAATTTCACCAGTTACTGGCAGGGACGCAATGAGCTCAACGCAAGTGGTGCTTTCGAGGCGCCATTTGACGGCACCCACGGCTGGTATTGGCGGAATCGTGGTGACGAAACAGTCACTATTGTTCTCCAGACCAGCGGGTTCTACGACGGTATTGGCAAGAAGTAATCAATCGATCATCACTTAGGAGTTATTCCATGAAAAAGTTTATCCAGGCGCTCACAGCCATCATTGTTTTTTCATCCGCGGGCCAGGCTCTTGCCGGTGCCGGTCATAGCCACGGAGTATCCGAGCCAATTTCCAAAGAACAGGCAATGCAGAGAGCTGCATCGGTTAAGCAGCAACTGGTTACCTCGAAGCAAATCTCCTCCACGTGGACAGAGGTTGCTGGCGGCAATACTGAGCAGCGCTCCACCTCGGCTGGTAACTTGTGGGTGGTGGAATACGCCAATCCAAAGGCGGCAGATGATAATAAGGGCAAGCTGTTCGTGTTCCTGGATGAGTTTGGTAACCCGGTGGGTGCCAACCACTCCGGCGATCTGTAAGACTGGTAGAAAACGGGAGGAGGTGCGTTATCCGTAGGGTAGCGCACCTCCCCTGCATGCTGTTGATGGAGCCGTTGCCCGATGCTTCCAGTTCCGGATAGACCATGCTCGAAATCCTGAAACATCGCACCTATCGCCATTTGTTCCTGGCCCAGGTAGTGGCCCTGCTGGGAACCGGATTGGCTACCGTAGCGTTGAGTCTTCTGGCATTTGATCTGACAGGTAGCGACGCCGGCCAGGTCGTGGGTACAGCGATGGCGATAAAGATGGTCGCCTACGTGGTGATTGCACCGCTGGCCTCTGCACTGGCTGAAAATGTGTCTCGCCGGGTGATGCTGGTTTCGCTGGACCTGGTACGTGCTGCAACCGCCTTAGCACTACCCTTTGTAAGCGAAGTCTGGGAGGTGTATGTGCTGATTGCAGTACTCCAATCTGCGTCCGCCGCCTTCACCCCCACGTTTCAGTCAACCATTCCGGATACGCTGTCGGATGAGGAAGAGTATACTCGGGCCTTGTCCCTTTCCCGCCTTGCCTATGATCTGGAAAATCTTGTCAGCCCGGCCCTGGCGGCTGTGTTGTTGCTGGTCACTAGTTGGCATGGTCTGTTTTCGGGAACCGTTATAGGTTTCATAGCGTCGGCGCTGTTGGTGGTTTCGGTGGCTTTGCCGTCGAGTACTGCATCTGGAAAACGTCTGGGTGTATACGAGCGCGCCCGGCGGGGATTCACAATCTTTCGGGCAACGCCCCGGTTGCGTGGTTTGATGGCATTGAACCTTGTTGTCAGCCTGGCGGGCGCCATGGTGATTGTGAACACAGTGGTGCTGGTTCAGGGCCAGTTCGGCCTGACTGACCAACACACCGCGATGGCTTTTGCCGCATTTGGTGGTGGTTCCATGCTGGCAGCACTGGCATTGCCTGCATTGCTCAAGCGGTGGCAGGATCGCGGGGTCATGCTGACAGGAGCGGGCGTACTTATTTCTGGTTTGGTCTTTGCGCTGCCTGCCAGTAATCTGGCCTGGCTGCTCCCGGTCTGGGCCTGGCTTGGTGTTGGCTTTTCTACCGTTCAAACGCCCATAGGCAGGCTGCTGACCAGGTCGTCCCATGCAGAAGACCGTCCTGCCTTATTTGCTGCTCAGTTTTCGTTATCTCACGCTGGCTGGCTTGTTGCCTATCCGCTGGCAGGGTGGCTGGGATCTGTGGCGGGCATTCAGATTACCCTGATCGTCCTGGCGGTTCTCGCCCTGGCGTCGCTGATACCGGCAGTACGAATGTGGCCGGCTGATGATCCGATCGAGATCCTGCACCATCATGATGACCTGCCGGGTGATCATCCACATACGGCAACATCCGGATCCCGGCATTCCCATCACTACATCATCGACGAGCTGCACCCGAGGTGGCCGGGATAGGCGTGTCGGAATTCGTGACAATGGGGTTATTGGATGTCAGGAGAGGTTGGTACCCCCGGCAGGATCCAAAATATTGTTTTAAGAGTATGAAATATATGGAGTCTGGTGCAAGCTAATCACGAAGATACCCTCAAAAGTACCCACAGAATTAGTCACTGCATCATTTACTTTGACATTTTTAGCCCTGGAAATAAGAAATCGCTTTAGAGCTGAAACCTTTTGGTCACTGAATGTTCCAGGCTTGTTTGAGCCTGTTAATCGTGTGGCTCCATTTCGGAGTTGTGGGTTTACACACAGTATTCTGGTTGCCGAAGAGGCCCACTTCGCTAAAAGCCTTCTCCTTTGGCACGTTATAAAGCCAGCGCACCGGGACGAGGTATTCTGCCGCATCATCGTCTACGTCTCGGATTAAGTGCGCATAGGCTTCGCTGGAATCCATTTCAGGAATAGTTTTCAGGCCCTCGTTGGTTTCGAATCTGTATTGATCGGCCCGCTCACGCTCACCGGTGACTATGCCGACGCCGACGTATCCGGTCTTGGGGACGTTGACCCAAACCCGGTCGCCCTCAGAGAGCATTGAAAGTGTTTTGGAATACCAATCCGCTCCTCCACCTGCGATGAATCCAAGCTCGCGTGCAAGCTCCCATGGCCGGTTGTCTCCGAAGGAAACATAGAACTCGCCATTCCAGGGTTCTTTTTTGCCCTTGGTAACTGCACGCTCCTGGTTTTCATCCGGATCTATCATCCAGGCTCGGCTCAGATACTGTTGGCCGTTATCCTCGAAAGCGGCGAAAAAGAGGGCATTGATGGATATTTGGGCGTACTCATTCAGGTAGTTGATGATGCGCTCGGAGCTCGCGTCTAGGGATGTTGCAACGACTACCATCTGGTGGCTGTCGTTGATGGTGATATCCGAAAGGGGGGTACGGAATTTTGCCTCAAAAGCTTCGTCCAGAGTTTGATGCTCGAGCTGATAGATTTCAGCAAACTTGAGGTAGATTTCGACGATATCAGAGTCGGAAAGGCCTGCGACCCAGGAGGCATAGTCAACCGTTTGTGCGACTACATCGCGTGGTGTCTTGTTCCGTTTGAGTTCAACGATGATGATCGAACCATTCGCGTCCATGGCCAGTAAATCGATGAGTTTGTCGTAGCTGGTGCGCACCTGCCGGCCAACGAGCAGCCAACCGGCGTTCAGGATTGAGATATCCTTCATGACTTGGTCTTCCAGCAGCGCCTCATCTGCCAGAGCTGCCGGCTTAAGCTTTTTCGGCTGGTCGCCGCCGATTCGCCAGATGCCTTGTTCGATAGCCATAATTTACCTTTTATTTGCGATAACGGCCTATTATTAGTAATGCTTTTACTAACACGACCCTTGCCTCTTGGCTCCGACAGGAGGTTACGCGGGGGTTCTTATATACGCATGCCCGGCAGATCCGCTGTGACCAAAGTGGCCGAAAGGACATTGAAATTAGCCTGAGGTGGCAATAGAGTTCAGCACAGCTCATCTACCGGCCTTCGGGCGTAAGCGTGGAAGGAGTAGCGGCCCATTCCTCTTCAAGGGCGCGGCCAGCCCCAATTTCTAACAGTCTTTCCTCACTGTTACCTTTTCTCTAAAAGCACTTCCAAAGAGCCGATGATTTCCTGTTTCATGACGGATTCTGCCTGCGATAATGGCTGGAGCGATACTCAGCTCACTTGCCAGCTTTCGGATCGAGGTTGCGAGAGTGATTTCGCGGAAATCGATGTTGTCGGGCAACAGTGCTCGCTGCGCCAGAGCGTCGGCCTGCTGTTCCTTGTCATCCCCGGACTCGGCATCCAGATTGTCGATAAACCACGCCTCGCTGCCATCAAGATGCAGTGCCACATGTGCAAGCTCATGCATCAGGGTAAACCAGAAGTTATCGAGCCGTTCATACCGGAGGGTAAGCGCAATAACTGGGCTGTCATTGGTGCCTACGCAGGCGGCACCGTCAAGATAAGTCCTGGGTAGGTGCGGTTCGATAACGAGGTGAATGCCTGCCTTTTCAAGATACTCTCGCGCCAGTTCCGGTCCTTTGTCAGACCAAGAGAGACGGCTGAGATTCTGCATCCATTCCAGAGTGACCGTGCCTTTTACGTATGTGCAGGGTAGCTGCCGTTCTGCGGCTTTCTGTAATACCCTTGCCTGCCAGGCCCACAAAGCGTATGGATCGCTGATCTTGTCGTTACTGCGTAAATGTGCGGTAGTGCGCAGCAGTGCCGGCTCCAGATCGAAGCCACCTCGGACACTTCTGAATAAACGAGTCAGCCACTCCGCCGCATATTCCTTCAGTTCCGGAAGCGAGCCCTCGAAGCCTTCGAAATAGCCGCGCTTGCGCATTTCTGCCAGAGGGAACGCTTGCCAATCGACCGCTTTCTCGCTTGCGGTCTCCTGAACGGGCTCCTGTACCAAAATGTTTGCCGGTATTCCCAAGCCATGGTTCAGCCTGCGAATCATATTCAGGCTGAGGGGGCGGACACCATTCAGTACTTCGCTAACCTTGGAGGCCGAACCGATAAAGGGAATGAGATCTTTGTTCTTAAGTCCTTGTTGCTCCATACGGAAACGGATGGCTGAAACTGGGTCGGGAAGGTCAATTGGGAACTGGCGCTGTTCATACTGCTCGATCAGCATAGCCAACACTTCCAGCTCGTCAGTTTCTCGAGAACCCTCTTTTGGATCAGCGTCCATCAGTGCCATAAGGCGCTCCAGAGCAGCCTCGTGCTCTTCTGGAGTTTTGATGATTTTTAGATGGTCCATGATGCCGTTCCCTCAGAATGTTTTCTTGCTGTATTCAGCGTGTGTTCCAACCCACTCAACTACGACGATACCGTTTCGATAGCGCACCTTGACGACTAGCCGGAAATGGTTGCCTTTGATATTGAAGATGACCCGGTTATCAGCGAGAAAGTCGGCGCTTGAGAATCGATCCTTGATATCTTGTGGCGTCTGCCAATCGTACTCCTCGGCTTCGGCAAACCAGGCTTCAAGCGCTTTGCGTGAGGAAGCGTGTTTGCGCATAAAGTCGGTCAGCTTGTTCCTGGCTAAGACCTTCATGGGATGAAGAAGTTCCTTTTTCGGGAATTGTACGCAAGTTTCCCAAAACGGGAAAATAACGTCTGGTTATAACAAGCAAAGCGATCGGTCGTAATTCCTTATCCGGCCACGGTAGATCATTCGCTCAATGCTCCCTCGACAACAGCCTCTGCCAACTGGCAGCGGGTTTCGCCGGCCTGGTTTAGGCGCTCCTTGAGCTGGTCGCAGAGAGCCGTGAGTTCATCGACTTTTTGGACGATGCGGTGTTGTTCATTCGCAGGACAAAGTGGTACTGGTGCTGCTTTGAGTTTGTCTTGCGAAATGTTCATCTGACTCTCAGCCATGCCGGATTTTGCCTGCTCGAGATAGTTGTATGTTTCTCCAGCATTGAGGCAAAGGCAGATGTACTCTTCAGAAAGGCCTGTTTCAATGAGATGGAACCTGATGATTTTGTCTGAAATCATTAGCTTATCGCGTGTTTCCTTTACGACACAGGTTATGCCAACTCGATTCTTAGGCCCTGCGCGGGTGATTAGAATGTCACCACTGCGCACCTCATACTGCTCTTTGGGTGCCTTATTATCAGGCAGCTGTTTGTTCTCGAACTCTTGGTACTTCATCACTTGAACCGCTGTCGTCTTGAGAACTCCCCATTTTTCGGGGTCTGCGGGCCGTGGGGGGCATGCAGGGCTCCAACCTGCGTCCATGACGCTGATGATGTCTCCAAGGTTTACCCAGGACCAGCTTTCCGGAATAGACTGAAGCGCTGAGGTATCGAGCGGTGCAAGTGACTTCGTCCGTTTCAATATCTTTGACTTAATCAGGCGCTGCTTTTCGTTTGAGACTCGCTCAAGCAACTGAGCTGTCGGTTCATCCTCCGAATCCTGCTCCATCAACCGCCCCATCACCGCTAGTTGCAGAATGGTCTTCTTGAGCTTGTCGATGCTCTGTTCGGTGGTGAACAGGGTGTCGAAGTGGGCGGCGAGGCGGGCCCATTTGTCGGCCAGTTCTGCGACGTTCTCGGATTGGGTGAGGGTGCCGAGGAGGGTGTCCACGAGGGTTTCGTGGGCTTCGAGCTGGTCGCTGGTTTGCTGTTCCAGCCGGTCGCAGAGGGCCATGAGTTCATCGACTTTTTGGACGATGCGGTGTTGTTCCTCAATTGGCGGCAGGCCGATTACATAATTCAGTAATTTATCCTGAGTTATCCCTGCGACAGTAGTACCAGTGCCGGTAATGTCCAAGGTCGTATATGCTAGGAAAAAGTAATCTAGGGATACTTCAGGTGATATTTTGACGGCCTTTAGGTCTTGGTTGATAGCAATAGGCTTTGAGCATATCGCGACTTTGCCCAAGCCCATTCTGGTACAAATCAGTACGTCGCCAGTATCTGCTAGCTTGCTCCCTGCCTTGAGGCCCTCTTCGGTAATATAGTCTTGGGTTTTGTCTAGATGCTTAGTTTTTCCCAAATCCTTAACACTGGCCCATGGAATTTCCCCATCCCAAAAGCGAGGGTTCTGTTTGCTAGGAGTACCACCGCTCATTATGGAATCAAACAGAGACCCGAGCCTCGTCCATTCCCAATTTTCAGGAAGATGGAAGTACTGCTCTTTTACTGAAACACTTGCAAGCTCTTTGGGCTTTTTGATTTTTCCCTGCGTGTATAGCTGGCTCTGTCTCACTGAGTTTCGTTGCAAGATGTTAGAGGCTGGCTCGTCACGAGCTTCGCGAGTTGTGAGCTTGCCTTGAACCGCCATCCCGAATATTAGTTCCCGAAGCTTCGTAACCCCCGTCAGCTCAACTTTGCCATTACTCCCCCGGCCACTGCTGGACTTCTTCGTGACCGCCCCAGTCCACAAATCCAGATGCTCGGTAATCAGCTCCCGCGCGCTCACGCCGCACCTCCGTCGGTGTTCTCTTCGCTGTTGTGAGAGAGCGCATCGGCCAGGATGTCCCGCAGCTGGTGGCGGATTTCCTGGATTTCGGCCTGTTGCTGTTCGTACTTGGCCAGCAGTTCGTCCGGGTCGTGGTTGACCTGTTCGCCTTCGTGGGGGTTCTTGATGTCCAGGTTGTAGTTGCGGGCCTTGATGTCGTCGATGGAGACCTTCCAGGCCTGCTCGGTTTCCTCACGGCTCGCGAATCCGTCGGCCTCGGTGCCCCACCAGTCGATTTCGGTCTGGAACTCGGAGAACTTCATGGGCTTGGTTTTGCTGTAGCTCTTGTAGCCTTCCGGGTAGGGATGCTCGTAGTACCAAACGGTTTCCGTGGGCTTGCCCTTGGTGAAGAACAACAGGTTGGTCTTGATGCCGGTGTAGGGGTTAAACACGCCGTTGGGCAGGCGCACGATGGTGTGCAGGTTGCACTCGTCCAGCACCTTTTCTTTGAGGCGGGTTTTCATGCCTTCGCCGAAGAGGAAACCGTCTGGCAGCACCACGGCGGCACGGCCACCGTCCCGCAGCAGGTGGATGAACAGGGTCATGAACAGGTCGGCGGTCTCCCGGGTGCGGAAGGCGCTAGGGAAGTTGGTTTCAATGCCGTCTTCTTCCATGCCACCGAAGGGCGGGTTAGCCACGATAACGTTTACCCGTTCTTTCGGGCCCCAGCTAATGAGCGGACGGGCCAAGGTGTTGTCGTGCTTAACCTGGTCCGGCACTTCGACGCCGTGCAGTATCAGGTTGGTGGTGGCCAGCAAATGGGGCAGGGGCTTTTTCTCCACGCCGTGGATGCTCTTCTGCAGGGTTTGTTCGTCCTGCGGGGTGCTGACGTAGTGTTTGCGCTTGTGCTCGATGGTGCAGGTGAGGAAGCCGCCGGTGCCACAGGCCGGGTCCATCACTTTCTCGTCCAGCTTCGGGTCTACCCGGTTCACCATGAACTCGGTCACCGCCCGCGGGGTGTAGAACTCACCCGCGTTGCCCGCGCTCTGCAGGTCTTTGAGGATTTGCTCGTACATATCGCCCAGCTCGTGGCGCTCGGCGGATTTGTTGAAGTTGATGCCATCCTGCAGTTTGTTGATGACCTGGCGCATGAGCTGGCCGGACTTCATGTAGTTGTAGGCATCCTCGAACACGTTGCGGATGACCACGCCCCGGTAGTCGTCACCGGCTGGCTCCAGGTTCTGCAGGCCTGGGAACAGGGTGTTGTCGATGAAGTCTTTGAGCTCGTCGCCCGTCATACCTTCCGGGTCGGCCGCCCAGTTGCGCCAGCGCAGCTTCTCCGGAATCGGGGATTTGTACTCGTCGTAGATCAGCTCCCATTCCTGTTCCCGGTCGTCGAAGATTTTCAGGAACAGCATCCAGACTAACTGGCCGATACGCTGTGCATCGCCGTCTACGCCTACGTCTTTGCGCATGATGTCCTGGATGGATTTGATGGTGGTGCTGATAGACATAAGTGTTCAGTTCCTGGGTGTTCGGACTGGTGTTAAATGGGTTAGTTCGGGTCAGGACGTTTGCCGGTAAAGCTCGTCTTCCAGGTCTTTCACGGCCTCGGTGTAGCCGGGCTTGCCGCCAAATGCCTGTAACAGCTCCATGGGCGCACCGAGCTGGCTGAAGGGAGCTATGGTGAGTACCTTCACGTCCTCAATGGGTTCGATGCCGTCGTCGGTGTACTTGTCCAGCAGGGCATACAGCACCTCTTTGCTGGCGCCTTCGTACTTGCTGAAGTAATCCTGCTTGCGCACCTGTTCGGCCCGTTCCTTGCGGCTCAGGGGCGGCTGGTCGTAGACGATGTGGCAGATGACATCGAAGGGGTCGGGCTCAGCGTCCAGTTTCTTGCTAACATCCTTGATGAGGTCTTCCCACATCACACCTTGCTCGGCAAGCTCTTCGATGATGGCCTGTTTGCGCTCGGCTTCGTTCCAACCCTTGAGGAAGTCGGTGAGGGTGGCGTACTGCTCTTTCACTTTCTTGCGGGTGAAGTCTTTCAGGCTCTCGGTGATGAGCTTGCCGTCTGGGCCCAGGTACTGGACACGCTCGGCAATGACGGTTACTTCAACATTGTCTACCACGTAACGGGTTCGGCCGCCGCCGGTTCCACCGCCTTCGCCCGGGCCACCGGTGTCTCCGCCTTTCGGGTCGTCGGTTTCCCAACCCGCGTCGGGGTCTGCTTCATAGCCCTCGGGTTCCTCACCGCATCCATGTCCCGGTTCCTGAGTATCCGGTGCCTTTTCGTCATCAGGATTAACCGGATCTCCGGCTCCGGGAACATAGACCTTCACCGGGTCACCGTCGAACGCCGGGTCTGCGAACAGTTCGGTAGCCTTTTTGAAGTCCAGAATAGTGAACCAGTGCTTGTTGTAGTCGTCATTGATGCGGGTACCACGCCCGATGATTTGCTTGAACTCGGTCATGGACTGGATGCGCTGGTCCAGCACGATAAGCTTGCAGGTCTGAGCATCCACGCCGGTGGTCATCAGTTTGCTGGTAGTAGCGATGACGGGATAACGCTCTTCCGGATTGATGAAATTGTCTAGCTCGGCCTTACCTTCCTGCTCGTCGCCGGTAATGCGCATCACGTATTTCCGGTTTTCCTTCACCCGCTCCGGATTCAGGTTTACCAAAACCTGGCGCATGCGTTCGGCATGATCGATGTCTTCGCAGAAAACGATGGTTTTCTGGTAAGGGTCTGTGTTCACCAGAAACTCGGTTAATTTCTCCGCCACCTTGTCAGTCCGCTTCTCAAGGACCAGCTGGCGGTCGAAGTCCCTCTGATTGTAAATGCGGTCTTCTATAAGTTCACCGTGCTTGTCGGTCTGGCCCTTGCTGGGCCGCCACCCTTGCAGGTCCTTGTCCAAGTCGATTCGCACCACCTTGTAGGGTGCGAGGAAGCCGTCCTCTATGCCTTGCTTCAATGAATAGGTGTAAACCGGCTCACCGAAGTAATCGATGTTCGAGACTTCCTTGGTTTCCTTCGGTGTGGCGGTCAGGCCGATGTGGGTAGCTGCAGAGAAGTATTCCAGAATCTGGCGCCAGGCGGAGTCCACTGAGGCGCTGCCCCGATGGCACTCGTCGATAACTACCAGGTCGAAGAAATCCGGGGAGAACTGCTTGTAGATGTTCTGCTCTTCTTCGCTGCCGGTAACGGCCTGGTACAGCGACAGGTAAATCTCGTAAGACGGGTCCACCGTTCGGTTGGTGACCTTGGTCATCGCCTGGCCGAAAGGCTTGAAGTCGTTGTTCTTGGTCTGGTCTACCAGAATGTTGCGGTCGGCTAGGAACAGGATGCGTCTCTTCTGTTTGGACTTCCAAAGCCGCCAGATTATCTGGAAGGCGGTGAAGGTCTTGCCGGTGCCGGTGGCCATGACTAGCAGAATTCGGTTCTGGCCCCGAGCGACGGCCTCAATCGTGCGGTTGATGGCGACGGTCTGGTAGTAGCGGGGTGTGCGCCCGCTGCCGTCATCGTAGTAGGGCTGTTCGACGGTTTGTCGCGCGGCGTGGTTAATGCCCTTGTGTTGGCAGTAGAGCTCCCAGAGGGTCTCAGGGGAGGGGAACTCATCTAGGCCGAGTGTGGATTCTGTCTGACCGAAGAGCCCGGTGCGGTCGTGGAATAGGAAGCCATCGCCGTTACTGGTGAACACAAAGGGGGCGTCCAGGGCATCGCTGTACGCCAATGCCTGCTGCATGCCGTCGCCGAGGCTGTGGTTGTTGTCCTTGGCCTCGATGATGGCAATGGGCATGTTCTTCTTGTAGCTGAGAACATAATCTGCCCGGCGACGTTTGCCACGGGTATGCAGCCTGCCACGCACGATGATGCGACCGGCAGTGAACGAGACCTCCTCCCGCACCTGGCTGTGCATGTCCCAGCCTGCTTCCTGCAGGGCCGGATTGATGTACTTGGTGCAGATGTCCCGCTCTGTGAGTTTTTTCTTGTCCATGCGCTCGCCGCCGTTACTTCCTGTTTGCAACTATCTGGTTTTTAGTGGTTTTGTGGCTTCAGGGTAGCTCAAATTAACAGACTACAGAAGGTAAAGTATTTTATTTCGAGGGGATCTACGAAGCGTTCAGAGTGGTGTTCTAAGTGCAACAGCATGCCCCGATACAGATTGCATACCTACTTTTCCTGCAGCGTTGGCGACCTACCTTTTCCTACCTTGCTGCGAGTTGAGCTATAACGCATTGTCGAAGAACTTATTTCTCTAAAGAACCACGGGAGTGCGCCCTGTTGCTTTCCGCTCCAACTCGATGGAAATTGGAACAGCAGGCATCCGCCTGGCAACCGTCGTACTCTTAGGGTGCTTCTCGTCTTGGTGGCTTGTTCTGATTTAACTGCCTCATATGCATGCATCATCGAATTCATACGTTACCCCTACATGGCTGTGCGTAGCGGCGCTGCGCACCTGTTCTTACGGTAGTTATATAGAACTCCTTGAATAGCTTTGAGAAACTTTGAAGAACATTGATTAACCTTGATGTGCACACTTTCTTACCTCCTCTCGAAAGCAAATGTGATTCACAAGACCAACCATGGCTTCCTCTTGCTGGCGCTCCCGGGCCCACCAGCGGGAGGTCTTGGACGTTTTGGGGCGATAGGTGAGGCGCAGGAAACCGACAAGCGTGGCTTTCTTGATATGGTGCATGGCAATGCCGTGGTGGTCGAATTCAGCGGCTTTGGTGGTGAATCCGTGTGCTTCCTTTTCCTCGAGCCAGCAGAGCAGGGATTCTGTGGCTTTGTCGGTCTCAGGCGTTATCGGATAAATCAGTTCCGACTCCTGGTCGGGAGATTCCGCCATGTAAAGGACATGTTGGAGTAGTCCCATGGCACGTAGTGGGTTCAGGATCGTCCAGGCGCTCTTATTACCGTCCTCGTCTTCGTGGCCTCTGAACTCTTCAAGTGGACCTGTAGTGCATGACATCGTGGACTCATGGTCAAACCCATACAGAGTGAAAGGGCCAACCGGCCCAATCACTGTCCTGCTGTATGTGCTCCATGCGATGGATCTGGGTATGCCTCCATCACTCTCGAGATCCTGCTCGAAGTACAGCTCGATGAATTTCTGAAGCAGGTCTTTATTCCCAGATTCCCGGAGCTTGGTGATTGGCGGGATCTCCTTTCCCGCACCATCGATGATGGTATTGGGCAGCCATATCAGCTGCCCGTCGTCTTTGGGTTTCTTGAGCTTGTAGCACGGCTTTGTTCCTTTCTTGATGACCTTCACCAAGCCAGCATCCACCAGGTCAGTGATTGCCTTTTGCGCGCGGCGTCGGGCCATGCCCGAATGATTGAAGATAGCCAATGCACTCCAGGAAGTCGTTACGTTGTCGCCGATGGTCCCCCGCGCCATCACCAATAAGGCAATGGCGGGGTTCATGCCGCGGCGACAGGCTTGCAGGAATTGAGGCTTTCCCACTGCAAAGAACTCGCCTCTCATCGCATCACCCCTTTCCCGTGTAGTCGACCAGCAACCGGAAAGCTTGCACGCGTGAGTTGTCAACAAGGACATAAACGCAGAAGGCTACTGGCCGGCCATCTCGGTCCTGGCCTTTCCTTTCTCGCGTATCGATCTGCAAGCCCTTATCTCGGAGTGAGGAGATAAGCTGCGGGACGCCATTGCAGCCCACGCTGTCGAATAATTCCCTGACAGTGCAGGGCCCTGACATCAGGTCTCGGAGTGCCCTATACTGGCGAGGCGATTGAAGGCGCTTTTCTGTGGTGGCGGTTGTCTTATTCATTGCCTGTCCTCCCTCGTCTCGATCCAGTTGAACAGCTCCTCGATTGTGACCACCTTGTAGCCGATTACGCGCTCGATTCTGAGATCACCCCGGGACACGGCTTCCGTTGCTTCAGAGGCCGTGAGATTGATTGTGCGGGGCACTTCAGAGAGGGCTAGGTATCGCTGGCGGCCCTTATAGAACCAGCCAGGCTTTACGAAGTTTTTGACCTTCATAGTCACCTCAGCGTTCTTCAGATAGACCGGTGCCATGCCTGTTGAACAGGCTGGTAATTGGCTTTCTCTTTTGATGCTGCTTCAAGCGGCGCTGTTGCGATCCGCTATTCGTGACTGAATCCAGTCGTCGATCTCCGATTCGAGCCAGCCGACGGCTGACCCGTGATTGGAAAGCTTAATGGAATGGGGAAACTCTCCTTTGCTTTGTAGGGCATAGATGGTGCTTCTGGGGAGACCAGTGCGGGCACGCACCTCGGAGAGCCGCAGAATGGTGTGCTTGGTTTGAGATGGCTTCATCTGGGTCATAACGCCCTTCGTAGTAAGGTTTAGTTATGCCGTCTTGGGAACACCTCAGGGGTGAACAGGCAAGAATTGTACTGCTACCTTCCGCCTGTTATCTTTTGGGTGCTATTTATGGTGTGGCAATCATTAATAGCGGCCCATCCTTTGACGGCTTGGGTATTGGCGGGTACGGCCGTGTTGGCTCACTTCCGTATCCCGCCAAGCTTTTCTGACCGGTTCCAAGCCTATCAGGTGGGTCTGGGTGTCACCCATTAAATCTTGTTGTCTTCTTGGATAAATATGTCCCTTATCGTCGCCGAGATTAACCCCCGCTCTATCGTTGATGCGGTGGCCTTAAGGGCTCACGCTTTGTCCTTTGAGACGATTCCTAGGACTTGCCCCCCGCTCTTCAAAGAATCAAGATAGTTTGCCCATTGTTGCATCATCTTTATACGTTCCTCGATTCGGGCGGAACGGTTGTATGCCGCTGCTACTTGGTTTTTCTGACGGTGTGCCAGCTGCAATTCAATAACCTCGGGCGACCATCCCATTTCGTGCAGAAGTGTTGAAGCTGTGGCGCGAAAGCCGTGACCGACCATGGTTTGGCTGTCATAACCCATGCTTCTGAGAGCTGTGTTTATCGTATTTTCGGATAATGGCCTTCCCGGCTTTATGGCCTCGAATACGAATGACCTGTTCCCGGTGATCTGGTAGAGCGTGGTTAGAATTTCGATGGCCTGGTGGGGAAGGGGGACTTTGTGGTCCGGTACCTTCCCGGCCCGCTTGGCTTGTAGAGTGCCCTTCATTCGCTCGCCCGGCACTGTCCACATGCCTGACTTGAGATCGATTTCTGACCAGTCAGCTTTTCTGAGCTCGCCCGGGCGTAGGAAAAGCATCGGGGCAAGCTGCAGGGCGGCGCACGTTGTAGGCTGTCCTGAATAGCCTTCAATTGCTCTCAGCAGGCCTCCAAGCTCAGTTGGTTTCACAATGGCGGCTCGATTTTTTGTCCCAGGCGATTTCAGCAGGCCGCGGAGGTCCGCGGCAGGGTCCCGAGCGGCTCGACCTTCGGATATAGCATAGCGGTATATCTGGCTGATTCGCTGGCGCATCCGGTGAGCGGTTTCATGCTTACCTTTGGACTCAATTTTTCGGAGCACTTGCAGAACCAGTGGAGGCTCAATGTCAGTGACAGGGAGGTTGCCAAGGTGGGGGAAGATCCACTTGCTGAGTCTGGTTTTCGTCACCTCAATGGTGCTCTCTGCCAGCTGTCCTTTCTGAAGTTTTAGCCAGTCGTTAGCGACTTCTCGTAATGTATTCGCGGCATTATTTCGGGTTTTCGCGGCCTCTGAGCGTCGATATGTGACAGGGTCTTTGTTTTCTGCCAGCAGCTTGCGGGCGTTATCCCTGCCGTCCCTAGCTTCCTTAAGCGAAACCTCCGGGTAGGTGCCAAGGCTGTAAGTTCGCTCTTTTCCGGCGAATCGATATCGAAACCACCAAACTTTTGAGTTTGGTTTGATGACTAAAGTGAGTCCGCCACCGTCGGCCATTTTGCGCTGGGTTTCGCCATTGGGCTTGGCTGCTTTTACTTTGGCGTCTGTCAGCTTATTCATTTGACGGGCCATTGTTACCCCCTCCCCCTTGTGGGTATCTTCGGCGCGAAACGTAGTCAAGTACAGACTATACCCACAAGATTACCCGCAGTTTGTGGGTATTTCCACATGTGTCCGAGGAGGTTTTATCGTATCGATGTTGTGCTGAGATTCTTCTAAAGTCTTGCAGTTAAAGGGATCTGGGGATGGGGTTGGACTTTCTCGGAAAGGATCTTGGTACCCCCGGCAGGACTCGAACCTGCTACCTATCCCTTAGGAGGGGATCGCTCTATCCAGATGAGCTACGGGGGCATATCGTCAGAAGGCGGGTATGATAGCGGGCCCGTTGATGTGTCTCAAGGGCCCGCGGGCATTTATCCCCGATGATCGGACACGAAGGGGTTACTGGTCTTTTCATGGCCGAAGGTGGACATGGGGCCGTGGCCCGGTACGAAGGCGATGTCGTCCCCCAGGGGAAACAGCTTTTCCCGGATGGACCGTACCAGGGTGTTGTAGTCGCCTTTCGGGAAGTCGGTGCGGCCGATGGAGCCCCGGAACAGCACATCGCCCACCAGCGCCAGTTTTGATTCGCGGTGATAGAACACCACATGACCCGGTGTGTGGCCGGGGCAGTGCAGCACGTCCAGTGTCTGGTTACCGACGGTGACCTGCTCACCATCCTCCAGCCAGCGGTCCGGGGTGAATATTTCCGGCGCCGGGAAGCCAAACATCTGCGCCTGCATGGGCAGGCCCTGAATCCAGAAATCGTCTTCCCGGTGGGGGCCCTCAATGGGAAGGCTCAGAGCCCTCGCCAGTTCCGCGGTGCCACCGGCATGATCGATATGGGCGTGGGTCAGCAGTATCCTCTCCACCTTCACACGCTCTTCTTCGATGGCTGCGCGGATCTTGTCCAGATCACCGCCAGGGTCGACAACGGCTGCTACCCCGGATTCCTCGCACCAGATCAGGGAACAGTTCTGTTGGAACGGGGTCACGGGAATGATTCTGTATTTCAGTGGCATAGTGATACTCGTCTGACTGCTGTACTGGTTTAGAATGGGTATGGTAAAGGTAATCGAGCCTCGGCTCGAATTTTCAAGGTAAGGAGAGGGTTGCGGATGAGCGAGCAGTCGTCGCAAGCGGATGACGAATCGGGGGAACCGTTGAGACTGAGCGTGATTGTTCCGGTCTGGCAGGAAGCGGCAACCATTACGGCGACCCTTCAGCGCCTGGCGCCGCTTCGCGAGGCCGGTCACCAGGTGATTGTGGTGGATGGCGACAGTGACGATGGTACCCGGAAGCTTGCCGAGCCCCTGTGTGACCGGGTGCTGTCCTCCGGGCGTGGTCGTGCGATACAGATGAATGCGGGAGCGGCGGTGGCCACTGGCAATGTCCTGCTGTTTTTGCATGCTGACACGCGTCTGCCGGAGTCGGCGCTGGCGGGGCTGGAACGGTTTCAGGCCAGTCGCAACGCCTGGGGGCGCTTTAACGTCCGGTTGAGTGGCAAGCGCCTTCTGTTCCGCGTTGTTGAATGGTTTATGAATCAGCGGTCCTGGTTGACGGGGATCGCGACCGGTGACCAGGCACTCTTTGTGCGGCAGCCGGTGTTCGAAGTGCTCAAGGGCTACAGGGAGATGCCTCTAATGGAGGACGTGGAGCTGTGCTCCCGGCTGAGGCTGGTGTCCCGCCCGTTCTGTGTGTCTGAGCCAGTGGTCACCGATAGCCGGCGCTGGGAACAGGATGGAGCCTGGCGTACTATCGTGCTCATGTGGCGGTTGCGTTGGCGCTATTGGCGCGGCGAATCGCCGGAATCCCTGGCAAATGCCTATCGTTCGGATGTCCGTAATGCCCAAAAACCCTGAGTCGTCAGTATTGGTTATGCAGTTTTCCAAATGGCCGGAAGAGGGCAGAGTAAAAACCCGGCTGATGCCGGCATTGGGTGCCAGTGGCGCGTTGGCGGCGCACGTCAGGTTGAGTCTGGCGGTGTTGGAGAATCTCATCGCCAGTGGGTTCCCGGTTCAGTTCTGGTGGGATCGGGCCCTGGAGCAGGCACCCGATGCAGCAGCCCCCGTGCTGTCGAGGCTGGATGCGGCACAGATCACCACGGGCATTCAGCAGGGCGAAAATCTGGGGCAACGGATGGAAGCCGCGTTGGCCCGCGTACTCGAGCATCACGACAAGGCTTTGGTGGTCGGCAGTGATTGCCCGTCGGTGGATCCGGATTACGTGCGGCAGGCCGTGGCAGAGCTCGATACCAGCGATGTGGTTCTGGGACCCTCAAATGATGGCGGTTATGTGATGATCGGGGCGCGCCGGGTCGTTGCCGGGATGCTCGACGGCGTGAACTGGGGTACCGGGAGTGTACTCGACCAGACCTGTACCAGAATGGCCGGGCTGGAGTTGTCGGTGAGTTTGCTGCCGCCCCGTTGGGACGTGGATGAGCCCGAAGACTGGCAGCGATTCCTCGACCAGTCTCCAGGCTGAGCGGATCCGGGATCAGACGCCCGGAACCGGACCCTGTTCCAGAATGCGTTGAACCAGGGTGTTGGCGCTTGTTTGTTGGGCGCCGGTAACAACTCTAAGGGCATGCTCCCGGTCGAGAACCGCCTTGCGATAGGTCTCGATCAGTTGGTGCCGGTCAACCGCTTTTACTGCTTTAACCAGTTGTTCCCGTGAATCGAAGCTGTTCACTTCCCGGTCAATCTCCCGCCAGAAACGTTCCGACACCGCACCAAGGGCCCGCTCCTGTTCCATCAGTTGACTGATCACTGCCTGCCTTTCACGTGCCAGGTCGCTGTCGCTCATGGTCGCCAGGCGTTCCTCGAAGGTGGAGGAAAACTCACGAATGGCCTGGTCGATCTCCTTGCCGGAAGCTTCCGGGGATTGCACCACAAAACCCAGGGCTGGCGTCTCAAGCATCTCAAAGGGCGTGGCGTAAACGATGTAACCCAGTTGCCGGGTCGTGCGAATCTCTTCATAGAACGGGCTGCTGATGACTTGGCCCAGAAGCCGGAAGGCAGCGCGTTCGCCGAAGCCTGTATTGTTTCCCTGCATGTAGAGGGTATAGCCGGTATCCGGGTGGTCGACAGAAAGTGGCACGATGGACTCGCCCTCAGGGAGCTGCCGGACGATGCTGCGGGGTACCTCGGTGATCTCGGCACCGTTCAGCACGACGGCCCGGACTTGCTGGGCAAGGTTTAGGGCGGCGGCCTGACTCAGGTTGCCATGGGCCAGCATCACCGGATCGGTTTGCGCGAACAGTTCACCAGCAAAGTTCCGGAGCTCATCCAGCGTCACTTCCCGAGCCGCTTTGAGGCGTTCGTCGGTTCCCCACGCGCCTTCGATCAGCAGCGTTTGAACCTTTTCAGACGTCTGCTGAACAGGGCGCTCCCTGGCTTTGTTCTGCAGGTTGTCGATGACGTTCTGCCGGGCAATATCAAAGCGTTGCTGGGTCAGATGCGGGTCCGCCACCTGGGTCAGGATCCGTGTCATCAGGGTGTGCAGTTTGTCGCTGTAGCCGCCCACACGTATGGTCACGCCGCGCAGGTGCGAGTATACGCTGTAATCCAGTCCCGCCAATTGCGCCGGGTAGGCCCAGGCGTTGAGGTTGGTATTGACGGCATCCACCAACAGTTCCGTCAGTACTTTGCCACGGGCGGAGGCCTGCGCCAGAGGGGTGCGGAGGCTGACATAGACATTGGCTTTGGGCGTGTCGAATTGGGTGTCCCGGGCATACCACACCGAGAGCCCGCCCTGATTGGCCAGTTTCACCGGCTTGTCCATGTTCGGGCCGGACACCATGTCCAGGTTCTCGGGGATAAACGGATTGGGTTCGGGCAGGCGAAGCTGGCTGGCCAGTGCCTGGTCAGGAGTAGCCGCAATCGCCGACGGATCGACCGGCATGAGCTCCCAGGCGGCCTGGTACCACTGGGTCAGGTTGGGTGTCTCGATGTCGGGCTCCGGCTCCACCACAGTGATTAGCACGTTATCTGGTGTCAGGTGCTCGAGGATGTTGCGGTATTTTTCCGGCTCGTAGGCTTCCATCATCCAGGGAGCCTGGAGGACATCGACCGGGGGATAGTGTCGCAGTTGGCTGGACAGGCGCATGACTTCGCTGACTGGCTGGCTGCGCTCACGAAACCGGAAATCGATTTCCGCCAGGTTTTTCATCTCCTCAAACCGCGTCTTTGAAATACCCTGCTCACGAACATTCTCGATGTAGGCGAACACAAGCCGGATGATTCGATCCGTATTCTCAAGCCCCTCAGGCGTCAGGGACATGGATAGCAACAGGCTGGACTCTGCCCCTGTGTCCATGCCGCTACCCGCTGACAGGCTGTCCACCAGACCGGCCGTCTTGAGAACATCAAACAGGCTTCCCGGGCCTTCATGACCCAGCAGGTTAGCGACGTAGCTGGCAGGCTTGCTGCGGTAGTTCTCCAGCTGCGAGGGAATGGGGAATGCCAGTGACAGGCTGCGCAGATCTTTCAGGGCATCTACGGTTACCTGTGCCGGCAGTTGCTCTGGCTCCAACAGCGGTGCGTCATGGACCTTTGGTTTCAGGTTCCTGTTGTCGATGGCGTCGAAACGCCCCCGGACCATTCGCTCCAGGTCATCGAGTGATTGAGGGCCATACACCGACAGACTCATCAGGTTGGACGAGTAGTGGTTTTTCCAGAAGTCGATCAGGTCCGGCCGTAGCGGACGCTCATCGGTGTTCTCGAGCGTGGTCAGGTTACCCACGGCAAACTGGCTGAAAGCGTGTTCCGGACTGCTGATGGCTTTCTTGACGGAGTATATCCTGCGGCCATCATCCTTTTGCTTCGAGGTGAACTCCGAATGCACGGCCCGGCGCTCCCGATCGACCAGCTCAGGCGTGAACAGTGGGGCTGAAAACTGCTGGGCAAAGCGGTCCAGTGCCTCATCCAGGTGCCCGGCCTGGACATCAAAGAAATAGTTGGTGTCCTGGAATGAAGTGAAGGCGTTATGACTGCCGCCGTGGCTTCTGATGAACTGTTGGTATTCGCCGGGATCGGGGTATTTCTCGGTGCCCAGGAACAGCATGTGTTCCAGGAAATGGGCCAGGCCTTCCCGGTTCTCCGGATCATCACCACTTCCTACCGCAACGTTCATGGAGGCAGCCGCCTTATCGGACTGCGGAGATGAAACCAGCAACACCTGCATGCCGTTTTCGAGTTCAAGGTACCGATAGCTGTTCCGGTCGTTGGGGCTTTTCACCGGCTCGATAGCGGCCTGGGTGAGGGCGCTGACGGCCAGGAACAGTACAAAGGTCACTAGCGGAGACAGAAAGCGCGCACGGCGGGCTATACGGTTGATACCTGATGGCATGGTGTTGCTCGCTCCGGAGGTCAGTGGATCATTGCGTTTCGGGTATTTTCTGGTTGCTGGTCCAGGGTTTTACGGGCGAGAGAGGCAGCTGTATCGGCATCAAGCTGACCGGACGCTATGCGTTCGAGCACCGTCCCCATCACAGCGACGGACTGTCGGTAATCGGCAAACTCCGCCTGGAAGGCGTCATCAATGGCCTGGTAGACCGCCTGGATTTTATCCTCGCGGGAGCCGGCATCTGCCGCTGTGTCGTTAATGGCTTTCAGACAAGCCCGGGCGATGGCGATGTAGCGTTCGGCGTTGGCGTCGTCTTTCTTCATATATTGGGGTCCAGCATGAAGTGAATGGTTCGCGCAGTGCGGATGTATGAGTAGATTATGTCATTGCTATACGGTGGTTTCATTTCTTTCTGGTAATCGGCCAGTTTTTCGGGCAGCGCCAAAACCTTGTGCTAGGCTCAATTTCAGTGTGTCGATTTTAGCGGTGCTTTCTGCATTCCTGCCCGTCCTGGCGGGAAGTCTAGAGTAGTTACTCTAAATAAAACAATGGCTTACAAGAGTAAATGCTCTAAAAAAGTTCGATACATGAGGGTTGCAATTAAGTACAATGCCGGCGTTCTCCAATCGTCTAAGACTTTAGTCGTAGGCATATGGGGCGTAGGGACAGATAACAATTGAGCAACAAGCAAGGTGGACTATCAATGAATTACTTTCTGACGGGTGGAACCGGATTCATCGGCCGTTTTCTCGTGGAAAAACTCCTGGCGCGTGGTGGCACGGTTCATGTGCTGGTGCGAGAGCAATCCCTGGGTAAGCTGGACACTCTGAGGGAACGCTGGGGAGCCGACGAGAACCAGGTCAAGGCCGTTATTGGCGATTTGACCAGCCCCAACCTGGGGATTGACGACAAAACCATGGATGCGCTGAACGGTCATATTGACCATTTCTTCCATTTGGCCGCCGTGTACGACATGGGAGCTGACGAAGAAGCGCAACAGGCAACCAACATTGAGGGCACACGCAGCGCAGTCAATGCCGCCCAGGCGATGGGTGCCGGTTGTTTCCATCATGTGTCTTCGATTGCCGCCGCCGGATTGTTCAAGGGCACTTTCCGCGAGGATATGTTTGAAGAGGCGGAAAAGCTGGATCATCCCTATCTGCTGACCAAGCATGAATCCGAGAAAGTGGTTCGTGAAAGCTGCAAGGTACCGTTCCGCGTCTACCGTCCGGGCATGGTGATTGGCCATTCCGAAACGGGCGAGATGGACAAGGTGGACGGTCCTTACTACTTCTTCAAGATGATTCAGAAGATTCGCCATGCGCTGCCGCAGTGGGTGCCGACTATTGGCATAGAAGGCGGTCGCCTGAACGTGGTGCCGGTGGATTTCGTGGTCAATGCGCTGGACCACATTGCGCACCTGGAGGGTGAGGACGGCAACTGTTTCCATTTGGTGGATTCCGACCCTTACAAGGTAGGGGAGATTCTCAACATTTTCTGTGAAGCCGGTCACGCCCCGCGCATGGGGATGCGTATCGACTCACGGATGTTTGGTTTCGTGCCGCCCTTCATCCGTCAGAGTCTGAAGAACCTGCCGCCGGTGAAGCGTCTGACCAGTGCAGTGCTGGATGACATGGGTATTCCGCCGTCCGTGCTTTCCTTTATCAATTACCCGACCCGGTTCGATGCCAGGGAGACCGAGCGGGTTCTGAAGGGGACCGATATCGCGGTTCCGCGCCTGCAGGATTACGCGCCGGTGATCTGGGATTACTGGGAGCGTCACCTGGATCCGGATCTGTTCAAGGACCGTACCCTGCGTGGCACGGTGGAAGGCAAGGTCTGTGTGGTAACTGGCGGTACGTCGGGCATTGGTCTGGCTACGGCCCAGAAACTGGCGGATGCCGGTGCCATCCTGGTGATCGGTGCTCGCAAGAAAGAACGTCTGGCCGAGATCACGGCCGATCTGGAGGCCCGTGGTGGGAATGTACACGCCTACCAGTGTGACTTTGCCGAAATGGACGACTGTGACCGCTTCGTACAAACCGTTCTGGAAAACCACGGCCACGTCGATGTGCTGGTGAATAACGCTGGTCGATCCATCCGCCGGTCACTGGCGCTGTCGTTTGACCGCTTCCACGATTTTGAGCGCACCATGCAGTTGAACTACTTCGGTTCCGTGCGCCTGATCATGGGCTTTTCCCCGGCCATGCTGGAGCGCCGTCGTGGCCACGTGGTCAATATTTCCTCCATCGGTGTACTGACCAACGCACCTCGGTTCTCAGCCTATGTGGCCTCCAAGTCCGCGCTGGATGCGTTCAGTCGCTGTGCCGCCGCGGAATGGTCGGATCGCAACGTCACCTTCACCACCATCAACATGCCGCTGGTGAAGACCCCGATGATTGCGCCTACCAAGATCTATGATTCGGTGCCGACCCTGACACCGGATGAGGCGGCGGAAATGGTGGCCGATGCCATCGTCTATCGTCCCAAGCGGATTGCCACGCGCCTTGGTATCTTTGCACAGGTGCTGCACGCGATTGCGCCGAAGATGGGCGAGATCGTGATGAATACCGGTTACCGCATGTTCCCGGATTCCCCTGCAGCGGCTGGCAGCAAGTCGGGCGAGAAGCCCAAGGTGTCCTCGGAGCAGGTGGCCTTTGCGGCGATTATGCGGGGTATTTACTGGTAATCTTCCGGTTAGCCTGCATAAAAAACGCCTCCCTCGGGAGGCGTTTTTTTGTGATCGTTCGTTATTCTATTCTTCTGTCTCGCTCAGCAGCGGCGGAGGGAATCCCCCCAGTTCTTTCCAGCGATTGACGATACCGCAGAACAGGTCGGCGGTTTTTTCCGCATCATAGGCCGCGGAGTGCGCTTCCTTGTTGCTGAAGGGAATGCCCGCCAGTTTGCATGCCTGTGCCAGAACAGTATGGCCATAGGCCAACCCGGCAAGCGTGGCGGTATCAAATGTC
This sequence comes from Marinobacter sp., assembly GCA_040223075.1. Classification (GTDB taxonomy): domain Bacteria; phylum Pseudomonadota; class Gammaproteobacteria; order Pseudomonadales; family Oleiphilaceae; genus Marinobacter. Next base: position 375,066 of record JAVJZJ010000107.1, read on the forward strand.
GAGAACGGATGGAAAGGATTGCGCTTAATGTCCGAACGCAGGGCGGCCGCGAACACGAAGTTGTGATCGAATGTCGCATTGTGGCCTACCAACACCGCCCGTTTGCAGTCATGGGCTTTGACGGCCTTGCGAATCGGGCTGAAGATTTCACTCAAGCCTTCCCGCTCTGGCACAGCTTCACGCTCCGGGTTCCAGGGATCAATTCCGGTAAAATCGAGCGCGGATTGTTCCAGATTGGCACCTTCAAAGGGGTCGATCTGCTGAACGTGGGTTTCCGTGCGCTTCAGCCAGCCGTCTTCGTCCATGGTCAACAGGACCGCAGCCACTTCCAGAAGGGCGTCTTTTTCGGGATTGAAGCCGCCGGTCTCGACATCAACAACAACCGGGAGAAACCCCCGGAAACGTCGGGCCATCGGATGCGGTTCTTTGTTTTCGTCAGTCACTCAAACTCCTAGGGATTGGCCGGGGTACTGCGTTAAAGGTAAAGGGCTGTCCTGTTCAGGCACCCTTCAGCTGCCACTTCAGGGTCTCGCCAGCGCGAAGCGGGACAATGGTGCCGTCTGCCAGTGGCAGTTCCGTGGGCATCGTCCAGCTTTGTCTGACCAGTGTAATGGTGTCGGTATTTCGTGGCAGGCCATAGAAATCCGCGCCATTGAAACTGGCGAAGGCTTCCAGCTTGTCGAGAATGCCGAGCTCCTCAAATATCTCGGCGTACAGGGCCATCGCGCCGTAGGCGGAATAGCAGCCGGCACAACCACAGGACGTTTCCTTCTTGTCTTTGCCATGGGGCGCGGAATCCGTACCGAGGAAGAAGCGCTTGTCGCCACTGGCGACCGCATCCCTCAGGGCCTGTTGGTGCCGGTTTCGCTTCAGGATCGGCAGGCAGTAGAGGTGGGGGCGAATACCACCCACGAGCATGTGGTTGCGGTTGTAGATCAAATGCTGCGGCGTCAGGGTCGCGGCCAGATTGTCGCCCTTATGCTGGCGGACGAACTCGGCGGAGTCGGCCGTGGTAATGTGTTCCAGCACGACCTTGAGGTTCGGAAAAGCCTCGAGGGTCGGCGCCAGCACGCGTTCCAGGAACACCTTTTCCCGATCAAAAATATCGATATCCGCATCGGTCACTTCGCCGTGGACCAGCAACAGCATGCCGCAATCGGCCATGGCTTCCAGCACCGGATAGATCCTGCGGATGTCGGTCACACCGGACGCGGAATTGGTGGTGGCCCCGGCCGGATACAGTTTGGCGGCGACCACACCGGCGGATTTGGCTTCGCGTATATCCTCTGGTGTGGTGGATTCCGTCAGGTAGAGAGTCATCAACGGTTCGAACGGGATGTCACCGGCCGCATCGAGGATGCGCTGTCGGTAAGCCTTGGCGTCACTGGCGGTGGTCACCGGTGGCACCAGGTTGGGCATGATGATCGCGCGGCCAAAACACCGGGCGGTGGCCGGCACCACATCGTTCAGAACGGCGCCGTCTCTTACGTGCAGGTGCCAGTCATCGGGGCGGGTGATGGTCAGTTGTTCGGTCATGCGGCGTTTCCAGCTATTTGTAGGGCCGGGCGGATGCCGGCGTAAATTTTGGCGGGATTATACCAGATGCCGTTTGCAATTGTTTCCAGGCCGAGGTTAAAGAAACGATTCGTACGGCCGTTAAACAGGGAGCAACCCAGATACTGACGGAAAGATGCCATGGTCCGACTACCAACCTTGTTTCCGCGCACAGCCACGCTCGCTTCGATGATGTTGATCGGGGCCAGTGGGACCGCCCTGGCGTCCAGCTTTGGTGCCGGTATTGAAAACAGCCAGTGGTATGTTTCGGAGTCGGTGTTCGAATGTTCCATGGTGCATGAAGTCCCGGGCTATGGCCGCGCCGTTTTCCGCCACAAGGCCGGAGAACAGCTGTCGTTTTACCTGGAGTCGGATACCGAAGTGATGCGGCCGGGCAAAGGCAGTCTTGTGGTCGAAGCGCTGGCCTGGCGCCCGGGTGCTGCCCCACGAAAAGTAGGTGCCGTCAATGTGGGTGAAGGTCGTCGGCCGGTGGCTCTGAGTTCACGTCAGGCGATGGTGATCGCCCGGGGCCTACTGGATGGCATGACCCCCACCGTTACGAGGGAATCCTGGTACGATCGCAGTCCGGTCCGGGTGCGGGTTTCCAACATCAATTTTGCCGGCCAGTATGAAAGCTATCGATCCTGTACCACCAATTTGTTGCCGGTAAACTACGATCAGATCAAGCGGTCACGGATTCCGTTTCGAGCGGGCAGTACCGGCCTTTCCGAGGGTGACCGGGATTTGTTGGATAACATTGTGAGCTATGTGCAGGCAGACTCCACGGTGGAGCGTATTTTTGTGGATGGCCATACGGACAGCAGCGGCAGTCGTATTGATAACCGTGCGCTGTCGGAAGAGAGAGCCAACGCGGTCGCCGATTATCTGATGGAGAAGGGGGTGCCTGAGGATCTGATTACCGTTCGCGCCCACGCTGACCAGTACCCGGTTTCCCGTCGCCCGGCCGACAACCGACGCACCACCATCCGCCTGCAGCGCCAGGGTGAACGGCCCGAGCTTCAGCAGGCCAACGGGTATGAGGCCGGATACTCCGGTTAACGGACGGAGCTTAATACTTCCAGGTGGGCATTGACGCTTTCTGCCAGTGCCCTCAGGTGGTAACCCCCCTCCAGAGTTGAAATGATCCGGTCATTGGCGTGGTCACTGGCCACGCTGGTGATCATTTCCGTCAGCCAGCGGTAATCTTCCACCTCCAGATTCAGCTCCGCCATCGGATCAAGCCGGTGGCCGTCAAATCCCGCCGACACCAGAATCACTTGGGGCCTGAAATCCTGCAGCTTTTTCAGCCAGCCGGCTTCCACGGCTTTGCGGTAGTCCGGTGCCGAACAGTTCGATTCGATGGGGATGTTGACGATATTTTCCGGCTGACGGTGCACGTGGGAGTGGGGGTAGAACGGGTGCTGAAAGCTGGAGCACATCAGTATGCGTTCGTCACCACCAATAATGTCAGCCGTACCGTTACCCTGGTGCACATCGAAATCAATGATGGCGACCCGCTCCAGGTGATGGAAGTTCAGTGCCCGCATCGCCGCCAGGGCAATGTTGTTGTAAAAGCAGAACCCCATGGACTTGCTACGCTCGGCATGATGCCCGGGTGGCCGCGCGCAGACAAAGGCGTTGGTGACCTGGGAGCTCATCACCATGTCGACGGCCTGAATATTGGCACCGGCTGCCAGCCGTGCCGCACGCAGGGTGTCTGGCATCATCGCGGTATCGGGGTCGGTGAAGACGCGCCCGCGGGTCGGCTGCATCAGATCCAGCTGATGGAGATACTTTTCCGGGTGGACGGTTAGGAGCTGGTCACGAGTCACTTCATCAGGTCGCACCCAGTCCAACACATCACTCACTCCGGAATCGGACAGGTAACTGATGATGGCTGAGAGTCGTTCCGGCGACTCGGGGTGTTCCGGGCCCATGTTGTGCTTCAGGCAGTCATCATGGGAGAAGAAGGCTGTGGTCATACGGATCCTGACTACTCTTATCTCGCATGCATTAATCCTGCATACGAGGTTTTTGCTTGTATTTCTATCAATATTATCAGGGATGGTACGTGGTTGCCGTGTTTCTTTGGTCTTATAGGGGTAATCGACATTTTACATCAGGAAACAACCGCCTAAGATAAGGATAGCCTCATTAACGATTGAAAACGGCAAGGAGTTTGCGCTTGAGCACCCGCTATCTGGAAAGTCTCTTTAACCCTTCGTCCATTGTGGTGATCGGTGCTTCCGAGCGGGCGGAAAACCTTGGCGGCATGGTGTTGCGTAATCTCTTGGGTGGCGGCTATCCGGGACAACTGCTGGTCATCAACCAGAACGATTACGACAACGTACACGGCGTGCCTTGTGTCCGGAAGGTTTCGAAAATGGATTTCTGCCCGGACCTGGCTATTATCTGTACGCCGCCGGATACGGTGCCCAAGATGGTACGCAAACTTGGGGAGGCGGGGGTACGTACCGCTATCGTCATGACTGGTGGGATGTCCCGTACCCATAGTAAAACCGGCCAGCCGCTGATGTATTCGGTTCGGGACGCCGCCCGGGAAACCGGGATCCGGGTACTGGGGCCCAATACCATAGGGCTGATGGTGCCGGCGAGGAGCCTGAACGCAACCTATGCCCATATGGGCGCCATTCCGGGCAAGGTCGCTTTTGTCGGCCAGTCCGGCACTGTGGCCAGCTCCATTATCGACTGGGCGTTTGCCAGAGGTGTGGGATTTTCCTACTTCCTGACCCTTGGCGACGGCATGGACATAGATCACGATGACCTGATCGACTACCTCGCCCAGGATAGCCAGACCCGCGCTATCCTGCTGCACATCGAGAATATCCCCAACCCCCGACGCTTTATGTCGGCCGTTCGGGTTGCTTCCCGTACCAAGCCGGTCATTGCAGTCAAGAGTGGACGCACGCCGGAATCCGAATGGTTTGCCCATCAGTTGCCGGCGGGGGTCACACGCAGCGACCCCATATACGATGCCATGCTGCAGCGAGCCGGTGTGCTCCGGGTGGATGGTCTCGGCCAGATGTTTGATGCCCTTGAGACGCTGACGCGAATGCGTCCCTTGCGCCGGGAAACCCTGGCAGTCATGGCCAATGGTGTGGGTCCGGGGGTGCTGGCGGTTGACCGGCTGATCGATCTGGGTGGCGAGCTGGCGAGCCTGTCGGATCATACCATCGAGGCGCTGGCGGAGAATTTGCCCCCGTACTGGACCCGAAAGAATCCCATTGACCTCAACTACGATGCATCACCGGACCTGTATGCCAAAGCCATCAAGATCCTCGCCAAGGATCCGGAAGTGGCGAATGTCCTGGTTATGTACTCTCCCAGCTTGACGGAAGACAGTCTGCAGATCGCCGATGCGGTGGTTCATGCCGCCAAGGGTAGCCGGTTGAATGTGTTCACCTGCTGGTTGGGACAGAGCACCGTGATGGATGCCCGCGAGGAATTCTACCGCGCTGGGCTGCCTTCGTTTTTCAATCCGGAAAAGGCAGTCATGGCCTTTATGCAGCATGTGCGTCACCAGCGGGTTCAGCGTCTGCTCACGGAAACCCCGGAGTCGTTCACGGATCACTTCGACGACCGGACCCAGACCCGTCGTGTGGTGATGGGGGCTATGCGTTCCGGACGGATGCATCTGTCGAACCGGGAAGCTCGGGAAGTGATTCGGGATTACGGTATCAATACGATTGAAACCATTTACTGCGATGATGTGGAAGAGGTGCTGGAAGCATTCGCGGTAGAGCGTCGCCCGGTGGATATCACGGTGATTCATCAGCAGACCTGTTACCCGTTTCTCGAGCTGAGTACCGGACAGCGTCGGTTCAAGGGGACCATTCAGAAGCTCAACAGCGAAGCCGCGATCATTGAATCCTGTCGGGTGCTGATGGACGAGTATCAGCTGCATTTCCCGGATAGCGGGTTCCTCGGCTTTGCTGTACAGCGATCCTATCAGCATGTGGGAGGGATCGAGTTCAGCGTCGGTATTACCCGGGACTCGGTCTTCGGGCCTCTGGTGGTCTGTGGTGCCGCCGGTGCCCAGATCAACGTCATGACCGATCGCCAGATTGCACTGCCGCCTCTGAACATGGTGTTGGCGCGCGAGCTGTTGCGTCGCACCTATATGTATAAGCTGCTGAAAGAACACAGCCTGAAGCCCGAGGAGGACATCCGCGCGGTGTCCGAAACCCTGGTAACCCTGTCCCAGATTGTGGTCGATATTCCTGAGATCCGTGGCCTTGAAATATCGCCACTACTTTTCAACGAGCAGGGCGCTGTCGCGGTGAATATCGCCATCGACCTGGACGACAAACCCGGGCGGCCAATCATTCAACCCTATCCGCGGGAGCTGGAAGAGTGGATCATGCTGCCAAAGTCTGGTCGCAGGGTGATCATCCGGCCGGTGCTGGCGGAAGATGAACCGGCGCACCGGGCCTTTCATGAGCTGCAATCACCGGAGTCCATCCGCTACCGTTTCTTTCAGTATCGCAAGCATTTCTCCCGCGAGGACGTCGCCCAGATGGTGCAGATCGACTACGACCGGGAGATGGTTTTCATCGCGAATGCCCCAAGGCAAGACGGGGAAGGGGAGGAAACCCTGGGAACCGTCCGCGTCTGGACCGATGCTGACAATCTTCGCTGCGAGTTTGCCGTCATGGTGCACGACAACATGAAGGGGGAAGGCCTCGGTGTTGCCTTGATGCAGAAGATGATTGATTACTGCCGGTCACGGGGAACCGTGGAAATGGTCGGTAACGTATTGCCGGATAACCGGCCCATGCTGCAGTTGGCAGAGCACCTCGGGTTCGAGGTTCAGTACAACATGGAAGAGGAAGTGATGGATTTGCGGTTGGTGCTGAACGAACCGGATAAGGACTGGCAGCGGGAGCGTCTACTCAAGAGCTCCCACTGACCAGTGGGTGTTCTCAGGACTCTTCGACAATCGCTGAACGGTCTTCGCCGCCCAGGGCTTCCAGCAGGCCCGGGATGAGCCTGGCCAGTTCCAGGGTCATCAGCGCAAACGCAGCATCAAAGCGGGCGGCGGCATCATCCGCATCCACGTCGTCCAGTTTCTCCTGCAGGGTATCGCCGAACTTGAGCCGACGGATGCCCAGCTCCTCGTCAAGCACGAACGACAGGCTGTCGTCCCAGGTGACGGCGAGCTTGGTCACCTGCATGCCCGTTTCGAGATGGTTGCGGATCTCGTCTGCCTGGAGATCAAGGCCTTTGCAGCGCACAACCCCACCGTCTTCGGATGGATCCTTGAGCTCGCATTCGCTGCCGAGCTCGATAGTGGAGGGCAGGTCAATGCTCTCATTCAGCCAGCCGGTAAACGTGAAGGCCGGGGCCTGCTCGACAGCCGGTGGCCTGACGGGCAGGGAACCAAGGCTCTTGCGCAGGAACGAGGCCAGGTCTTCGGCCTGCTTGGAGGAGCCGGCGTCGACAACGAGCACGCCGTCTTTCGGCGCCAGGTAGGCGAAGCAGCGACGGTTCTTGGAAAAGGCCTGAGGCAGCATTTCCAGCATCACCTGTTCCTTGATCTCCTCTTTTTCTTTGCGACGTACCTTTCGCCCCTGTTCGGCTTCAATGGCTTCGGCACGTTCTTCGACCAACTCCTTTACGACGGGGCCAGGCAGAATTTTCTCTTCCTTGCGCAGTGCGACGAGATGATAGCCGTTGGTGCTGTGCACCAGCATGTCGCTGTGTTTGCCCAGTGGCGGGACCCACCCCTGGCGCGTGGTTTCCTGTGGACCGCAAGGCTTGAATCCATCGCTCTGCAGCTTTTCTTCCAAAGCTTCAGGGGTAATATCGAAAGGCTTGGTAAAACGAAAAACACGGGCATTACGAAACCACATCAGGGTCGATCCTTGTCAGAGTTTCAAAATGGGGAAGGGATGATACGGCCACCGGTCAGTGGCCGTAAAGTGGCGGCGCCGGCGTCACATCACAGCTGCATGATTTCCACCATGACAGTTTTCACGATAAAACCGACAACACCCGCGCCCAGCACGGTAAACAGGGCGATGGTGCCAAACCGGCCTGCCTGGGATTTTTTGGCGAGATCCCAGACGATAAAGCCCATCCAGACAATCAGGCCGGTGAGCAGCACCAGCATGGCGATCTGAGAAAAGACTGCTTCGTTCATTCAATACTCCGGAAATAATGACAGGGTTACTGTTCATCCCGCAGGAACAGCCAGTTGTTCTCGTCTGACTGCTCTTCGCAGAAGTAGTAACCCTCAAGGTTAAAGCCTTTCAGATCGTCCGCCTGGGTGATGCCGTTCTGAATCGCATAGCGGCACATTAATCCACGGGCCTTCTTGGCGTAGAAGCTGATCATCTTGTACTGGCCGTTCTTCCAGTCCTTGAACTGTGGCGTGATCAGGCGGCCTTTCAGGTCCTTCTTGCGAACGCTTTTGAAATATTCGTTGGAGGCAAGGTTGACCAGAACACCGTCATCCTCTGCCAGCAATCGGTTCAGTTCACCCGTGACCCGGTCGCCCCAGAACGCGTAGAGATCTTTGCCCCGGCTGTTCTCAAACTTCGTACCCATCTCCAGCCGGTAGGGTTGCATCAGATCCAGGGGCTTGAGCACGCCGTAAAGGCCGGAGAGCATGCGCAAGTGTTTCTGGGCAAACTCGAACTCTTTCTCACTGAAGCTTTCAGCATCCAGGCCGGTGTACACATCGCCCTTGAACGCGAGGATGGCCTGGCGGGCATTCTTCGGTGTAAATGGCGTGTGCCATTGCTGAAACCGGTCGGCATTCAGTTGTCCCAGCTTGTCGCTGATGCTCATCAGGTTGCTGACCTGATGAGGTTCCAGGGTCTTGAGCTGATCGACCAGTTCGCAGGCGTCATCCAGGAAGTCCGGTTGGCTGAAGGTCTCGGTCGCCAGCGGGCTCTCGTAATCCAGGGTTTTGGCCGGGGAAATAACCATCAACATGTCAGGCTGTCCTCATTGCAGAAAAGTCAGTAACTGGTCCCGGGTGAAGGGCCAGTCCAGTTCGGCTCCGGTGTCGTTGCGTCGCAACACCGGGATACGGGTGCCGTAGCGCTCTACCAGGGCCTCGGACTGGGCAATGTCCACCACATCCACAGGGATGGGAGCCGGCATGGGAGTGTTTACGAGCAGGGCTTCGGCCAGTTCACACAGGTGGCACTGGGACGTCGTATAGAACAGTAATTCCATTATTTCGGCTGAGCGTCCAGTTGTTGGCCATTGACGCCTGCGCTGTCCTTACCCATCAGGTACAGGTAGCTCGGCATCAGCTCTTCCGGTGCCGGGTTCTGCCGGGGATCTTCCGCTGGGTAAGCGTGGGCGCGCATATTGGTGCGGGTGGCTCCGGGGTTAAGGCTGTTGACGCGCACATTGTGGCGCTCGTCGTCCAATTCCTCTGACAGTAGCTGGCTCAACCCCTCCACCGCGAATTTCGATACGGCGTAAGCGCCCCAATAAGCTTTGGCCTTGCGTCCGACACCCGACGACGTAAAGATGACCGAGGCATCGGTGGACTTGCGCAGCAATGGAATAACGGCGCGAGTCAGTAGGAAGGGGGCAGTGGCGTTGACTTGCATAACCTGATTCCAGGTTTCCGGATCGTACATCTCCACCGGACTGCGAGTACCAAGGATGCCGGCATTGTGCAGCAGACCGTCAAGCCGACCGAAGTTGTCTTCAATGGTCATGGCCAGCTCTTCATATTCCTTGACCGCCGCACCTTCCAGATTCAGGGGCGCAATGGCCGGCTTGGGATGGCCGGCAGCCTCAATTTCATCGTAGACGGATTCCAGTTTTGACACGGTCCGGCCGAGAAGGACCACGGTGGCGCCATGGGCGGCGTAGGCTTTTGCAGCTGCGCGGCCGATGCCGCTGCCGGCTCCCGTCACCATGATGATACGGTCTTTCAGCAGATCTGCCGGTGCCTGATAATCTTGCATAACCTGTCTCCGATTTGGGAAACCGATGGGTCTAACGTTTGAATGGGGCTATTGTAACAGTTTTGCCAGGTCCTGGACCGTGTCGGCCACCAGGTCTGCTTGCCACAGGTCAACGGTCTCGGGTTCCTCGATGTAGCCATAGCGCACGGCAATGGTCTTCATGCCGGCATTGCGGCCCGCTTCGATATCCCGCTCATGATCGCCTACGTAGATGCCCTTGGCCGGATCGGCGCCTATATGTTCACAAGCCAGGTGAAGGGCCTCGGGGTGGGGTTTGCGGTGGGTGACGTGATCCGGGCAGACCACCACGGCACAACGTTGCGCCAGACCAAGGGCTGCGACCAGGGGGGCTGCGAAGCGTACCGGCTTGTTGGTGACAATGCCCCAGGGAATGTCCCGCGACTCCAGATCACGGAGAATGCCGTCCATTCCCTCGAATAACCGGGTTTCAATGGCGACACCTTCCTCGTACAGGTCCAGAAAGGCCGTGTGCTTCTCCAGATAGTCCGGGTGCTCCGGTTCGAGCCCGAAACCAACGCGGATCATGGCCCGTGCGCCGTTGGAAACGGAGCGGCGGATGGTTTCCGGCGGCAGCGGTTCCATGCCGTGATGGATCCGCAACAGGTTCAGGCAGCGGATAAAATCCGGCGCGGTATCTATCAGTGTGCCGTCCAGATCGAACAGCACGGTCGACGGGGGCAGCTTCACGGTTGCGAGTCACCCTCCCGGGTGTCAAGAGCGTGCATCATGTAGTTCACGTCCACATCCCGTCCAAGGCGGTAAACCTTGGTGACCGGGTTATACGTCATGCCGGTCAGCTCCTGTACATCCAGCCCCGCATGACGGAGATGATCCGACATTTCTGACGGACGGATGAACTTGCGCCATTCATGTGTGCCCTTGGGCAGCAATCCCAACACGTATTCCGCGCCAACAATGGCAAACAGGAAGGACTTGGGGTTGCGGTTGATGGTGGATACAAACAGGTGGCCGCCAGGCTTGAGCATGGCAGCACAGGCCTTGATGACCGATGATGGATCGGGCACGTGCTCCAGCATTTCCAGGCAGGTCACCACATCGTACTGCCCGGCGTGTTCCGGATCCGCCGCCAGGGCTTCCACGGTGATTTGCCGGTAGTCCACCTTGATACCGCTCTCCAGGCCATGCAGCCTCGCTACGGACAAGGGGGCTTCCCCCATGTCGATGCCGGTGACATGGGCACCGCGGCGCGCCATACCCTCTGACAGCAGACCACCGCCACAGCCCACATCCAGAACCTTTTTACCGGCCAAGGGCGCACGTTCGTCGATGTAGTTCAGGCGCAGGGGATTGATGTCATGCAGCGGTTGGAACTCGCTGGTCGGATCCCACCAACGGCTGGCAAGGGCCTCGAACTTGGCGATTTCGTTGCGGTCTACATTCTGGTTGCTCATAGTCAGTTCTGCCTGATTGAAAATAGGGTAACGGTCAGGGGACGTGTCCGTCTCATCGATTACGAATCCGGTCAGACCAGGATTGCACCCTGAGCATCAGGTCCGGCACGTCGATCCGGGTCAGCCGACCATCCTGGACCTGGGGAATGCCGTTGATCCAGCTGTGACTGACCTGACGGCCGTGGTTGCTGTATACCAGGTGCGATTCCGGATCATATACTGGCTGCAGGAAGGGGTCGCTCAAATCCACTGCAATGATATCTGCCAGTTTACCAGTTTCCAGGGAGCCGAGGTCGTGTTCGCGACCCAGAGCCCTGGCACCTTGTATGGTGGCCATGGCAATAGCCTCATGGGCGGACAGTGCGGCTGCATCTCCGGCCACCACCTTTGCCAGCATGGCGGCGGTGCTGATTTCTCCAAACAGGTCCAGGTCATTGTTGCTGGCAGCGCCGTCGGTACCAATGGCGACGTTAATGCCAGCCTCTGACAGCTTCTGCACCGGGCACAGCCCGCTGGCGAGCTTGAGGTTGGATTCCGGGCAGTGAATCACATGGGATCCGGACTGTTGCAGTAAGGCGATATCGGACTCGTCAATCTGGGTCATGTGCACACACTGGGTGCGGGTGCCGAGAACGCCCAGATCTGCGAGCCTGGCAGTGGGGCGTTTGCCGGACTTCTCCAGTGCCTCCGCCACCTCAAACGCTGTTTCATGCAGGTGAATTTGGATCGGCGCACCGGTGTCGGCTGACAGTGTCACCGCCCGTGTCATTGGGTCATCGGATACCGTGTATGGTGCGTGGGGGCCGATGGCTGGCATGATGTAATCATCCCCTTGCCATTGCCGGATAAAGTCGGCCCCTTTGCTGAGATACTCATCAGGACCGGAGCCCCAGGGCGTCGGGAAGTCCAGCAGTGGAAAGCAGACCTGCGCGCGCATCCCGGCATCGTGGGCCATCTGGGCGACGACCTCGGGAAAGAAATACATGTCCGAAAACGTGGTGGTGCCTGTACGCAGCATTTCGGCCATGGCCAACTGAGTGCCATCGGCAATGAACTCCTCGCTGATAAATGCACCTTCGGCGGGCCAGATATGATCGTTCAGCCAGGTCATCAGCGGAAGGTCGTCGGCCATGCCCCGAAACAGTGACATGGCAGCATGTCCATGCATGTTGATCAGACCCGGCAATACCACGTGGTTGTCCAGGTCTATGGTTTCACGGACATGGAAGCGGGCGTCGGCCTCTTCGCGGGATACCACCGCTGCAATCCGGTTGCCCTGGATGATCACTGCCTGATTGTGCAGTACGGTGTTAGCGGGTTTCACCGGAACGAGCCAGCGGGCGTTGATTCGAATATCGGCTGCAGTGATGGTATCTGCCGTCATGTACCCTGCCTTTTGGGTGCGATTCGGGCTTCTGTCACCATGGACAGATCCCGGAGAATGTAGCCGGAAAGTATAACCAGCCGCCGCCCGGAGAACTACCCTGGATTCTGGGCTGAGAATATTGCTTTAAGGCAGGTATACTGGCCTGCTCTTGTCATCTGTTTCATCTAACGGAGTTTCCTGATGCCGAAGTCATCCAGCCCGTCCGCAAGCCGTGCAATTGGTACTGTTGCCATGCGTTGGCATGAAAGCAGTCTGGAGCTGTTGGACCAACGGCTACTTCCCGCGGAGGAACACTGGATTACGCTGGAAGGCGCCGCCGGTGTGGCCCAATGTATTCGCGATATGGTGGTGCGAGGGGCGCCTGCCATCGGTATCAGTGCTGCTTACGGTGTGGCGCTGGCGGCCCGCCATGCGGGAGGTGGAGACTGGCAGGCAGAAATAAAACAGGCCATCCGTGAGCTGGCGGCATCCCGCCCGACCGCCGTCAATCTGTTCTGGGCCCTGCAGATCATGGAGCAGGAGTTCCACGGCTGTCACTCACTGGATGAGGCCGTTAAGCGTCTTTCGGCGATGGCGGTGCGCATTCATGAGGATGATCTGGCGGCGAACCTCGCCATGGCCGACCACGCCCTGGAATTCATGGCTCCGAAAGCCCCGTTTTCGGTGCTGACCCATTGCAACACCGGAGCACTGGCGACAGGGGGCTATGGCACAGCCCTGGGTGTTATTCGTCGTTTGCATGAGAAAAAACTGTTGAAGCGGGTGTTTGCCGATGAAACCCGCCCCTGGCTCCAGGGGAGTCGGCTAACCGCGTGGGAGCTGGCGCGGGAGGGCGTTCCTGTGACCCTGAATTCGGATGGCGCAGCCGCTGCGATTCTCGCCCGTGGTGATGTCAAATGGGTTGTGGTGGGTGCTGACCGTATTACGGCAAACGGTGATGTTGCCAACAAGATCGGTACATATAGCCTGGCGGTGCTGGCACGTCATCACAAGGTCGGTTTCATGGTGGTGGCACCTTCAAGCACCGTGGATATGGCTCTCGAGTCGGGACAGGATATTCCCATCGAGGAACGTGAGGGTAGTGAGGTAAGGCAGATCAAGGGTGTTTCTATTGCGCCGGACGGCGTGAGTGTGTTCAACCCGGTCTTTGATGTGACACCCGCCAGCCTGATCGATGCCATTGTCACCGAGAAAGGGGTTGTCCATAACCCCAATATTACCGGCATGAGGGCGCTATTCGGCTGAACCCTCGTATTTTTCCTGGAGTTCAGCGACCTTCTGCTCCTGTTCTTCGACGAAATGCAGGGACATCTCAAAGCTTTGGCGGGTGAACTCAAGAACTTTCTGGAAACCCTCGTCGGAGAGAGTCCGGGCATCGTCGTGGCGGCGAAAGATGTTGATGAATTCCCGCTCCCGCTCAAACTGTAAAGGCAGCCGGCCGATGCCCCAGTCATTAAGAATTTGCCAAACTTCCGGGTTGTAGTTGCGGGTAGTGCGCAGAATGAAGGGAATCGGATCGTTGCGGGCGATCAGCGCGGCAAGCCGGAGAATAAGCTCGAATGACAATGTCGCGGTACCATTTTCCACGGCTTCCAGTACAGACTTGTCCTTGAGGTTCAGCGCTTCGCTCATTTCGGATAAGGTCAGCCCCGCGACCTCGCGGATGTCCTTGAGTGATTGTCCCGCCGTCAGCATCATCCGCAACTGATCCTGGGAATTAATCAACGCCTTGCCGACCCGCAGAGAGGTGTCGGTTGAGCGGGCCGCGAAGCGCAGAGCGGAGCCGGTCATGCCGGTGATACGGTTGACCAGCGATTTCTGATCGCGGGATTCGCCTCCCTGTTCAAGCCCTTCCACCTCTTCCAGGGACTTCATGGCATGCATGGCGTCCATCAGCATGCCCTGGAGCATCTGTGCTTTCTTGCGATCGTCTTCTTTGGCGGTCATTGGTAACCTTGTTGGTCCGGCGTCAGGCGTTGTTTCAGCGAGCCTGAGCGGTAATTTGCCTGGGGTTCAGGATGGATGCCATGCGCTGATCAAGCTCAAGCATATCGGCCATGATGTGACCACCCTCGCGGATAATAAAATCGAGCTCTTCATCCGTGCTATTGAGATCGGCTGCCTGGACATCCTGCCAGTCATCAAGCTCTTCCTGCGTGTCGAACGGCTCTTCACCACGAAGCTCGCGGCGCGCGTTTGCAATCGTCAAACGTGTGCGCTCAATTTGCGATTGGTGCGCTTTGCGCCGATCGTGGTTCAGACTGACCGACTCCAACTCTCGCTGTTCCTTCAGGAAATCAATTTCCTGTTGCAGCAGCCGGAATTCCGGGTTGGCCTCAAAACGTTCTTCATGGCGTTGGCGCAGTTCGTCAATAACGCCGCTGAAGTCGAAATAACGGGCATGGGGCACCGCTTCAATCTGATCCCAGGGCAGGGCGTGATCCAGGGCGTCTTCGCCAATGCGGGTCTTGTCGACCCGGGAGGGAATCTCGATATCCGGAATGACGCCCTTATGTTGGGTGGAACCGCCGGATACCCGGTAGAACTTGGACTGGGTGATTTTCAACTGGCCGTGGTTGAGCGGACGTACCGCCTGTACGGTGCCTTTGCCGAAGGTCTGGGAACCGACGACCAGGCCGCGACCGTAATCCTGGATGGCACCGGCAAAAATTTCCGAGGCGGACGCGCTCATGCGGTTTACCAGCACTACCAGCGGGCCGTCGTAAGTCACCGACGGGTCTCCATCGGTGAGCACCT
Source organism: Marinobacter sp. (assembly GCA_040223075.1). Classification (GTDB taxonomy): domain Bacteria; phylum Pseudomonadota; class Gammaproteobacteria; order Pseudomonadales; family Oleiphilaceae; genus Marinobacter. Next base: position 390,152 of record JAVJZJ010000107.1, read on the forward strand.
GCACATCGTTATTGGAATTACGTATCTGCACCGTTGGGCCCTGGTCTATGAACAGGCCCACGAGGTCGTTGGCTTCGTGCAGCGCACCGCCGCCGTTGTTACGCAGGTCCATCACCACGCCGTCCACACCCTCTGCCTTCAGTTCTTTAATCAGGTTGCGGACATCGCGGGTGGTACTCTTGTAGTTGGGGTCACCCGCCTGCATCGCCTGGAAATCAGCATAGAAAGTGGGAATGTTGATGACGCCAATCTGGTAGCTTTGGTCGCCCCGCTGAAGCTCGATGACGTCCTTGCTGGCACTCTGCTCCTCCAGTTTGACCTTGTCGCGCTGGATGGCAATCGTCTTGGTGACGGTTTCGTCGGTAGCGCTGGCGGGAATGACTTCCAGAGTCACCGTGGATTCCCGGGGACCGCGAATCAGGTCCACCACTTCGTCCAGGCGCCAGCCGATGACGTTAACCGGCTTTTCTTCATCTTCCTGGGTCACCGAGACAATGCGATCCGCCGGCTGGAGCTGGCCCTGCTTGGCTGCGGGGCCGCCCGGAACCAGTCGGACCACCTTGGTGTATTCATTGTCGGCCTGGAGAACCGCGCCAATCCCCTCGAGTGACAGGCTCATGTTGATATTGAAGTTTTCTGAGGTGCGCGGCGAAAAGTATGAGGTATGGGGGTCCCACATGCCGGTAAAGGCATTCATATAGGCCTGGAATGCGTCCTCACTGCGGGCCTGGTAGGCGCGCTTGAGCTGGCCTTCGTAACGTTGGCGCAGGCTTTCTTCAATGGCTTCGTCATCGGAGCCGTTCAGCCGCTGCGCCAGGACCGCGTTCTTGACCCGTTTCACCCAGAGTTCGTCCAGGGCTTCTTCGTTGGGTTCCCACCCTGCCTCGGAACGGTCCAGGAGAATGGTTTCTTCGGTATCGAAATTCAGGTTTTCTATGCCCCGGTCAATGAGTGAGAGGGCAAAACTGAGGCGCTCAATCATCCGTTGCTGGACGAGGTTGTAGATGTCAAAGCCGGGTTGGAGTTGCCCTGTTTTCAGAGCAGAGCCGAGCCCCATACGAATCGCCGAGAATTTCTGGATGTCTGCCTGGGTGAGATAGATCCGTTGGCCGTCCAGGTAGTCCAGGTAGGCATCGAAGACGTCACCGGAGAGCGAGTCATTGATGCCGAGATTCCGGAAATGGGTGAACTGAAGCTGGCGGGCAATCAGTATATTGGCGCGCGCCTGCTCTACCGTGGGAGTGACAGGTTGGTACTGTGCGTCCCGATCGATAGCGCCAGAGACTGAAAACGGCATGGCCAGCATCAGGGCGAGAGTGATGCCTTTGGCCAGCGGCCGGGCTTGCATGTTTCTGGTGATCAATCGTTGCGCAATGCTCATAAACGTTTTACCTGACGGTGCATGGCAATACAGAGTTGACTGGCGGCTAAGCTGCGTGGGTAGTTACCCATGGAACAGATACGCCTGACGGGTATCGCCGGATTTGGCTTATGGATTTATTGTAGGCAAGCGTCATAGCGGTTGCCATAGCGCCGACGTATCGGTTCGTGACAATCTGTCCATGATGTGGGCAGGTTTGTAGTCGGATCAGGAAAACGCAGGGAGGGGCAGGGGCCTTATAGCCCCCGCCTTGCACCGGTTACGAGAACTGGGCGTTGGTTTCGGCTTTCTCCAGCAGCAGTGCCGGAGGAGCAAAGCGGTCACCGTACTGGTCTGCCAGTTCGCTGGCCCGTTCGGCAAAGGCTCTCACACCGTATTGGTTGATGAACTGGATGGCGCCACCCGTCCAGGGCGCGTACCCGATGCCGAAGATACTGCCGATGTTGGCGTCTTCCACGGTTTTGAGTACACCTTCTTCCAGACAGCGGACCGTTTCGATGGCCTGAATGAACAGAATGCGATCCTTCAGGTCCTGGAGCTTCACAGCGCTGGCTTTTTCGGAATCCACAAACAGGTTTTCCAGTTCCGGCCAAAGATATTTCTTGCCGTTGGCGGGGTACTCGTAGAACCCGGCTCCGGCGGCCTTGCCCTTGCGATTGTGGGTGTCCACCATCTGATCAATCACCGCCTCTGCCGGATGGGGCTGCCAGGTACCACCGGCGGCCTCGGTGTCCTTCTTGCTCTGGGCGCGGATGTGTTGCATCAGGGTCATGCTGACTTCATCGGAGATGGCCAGTGGCCCCACGGGCATACCAGACAGGACGCCCGCATTCTCAATACTGGAGGGGTGTATCCCTTCGGCCAGCATGGAAATTCCCTCGTTCACGAAGGTGCCGAACACCCGAGAGGTGAAGAAGCCCCGGCTGTCATTGACCACGATGGGGATCTTGCCGATCTGCTGGACGTAATCGAATGCTCTCGCCAGAGTGTCATCGGAGGTATTCTCACCAACGATGATTTCCACCAACTGCATCTTGTCCACCGGAGAGAAGAAGTGCAGGCCGATAAAATTGTCGGGCTTGGCGGAAGCCTCTGCCAATTGCGTAATCGGGATGGTCGAGGTGTTGGAGGCAAAGATACCGTTGTTTACCAGTTTGGGTTCCGCCTCCTGGGTGACCTTGGCTTTCAGGGAGCTGTCTTCAAAGACGGCCTCGATCACCAGATCGCAACCTTCCAGATCGTCGGCGGAATCCGTGGCCTTGATACGGCCCAGTACTTCGGCTTTCTGCTCTTCGGTCATGCGGCCACGGCTGACTTTCTTGGCCAGCAGTTTTTCGGAGTAGCTTTTGCCTTTCTCGGCGTTTTCCACCGATACATCCTTGAGAACAACCTCAACACCGCGCGCTGCGGTGGAGTAGGCGATGCCAGCACCCATCATGCCGGCACCCAGAACCCCCACCTTCTTGAAGGTTTCCTTTTCGACGCCCTCGGGTCTGCTGCCACCCGCATTGATGGCGTTAAGCTGGAACCAGAAGGTGCCGGTCATGTTTTTGGCCACCTGGCCAATAACCAGCTCGGCGAAATATCGGGTTTCAATCAGGCTGCCGTTGTCGAAGTCCACCTGAGCGCCTTCCACGGCGGCGGAGAGAATGCGCTCCGGTGCCGGGTAGCAGCCTTTGGTCTTCTGCTTGAGCATGGCCGGGGCAATCGCCAGCTTCTGCGCCATCGCCGGGTGATGGGGCGCACCGCCGGGCAGTTTGAAACCTTTCTGATCCCACGGTTGCTGGCATTTGGGGTTGGCTTCGATAAAGGCGCGGGCCTTGGTCATCATGTCTTCCGGTGATGACGCCAGCTCATTGACGATGCCGGCTTTCAAGGCCGCCTTGGGCTTGACCTTCTTGCCTTCCATCAGGAATGGGAACGCGGCCTCAAGGCCGATCATCCGGGGCAGACGCTGGGTGCCGCCTCCGCCGGGCAGCAGGCCGAGGGTGACCTCGGGCAGGCCCAGCTGGATACTGTCTTTGTCCAGCACAATGCGGTGATGGCAGGCCAGAGCAATCTCCAGACCGCCACCAAGCGCGGCGCCGTTAATGGCAGCAACAACCGGCTTGCCACAGGTTTCCAGTGCCCGCATTTCTGCTTTCAGGCCGTTAACCATATCTTCGAAGGCTTGTGCATCATCGCGGGTAACTTTGTGCAGTTCTTTCAGGTCACCACCGGCGAAGAAGGTTTTCTTGGCGGAGGTAACGATAATACCGCGGATGTTGTCGAGGTCTCCCTTGACCTTTGCAACGGTCTCGGTAAGTCCCTGGCGGAAGTCCGCATTCATGGTGTTGGCGGACTGGCCTGGCATATCAATGGTCAGGGTCAGAATCTGATCTGAACCCAGTTCGTATCGGATGGCACTCATAATTCGGTTCTCCTGTCAGAAAAAGTGTCGGGCTCAGATGCGTTCGATGATGGTGGCAATACCCATGCCGCCGCCCACGCACAGGGTGGCGAGACCGAAGCGCAGTTCACGGCGTTCCAGCTCATCGAGCAGCGTGCCCAGAATCATGGCGCCGGTGGCACCCAGGGGGTGACCCATGGCGATGGCACCGCCGTTGACGTTCACTTTTTCATCCGGAACAGACAGTTCCTTCTGGAAGCGCATAACCACGGAGGCAAACGCTTCGTTCACTTCAAACAGATCAATTTGATCGACCGTCATACCAGCCTTTTCCAGGGCCTTGCGGGCAGCAGGAGCAGGGCCGGTAAGCATGATGGTGGGATCGGTGCTGGTAACTGCGGTTGCCACGATGCGCGCACGGGGCTTGAGTCCCAGGGCCTTGCCCTTGGCTTCGCTGCCAATCAGCATGGCGGTGGCGCCGTCCACAATGCCGGAGGAGTTGCCGGCGTGATGTACGTGGTTAATCTTTTCCACGTAATGGTACTTATCCCGTGCGACGCCATCGAAGCCCATCTCGCCCATCATTTGGAAAGAGGGTTTCAGTCCTGCCAGTGACTCCACCGTGGTGTTGGCGCGGACCTGTTCATCGCGGTCCAGGATAATGACACCATTTTGGTCAGTGACGGGTACGATGGATTTGACGAAGTGGCCCTTTTCCCAGGCATTGGCCGCTTTTTGTTGGGATTTCACCGCAAAACCGTCTACGTCCTCACGGCTGAAACCGTCGATCGTTGCAATCAGATCGGCGCCAATGCCCTGGGGCATGAAGCCGGTGTGCAGGTTGGTGGCGGGATCTGTTGCCCAGGCGCCGCCGTCAGAACCCATGGGCACGCGGGACATAGCCTCCACGCCGCCGGCCACGACCATATCTTCCCAACCAGAACGCACTTTCATGGCTGCCAGGTTGACGGCTTCCAGGCCGGAAGCGCAAAAACGGTTGAGGGTAACGCCGGCCACTTTTTCGTCCCAGTCGGCGGCCAGTGCCGCCGTCTTGGCGATATCCGCCCCTTGATCGCCAACGGCAGTGACACACCCCATCACGATATCGTCTACCTGGGCAGTATCCAGGCTGTTTCTTTCCTGCAGTGCGTTGAGAACGGTGGTCAGCAGCGAGATGGGCTTGACGCTGTGCAGGGAGCCGTCTTTCTTGCCGCGCCCCCGGGGGGTGCGTACTGCATCGAAGATATACGCTTCGGTGGTCATTGCTATTCCTCTGGTGGTTATTGTTCCAGGACAATTGTCCGATGTATTAACCATAGCGGGTTGCGGGTATCCCGGGTAATGACGCCGGCTGCCAATCGCATTGGCGAAAGTGCTCACTGCTTCCATGACAAGGTGGCGGGGGAGATCTATGTTTTAAACACAGGCATGGGTAAACAGGAGCGTGAGGATGTCCCTTAGAGATGGAATCAATAATTTCTATGAGCGGCTGGTGGAGGATGCGATTGACGCCACCCGACAGGACTCCGATACCACCGACTTCCTGACCGATGTGATGTGCGTTGCCCTGAACCGTTTGCCAGCACGCTATTACCGTCATTCCATCGATATGATGTTTTACCTGGGAGATGACGAACTAAAAGGTATGAAGCAAAAATCCCTGGCCGCCGTTAAGGAGGCCAGGGATTTTGTGGAGAGCCATCAGCGAGATTAAGAGCCATCAGCGTGACTAATAGCCACCAGCGGGATCAATAGCCCATCAGCTGGCCAGCGCTTCAATCGCCCGATTCAGGCGGGCAGCCAATTGGCTGTCAAGCGCGTCCTGAGGTTGCTGTGTACACCAGTTCGCCACCAGCGACTCCAGTTGCCGGTTCTTGTCGGTATCCGTGCCGCCTGAGTTCCCCATGCCATCAGCCAGGCGCTGAACCTGTATCTCCATTCGCCGCCCCTGATCCGAGTCCGGAGAGGGGGAGCCAGTTAGAATCTCGGCACGAATCACCAGTTCCCTGGCATCCATGGCGTCGGACTCGCTGGCCAGTGACTTCCAGGAATTCGGAAGTTCGGCGGTGTCCAGATTCCCGTTAAGTCGGGCCTGCACATGGGCCTGCCAGGATTGCACTTCGCCCCTGACTTTCAGGGTGTCCAGCATCTGGGTCAATCGGCGCTTGTCCTGCGCTATACGCTCCCGGACCTGCGGCGAAACGGCATCCTTTTCGAGGGTTTTGAGGTTGCCGCGGGCGTTTTCAATGACAACGGGATCAGACTCATCGCTGTCCAGGACCTGGCTTTCGGCAAGCACAGCTTCCGCTCGTTCGTCAGCCTCCCGGGTGGCTTCCTGTTGTTCGGACTTTCGGGCATCGCGACGTGCGAAAATTTCGTCGCAGGCTTTGCGGAAAGCCTGCCACAGTTTACGGTCTTCCCGATGTCTGGTGATGCCGATTTGCGTCCATTCGGTTTGCAGTGCCTTGGCCAGATTCATCGCTTCGGTGAGGGGTTCGTGGCTGATCAGGGTATTGGCGCGTTCGACGATGTCCTGCTTCAATCCTTCATTCTTCTGACGTTCGGCGTCCAGAGGCGATTCCAGCCGTTTCAGCAGGCTATCGAAGCGTTTCTGCACCGGGCGATTATCACGAAACTCAATGGGCCACGCTGCTTTCCACTCCTGCCGTGCGGTTTGGTGAATGCGTTCGGCTGACTTCCATTCAATGGTGGACCAGTCGGCATTATCGAGGAAGGTTTCGAGTTCCTCGCAGATTGCCTTTCGTTTCTCCAGGTTGGCCTGCTTGAGTCCGGATTTTGCCGAGAAATAGGCCTTGCAGGGTTCGTAGGCCTTATCGGAGGCAGCCTTGAAGCGGCTCCACAGTGCACGGTCAGACGAGCCGCCCAGTTCCCGCCATTCATTCTGCAGTTCATGAATTCGCTCTGCCTTGGCTTCCGGCTCCATCGGTTGGGTCGCCAGGTATTCCATCTGTTCGCACAGGGCTATCTGTTTCGGTGCGGTCGCAAAGCCCTGCCAATCTGTCAGTTCCCTGAGTTGTCCACCCAGTAACTGCATACGCGACTGGAAGGGTTTGCCGTGCCTGTGATCCAGGTCCTTGAGTTGATGCTGGGCGTGTTTGAACAGTTGCCGGGATTCTTTGAGCTGCTTGGCTTCAAGCGCAGCGTCCAGTTTTTCCAGGGTGGCTTTCAGAGCCTCGGCCTGTTGTTTCTGTTCTTTGCTGCCACGTTGTGGCTGGGTGTTTGGTCTCGCGGTGCCCGCTACCTTGTGGGCTGCTGCCAGCTGCGCTGGCCGGCTGAACTCTTCCGGCCAGTCGATGGTCTTGATCAGTTCCCGTGCCGCGCCTTGCCGGGTCTCATCCCCAGGCTGGGCTTCTGCGATGGAAGTCAGTTCATCCTTATGCTGTGCAAGTCGTTTCAGTGCTGCAATGTAATTACGCAGCGGCTGCATCTGGTTCTCGTAGGTTTTTTGTTCGTGTTTTTCTACCGGCGTTTCCCGGGTGGCTTCCAGCCAGCGGTTTTCCTGGGTCTTCTGTAGCGCATCCAGCGATGCGAGGGACGGTATCTGATCCGGTGATTGTTGCCGGAGTTCATCCAGTGTGGTTCGTAGCAACTCGAGCGTTTCCGAACGTTGCTTTTGTTGTTCCTGCTGTCGGATCGCCTGTTCGGCTTCGGATTTCAGCTGTTCAACTCGTTCCCGGCAGCGGCGAACCGATTCCAGGAATTCCGTGGTTTGCTCCCCGGAAGCATCCTTCTCCACCTCCGACCACTGTTTCAGCAGGGTGTCCAGGCGCGCCTCATAGAGCTTGGTGTCCTCGCTGCGGGCCTGCTCGCCAGCCTGGAGGACCAGAGCCTGTATCCGTTCCCGGGTTTTCTGTTGTTGCTCTTCCCTGCTACGGATGTCTTGCAAGGTCTGGCGGACCAGTTGATACACCGTTTTGTCACGGCCTTTGGCTTCCTTTTGTACCCGCTGTAGGCGGGATTTATCCGTGAGCTGTCCGGCTGCTCCGCTTCGGATGTCAGCCGTTAATCCGCTGATGGCGAGCTTTTCCAGCTGCTCACCAGTGGGGGTGTTGGCCAACTGCTGCAGTTGTTCCGCGCGCTGTTCTTTTTTGAGGTCCACTTCCGGGGTGTCTGCCTTGGGTGAGGGGACGGTTTTTGCCGTTCCCGGTGTCGCTCCCGATTTGCCGGTGGATTTACGGTTTTTGAACAGTCTCTGGATGAATGCAGCCATCAGGGTATCCTTGAATATTGAAACCAGTTCCCGGTGTGGGGCACAGTGTGCCGGCACCGACCATCGGCATCCCATTAAGGGAGCCGGAGAAGTCAGCGAACTACGGGATATCGCAGTCGCTTTGGTGAAGTGGGGCTAGTCTAGCGTTTTGTTTGCGTTTGCGGGAAGGGTCAGAATGGGAAAACAGGAAAATCCGGACGATCAGGAGTACAAGGCTCGCTCGACTGCGCTGCGCCTGTTGGCCCGGCGAGAGCACAGCAGACTGGAGCTCAGCCTGAAGCTGCGGCAGCGCAAGATCGAAAATGGGCTCATAGAGCAAGTGCTGGATGACTATGAGGCGGAGGGCTGGCTGGACGACGACCGCTTTGCCGATGTTTATGCACGTCAACGTATGGACCTGGGTTACGGTCCGTTGCGTATCCTTGCCGAGCTTCAGCAACGGGGCGTCCATCGTACTCCGGCCTGCGTTCATGAAAAGGACGATAATGACTGGTCGGAGATGGCTATCCGGATGCGGTTGAAGCGGTTTGGAGGTGTGGATATTAGTGAAGACTGGGAGGAAAAAGCACGGCAGGCCAGATTCCTGACACGCCGAGGGTTCGCCGCCGGTCATGTCGAGGCGGCGCTTGATTATGTCGCCCCGGAAGGCGAGCAGTACTGATCGCCCGGTTGTTACAGTGTGGGCGGAATCATTCCCAGTTCCCGCGGTAGCATTGCCCGCATGTCTCCCTCGGGTTTCGAATCTGCGGGATTGTCTTCCGATCCCTCCAGCTCAACAAACCATGGTTCTTCCGGAGCGGGGCGCTCTTCTGCGGGCTCAGTCATCCAGGCCAGAACGTCGTAGTATCGACGGATATTCTGTACATAAATCACCGGCTCGTGCCCACGGGCGTATCCATATCGGGTCTTGGAGTACCATTCTTTCTGGGCCAGCAGGGGCAGGAACTCCTTGACGTCCATCCAGCGGTCCGGATTCCTGCCGGCCTGCTCTGTCAGCCGTCTGGCATCCTCCAGATGACCAAACCCCACATTATAGGATGCCAGCGCGAACCATGTCCGGTCTGGCTCCGGAATGCGTTCGGGGATCTTGCGATGGACCAGGGTGAAGTACTTGGCGCCGCCGTGAATGCTTTCCTCCGGATCCCGTCGGTTGGTGACGCCTAGCTGCCCAGCGGTGCTCCGCGTCAGCATCATCAGCCCTCGTACCCCGGTGGGCGATACCGCGTTCGGGCGCCAGTGGGACTCCTGATAGCCAATAGCCGCTAGCAATCGCCAATCGATACCGTAGTCCGCGGCGTAGCTGCGGAACAGCCCTTCATAGTTGGGCAGGCGATTCTTGACGTGATGGACAAAGGTGCGGGCACCTACATAATTGAGGCGGTCGAGATGACCATAAAAGCGTTCGGCAAGCTGGTCGAGTGTGCCATTGCCCCGAAGTTGCTCAAGGAATTCCCGCGCCGCCGAGGTCAGGGAATTGTCCTGCTCTGCGGGGAATAGCCAGGCCAGTTCCTCAGGCTCGCCCAGGGAGATTGATTCCTTCACTTCCGGAAAATAAACGTGGTTGAGGTCCAGTTCGTTTGAAGACACAACGGCCGTGGAAAACTCGCCGGATTGAACCCGTGCCAGAATGCCGGCTGCGTCCAGCGCGGTGTGAACCTGCCACTGTAAGTTGGGGTGTTGTTCCCGAAGCTTCTTTAAACGGTGTTCGTGATTGCTGTCAGCTACCAGATGAAGTGTGGCTCCGGCAAGATCCTCCACGGATTCTGGGCGTTCAGTGTCACGGTTGTAGATAACCACCGACTCCGCCTGAATGCCTGTGGGTAGCGCGTGGTATTTGTCGGCCAGTTCGGGTCGATTCGACAGGCCTGCCAGCCCGATGTGGGCAAAGTTACGATCGAGTACGGAGAGAATCTCTGTGTTGTTCTCGACCACGCGGACCCTCAGCTCCACACCAAGCTCTTCTGCAAATCGCTTGGCGAGCTCATAGTCATAGCCGGTGACGCCGTCCCGTCCCTCGAAATAGATGGAAGGCGCAGTTCGGGTAATGATATGAAGCACGCCTTCCGAGCGAATCTCCTGAAGCGTGGTCGGCCTGGAGCAACCGCTTGAAATGATCACGAGGATAGAAGGCAACAACCAGCGTAAAGCGTGGCTGGTGAAATACAGTCTAAGCTTTGACAAATCCCTGGTCTCCCCTGGAACTGCTGCAGGACCCTGATTGTACGACGAACCCGCGGTTACCCGATCATTGATCGGGGCGGATTGATCCGGGTACATACCTGATCGTGGCGTCCGTTGCCACAGGGCCATGATCCCCGGTCCGGTCGTGCCGGTCAATAAATGTGGTTAATTTATATGCAAAACAATGTGAATTGTACATGGCCGTAATTACACGTGTGGCGCTGTATCCCTGCCACGCTTTCAAGTATCATGGCGGCCTTTCAGATGGCCGGGTGCCTAATGCCAGTTCTGGCGGGTGCCCTGACTTCCCAGTTTCGCGCGATACAGGTTTCGATCATGCTTGAACTTCGCGGCGCTCCAGCGCTTTCGCCTTTCCGCTCCAGCAAATTGCACGCTCGCCTTCAGGACATTGTGCCGGAGGTTGAGCACGTCTATGCCGAGTTCATGCACTTCACCGAACTGGAGTTTGAGCTTTCCGAGTCCGAACAGGCGATCCTGGACCGATTGCTGACATACGGCCCCAGTGTCCCGGTGGAAGAGCCGGAAGGGGTCCTGTTCCTGGTGGTCCCACGCCCAGGGACTCTGTCCCCCTGGTCGAGCAAGGCGACCGATATTGCGCGTAACTGTGGCCTGCGGCAGATTCGACGCATTGAGCGGGGTATTGCTTATTATATCCGCGCCAATCGCAAACTGAATCTGGAGCAACGAGAGAAAATTGCCGCGCTTCTGCATGACCGGATGACCCAGAAAGTCTTCCATGAGATGGGTGGTGCAGAGTTGTTGTTCAGTCATGAAGAGCCTCGTCTGCTTAATCGGGTCCCGGTGCTGGCCGGTGGTCGCGATGCCCTGGTGGAAGCAAACCAGTCCCTGGGGCTGGCGCTGGCGGACGACGAGATTGATTACCTGGTGAAATCGTTCACTGAACTGGAGCGCGATCCCACCGACGTAGAGCTGATGATGTTCGCCCAGGCGAATTCTGAGCATTGTCGCCACAAGATTTTCAACGCCTCCTGGGATATCGACGGGGAAGGGCAGGAAAAGTCCTTGTTCGCGATGATTCGCAACACCTATGAAATGAACAGTGAGGGCGTACTGTCTGCCTATAAGGACAATGCGTCCGTTATTCGAGGCAGCCGTGGTGGCCGTTTTTTCCCGAATCCTGAAACCGGTGTTTACGGCTACAACGAGGAAGATATCCACATTCTGATGAAGGTGGAAACCCATAACCATCCCACGGCCATCGCTCCTGCTGCCGGTGCGGCAACTGGCTCCGGTGGTGAGATACGGGACGAAGGTGCAACCGGCCGTGGTTCGAAACCGAAAGCCGGACTGACGGGCTTCACTGTTTCAAACCTGAATATCCCTGGTGATCCGCAACCCTGGGAAATCGGTTACGGCAAGCCGGACCGCATTGCCTCGCCACTGGATATCATGATTGAAGGGCCTATTGGCGGCGCCGCGTTCAACAATGAGTTTGGTCGTCCTAATCTTGCGGGCTATTTCCGTACCTTTGAAGAGCAAGTGCCGGGTGCAGCTGGTGAGGAAGTGCGCGGTTATCACAAGCCGATCATGATTGCGGGCGGCCTTGGCAACATTCGTGGCGAGCATGTGGAAAAAGGTCATATTCCGGTCGGAGCCAAGCTGATTGTTCTTGGTGGCCCGTCCATGTTGATTGGCCTCGGTGGAGGGGCCGCGTCCTCCATGGATTCCGGTGTCAGTAACGAAAACCTGGATTTTGCCTCGGTTCAGCGCGACAACCCGGAAATGGAGCGCCGTTGCCAGGAGGTGATTGACCGTTGCTGGCAGATGGGTGAGAAAAACCCCATTGCTTTTATTCACGATGTCGGTGCCGGTGGCCTGTCCAACGCCATGCCGGAACTGGTGAAGGATGGCGGTCGCGGTGGTAAGTTCGAGCTGCGAGAAATTCCCAGTGATGAGCCGGGTATGTCGCCGCTCGAGATCTGGTGTAATGAATCCCAGGAGCGGTACGTCATGGCCGTTGCTGCTGAGAACCTCGAGCAGTTTGATGCATTGTGCCGTCGTGAACGCTGCCCCTATGCGGTCATTGGTGAGGCCACGGAAGCCCACCACCTGGAATTGGGCGACTCCTATTTCGACGACAAGCCGGTTGACCTCCCCATGGAGGTGTTGTTCGGCAAGCCTCCCCGTATGCACCGCAGTGTCTCCCGGTCCTCGTTTACCAAGCCAATCTTTGATTCTTCGAAGATTGACCTGAACGATGCCATCAAGCGGGTACTGAGATTGCCGTCGGTGGGCTCAAAGAGCTTCCTGATCACCATCGGTGATCGGACCATTACGGGTTTGGTGGCCCGCGATCAGATGGTGGGCCCCTGGCAGGTGCCGGTCAGTGATGTGGCCGTTACTGCCAGCTCCTTCGATGTCCGTACCGGTGAAGCCATGGCGATGGGTGAAAGAACCCCTGTGGCGGTGATTGATGCGCCGGCTTCCGGCCGTATGGCAGTGGGTGAGGTAATCACAAACCTGGCTGCGGCACCGATTGGGAACCTGTCTGATATTCGCCTGTCCGCGAACTGGATGGCTGCTGCAGGTCATCCGGGTGAGGACGAGAACCTGTACGAAACCGTTCGTGCCGTGGGTATGGAGTTGTGTCCCGAGCTGGGAATCACCATTCCGGTTGGTAAGGACTCCATGTCCATGAAAACGGTCTGGGATGAGGATAGCGGTGAGCAGAAGAGTGTGACCTCTCCGTTGTCGCTGATTATCAGCGGTTTCGCCCCGGTGACAGATGTAGCACGGACTTTGACTCCGCAGTTGATGACGGATGCCGGCGATACCGATCTGATCCTTATTGACCTGGCTGCTGGCCAGAATCGTCTTGGTGGTTCCGCTCTGGCCCAGGTCTATCGTCAGGTGGGTGCCGTCGCACCGGATCTGGACGATCCTGAAGACATCAAAGCGTTTTTCGCGGTGATTCAGGGGCTCAGCAGCGACGATAAACTGTTGGCTTATCACGATCGCTCGGATGGCGGTCTGTTCGTGACCCTCGCCGAAATGAGCTTTGCGGGTCACACCGGTATCGACATCAAGCTGGATGGCCTGGCAGAAGAGGCCTCCCAGTTTGCCAGGGAGCTGTTTAACGAAGAACTCGGGGCGGTCATCCAGGTACGCCGCGAGGACACCGATTTTGTGCTGCAACAGTTCTCCGGCGCCGGTCTTGGTGACCATACTTCTGTGATCGGTTCTTTGCGGGAGGACGATCGCGTCCGCTTGACCTTTGAAGGCAACGCGGTGGTCGATGAAGACCGGTCAGCCCTGCAACGGTTGTGGGCGGAAACAAGCTATCGTGTCCAGGCGCTGCGTGATAATGCCGAGTGCGCCCGGGAGGAGTTCGACAACTTGTTGGATCGGGAAGATCCCGGGCTCAGTGTCGATCTCAGTTACGATATCAATGAAGACATCGCGGCTCCCTTTGTCAACACTGGTGCTCGGCCAAAAGTCGCCGTGCTCAGGGAGCAGGGCGTTAATGGTCAGGTTGAAATGGCGGCAGCCTTTGACCGGGCTGGCTTCGAGTCGGTTGACGTTCATATGAGTGACTTGCTGTCTGGCCGCATTTCGCTGGAAGGCTTTAACAGCCTTGTGGCATGCGGGGGCTTCTCATACGGTGACGTACTGGGAGCGGGCGAAGGCTGGGCGAAGTCGATCCTTTTCAGTGATCGTGTCCGGGACCAGTTTGCTGCGTTCTTCAATCGTCAGGACACCTTGGCACTGGGTGTCTGTAACGGCTGTCAGATGCTCTCCAACCTCCATGAATTGATCCCGGGCAGTGAGGGGTGGCCCCGCTTTGTCCGCAACCAGTCAGAGCAGTTTGAAGCGCGCCTGGTAATGGCCGAAGTCATGCCTTCTCCGTCAGCCTTTATGGATGGTATGGCCGGGTCGAGAATGCCCATTGCTGTTGCTCACGGCGAAGGTCGCGTTGAGTTTGGCGGTGCTGCGTCCGCTGCAGCGCTGGAGGAAAGCGAGTTGGTGGCCTTGAGGTATGTGGATAATCGCGCGCAGGCGACCGAGCGCTACCCCTATAACCCCAACGGCTCCGAGGCCGGTATTACCGGCGTGACCACGCGTGATGGTCGGGTCACGATCATGATGCCGCACCCTGAGCGGGTGTTCAGGGCGGTTCAGCATTCCTGGCGTCCTGGTGAGTGGCAGGAAGATGGGCCCTGGATGCGGATGTTCCGCAATGCACGTCGCTGGTTTGGCTGACCGCTCCGTTTAAACTGGAACCGGTCTGAGGGGTTGCGAAACTGCAAGTCCTCAGGCCGGTTTTTTTGTGCCTGAAAGACCCAAACCTGTGCATAATTCAAGGGAAATTTTTCATCGAAATGGTATTTTTTCTCTTGACTCGTTACTTTTATGCACATTGTTGGTGCCTTGCTGTGCGATCCATGAACAATTATATGATTTTTGGTTCAACTTTTGATCGACTTATGTAAGGCATTGAAAAATAAATATTTAATGCTTTAGGTGAATTTGTCGCCAATTTAACGGAAGTGCAGTAATCACGGGGGGTGGAGGCATGTACCCAAAAACTTTCCCCAGAGTTATCCACAGATTCTGTGGGTAAGTGGGTAAATACTTAATCTGTACAAAAAATATCCGGCTCAGGTGAGTTGGATGTGTCGTCCCGAGGAGTGAGAAGCATGTACAAGCTTTGTTATTTCGTGCCGGAAACACACCTGGAGGAAACCAAAGCCGCGTTGTTTGAAGCCGGCGCTGGGCGTATTGGTGATTACGATTGTTGTGCCTGGCAATGCCGAGGGCAAGGGCAGTTCCGTCCCTTGGACGGCAGTCAGCCGTTTCTCGGTCAGCAGGGTGAGCTGGAAGTGGTGGATGAGTTCAAAGTCGAACTCGTATGCAGCGATGACCTCATCAGGGAGGCGCTGGAAGCGTTCAAAAAGGCGCACCCTTATGAAGAGCCCGCCTACGAGGTCTATCGAATGGAAGCTTTGTAGCGGGTCTTACTTGCGGGCTTTGATTGAGTAACGAATATCGCTGACATGTACCTGGAAGGATTCCTTTCTTAAATCCTCCAGGTAGAGCTCCAGGGTTTTGCGGACCGTTGGAAATGAAATCTCGTTCCATGGAATGTCTTCAAGATCGAACAGCTGGGTTTCGAGGGATTCCTCTCCGGCCCCGAAGGTGCCATCGAGCAGCGTCGCGCGGTAGAACATGTGGACCTGATTGATGTGGGGTACATCGATAATGGTATAGAGTCCATCAATGTTGACCTCGGCCAGGGCCTCTTCCCGGGTTTCCCGGGCGGCTGCCTCGATGGTGGTTTCCGCGTTTTCCATGAAACCGGCCGGCAGCGTCCAGTAGCCATAGCGAGGTTCGATGGCTCGCCGGCAAAGCAGAATGCGGCCTTCCCAAACGGGAACTGTGCCCGCTACGATACGGGGATTCTGGTAATGTATGGTTTCGCAGCTCACGCACACATAGCGGTGGCGGTTGTCGCCCTGGGGTATTCGTTGTTCAACAGGATGGCCGCATGTGCTGCAGTATTTCATGGGTTTCACCGTATACTTGTAGATATGTTTGGTAGCAAGTTTAACGATCTGTGCTGCCGCTGTCTCATTCAATAGTCAGTCGTAAATGGAGCAGGGTTTTGCGCGATCTCCTTAAAGAACGACTCGCCGGGTATGCGCCTCGTCAGTTGGCGCTGGATTACCCGGAGGCCGGAATTCTGGTGCCGGTCACGGACGATCAGCGTAATCCGGAAATGATTTTTACGCTGCGATCGGCCAATCTCAATACACACCGTGGGCAAGTAGCCTTCCCTGGGGGGAAGCGGGATGTGACGGATCCGTCCCTGGCGGCAACTGCGCTCAGGGAAACGCATGAAGAGATCGGCTTGCCGCCTGACCAGGTGCAGGTTGTCGCCCCCCTCAGTCAGGTGATGTCCCGTTATGGCATACTCGTAACGCCATACGTTGGTGTTATTCCCGGCGATCATCCATTAACCGCCAATCCCCACGAAATCGAGAGCATCTTCCGTGTCCCTCTGGAGTTTTTCCTGGAGGACAAGCGGGAGCGCACGGATGCCCTCGACTTTCTGAATCATACTTTTTATGTTCCATGCTATCGATGGGAGAGTTACGAGATCTGGGGGCTGTCGGCTGTAGTCCTGGTCGATTTTCTCAACGCCGTGTACGACGTCGGCATAGATCTTCTCGAGCCACCCGCTCCCCAAACTTCCCGCACAGGAGGCTGATATGTTTTATTCGTTGGGCGACCGCAAGCCCGAACTGCAGGGCGATGGTCAGTATGTTGCCGACAACGCAACGGTCATTGGCAGTGTCCGGTTGATGGACAAGGCCAGTGTCTGGTTTAACGTGGTTGTCCGGGGGGATAACGACCTTATCACCATTGGCCCCGAGTCCAATGTGCAGGACGGCTCGGTACTCCATACCGATCCGGGGATCCCCCTCACGCTGGGAAGAGGCGTTACCGTTGGCCACAAGGCGATGCTTCACGGTTGTGACATCGGTGATTATTCGCTGATTGGTATCAATGCCGTGATTCTCAATGGTGCAAAGATTGGCAAGCATTGTCTGATCGGGGCCAACACCCTGATACCCGAGGGCATGGAGGTTCCGGATGGCTCCATGGTTGTAGGGTCGCCTGGCAAGATCAAGCGCGAACTGAATGACAACCAGAAAAAAATGCTGGAGCTCAGTGCCGTGCATTATGTCGAGAATGCCGAGCGCTATCTTGGCCAACTGACACCGTATGAGCCTGAATAATGAAGGTGGCTGATAAAGTTCGTTCCCCGTGCGTCAGCGTCTGCGCCCTGGATGCCAATGATGTCTGCATCGGCTGCCACCGCACCGGTGACGAGATCATGCGCTGGACCCGAATGACAAATGATGAGCGCCGTGACGTTCTTAAAGAAGTTGCCAAGCGTGAAGAGAAAGTTGCGCTGTAAATCTTGAAGCTACAGGAACCCTGAATGATGTCTGAAACCGTGTGCGTCGGTACACCGCTTAAATCAAATGCCTTTAAAGTCCTGTTCTGTGGCTCAGGGGAGTTGGGTAAGGAGGTCGTCATCGAGCTCCAGCGTCTTGGTGTCGAGGTGATTGCCATTGATCGCTACGCCAATGCTCCCGCGATGCAGGTTGCCCATCGCAGTCATATCGTGGATATGCTGGACGGCCAAGCGCTTCGCGCGATTATTGAGCAGGAGCGACCGAACCTGATTGTTCCGGAGATCGAGGCGATTGCAACACCGGAGTTGGTCAAGCTCGAGAATGAGGGGTATCGGGTAATTCCGACGGCCCGCGCTGTCAATCTCACCATGAATAGAGAAGGGATCCGCCGGCTTGCTGCAGAAGAGTTGGCGCTGCCTACTTCTCCGTATCGGTTTGCGGAAACCCGGGAAGACTATCTTGCCGCGGTGCGTGACGTTGGTTTGCCTTTGGTAGTGAAGCCGGTGATGAGCTCCTCCGGTAAGGGACAAAGTACCGTTAAGACGGAAAGCGATATAGAGGCGGCCTGGGAATATGCGCAAACTGGCGGCAGAGCAGGTAAGGGGCGGGTGATTGTTGAAGGCTTTGTGGACTTTGATTATGAAATCACATTGCTGACGGTCAAGCACCGGGACGGTATCTCCTTCTGTGATCCGATCGGTCACCGCCAGGAGGACGGCGATTACCGGGAGTCCTGGCAACCGCAATCGATGAGTGGGAAAGCGCTGGCCCGCTCAAAAGAGATAGCGGAAGCTGTCGCGGGCAATCTGGGCGGTTATGGCGTTTATGGGGTTGAGCTCTTCATAAAGGGAGATGAGGTATGGTTCTCCGAAGTGTCACCTCGCCCCCATGATACCGGCCTGGTGACATTGGTTTCCCAGGATCTGTCCGAGTTTGCGCTTCACGCTCGTGCAATCCTGGGGTTGCCGGTACCGGCGATTCGTCAGCAGGGTCCTTCCGCTTCAGCTGTGATACTTCCGGAAGGTGATTCTTCCGAAGTGTCCTACTCCGGTCTTGAGAATGCACTGGGCCAACCCGATACCCAGATAAGGTTGTTTGGTAAGCCGGAACTGAAAGGGCGCCGCCGGATGGGGGTGGCACTTGCGAAAGCAGAAACCATTGAGGAAGCGAGGGCAAAGGCGACCGGTTCTGCGGCAGCTGTAAAGGTGGATGTTTGAGGGCGTTTTGACGGTTGTTGAAAAAAGTTTCGAACAACCCGTTGACACCTCGCCTGAGCTCTGTAGAATGCGCATCTCTTTCGAGGGGTAAGCCACTTAGGCGGCTCCGGATTCGGAAGTCAACTGTTTGAAAGTATTGAAGAAAGCGAGTTTTGAATTTCTTCAGAAAGCAGTTGACAAGGTGGCGGTTCAGTGTAGAATGCGCGCCTCGATACAGCAGTAAGCCGGTTCATTTTTCGGCGCTTTCCGGAGGCGGAAAACAACGAAAAATAAACGGTTGACAAGGCGGCGGAGCGATGTAGAATACGCCACCTTGATCGGGCAAGCCCCGAACGCTCTTTAAAAAGTTAACCAAGTAATTCGTGTGGGCGCTGGCCGAGGTATTTCGGATACG
>JAVJZJ010000116.1:0-236 GCA_040223075.1 Marinobacter sp.
GACAACCGGGGACTCTCAACTTGATAATATCCCCAGACCATTGACAAGTTTGATTCCCATAACTTTCATCCTTGGAACCAACAATAAATAGTTCGCCTCTGGATACCTTCACTCTAATTTTCGCCGATTTCAGATGTTTAATTTGATTTTGAAGTCGGTGGATATATCGCTTTTTCTGATGCAGACCTTGACGCAGATGATACCAGTTAGTTTTTCTCGTCTTCAGGTTTGACGAC
>JAVJZJ010000117.1:0-283 GCA_040223075.1 Marinobacter sp.
ATCGGTTTCACCGACTTGGAGATGTTTTTAACTTCATTGTCCGATATATTTTATCAAGCAACAGTTGAAACAGTTAACCATTTATTAAATAAAGAAATAAAATTTAATCAATCCAGTTGGAATAGTTATATTCAAGAGAAAAACGGAATCAGTAAGCGTTATGCTAACGGAGTAATTTCATTAGCTAAAGGAAAAACTGCCTCAGCCGCATATTGTAGAAAAATCCAGATAAAGCAATTAGAATCACGAGTTAAGTCAGCGAAAGATTGGGTAGCCAAAGCCA
>JAVJZJ010000128.1:0-288 GCA_040223075.1 Marinobacter sp.
GGTTGGGCTTATGTTGATGGTCAAGGAAATTTAAAAGCTCAGGGAACTATTCCTATAAAGACTGGTTTACCCACAGGTAAACAAGATGCTCAAATTGTAGATGTTTGTTTGAAATTGGCAGCTTTAGCCAGGGATTTTCAGAGTCCGATTCTGTGCGAAAGCTTAGATTTTTCGACAAAGAAAGCTCAATTGCGAGAGCGAACAAAAAAATATGCTCGAATGCTTTCTGCCTGGGCATACAGTCGTTTTTATCAGATTTTGTCATCGATTTTATCCAACCGAGGAATA
>JAVJZJ010000130.1:0-228 GCA_040223075.1 Marinobacter sp.
TGCCATGTTTTCGCACCGCTATTGGGTAATCTATTAATGTTTCTTGAGAAGCTGCCTATTTTTGATGTGACATATTTACCAAATTTGGCTTCCAGACAACCGGGGACTCTCAACTTGATAGTATCCCCAGACCATTGACAAGTTTGATTCCCATAACTTTCATCCTTGGAACCAACAATAAATACTGACCCTCTGGATACCTTCACTCTAATTTTCGCCGATTTCAGA
>JAVJZJ010000131.1:0-302 GCA_040223075.1 Marinobacter sp.
GTCCGTCGCGCTGATGGCTACTACGTTCAATTCTTGGTCAATGCCGAGAACAAAGTAGAGAGTCAGCCGACAGGGAAAGCTATTGGTTTGGATGTAGGACTCAAAGAGTTCTATACCGATAGTAACGGCTATCAAGAACCTAATCCCCGATTTTACCGAGAAGGTGAGAAGCGTCTAAGATTCCTTCAAAGACGAGTTTCACGCAAAAAGAAAGGCTCTGCCAACCGAAGGAAAGCCATTAATCGATTAGGGCGAAAATACCTTAATATAAGTAGGCAACGTGAGGAACACGCCAAAAGAGT
>JAVJZJ010000132.1:0-316 GCA_040223075.1 Marinobacter sp.
AATTCAAGCGATAAGTAAAGTAGCCAGAAGAAAAGGATTAGTCAAGCTGTCAGGAACTAATATTGAGTTGACCAGTCAAGTGGCTAACCGTATAGCAGAAGTAAGAATCATTCCGAAATGTGATTGTTATGTAATCGAGGTAATTTATGAAGAAAAAGAACAGTTCTTAACCCCAAATGAAAAGATAGCAGCGATAGATTTAGGCTTTTTAACGGTCTGCCATTAATCAACAAAGGAGTAAAATCCGGTTGATTTGAAGTTACAGCCATCAAATTATCTATACCTAAATCTATCGCTGCTATCTTTTCATTTGGGG
>JAVJZJ010000133.1:0-382 GCA_040223075.1 Marinobacter sp.
GTCTATCATTGTCATTGTAATTCGTCATTTGTCATTCGTCCTTAGTTAGGGAACAGAGATCGGGTTTGTCGGGGCGGGTTTTACTATTATCGTTTCTTACCCTGACATGTAACTCAACCCACCCTGACTGAATGTTCCAGACGTAGCATGGTAATACCAAGTTGCATTCAAAGATATAACTTTCTCTCCCCCTACTTCCAGACGCGCCATGGCGCGTCTCTACATTGCTCCCCCTACTTCCCGACGCGCCATGGCGCGTCTCTACATTGCTCCCCCTACTTCCAGACGCGCCATGGCGCGTCTCTACATTGCTCCCCCTGCTTTTCCTATCTACTATGTTTGAGCGCAACTCGGTATAAGTCTGGAACATCCCCACACATTT
>JAVJZJ010000160.1:0-594064 GCA_040223075.1 Marinobacter sp.
GTGATCAACCGTTTTGCCTGACGACCATAGCGGTCTGGAACCACCTGATCCCATCCCGAACTCAGAAGTGAAACAGACCTGCGCCGATGGTAGTGTGGCGTTGCCCATGTGAGAGTAGGTCATCGTCAGGCTCCTAATACCAAAAACCCCAGCATCTTCGATGTTGGGGTTTTTTATTGCCTGTAAGAAAATTATTAATGGCAGAACTGTTGTTTGGCCTTTTTAAGGCAACCAGATCTCAAAGACTCCTCCGCCCAAATTGCCACCGTTATGCAGCCGGATAGCGCCGGTTCGCTTTCCTTCGGAGTGGAGTCTGGCAACGGAAGATGCGAAGAACAGCCCGAGACTGGTACTACCACTCTTGAAGTCGAGGGATTTGAAGTTCAGGGTTCCGTTATGTTGCATGCTTTCCGGATAACCCTCACCATCGTCTTCCACCCCAATCACCAGAAATCCTTCTTTTTCGCTGGCTGTTAGCCGAATCCTGCTTTTGGTGTAACGGATGGCATTGTTGATAGTGTTGTTGAGCACCCCGGTCAACAGGTCATCGTCGAAGAATCCATTGATATCATCCGCTTCCACCGAGTATTCGATATCGAGGCCCTGTAGAAGAGGGGTGTGGCGTGCCAGGTGCTCGGAAAGAAAGTCCGGAACAAAGTGTTCTTCCATGTGTGCCGACAGGTTATTCTCGCCGAGTCGGTAAATGCCAAGTAACTGGACCAGGTCGTTGTGCATACGTTCCGCTTCGTATTGAAGGGTATTGAAGCGGGTAGATTCGCCAAGACTGTCAGAGTAGTCTCCACGTAATTCATCCAGGGAATTGAGCAGCATGCCCAGGGAGTTTTTCATGTCGTGGACGGCGGAAGCCAGAACCATGGAAAAGTCGATTTGATTGTCCCGAGACATATCGGAGCTGTTTTCGGGCACCTTGCTCATGGCATCATTCCTTTCAGTTTTTTGCTCAATGCGAGATAGCGACGATGCTGTCGGTGTTGTTCTGGCAAGCTGGAGAGACGTTCAAGATGGTGCTGGCATTCGTGCAACAACTGCGGATCGTTTTCGCCATCGGTGTACTTTTTCATTAATACCTGAACGAGGTTGAGATTGAGTGCCGCGTGAGCTGGAACGATTTCCAGAGCATGAGTAAATTCTGAAATGGCGGCTTGCAGATCTCCGGATTCAAACGCTCTGATTCCATCCCGATTATACGAACGGGCTTGCAGTTTTTGTCGGAAACCAACGGGTTCGTCGAGTAGGTTCTCTATCTTTTGCAGTGTGTCTGGTTCATCACTGTATCGCTGGGCGAGCTCTCCCAGCAGGTGTTTGGCCTCGTCTTCCCGGTGCAGGCGAAACAATGTCTTGGCGTAATCAATGCCGGTGTCGGCATCAAATTCATCCCCGTTGGCCAACGCTTGAGTAACGGGTTCAAGCGTTGACTCGGCTTCCTTAAGACGGCCTTGCCCGGCATTCACCCTCGCTTTAACAATTCTACTTCGAAGTCGCAGGTTCTCGTCTTCGGGAAAGCGCCGTTCCATTCTGGATAGCACCTGGATTGCCTCGTCTGCCTGTTGGCTGCCATTTTCACCAGAGTCGCCCTCGCTCAGGTCGGACAGGGTTTGGCCAAGTGACAGATAGTGTTCCGGGCTATCATGAATCGAATGGGTACCAAGGCTCACTGTCTGGCGCCAGGCATCGGAAGCGGTTGCGATATCCTGATTGGCAGTAGCAAGCCGGGCCAGCTGTTTTTGTCGCAGCAATGCGTTGGGGGAATGCTCAATGGCCTTTTCAAGCACCTGCTGAGCCTGTGTCGGACGGCCCTGGCGATCCAGTCCTTCAGCGAGCAGGTCATAGGCTTCCATATAGTCAGGATGCTTGTCGATCAGCTCCCTGAGCACGGTGACCGCGTCGTCAAAATTCCGTGTATCGAGCAGGATTTTACCCCTGCCAAGCCTGGCCCAGGAAAGATCTCTTTGCTCGAGCACATCCGTGTATATCTTGAGGGCGTGGCTATAATCACCCACCTGGTAGTAAAGGTCTGCAAGCGTTTTGAGCAACCATGTTTTGTACCGGGGCTGCTTGGGCAGGGTGGCCAGGCACAGCGAGATGGCCTCTGGGTAGTTCTCCCGATCTATCTCCCGGTTAATGGGGAGCAAGGCATTCCGTTGAGCGATAAGCCCGCTCAGTCGCTTCTCGAGCATCGCGCGGTTGATAGGCTTGGTCAGGTAGCCATCAGGTTGGTACTCCCGGGCACCCATGACCATCTCTTTCGATGTTTCTGCGGTGACCATGAGGAACAGGGAAGACCGTTTCAGCAGTTTTTTATGCCTCAGTTCCTCCAGGATGTGCTGACCATTCTTGCCTTCCCCGAGGTTGTAGTCACAGAGGACCACATCAACGTGATTATAGGCGCAGTACTGAATGGCCGACGCGGCATGGGCAACCAATTCTATCTTGTCCGCCCCGCAAATGCGTAACATCTGTCGCATGGACAGACGAAAGGTCTCGAAATCATCAATGATCAGAAAATTGAGCTTACCAAAGCTGTTACTACCGATGGATCGTTCTGTGTTGGTCATGGACGCTTCTGCTTCAGTAACTTGTTAACCAGTGCCCTCAATGCCGCGGGCTTCACCGGTTTGTAAAGAATCTGATAGCCACGTGTTATCGCATCTTCCCTGACCTCCGGGGCCATATATCCGGTTATCAGTATGCCAGATACATTGTCACTGAATCCGCTCCTGAGTGCGTCCATGGCGTCGAGCCCGTTCTTGTTATCATCCAGCTGGTAATCGGCAAGCATGATATCGGGTTCCCGGCCATCCAGCTTGAGGCGGGCATCATCGAGGCTCTCGGCGGCCGTCACATCACACTGCCAGTTACCGAGCAGGGCTGTCATACCTTGCAGTATGGCCGGATCGTTATCGATACAAAGTACATGAAGGCCTCCGAGACTGGATACTCGGCGGGAGCTACCCTGACTTTTTGCCGCAGTGGATTGAGGATGTTCTGCCGGCACGAGTGGCACAGTAATGCTGAACATACTGCCATGTCCCTGGACCGACTGAACGTTAACCGGGTGATTCAACATGCCGCTGATACGGTCGACGATAGCCAGTCCCAGCCCCAGGCCTTTTTTGTCACGACCGTGCTGAAAGCGCCGGAACTCTTCAAAAATGTGTGCCAGTTGGTCTTCCGGGATCCCTGGGCCGGTATCCCAAACTTCAATGCGTGCATACCCTTTCAGACGGCGACAGCCGAGTAGGATCTTGCCTTCCGGAGTATAGCGAATGGCGTTGGACAGGAAATTCTGCACCACACGGCGAAGCAGTTTGGCATCTGACCGGATCCATACGGTACTGGGTACCACATGCAATTCCAGGCCCTGGTCTTTGGCAATGGCGGAGAAGTCCGTCGCCAGGTGACGCATGATATCGTTGACGGGGAATACTCCGATATCTGGTTCCAGTGCACCGGCGTCAAGTTTGGAGATGTCCAGCAGGGTGCTGATAATTTCTTCCGCAGCCCCCAGAGAGCTATCGATATGATCGACCAGATCCTTCATTTCGCCGTCACGGGCTTTGCCTGCCAGGGCAGAGGTAAACAGGCGGGCGGCGTTTAATGGTTGCAATAAATCATGACTGGCGGATGCCAGGAAGCGGGTCTTGCTCTGGTTCGCCTGTTCCGCCACTGATTTTGCCTTGAGCATCTGCTCGTTGATGACCTGCAGTTCCTGGGTTCTTTCCTTAACCCGCTGCTCCAGATAAATATTGGTTTCCTTGAGCGCCTGTTCCGTGCGTCTCATAGCGGTGATGTCCTGGAACGTGGTGACATAACCTCCGCCGGGAATGGGGCTGCCATCAACCCGCAAGACCGTGCCATCGGGACGCTGGCGCTCGTAAGACATGGGCATTCCATCGCGCATGCTGCCGCAACGGTCGGCGATGATCTCGTCAATCCGTCGCGCAGACAGATTGGCGTTAGTGAGGTTATAACGCATCAGGTCCTCAACCGGTCGCCCGACACGCACATAGCCTTTGGGATAGTGGAACATTTCCAGATACCGGTGGTTCCAGACAACCAGTTGCTGTTGATGGTTGACCACAGACACTCCAAGACTGATGTTCTCGATGGCTGACTGGAGCAATTCGCGGCTGAATGTCATCGCCTGGGATGCTTCATCGACAATGCTGACGACGTCCTCGATCTGCATGTCGCGGCCGGTCAGGGTGGATTCGAGCACCACCCGTGCGGTTGAAGCGCCGATCACAGAGGCCAGCTGTCGTTCAATGTACTTCATCAGGTGCGACGATGCCGGTCGCTGAGGATGCAGGCGAATGGCGTTCCGGCGTTCATAATTCCGGAGAATGGTTTCGGAACGTTCTTCCCCCATGAAACGATCGGTAAGGGCCTGAAGATCCGAAGTCAGGATCTCTCCCTGCCAGGTCTGCTGCTGGGGTGTCTCCGCCTTGGGCTGGGGGTCGTGGAAGAAGGACGCGATCTGGATTTTCTCGCGGACGCGTTGGCGGGTCAGCATCGACAGTACAATGTAAGTCAGGGTGTTGACGCCCAGGCTCCAGATAATGCCGTGGCTGATTGGATCGAACTCTGAGCCGAACAATGCCGTCGGCCGCGTCCAGGCCATTCCCCAGAGTCCCTGGTCGATCAGTGTATCAGTGAGCCAGCCAGTGGAGGCAAGGGCCGGTAACAGCATGGTGTAACACCACATCAGGAAGCCAAGTCCCAGGCCCCAGCTGGCACCGGTGAGGTTGCCCTGTCTCCAGATAATGCCACCGACGAGGGCCGGCCCAAACTGGGCAGCGGCCGCAAATGAGAGCAGGCCAAATGCTGTCAAGCTATAGTCTTCGCCGGCCATCCGGTAAAAGCCGTAAGCGGTGAGCAACACCACGAAGATCGCCACACGACGGATGCTCAGCAGGAGGTGGCTGAGGTCGGCACGCTGATTCATCCTGGGACGGAAGAACTTCAGCAGCGCTGGCATGATGATTTCGTTACTGACCATGGTGGCAATAGCGACGGAACACACAATAACCATTGCGGCTGCAGCCGAGCCACCCCCCAGGAAGGCGAGAATGGCAAGCCATTCCTCACCGGCAAGAATGGGCAACTTCAGGATCAGGATATCGGGGTCGGTGATAGCGGCTTCCGGGTATAGCAGGCCGGCAGCGGCAATGGGAAGTACAAAGGCGCTGGCAATGATCAGGTAGATTGGCATGGCCCAGCGGGCTGTCTCGAAATCCCGGTGGTCTGTGTTTTCCACCACCATGACGTGAAACTGTCGGGGCAGACAGATAATGGCGAGCATGGCTACGAGGGTCTGGGTAATAAAGGCAGGTGCCTCGATACCTTCGGTTGTCAGAGTTCCGGTAAGTCCGGCCTTCTGCACCTTGCCGAGCAAGTCTCCAAATCCCCCATAAAGGCCGTAGCCGACAAACAAACCCACAGCCACGAAGGCGACGATCTTGATCACCGATTCAAAAGCAACCGCCTGGATCATTCCCCGATGGTGCTCCGTAGACTCCAGGTGTCGTGTGCCGAAGAGTACGGTGAATACGGCGAGTACAAGGGTGATGTACCAGGCAGAGTCGTTCCAGGCCGCGGTACCGAGTGCCTGGTGGCCCGCGCCATTCTCGGACAGGACGGTGAAACCCATGGAGATGGCTTTAAGCTGAAGTGCAATGTACGGCACGCTGCCAATCAGGGCGAACGTGGCGATCATGGCGGCGAGAACCTGGGACTTACCGTAGCGGGAGGCAATGAAGTCAGCAATCGACGTGCTGTTATTGCGTTTGCTGATGTAGATGATGCGACGCAACAGGGGAGCGCCAAAAACGAAGAGGATCAGTGGCCCGAGATAAATGGGAAGGAATCCCAGCCCCTCCTGTGTGGCGCGCCCGACTGCGCCATAGAATGTCCATGAGGTAAAGTACACGGCCAGCGAGAGGGCATAAATATGGGTCCGGGCCAGTTTGCGGCGATACAGTCCCGGATGCTTGTCGCCTGCCCAGGCAATGACGAAAAGAATGGAAATGTACGTTATGGATATTAAAACCAGCAGCCAGGCACTAATCATCGTTACGCATTCCCGTTACCTCTAGCGGGTTGGACCTCCAGTTTAGGCTTGTCAGCCCGAGCAAACCGTTTCCAGAAGAGGGTCCCCGGAAACGAGCAATTTCAGGTTATCAACGCGGGGTCTGCCGTCTGAGCCTAATGGAACAAGCTCTTGGGTTGCACAATTAATGATATGAATTCGATGGGATACCGCATCCGTCATCTTCTGTTCGAATCGGTAGAGTGTAAATCGAACGACGTTTTGATTGTCACTATCTCGGCTGATGCTTTTGGTGTCCACGGTGGTAAAGGACGTCACGTAAGGGAAGACGAAGGTCCAGGGCCGCCAGAAGATACCTTCGTTCTGCGTACTTACCACGACCGCTTCTTCCGGAAGCTGTGCCTTCTTGTGGTCGTACCAGGTGTACTCCCCCTGAATGAGGTAGCCGAGCATTCCCACGCCTGCGAAAACGGGAATAATCCATCTCGGGGCTTTGTTACGGGTGGCTGCGCGAATGCCAAGAGCAATACCGGCCGCGCCCAGGCCGCAAAAAACAGTGGCAACAAGTGTCCAGAACATAAAATCGTTTCCTCAAAAAAGAACGGGCTCCCTCATTGAGGAAGCCCGTTCAGGTTCAACCTGTCAATTCATTGAATGAATCAGGTTGAGTTGTTGCTTAGTGGTCTTGAGCCTGACCGGCACCACGTGGGTAACGGACGCTCTCAACCAGTTCCTGAATCTCAACGGGCGGTTCTTCAGTTGCGTTGGATACCACGAAGGCTACCGCAAAGTTGACGACTGCACCAACCGCACCGATAGAGAGCGGGGAGATGCCCAGTACCCAGTTTTCCGGAGTATCTGGCAGGTTTGCTGTACCTGGAATGAACAGCCAGCCCTTGTATACGAAGATGTATACCAGAGTAAACGTCAGGCCGCTAAGCATACCGGCAATGGCACCGGTGTTGTTTACCCGTTTGGAGAAGATACCCATCATCAGGGCCGGGAAAAGGGAAGCCGCCGCTATACCAAATGCGAGGGCAACAACCTGTGCCGCGAAGCCCGGAGGATTGGCGCCCAGATAGGTGGCAACGACAATCGCGACGGCCATCGAAATCCGCGCTGCTAACAGTTCGCCTTTTTCGCTGATGGCGGGGTTGATCGAGCCTTTTATCAGGTCGTGACTGACCGCGGAGGAAATCGCAAGCAACAGGCCGGCCGCCGTTGACAGGGCTGCTGCGAGACCACCTGCTGCGATCAGGCCGATGACCCAGCCGGGCAGGTTGGCGATTTCCGGGTTGGCCAGCACCAGAATGTCCCGGTTGACGACCAGCTCATTACCTTCCCAGCCACGAGCCTGGGCCTGGGGCTCGAACTCGGCTGTGTCGTTGTAAAGCTGAATGCGGCCGTCTTCGTTCTTGTCGGTGAACTGGATCAGACCGGTCACTTCCCAATCTCTGACCCAGGCTGGCCGCGCGTCGTACTCGATGGGTTCAGCTGCAGTGCCTTCCGGATAGATGGTGGTCATCAGGTTCAGTCGGGCCATGGAAGCAACGGCAGGCGCAGTCAGGTACAGCAGTGCGATGAACACCAATGCCCAACCCGCAGACCAGCGTGCGTCCGCTACCTTCGGAACCGTGAAGAAACGAATGATAACGTGGGGCAGACCCGCGGTGCCGATCATCAATGACAAGGTGAACAGGACCATGTTCAGCTTGTTGTCGATGTCCGCTGTGTACTCGTTGAACCCAAGGTCGGTAATGACCTGATTCAGCTTGTCCAGAATGGGCATGCCGGAATCAACGTGGGTAGAGAACAGCCCCAGCGGCGGAATCGGGTTGCCAGTCAGCTGCATTGAGATGAATACCGCCGGAATGGTGTATGCGGTAATCAGCACACAGTACTGGGCTACCTGAGTGTAGGTGATGCCTTTCATGCCACCGAGAACCGCGTAGACGAATACGACAATGGCGGCGATGATCAGCCCCAGGGTCGCATCAACTTCCAGGAAGCGGGAGAATGCAACGCCGGCGCCAGCCATCTGGCCAATGACGTAGGTTACCGAAGCTACGATCAGACAGATAACCGCCACCAGCCGCGCATTCTTGCTGTAGAAACGATCCCCGATAAATTCAGGGACAGTGAACTTGCCGAACTTACGCAGATACGGTGCCAGCAGCATTGCCAGCAGGACGTAGCCGCCCGTCCAGCCCATCAGAAACGAGGAGTTGGCGTAACCACCGGCGGCAATCAAGCCCGCCATGGAAATAAAGGATGCCGCAGACATCCAGTCAGCGCCGATCGCCATGCCATTGGTGACCGGGTGAACGCCGCCACCGGCGACGTAGAAATCACTGGTGCTACCGGCTTTTGCCCAGATGGCAATGCCGATATAGAGGAGGAACGAGCCCCCTACGAACATGATGTTGATTGCAAATTGGCTCATTCGATCTTACTCCTCATGCACGCCGAATTTTTCGTCGATCTTGTTCATGCGCCACGCGTAGTGGAAGATCAGAGCGATGAACGTCAGAATGGAACCTTGCTGGGCGAACCAGAAGCCCAGATCGGTCCCGCCGATGGGAATACCGGCGAGCAGTGGGCGGAGCAGAATTGCGAAGCCGTAAGATACCAGAGCCCAGATGACCAGGCTTCCGAATATCAGACGAAGATTCGCCTTCCAGTATTTTTCAGCGTCGTAGCTATGACCTGCCATAGGATCACTCCTGTGTTGTTGTTGTGGAGGTTGGGTGTACTACTGGAGAGGTGGAGCTAATAGAGAATTTATTATTCATATAGTGCTTCTCCGGCTAGTTGTCCTTTCTGACTTTACTTGTAAAGGGATATATAGATATTGGCAAAAGGTCTAATTCTCAGTCATTTGCCTAAGAATTGATTGATTTCTCAACAGGGGGGAGGGTGTGGTTTTCAGAAGCGGTGCATATTCTGGAGACGCCGGTAATAACGAAGCTTGGAGTTCAGCTCGGACAGCGTTGAAACGCCATTCTTCTGCGCCTTATTGAGTGCAATTAAGGTCAGCTCAGCTGTTACGAGCGCATCTGCCGCAGCGTGATGGCGTTCGCTGACTTCCAGGTTGAAAAAGTCGGCCCAGTTATCCAGGCCGCGTCCGCCGGTTTTGATATCCGGGAACACAGCCGGCAACAACTCGGCAACGTCTATCCACGTGTGATTCTGGCTGTATCCCAGAGTTTGCCGAAGGGTTTTCTCCAGAAAGCGTTGGTCGAATGCTGAGTGATAAGCCAGAATCGGATCGCCGTCCATCCATTCCAGCAGGTGAAGCAGGGCGTCTTCGGTTTCATGACCCTGGGTCAGTGCCTCGGGCCCGATACCATGGATGAGGACCGTTTCACTGATATCCAGCTCCGGGCGCCTTAGAATCAGGTCGAACTGGTCACTCAGATGAATGACCTTGCCGGTGATTGCGACCGCGCCAATGGCGATGACCTGATCCTTGCCAGGATTGAGCCCCGTGGTTTCCAGGTCGAGTACGACCAGCCTGGACTTGGACAGCTTCTGGTCGCCGACCACTATTGGGGTGGGAAGGTGGGCAGGGTCATGAGATCCTATAGTGCCGGCGCGGCGTTGCTTTACCCACTGCCAGATCTGTTCCAACATATCTCCAGGCCCTTTCCTCACAGTTGATACGTCACTTCCAGCTTTTGCTGGAGTCTCTGGGCCTGGCGGAACGACTCCCGCAGAATCCGACGGTCAAGCGGATTCAGGTCGTCGGGGTCGATGTAATTGGACAGTGGCTCGTCCCGGTCCAGCATTTCCTGATGCGCGCGCATGCGAATGGCCTGGATGAGGCTATAGGCTTCTTTCCAGGCATTGGCATCCTTGGGATCAAACGCCCCCCTGGCAACGAGTTGATCCATCCGTTCCAGGGTATTGGCTTCCTCTACGCCGTTCGCCAGCGCGAACACCCGGACGGCTTCGACGAAGGGAGCGAGCCCCTGGCGCTTGAGGTCGATGGTGTGTTTCTTTCCGTCCGGCGCGTAGCGGAAATTCCGGAACATGGTCAACGGAGGTCTTCGGTTCATGGCGTTACCCGCCAGCATCTTCTGGAACAGGGCATTTTTCTGAATACGTGCCAGTACCTTGCCGTAGAGAGCTTCCAGTGGCTCGTTGGGGCCGAACACTGCCCGCATATCGAGGAAGATGGAGGAGTACACAAGATTTTGGGGGGTTGAGGCGTCAATGAACCGAATGAACCAGTCGTCCCATTCCTTTCCGCTCAGGCACAGCTTCGGATTACTGGCCATAATATTGCCCTTGCAGAGAGTAAAGCCGCACTCAGCCAGTTCCTTGTTCACGGTCTCGGCAAACGGAAGGAGTTTTTCCCGCACCTGATCTTCGGTCATACCGTTCGGGGTTTCGAACAGGATGCCGTTGTCCTGATCGGTCAGGAGTGTCTGCTCCTGACGTCCCTCGCTGCCGAACGTGAGCCAGGTGAAGGGGATGCCGGGATCGTTTTTCTTGATGTTGAGTTCAAGTACCCGCCGTACCGTGACATCGTTCAGGGTGGTAATAATTTTTACTACCTGACCCGAATCAGCGCCGTGGGCCAGCATGGCATCAACCAGCCGTGACACGTCGGAACGCAGGCTGACGAGGGTCCGTAAATGGCTGGCTGTGCCAATGGTTCTGGCCAGGTTGACCAGATCGACGCGCTGCAGGGAAAACAGGTCCCGTTCGGAAACCACACCGATCAGGCGATGTTCTTCGTCAACTACACAGAGATGGGCAAAATGGTGCTCTGCCATCAGCATAGCGGCTTCGAAGGCATCCGCTTGGGAAGTCAGGCAAATGGGCTTTTGGGTCATGACTTGGCCGACCGGTGTATCAAGAGGACCTTTTTCCTCGGCTACCATGGTGCGCAGATCCCTGAGGGTAAATATGCCGGTGGGATGCCGTTTGTCGTCGGTAATAACAATGCTGCCTACGTTGTTTTCGTGCATGCGGGCAACGGCCTTGCGAACCGGAAGGTCGGGTGAGCAGACGATCGGATTCCGCAAGGCGTAACGCTCCAGGGGAGTATCCAGCGAATTACTGGAACCTATGGAGGCCATGGCGCCGGACTGGATGCGCTGATTGACTTGATCCAGCAAGCTGCTGACGCCACGCAGGCAGAAATCACGAAAGGGGTCGCTTTCCGACAACAGGGTGACAAAGGCATCGTGTTCGATGCTCAGGCAAAAGGTGTCACCGGCAGCCCGGTGAAGCGTGCGGGTAGGGCGCTCACCTACCAGTGCTGCCAGTGGGAAACATTCACCCTGCGTGATTTCGAAGGTGGTGTCTGTTTTGCCATCTTTCTCATTGTGACGTTCACCTCGGATCCGCCCCTGTTTCACCACATAGAAACGCTGAACCGGGCCTTCCTCAGGGGACAGCACGATATCGTGATCGGCATAAAACCGCAGTGACGCATGTTCGGCAAAGTGTGCCAGGTGGGTGTCATCCATACTGGAAAACGGGGCATGTTCCCGAAGGAACATCATGATTGCACGTGTATTTTGAGGGCGTGGTGTATCTGTTGAGGCGGCAACCATATTATCGTCCGTCCTGTCTGTTGTTGTCCCCGAGTGTAGATCAGGGAGCGGTGACCAGCCCTAAGATTTTGGTCGCAACTTACTTCACAGAATCTCCGGCTTTATGCCAGTGGGGCCCGGTGGTAAAGTTTCGTTAACCCCAAAGCTGAACCATATTATCATGACGACCAAAGACGAGCGCCTGAGTTTTCTGGAAGAAATGAAGGATGTACGGCGAATCCGCAAGCCCAACCGCGCAGAGGTGAAAACGCCGAGGGAGTTGACTCCGGGGCACCTGGAGCGGCAGCGGGCTGCCGTTGACCAGCCGGTAAAAGACACCAATCCACTGACGTCCGATATGGTGGAGCCGCTTACGGCTCACGATATTCTGAGCTGGCAGCGTCCTGGCGTTCAGCACGGAGTGTTTCGCAAGTTGCGGTTAGGCCAATATCCGATAGAGGCACGGCTGGACCTGCACCGGATGACGGTTGAAGAGGCTCGTCGTGAAGTGTTCGGCTTTGTTAACGATTGTGTTCGCTACGGTCTTCGTTCTGTGATCATACTTCACGGTAAAGGAGAGAGGAATCCGGACGGCATTGCCCAGCTAAAAAGCTATCTTGCCAAGTGGCTGCCTGAGCTGGACGGCGTTCTTGCCTTCCATTCGGCCCAGAAACACCATGGCGGGACCGGGGCTGTCTATGTCATGGTTCGCAAGAGTGAGCGGGACAAGCAAAACAACCGCGAAGTGCATGGCAGTCGGTAACGGCACGGTGTTCACCCCTTTACTGAATAAATCATAGGGTTCCGGGAAGCCGGACCTGGAGGAAGTAATGATTAAGAAACTGTTTTTGCTGGCATGTGTATCCCTGGCGCTGGTGGGCTGCAAGGATCGCGTAATCTGGAATGATAATGGCAAAGTGGAACAGGCTACGGAGAATCGCGAAGTCTGGGACACCAAGGGCAAGATGGACGGCGGCGAGCGCAAGATATGGAATAATCAGGATGGCGATGCTGTCGTGAAATAAGCCTGCAAATGGCACTGTGAACAAAATAACAATGAAAGGTGCCAATCCCGGTGCAGGGACGGCGCCAAAAAAGGAGAGAGGCAATGGCCCTGAGCCTGATGGTCAATGGCGAAAAACGAACGCTTGAGGTTGATGGTGATACGCCCCTGTTGTGGGTTATCCGTGACGAGTTGGGATTGAAAGGAACCAAGTTCGGCTGTGGTGCAGGTCTGTGCGGCGCGTGCACAGTTCACCTTGACGGTCAGCCCGTGCGGTCCTGTTCCACACCCGTGGACCTCGTTTCTGGCAAGTCAGTGACAACCATCGAAGGGCTCACTTCCGACGGTGAATTGCATCCGCTGCAAAAAGCCTGGATTGAGCATGGGGTGCCCCAGTGCGGTTACTGTCAGTCCGGACAGATCATGACAGCGGCAAACCTGCTGGAACATAACCCCGCCGCCAACCGGGACGATATTGTCGCTGCGCTTAGCGGTAACTTGTGTCGTTGCGGTACCTACTCGAAGATCATTGCTGCGGTGGAGTCCGTTGTCAGTCAGGATCCTGTTGACCGGGAGGGCGCGTAAATGACTCTGAACCGACGGGATTTCCTCAAGGTCAGCGCCGGAACGTCTGGCAGCCTGGTTTTTGCTCTTACCCTTCCAGGTTGCTCCGGTATTCAGACGGGTTTTAGAGAGGAAGAGGGGGCATGGAAACCGGACGCCTGGCTGGAACTGACCACTGACAACAAGGTGTACTTTACCCTCGCCCGAGTGGAGATGGGGCAGGGCACCTATACCGGATTGACTACCCTGATTGCGGAAGAATTGGAGGTCGATCCGACAGCCATTACCCCCAAATTTGCGCCGGTGGCACCCGAGTACCGCAACCCCCTGTACAAACTTCAACTGACCGGTGGTAGTACCAGTATGGCCACCAGTTGGATGCCCTTGCGACAGGCCGGTGCGGAAGCCCGGGAAATGCTGATCCTGGCCGCTGCCCGGGTATGGGAAGTTGATCATTCCGCATGTACTGCGTTTGAAGGTCATGTTCGCCACCCCAACGGTGTGGATACCTTGCCCTACGGCAAGCTGGTCAGTCTGGCGTCTTCCGAGACTGTAGGTCATGACGTTTCACTGAAACCTCAGAGCGAGTGGCGATACATTGGCAAAGCCCGTGGCCGCCTCGATGCCAGGGCCAAGTCCACAGGCACCGCCGAATATGGCATTGATATCGAGCTTCCGGGGATGGTTTATGCGGTTGTGACCCGGCCACCCCGGTATGGCGCCAGGGTTCAGTCCTTCAATGGCAGTGAAATCCAGGCCATGCCGGGTGTTCTGAGCGTGCTGGAAATCGAGCGTGGCGTGGCCATCGTGGCTGGTAAGTATTGGCAGGCTCGCAAGGCACAGCAGAAACTGAAGGTGGGGTGGGATAACACCGACGCTCTGGAGCTCTCAACCAATGATGTGTTTGCCCACTACCGCAAGGCCGCTGATGACGATGCCGGTGCGTGTGAACGCGATGACGGGGATTTTGCCGATGCGGCGGCCGGGGCAGAGCGCGTACTGGAAGCTAGTTATGAGCAGCCTTACCTCGCTCACGCCACGCTGGAGCCAATGAATGCAACGGCCTGGTATCGTGGTGACTCCATGGAAGTCTGGGCACCCACCCAGGCGCCAGACCTTGGGCGTATTGCTGCGGCTCGGGTAAGCGATCTGTCTCCTGACGATATCACCATCAACACTACCTTCCTGGGGGGAGGTTTCGGGCGCCGACTGACTCAGGACTATATCGAAGAAGCAGCCGCGGTTGCCTGTGGCCTGCAGACGCCGGTCAAGGTTATCTGGTCCAGGGAGGAAGATACCCGGCACGATCTGTATCGTCCAGCCATGCTGCATCGCATGAAAGCGGCGGTTGCCGGGGGCGAGGTCACCGGCTGGCACCACCAGGTTGTGGGGCCACAGATCCTGGATTGGTATGTCCGTAATGCGGCGCCCGCACAGTACCCCTGGTCTCCGAAGTTCCTGTACGACACCCTCGGCAAGGTGGGCGTGATGGCGGAAGGTATCGCCACACCGAAAGACATATCCGCCATTGAGGGGGCCATCGACTATCCATACAAGGTGGCCAACGTCGAAGTCCGCCACACTCATACCGATCCGGGTGTGCCTATCACCTGGTGGCGATCCGTGGGGTATTCCCACAACGGTTTTGCGGCCGAGACCTTTATGGACGAACTGGCCCATGAAACCGGCAAGGATCCCTATGAATTTCGTAGAGCCCTGATCGCTCATCAACCCCGGCATCGTGAGGTGCTGGACAGGGTGGCGGCCATGTCAGGTTGGAAAACCACGGTACCCTCCGGAAGGGCCCGCGGTGTAGCCCTGTTCCAGAGTTTTGGCACCTATGTGGCGCAGGTTGTTGAAGCCAGTATCGAGAACGACGGAATTCATGTTCACCGGGTCTGGTGCGCGGTGGACTGTGGGCAGGTGGTTAATCCGGAGATCGTCAGGGATCAGATTGAAGGCGGTATCATATTCGGTCTGACCGCCGCGCTTCATGGGGAGATCACATTGCAGGACGGCGAAGTTCAGCAAAGCAATTTCCATGACTACCCGCTGATGCGTAACTACGAATTGCCGGAGATAGTCGTGGATATTGTAGACAGCGATGAAACACCCACAGGCGTCGGTGAGCCAGGCGTGCCGCCGGTGATTCCGGCACTGGGTAATGCCCTGTTTGCTCTGACCGGGGAGCGACAGCGAAAGCTTCCGTTGAAAGCGGCCACTTGATCCCTATAATGTCGGCGATTGCCGCCGCAGTGGCGGTGGCTGACGATCGCGATGGATATGGAGAGCGCCCTTGTTCGATGTAACCCGATACGCCCAGGCGGCTGAGTCCATTATTGATGCCGGGCGCTTCCTGTATGGTCGTGGCTGGTCCCCCGCGACCAGCAGTAACTATTCCGTCCGTATTGATGCCGAGCATATTGCCATCACGGTGTCCGGTCGCCATAAGGGGGAGTTGGGTGCCGGGGATGTCATGGTGGTGGATCTGTCCGGCCAGGCAGTTCAAAGCCAGTGCCGTTCGTCTGCCGAGACCCGGTTACACACGGTATTGTATGAGCTGTTTCCGGATGTCGGGGCGGTGCTACATACCCACTCCGTAAACGCCACGGTGCTCAGCCGGATACTGCCCCCTCAGCAATCGCTGCAGTTACAGGGGTATGAACTGCAGAAGGCTTTTCCCGGCCACGATACCCACGAAGACACGCTGGTGGTGCCGGTATTCGACAATACGCAGGACATTCCGCAACTGGCCGAGCGGACAAAGCAGTGGTTCCGGGATCATCCGGACCAGCCCGGTTACCTGATCCGGGGGCACGGTCTTTATACCTGGGGCAGGACCATGGCAGACTGCCTGAGGCATGTTGAAGCGTTTGAATTCCTGTTTGAGTGTGAACTTGCAACCATGAGGCTCCGTCCATGACTACCCTGAGCATTTTTAACCAGAACCAGCCCGAGCAACCTCAGACCGTGACGGAAGACGCCAGCGAAATTCAGCGGTTGCTTGCGGACAAGGGCATTCGGTTCGAGCAATGGCCAACCCGTGATCTGCCAGAGGACGCTGCCCAGGAAGCCATCCTGGACGCTTATGAAGCGGAAGTGGCCGCTCTGAAACAGGAGTGTGGGTTTCAGACCGCGGATGTGATCAGCCTGAATCCGGATAACCCCCAGAAAGACGCACTTCGCCAGAAGTTTCTGGATGAACACGTACACAGCGAAGATGAAGTACGTTTCTTCGTGCGTGGCCAGGGGCTGTTCTATCTGCATCTGGATGATCAGGTTTTCGCGGTGCTGTGTCAGAAGAACGATTTGATCAGTGTGCCCGACGGTACCCGCCACTGGTTCGATATGGGGCCAGAGCCACGGTTCACCTGTATTCGCCTGTTCTCCAACCCGGAGGGCTGGGTCGCCAACTTCACCGGTGAAGACATCGCCAGCCGACTGCCGCGGTATGAAAGACTGGCTGGGGCGGCCTGATGATCCGGGTGATTCTCACTGACATTGAGGGCACCACCAGCTCCATCTCGTTTGTCCACGAGGTGCTGTTTCCCTATGCGGCGGAGCATATAGGTGAATTTGTCCGTGAGGGGGCAGCGGATAACCCTGCTATAGCCGAGCAGCTCGATGCTGTGGCGCAGCGCTCTGACGTTGATCGGGATGATATTGAAGGACTGATTGAGGTTCTCCAGTCATGGATCCGCGATGACCGCAAGGAAACCCCGCTGAAGGCTCTGCAGGGCATGCTCTGGGAACAGGGCTATCAGCAGGGCGCCTTTCATGGCCATATCTACCCGGATGCCGCAGATTATCTCCAGCGCTGGCATGATCGGGGGCTGCGGTTGTTCGTCTATTCCTCTGGCTCCGTGAAGGCCCAGAAACTGATTTTCGGGTTCAGCGAAGCAGGGGACTTCACCCCGTTCTTTTCCGGCTATTTCGATACCCGCGTCGGGGGCAAGAAAGAGTCACAGTCCTACCGGAATATCCTCGAGCAACTGGGTGTTGAGCCGGAAACGGTACTGTTCCTCTCCGATGTGGAAGCGGAGCTGCAAGCCGCAGAAGACGCCGGTATCCGCACCGCCTGGCTGGTTCGGGAAGGGGAGTTGCCGGATACTGACCGAGTTGTGGCCCGGAATTTTGCCGAGGTGGACAACCTGCTCAGGAAGCGGTGAGGATTTGTCGCCGACACGCAGTCCGTTCGTCCTGATTCAGGGGGTGCCTGCGCAGTGATTGTGCGTCATCTGATTGTCGTTTCCCTGGCTCTGTTGGCAGTCGGCTGCAACCCGTTTTCCGAAGCTCCGTCAATGATGGATGAGTACGTTGAGCGGGTCGCCCGTGTGCTCGATGGCGAGGTTTCGTTGTCGGAATTGCCCGAGATCCAGCGTATGCCACGCCGGCGCGATCGTCGTCTGGACATGCCGGAGCTGGAACTGGGTATGCTGGATTTCCTGTCCCTTTATGGCTGTCAGTTGCAGTACGTTGTGGGGGAGCGAAACTCGGTGATGGGGAAGGTTATGGATCCCCTGAATCGCCTGCGTTACGAACTCCGCTTTATTCAGGCTGCCCGTGACTGCCTGCCGGATATCGACCGTGAGAAGCTGAAAGAGAGTGTTGATCAGGCGATAGACAGCAAGCTGGAATCGCTGCCAGTGGCTGTGTGGAACGCTACCTGGGCGACGGAAGAAGTCGAGACGCTGTTTACTTTGTCCAAGGGGTACTTCCCGGTTGCTGCCGAGAGTAATCCTGTGTCGGACCTTTCAACCGATGTGAATCGCCTCAACTCAACGGTGCGGTCTCTTCTGGACGGTCAGCTCGACCAGTCTCTGGATTATCTGGGTGAGGTGCACCAGCGTTGGCAGGCGGAGTACCGCGCGGGTCAGTTGCTGAATAGCGCACGTTTGCTGGTAGCCAGACTGGATGACGCCACGGTGCTAATCCGGTCACGGCTGGGTGACCGTCCGCTGTGTATAAACGGCAAGCCCAACAACCAGTCCAACATTGTCCAAACGATGTTTTTCAGCGTGTACATCGAGCGGATTCAGCCATACCTCAGTGACGTGCGCAGTGCGCGCGACGATCTCATTCGCCCATTGGCGACACTCTCGGAGATGCAGGCAGAGGTGAGGCCGGAATCATTCCAGGCATGGTCGCGCCAGTATCTGGGAACAACCGGGAGCAATGGCCTGTGGCAGGATCTGGACCGGGCAATGGCTGAACATACGAAAAGCTGGCAGCAACTGCTGGAACAGTGTGGCATGAGGCCCGGTGCCTGACCGGACGCTCATCGCTGACTTTCGGGGGTGACCCGCAGTATTTCCTCAATGGTCGTCTGGCCGGCAGCCACTTTCTGGGCTCCGCTCAGTCGCAATGATTTCATTCCCGTCTTGTAGGCGTCGAGCCGCAACTGCTCCAGTTCGCACTGATCGGTAATCTGGGCGCTCAGATCACCGGACAACTTGAGGATTTCATAAACCCCGGCGCGCCCGTAATACCCTGTGTTTCGGCATTCCAGGCAGCCAACCGGCTGGTAGACCTGTTCTGGCGTGGGGGCTTTCCATGGGCGCGTCAGGCTTTTCCAGGCCTGATCGTCCACGGGGCCGGGCGCCTTACAGTGGGGGCACAGGGTACGTGCCAGACGTTGCGCCATCACCCCGAGTACCGTGGCGCGGATCAGGTACGGTGGAATGCCAAGCTCCATCAGGCGAGTAATGGCGCTGGGCGCGTCATTGGTGTGCAAGGTCGAGAGCACAAGATGCCCCGTCAGCGCGGCCTGTACCGCCATTTCAGCGGTTTCAAGATCACGGATCTCACCAATCATGATGATGTCCGGGTCCTGGCGCAGTAGGGCCCGGACCCCGGACGCAAACGTCAATTCAATATTGGTCTGGACCTGCATCTGGTTGAAGGCAGGCTCCACCATCTCGATCGGGTCTTCAATGGTGCAGAGGTTGACCTCAGGCGAGGCCAGTTGCTTGAGGGTGGAATACAGCGTGGTGGTTTTGCCCGACCCGGTGGGGCCGGTGACCAGAACAATCCCGTGTGGACGATCGGTTATATCATGCCAGCGTTCCCGATCTTCCCTGGAGAACCCCAGTTGCTCATAGGACTTGAGCAATACTTCGGGATCGAAAATTCGCATCACCATTTTTTCACCGAACGCCGTTGGCATAGTGGCGAGGCGTAATTCCACCTCGCTGTTGTCCGGTTTACGGGTTTTGATACGGCCGTCCTGTGGGCGTCGCTTTTCGGCGACATTGAGGCGCCCGAGGATTTTCAGGCGGCTGGTGACGGCTACGCCCACCTGGTCCGGAAATTCATAGACATTGTGCAGGACGCCATCGATACGGAAGCGCACCTGGGTAATGGTGCGTCTTGGTTCAATGTGAATGTCGGACGCGCGCTGGTCAAAGGCGTACTGCAGCAGCCAGTCCACAATCTTGACCACGTGCTGATCGTTGGCGTCGGGATTTTCGCTTGCCCCCAGATCCAGCAATTGTTCAAAGTTCTGGTTACCGGCAGAGCCGCTTCCCTGGCGACCGCCGGCCTTGCTGACGGAATTCGCCAGTTGATAGAACTCGACGGTGTAGCGGCGGATGTCCTCGGGGTTGGCCACGACCCGGCGAATATCCTTCTGTACCGCCTGGCGCAGATTACTTTCCCAGTCACTCTTGAAGGGTTCGGCGCTGGCGATCAGCACCTCATCCGGCCTGATTTCGACGGCGAGAATGCCGTGGCGCTGGGCGAAGGCGTAGGACATCACCTTGGCGATGGAGGGGGTATCAATCTTCAGCGGGTCAATGTGGTACCAGGGCTGTCCTGCCCACTCTGCCAACCACTGGGTGAGACGTTCCAGGTCCAGGGTATGGCCGGAGTTCAGGCTTTTGAGATTGGCCTGAGCAACCAGTTCCAGCGGGTGGCGGCGGTCGGACTCGGCCCCCATATTGGCCTTCAGGATTCGATCCGCGTCCTCCTGGGAAATCTCACCACTGGTGACCAGGGCCGTTGCCAGATCACGGAGGGTGAGGGTGCTTCTGAGCGGAGCTGGTGCGCGGAGGTTACCCATAGTTGGTCCTGATCATGCCCCCTGAGGCGGAATCGGTCGATTCACCTTAAGATGAACCATGGCAACGGTGAACAGGAGGAACGTCAGGATCGTCAGGATCACCGGTGCCGGTGCGCCCTCGCTCAGCCAGGCGGAGACCACGGCTTGGGTGAAATAGAAAATCACCACGAAAGCCAACCATATATAGCCCTTGTTATCGCCGCGAAAGACCGGAATCGCAAAGGCCAACAGAGGAATCAGCTTCACCGAGAGCATCAGCGGGACCGACACGCCCTCGACCTGGGCTGGGTAGAACGTAGTAATCAGGAGTGTAGCCAGTACCCCGATGTACAGGGCGATGGTCAACCTGGCTGTTATGCGTGCTTTCGGGTTGTGGAGCATGGGTGCTTTCCGTTAATAATCGGGTCAATGTCTGGTGTTCTGTCTCAGCCAAGTTTCCGGGCCAGCGTGCCCAGCCGCTCGCCAAAGCTCTGACAAACGGTTTTCTCATGGCTGGTCAGCGGTTGTTGGTCGCCGGTGCCGGCCCAGTGTGAGGGGCCATAGGGTGTCCCGCCAGATGAGGTTTCATTCAGCGCGGACTCTGAATAGGGCACACCACATAACACCATGCCATGGTGCAAAAGGGGCAACATCATGCTGAGCAGGGTGGCCTCCTGGCCGCCGTGGAGACTGCCGGTGGAAGTAAAGGCTCCGGCGGGCTTGCCGGACAGGGTTCCGTTCAGCCAAAGATCCCCGGTGTTGTCCAGAAAGTGCTTGAGCGGCGCCGCCATATTGCCGAAACGGGTTGGGCTGCCAATGGCCAGGCCCGCGCAGCCGCCAAGGTCGTCCTTGCTGGCGTAGGGCGCGCCGCTATCAGGAACTGGCGGTACGGATGACTCGGTATCCGGCGAAACAGGTGGCACCGTTCGAATGCGAACCTCCACGCCGTTCACCCGCGATACACCGCGGCCAATCTGGGTCGCCATTTCGGCAGTCTGTCCGGTGCGGCTGTAGTAGAGTACCAGTACGTAAGGTTTGTCAGACGACATCAACAGGTTCCCATCAGAGAATGGCCAGCACGTTTTCTGGCGGTCGACCCAGAGCAACTTTGTCGCCACGGATCACGATCGGCCGTTCAATCAGTTTGGGGTTGGCCACCATCGCACTGACCAACGCATCACGATCCATTTCCGGGCTATCCAGGCCAAGTTCCTTGTACTCTTTTTCCTTGGTGCGCATCAGTTGGCGGGCCTCATAACCAAGCACATCGAGGATGTGTATGAGTTCCTGCTCTGTCGGTGGGGTTTCAAGGTAGCGTATAATCTCCGGCTCGATACCGCGATCAGTAAGCAGTTCAAGGGTTTGTCTGGATTTTGAGCAGCGGGGGTTGTGGAAAATACGGGTCGGTTCTGTCATCTTCTGGCCTGAGTTTTAAATGGCTTTCCTGAATTTCGGATGCCCCGTAGTCTAACAGGAGGACTCCCCGTGCAGTACCCTGCAAGGTCCCGTTGTCGCACTCTATTTTCACCCCTGGTCGTGGTGATTTTTCTGTTGGCGCTGTCTGGTTGCGAAAAGGTGGCGTTCGAGCAGGCTCAGGGTGAGCCTGTCGACTGGGACAGCCTGCGTGGGCAGTGGGTCCTGGTGAACTACTGGGCCGAGTGGTGCAAGCCCTGTCTGGAAGAAATACCGGAACTGAATAAGCTGGATCGCAGTAGCCGTATTACCGTGTTGGGCGTGAATTTTGACGGTATCAAGGGGCAGCCGCTGGTCGATCTGGGCGAATCCATGGGTATCCGTTACACCATGCTGGCGGAAGATCCGGGCCCTGAGTTTGGCTGGAAAACCCCGGTGGGATTGCCGGCTACCTTTGTGGTGGACCCTGAGGGCAAGCTATTTGAGACCCGTTTCGGGCCCCAGACAGAAGCCGAAGTGAGAGAACTGACGGGCGGTTGATGCCGTTCGCAACTGGAATATTCAACAGCAGGAATAGCCTGACGTTATGGCGCAAACCTTCGTACACCTTCGCGTACACTCCGAATACTCCATGGTCGATGGACTGGTACGGGTCAAACCGCTGGTCAGCCGGGTTGCGGAGCTCGGTATGCCGGCCGTGGGGCTCACCGACCAGTCGAATATGTGCTCGCTGGTGCGCTTTTACAAGGCCGCCACTGGAGCGGGCGTCAAGCCCATTATTGGTGCCGATCTGTGGTTGGAGAATCCGGAGGAGCCGGAAAATCCCTTCCGTCTGACGCTGCTGGCCCGTAACAATGACGGTTACCTTCACCTGACCGAAATCATCAGTCAGGGTTATACGGAAGGCCAGCGTTTTGGTAAGCCCATCATTCAGCGGGCGTGGTTGGAAGCCCGGTCAGGAGGCCTGATCGCTCTGTCTGGGGGCAAACTCGGTGATGTGGGCCGGGCGTTGCTGGCGGGCAAGCAGGAGCTGGCGCGGGAACGGGCCGAATACTGGATGAATCTCTATCCGGACGCCTATTACCTCGAGCTTCAGCGTACCAGCCGTGCCGGCGACGAAGACTGCCTGCACCTGAGCGTCGAGCTGGCGGATTCCCTGGGGATCCCGGTGGTGGCCACCAACGATGTTCATTTTCTTGAGACCGAAGATTTCGAGGCCCATGAAGCCCGGGTATGCATTGGCGAGAGCCGGACTCTGGATGATCCCCGTCGTGACCGCCGGTTCAGTGACCAGCAGTATCTCCGCAGCTCGGATGAGATGATCGAGCTATTTTCGGATATCCCCGAAGCGGTGGAGAACACCGTCGAGATTGCCCGACGCTGTTCGGTAACCGTCCGCATGGGCGAATACTTTCTGCCGAACTATCCGATCCCTGAAGGGATGACCATGGATGAATACTTCCGCAAGGTGTCGGAAGACGGCCTTGAAGAGCGTCTGGCCAAGACCCTGAGCAAGGATGACCCGGAGTATGACAGCAAGCGGGAAGCGTACTACAAGCGCCTGAATTTCGAACTGGATATCATCACCCAGATGGGGTTCCCGGGTTACTTCCTCATCGTTATGGATTTTATCAAATGGGCCAAGAATAACGGTGTCCCGGTGGGACCGGGCCGGGG
Source organism: Marinobacter sp. (assembly GCA_040223075.1). Taxonomy (GTDB): domain Bacteria; phylum Pseudomonadota; class Gammaproteobacteria; order Pseudomonadales; family Oleiphilaceae; genus Marinobacter. Next base: position 23,313 of record JAVJZJ010000160.1, read on the forward strand.
CTCAGGTGCTGGCTCCCTGGTGGCCTATGCCCAGTTGATTACCGATCTGGACCCCCTGGAATACGACCTGCTGTTCGAACGCTTCCTGAACCCGGAGCGGGTGTCCATGCCCGACTTCGACGTTGACTTCTGTATGGAAGGGCGGGACCGGGTAATTGCCTACGTGGCCGAGAAATATGGCCGTGAGGCAGTCTCACAGATCATCACGTTCGGTACCATGGCCGCGAAGGCGGTGGTGCGGGATGTGGCCCGGGTCCAGGGTAAGTCCTACGGCCTGGCGGACAAACTGTCCAAGATGATTCCGTTTGAGCCGGGCATGACCCTGGAAAAGGCTCTGGAGCAAGAACCCCAACTGACCGACTTTCTTGAGAACGACGAGGAAGCTCAGGAAATCTGGGATATGGCCCTGAAGCTGGAAGGTGTATGCCGGAACGCCGGTAAGCACGCCGGCGGCGTGGTGATCGCGCCCACAAAGATCACCGACTTCTCTCCACTGTATTGTGATGACGAAGGCGGCAGCCTGGTGACCCAGTTCGACAAGGGCGATGTGGAAGACGCCGGTCTGGTAAAGTTCGACTTTCTGGGGCTGCGGACCCTCACTATCATCGACTGGGCCCTGAAAATGGTCAATCCGCGCCGGGAAAAGCGCGGATTGTCACCGCTGGATATCAACGAGATTCCGCTGGACGACGTGCCATCCTTCGACATGCTGAAGAAGGCTGAAACCACAGCGGTGTTCCAGCTGGAATCCCGTGGTATGAAAGACCTGATCCGTCGTCTTCAGCCGGATTCCCTGGAGGATATGATCGCCCTGGTGGCACTGTTCCGTCCGGGGCCGCTGCAGTCGGGAATGGTGGATGACTTTATCGACCGTAAACATGGCCGGCAGCCGGTCTCGTTTCCTCACCCCGATTACCAATACGATGGCCTGAAACCGGTACTGGAGCCCACCTATGGGGTCATCCTGTACCAGGAGCAGGTCATGCAAATCGCCCAGGTTATGGCTGGGTACAGCCTCGGTAACGCCGACATGTTGCGTCGGGCCATGGGTAAGAAAAAACCCGAGGAGATGGCCAAGCAGAAACAGTTCTTTCTTGACGGCTGCGAAAAGAATGGCATCGACAAAGTCCTGGCGGAGAACATCTTCGATCTGGTGGAAAAGTTCGCCGGTTACGGCTTTAACAAATCGCACTCCGCCGCCTATGCTCTGGTGTCCTATCAGACACTGTGGCTGAAGGCCCACTACCCGGCCGAATTCATGGCGGCGGTACTGACCGCGGATATGCAGAACACCGACAAGGTCGTGACGCTGGTGGAAGAATGCCGGAACATGAAGCTGGATCTTCTTGTGCCGGATGTCAGCCGCTCGGAATATACCTTTACCGTTAACGACGAAGGTCAGATCGTTTATGGCCTCGGGGCCATCAAAGGGTTGGGGGAAGGGCCGATACAGAGCATTGTGGAAGGCCGGGCCGATGGCGAGCCCTATCAGGATATCTTTGATTTCTGCCGCCGGGTGGATCCCAAGAAAGTAAACAAACGGGCCATGGAGGCGCTGATCCGCTCGGGGGCCATGGACAAGCTCGGGGCTGGTCGGGCACAACTGATGGCCAGCATCGACAAAGCGGTGCAACAGGCGGGGCAGCAGTCCCGTAACGACGCCGTCGGCATGATGGACATGTTCGGGGAGACTCTGGAAGCAGGCGGCGACACGGATCCCTATGAAGACGTTGCCCATGTCCGGGAGTGGCCCGAAAAAGAGCGCCTGAAGGGCGAGAAGGATACCCTGGGGCTGTACCTGACCGGGCACCCGTTTGATGAATACGAGAAGGAAGTGCGCCGGTTCGTGCGTTCGTCCATCTCCGATCTCAAGCCCAACAAGTCTCCCCAGCGGGTGGCCGGCCTGGTCGTTGCCCAGCGCACCATGAAAACCCGTACAGGGTCCACCATGTGTTTTATCACCCTGGATGACCGCAGTGCGCGCATTGAGGCCACGCTGTTTTCGGAAGCGTTTTTCGAAAACCGCGAACTGCTGCAGTCGGATCAGGTGATAGTGGTGGAAGGTCAGGTCAGCCACGATGATTATTCCGGGCAAATGAAGATGCGGGTCAATTCCGTCATGGACGTTGGGACCGCACGCCAGCAGTTCAGCCGCGGGCTGAAGTTGTCGCTGCATGCCGACCAGTTGCAGAATGGGCTGCTGGACAAACTGGGTAACACCCTTGATCCTTTCCGCTGCGAGGGGAGTCCGGTGTGGATCGAGTACAGTAGCGCTGAAGCGAAAACACGCATTGAGCTGGGAGAAGCATGGAGAATCCAGCCAGATGACGACCTGTTGCTGGAGTTACGCTACCTCGTGGGCGACCAGTCCGTGGAACTGGTCTATGATTGATAGGGGTGCAGCAAGCTTAACGTTAAATATTTGTCAGACTGCGGACTCATACCAATGTCCGCTTTAGCCTCGGAGCGGGCACTGCTATCTTTGTCCAAAATTCTGGTTTGACGGGATAAATTTCCGTCCTGCAATCAAATGATGGAACATCATGAACCCTAACTATCTGGATTTCGAACAGCCTATTGCCGACCTGGAAGCGAAAATCGAAGAGCTTCGCATGGTGGGTAACGACACAGACATCAATATCTCCGATGAAATCAATCGGCTGAAAAGCAAGAGCGTCAGCCTGACGGAAAGTATTTTTTCCGACCTTCAGCCCTGGGATGTGGCGCGTCTGGCGCGTCACCCACGCCGGCCCTATACGCTCGACTACATCGAAATGATCTTCGATGATTTTGACGAGTTGCACGGCGATCGCCGGTATGCGGATGATCTGTCAATTGTTGGCGGGACAGCCCGTCTGGACGACAAGCCGGTGATGATCATTGGTCATCAGAAGGGCCGGGAAGTGCGTGACAAGGTCAAGCGCAACTTCGGCATGCCGCGTCCGGAAGGGTACCGAAAGGCGTTGCGTCTGATGGAGATGGCTGAGCGTTTTAAAATGCCGATTCTCACCTTTATCGATACCCCTGGCGCTTATCCCGGTATCGGCGCCGAAGAGCGGGGCCAGAGTGAGGCCATCGCCTTCAACCTGGCGGTGATGTCGCGTCTTAAAACGCCAATCATTTCCACGGTTATTGGCGAGGGCGGCTCCGGTGGGGCACTGGCCATCGGTGTGTGTGATCAGCTGAACATGTTGCAGTACTCCACCTACGCCGTGATTTCCCCGGAAGGCTGCGCGTCCATTCTGTGGAAGAGTGCCGAGTACGCAGCTCAGGCAGCCGAAGCCATGGGGGTAACGGCGGAGCGCCTGAAAGATCTGGGGCTGGCTGACAATGTCATCAATGAGCCGTTGGGCGGTGCTCACCGGAATCCAGAGAAAATGTCTGAAGCGCTCCGTGAGACCCTGGCCAAAGGAATTGCCGAGCTGTGCCGTCTTCCCGCCGACGAATTGGTGTCCCGCCGTTACGAGCGACTGACCCGATATGACACCGGGCGGTAAATCCGCCCCGGACTTTTCCTGGCCGGCGGAATTGTGTGAGTCGGTCAGGCACCTTCCCGATGCCTCCTGTCTGTGGGTTGCCCTCAGTGGCGGGCTGGATTCGGTCCTTCTTCTTCATGTGGTTTCCCAGTGTCTGGGCAGTGATCAGACAATCGCCGCGATTCACGTAAATCATCAACTCCAGCCCAACGCTGAAGAGACGGAACGTTTCTGCAGGGACCAGTGCAAAAAACTGGCGATTCCGCTGACCGTCAGGCGGGTGTCCGTCGAGGTTAACGCCACCAAAGAGTCGACGACCGGTGGTGTCGAGGAAGCCGCGCGCCAGGCCCGATATGATGTATTCGAGAGCATCCTTGGGCCTGATCAGTTGTTGTTGATGGCGCATCATGGTGACGATCAGGCCGAAACCGTGTTGTTCCGTTTGCTGCGGGGTAGTGGCGTGGCTGGGCTTGCGGGCATGCCGTCCAGCCGATCTCTTGGCCAGGGGACGTTGCATCGGCCGCTTCTGGCATTCAGTCGCCAGCAGATTCAGGATTGGGCGCAACAGGCACGTCTGATGTGGGTGGATGACCCCAGCAATGACGACCTTAAATACGATCGTAATTTTCTGCGCCATTCTGTCATGCCACTGCTCAAGTCCCGCTGGCCATCACTGATCAAGCGGCTCGGGCACAGTGCCGCAGCCTGTCATGATCAGGGAGAACTGGCAGTATCTCTGGCCCGGATTCATTACGCTTCGGTGGCGGAGGGAGAAGGGCGACTGCGGGTCGCCCGGATGCTTGGCCTCAGCCTTGCCGAGCAGAAAAACCTTGTGCACTGGTGGATTACTCAGTCAGGTTTCCGTTTCCCGGCGGTGGCGAACTGGCAGCAGGTTTTTAATGAGCTATTGCTCTCGGCCGCGGACAGGGAGCCTGAGTTTCGTGGTGAAGGATTTTCGCTGCGCCGCTTCCATGGCTGGATTTACCTGGTACCCGATCTGCCCGAGGATCTGCCGGTGCCACAAGACCTGGTGCCCGGGCATCCGGTTCAGTTTGGTGGCTGGCGATTCACCCTGAGTGCGACCGCTACCCCAGGCGATGCACCTCCGCCAATACGAATATCTACGAGGCAGGGTGGCGAACGCATACGAACCCGCCCCGATGGGCCCTCGAAACCACTGAAAAAATGGTTGCAGGAACAGCGGGTGCCACCTTGGGAAAGGGCGCGGATTCCCTTGGTTTTCGAGGGTCAGGAAGACCACGGGGAATTGGTTGCCGTTGGTGATCTGTGGCTTTCCGGTAATTACTGTGGGGAGGCCCCAGCCGCCGGCTGGCGCATTGTTGTGGAACGGGAATTTGATTGAGTAAGGTGGGGGTTTCTGGTAGTCTGGCGTCCCATCTTGAGATGACAATCTCCCTCCTTCACCGAACCAGACAATCATGGAATCTGCATGACGCGTTATATTTTCGTCACCGGCGGTGTCGTGTCCTCCTTGGGGAAAGGTATCGCATCCGCTTCACTGGCTGCGATCCTCGAGGCACGCGGCCTGAAGGTCACCATTCTCAAGCTGGACCCGTACATCAACGTGGACCCCGGCACCATGAGCCCGTTTCAGCACGGTGAAGTCTTTGTCACCGAAGATGGCGCGGAAACCGACCTCGACCTGGGACACTACGAGCGATTCATTCGTAGCCGCATGAGTCGTCGCAACAACTTCACCACTGGCCGTGTGTACGAAGAGGTGATTCGCAAGGAGCGTCGTGGAGACTATCTGGGCGGCACCGTGCAGGTCATCCCTCATATCACCGACGAAATCAAGCGTCGTGTTGTGGAGGGCGCAGCCGGCTCTGATGTGGCGCTGATCGAGATCGGTGGGACCGTGGGCGATATCGAATCCCTGCCGTTCCTGGAAGCCTGCCGTCAGTTGAAGGTGGAAGTCGGCCCGCAGCGGGCGCTGTTCATGCACCTGACACTGGTGCCGTACATTGCCACTGCCGGTGAAATCAAGACCAAACCCACTCAGCATTCCGTGAAGGAAATGCGTTCCATCGGCTTGCAGCCGGATATCCTGCTATGCCGCTCGGAGCATGAGGTCGATGCCAGTTCCCGCCGCAAGATTGCCCTGTTCACCAACGTGGAAGAGCGGGCGGTCATTCCGTTGCAGGACGCCAAGTCCATTTACGCCATTCCCCGCATGCTTTACGAGCATGGCCTGGACCAGTTGGTGATTGAGCGTTTCACGCTGGACGCGCGTCCCGCGGACTTGAGTGAATGGGACGCTGTTGTCGAGTCCCTGATGAATCCCGAGGATGAAGTGACTATTGCCATGGTCGGTAAGTACATGGAGCTTCTGGAAGCCTACAAGTCACTGATTGAATCCTTGCTGCATGCGGGTATCAAAACCCGCACCAAGGTCAAGATCAATTATATTGATTCTGAGGATATCGAGCGCGACGGCACCGGAGCACTCGCCAGTGCCGATGCCATTCTGGTGCCGGGCGGCTTTGGTGAACGTGGTGTGGAAGGCAAGATTCGCACGGTACAGTACGCTCGCGAAAACAAGGTCCCCTATCTGGGTATCTGCCTTGGTATGCAGGTGGCTGTCATTGAGTATGCCCGCAACGTAGCTGGCCTCAAAGATGCCCACAGTACCGAATTCCGTCAGCATACGCCGGAGCCGGTGGTTGGCCTGATTACCGAGTGGCTGGATGCCAGTGGCGAGCGCGAGGAGCGTACCGAGGAATCCGATCTGGGCGGCACCATGCGCCTGGGCGCACAGGACTGTGTGCTGACCGAAGGTTCCACCATTGCCAACTGCTACGGCAAGAAAACCATCCGTGAACGCCACCGTCACCGTTACGAAGTGAACAACCATTTCCTGCCAAATCTGGAAGGGGCCGGGTTGAAGATTTCCGGCCGCTCAACGGACGGTCGCCTGGTGGAAGTGGTTGAGGCTCCGGAACATCCCTGGTTTGTGGCGTGCCAGTTCCACCCGGAATTTACATCAACGCCCCGTGACGGGCATCCCTTGTTCAAGGGCTTTGTCCAGGCAGCACTGGCTCACAAAAAGGAATCCTGAGCATGGCACAGAGCACCGTAAACGTCTCCGGAATTGAGGTCGCCAACGACAAGCCGTTTGTGTTGTTCGGCGGTATGAACGTACTGGAATCTCCCGAGCTGGCCATGGAAGTGGCAGAGGCCTATGTTGAGGCCACTGGCAAGCTGGGTATTCCGTATGTGTTCAAGGCCTCCTTCGACAAGGCCAACCGCTCGTCCGTGAATTCTTTCCGTGGCCCCGGTCTGGAGAAAGGGCTGCAAATACTGGCGGACATCAAGAGCAAGTTTGGTGTACCCATCATTTCCGATGTCCATGAACCGGCCCAGGCAGCGCCTGCGGCAGAGGTGTGCGACATTATTCAGCTGCCGGCCTTCCTGAGCCGCCAGACCGATCTGGTGGTGGCCATGGCCAAAACCGGTGCTGTGATCAACATCAAGAAGGCCCAGTTCCTGGCACCCCAGGAAATGAAGCACATCATCACCAAATGCGAAGAAGCCGGCAACGACAAGGTCATCCTGTGCGAGCGGGGCAGCAGCTTCGGCTATAACAACCTGGTGGTCGACATGCTCGGCTTCGGCATCATGAAAGCGATGAACGTGCCGGTGATGTTCGATGTGACTCACTCATTGCAGATGCCCGGTGGGCGCGCAGACTCCGCCGGCGGCCGTCGTGCCCAGGTAACGGATCTGGCTCTGGCGGGTATGTCCCAGGGGCTGGCTGGCCTGTTCCTGGAAGCCCATCCGGACCCGGATAAGGCCAAATGCGATGGCCCCTGCGCCCTGCGCTTAAGCCAACTGGAGCCATTCCTCCAGCGGGTCAAGGCAGTGGATGATCTTGTTAAGAGCTTTAAACCTATCGACACCGCCTGATTGGCGGTGTTTGTTTTGTTTGGGAGTACGAGCAGGTAGGGGATGGCTTTCCGAAACACGCTCCTTGCGGCACATCCATGTGACGCTTGGGCTCCGCCATCCATGGCTCCGCACAGTTTCGGAAAGCCATCCCCCACCTGCTCTAGGCCCAATTTCAAGTTAGAACCGTTTAGACATCGAAAATTTGGAGAATCATTCGAATGACCAAGATTGCCAACATCAAAGGCCGTGAGGTTCTGGATTCCCGTGGTAACCCGACCGTCGAAGCAGACGTTATCCTTGAAGACGGCACTGTGGGCAGCGCTTGCGCTCCGTCAGGTGCTTCTACAGGCTCTCGTGAAGCGCTGGAACTGCGTGATGGTGACACTTCCCGTTACCTCGGCAAAGGTGTTTTGAAAGCGGTTGAAGCCGTGAACGGCAAGATCCGTGATGCGCTCAAAGGCAAAGATGCGGCCGATCAGCGTGCTTTGGACGACGTGATGCTGGAGCTGGACGGCACCGAGAACAAGGCCAACCTGGGCGCCAATGCCATTCTGGCGGTGTCCCTGGCCGCAGCCAAGGCCGCTGCGATTTCTCTGGGCAAGCCGCTGTACGAGCATATTGCCGATATTAACGGCACCTCAGGCAAGTACAGCATGCCGGTTCCGATGATGAATATCCTCAACGGTGGCGAGCACGCGGACAACAACGTGGATATCCAGGAGTTCATGGTTCAGCCGGTGGCGGCCAAGAGCTTTGCAGAAGCCCTGCGTATTGGCGCCGAGATTTTTCACAGCCTGAAGAAGGTGCTGAAGGCCCAGGGCCTGAACACCGCAGTGGGTGACGAAGGCGGTTTCGCTCCTAACCTGCCGTCCAACGAAGCGGCACTGGCGGTGATTCAGGAAGCGGTTGAAAAGGCCGGCTACAAGCTGGGTTCCGACGTGACGCTGGCCCTGGACTGCGCATCTTCCGAGTTCTACAAGGACGGTCAGTATCAACTGTCCGGTGAAGGCAAGAGCTTTGATTCCGAAGGCTTTGCGGATTACCTGGCGGGCTTGTGCGAGCGTTATCCGATCGTCTCCATCGAAGACGGTATGGATGAGAGCGATTGGGACGGCTGGAAGGTGCTGACCGACAAGCTGGGCAGCAAGGTACAGTTGGTCGGTGATGACCTGTTCGTAACCAACACCAAAATCCTGAAGCAGGGTATCGACAAGGGCGTTGGCAATTCCATCCTGATTAAGTTCAATCAGATCGGTAGCCTGAGCGAAACCCTCGACGCCATCAAGATGGCGCAGGATGCGGGCTTCACAGCGGTGATTTCTCACCGTTCCGGTGAAACGGAAGATACCACCATTGCTGACCTGGCAGTTGCGACCTGCGCTGGCCAGATCAAGACTGGCTCTCTGTGCCGCTCGGATCGCGTAGCCAAGTACAACCAGCTTCTGCGTATTGAGGAAGGCCTGGAAGGCAAGGCGCCATACCGTGGTCTGACCGAGATCAAGGGTCAGGGCTGAGGGCTGGCGGACTCATTTTTTGCCTGGATTAACGCTCATTTCAGGTGACAAAATGTTAAGGCCATCGTGTTCTGAATGAAAATTCATCCACGATGGCCTTTCTGCACAACCATTTAGCGGAATTTGTTGTTAATCTACTCTAAGGTCTATACTCAGCACTCAGTGTTGGTTTTTTGTTCGGCTCTTATTAAACGGAATTAGCAATGAAGGTGCTCTGGTCCATCATGGCTGTGCTGATACTCCTGCTACAGGTGCGCCTGTGGATCGGGGAGGGCAGCTTTGCGCAGGTATGGGCCCTTGAGCAGTCCATTTCCGAGCAGCGTGAAGAGAATGCCGAACTGTCCGCCCGCAACGAACGCCTTTACGCTGAAGTCCGGAATCTGCATAACGAGCAGGGCGCGGTGGAAGAACGTGCGAGAATGAACCTGGGGCTGATCCGTGACGACGAAACCTTCTTCCTGGTTGTTGAAAACTGATACAAGCCAATGACGAATCCCCGATTCTGGCTGATCGTCCCGGCTGCCGGCATTGGTCAGCGAATGCAGGCCGAGTGCCCCAAGCAGTACCTCAGGATTGATCGCCGTTTTATTCTCGATATTACCCTGTCACGTACCCTCGACTCAGCTCCGTTTGATGGCTGCATGGTTGCCCTCCATCCCGATGACCGTTGGTGGCCGGATACCGAAGCCAGTGCTGACTCCCGGGTTCGGACCTGTCGTGGTGGCTCCGAACGGGCAGATTCAGTTCTCGCGGCTCTTCGTGCGCTGGCACCACAGGCCGCTGCGGATGACTGGGTGCTGGTCCACGATGCTGCCCGGCCCTGCCTCCACCGGGATGACCTGACCCGATTGATATCCTTGCTGCAGAATCACGAGGTCGGCGGCCTGCTGGCCTCTCCCGTTGCCGATACCCTCAAGAAGGGCAGTGGCGCCATCCCCCCGGAAGTTCTGGAGACGGTTGACCGTAGTTGCCTGTGGCGAGCCCTGACACCCCAGATGTTCCGGTACGCCAAACTGGTTAACGCGCTGGAGTCGGCTGTCGTAAATGCCCAGCCTGTGACAGATGAATCCTCTGCGATGGAATTTTCAGGTAACATGCCGTTATTGGTGGAAGGGCGTCCGGACAATATCAAGGTGACTGTCCCGGCGGACCTCGCCCTGGCGGGATTTATCCTCAGCCAGTTCTGAATTTGCCTGCACGGTTTCGGGAAAGTCTCTATGCGTATTGGTCAGGGCTTCGATGTCCATGCCTTCTGTGAAGGCAACTTTGTTACTCTCGGTGGTGTCCGGATTCCCCACAGTCACGGCTTGAAAGCCCATTCTGACGGTGACGTGCTTCTGCACGCGCTGGCGGATGCGCTCCTTGGGGCTGTGGCACTCGGTGATATTGGGCATTTGTTTCCCGATACCAGTGACGAATGGGCCGGAGCTGACAGCCGGGATCTGTTACGTCGCGTCATGATCCGGATTGCCGAAGAAGGTTTTTCCGTAGTGAACGTCGACACCACTCTCATCGCTCAGGCGCCTAAAATGGCGCCCCACGTGGAAGCCATGCGATTAAACATTGCCGAAGACCTGGGCATATCTGCCGGTCGGGTCAGTGTGAAAGCAACCACCACCGAAAAACTGGGCTTTACCGGGCGCGGTGAGGGCATTGCCTGCCAGGCGGTATGCCTGCTGGAGTCGATAACCTCGTGAGTGAAGATACAGAGGAAACCGGTAACTGGACACTGGATTGGCCGACGTCAAGGGGGCACCGGCTTGCTCGCGCCGAGTTGAAGAGTATGCCGGAGGATTTTCGGGTTTTTGAAGATCTGGGGTTGCCCGGGTTTCCCGATGAAGGCTCGTCCGGAGGGGAGCTCACTGGTGGTGAGCATCTCTGCCTGTTGCTGGAAAAGACCGGTGACAATACCGAATATGTTGCCCGCCAGCTGGCGTTGTTGTCGGGCTGCCGCCATTTCGATGTGGGCTTTTGCGGTCTGAAGGATCGTCACGCAGTGACCCGTCAGTGGTTCAGCATCTATCGCCCGGGGTTGGAAGCTGATGATAAAGCCTTCCTCTCCCAGGTGGTGGATCGCTGGCCGGTCCGGGCGTGGACTCGTTCTGTCCGTAAACTTCGTCGTGGAGACCACCGGGGCAATCACTTCGAGATCACCCTTCGCAGGGTGGCTGGCACCGCTGCAGACATTGACGAAGCATTGCATGAGCTGCGCACGTCGGGCGCACCGAACTATTTTGGGGCCCAGCGGTTCGGCCATGGAGGCGCCAATCTTGATCGAGCCCTGACCATCGACCCATCGAAACTCAATCGTGGCGGTCGGAAAGGTGGCAAAAAGCGAGGGGGTGGGCGTTCGGGCTCTGGCAGTCAGGACAGTAAAAACGTATTGTACTTTTCTGCGGCCCGGTCATGGCTGTTCAATGAGGTGCTTGGCCGCCGGGTCGCGGAGGGCAACTGGCGGGACGTTCTGGACGGGGAGCCGGGGTCAAGCCCCGATTCGGAACTGGTTGCAACGGGTCCCCTATGGGGTGATGGAGGTACCGAAGCGGTATCGGAGCAGGGAGCCCTTGAGCGCGAAGTGATTGCCGAAACCCCCGGGTTGGAAGCGTTGTTTTCGGTCACCCGGATGAAGCCGGAACGTCGTCCCCTGATTGCCATACCGGGGCAACTGCATTGGCAGTGGTTGGAAGAGGACATACTTTGGCTCAGTTTCTGGCTCGCGCCGGGGCAATACGCCACAACCATCCTGGCAGATATTTTTGAATTGCATGAAGGGGCAAAAGACCCCGAACAATAAAATGTCCGGGCGGACAACCTGTGCTTTCAGGTGTGATGTCCCGGTGCGTAAAGGCTAGCGGAGAAAATTGTGCGCATACTGTTATCCAATGATGACGGTGTTCATTCACCGGGCCTCCAGGCTCTCTACGACGGGCTGGAAGGCCTAGGAGAACTGGAGGTGGTTGCTCCCGATCGGGATCACAGTGGGGCCAGCAACGCCCTGACACTGAACCGCCCTCTGACGGTGGAGCAGCACCCAAACGGGTTCCGGTCAGTGGACGGAACCCCCACGGATTGTGTCCATTTGGCGGTCAATGGTCTGTTCAAGGAACCATTTGATCGGGTTGTGTCCGGCATTAACACCCACGCCAATCTGGGCGATGACATCATCTATTCCGGTACCGTTGCGGCGGCGACGGAAGGGCGCAACCTCGGTCTCCCGGCCATTGCGGTTTCCCTTGTCAACAATGGTCATTTTCACTATGACACTGCCGCCAGAGTGGTTCGTCTCCTCCTGGAAGGCAGGAAGCCCCTGGCCCTCGGCCCAAGGTGCATTCTGAACGTCAATGTGCCTGACGTGCCATGGGAAGACATCGCGGGAATCCGCGTGACCCGGCTGGGTCATCGTGACCTGGCCGAGGGTGCAGTCCCCATGACCTGCCCCCGTGGTAAGGAACGGTACTGGATCGGGGCCGCCGGGAAGGGTAGCGATGCCGGACCAGGTACCGATTTTCATGCTGTTCGTGAGGGCTACGTTTCCATTACCCCGGTTCATGTCGATATGACTCGTCATGAAGCGTTGTCTTCTCTTCGGGAGTGGGTTGATGATATGGCATCCGGGGAGGGCCATTGATGGTTGCGGAGCTTCAGGGTATTGGCATGACCTCCCGCAGGACCCGTATGCGACTGATTCAGCGCCTCAGAGATGCGGGCATTACAGATCAGCGAGTACTGGACGTGATGGCGGACGTGCCGCGCCATATTTTTCTGGATGAAGCGCTGTCACACCGGGCCTATGAGGACACTTCCCTGCCAATCGGATACAGTCAGACGCTTTCCCAACCCTATATCGTCGCGAGGATGACGGAAATCCTGATGCAACATGCACCCTCGCGTGTGCTGGAGTTGGGAACGGGGTCCGGCTACCAGACTGCGATCCTCGCGAGGCTGGTTGATCAGGTGTTCAGCGTGGAGCGAATCAAGCCGTTGCAGGATCGTGCGCGGGACAGGCTGCGTCAGCTGGAATTACGTAATACGCTGCTAAAGCATGCCGACGGCGGCATGGGATGGCCGGACAAAGGCCCGTTCGACGGCATCATGCTGACGGCTGCGCCCACGGAGATTCCCGCTGAACTCCGTACTCAGTTAGCGGAGGGTGGGGTAATCGTTGCGCCGATCGGAGAAGAAGAGCAGACGTTGGTGAAAATGGTACGTTACGGCGACCGCTTTGAAACCACTGAAATAGAGGCGGTGAATTTTGTACCCTTGCTGGGCGGGGTCGTCCGGTGACAGAGGATCTTCGCCAGCATCCTCCGTTTGCAGTGTTTCTCCGGGGTATCGCTATGGGGGCCGCTGACATAGTGCCAGGGGTGTCCGGCGGCACCATTGCATTCATTACCGGCATCTATTTCCGGTTGCTGGAAGCGATCAATGCAGTCCCGGTGGCTGTCATACACCATTTGTTCCGAGGCGATCTGAAAGGGTTCTGGTTCCGGTGTGATGGCACATTCCTGATCAGCCTGCTGATAGGAATCCTGGCCAGCATAGCGACGTTGGCCTCGATCATCAGCTATGCCCTGGAGGCCTACCCCATCCTGATCTGGAGCTTCTTCTTCGGATTGATTGTCGCGTCGGTCTGGCACGTTGGACGGCAGGTGCGTGCGCTGTCACCGACTCTGTCAATTCCCTTGCTTGCTGGTATCGCGTTTGCCTGGTGGGTGACCACGTTGCCGGCGGGGCAGGTGGACCCTTCCGGCCTGGTGTTCCTGGGGGCCGGCGCCCTGGCAATCTGTGCGATGATCCTTCCAGGCATCTCCGGAAGCTTCATATTGGTGATCATTGGTATGTACTCACCGGTACTGGATGCAATCCGAAATATCGAAGCGGGTTCCCTGCTATTGTTTGCCCTGGGGTGTGTGATCGGACTGTTATCCATCGCGCGGTTGATCACCTGGGCATTTCATCGGTTTCATGATGCTGTTCTGGCGTTGCTGACCGGCTTTATGATCGGTGCGCTCAATAAGGTATGGCCCTGGAAGGAAACTCTGAGCTGGCGTACCAACAGTTCCGGTGAGCAGGTTCCCCTCAACGAGGTCAGTGTTACTCCCGGCTACTACACCGAACTGACCGGGCTGGATTCCCAATGGCCCGTGGCAATAAGCGTCGCTGTTCTCGGCTTTGCCGTGGTGCTGCTGGTGGAGTGGATGGGAAGTCGTAACAGAGTATAAATTCCGGGATTGTTACTTTTCAGTTACTGGGGGTGTTTCGACCAGTAACAGGTATGGCGAGTGAGTAACTTGGCATTGAACATAAAATGTGCAATATATTAGCGGGTTACTCCAAGAACTTTAGAAACTGCCGTATTTTTAATACGGATTTTTTATAACGGGGCGATTTTTATACCTGTGAGATGTTTACCTGGGTTCCCCAAGGCTTATTTTACAGCATTTCTGCGGTTCCCCTCCGGTACCCCGGTATCCTTATGGTCTGAAAAGTCCGTCCGCTCTCTCACCTGGCTGCCCCTGCTTCTGGCCTTGCTCTTTGTGCCCCCACTGATCAGTGGCTGCAATACCAACGCGATCTATCAGGATGACGGCTACAACCCTCCAGTTTACTGGGGGCGGCATGTGGTAAAACCCGGGGAAACGCTCTATAGCATAGCCTGGCGGTATGGCCGCGATTACCGTGAATTGGGCAATGCGAATGGCATGAGTGCACCGTGGCATTTGCAAGCCGGCCAGGTTTTGCGTCTGGACCTTCGCGGAACTGTCACATCATCCGTGCAAAATAAGGCGCGTACCAAGCCATCATCGGTGAAGCCGCCGTCACGACAGGTTAGCAAGGCACCGGCTTCGAAACCTGAACCCAGACCAACGGTTTCCAGGGCCCCGAATCGAACGTCGACATTGAATAGCCAAACGCAAACGGTATCGAATATCAGTTGGCGTTGGCCACACGTTGGCACCGTAATTGCAGGTTATTCAACATCCGGGAAAGTCAATAAAGGTGTTGATATTGCTGGAAATCCGGGAGATCCTGTAAAGGCTGCTGCGGGTGGTAATGTAGTCTACGCCGGTAGCGGATTGCTTGGATACGGTAATCTGGTTATTGTGAATCATAACGAGCACTATTTGAGTGCTTACGCCCACAACCGGAAGATACTGGTGCAGGAAGGGGAGGATGTAAAAGCCGGGCAAGTAATTGCAGAGCTTGGAAGCAGCGGTTCGGATCGACCCAAATTGCATTTCGAGATTCGGAAAAATGGCAATCCGGTTGATCCACGTCATTACCTACCGCCACGCTGACCGGGTAACCTCTGCCAGGTACCGGCACTGACAACAAAGCCGACAGAAAAGAACAAAAACAATGGTTACGGTAGTAGCCAGCCAATAGCTAAATGTCCTGAACAAAAACGCGAATACAGCAGGTGCTCACAATAATAAGAAGTCGTGAGCGAACAACCAGGATTATTGAGAGGCGGGGCAAAGATATGTCAGCAGAGCAAGAAGAACTCATCATCGACCGTGTAAGTGACGTCGAAGAGGCTGAAGAGCAGCTTCTGGCAGAAGACAAGGTCGAAAAGGAATCTTCTGACACGGAAGTAGCAGAAGTTGAAGAAGGTATACCGGCCCAGGGCCGATACTTCACAAGCCAAAAACAACTCGATGCAACCCAGTTGTATCTTAACGAGATTGGTTTCTCCCCACTGCTTACTCCCGAAGAAGAAGTGTATTTCGCCAGACTGGCCCGAAAAGGTGAAGAGTCTGGTCGTAAACGCATGATCGAAAGTAATCTGCGGCTAGTGGTCAAAATCGCCCGCAGATACGTCAACCGGGGCCTGACGCTGCTGGACCTCATCGAGGAGGGCAACCTCGGCCTGATCCGCGCGGTGGAAAAATTTGATCCCGAGCGGGGGTTCCGGTTCTCTACCTACGCAACCTGGTGGATTCGCCAGACCATTGAGCGGGCGATCATGAATCAGACCCGCACCATCCGATTGCCCATTCACGTCGTCAAAGAACTCAATCTGTACCTGCGTGCAGCCCGTGAGCTTACCCAGAAGCTGGATCACGAACCTTCAGCGGAAGAAATTGCCCGCATGGTCGATAAACCGGTGGATGATGTAAAGCGCATGCTCGGGCTGAATGAGCGGGTGGCCTCGATGGACACGCCTATTGGGGCTGGTGGCGAGAAATCCCTGCTGGATACCGTTGCGGACGAAGGAGCTTCGGATCCTGCCGACCTCTTGCAGGACAACAATATGTGTTCCTGTGTCGAGAAGTGGATTGATCAGCTCAGTGAGAAGCAACAGGAAGTGCTTTCCCGTCGCTTTGGCTTGCGTGGCTATCCAGTCAGTACGCTGGAGGAAGTTGGCCAGGAGATCGGGCTGACCCGCGAGCGCGTGCGTCAGATCCAGGTCGAGGCTCTGCGTCGTCTACGTGAGATTCTGGAGAAGGAAGGCCTTTCTGGCTCATTGCTTTTCATGTAACCAGTAACCAATAGAGTTTTGTCATCCTTGAAAGCCGGCCATGGTAAATGGCCGGCTTTTCTGTTTCAGTACGCCCGCAAATGAGAACCAGGTTGCGTAATGGCCCTTATCCCCCCTGTTAGAATGGTTTTCCGGGTAGGGATAGGTTGTCGAAACCCGGTATAAAAATAAAATAACTCAACAATGACGACTGAAAAGGAAAGGATGATGAAGAAGGCTCTATCAACAGGTTTTGTGTCACTGACCCTGTCGGCAGCACTGTCGGCTCCCGCATCGGCTCTTACTGTGGAAGGCGTGGATGTTCCGGAAACCTATTCCGCCATGGACACCGAGCTTACGCTCAACGGTGCCGGCACTCGCTCCAAATGGTTCATGGATCTTTACGTGGGGGGGCTTTATGTGCCGGAAAGCATTGATGATGGCCAGGCTGTAATCAATGCCGATGAACCACAAGTCATTACACTGCATATCATTTCTGACATGATTACCAGTGAGCGTATGACGGAAGCCACCCTGGAAGGCTTCGAAAACGCGAATGATGGCGACTTGTCAGCGATCCAGGGCGAGATAGATCAGTTCATGTCGGTCTTCGAGGAAGAGATCAAGGAGGGTGACGTATTTGATCTCGTCTATCTCCCATCAGAGGGGGTGCGCGTCCTCAAAAATGGCGAAATCCGCGATACCGTGGGTGGTCTGGAGTTCAAGAAAGCCCTGTTTGGAATCTGGCTGTCCGAAAAGCCTGCCCAGAAAGACCTGAAAGCAAGCATGCTGGGCCTGCGTTAATTCGCTGCAGCATGCTCAGCCGCCGGGCGATTTTTCCTGGCGGCTGCCCTTGACTGTATTTTCTGCGCTGCTACTGGTAGTCCCGCTTATGTTTGAATTCGCATAGATCCTCAATGGGGCAGGCTCCGCATTTGGGTTTTCTCGCTGTGCAGATGTAACGGCCATGAAGAATCAGCCAATGGTGGGCATCCAGAAGGAACTCCTTGGGCACCAGTCGCATTAGACGCTTTTCCACTTCCAGGACGTTTTTTCCGGGGGCGATACCGGTTCGGTTGGATACCCGGAAAATGTGAGTATCCACAGCCATCGCTGGCTGGCCGAAGGCGGTATTGAGGACCACATTCGCTGTTTTGCGGCCGACTCCGGGGAGGGCTTCCAGATCCTCACGATTATCGGGCACTTCGCCCCCGTGTTTTTCCAGCAGTATCCGGCAAGTCTTGATGACATTCTCCGCCTTGCTGTTAAATAGGCCGATGGTCTTGATGTATTCCTTCAGGCCATCGACACCCAGGGCGAGGATCGCAGCAGGCGTATTGGCAACCGGAAACAGTTTGTCGGTGGCCTTGTTGACCCCGACATCGGTGGCCTGGGCCGACAGTGTCACGGCGACCAGTAGCTCAAACGGCGTCGAGTAGTTCAGCTCGGTCGTGGGGTTGGGGTTGTTTTCCCGCAGGCGAGTGAAAATCTCAATTCGCTTTTCACGGTTCATATCAGGAAACCTGCCCGGTGACCCGTACCCGCTTGCTGCCACTGGTGACCGGCTCGGTTACCCTGGCGCTGCGGCGTTCCTTAATCTGATTGTCGATGCTGTTCTTGAGGGCAATCAACAGCCCCAGTCCGACGAATGCACCCGGTGGCAATACCATGAACAGCATATCCGGATAGTTTTCCAGGGGACGCATGCCCCAGTCTGCCGCCATGGGACCGAGCAGCAAGTCCATGTCGGTAAACAGGGTGCCCTGGCCAATCAACTCACGCATGGCGCCAAGAACGATCAACACGGCAAGGAAGCCCAGCCCCATCATGACACCGTCCAGCAACGCGGGGACCGGCGCGTTCTTGGAGGCAAAAGCATCGGCGCGGCCGAGAATGGCACAGTTGGTGACTATGAGCGGGATAAAAATGCCTAGAATCTGGTACAGCTCGTAAGTGAAAGCCTGCATCAACAACTCGGCACAGGTGACGAAGGAAGCGATGATCATCACGAAGGCGGGCAGGCGTACGGACTCGCTGACGAAATTCCGGATAAGGGACACTGCCAGATTCGAGCCCATCAATACCATCAGGGTCGCCAGTCCCAGTCCGATGGCGTTAACCACGGTGCTGGTGACCGCGAGCAAGGGGCACAGGCCGAGTACCTGGACCAGGGCGGGGTTGTTGGTCCAGAGGCCCTCACGAACGATTTCCGAGTTGGTTTTGGTTGCCATGATCAGGAATGCTCCGCGTCTTGATGTTGGCCAGCCACGGCGTCGGGAATGATGGGCGTGCTCCGCTTTTGCGGAGCTTCATTGAGAATCTTACGCAGTTCCTGCCGGTTCTGGCGAAAGTAGATCAGCGTCTTCTGAACGGCCTTGACCACGGCCCTGGGGGTGATGGTGGCACCGGTAAACTGGTCAAACACACCACCGTTCTTTTTCACGTTCCAGCGCCTGGGAACCGGGTCCCTGAGGTTGCGCCCTTCAAAGGAATAAATCCAGTCGGACTTCTTGGTTTCGATGCGGTCGCCAAGGCCTGGGGTTTCCTTGTGGCTTGTGACTCGTACACCAAGAACGTTGCCCTCAAGGTCGATGCCGACCAGAAGGCGAATATCACCCGAATAGCCGTCGGGAGCGACGGCAGGAAGAATCACTCCGACCGGTTCCCCATTGGATCGTGCGACCCAGGCCGTTACCGGGCCGGATTGGGGCAGGCGATCACTTGCCGGCAGTTGCACGGTATCCCTGAGCAGGTCGTTGTCATGACGGCTTTCGGGAATGATTTCGAACAGGGCCTTGGCTTCGGCGCGGGCGGCCTGTTCGGCGATGCGATCAGCGGTCAGAACCTGAGTGACAGCAATGGTGCCACCGGTGATGACAGCGAAAAGGCCAAGGCCAATGGCGCTGCGACGGACGGACTGTGCAATGGCGGCCATGGATTACCCCTGGGTCTTGCCGGGCACGCCGCGCCGGGCCTTGTGGTGACCATAAGTGCGGGGCGGCGTGTAGTGATCGATAAAAGGTACAGCGAAGTTCATCAGCAGTACGCTGAAAGCAACCGCGTCGGGATAATTACCCCAACTGCGGATGACGTATATGAGCACGCCGATAGCAGCCCCGTAAATGAGTTTGCCCTGGTGGCTGGTGGCGGCGGATACCGGGTCAGTAGCAATAAAGAAGGCACCGAGCATGGTCCCGCCAGCCAGCATATGCAGGGAGACCGGTGCGTACTGGTCGGGATTACTGCCAAAAGCAAGACTCATCAAAGCAATGGCGGCCAGCATACTGACGGGAATGTGCCAGGTAATGATCTTGAGGCCGATCAGAACCAGACCGCCCAGCAGGAAGGCTGCGTTAACCCACTCCCAGCCGCGGGCGATGCCTTCACCGAAGGTGGGGTGTTCCAGTACCTCCGCCGCTGTGTGGGTGGCGATCTTGTGTTTGTACTCGTCCAGAGGGGTGGCCATGGTGTAGCCGTCCACAACGGTCTGCTGACCGGACGCCAGCAGGTTGAGCGTTTCACCAAAACCGGGAGCGGACTCCCACAGCAGGCCGGGCTGGGCCCAGTTGGTCGTCATCGCCACGGGAAAGGAAATCAGAACCAGTGCATAGCCCACCATAGCCGGGTTGAACGGATTGGAGCCGAGCCCACCATAGAGCTGTTTGGCCATGACGATGGCAGAGATCACGGCGATGGCCGAGACCCACAAGGGCACAAACTGGGGCAAAGACAACCCCAGCAACAGGCCGGTGACGGCGGCGGTATTGTCCTTGAGGAAGAACGCCAGTGGCTTCTTGCGAAGCGATAGCATGGCGGCTTCCGCCGCAAGGGCGATAACAATACACCACACCACATTGATCAGGTTGCCCCAGCCAAAGAAGATCGTCTGCGCCAGCAGGCCGGGCACGGTGGCCAGAATCACCCAGAGCATGAGCCGGGAGGTTGACCGGGCTTTGCGGGCATGGGGAGAAGACTGTTGTGCTAATGCCATGAAGACTTGGCCCTGATGTCCGTTATTCGGTGGATTGGGTGGCCGGGGTTGTATCTGCACCGGCTTCAGCCAGTGCTTCTTCCGCCCGTTTTACCCGTTCATGGTTCTTGGCAACCGCGCGCTCAAGCTTGTCGACGTTGTCGGCCTGTTGGGCCTTGGCGTCATCAAGCATCGATTGCATCGTTTCCAGCTTGGATTTCGCCTGGGTCAACTGTTTTTCCAGAGCAGGAATGTCCGGTGCCGGCGATGAGTTCTCCGCGTCGGTGGTCTGCGTTTCGGATGCAGTTGCTGCCCCGGCTTTCTTGCGAGCCAATGCTTCCTGGACCAGAGCGGCCTTGGCAGCCTTTTCATCAACCGCTTCGCCTTTGGCTGCGGCTTGTTCTGCTTCCGCTTTCTTTTTTGCCTGGGCGTCTGCTGCGGCCTTGGCGCGTTCTTTGCGGCGCAGTTCTTTCTCCTGCTGCTCCCGCTCCAGACGTGCCTGGCGAGCCTCAAAACGCTCCCGGGCACGGTCGGCTTTCAGTTGCTCCGCCTGCTGAACCCGGATTTCGCCCTTCGCATAACGGTAATACTGCACCAGCGGAATGGAGCTGGGACATACATAAGAACAGACGCCGCACTCAATGCAGTCGAACAGGTTCAGGTGCTCCGCTTTTTCGAACTCGCCGGCTTTGGCGTACCAGAACAGTTGTTGCGGTAACAGCTCCATGGGGCAAGCTTCGGCGCATTGACCACACCGGATGCAGGCCTGTTCCGGTTCCGGGTCGGGCAGCTCTTGTGCGGTGGCGGCGATCACGCAGTTGCTGGTCTTGACCACCGGTATATCCGGGGTGTTCAGTGTATATCCCATCATCGGCCCACCGAGAACCAGCCGGTGGAGTTTTTCTTCCTGCAGTCCGGCCCGACTCAGCAGGTAGTCGATCGGGGTGCCCAGAAGCGCCTCAAAGTTGCCGGGTTCGGTAACCGCCTCGCCGGTAATGGTGACCACACGTCTGATCAGCGGTTCGCCCTCAAAGATTGCCCGGGCCACGGCGACGGCGGTTCCCACGTTCTGGCACATAACGCCAATGTCTGCGGGGATGCCACCACTGGGCACTTCCATACCGGTGAGAATCTGGATCAGCTGTTTTTCGCCGCCGGAGGGGTACTTTGTCGGCACCACAACCACTTCAATCTGTGTGCCCTCGGCCGCTTTTTGCATGGCTGCGGTCGCTTCTGGCTTGTTGTCTTCAATCGCAATAACACAGCGCTCGGGGCGCAGAATCCAAGCCATAATCTTCAGGCCGGAGATAATCTCGTCCGACCGTTCGCGCATGGTCATGTCATCGGCGGTGATGTACGGCTCACATTCTGCCCCGTTGAGGATCAGGGTGCTGACCTTACGGTCCTTGGGCGGTCTCAGTTTGATATTGGTGGGGAAGCCGGCACCGCCCAGGCCCGAGATGCCCGCGTTACGGATGGCTTCCAGCACCTCGTCCCGCTCCATATGGCGATAGTCCGATATCGGATGATGCTGGCACCACTCGTCCTCACCGTCGGGAATGAGGGTAATGCACCAGTCGTCCATACCGGAGGGGTGGGGGACCGGCAAACGGGCGATGGACTCGATGGTTCCGGACGTCGGTGCGTGCACGGGAACACCCATGCCGTTGGCTACCTCGGCAATTCGTTGGCCTTTAAGGACGCGCTCTCCTTCGGTCACAATGGCGTCGGCCGGAGAGCCAATATGTTGTTGCAGGGGTAATACCAATCGCTCCGGGATCCCGGCCTGACGGACGGAGCGACTGGTTGACTGATGCTTGTTCTCTGCCGGGTGGATACCGCCGGCGAAATCCCAGAGTTGTGTCATCAGGCGCTGGCCCCCTGGCGATCGGTCGCAATGATGTCGGTCTGTGGAGGATTCCATGTCCAGGCCCGGATGTCTGGTTCGATGGTGATCATGTCGATGCAGTCGACCGGGCAGGGATCCACGCACAGGTCACAGCCGGTGCATTCGCTTTCGATCACCGTATGCATGTGCTTTGCGGAACCCAGAATGGCGTCGACCGGGCAGGCCTGGATGCACTTGGTACAGCCAATGCACTCATCCTCGCGAATGACCGCCACCCGTTTTTCCTGCTCAACACCGTGCTCGGCGTCCAGGGGCTCCGGTTCCACATCCAGCAGGTCGGCCAGGGATTTGATCGTACCTTCGCCACCCGGTGGGCATTTATTGATGGGGCCGCCCTCGGCTATGGACTCCGCATAGGGGCGGCAGCCGGGGTAGCCGCACTGACCACACTGAGTCTGTGGCAACAGGGAGTCGATCTGTTCGACCAGGGGGTTACCTTCTACCCGAAAACGCTCTGCGGCAAAGCCCAGCAGGCCGCCAAACACCACGGCCAGGGCGAGTAGAACAACAACAGCGATGAGAATGCTTGTCCACATAAAACCGATACCCCTAAAGCTTACCCCGTCAAACGCCGACCAGGCCGGTAAAGCCCAGGAACGCCAATGACATCAGCCCCGCGGTCACCATACCAATGGCAGCGCCGCGGAAGGCTACAGGTACATCGGCAACGGCAATACGCTCACGCATGGCGGCGAACAACACCAGAACCAGCGAGAAGCCGGCGGCCGCGCCGAAGCCATACAGGACAGATTCCACGAAGTTGTTGTTCTTGTTCAGGTTCAGCAACGCCACGCCGAGCACCGCGCAGTTGGTGGTGATCAGCGGCAGGAAAATACCCAGAACCCGATAGAGCAGGGGGCTGGTCTTGCGTACTACCATTTCGGTGAACTGAACCACCACCGCAATCACCAGAATAAAGGTGATGGTTTTCAGGAACGCGAGATTCAGGGGCTCCAGCAGGTAGGTGTAGGCCAGGTAACTGCAAACGGAAGCAAGGGTCAGCACAAACGTGGTTGCCAGGGACATGCCCATGGCGGTCTCCAGCTTGCCGGACACCCCCATGAACGGGCACAGCCCCAGGAACTGAACCAGTACAAAGTTGTTCACCAGAATGGTGCTGACCAGAATCAGCAAATACTCGGTCATTTGCATTGCTCCATCACACTGCCGTTACGCAGGTGCCTTACATTATCCGCATGCCCGGGGTGGCCCCGGAGTCCGGCGACAGGATGAAAATGTCCTTGCCGCCGGGACCGGCTGCCAGAACCATACCTTCGGAAAGGCCAAACTTCATCTTACGCGGCTTCAAATTGGCCACCATCACTGTAAGGCGGCCTTCCAGCTCCTCGGGCTTGTAGGCGGATTTGATGCCAGCAAACACGTTCCGGTCACCATGCCCGATATCCAGTGTCAGCCGGAGCAGTTTGTCGGCACCTTCCACATGTTCCGCTTTGACAATTTTTGCGACCCGAAGATCCACTTTCGCAAAGTCTCCGAATTCTATCTCCGCGGCGACCGGTTCGAGATTGGCGGTCTCGGCAGGTTTCGCGGTCGCTGCGGGCATTTCTTCCTTGGACG
This sequence comes from Marinobacter sp., assembly GCA_040223075.1. GTDB lineage: Bacteria > Pseudomonadota > Gammaproteobacteria > Pseudomonadales > Oleiphilaceae > Marinobacter. The sequence continues at coordinate 47,131 of JAVJZJ010000160.1, forward strand.
CGTCCAGAATTTTCTCAATCTGCGCCATATCCACACGGCTCATCAGCGGCTTGAACTTGTTGATACCGTGGTTTTCCAGGCGGTCACTGCGGTTATTCCAGTCGAGACGCGCATTCAGGAACGCCTCGGAGGCTTTAGCCGTTTCCGGAAGTACCGGGGCCAGATAGGTCATCAACAGATGGAACATATTGATAGCGTTGGTGCAGATGGCCTGCAGGTTGTCCTCCTGACCTTCCTGCTTGGCAATCACCCACGGCTGTTCGTCGTTCACGTACTGGTTGGCGATATCCGCCAGCTCCATGATACGACGCATGGCGCGCCCAAACTCGCGGCCCTCGTAGAAGTCGGCGATCTCATCGCCGGCATCGATGAACTCTTTCAACTTGTCGTGCTCAGTGACCTTGCCAAGCTGGCCATCGAAACGCTTGGTGATGAAACCGGCACTGCGGCTGGCGATATTGACCACCTTGCCGACCAGATCCGAGTTCACCCGCGAGGCGAAGTCTTCCAGGTTCAAGTCCATGTCATCCACGCCACTGGTCAGTTTGGCGGCGAAGTAATAACGCAGGTACTCCGGGTTCAGATGGTCCAGGTAGGTGCGGGCCATGATGAACGTGCCACGGGACTTGGACATTTTCTTGCCGTTAACGGTAACAAAACCGTGGGCCCAGACCGCTGTCGGCGTGCGGAAACCGGCATCGTGCAGCATGGACGGCCAGAACAGCGCGTGGAAGTTGATGATGTCCTTGCCGATGAAGTGGTACACCTCAGCAGTGGAATCCGCCTTCCAGAAATGCTCGAAGTTGATGTCTTCCCGGTTGCACAGGTTCTTGAAGCTGGCCAGGTATCCGATCGGTGCGTCCAGCCAGACATAGAAATACTTGCCCGGCGCGTCCGGAATCTCGAACCCGAAGTAGGGCGCATCACGGCTGATGTCCCACTCCTGCAGGCCCGCGTCCAGCCACTCGGCCAGCTTGTTGGCCACCTGCGGCTGAAGGGTGCCGCTGCGGGTCCACTTCGCCAGGAAATCGGCAAAGTCCGGCAGCTTGAAGAAATAGTGCTCGGATTCCTTCTCAATCGGCGTGGCGCCGGACACCGCGGAGCGCGGATTAATCAGCTCGGCTGGCGTATAGGTGGCACCGCAGGCTTCGCAGTTGTCGCCGTACTGGTCCTCGGTCTTGCATTTCGGGCAGGTGCCCTTGATAAACCGATCCGCCAGAAACATATTCTTTTCCGGATCAAAGGACTGGGTAATCTTGCGGGTCGCAATATGCCCATTTTCCTGCAGTTGCCGGTAAATATATTCAGAGAACTGACGGTTTTCCTCGGAATGCGTGGTGTAATAGTTGTCAAAGCGGATATGGAAACCGCTGAAATCCTGCTGATGCTCGTCACGAATGCGATCGATCAGCTGCTCGGAAGTAATGCCCTCGCGCTCGGCACGCAGCATGATCGCGGTACCGTGGGCATCGTCGGCGCAAACGTAGTAACAGTTCTGGCCCCGCATATTCTGGTAACGCACCCAGATGTCCGTCTGAATGTATTCCAGCAGATGACCCAGGTGAATGGGGCCATTGGCATAAGGCAGGGCGCTGGTGACCAGAATATCGCGCTGTTGCTTTGAACTCGCTTGCGTCATGTTGATATCCGAACCTTTAATGAATAAGGATTTGGCGTTAATCAGTGAAACAGAGATACCCCTTGATCCGGGTAAAGACTCTGTATGGCCAGAAACGGGCACAGATGATACCTTCCGGACAGATATTTTTCATCCGAAACACCTGTTTCCGTGCATCAAATCAAGCATGAGCTTATTCCGGAGAACCCGATGACCCAGATTTCAGAACAGGCCCTGCAAGCGGCGGTTCGCGAGTACCGTGATCCATACCGCAACCAGGACCTATACGACCTAGGTGCCGTCAAGTCCCTGACCGCCGACGACAACGGCAAGGTAACCCTCATGGTGGAGCTGCCTTACCCATCAAAAGGCATCGCCGGCGCCCTGAAACAACTGGTCACCCACGCCCTGGAAGACGTTGAAGGCGTGGAAAGTGCCGACGTCCATGTTGGTCAGAAAATACACTCCTACAAAGTCCAGAAAGACCTGCCCTCTGTACCCGGCGTGAAAAACATCATTGCCGTCGCCTCCGGCAAGGGCGGCGTCGGCAAATCCACCACCGCCGTCAACCTCGCCCTGGCCCTGCAGGCCGAGGGCGCCAGAGTCGGCATCCTCGACGCCGACATCTATGGTCCCAGCATTGGCATGATGCTCGGCGTCCCCGAGGGCAAACGCCCGGACACCCGCGAAAACAAATACTTCGTCCCCATGGACGCCCACGGCCTGCAGGCCAACTCCATGGCCTTCGTCGTCACCGACAAAACCCCCATGGTCTGGCGCGGCCCCATGGTTAGCGGTGCTGTCATGCAGCTGCTGCAACAGACCCTGTGGAACGAACTGGACTACCTCATCGTCGACATGCCCCCCGGCACCGGCGACATCCAGCTCACCCTGGCCCAGAAAGTCCCCGTCACCGGCGCAGTCATCGTCACCACCCCGCAGGACATCGCCCTGCTGGATGGCAAAAAAGGCATCGAAATGTTCCGAAAAGTCGACATCCCGGTGCTGGGCGTGGTGGAAAACATGAGCGTCCACATCTGCAGCAACTGCGGCCACGAGGAGCCCCTCTTTGGTCACGGCGGCGGTGAACGCATCGCGGAGGAATACGACACCACACTGCTCGGCCAGTTGCCCCTGCACATGACCATCCGCGAACAGACCGACGGAGGTACCCCGTCCGTGGTCGCCGAACCGGATTCCGAAGTTGCCCGCCGTTACCGGGATATAGCGCGTCGGGTTGGGGCAGAGTTGTCCACCCGGGAGCGGAACCTGAGCGGTTCGATCTCCAGCGTTTCGGTGACAGAGCACTAGTCTCAATAATGCGGGGAAGCCTACTCCGTTGTCAGATCGAGGGGGCAGGAAGGGCGGTCCAAAAATTTCGGAGGCCATGGATGGCCGGAGAGAAGCGCACAGGGAAGTGCTTGTAGCGGTTTTTGGACCGCCCTTCCTGCCCCCGAAGCCCCTCAAGTCCCAGAAGGATGAAGCTTCGACAGACTTCAGCCGAACAGGTAAACTACGCCTCAATTTTTCCCAGCGAAAACGAGACCGTCACCCATGAGCATCAAATCCGATAAGTGGATTCGCCGGATGTCCGCCGAACACGGCATGATCGAGCCCTACGAGGCCGGCCAGGTCCGTGAAACCGAAAAAGGCCGAGTCATCTCCTACGGCACCTCCAGCTACGGCTACGACGTACGCTGCAGCAACGAATTCAAAATCTTCACCAACGTCCACTCAGCCACCGTCGACCCAAAAAACTTCGACGACAACAGCTTCGTGAACTACACCGGTGATGTCTGCATCATCCCGCCGAACTCCTTCGCCCTGGCGCGGACCGTAGAATACTTCCGTATTCCCCGCAGCGTACTCACCATCTGCCTGGGCAAATCCACCTACGCACGCTGTGGCATCATCGTCAACGTCACACCGCTGGAGCCCGAGTGGGAAGGGCAGGTAACCCTGGAATTCTCCAACACCACCAACCTGCCGGCGAAAATCTACGCCAACGAAGGCGTTGCCCAGATGCTGTTCTTCGAGTCCGACGAAATCTGCGAAACCAGTTACAAGGACCGGGGCGGCAAATACCTTGGCCAGACCGGCGTAACGTTGCCCAAGACATGAGAAAATCCTGCCGATTTTCTGAGCAATACCGGAGGCTGACTTGAACGCCAATCAGTTTCTCAAAGCGGTCTCACAACTCCAGGGCTGGCGGGAATGTGCCTTCCTGCTGGCACTGGCGGAACGTTCCTTTCCCAACTACGCCCTGTTTGCGGATGCGGTGGAACTGAAAACCGGTGCCAAAATGCGCCAACTCATGGACCTGGCCTGGGACATGCTGCAAAAGGATGCCTCGGAAGCGGCTATCCCGCAATTACTGGCGAAGCTGGAAACCCTGTCGCCGGACGTGAATGCCTACGATGCCTATGGTGTCTATCCGGCGTTTGATTTTTGCCAGTTGCTGGAACAGGCGTTGCTGAACCGGCTCAACCCGGGTAAACACCGTGCAAGCGAGGCCTCCGGGATCGCCACCACAACCGTCATGAACTTCGTGGAAATGTCGGAAGGTGAAGATCTCGACGAGGACGAACTGGTCAGGCTCTTGGACCAGCACCCGCTCATGAAAGAAGACAAGGCATTCCAGCGGGATCTGGTGCTCGACCTCAAACGCCAGCGCACACCTACCAGCCAGTTTGTCGAGCGATTGCGCGAGCAAGCGGCCAACGACGGCGTGAGCAACCTGGGCGTCTTCCTCGGCGACTAGCCTGCGGTTGCCACGCTCCTGTCCTACACTGAACCCGTAACCCCCTGTTGAATATGGGAAGCCTCATGAAACTTTCAGCTTTTGGTCGGAAATTTACCGCCGATGCCGGCATTACTTCATTGATGGATGACCTGGGTAACGCGCTGGCCTCCGGCGACGATATGATCATGATGGGGGGAGGAAACCCGGGGCATATTCCCGAGATCCAACAGAGGGTTCAGGAAATACTGGCGGATATCTGCCAGACACCGGCAGACATGCGTCGCCTGGTGGGAATCTACGATCCACCCCAGGGCGAAAAACAGTTCATCGCCTCACTGGCGGATTTGCTCAATCGCGAGTATGGCTGGGGCCTCAAGCCCGAGAACATTGCGCTCACCAATGGCAGCCAGGCTGCCTTCTTTATGCTCTTCAACATGTTCGGCGGAGAATACGGGGACGGCCTCAAAAAACACATCCTGCTGCCGCTGGCGCCGGAATACATCGGCTACGCGGACGCCGGTATCGAGCCGGGTCTCTTCCATGCCGTGCAGCCGGATATCTCGTTTACCGATGCCCATGAGTTCAAATATCGGGTGGACTTTGATGCCGTCGAGGTAACCGGGGAAACCGGTGCAATCTGTGTGTCCAGACCCACGAATCCGACAGGCAACGTCATCACCGATGAAGAGCTCGCCAGACTTGAACAGCTGGCTCGCCAGCACGATGTGCCGCTTATCGTGGATGGCGCCTATGGCACCCCTTTTCCCAGCCTTTTGTTTGTCGATGCGACGCCGACCTGGAATGAGCAGATCATTCTTTGCCTGAGCCTGTCCAAGCTCGGTCTGCCGGCAGCCCGCACCGGAATTGTTATAGCCGCTGAGCCGGTGATCAAGGCGCTTTCCGGAATCAATGCCATCATGAACCTGGCCACCGGTAGCTTCGGCGCCATGCTGGCGGAGCCCCTGGTGCGCTCCGGTGAGATCCTGTCCCTGAGCCGGGATGTGGTATGCCCGTTCTATAAGGCCAAGATGGAAAGGGCAGTAGCTGTTTTCCGGGAAGCGATGGGTGAAGATGGTTGTCACTGGTATGTTCACAAACCCGAGGGCGCCATGTTCCTGTGGTTATGGTTCCCGGATTTGCCAATCAGTAGTCTGGAGCTCTATCAGCGCCTCAAGGCTCGGGGCGTGTTAGTGGTGTCCGGTCATTACTTTTTCCCGGGATTGCCGGATGAAAGCTGGAAACACCGACACGAGTGCCTGCGGGTTACATACTCCCAGGATGATGAGCGGGTGGCGGAAGGATTGCGCATTATCGCGGATGAAGTAAAAACTGTGTGGGCTGCCCATCAGGGCTAACGGCGGATTTCGGCCTTATCGATGGTGATTCTATAGCGGCTGCCATCTGGCTCAACCTGCAGTAACTGAATCAACAGGTGCTCCTGTTCCGGGGAAAACCACATCAGGGTCTGGCGTTTGCTGTCGTCGCGGACTTTCTCCGCCTTGACGGTCGCGATCTCGCCTCGGTCCGTTTGAAGAATTTCCTCGCCAACGACCGCGAAGCGGTCAGTGTCATAGTCGCCCTCGTCGATTACGCGGTATACCATCTCTTTCTTGCCTGCGCGTATGTCCTGATGGAGCTGGAGCTGGTAGCCCATCGGGTCCAGGGCGCCATCTTCGAGTTCCAGAGAGAACCGGTCACCCTCGTGATGGCCTGTGGCAACTCCCTTGTCCCAGTCGAAATCGATCGCCTCCGAGCGATCCCTGATCAGGAAGCCCGAGAGTTTGTAGCGATACCGGATGGGTACAACCTGATTGTTCTCCCAGCGCAGGATCAGGGATTCCCTGATATCCGCGATAAAAGAGTCGACATCGGTTCGATAGAGCCAGGTGCCGTCGTTCCGCTTGGTCAGGCTTCGGCTGGCGGTTCCGCTCAGGGCAATGCCCTTATCCATGGATGCGCTGTAGCTGGCCTTCAGCGGCAGGAGCGGAGGGTATTTTGGGTTCTGGGGGTGAGATTGCTGCTGAGGGGCACCGGCACTGTCCTGCGCTTCCTGCGTAAAAGCCGGGATGGGCAAAAGCGTTATCATTACCCAGGTGATAATGACGGCGGGCAATCTGACCCGGAAGGGTGCAGTCATGGTTCACTCCTGTTGCGCACGGCTACATGATCTGGTCAGTGTAGCCTGTACGTTCATTCGGGAGGATGACAATCTGTTTAGTGAGTTACCCGCTCATCAGGTAGTCGCATGGGTTGCTTCAGCAGTTCGCCGTCGAACAGAACGTAGTCGCTACCAAGCTGGATGCGCCCCTCACAGAACCAGCGAACCACGATCGGGTAAAGCAGGTGCTCTTTTGCCTGAACTTTTTCCGCGAGGGATTCCGGTGTGTCATCCGGATCGATCGTGACTTCCGCCTGGGCGATGACAGGGCCGCCATCCAGTTCCTCAGTTACGAAATGGATAGAGACGCCGTGCACCTTGTCCCCGGCTTCAAGAGCGCGCTGGTGAGTATTCAGCCCGGTGTATTTGGGAAGCAGAGAGGGGTGGATATTCAGCATTGTGCCCCGCAATGCCCGCACAAAATCGGTTGTCAGGATGCGCATGAACCCGGCCAGGAGGACAAGGTCCGGGTTGTGACGGCGAATCTCCGCCATAAGCGCGCCATCGAACTCTTCCCGTGATTCATAATCCTTGTGGTTCACCACAAACGTATCGATGTTGGCCTGCGCTGCCCGTTCCAGTGCAAATGCCTGAGGGCGGTTGCAGCCAACGGCCACAATTTGTCCCGGGAAGTCCCTTTCGCGGCTGGCATCAATTAACGCCTGAAGGTTGGTTCCGCTGCCCGAAGCAAGAACCAGAATGCGGGGCTTGGGTGCTGGATCGGCATTCATTCGGCAAGCAGTCCCGGAGCATAGCGAACGACAGACTTGGCGGAAGCATCGTCCGCGTTTTCGATGGTGCCAATCTGCCAGGCTTTTTCGCCCATGGAGTTGAGTGTGTCGAGCGCGAGGTCTTTCTGATTGGCTGGTACACAGACAATCATGCCGACGCCACAGTTAAAGGTGCGATACATTTCCTCGCTGGCAACACCACCAGCATTCTGAAGCCACTGGAAGACCGGTGGGAGGGACCAGCTTGAGGTGTCGATGGCGGCGACGGAGCCATCCGGCAGTACCCTGGGAATATTCTCCGGTAAGCCGCCCCCGGTGATGTGGGAAAGGGCCCGGACATCCACCTCACGGAATAGTTGAAGCAGGTTCTTGACGTAAATACGTGTGGGCGCCATCAGTGCGTCAGCCAGGGTGGTGTCGCCCAGGGGCTGGCCAAGGTCGGCATTGCTGACTTCAATAATTTTGCGAATGAGCGAATAGCCGTTTGAGTGCGGACCTGATGACCCCAACGCGATCAGCACATCGCCATTCTGTACCCGGCTACCATCAATGATCTCATCGCGCTCGGCCACGCCGACACAAAAACCGGCCAGGTCATAGTCGTCGCCTTCGTACATTCCTGGCATTTCCGCGGTTTCCCCGCCCACCAGCGCGCAGCCCGCCTGTTCGCAGCCTTCGCCGATGCCTTCAACCACCTGGGCGGCGACATCGACGTTCAGCTTGCCAGTGGCGTAGTAATCGAGGAAGAACAGTGGTTCTGCACCGCCGACCACAAGATCGTTCACACACATGGCGACAAGATCGATGCCGATACTGTCGTGCTTCTGCAGTTGCATGGCCAGCCGAAGCTTTGTACCAACGCCATCAGTGCCGGAAACCAGTACCGGCTCACGGTAACCGGCGGGAATGGATACCATGGCGCCAAAACCGCCCAGCCCTCCAAGTACTTCCGGGCGACGCGTACGGGCAGCGGTGTCTTTGATACGGTTGACGAGTTCATTGCCGGCGTCGATATCAACGCCGGCATCGCGATAGGTGAGGGAGGGCTTCTGTTCGCTCATGGTGTGCTTAACCGTTTGGCCAGTGGGTCAGGCGGCGGATTTTAACAGGTGAGCGGTGGCGCTCCAAATTGATTTTCCGGAACGTCAACAGACCCTAGCTACTCACAACTTGGGCCTTGGTGTATCCTATGCGCCATTCAGGCGAATTGCAGGGTGTTTCATGTCATTATCAGGACGAATTTCGACACGGGCAGCGCGTATGTTTCGGCGCATCTTGCCGTTAGCCGGTGCCCTGGCGCTACTGGCAGCCTTCCCTGCCGGTGCAGTGACCGTAAACGGGCTATATACGGTGGAGGTACCTGTTGCGGGAGGGCAGGCCGGTGAACTCCGTCAAGGTTATGCCGATGGCCTCGAAAAGGTCTTTGTCCGGGTATCGGGAAATAGCAATATAAGCAGTAAAGCGGGTGTGCAATCGCTTCTTGATGACGCCGAGTCCTTGCTCCAGTCTTATCAATTGCTTCGCAGCGAAGGGGGAGATCGCCTCCGGATGAGTTTTGGGGCTGTGGGCGTGAACAAGGCGCTGGCCTCGGTTGATGCCCCGGTTTGGGGGGCAAATCGTCCCCTGACGCTGGCCTGGATTGCGGTGGAGGAGCGCGGCTCTCGGGTGTTGCTGACGTCCGGTACGGGTGCTGAAGATCGGGGCAACCAGTGGTCATTGGCCTTCCGCCAGGCAGCTGCTGATCGCGGATTGCCCATCAACCTCCCGCCGAAGTCAATGGTCGGCGACCGAGAACTGCTGTCGGATATCTGGGGGCAGTTCACCCGACGTGTGAAATCGACTTCCGAAGATCTCGATCACGACTTGATGGCACTGGTCCGTGTAAATCGTTCCGGGGGCCAATGGCGCGCTGGTTGGATTTTCGATGGCATGGGGATGGACGAGGGCGAGCAGTCCGTGATCGCCGGAACTGAGAGAGAGTTGGCAGAAAAGGTGATTGATCGGTGGGCTGACACCTTTGCGAACCGCTACGCAGTGGCCGCCGGCGATGTTGGCGATTTGCCCCGGGTCGAAATCATTGTTCAGGGTGTCAGCACCTTGCAGGACTATGGCAACATCATGCGGGTCCTGGATAACCTGACTCCAGTGCAGGATGTAGGGGCTTCCAGGGTTGCCGGGGACCAGCTCACTCTCAGGGTTGCATTTTCGGGCGAGCTAGAGCAACTTCGGGAATATATGGCTCTGGATACACGTTTTGTACCGTTATCCAATGCCGAGGTGTCGAACAGCGAGCCTGCTGGGCAGCCTTCTCCGGAGCAGAGCCAGGAACAATCTCCAATTGGCGCCGCGCAGGAATCTCCGGATGCCATATCGGATCCGCTGTATTCTTACCAGCCGTTATTGAATAGCAGTGAGGAGGCCGAGGAGACATTTGAATCGCTCTATGAAATTCTCCATTATCGCTGGCAGCCAGCATCGGTGATCAGTACGGATGATGCCGAGTAACTCAAGGGTAGAGGGAGCCTGCTAATGTCAGAACGGTGGCGCTGGATACCCAATGCCCTGACGTTTTTGCGCTTCGTGCTGATTGCTCCGTTTGCCTCCGCGCTGTTGGCGAGTGAATACCGCTTGGCTTTGGGGATTTTTTTTATAGCGGCTGCCTCGGATGCCTTTGATGGCTTTCTCGCCAGGCGGTTCAACTGGAAGTCCCGTCTGGGGGCGATAGCGGATCCCCTGGCAGACAAGGCTCTGCTGATCACCGCCTACCTGATGCTGACATGGACGGGGGTCCTTCCGCTCTGGTTGTTTGCCTTGGTCCTCGGTCGGGATATCCTGATTGTTATTGGCGGGCTGGCGTATCATTATGGTGTCGGTCGCTTTGATATGGAGCCCAGTATCCCGGGAAAGTTCAATACATTGATCCAGATTCTGGTGGTGCTCGCAATCATTGTCCTGCTTGCAGGGTTGCCTATGCCGCCATGGGTGCTGGAAGTAGGCATTCTTCTGGTCGCGTTGTCGGCGATTATCAGTGGAGGACACTACATCATCGTCTGGAGCGTTCGGGCCTGGAGGGCAAAGCGACAGTGAGTTCGTCACAGATGGCCCTGGGGGTCAAGCTCCGGGATGATGCGCGATTTGATAACTTTCACGGGGATCGGAATGCTGAGGCGGCAGCACGCCTGGAAGCCGTTTGCCGTGAGTTGGATCGCGTCCCTGTCGTGGCAGTTTGCGGTGATTCGGATACCGGCAAAAGTCACCTTTTACAGGCCGCCTGTCACTTCCTTGAAAGCCATGGCGATACAGCGGTTTGCGTCAGTATCCAGGAGTTGCTGCCGTTTGGTCCAGATGCCTTGTCGGGCCTTGAGAATCAGGCTCTGATCTGTCTTGATGATGTCGACCTGATCGCCGGTCGGGAAGACTGGGAAGAGGCGGTGTTTCATCTGTACAATCGCGTACTCGATAACGGCCATTTGTTACTTGTCAGTCTTTCGGAGGTGCCGGGTTCCTTGCCGTTTGTGTTGCCAGACCTGGTGTCGCGGCTTGCTCATGGCTTGCTGATCCAGCTGGGGATATACCGGGACGATGATCGCCTGAAGATCCTGATGGCGAGAGCGGAGAAGCGCGGGCTGGTCATGGGGGATGACGTGGCCGGTTTTATTCTGCGTCGTGCACCGCGCAGGCTGGGTGAACTGTTGGCGATCCTTGATCGCCTGGATGAGAACTCCCTGCAGGCCCAGCGCAGGTTGACCATCCCCTTCGTCAAGTCCGTTATGGGCTGGTGAAGGGCTCGAAACATTTACAATAACATCAAAAACAGCAGATTCGACGGAAGTCGAATACCGCAGAGATACGTTGGGGGAAGAGATGAGACGAGTCGTTTTCAATCAGAAAGGTGGTGTCGGTAAGTCCAGTATTACCTGTAACCTGGCGGCTATCAGTGCGGCCCGGGGCAAGCGTACATTGGTTGTGGATCTGGATCCCCAGGGTAACTCTACGCACTATCTTCTCGGCAAGCCTGCGGCTGACCTGAAAGACACCGTGGCCGACATGCTGGAGCAAACCGTTGCTTTTACAGTATTCAACCGTCGTCCTGACGAGTTCGTTCACGCCTCGCCGTTCGATAATCTTTTTGTTATGCCTTCCAGTCCCGAGCTGGATTTCCTTGAACGAAAGCTGGAAGCCAAGCACAAAATATATAAGCTCAGGGAAGCGCTGAAAAAGCTTGAGGAGTCGTTCGACGCTATTTACATTGATACGGCGCCGGCTCTGAATTTCTATACCCGCTCAGCGTTGATCGCCGCTCAGCGTTGCCTGATCCCCTTTGATTGTGATGATTTCTCTCGACAGGCGCTCTACAATATTCTCAATGAAATCAGTGATCTGCAGGAAGATCATAACGAGGATCTGGTGGTTGAGGGTATTATCGCTAACCAGTTCCAGCCCCGCGCAAGTCTGCCCAAGCAATTGGTTCGTGAGTTGACCGAAGAAGGGTTGCCAGTGTTGCCAGTGCGGTTGTCAAGCTCCGTTAAAATGAAGGAGTCTCATCAAAGCCGGCAGCCGTTGGTTCACATGGCTCCGAAACACACATTAACCAGGCAGTACGAAGACCTGTTCCGAATTTTGCACGGCGAGACCGTGGAGCTGGAGCCACTTGCGGACTGATTTGGGGAGTTTATGTCACAGTCATCCGCGCAGATTGCCGACGTTGCGGACAGTCTGCTCAAAATAGAAATGGAACTCCGCCAACTTGGGGTGTGGGAGAGGGAAGCGCCGCCCCCCGAGGCTTTTCATAGCACTCAGCCGTTTTGTATCGACACTCTGGAGTTTACCCAGTGGCTGCAGTTTGTGTTTGTTGCTCGTCTGAAGATTCTGATTGAGGCTGATCACCCGTTACCATCGGTATCGGGTATTGCGCCCATGGCAGAGGAGCATTTCCGTGGGCGCCCCGAATCAGGGGAGGGGCTGATTCGGGAGTTGGAAGTCATGGACCGGTTGTTGTCGGGGCAGTCCTGAATCGATCTCAGTCCAGACGCATGGAGAGGTCAACGGCCCGGATGTCCTTCGTCAATGCGCCAATGGAAATGTAGTCGACCCCCGTTTCCGCAATGGGGACCAGGGTGTCGGCGTTGATTCCGCCAGACGCTTCCAGCTTTGCCCTGCCGGCGGCGACGGTGACGGCCCTGACCATATCTTTCAATGAAAACTCGTCAAGCATAATGATGTCGGCACCTGCTTCCAGTGCCTGATCCAGCTCGTCGAGATTTTCGGTTTCTACCTCTACGGGGCGCCCGGGGGCGATGCGACGGGCTTCGGTGATGGCCTGGGCAATGGAGCCGCAGGCGGCGATATGATTTTCCTTGATCAGAAAGGCGTCCCACAGGCCAATACGATGGTTGTAACAGCCGCCGCAGCTGACAGCGTATTTCTGTGCCAGTCGCAATCCCGGGAGTGTTTTGCGTGTGTCCAGCAATTTAACGCCTGTGTGGGCGACCCGTTCCGAAAAACCGGCGCAAGCGGTTGCTGTTCCCGAGAGCGTCTGTAGCCAGTTCAGGGCTGCCCGTTCGGCCGTCAGCAGGCCGCGTGCCGGCCCCTGTAAGCTGAACAGGACTTGGTCGGGCTCGACGAGGTCACCGTCCTTTACGTGCCAGGTCAGCGCAAGGGAAGGATCAACCTGGTGGAATACTTCGTCGACCCACTGGCATCCTGCAATCACCGCGTTTTCACGGGTGATCACGCGGCCGGTGCTGATTTTGTCCGCTGGTATCAGTTGTGCCGTGATATCGCCATCACCTATGTCTTCTCGCAGGCTGTGCGCGACGGATTCAACGCGGGATTGGCGAAGCAGTTCGGCTGGGATCATGGTAGCAGTCCGGAAAAAAGAGAGTTGTCAGTATCTGGGGCGTGATTCTAAAGCCCGCCGGCGGAATCGCCAAGCGGCAACCCGGTTGGCTGCTAGAATGTGAACTGCATCTACTGGTCACAAATGGTGACAAATTCTGACACAAGGTGACGTTGAAACGACATAGGATGTGCAATGGAGCAGCATCGATTGATTTGTCACTTAATACCCGGAGTAGCCTAATGGCGCAGGACAGCAAGGTGGTCAATTTATCAGCCCGGACACCCGGAGGCCGGTTTGCCTTGCCCCATGGGCTGGTGCGACTGCGTGACGCATCGGGTCAGTCACTGAAGTCTGTAATGGCGGTTTTTTTTGACAATTCGGACGATGCGTTGTTTGAGCTGGCTGATAAAGCCGGCTCGAATCAGGATCAGACCGCCTACTTTGATGCCATGCGCGAACTGCGGCTACGCCGAAAATTGATGACCGTCTCCATTCTTCAATACATCAGTCGGGCCTTCAACGATATTGGCAAGTTCCAGCCTGGCAATGCCAGTACCAGCGGCAGTCTGGATGATGTGGATCAGGATTCTCTAAGTCTGCTGGACCATTCAGAGATGGAACAGCGCGTGGCCATTGAAAACCTGACAAGCAAATTACGAAACAAACATGCGAATGCCATCAGAATGCTGAATGCCCGGGTGCATCACCTGGTGCCGTCTGTACGGCTTAACAATAGCCAAATGCCGCTGAGCCCGGAAGTTATCTGTGGTGGCCTGGCGGAGGCTTGCTCGGACCTGGACATAGATATCCGTGCAAAGTTGGTGGTGCTGAAGCTGTTTGATCGCTTGTTGGTCGATACTCTCGGCGATTTTTATCAGGAGGCGAACCGCACCCTGATTGCCGAGGGCGTCCTACCCGATATGAAGCGGCCACCTGTTGGCGACCATTCTCGAACACCCCCTTCTAAGTCTGGACAGCCCTCCAGTTTTGCGCGGGCCGCCGAAGTTAATAGCACTTCAGAGCTGGCTCCTGGCTCAGGCGCTTCATCAGCCGGTCAGTCAGGAGGAACCTTCTCTGAACTCAGTGCGCTGCTCCATCAGGGGCGCAACAGCGAACGGGAAAACGTGACTTCTAGCGGTGATGGCTATCTGAATACTGACGCCTTGATGGCACGGCTGAATGAGGTTCAGTCGTTACCCGGGGAGTGGACCCAGGGGCGAGTGGTTTCGCTGGCTGAACAGCTGCAACCGGTGCTCACAATCGACAACGGCCGGGCGTCCAATGTCGATCAGGTGGACAGCGATGTGATCAACCTTGTCTCCATGCTGTTTGATTTCATCCTGGAAGATCGTCAACTGCATCCGGTCATGAAAGCCCTGATTGGCCGTTTGCAGATTCCGGTCCTGAAAGTTGCACTCAGTGACAAAAACTTTTTCAATCGTGGCGGACATCCGGTTCGCAAGCTTCTCAATGAGCTGGCCCTGTCTGCCATTGGCTGGTCTGAGAAGAAAAATAGCCAGCGAGATCCTCTGAAAGAGAAGATCGAATCCGTGGTGAATCGGGTTCTGAATGAATTTACTGACAATGTGGATCTGTTTGGCGAGTTACTGGCGGATTTCAGTCATTTCCTGGACCTTGATCGTCGTCGCAGGGAGCTGGTGGAACAGCGTTTGAGGGATGCGGAAGAGGGGCGAGCAAAACAGGAACGGGCTGCGGAGGTTGCCAGTCAGTTATTGGTAGACATGACGGCGGGGCGGGAGCTGCCGGACCCGGTCAATAATCTGATGCGGGAAGCCTGGAGCAAGTACCTCCAGTGGAAGGTGCTGAGAGAGGGTGAAGACAGCGAGAGCTGGGCATCTGCCGTCGAATTGACGCGCAATCTCGTCTGGAGTGTGGACCCCCAGCCTGTAACCGACAGCACCCGTACCGATCTGTTGCGGTCGATTCCCTCTATTGTGGATAACCTGCGCCGTGCACTTCAGGAAATCTCCTGGGATCCGTTTGCCACTGACGCGGCGATTCGTGATCTTGAGCTCGCCCATGTTGATGTTTTCCAGCGATTAGTGACGCCCAGGGTCGCTCCGTCCGAGGACGTTTACCCCGAAGAAGACTCCCCCGTCGACAACCATGGGCCTGCCGTTGAGAGTGTCACGGAGACGGCTAACGAGCTCAAGGAGTCAGAGGCGGCTGAAGGTCGGGTAATGGTCGAAGAGACTGCTGCCGAATCTCGAATGACACCTGACCCGGAAATTGAGTCGATCTGGCTTGATCGGGCGGATAACCTGCGCGTGGGGTCGTGGATCGAGTTAACCAGGGATACCACCAAAACGCGTTGCAAGCTGGCGGCATTCATCAAGGCGACGGGTAAGTACATTTTTGTCAATCGCAGTGGCGCGAAAGTGGCCGAGTATCATAGGGAATCCCTGGCACAGGCCATGGCTGCTGACGAGATCACGATGCTGGACGACGGCCTGATCTTTGACCGTGCGCTGGAATCCATCATCGATAATCTGCGTAGCAGTCGCAAGGATTGACCCGTCGTAGCAACCCGAGCGACTTTGTGCTTCAATCAGCGCAGATATCAACAGCAACAAACCTGCTGGATTTACCTTGCCTGATTCGACTCAAAGCCAGAACGCTATCGCCTGTAGCCAAGATGCCATTGACCGTTTACGCGAGACCGGCCGCATTTCCGGAGTGCGCTGGTGCCCGTCACCTAACTTCGGGGCGAGGCCTGAGGGCGCCGATATATCGCTGCTTGTGGTCCATAATATAAGTCTGCCTCCGGGGCAGTTCGGTGGAAATGCCATCGAACGGTTCTTCTGTAATTGTCTGGATGCCTCTGAACACCCGTATTTTGAAACCATTGCGGAGCTTAAGGTATCAGCGCACGCGCTGATCCGGCGTGATGGCGACGTTGTTCAGTTTGTCAGCCTACTGGAACGGGCCTGGCACGCAGGGCGTTCCTGTTTTCACGGTGAAGAAGAGTGCAACGATTTTTCCATCGGTATCGAGCTGGAGGGTACCGATGATATTCCCTACACGCCAGCGCAGTACGAGCGATTAGCGGAACTGTCAAAGCTGGTCATGCAGGCGTGGCCCAAGATCGCCAGTGACCGGATCACCGGTCACTGTGATATAGCGCCGGGCCGCAAAACTGACCCTGGCCCGGCATTTGACTGGGACTATTACCGTCAGTGTCTGTCCGATCTGGACGCAACGGCTCGGGAGATTCTCTGATGGTACTGGTGGTTTTTCTGTTTGCCTGGCTGGTGCGTCGCCGGCTGGATCTGTCGGGGACTCTGTCCGGTGATCGGGCGTGGCGGGTATGGTTTCACTCCGGGCGAGTAGCGGAGGCCGGTCGTGAAGTGGAGGTCCGCTGGGGCTTGGCACGGGTCCTGGTGCCGGCATTGTTGCTGATGGGGCTGGTCTTGACGGCGTCTGCCTATGGCTGGCGCATGTCTCTGTATCCGCTGGAGTTTCTGTTGTTGGTGGTGTTAATGGGGGCGCCGGGATGGAGACCACTGCTCAGGGCATACAGTGAGGCCTGGAGCAGGGGAGATATGCAGGCAGCCTGGCATCATATCAAGGATTGCCTCCCCGCTGACGAGCGAGGGCAGGCAGTTTCGCCGGATGAAATGCATCTTGCGTTGTCCAAGCAACTGATGGTTTCCGTATTTGAACGCTTCTTTCTGGTGGCATTCTGGTACGTGGTGGGCGGTATAGGTCTGGCCTTTTTGGCAAGGGGGCTGGTGGCATTGCAGGAACATTGGCCGCAAGCCGCTGCGCGACCCCGCTACGCCCGTATCGCCGGACTTGCCAGTTGGATACCGGCACGGCTACTTGCCTTTACCTTTGGTTTGGCGGGGGATCTCGCGGGTTGGTTGAAGACGGTCCGGGGCGTGCTGTTTTCTTCCGGGCTCGCAGCCGACCAAGTGTTGATCCAGGCGGCCAATGGAGCGCTGACCGGATACGCTCTGGATCCCGCGCGTTTTGCCAGGATTCATCCGGATGAGTGGACCACATTCGGCGGCAGGAGTCTGAAGGCTATTCGTGATCTGCTGAACCGAAGCATGCTGGTGTGGGTGTGTGGCATTGCCCTGTTGGTGATCGCCGGGGTGGTTTGACGTCCCGACTTTTGACGATTTTTTCAGAAAATCAGCAATAAGGTCTAAAGTTTTTAATACTTTAGGCGACAATATAAACAAAGAATAAATCATCCTTTCTTTGAAACACCTGGCAGGGGTAAACAGTGAAGCAGTTAATTAAGCCAGCCGTTGCGCTGATGAACCGGTTGCCGATGTTCTACAAGTTCAGCCTGATCAGTGTGCTGTTCCTGCTTCCTATTGTCGGCCTCTCCTGGCTGGTGATCGGTGAGCTGAACCGATCCGTGCAAACCATGACCCGCAGTGTCGAGGGGCTGGAGCAGCTGGAGCAACTGGATCGCCTCCTGAATGCCTCATTTGATTACCGGGACTATCGTTCGCCCGGAAAGGTCCGGGATAACGCTGAACTTCTGGCAAAATCCGACCAGGCTGCCGAGACCATCAGCCACATCCTGCAAGATCTGGCTACCCGCGAGTTGGCATTCGATACTTCCGGTAATTGGAATGAGCAGCTGGTTCAGTTACAGAATGAGTGGGAGACCTTGCGCGAGGACGACAGTTACCTAAGCAACCTTGCCCCCCAGTTCAAGTACTATCAGGAGTTTGTACAGAAGGTCCGGGCCATGCTGTCGGCAACCATTGAGATTTCCGGCATTGGTCAGGACTCATCACGGGAAAATCTGTTGTTGCTGGGGCTCTTGCGGGAATCCCTTCCAGAGGCCCGGCAAGTCATTGGTCGTGCCAGGGCTTTCGGGACGTTTGCACTGGTAGACGGGCAGGTGGGATATAACCTGAGTGAGGGACTGAACGAGATATACGATTCCCTGACAAACCGAACGTCCCTTCTTGCCCCTGCGTTGTCTGTTGCCAGGAACGCGTCGCCGAAGCTGGCGGCGGAAGCCGGTGACACCATGGACAGCATTAATGACAGTCTGTTGGTTGTCAGGGATGAACTGGACGTCAATATTATCACCCCCATGCGCCTCGAAATGCCGTGGCAGGAATTTGATGCCCTGGTGGCGAAAGAGCTTGCGCATTATGACGCGCTGACTGAGACAGTCTTTGATGTCGTTGGGGACAATCTGACCACCAGACTGGAGGGGGAAGTACGTCAGCGGCAGTTGATCATTGCTGCTCTGGTCTTTGTCCTTCTGGTCGTAGTCTATCTGTACATCGGATTCTTCATGTCCGTGCGCACAGCCATTAATCGCTTCAGCGAGGCGGCAAGGACTGTGGCAGCGGGTGACATGACGGCACACATTCAGCTTGAGAACCGTGATGAGCTCGGTGAGTTGACGACAGAGTTCAATAACATGACGGATCGCATCGCGGACTTGATTCGCTCGGTGGGCCGCACAACCCTGAATGTAGATCAGCAGGCTATCCGGGTAAAAGATACAGCCACGGCCAACAGTGGGGCTGTCGCTCACCAGATGGACGAATCAGGCCAGATTAATGAGGCCATGACCCAGATGGTGGAAGCGGTGCATGAGGTTACTGAGAGCGCCCACAGGGTCTCTGACAGTGCGGGTACCGCAGAGCGTGATACGGAAGCCGGTCGCCAGGTGGTGGCGGACACAGTGGAAACCATTAATCGACTGGCGACCGAGATTTCTGGTGCCGTGGATGTGATCAACCGCGTGAGTGCAGATAGCGACAACATCAGTCAGGTGCTGGTTGAGATCAAGGCGATTGCTGAACAAACCAACCTGTTGGCGTTGAATGCCGCGATTGAGGCAGCCCGTGCCGGTGAACACGGCCGTGGATTTGCGGTTGTGGCTGACGAAGTCCGCTCCTTGTCACAGCGAACACATAAGTCCACTGAGGAAATTGAAGGCATGATTTCCCGTTTGCAGAGTGGCGTGAAGGATGCCGTTGGGGCCATGACCAACAGCCATGATGTCACTGAGACAACGGTTCGTAAGTCCTCGGAAGTCACCGAAGCGCTGGACCGCATTGCCGGCGGTATTTCCACGATCGTGGATATGAGTCATCAGATTGCCCAGGCAGCAGAGGAACAATCAGCAGTGGCCAAGAACGTGAACACGAACGTTGAGCGGATCAGCGATCTCGGGCACGTCACAGCAGAAAATGCGGATCAGACGCTGGGCTCGGCCCGGCAGATGTCGGAGCTGACCGCGTCCCTTCAGCGTCTGGTGGAGGCGTTCAAGGTCTAATGCTCAAGGTCCGGCCTCAGAGGCCGGACTTTTTCTGTTCCCACAGGATTTCGTTTCCGCCATCCCGGCGCGCCAGAACCCTGGCGACCACGAACAACAGATCGGACAATCGGTTGAGATACTGGCGGGACGCCGCATTGATTGAGTCCTCATGACTGAGGGCGACGACAACTCGCTCCGCTCTGCGGCACACGGATCGGGCAAGATGGCACTGGGCAGCCGCAGGCGTGCCACCGGGAAGGATGAAGTTCTTCAGTGGTGGCAGGTTTTCGTTGTGCTGATCGAGAGTCGCTTCCAGCCACTCAATGTGTTCATCCCCGATCATGTGGCTGCCTGGAATGGCGAATTCCCCTCCCAGGTCAAACAGGTGGTGCTGTATCCGACGAAGGGTGTCCACCAGGCTGTCATCGCTCTCCAGGCTCTCAATTAACAGTCCAATATGGCAGTTCAGTTCATCGGCGGTTCCCATGGCCTCAACCCGTTGGGCGTTCTTGGCAATGCGGTTGCCGTCGGCAAGGCCGGTCGAGCCATCGTCGCCGGTGCGGGTATAGATCTTGGAAAGGCGGTTGCCCATCAGGTTGCTCCTGGAGTGTCCGATTGAGGTTCTTGCTGTGTCACTGTTCGCAGTTTTACCCGTTTCGTCAGCATTTGGTTCACTGGTGCCGGAAGGTTGTGGGCATGTGCCCGGCTGACAATATAGCCGTTGATGTAATCGATTTCCGTCGGTTTGCCCCGGCGCACATCGCTGCACATGGATGAGGTGTTCTTTGCAGTGTTTCTGGCAACGGTTTCTATCTGCGACTGTATGGCTTCCGGAGGGAGGAGGCGCAGGCCTTCAAGGTGCATCAGCTCGGCCAGTTCAAGGCACAGTTGCTGGATGGTGTCCTGGAACAGTGGGGCGTCGAGGATATCTCCGTTGGCACAATCGAGAATGGCGGTATAGGGGTTGATCCCGGCATTGATGATCAGCTTGGACCATAGCCGTTCCAGGATTTCTGGCTCTTCATGAATGACCAGGCCGGAGGTTCCCAATTGATTGACGACGTTGGTAACGAGTGATGATGCGCTTTGTGTCAGGCCGCCAACCCAGGTTTCTCCCCGGCCTGCGTGGATAGTAATGCTGTTATCCGGGCGATTGGCGCCTTCCGTCGTGCTGGCGGCCATGATGGGACGATCCGGCCACCGCTCAGCCACTGCCTGCTGGCTGCCCATGCCATTCTGGAATAATACCACTGGAACGGCAGACGCCAGGTTTGGGAGGATGGTTTCCAGGGCACTTAGTGTGTCACCTGCCTTGGTGGTGACGAGCAGCACAGAGGGGGAGTGAGTGCCCCAGTCCAGCGAGGGTAAGGTGACCGGGAGTTGGTCTCCGTACCTGTCCTGAAGGCAATAGGTAAGATCTGGTGCGTCTTTACCGCGGGGCTCGCCACGAGGGATGTAAGCCACAGTTCCTGCGGGGAGAAGGGCACCCCATAACCGGCCAAGAGAACCGGCACCGAGAATGGCTGTCAGGCCAATCCCGTTGCCGCTCTGTACTTGATGCCGGGCAACGGCCATGGATTACATGGCCTCGATGTCAGCCCGCTGATCGCTGAGCCGCGTCAGGCTCCCCTGGGCATCCCGAAGCTTTTCCTGCTCCTTTTCGACCACTTCAGCGGGCGCCTTGGCGGTAAACTTCTCGTTGCCAAGCTTGCCCTCCAGGCGGCCAATCTCTTTCTGCAGGCGTTCCAGTTCCTTGTCCAGGCGTTTGAGCTCGGCGTCCTTGTCAATCAGGCCGGCCATCGGTACCAGTACTTCCATGTCGCCGACCAGTTGAGTGGCGGACATGGGCGCCTTGTCGCCTTCGAACCATTCCAGCTTTTCCAGCTTGGCCAGTGAGCCCAGGAACTGGCGGTTGTTGTCCATGCGGCGTTTGTCTTCGGCGTCTTTGCCGCGCAGCAATACCGGGATTTTCTTCGCGGGGGATATGTTCATCTCGCCACGAATATTGCGGACGGCAACGATAACCCCCTTCAGCCATTCAATGTCCGCTGCCACAGCCGCGTCCTGCTTGCTGTTATCCGGTTGAGGGAAGGGTTGGAGCATAATGCTGTCACCAGCCTTGCCTGCCAGCGGAGCGATACGCTGCCAGATTTCCTCGGTAATGAACGGCATGATCGGGTGGGCCACGCGCAGAACAGCTTCCAGTACCCGCACCAGGGTGCGTCGGGTGCCACGCTTGGCTTCAGCGCTGGCATTGTCATCGCTCAATGCAGGTTTGGACAGCTCCAGGTACCAGTCGCAGTACTCGTTCCAGATAAACTCGTACAGGGCATGGGCCGCCAGATCGAAACGATACTGTTCCAGGTAGCGGGTGACATCCTGTTCGCATTTCTGCAGCTCGCTGATGATCCAGCGATCCGCCAGGGACAGTGCCACCGGCTCGTCGTTGACGCCGCAGTCTTCACCTTCGGTGTTCATCAACACGTAGCGGGCGGCATTCCACAGCTTGTTGCAGAAGTTGCGGTAGCCTTCCAGGCGCTTCATGTCCCAGTTGATATCGCGGCCCGTGGTGGCCATGGCGGCCAGGGTAAAGCGCAGGGCATCGGTGCCGTGGGCGGTAATGCCTTCCGGGAACTCTTTCTTCGTGCGCTTGCCGATCTTCTCGGCCAGTTTGGGCTGCATCAGATTGCCGGTACGCTTCTCCAGCAGGTCGTCCAGGCCGATGCCGTCAATCATGTCCAGCGGGTCGATCACGTTACCCTTGGACTTGGACATCTTGTCGCCGTGTTCGTCACGGATCAGGCCGGTGACGTAGACGGTCTTGAACGGTACCTGCGGGGTGCCATCCTCGTTCTTCATGAAGTGCATGGTCATCATGATCATCCGGGCAACCCAGAAGAAGATGATGTCGAAGCCGGTGACCAGCACGTCCGTCGGATGGAAGGTTTTCAGGCGTTCGGTGATTTCCGGCCAGCCCAGGGTGCCAAAGGTCCACAGGGCGGAGCTGAACCAGGTGTCCAGTACGTCGTCGTCCTGATTCAGTTCCAGGTCGGCGGCGAGGTTGTGCTTTTGGCGTACTTCTTCTTCGCTGCGGCCGACGTAAATATTGCCCTCGGCGTCGTACCAGGCGGGAATCCGGTGGCCCCACCACAGCTGGCGGGAGATGCACCAATCCTGGATGTCGCGCATCCAGGCGAAATACATGTTCTCGTACTGCTTGGGTACGAACTGGATGCGTCCGTCTTCAACCGCTTCGATGGCAGGCTTGGCCAGGGTTTTTGCGTCGGCGAACCATTGATCGGTCAGCATAGGTTCGATGATCAGGCCAGAGCGGTCGCCACGAGGCACGCTCAACACGTGGTCCTCTTCTCGCTCCAGCAGACCGGCTTCTTTCAGATCCGCGACGATGGCTTCACGGGCATCTTCTCGAGTCAGGCCGGCGTAGGCGGCAGGCATGGTGCCATTGAGTTCGCTGTTCTCGGTACCGTCGCTGTTGAAGACTTCAGCCATGGTCCGGATATTGGCATCCTCAGTCATGACGTTGATCATCGGCAGGTTGTTGCGTTTGCCAACGGCGTAATCGTTGAAGTCGTGGGCCGGGGTGATCTTCACGCAGCCCGAACCTTTCTCCGGGTCGGCATGGTGGTCGGCCACGATGGGAATGCGGCGGTTTACCAGCGGCAGCATGACGTGCTTGCCGATCAGGTGCTGGTAACGCTCGTCGTCCGGATGTACGGCCACGGCGGTGTCGCCCAGCATGGTTTCCGGGCGGGTGGTGGCGACCACGACGAAATCTTTGCCATCCTGGGTTTTGGCGCCATCAGCCAGCGGGTAACGCAGGTGCCAGAAGAAGCCTTTTTCTTCCTTGTTTTCCACTTCCAGGTCGGAGATGGCGGTGTGCAGTTTCGGGTCCCAGTTGACCAGGCGCTTGCCGCGATAGACCAGGCCTTCGTCGTACAGGCGGATGAACACTTCCTGTACGGCTTTGTAGAAGCCGTCATCCATGGTGAAGCGCTCGTTGTCCCAGTCCACGGAGTTGCCCAGGCGGCGAATCTGGCGGGTGATGGTGCCGCCGGAATGTTCTTTCCAATCCCAGATACGCTTGATGAATTCTTCCCGACCCAGGTCGTGGCGGGTTTTGCCTTCTTCGGCCGCCAGTTTTCGCTCAACAACCATTTGGGTGGCGATGCCGGCGTGGTCGGTGCCTACCTGCCACAGGGTGTTGTTGCCCTGCATGCGTTTGTAGCGGGTAAGGGTGTCCATGATGGTGTGCTGGAACGCATGGCCCATGTGGAGGCTGCCGGTGACGTTGGGCGGCGGGATGGCGATGCTGTAGGACTGGCCTTCACCGCTGGGGCGGAAGTACCCTTTGGATTCCCAGTTTTCGTACCACTGGCGCTCGATGTTTTCTGGCTGGTAGGTTTTTTCCATGGGTTTCTGCTGGTGACCGTTTGGTTGATTCACAAGGGGAAATTAAGACGCCTGATTATACATGGTCGCTGGGGGTGCGGCGAACCTTGGAGTTGGGTTCTGCTCGCAGCCTGCTGGTTCGGTGCCAGGCGGCGTTGGGGACAGCTTTCCAAAACACGCTACGAGCACATCCATGTGCGCTTCTTTCGGGCCGTCCCTGGCCCTCAAGAGTTTTGGAAAGCTGTCCCCAACCCCGCCGGTCAGACCTTGTGGAGTCCGCCGGAGTTTCTATCTACGTATTGGTAAACGTAGGTCGGGTTAGCGAAGCGTAACCCGACAAACCGAAACCAATCTAACCCCGCCGCCTCTGATCATGCACCCTGGGTTCAATCCCCAACGCCCTCAACTGCCTGAAATGCGACCGCGCCTGATCAAGCACCGCCGGATCATTGTGCGCCACCAAAGCCAGTCGTTTGAATCGATCAGCATCCGCCGGCAACGTCGCCGAGAGAATAATCACGGTATCCCAGTCCTCAGCCACCGGCGGGCAAAGCAAGATCCCAACCGGATCGGTGCAGGTAGTGGCGGAGTCGGGCACCATGCTATGGGGTATGAACGCATCCGGGCTGAAGTTCCACAGCAGGTCGTCCAGTTCTTCGGCCTGCCTTGCGGTGTCGCAGACGACGCACACGCGGTCGCCCTGCTGCCGGGCCTTGTCCACGAGTTTGGCGGCGTGGAGGTTGCGGGCGGCGGGGGTGTTCTGGGCGAGGATGTGGAACCAGTAGCGCTGGTTGCGGTCGCCCTGGCCGGAGTTGCCGGCAGCGCTGCTGCCGGGTTCCGGATGGTTTTCGGGGTTATTTCCCTGCATGGGACATCAGGTAGTCGACCAGCATGGGGACCGGGCGGCCGGTGGAGCCTTTGGCTTTGCCGGAGTTCCAGGCGGTGCCGGCGATGTCCAGGTGGGCCCAGCGGTATTCCTTGGTGAAGCGCGACAGGAAGCAGGCGGCGGTGATGGTGCCGGCGGGGCGGCCGCCAATGTTCTGCATGTCCGCGAAGTTGCTGTCCAGCTGGCTCTGGTACTCATCCCACAGCGGCAGGCGCCAGGCGCGGTCGCCGGCGCGTTCGCCGGCGGCGAGCAGTTCGTTGGCCAGTTCGTCGTTGTTGCTCAGCAGGCCGGTGGCGTGGCTGCCCAGGGCGATGATGCAGGCGCCGGTGAGGGTGGCCATGTCGACGACGACTTCCGGGTCGAACTTTTTCACGTAGGTGAGGGCGTCACACAGCACCAGGCGGCCCTCGGCATCGGTGTTGAGGATTTCGATGGTTTGGCCGGACATCGAGGTGACGATGTCACCGGGGCGGGTTGCGGTGCCGCTGGGCATGTTCTCAGCGGCGGCAATCACCGCAACGACGTTGATGTTCGGTTTGGTTTCGGCAATCGTCTGCATGGCGCCGAACACGGCAGCGGCACCGCCCATATCGTATTTCATTTCGTCCATGCCTTCGCCCGGCTTGAGGCTGATGCCGCCGGTATCGAAGGTGATGCCTTTACCCACCAGAACGTAGGGTTTGTCCTTTGCCTTGCCGCCACGGTATTCCATGACGATCAGTTTGGCGGGTTGGACGCTGCCTGCAGAAACCGACAGCAGGCTGTGCATGCCCAGTTTTTTCATCTGTTTCTCGTCAAGGATCTCGGTCTTGATGACGTCATGGTCCTTGGCCAGTTGTTCGGCGCGCTCGCCCAGCCAGGTGGGGTGACAAACATTCGCTGGTGTGTTCCCCAGGTCACGGGTGAAGTTCATGCCACGACCTGTTGCCAGCCCGAGATTGAAGGCATCTTTCAGTGCCTTGCCAGCGCTTGAAGCGGCCACGACCACTTTGTTCAACTTGCGCGCACTGGGCTTTTCGCTCTTGAACTCATTGAACGTATAAAGCTGTTCTTCCAGGGTACGGCCAATCAGGTTCAGGCGAGCGCTTTCGGAGCTTACGGCCTCTTCTCCGGTTACGGATGTATCCGCCAGCGCAATCAGTACCGTTTTCGAGGCGCCATCTTTCAATTGTCCCATCATGGCTATCAGGGCCTTGCGGTAATTGGCCGGTGTACGGTCGCTGTCGTTGCCGGTGCCAATGACCAGAACGCGGCCCCATGGCTGGTCATCAATGGGGATCATTGTCGTGGTCGCGTTTTTTCCGGTGACGTCGCCGGACTTTTGCAGTTTCTTTATCAGTCCACCAAGTGCTTCATCCGCTTGGGTGGTGGTGTCAGGCCAGTTGCCCTTTTCAGGAAGGGCAACGACAAGACAGTCGGCCTTGGTGCTGGTGATCGATTTACTGCTCAGGCTGAAGTTCATGGCAACTCCCTTATTTAGTTCTGATTGAGTGCGATTCTGGTTGAGTGCGAACAGGTGGTATAACCTTGCAAACTAATGCCCCTAGGATTGAGGTTTCGGACGGATTTATCAAGCGTTGACAGCTCCTTAACTTCCGGCACTGTCAATCGGCCCCAAGGTTACATAGAATAGCCCCGTCGTTTTTCCATCCATTGACAACGATTCGTTCCGGCCAGAGACAACGTTTTGAGCATCGTTTTCCGATACCTTGCCCGCCAGACCATGATCAGTATGCTCGCCGTCTCCGGTGTTTTGCTGCTGGTGTTTATGAGTGGCCGGTTTATCAAGTATCTGGCGGACGCTGCCGCAGGCGAGCTGGCTGGAGACGTGTTGTTTCAGATCATGGCGTACCGGTTTCCCGGTTTCCTGGAACTGATTCTTCCCCTCGGGTTCTTCATCGGCGTCCTGCTTGCCTACGGTCGTATGTACCTTGAGAGTGAAATGACGGTTCTGTTTGCCTGTGGCATGAGCGATCGCCAGGTGCTTAGCAAGACTCTGGTAGCCAGCATACCGGTGATGCTGACCGTGGGGGCGATGAGTTTGTATGTTTCGCCCTGGGGTATGAAGCAGGTGGAAGCCATTTTTAATGAGCAGCGAAAAGCGACCGAGTTTGAAATGCTGGCGCCCGGGCGCTTTCAGGATCTGGCCTCCGGTGGCCGGGTTACCTACACCGAGGGCCTGAGTGATGACAAGCGGGTGCTTGAGGGGGTATTCATTGCAGAATACGGGCGTGAGGGGCTGACCATCATCACGGCGGAATCCGGCTCCCAGTTGATTGATCAGGAAACCGGTAGTCGTTTCCTGATATTGGAAGAGGGTGGGCGTTTTGAGGGGCAGCCCGGTCAGCTTGAATACCAGATTACCGGTTTTGATGCCTACGGCCTGAAAGTTCAGAGTGGTGGTGGCCGTGATAAGGAGCTGGAAGAGGGGGTGAGCACCCTGGCCCTGATGGCCTCGGATGACGCGGAAGACCGGGCATTGCTGCACTGGCGATTCACTTTGCCCCTGATTGTTCCCATTGTCACCTTGCTGGCGGTCCGGCTGAGCCGGGTGAATCCCCGCCAGGGCCGTTTCTTCCATTTGCTACCTGCGATGCTGGTCTATATTACCTATCTCGGTCTGTTGATCGTGGCCCGGGATGCGCTCGCCAGCGGCAAGGTGCCGGAATGGATCGGGCTGTTGTGGGTGCACGCCATTTTCCTTGCCCTTGGGCTTTGGCTCCAGTTTGGTCCCGCCTGGCTGTACAAGCGGCGTCTGATCCGGGAGGGGCGGGCCAGTGCGTAAGGTTGATCAATACGTCATGCGCACCGTGGGCGGAGCGATGTTTCTGGTCATGGTGGTGGTGCTGTCACTGGACCTGATTTTCGGGTTTATCGCCGAACTGGATGACGCCCGTAACGATTACCAGACGCTGCAGGCGCTCTGGTACGTGTTTATGACGCTGCCCCGCCGTATATACGATTATCTGCCCCTGGGCGCCTTTATGGGGTGCCTTGTGGGCCTGGGGGCGATGGCCAGTTCCTCTGAGCTGACGGTTATCCGAGCGGCGGGCGTATCCATCAAGCGCATAGTCTGGTCTGCAATGAAGCCCACGCTGATTGTAGTGATGATCGGACTGGTGATTGGAGAATACGTAGCGCCGCCAGCGGAACGCATGGCTCAGAGCCAGAAAGCGATCGCCCAGGGGGCCGGGGAAAACATTGCTACGGCCTCGGGCATCTGGCATCGAGAGGGCGATGTGTTCATGCATTTCAACGCTGTCAGCCCGGATGGCGAATTACAGGGTGTTTCCCTGTTTCGATTCAACACTGACCGCTGGATGCTCTCTGCCAGTTTCTCCGAGCGAGCAACCTATCATGGCGATTATTGGCGGCTGGAAAACGTCACCAACACTGTGATGGGTGAGGAGCAGCTGACCCAGGAGACACACGAGACCCTGCGCTGGGAGACGGGGCTTTCCCCTGGCGTGCTGAGCGTGCTTATCGTCAAGCCGGAAAACCTGCCGGTGACTGGCCTATACACCTACGCCAGTTACCTGGACGACCAGGGGCTGAGCTCGGCCAATTATTGGCTGGCGTTCTGGAAGAAAGTGCTGATGCCATTGGGGACGGCTGTGATGGTGCTGGTGGCCATTTCCTTTATTTTCGGGCCGCTGCGCTCGGTGACCATGGGTTTCCGGGTCTTTACCGGTCTGATCGTCGGGCTGTTGTTCAAATACATGCAGGATCTGCTTGGCCCGATGAGTCTTGTCTTCGGCTTTAATCCGGTTCTGGCCATCCTGTTGCCCATCGCAATCAATGCCGCCGTTGGTGCGGTGTTGATGCGACGGGCGGGGTAGAGCGAAGCAAGACGAGTAGCGTTATTTCTTGTCCGGTTTGGGCACCTGAACCACCACGCTGCCGGAAATCCGGTCGGTGACGGACAAGCCGTTAATGGGCCAGAACAGGGACAACATGGCCGGTATGGTGATCGCCAGGGTGATTGTCCCGAGGTAATAAGAGGCCAGCAGCGTTACGAAGAAAACCGCTGCGGCAGTGGCATAGCGAAGAAGCGCCTGGGACCAGCTCACTGAGGTACCATCGAGGTTCTCGATGCGAATGCGCCATACCTGCATCGCCAGTGTCTGGCCGGTGCGTGTCCAGAAATAGGCGAAAAACAGATACAGCACCAGGAACAGGATAAACGTCAGCAGCGGATCTCCGCCCAGGGTGCCGCTTTCAGCCATATCCTGATAACGATCCCACCCCGTCAGCCACCCGGCTATCATGGTGTAAATCCAGGTTGCCACCAACAGCACGGCAATGCAGATCAGCCCATCGTAAATAATGGTCAGAAGTCGTTTAATAAACGTGGCGGGGGGTAGCAGTTCCTCGGCGTCATGAAAGCGTCGGGGCATGGGGTCTCCTGTGATGTTTCACGTTTTTCCTGTTCTCGGCGTGTGCTAGAGTAGCGGATTTGCACACGCATGTAAGTATGTGTTCTCAATCGTGGACCCCGACGGGTTTATAGAAGGGTATCAAAGGGCTATGAAAACCGCAGAGTTGCGACAGGCGTTTCTGGACTATTTCAAGCAGCAGGGGCACACCATTGTGCCGAGCAGTTCGCTGGTACCGGCGGACGACCCCACCCTGTTGTTTACCAACGCGGGGATGAACCAGTTCAAGGATCTGTTCCTTGGCCGTGAAGAGCGCGATTACACCCGCGCGACGACCTCCCAGAAATGCGTGCGTGCCGGCGGCAAACACAACGATCTCGAGAACGTCGGTTACACCGCGCGTCACCACACCTTTTTTGAAATGCTGGGCAATTTCAGCTTTGGTGACTACTTCAAGCGCGAAGCGATCAATTACGCCTGGACGTTTCTGACCGGCGACGACTGGCTCAAACTGTCGAAAGACAAACTGTGGGTCACCGTCTATGCGTCGGACGACGAGGCCTACGACATCTGGAACAAGGAAATCGGCGTTCCGGCTGAGCGAATTGTACGCATTGGTGATAACAAGGGCTCACCCTATGCGTCCGATAACTTCTGGCAGATGGGTGACACTGGACCTTGCGGCCCCTGTACCGAGATTTTCTATGACCACGGCCCGGATGTGGCCGGTGGCCCTCCCGGGAGTCCGGAGGAAGACGGCGATCGTTACATCGAAATCTGGAACGTGGTCTTCATGCAGTATAACCGCACGGCTGACGGGGAAATGCTGAATCTGCCCAAGCCGTCGGTGGATACCGGGATGGGGCTTGAGCGCATCACCGCTGTCCTCCAGGGCGTGCACAGCAACTACGAAATTGACCTGATGCAGGACCTGCTGGAAGCCGCCTCCGGTATCCTGGGCGGTGTGGACACGTCTGAAGCATCGCTACGGGTAGTCGCCGACCACATCCGTTCCTGTGCATTTCTGATCTCCGACGGTGTTATGCCTTCCAATGAAGGGCGCGGTTTCGTTTTGCGCCGGATCATTCGCCGCGCCGCTCGCCATGGCAACAAATTGGGTGCCACCCAGCCGTTTTTCTACAAGCTCACCGGTGCGCTGGTAGAGCTGATGGGTGATGCCTATCCGCAGCTGGTCAGCAGCCGCAAGCAGATTGAAAAGGTGCTGTTGCAGGAAGAAGAGCAGTTCGCCAAGACCCTGGACAAGGGCCTGCGGCTGCTGGAGCAGGACATTGCTGAGCTCAAGGGAAGTGTTATCCCTGGCGAGACGATTTTTACCCTGTATGACACCTACGGTTTCCCGGTGGATCTTACCAATGATATCGCCCGTGAGCGCGGCCTGACCCTGGACTACGAGGGATACGAAAAGGCAATGGAAGGTCAGCGTGAGCGGGCTCGAGCCGCCAGCAAGTTTGGCATCGATTACAATGCCGCCGGCCTGTCCATTGAGGGTAAGACTGAGTTTACCGGTTATGAGCACATCGACGGCCATGAAACCATTCGCACCGTGATTGTCGGCGACGAAGAGAAAGCGGCTGAAGCCGGGGACGAAGCGGTTGTCGTGCTGGAACGTACGCCGTTCTATGCGGAATCCGGCGGTCAGGTGGGTGATACCGGCCTGTTGACCTGGAGTGGTGGCCGCTTCCAGGTAACCGATACTCGCAAGGAAGGGGATAACCACCTTCATATCGGTACTGTCATTGAAGGGGAGCTGTTTTCCGGGCTGGAAGTGGACGCCCGCATCGATCACGCCCGCCGAGAGCGCACCAAGCGCAATCATTCTGCCACCCACCTGCTGCACGCCGCACTTCGCAATGTGCTGGGCGAGCATGTCACCCAGAAAGGCTCGTTGGTGGATCCGGATAAACTGCGTTTCGATTTTTCGCACTTTGAAGCGGTCACGCAGGAGCAGTTGAAGGAAATCGAGCGTCAAGTGAACGAGCAGATTCTTGCGAATACCCCGGTACAGACGGAAGTCACCGACATGGAGCAGGCTCAGGCAAAAGGAGCGGTGGCTCTGTTCGGTGAAAAGTATGGAGATACTGTGCGAGTACTGAGCATGGGCTCCGATAACTTTTCCGTCGAGCTGTGTGGCGGTACCCATGTGGCGCGCACCGGGGATATCGGCCTGTTCCGGATCACCTCGGAAAGTGGTATTTCCTCAGGGGTTCGTCGTATTGAGGCGGTCACCGGTTTTGGTGCGCTGGAGTGGGTGGACGAAACCGAGAAAACGTTGAAACAAGCCGCCGGGCTGGTGAAAGGGGCCAGGGAATCGCTGATCGAGAAAGTTCAGCAAACTGTGGATCGTAATCGTCAGCTGGAAAAAGAAGTGACGGCCCTCAAGGCTAAGCTGGCCAGCTCTGCCGGAACCGACCTGGCCAGTTCCGCTGTTGAAGTGGGCGGGTTGAAAGTCGTCGCTTCCGAGCTGGAAGGCGCTGACCGTAAGGCACTGATGGAAACAGCGGATCAGCTGAAGAACAAGCTCGGTGAAGGGGTTGTGGTGCTTGCCAGTGTGGAGGAAGGCAAAGTGACCTTGGTCGCTGGTGTTACCAAATCGGCCACCGGCAAGATTAGAGCGGGTGACCTGATGAAGCATCTCGCTGCTCAGGTTGATGGTAAAGGCGGCGGTCGTCCGGATATGGCTCAGGGCGGTGGCAACGATCCTTCTCGACTGGCTGATGCCCTGGCAGGCGTTCCTGGCTGGGTTCAAGAAAATATTGCATAAGCAACTGTTGTGATAGAGGGCAGACGTTTATAATTCTGCCCGTTTGATTTTTAACCGGCGGGGCTTTGTTCCCGCCTTTGTCCTCTTCAGGATACCGGGAAGAAAATGGCTCTGTTGGTTCAGAAATTCGGTGGTACGTCGGTAGGAACTACCGAGCGTATTCAGGCGGTGGCCGAGAAAGTGGCTCGCTTCCGCCGTGAGGGACATGAGGTGGTTGTGGTGGTGTCCGCCATGAGCGGCGAAACCAATCGCCTGATCGCATTGGCAAACGACATCATGGAAGAGCCCACGCCCCGGGAAATGGATGTGCTGGTCTCTACCGGTGAGCAGGTTACGATTGCGTTGCTGTCCATGGCGCTGCAGAAGTTGGGGTGCACTGCGCGATCCTATACCGGTTCGCAGGTTCGTATCGTGACGGATAGCTCCCATACCAAGGCCCGCATTAAGCAGATTGATGAGCAGCGTATGCGCGAAGATCTGGACGCGGGCAGGGTGGTTGTGGTTGCCGGTTTCCAGGGTATTGATGACAACGGTAATATCACCACGCTTGGCCGTGGTGGTTCGGATACCACGGCCGTTGCATTGGCGGCGGCACTGAAAGCCGACGAATGTCAGATCTATACCGACGTGGATGGGGTCTACACGACCGATCCTCGGGTTGTTGACAGTGCGCAGCGGCTCGAGCGAATTACCTTTGAGGAAATGCTGGAAATGGCCAGCCTGGGCTCAAAGGTATTGCAGATTCGTGCCGTTGAGTTTGCAGGTAAGTACAATGTTCCTTTAAGGGTTCTTTCCAGCTTCCAGGAAGGTGAAGGCACCCTGATTACTCTTGAGGATGATAACGCCATGGAACAACCGGTCGTCTCCGGCATTGCTTTCAACCGTGATGAAGCCAAAGTCACTATTTCCGGTGTGCCCGATACACCTGGCAGTGCTTTGCGTATACTGAAGCCCGTTAGCGACGCTAATATTGAAGTTGATATGATTGTGCAGAACGTGGGGGAGGATAACCATACGTCCTTTACCTTTACGGTTCATCGCAATGATTTCAAGCGGGCCCAGGAAGTACTCCGGGGTGTTGCAGACGAGCTGGGAGCCCGTGAAGTTGGCGGTGACAGCAAAATCGCCAAAGTTAGCATCGTTGGTGTTGGCATGCGTTCACATGCTGGCGTTGCTACCAGGATGTTCGAAGCTCTCTCCCACGAGGGTATCAATATTCAGATGATCTCCACGTCCGAAATCAAGATTTCCGTGGTGATTGATGAGAAGTATCTCGAACTTGCGGTTCGTGCACTTCACAGTGCATTCGAACTGGACAAGTCCGGGGTTGAAGACGCCTGATCAAGCGAAGCACAGGTCGGTTCGCTCAGGCTGTCTGAAAAAAGGGTGTTATTTGTTGCTCCCGTTAGTACAGTTTTTCCGTATAAGGGATTGTGCGCCTTTTGAGCAGCAAGTAGTCCCACTATAAAAGTGACTACATAAAAGTAGAACGTTATTTTCGGAACAGGTAGCTCTGGACAAGGGAGAACAGGATATGTTGATTTTGACTCGCCGTGTTGGCGAAACTCTGATGGTGGGTGACGAAATCACCGTTACCGTGCTCGGAGTTAAGGGGAACCAGGTGCGTATCGGTGTTAACGCTCCAAAGGAAGTGGCGGTACACCGTGAAGAGATTTATCAGCGCATTCAGAGTGAAAAAGACTCTGATGAGCCAGAACCTGGCAACAGCTAAGAGTTCTTAAAAAGCCGTTCAAGGGAAACCTGAGCGGCTTTTTTATTGCCTGGTTAAAATGAGATACAAAAAACTTGTGTCAACCCTATGAAAACAGAAAAATTATGGTAGTATACGCCCCGTTCTCAAGGAGAGGTGGGTGAGTGGCTGAAACCAGTTCCCTGCTAAGGAACCGTACGAGCAATCGTACCGAGGGTTCGAATCCCTCCCTCTCCGCCATTTTCCTTAACCGGAAAAGAGAGCAGGTTGATTTGGCACTCAACCAGAGCGATAAGATGCGCGGCTGTAGCTCAGCTGGATAGAGTACCTGGCTACGAACCAGGCGGTCGGAGGTTCGAATCCTCCCAGCCGCGCCATTTTCGCACTACAAAGTTTTAAGCGGCTGTAGCTCAGCTGGATAGAGTACCTGGCTACGAACCAGGCGGTCGGAGGTTCGAATCCTCCCAGCCGCGCCATATAAAGATCAGAACGCCTCAGTTTGTGCACCCCACAGGCTGAGGCGTTTTGCTTTGTACAGCTGGGAGGATTTGAACCGAAAGAGGTTCGACCGCAGCACACGCAGTGTGCGGAGGAACGCGGGAGCGCAGCGACGGCGGCCCCGAAGGGGAAGGGCCGCAGGCCCGCCTAATCCTCCCAGCCGCGCCATATAAAGATCAGAACGCCTCAGTTTGTGCACCCCACAGGCTGAGGCGTTTTGCTTTGTACGGCTGGGAGGATTTGAACCTCGCGATCTGTATTCCTACATCTTGCCTTTATGATCCGCACCCATCAGCTGTCCACGAACAGCGCCATCAGGATATTCCGGGTTGTGCACGTTGATGTAGAAGTCGGACGGATTTTCGAGAATGCGCTTTACGATACCGCTCTCACCTGTCGGGAACTTGCCTTTCTCACCTTCGGTCAGGCAATCAGCCGCATCGCCGTCTTCCGGACCCGCCAGCATGGCAATCGGGGCGCCATTCATACCCTTGCCAGCTTCATGGATGTGGGCAGCCATACCTTCGCCTACCGGTACGGTCTCAATGCCTTCCACCTGAAGGATGTAGCACAGTGTCTTCGCATCACCATCGACGCCGAAAACATGGCCATGACCCTTGCCGTTGGGGTCGCCCTTGCTGCCTACCATCTCCTTGGCGCTTAGTTGGGTGGTCAGCACATGGTTAGTGTGACCCGCCATGGCCGCAGACGATACGCCCATGGCGGCACAGGTAAGAGACGCTGCCATCAGGGTTTTCACGCTGGATGATTTCATCGGTGTTCTCCTTGGTTTTGCTGTTTTTATGCGGTAAGCCGCATAGGGTTATTCGCATGAAGTGGCAAATCAGATGCACCTCATGGTGAAAAAAACAGCAATGTGGCGCGGAAAACATATTGATGATCACCACATCAGGTCATCAGGGATCTCGTAACCGGCATAGGGGTCGTCTTCGCCCGCATCATCTTTGTGGCGATCATGGAGAACAACGACGGCATTCTCATCCCGCTCCTGAATCTTCCGTGCGACGCCTTCGGCAACGATTTCGTACTGGTCGTTGACGAACACAATGGCCAGTCGTCCCCGCGACAGCTGGTCGACCATTTTGTCGTCCACGAAGATTTTCTTGATTTTCTTGTCGTGAACAAACTGGTAGGAGGTTTCGCCCCGGGAACGGTCGAGGCGGTTGGTATCCACCAATTGGCGAATCTGCGCCTGAATGGCTTTCTTCTCGGCTTCCTTCTGACGCTCGAGATTCAACTGGCGATCACGCTCGGCTTTCTCTTCCCGGGCCCTGCGGGCACGGATTTCAGCCTCGTTGACCTGCACGGTTCCTTTAGGTTGCTGTTTCCGTTGCTTCTTCTTTTCGTTGCGAATGGCCTTGGCCTTTTTCTCATCGGCAAGTCCGGCCTTCAATAACTGGTCCTGAAGTGATGCCATCGACGACTCCGTAAATGGTTGCTGACTTTGATGCCCGAGTCCTGGCGGTGAATTAACCAGACGGGCGCTCGCTGATAAGGTAGTATACGCGCACCGCAAACTCCGCCATAACCAGCATTATTCATTTCAGGATTTTCTATTTATGTCTTCCTTTAACCAGCTTGGCCTTTCGCAGGCCATGGTCTCCAATCTTGCACAGCTGGGATTCCAGCAACCCACGCCCATACAGGCGAGGGCGTTGCCTGCTGCCATCGCTGGAAAGGATGTCATTGCCATGGCGCAAACCGGCAGTGGTAAAACAGCGGCGTTTGGTATTGGGTTGATTGAGAAGCTCAGGACCCGGCAGTTTTCGGTTCAGGGGCTGGTTTTATGTCCGACCCGTGAGCTCGCCGATCAGGTAGCTAAAGCTCTGCGGGAGCTGGCACGGGCAAAGACCAATGTGAAGGTGTTGACGTTGTGCGGTGGTGTTGCCATAGGGCCGCAGATAGGTTCCCTGAGCCATGGTGCCCATATCGTTGTCGGCACACCGGGACGAATCCAGGATCATCTGCGCAAGGGCACTCTGACCCTGGACAAGCTGCAAACCCTGGTGCTGGATGAAGCGGATCGCATGCTGGATATGGGGTTTCAGGATGCGGTGGAAGACATCATCCGTCAGGCGCCGTCGCAGCGGCAGACCCTGATGTTTTCGGCAACCTGGCCGGCCGCCATTCGTACGCTCAGTGAGCGTTACCAGTCCAGTCCGGTCGATATCCGGGTTGAAGGGCATATTGAGAAACCCGACATTCGTGAAATTTTTTATGAGATTGCTTCCGGTCGGCAGGCGGATGCGCTGGCGGCGCTATTGTCGGATCTTCAGCCTACCTCCTGTATTGCCTTCTGCACCACCAAGCAGCAGTGCGATGAACTGGCTGCGGCTTTAGGCGATCGCGGCTTCTCGGCGTTGCCCCTACATGGTGATCTGGAGCAAAGGGATCGTGACAGTGTGCTGGTTCGCTTCGGGAACCAGAGTTGCTCGGTCCTCGTGGCAACGGATGTCGCTGCCCGTGGGTTGGACATTAAGGCGTTGCCGCTTGTGGTGAATGTCGAGCCGGCCAGGGATCCCGAAGTTCACACCCACCGGGTTGGGCGGACCGGTCGGGCAGGTGAGGCGGGTCTGGCGGTAACTCTGTGTACACCTTCCCAGGGCCACAAGATTTCCCGTCTGGAATCCCAGCGTGACGAAGAAGTTCGTTGGGGAGATACAGAAAAACTGTTAGCCAATCCTGATAGGCCGGTTGTGCCGACCATGCGCACGCTATGCATTTCTGGCGGCCGCAAGGACAAGGTCCGGCCGGGAGATGTCTTGGGAGCGCTCACCGGAGAGGCAGGTATCCCGGGGAAAGCCGTTGGCAAGATTGATCTTTTTGACTTTCAGTGCTTTGTGGCAGTTGACCGTAGTGTCGCCGGAGAGGCGCTGAAGAGGCTGGAGAATGGCAGGATAAAAGGTCGTAAAATGCGCGTCCGATATGGCTGAGTGGAGGTGGATTAAGGAGGGTCTCATATCTGTCATAATGGGTCTTGAGGCTCGGAAAGCGCGTATAGTAATTCGCATTCAGGTTGCCCATGGCAATCTAAAACGGTAAATTACGCAGGATTTTGCCTCCCGAATTGTTTTTGTTGGACCTATGACCTTAGTCCAATCCGGTTGCACCGGGCAAGTCGGGGAAATCACACAAACCAATACAGGTAGCTATTCGATATGAATGACCTGATGTCACAAGCCGTAGATCTGATGATTGCAGGTATGGGGTTCGTGTTTGCGTTCCTGGTTGTGCTGGTGTTCGCAACGCTGCTCATGTCCAAGCTCATCTCACGGTTTGCGCCGCCAGAGCCGGCAACCCCGGCCAGAACGCCACGTGCCAAGCCCAAGGCGCCAACGTCGGTTGACCCTGACACCGCCGAGGCCATCAAGAAGGCGATTGCACAATTCCGGTCGCGCCACAAGAAGTGACCCGGTAATAGATAGAACCTTTAAACAGAAGGCTGACACGATGACTGACACAAAGAAACCGCTGGGGATTACGGACGTTATCCTGCGTGACGCCCACCAGTCCCTGCTTGCCACCCGTATGCGGCTTGACGACATGCTGCCCATTGCCGAGAAACTCGACAAAGTCGGTTTCTGGTCTCTGGAATCCTGGGGTGGAGCTACCTTCGACTCCTGTATCCGTTACCTGGGCGAAGACCCCTGGGAGCGTATCCGCGAACTGAAAAAAGCTATGCCCAATACTCAGCAGCAGATGCTTCTGCGGGGCCAGAACCTGTTGGGTTACCGTCATTACGCGGATGATGTGGTGGACCGTTTCTGTGAGCGCGCTGCCGAGAATGGCGTCGACGTGTTCCGTATTTTTGATGCGATGAACGATCCCCGTAATCTGGATCGCGCCATCAAGGCGGTACGGAAGACTGGAAAGCATGCGCAGGGCACCATTGCCTACACGACCAGCCCGGTGCATACCATCGACATGTGGGTAGAGCTGGCAAAGGAAGTCGCCGATATGGGTGCGGACTCCATTGCCATCAAGGATATGGCGGGTATTCTTAAGCCTTATGTGGCCTTTGACCTGGTCAGCCGTCTGAAGAAAGAACTGGATATCCCGATTCACATGCAGTGCCACGCGACCACCGGCATGTCTACCGCCACCGCCATCAAGGCAGCGGAAGCCGGTATCGACAACGTGGACACGGCCATCTCGTCAATGAGTATGACGTATGGTCATTCGCCCACAGAAGCCGTGGTTGCCATTCTGGAAGGTACTGAACGTGACACCGGTCTTGACCTGAACCTGCTGGAAGAGATCGCCAGCTACTTCCGTCAGGTACGTAAGAAGTACGCGAAGTTTGAAGGCAGCCTCCGGGGTACCGATTCCCGCATCCTGATTGCCCAGGTGCCGGGTGGCATGCTGACCAACATGGAAAACCAGCTGCGCGAGCAGAACGCAAGCGACAAGTTCGACCAGGTTCTGGACGAGATTCCCAAGGTCCGCGAAGACCTGGGCTTCATCCCGCTGGTAACGCCGACCTCACAGATCGTGGGTACCCAGGCGGTACTTAACGTTCTGACCGGTGAGCGCTACAAGTCCATCTCCAAGGAAACTTCAGCAATCCTGAAGGGCGAGTACGGTGCAGCACCGGCGCCAATGAACAAGGAACTTCAGGAGCGTGTTCTGGATGGAAAGGAAGTGATGACCTGTCGTCCAGCGGATGTGCTTGAACCAGAAATGTACAAGCTGACCGACGAGCTGAAGAAGCTGGCGGACGAGAAGGGCATCAAACTGGCAGACAACGTCGTTGACGACGTGCTGACCTACGCCTTGTTCCCGCAGATTGGTCTCAAGTTCCTGGAAAATCGCAACAACCCGGATGCATTTGAGCCGGTTCCGACCGCTGAAGATGCCGCACCTGCCAAGAAGGCTGAAGGCCCTGAGACTTACACCGTTGATGTGAACGGCAAGAAGTTCGTGGTGGCAGTATCCGAAGGTGGCGAAATCACTCAGATCCAGGGTGAGGGCGGTGCTGCTTCTGCACCGGCTGCATCTGCGGCACCAGCACCTGCTGCTGGCGAAGGTGAGCCCGTGGTCGCACCTCTTGGCGGTAACATCTTCAAGGTTCTGGTTTCTCCAGGCGACACCGTAGAAGAAGGCGATGTGATGATCATCCTCGAAGCCATGAAAATGGAAACCGAGGTTCGCGCACCGAAGGCCGGTACTATCGGTGAAGTCTTCATCAAGGTCGGTGATGCCGTTTCCCCTGATGATGAAATGCTGACAATCGCATAAGGGCCAGCATTCCATGGATAAATTACAGACTCTCTGGACGGGTAGTGGCCTGTTCAATATCGAGCTTGGCCAGGTGATCATGATCGCCGTCGGCCTGCTTCTTCTGTTCCTTGCGATTCGCAAGGGTTTTGAGCCTTTGCTGCTGGTCCCCATCGGGTTTGGCGGTATTCTGGCGAACATTCCGGAGGCTGGGCTTGCCCTGACTGCGGCGGAAAATGCGATCCACTTCGCCCTGAAAGGCGGCAGCGCCGAGATTCTTGCGGCGCTGGCGGCGCCACTGGACGTGGCCTATCAGGCCGGCCAGGCAATAACGCCTGAGCTGAAAGAAGCCTTCAAGGTAGCGGTGAAAGAAGCCAGCTATTCCGAAATGGCGATGGCAAACTCTATTGCCCAGGATTTCGGATATGGCAATGGCATGCTGTATAACTTCTACTCGGTAGTTATCGGCAGCACCATCGGGCCGCTGGTGATCTTCATGGGTGTTGGCGCGATGACGGACTTCGGTCCGCTATTGGCTAACCCCAAGACAATGCTGCTGGGTGCTGCGGCCCAGTTCGGTATCTTCGGTACTGTATTGGGTGCGGCTCTGCTCGACTGGCTAGGCATTCTGGATTTCACCATTCTGGAAGCCGCTGCGATTGGTATCATCGGTGGTGCGGATGGTCCAACGTCCATCTACGTGTCCAGCGTGCTCGCTCCGCATCTGCTGGGTGCCATTGCGGTCTCCGCCTACGCCTATATGGCGATGGTTCCGATGATCCAGCCGCCGATTATGAAGGCGTTGACCAGTCAGAAAGAGCGGGCCATCAAGATGTCCCAGCTCCGCCCGGTGAGCAAGAAAGAGAAGATCATCTTCCCGCTGGTGGTTCTGATTGCGGTGGTTCTGTTCCTGCCGGACGCGGCACCGCTGCTGGGTATGTTCTGCTTTGGTAACCTGATGCGCGAGTGTGGTGTGGTCGAGCGCCTGAACGATACTGCGCAGAATGCACTGATTAACATCACCACTATTTTCCTGGGTCTGTCGGTTGGCTCCAAGCTGATGGCGGACAAGTTCCTGGACGCCCAGACGCTGGGTATCCTGGGCCTGGGTGTTGTGGCCTTCGGTGTGGGTACTGCCTGCGGTGTTCTGATGGCGAAGCTTATGAATCGCTTCACCAAGGAGGCCATCAACCCGCTGATTGGTTCTGCCGGTGTATCTGCGGTGCCGATGGCAGCGCGGGTCTCCAACAAAGTAGGCCTTGAGGCCAACCCGCAGAACTTCCTGCTGATGCACGCCATGGGTCCGAACGTGGCCGGTGTTATTGGCTCTGCGGTTGCTGCCGGTGTGATGATCAAGCTGTTGAGCTGATCCTCTCGCTGTAGTACCGAAAAACCCCGCCCTTGTGCGGGGTTTTTTTGTTTTTAATGAAAATTCCTGGAATGAACGGGCAACGACTGAATCAGGTGGCTCAGATCGGAAAGCTTCCCCGCCATCACATGCACAATGTCTCCCTCTCTCTCCAGAATCCCCTTCACATGCAGCAACCGGGCGGTCAATAATGGCTTGCGCTGCCGCCGTGCGGTCTCCAGCCACACCACCACGTTCACGTTGCCGGTTTCATCTTCCAGCGTCACAAAGGTCACGCCGGAGGCGGAGCCGGGGCGCTGGCGCCCGGTGACGAGGCCGGCGACCTGGACGGGGATGCCGGCTTTGGTGGTTCTGAGTTGGTCGGCGCTCAGACAGAATGTCAGGTGGCCCTGTTCCCGGAGCAGGGCGAGTGGGTGGCGCTGGAGGGTGAGGCCCTGGCTGGCGTAGTCGGCGAGGACGTTCTGGCCTTCCGTGGGCTCCGGTAGCTGGTGGCAGTACTCTGGTTGGTATTCAATCGAGGTTTCTTCGGCGAACAGTTCCGTAGGCTGTTCGTGGTCGAGCAGTTGCCAGTAAGCCTGATGCCGGTTGGTGGTGAATCCGGGCATGGCGTTGGCGCCGGCGAGGAGCTCCATCTCCCGCTGGTTCAGGGCGGCCAGATGGCGGAGCTCGCTGGCGGAGCGGTAGCCGGTTGCCGGGCGGTTCTGGTGGATGCGTTCGGCGCCGCTGGCGGAGAGGCCCTGGATGATCCTAAGGCCCAGCCGCAGATGGCGTTCTCTGCTCTCCAGTGTGTGGTCCCATTGGCTGAAATTCACGTCCGGCGGGAGGACGGTAACGTCGTGGCGCCGGGCGTCCTGGACCAGTTGTGAGGGGGAATAGAATCCCATGGGTTGGCTGTTGAGCAGGGCGCAGTAAAAGGCCGCGGGATAATGCCGTTTGATCCAGGCGGAGACGTACACCAGCAGGGCAAAGCTGGCGGCGTGGGATTCCGGGAAACCGTAGCCACCGAAGCCACAGATTTGCTGGTAGAGCCGTTCGGCGAAGTCAGCATCGTGGCCGCGTTCGAGCATACCGGTAATCAGCTTCTCCCGGAACGGGGTGAGATCGCCATGGGATTTCCAGGCGGCCATGGCCCGGCGAAGCTGGTCGGCTTCGCCGGCGGAGAAACCGGCAGCCACCATGGCCAGTTTGATGACCTGTTCCTGGAAGATGGGCACGCCAAGAGTACGTTCGAGAACTTTGCGTACGGCATCGTTCGGGTAGTCCACCGGTTCCAGGCCATGTTTACGGCGCAGATACGGATGCACCATGTCGCCCTGGATGGGGCCGGGTCGCACGATGGCCACTTCGATCACCAGGTCGTAATAGGTCTCCGGCTTCAGGCGCGGCAGCATGTTGATCTGGGCCCGGGATTCCACCTGGAATACGCCGATGCTGTCGCCTTTCTGGAGCATGGCGTAGGTGGCCCGATCTTCCTGAGGAATGTCCTGCATGTGAAATGGCTGGCCCTTTTCCTCGCTGATTAACTCCAGGGCCTTGCGTATGGCCGAGAGCATACCGAGTGCCAGCACATCCACTTTCATCAGGCCCAGGCTTTCCAGGTCGTCCTTGTCCCACTGGATCACAGTGCGGTCGGCCATGGCGGCGTTTTCCACCGGTACCAGCTCGGCCAGCGGCCCGGCGCTGATGACAAACCCGCCCACATGCTGGGACAGGTGCCGGGGAAAGCCGAGCAGGGTGTTGACCAGGGTAAAGAACTGGTCTGCCACCTGCGGGTTGCGGGTGATTTTCTTGTCCAGGATCTGCTGCCGCCAGTTGGTGGCCTGGTCTCGCCAGTCAATACCTTCCAGCAGTTGTTCTACCAGGGCGGGATCAAAGCCGAGGGCCTTGCCGACGTCGCGAATGGCGCTGCGGGGCCGGTAACGGATCACCGTGGCGGCCAGGGCGGCCCGCTCGCGGCTGTAGCGCCGGTATATATACTGGATGACTTCTTCCCGCCGTTCGTGCTCAAAATCCACATCGATATCCGGGGGCTCGTTGCGGTCTTTGGAGATAAAGCGTTCGAACAGGAGTTCCACCCGGGCCGGGTTCACTTCGGTGATGCCCAGGCAATAACAGACTGCAGAGTTGGCGGCAGACCCCCGACCCTGGCACAGGATGCCCCGACTACGGGCAAAAGCCACGATGTCATGGATGGTCAGGAAGTAGTGTTCGTACTTCATCTCGGAGATCAGGCCCAGCTCCTTGCGGATCAGGCTCTGGACCTGCAGTGGCGTGCCTTCGGGATAACGCCGACGCTCACCCTCACGGGTCAGTCGTTTCAGGTAAGCGGCAGGGGGTTCGCCTTCCGGCACCAGATCCGGCGGGTATTCGTAACGCAAGCTGCCGGGCTCGAAGGTGCATTGCCGGGCAATGGTGAGGGTTTCCTGCAGCCAGGCACCGGGGAACAGCCGCTGCAGAACGGGTAAGGGCCGCAGGTATCGTTCACCATTCTGGAACAGGCAATGGCCGGCATTTTCGAGGTTGGTATGGTTGCGCAAGACTGTGAGTACATCCTGCAGGGGCTGGCGCTCCCGGCTGTGCATGTGTACTTCACCAACGGCAGCAACCGGGATGCGTAACTGGTCAGCCAGCCAGTGTATCCGGGCAAGCCGCTGTTCCTCGCCGGATTCCAGAGTGCGGGCGGCGGCAATCCAGAGCCGCAGATCAAACAGGCGGCCCAGCCATTCGCCGCAGGTCAGGGCCTGATTGGACTCCGCCTCGGCCGGTGAGGGGGGCAGCCACAGGCACAGGCAGTCATCCAGCGCGTGAGTCTCAATGTCACGGCAGAACAGCTGGTACTGGCCTTTCTCGGCCCGGCGGCGGCCGGTGGTGATCAATTGACAGAGCTGGCCGTAGCCTTTGCGAGTGCGGGCCAGAAGGATGAAGCGGAGAGTGGTGGCGCCGGGCAGCACATCGGACAGTTCAAACCAGCTGCCGGTAATCAGTTTGACCGGGCTTTCTGCCAGTGCCGCCCAGGCCCGGGGGATACCGGCAACGGAGCAGGCGTCGGTGATGGCCAGGGCCGTGTAGCCAAGTTCGTGTGCCCGCTCGGCCAACTCCTGAGGGTGAGAAGCCCCGGTCAGAAATGTGAAGTTGCTGAAGCAGAACAGTTCCGCGTACTGACGTTCGGACATCAGCCAAACCACCCATGCACAAACCAGCCCTCCCGGGCATCCCGGAAGACCCAGGCCAACTGGCCGCTGTTCAACTGGGCAATGTAGTAATCCCGGTGCACCCGCTGACCATCCCACCAGCCACCGCTGATGCGCTCCGGGCCGGCAAACCAGGCGACCGGCGCCTCGGTCAGCGGTTGTGGGCCTTTCAGCAGCCAG
Source organism: Marinobacter sp. (assembly GCA_040223075.1). Taxonomy (GTDB): domain Bacteria; phylum Pseudomonadota; class Gammaproteobacteria; order Pseudomonadales; family Oleiphilaceae; genus Marinobacter. The sequence continues at coordinate 91,129 of JAVJZJ010000160.1, forward strand.
AGGGGGCGCCGTGGCAGTTCTACGGCAGGCTTTAGCGGAGTTCCGGTTTTGCGCAGGACTTCCGAAGCAGACCATGCCCGTTCGGGGCGGTGATCGGCCTGGGGCGAGAGCTGTCTGAGCGCCTCTTCCCCGAGACGGGCCTGCAAGCGGCTGATCAGGGTATGCCAGGCTTCGTTCAGATCCTGTGTTTCGCCCAGCAAATCCTGGCCGGAGGGCGCCTCCCGGGACAGGAAGCGCTTCACCGACAGCATCAGAGAAATCACCGGCGCCTGCAGCGAGTGCTGCTCCAGCCGCAGGCGAATGAGGTTGAGGAAATTGTCGGCCCGGTGCTCCGGCCCGGAAGTGCGGATATGCATACGGGTGGGCTCAGAGTGCCGGTGTCTCAGCACCAGCCGCAGGCTGTCGGTATCCTGCTGGCGCCAGCAAAGATCCTCTTCCAGTTCCGTGAGCATTCGCTGGAGCGGAAACAACAGCCCCTGGGTGTGCTCGATCTCCTGCACGAAATCCGCCTGTTGGCGGAAAGAGTGGGGCGGTTGCCAGGGTGTTCGAGGGTCTGGCCGGGTGCCCTGGATTTTCTGAATGTAAGCCAGCAGTTCCGGAGACAAGCGGCGTGCCAGTTCATTGGGTGGCAAATCAAAAATCTCGCCCAGCGTATTCAGCCCCAGTCGCTGCAGGCGGGTGCAGGCTTTCTCATCGAGTTCCGCCGCGAGCAGGGGCATCTGGCTCAGGGCTCGCTGAATATGCCCCTTGTCTGACGTGCACTCCCCTTTGCCTGCACGCGCAATCAAGCGGGCGGCCAGGGGCGTGTAGCCAATCCCGATCCAGGCATTCAGCTGGCGCTCATTCAGCCCCTGTTCCACCGTTTGCCAGACGGCGGGTAACCCACCATACAGCTTTTGCAGGCTGCCTACCTCGGCCAGCATGCCATCCGGAGGAACCAGCACAATGTGGGCCGCGTAGCGGTAAAGCCAGCGGGCCTGGTCTTCCAGAATTCTGGCTTCCTGAAAGGCATCGGCCCGGACCATACCCAGATCTGGCGCCAGACTGATGGCGGTTTTCAGGCGCATACCAGTACGGATGCCCTGGGTCCTGGCCTCAGGGCAGGCCTGGGTAACCCTTTGGCCAGAGCCTTCCACAATGACCAGAGCGCCCTGGTTTTCACGGGAACGGCGAATGTGGTCCAGCAACAGGTGCGGGAAATGCAGATACAGCCACAGCATGACGAATGATTACCCGGTTGAATCCGACCAGGGGCCCTGGACGATCCGGGTGGTTTCACGGAATGACAGGTCGGCCCGCTGGGACATGTCCAGTGAGCAGCGTTGCCCGGGCCAGCTGCCCCGGCGCTTCAGCACATTCACCTTGAGAGCCTGGTGCTCATCGGGCTCCAGCTCCAGACGCAGGGCGGCCGGAGAGTTCTGCTCGGCGTAACGCCGTTCCCGGAACAATACGCACACATTGCTGCCGGCTTCGGCGGCCAGCTGCAGGCGCCGGACTTCCCGGGAGGCCAGTTTCCCGGGCCAGGCGATGACCAACCCGGTCACCGGTGAGCGCAAGCAGTTCTCCAGTGTCCATAGAAAGTCGCCTTCGTCTTCGGTTTGGACTAGTACTACCTGGTCCAGATTGACACCTTCCCGGGCCAGGGCAGGTGCATAGGGCGTGTGCGGCGGATTTAGCCAGAACACGGTTCTACCCTCAGTGCACACCCGTTGCATAAGTGGTAACAACAAATGCAGCTCCCCAATACCCGGTGCATCCAGAAGACATTCACTCAGGGCGCCCCGGGGCCAGCCCAGACCGCCAAGCTGGTTATCCAGCACCTGATACCCGGTTGGTTCCGCAGTCTGTGTGGTCTGTACGTGACGATGCCCCTGCCAGATGCGGGCATCCTGCATCAGCGTGTTCAGAATCTCGCTCATGATGAAAACTCTTGGGATACTGTTTAAATATACAGTATTCCGAAAAGGCGGGGATTTCAATAGTGGGCTTGATAATGTGGAGCTCGGCACCCACGCTTGTAGTACCAGTCATTGACCCGGGAGGTTGAACCATGAGTTCACTGACCACGCAATCCTGCGAAGCCTGTCGTGCGGATGCTCCTAAAGTTACCGAAGAAGAGAAGCAGAAACTGCAGGGAGAAGTTCCGGACTGGCAGCTTGTTGAGCTGGATGGCGAAGAGCAACTGAAGCGGGTTTTCAAGTTCAGGAATTTTGCCGAGGCTCTGGCGTTTACTAACACGATCGGGGAACTGGCCGAAGCGGAGGGCCATCATCCTGCCATCCTGCTGGAATGGGGTAAGGTGACCGTGCGCTGGTGGACCCACAAGATCGGAGGTTTGCACCGGAATGACTTCATCATGGCGGCGCGCACCGATGCCGCCTACGCGGGCTGATCAGCAACGCTCCGGTTCGTCGCGATTAAAGGCCGGCAATGTAGTGGATCATCCTCTGGCGCATTTCCTCGTCGGGTAAAGCACCCATGGCAGCACCCATATTATCCGCCATGTGACGGGGGTTGCTGGTTGCCGGTGTGGCCGCGGTGACTGCCGGGTGGGCGACAACAAACTTCAGGAAGAACTGAGCCCATGAATAGGCGTCGAATTCCGCCGCCCAGGTAGGCACGTTTTTGCCTTTCACTTTGTTCCAGAGGCGTGTCCGGCCGAAAGGGGCGTAGACCAGCACCCCCATGCCTTTTTCCCTGGCCAGTGGCAGTATTCGCTGTTCCATCGTGAGGTTGTCGATGGCGTAATCGATGCCAATGAAGTCCAGAGGTTCCCGCGTCATGATGTGCTCCAGGTCTTCATACTGGCGGGGGAAGGTGGTAGTCACACCGATATAACGCACCCGCTTTTCTTCTCGCATCTCCTTGAGAATGCCGAGTTGCGTAGGTACGTCACCGAGGTTGTGGACCTGTATCAGGTCGATGACCGGTTTACCGATGCGCCGGAAAGAGGTTTCGATTTGTTCTCTCGCCGTGTCGGGGTCGGCCTTGCCGCCGCCCCATCCGGCAACGTTCACCTTGGTGGCCCAGAACAGGTCATCGGTGATGTTCAGTTCCCTCGCCATTTGTCCGGCGACTGCTTCCGAAGCGCCATAACTTGGAGCCGTGTCGAAGACGTTGCCGCCTTTCTCGACCAGTGTTTTCAGAACGTCCCGCAAGGCATCCCGGTCTTCGCTGCGGGAAGCACTGGCGAAGGTGGCGGAACTGCCCAGCCCAACCACTGGCAGGCGCTCACCGGATGACGGGATGGCACGGCTAATCAGTTCCACTTGTGTTTCCACGGCCCAAAGCATGCCGGGGTTCAGGGCTAATGCAGCTCCGGCGGCGAGGGTGAGTTTCAGGTAGTCTCTGCGGGAAATCATGGTGATGTCCTCTTTTCGGTGGCGCCCTCCGATTCCAGAGCGGTCGCGATGGACTGTTGCCTCCTGCCCAGCCACAGCCCCAGTACGGCCCACATCAATGCCAGGGGAACCGCGACACTGGCCACAGCGGCCAACCCCATACCCAAGCGTCCGAGCAGGCCTTCTACCTGAGCGCCCACCACATCACCACCACGATAGACGAAGGTATCAATAAAGGCCTTGGCTTTGTATTTGTCCTCCCGGCTTACCACGGTATACAGGGTTTCCCGAGCCGGGCGCATAATGGCGCGCTGAACCGCACGGAAGGAGGCTTCCAGGGTAATCAGCGCCGCCAGCGAGCCAACCATGGCCAGCCCAATAAAACCCAGCACTGTTGTTAAAGGTAGCAGAGCCAGGGTGATGTGTACGCCGAGCCGCTTCATCAGGTGACCGGCAACCAGTGCCTGCATGATGAGCGTAGCGATCTGGGTAATCAGGTCGATTCTGGCAAACAGGGTGGTTCTCTGATCGGTGCTTTCACCGAGTTCGGCCACCATTTGCAGCCGTGTGAAATAAATGAAGGTGACTACGATTGCCAGGATAATCACATAGGTGGCAATGCCCAGCAGGTAACGGGAGCGAAAAACCGCCCGAAAACCTTCCCAGGCTCCGCCACCGATCAGTTCGCGCTCGTCAATGGCTGGCCGGTGGTCGTGCATGCGGCTGCCCCGGTCAGTCTGTATGTAGGTAATGGCCCAGCAAGCAACCAGCGCCAGAGTCAGAAAGCTGGTGGCGACAAGAAGCAGAGCCGGGGTTCCCAGTGGCTCTGCCAACACGGAGCTCAGCCATGGCCCGAAAATGGCCCCGCAGGTACCGCCCACTGCGACCACACCGAAAAAGCGCTTGCCCTGATCGAGGGTGAAGCGATCTGCCATCACCGCCCAGAACACCATGGTGATGAACAGATTGAACACACTGAACCAGACATAGAAAATCTGCCCGGTAGTGACGCCAATGACGTTGGGAGCCTGCGTCATGACCAGGTAGAACGCAATCAGGCTGAACCCGAAAAAAGCGTAGGTTGTGGTGATGAAGGTCAGGCGACGCAGGCGGCTGACCAGCAACCCGAACACCGGATTGACCAGCAGAGTAATGACGGCGGTTCCGATAAACAGCCAGCGTACGGTTTCGATGCCACCCTGAATACCAAGGGCCTCCCGCGCGGGACGCAGTACCATCAGCGCGGTGAGTACACAGAAAAAGAAAAACGCCGCGAGCATGACCGGGATGATTTCGTCGCGGTTGATGTTGAACAGCTTGGCGAATGGGGTGCTCATAAACGCGCAACGGGCTGGTTTCACGGGACCTGTGGTTTTCAATTTAGACCATTGGATTTGTTTGCGTTAGCCTTGCACCTCCGTACATAGATGAACTCAGGCGGATACTGCATGCCCGTTACCCCGTTTCAGGCCCTGGCCTGCCCATTGGATGGCGACCCCCTGACCTGCGATTACACGGCCTGGCGTTGCCCGGCAGGTCACAGTTTTGATATTGCCCGCCAGGGTTATACGCATTTGTTACCTGTGCAAAACAAGCGTTCACGCCATCCTGGTGACAGTAAGGAAATGGTGGCTGCGCGCCGCAATTTTCTGAACGCCGGGTTTTATCAGCCGATTGCTGATGCTGTAAATCGGGTGCTGCTGGCGGGTGTATCCGATGGGGGGATACTCAGCTGCCTGGATGCCGGGTGCGGCGAAGGGTATTACCTCAGACAGCTCGCGACTGCCGCCGGAGAAAGGCAAACCCTGGAACTGCTGGGTGTGGATATTTCCAAGTGGGCGGTGCTGGCAGCTGCGAAACAGGACAAGCGACCGGCATGGGTGGTGGGTACCAACGCCAGGCTCCCCGTCCTGTCTGCCTCGGTGGATCGGATACTGTGTTTATTCGGGTTTCCCGTGTATTCCGAGTTTGCCCGGGTTCTGAAACCGGGGGGGCAGATTCTGAAGGTGGATGCCGGCCCCCGCCACCTGCAGGAGTTGCGCGAAATTATCTACCCCGCACTGAAACCGGAGAAGAATGAGGACACCGTTGCACCCGAGGGGTTCACTACGCTGGCGACCACAGCGGAACGGTTTTCCCTGGAGCTGACCAGCCAGAACCAGATTGCTGATCTGCTGGCGATGACGCCCCATCTATACCGGGCCGGAGCGGAAGGGATTGAGCGCGCCTCTGCGCTGAACTCCCTGATAGTCACCGTGGATGTGCGCATTACCTGTTACAGGCTGAGTGATTCCTAATATCCGCTTTAGAATTGTACGGGATAATCTATAGTTTCCTCATGAGAACGCATCAACTGGTCTGGCACCAAAGCATGTCGCTATACCGTTGAAGTCATCAGGAGGATGTAATGCCATTACCTGCCCCTTTGACAGAAGACCAGGTCTACCACGGTTGCCCATTGGAAAAGCTGGATTTCATCACCACGGACGACCTCGAAGACCTGGAGCAGCCCTGCGGTCAGGACCGTGTTCTGAGAGCGCTGGAGTTCGGGGCAAGCATGCAGGCTGTCGGCTTCAATCTCTTTGTGTTGGGCCCAGCAGGTGCAGGCAAGCACGAGCTGGTCGAGCGCTTCCTGTCTCAACACGCAGCCAGGGCGCCAGTACCTCCGGACTGGTGCCATGTTTATAACTTCCGGTTTTCAGATCGTCCAAAGGCCATAAGACTGCCTGCAGGTGAGGGACAGCAATTCAAAAAGGACCTGAGTGACTTGGTCGAAGAGCTTCGTATAGCCATTCCGGCAACGTTTGAGAGTGAGGAATATCAGGCCCGGATTCAGGAACTACAGGAAGAAACGGCCAAGCGCCAGCAGCAGAGTCTGTTTGATATCCAGGAAGAGGCGAACCGCAATAACATTGCGATGATCACCACGCCGGCCGGATTTACCTTTTCGCCCATGCGAAAGGGCGAAGTGATCGACCCGGAGGAGTACAAGAACTTCTCCGACGAGGAAAAGCAACTGATTGAATCCAAGGTCGAAGACCTGCAGAAGAAACTCCAGCAAACCATCCAGCAGATTCCCAGGCTGCGGAAGGAAGTGCGGGAACGGATTCACGCACTGAATGAGGAGATGGTGCAACTGACCCTTGGCGGGCCCATTGGTGAGCTTCGGGCAAAGTGGTCGCACCTCCCGGAGATTGTCGATTATCTGGATGCGGTTCGTGAAGATGTGGTTGAACATGCAGAAGTTTTCCAGGACAGCGAAAACGGCACGCCGGCCGGTTTGCTGGCCCGCTACAGGGCCAACCTTCTGATCGACAACGCAGATACCGTGGGTGCCCCCGTCATTTACGAAGACCTGCCCAATCACCAGCATCTGACGGGACAGATTGAGCACCGGGCACACCAGGGCAATCTCTACACAGATTTTACCCTCATTCGCGGTGGCTCCATGCACCGGGCAAGTGGAGGCTACCTGATTATTGATGCCCGGCGGGTGCTGACCCAGCCCATGGCGTGGGAGAGCCTGAAACGAATTCTGCTCTCCGGTGCCATTCGTATCGAGTCCCTGGAGCGGCTCTATGGCCTGGTCAGTACCGTGAGTCTTCAGCCAGAGCCGATACCGGTTTCGGTCAAGGTGGTGCTGCTCGGGGATCGAATGCTGTATTACCTGCTCTCCCATTATGATCCCGACTTCCTGGATCTGTTCAAGGTGGAAGTGGATTTCGAAGACGATGTCGACCGTAACGACGAATGCTACGAACTCTATTCCCGGATGATCGCTACCATGGCCAGAGCCCTGAAAATGCGACCGCTGGAACGTGCTGCCGTGGCCCGGTTGATTGAACATGCCAGCCGTCTGGCCGCGGATCAGCACAAACTGACCGCCCACGATCGTGTACTTCGGGACATTCTGAGTGAGGCGGACCACTGGGCTGGCCAGTCCGGTGCCGATACCGTTGAGGCCAACCATATTCAGCAGGCCATCGATGAGCGGGAATACCGTGCCAGCCGGGTTCGTGAGCAGAGCCGGGAGCAAATCAGCCGGGGCGTTGTGATGATTGCCACGACGGGTGAGGAAGTGGCACAGGTGAACGGTTTGTCGGTGCTCAAGCTGGGTGCCTCCGTGTTCGGGCAGCCTACCAGGATTACCGCTACGGCCCGCCCAGGTAAGGGGCAGGTTGTGGATATCGAACGTGAAGCCAAGCTTGGAGGGCCCATTCACAGTAAGGCGGTGATGATTCTGTCGCGGTTTCTGGCAAGCCGCTATGCAGGGGAGGGGGAGTTGTCCCTGTCAGCTAGCTTGGCGTTCGAGCAATCCTATGGTGGTGTTGAAGGCGATTCTGCGTCAGTGGCAGAGACCTGCGTGCTACTTTCGGCAATTGCCCGGATTCCACTGAAACAGTCGTTCGCCGTTACCGGTTCCATGAACCAGCATGGTGAGGTTCAGGCGGTTGGTGGGGTCAATGAAAAAATAGAAGGTTTCTTTGACGTCTGCCGGGAGGCTGGTGAAGTGCGGGAGCAGGGAGTTTTACTGCCGGCCAGTAACGTGGAGCACTTGATGCTCAGAGCCGATGTGCGGCAGGCCATCGCCGAGCAGAGGTTCCGAATTTATGCGGTTTCCGACATAAATCAGGCAATTGAGCTTTTAACCGGCCAGGAGGCGGGGGTGCCGGCCAGCAACGGTGAGTTTCCGGAAAACAGTTTTAACAGACGGGTTGCCGAGCGGCTGGCACAGTTTTCCGAGGCCAGTAAGAGGCAGGATGAAAAGGGAGGTACGAATAATAATGGCGGGGGTAGTGACAGTGACTGAGACTCCCGGAAATCAGTCTGGCCCTGGTGCTCCAACAGGACGTGTGCTGGTGCTTCTGGATGGCTCCAGAATGAGTTATGCCGCCCTGGACGCGGCTGCCGATATTGCGGCGACAATGGGGGCGGAAGTGCTGGGTGTTTTTGTGGAGGAACTGAATCTTTTGCGCAGTGCCGGCTTTGATTTTGCCAGGGAAGTTGGTTCAGAGTCGGGTGTCAGTCGGCCTTTTGGTTCGGCTGATCTTGAGCGGCGTATGCAGAGGCTGGCGGAGCAGGCCCGTCGTGCTCTCGCCGTCGCGGCCGCCCGTTACGGTGGCCGACATGCCCTGAGCATTACTCGCGGCAGTGTTGTGGATGAAGTCCTGGCGCTGGCGCGACCCAATGATCTGCTGGTTCTAGGTCGCGTTGGCTGGTCCTCTGCACCGGGGGCGCGGTTGGGGTCCACGGCCAAAGGCTTGTTGCGACGGTCCCCGGGCAGGATGTTGCTGTGGTGCGAAAGGCAGGCCTCGTCCAAGGGCAGGGTTGTGGTATTCCTGAACGACCACGATGATGCCAATCGCCACGCTATTATGGCCGCGACGGATGCCGTCCGGCACTCTCATCAGCCTGTGACCCTGCTGTTGGGGACAGATATCCCCCGGGATCGCCTGGAGCCTATTAAGCAGGACCTGGGCGTTTCTGACTCAGACTTCCGGGTGCGAACGCTGTCATCCACCAATCCGGCGACCGTTGTTCAGGTTTTGCGTCAGGAGAGGGCAGCCCAGCTGGTGCTTAGCCGGGACTGCACATTGCTACGGGAGCCCGGAGCTGAGTATTTGCTGGCGGCACTGAATCTCCCGGTAACGATAACCCCCTGAGTCTCATAGCTGTTCAGGCAATTTTACGGGCGTCTTCCTTGCGCAGAATTTCCTCAATTTCCTCGGCTGACAGGGTTTCCTTCTTCAGTACCGCCTTCGCCAACGCTTCAAGCTGGTTGCGGTGTTCACTCAGGAAGTCACGAGTGTCTTTTTCCAGGGACTGCAGTTGGGACTGGATTTCGGTGTCGATCAGCTCGGCCATTTTTTCGCTGAACTCCCTTGGCGCGCCCATTTCCCGACCAAGGAAAACGTGCTCTTCGCCGATGCTCAGACCCAGGGGACCGATTTTCTCGCTCATGCCCCACTGACCGATCATCCGGCGCACCAGGGTGGTGGCTTCCTTCAGGTCGTTCTGGGCACCGGTGCTTACCTCGCCGTAGATAAGCTTTTCGGAACACCGCCCACCAAGCATCACCTTGATACGGTCCTTCAGGTAGCTTTCCGTGAAGGTGTAATGGTCTTCTCTCGGGGTTTGTTCCGTTACGCCCATGGCCATGCCGTGGGGAATGATCGTTAACTTGGTGAGTGGGTCCGCATTCGGCATGTAATAAGCCATGATGGCATGGCCACATTCGTGGTATGCCACGGCTTCCCGCTCCTTCGGAGTGAGGTGGGCATCCCGTTCTTCGCCAAGAATAATCCGGTCCCGTGCCAGTTCAAAACAGTGCGCAGTTACCTCATGGAGATTTTCCCTGGCCGCAGTCAGTGCTGCCTCATTCACCAGGTTTTTCAGGTCTGCGCCGGAGAACCCGATGGTCCGGGCCGCCAGTTGCTCCAGATTCACATCCTCCGCCAGCGGTACCTTGCGTACGTGGACCTGCAGGATGGCGGTGCGAGCTTCCTTGTGGGGGCGGTCCAGGGTTATTTTGCGGTCGAAACGTCCCGGGCGGAGCAGGGCGCTGTCCAGAACATCCGGCCGGTTGGTGGCGGCCAGTACCAGGACATTTTCATGGGCTTCGAAGCCATCCATCTCGGTCAGGATCTGGTTCAGGGTCTGTTCCCGTTCATCGTGGCCACCGCCAAGGCCGGCGCCCCGTGAGCGACCAATGGCGTCCAGCTCGTCGATAAAAATCAGCGCAGGTGCTTCCTTACGTGCCTCCTGGAACATATCTCGCACCCGGGCGGCACCCACACCTACAAACATTTCGATAAATTCCGACGCGCTGATGCTATAGAAGGGCACTTCCGCTTCACCGGCGATGGCACGGGCCAACAGGGTCTTGCCGGTTCCCGGCGGCCCAACCAATAAGACCCCTTTGGGCATTACGGCCCCGAGAGCCCGGTACTTCTCGGGAGATTTGAGGAAATCGATGATCTCAGCGATTTCACGCTTGGCGGATTCGATGCCGGCCACGTCACTCAGCGTGGCCGTGGAGGTTTCTTTGCGGGCCCTTCGGGCTTTCGAGCGACTGAAATCGAAGACTCCGCCGCCCTGGGTCATCTTTTTCTGCGCCGCACCCCAGAACCAGAACATCAGCGCCAGCAGTAGGAGCCAGGGCAGGAAGCCGCGAATCATCTCCTGCCACCAGGGGAGCCCCGAGGGTGTCGCCTTGATCGTCACTTCGTGTTCTTCCAGTAGCGTCAGCAGTGACGGATCATCCATGGGCGGGCGTATAGTCTGGAATCCCGGGCTGCTGAGCCGGGCGGGACTATCCGAACTGAACGAAGCAGCACCGCTGTCTGTGAACAGGCCGGTAATCGATTCTTCTTTGAGCGTGACCTCCGCAACCTGATCGTTCGCCACCGCTGTCTTGAAGTCGGAGTAGGCCAGTTCCTGAAGCCGGGGCTGCCCGCTGTCCTGTAGCCAGAGCATCATCAGGAAGATGGCGGCGCTGAGCCACAGGAACGAGTACCGGTTGGGAAGAGCCGGTTGCGGATTGTTCTCCGGCTTTTGCTGGTTGCCTGGCCCGTTGGGTGCTGTCATTTTGGTCTCCGGTCGCCCTCCATGATCTTCGCCACGAAGACGGATTTACCGTATGTCTCGAATGACCACTTCATGGTATCCGAGAGTACCTTCATAACCTCATCATAGTCGCCAAAAATTTCCGTGCTCATGCGCCCCGAATGGACTTCCAGCCCGGTTTGCTCCAGCCGTGTGATGAGATCCCATATTGGCTGTTTGTAGTCGTCTTTCAGGGGATAACAGCTCAGTTGTACAGAAAGATACATAACGCCTCCGGTCAGGTCAGTGACTCTGGTCAATTACTGCCATTAATAGCCCATGGCTGACGATGTGCTCCGCCTCGGGTCCGCACCACCATGCAAAACGCCATCTTCACCCACCATAATACTCTGGATCGCCCCCATGGCCGAACCGTGGATCACTGTGTGGCCCCGTTCTTCCAGCAGGCGGATAGTGTCGGGGCTGATGCCCTGTTCCACCCGGATCTCGTCCGGCAGCCACTGATGGTGCATACGTGGCGCACTCACGGCGGTCTGGATGTTCATGCCATGATCAATCACATTCAGGATCACCTGCAAGGTGGTGGTAATGATCCGTGAGCCACCCGGGCTGCCCGTTACCAGCACATTTTGGTCATCCTTTCTGACAATGGTCGGTGACATTGAGCTGAGCATCCGCTTGCCGGCCTCCACCTTGTTGGCTTCACCGCCGATCAGTCCGTAGGCGTTAGGGACGCCAGGTTTGGCACTGAAGTCATCCATCTCATTATTAAGCAGAAAGCCGGCGCCCTTTACCGTGATGCCGGAGCCATAACTGAAATTGATGGTGTAGGTGTTGGACACCGCATTGCCCCATTTGTCCACCACCGAGAAGTGGGTGGTTTCCGGGCTCTCCCAGGCCGCCGGCTGGCCGGGATTGATGTCGTCGGCGGGGCGTGCTTTGTCAGGGTCGATGCTCTTACGAAGTTCTTCGGCGTAACCTTTGCTGGTCAGGCCCGTCAGCGGTACGTCTACATAATCGGTGTCACCGAGGTACTTCGACCGGTCGGCATAGGCGAGCTTCATGGCCTCGGCCATATAATGGATCGCATCTGCGGAGTTGTGGCCGAATTCCGCCATCGGGAAGCCTTCCAGAATGTTGAGGATCTGGACAATGTGGGTACCGCCGGAGGAGGGGGGCGACATGGAGTAAATGTCGTACCCGCGATACGTGCCATGGGCCGGAGTGCGGATTGCGGGGCGGTAGTTTCTCAAATCCTCCCGGGTAATCAGGCCGCCATGCCGGGCCATTTCTTCGGCGATGAGTGTGGCGGTTTTGCCCTCATAAAAGCCTTTCACGCCGTTATCTGCAATCCGCTGAAGGGTGTTGGCCAGCTCAGGCTGACGAAAGCGTTCGCCGGGTTGCCAGGCACTGCCGTCCTCTTTGTAGAAGGCGTTTCGGCTAGCGGGCCAGCGTTGAAGCCTATCCCGGGCCTGCTCCAGTCCTTCCGTAAAACGCCGGGGCACAGTAAAGCCTTCCCGGGCCAGCTTGATAGCAGGTGCCAATGCCTGTTTCAGAGAGAGGGTGCCGTGCCGCTCCAGCGCCAGGGCCAGGCCCGCCACGGTTCCCGGCACGCCGGCCGCCAGGTGGGTAAAGCGGCTGCGATCACGGACCACCTCGCCGGATTCATCCTGAAACATGGTTTCCGTGGCTTTGGCGGGTGCTTTTTCGCGGTAATCAATGGCTTCTGGTTCCGAGCCATCCCCTTTGGACACCAGCATAAAGCCGCCGCCACCAATATTGCCGGATCTGGGCTGGGTTACCGCCAGGGCAAAACCTGCCGTCACGGCTGCATCCACGGCGTTGCCCCCATTTTTCAGCACCTCAAGAGTCACCTCTGTGGCAAGGGTGTGGCTGGTCGCTACCATGCCCTGTTGTGCCGTAACCGGATGAAAGCGCTCGCCTTCAAGAATCGCTTGCCCGAACGCGGGCCCGGTAATCACAAGAAAAGTCAGGGCCGCCACGACTGAAAGGCGGCCTGAGCGCCTCCTGGCGGGGTTTTTGTTTGTGCGGTGGTAGAGGCCTCTGTCCATATCTCCATTCCTCGTTTCTGGCGTTCAGATAGGCTATGATAGCCGGTCATTTTAATGGGTGCGTGCCGTTAATGCCGGTGGTGATTCCCCGACGCACCTGCTTTCCCGGATTTCAGTTAAGGAAAGGCTTTCATGGAGCATACCTATCGTCTTGTGATTTCCTGCCCGGATCGAGTGGGAATCGTCGCCAAGGTGAGTAATTTTCTATCCACCTACAATGGCTGGATTACCGAGGCGAGCCATCATTCCGATACACAGACTGGCTGGTTTTTCATGCGCCACGAGATCAGGGCCAGCTCGATTCCCTTCGGTCTGGACCAGTTTCGTACGGCCTTTGAGCCGATTGCCCGCGAGTTCGGCATGAACTGGCACATTGCGGATTCAGCCCGACCCAAGAAAGTCGTCCTGATGTGCAGCAAGGAATCCCACTGCGTGGCGGACCTGCTGCATCGCTGGCACAGTCGCGAGATCAACGCCGAAATCGTTGCCGTGATCTCCAACCATGAGGACCTGCGCCGCATGGTCGAATGGCATGAGATACCCTATCACCATATCCCGGTGTCCCGGGACAATCGGGACGAGGCCTTTGGTGAGATTGAAGGCCTGATCGAAGGTTATGATGCCGATGTGGTGGTGCTTGCCCGCTACATGCAGATCCTGCCCGCCAGCCTGTGTGAGAAGTTCGCCGGCAAGGTGATCAATATTCACCACAGCTTCCTGCCGTCTTTCGCCGGTGCGCGACCGTATCACCAGGCCTATAGCCGTGGGGTAAAGCTCATCGGTGCGACTTGCCACTACGTGACGCAGGACCTCGACGAAGGTCCGATCATTGAACAGGACGTCATTCGCATCACCCATAGCGACTCCATTGAGGACATGGTTCGTCTCGGCAAGGACGTGGAAAAGAACGTTCTCGCCCGTGGTCTGCGGTCGCATATTGAGGATCGGGTCATCACCTACGAAAACAAGACGGTGGTTTTTAATTAAGGCCCGGTCGCTGTATGCCCCCGTAAGGGGCTGACTGTGTTAGTATTGGCCGCTTGTTAAAGAATAACTATGGGGCACCGAAAAAGCCCTGAAACGACTTCCAGCAAACGCAAAGGAACCTTTCTCGATGGGTGAGTTAGCCAAAGAGATCCTGCCGGTAAATATTGAAGATGAGTTGAAGCAGTCTTACCTCGATTACGCCATGAGCGTCATCGTCGGGCGGGCCCTTCCGGATGTTCGTGACGGCCTCAAGCCGGTTCACCGCCGTGTTCTGTTCGCCATGTCCGAACTGGGCAATGACTGGAACAAGGCTTATAAGAAATCCGCCCGTGTGGTCGGTGACGTCATCGGTAAATACCACCCCCATGGTGACTCGGCGGTTTACGACACCATCGTTCGTATGGCCCAGCCGTTCTCCCTGCGGTATCCGCTGGTCGACGGTCAGGGTAACTTCGGTTCCATTGACGGTGATAACGCCGCCGCCATGCGTTACACCGAGATTCGGATGGAGAAGGTCGCGCATTCGCTGCTGGCGGATCTCGATAAGGAAACCGTGGATTTCGTCGACAACTACGACGGTACCGAGCGGATTCCCGATGTACTACCCACCCGGGTTCCGAACCTGCTGGTCAACGGCTCCTCTGGTATTGCGGTCGGTATGGCCACCAATATTCCGCCTCACAACCTGACCGAGGTGGTCAGCGGTTGTCTCGCGCTGATTGATAATCCGGACCTGACCGTGGATGAGCTCATGGAGTTTATTCCCGGACCGGATTTCCCGACTCAGGGCATCATCAACGGTCGTGCCGGTATTGTTGAGGCCTACCGGACTGGCCGTGGTCGTATTTACATTCGTGCCCGTCACGAAATCGAGCACGACAAGAAGACCAATCGCGATGCCATCATCATTACCGAGCTGCCTTACCAGCTGAACAAGGCGCGCCTGATCGAGAAGATCGCTGAGCTGGTCAAGGAAAAGCGCCTGGAAGGCATCACCGAGCTGCGGGACGAGTCCAACAAGGAAGGCATCCGCGTAGTGATCGAGCTGCGCCGGGGTGAGAATCCCGAGGTCATCGTCAACAACCTGTTCGCCCATACCCAGCTGCAGACCGTGTTTGGTATCAACATGGTGGCGCTGATCAACGGCGAGCCGAAGATTCTCAACCTGAAGGAAATGCTCGACGCGTTCGTGCGTCACCGTCGTGAAGTGGTGACCCGCAGGACCATTTACGAGCTGCGCAAGGCCCGTGAGCGTGGCCATATCCTGGAAGGTCTGACCGTTGCCCTGGCCAACATCGATGAGATGATTGAGCTGATCAAGTCTTCTCCGACGTCGGTTGAAGCCAAAGAGAAGCTGATGGCCAAGGGCTGGGCGCCGGGTGATGTGCTGGCGATGCTGGAGCGTGCCGGTGAAGACGCCTGCCGCCCCGATGATCTGCCGGAAATCTACGGCCTGCGTGACGGCCTGTACCATATGTCGCCGGAGCAGACCCAGGCGATCCTGGACATGCGCCTGCACCGCCTGACCGGTCTGGAAACCGAAAAGCTCCAGAACGAATACAAGGACATCCTTGAGAAAATTGCCGGCCTGCTGGAAATCCTGGCGGATCCGGATCGTCTCATGGAGGTTATTCGCGAGGAACTGGAAGCCGTCGTGTCCGAGTTCGGCGACGAGCGTCGTACCGAAATCACCAGTTCACAGCGCGATCTGACCATTGCCGACCTGATTGATGAAGAAGACCTGGTGGTGACAATTTCCCACGGCGGGTATGCCAAGACCCAGGCTGTTGAAGACTATCAGGCCCAGCGCCGTGGTGGCCGGGGCAAGGCAGCCACGTCCATGAAGGATGAGGATTTCGTGGAGAAGCTGCTGGTTGCCAACTCCCACGACACCATCCTGTGTTTCTCCAACCGTGGCAAGGTGTACTGGCTACGGGTGTTCGAGATTCCTCGTGCCAGCCGCGCTTCCCGTGGTCGCCCGATGGTCAACATCCTGCCGCTGGACGAGGGTGAGCGCATCACCACCTTCCTGCCGGTCCGTGATTATCCGGAAGACCAGTATGTTTTGATGGCTACCTCTGCCGGCGTGGTCAAGAAGACCCCGCTGCCGAACTTCTCCCGTCCGCGCAGCAGTGGTCTGATTGCGCTGTCACTGGACGAAGGCGATACCCTGATTGGCGCGGCCATCACCAAGGGCGATGCTGAGGTCATGCTGTTCTCCACCGCCGGCAAAGCCGTTCGCTTTAATGAGGAAGCCGTTCGTCCGATGAGCCGCACGGCCCGCGGGGTTCGTGGTATCAGGATGCCGGAAGGCCACCACGTGGTGTCCCTGATTATCCCGCAGGAAGGCGGCGTGCTCCTGACTGCCAGCGAGAACGGCTATGGTAAACGCACCGCTATTGACGAGTTCCCAACCTACAGTCGTGGCAGTCAGGGCGTTATCGCCATGCAGTGTTCCGAGCGTAACGGTAACCTGGTGACGGCGCTGCAGTTGTTCGACGGCGACGAAATGATGCTGATCTCGGACAAGGGCACACTGGTTCGTACCCGCACCGATGAAGTGTCGGTATTGAGCCGGAATACCCAGGGTGTTCGCCTGATCAAACTGAGCCAGGAAGACGAACGTCTGGTCGGTGTTGAGCGTATCGCTGAAAGCGATGACGAAGACGTCGAAGGCGAGGAAATTCCTGCCGCAGAAGGCGATAACACAGATGAGGGCACCGGCGAGGAATAAGCCGGTGCTTCGCAGAACGAACGATTGGTAAGACTTGAGAGATCACAGGATCATGAGTAGGGCGTATAATTTTTGTGCAGGCCCGGCAACCTTGCCGGAAAGTGTGCTGCAACAGGCACGGGATGAAATGCTCGACTGGCGCGGTACCGGCATGTCGGTGATGGAGATGAGTCATCGCAGTGACGAGTTCGTGGAAATTGCCGAGACGGCCGAAAATGATCTTCGTGAATTGGCCGGAATTTCAGATGATTACGCCGTACTCTTCATGCAGGGTGGAGCTTCCAGTCAGTTCTCGACCATTCCGTTGAACTTGCTGGGAGACAAAACATCCGCGGATTACGTGAACACCGGTATCTGGTCCAAGAAGGCCATTGCGGAAGCCAGCCGGTATGGAACCGTTAATATAGCGGCCAGCAGCGAGGCGGACGGTTTCACCACCATTCCCGACCAGAGCCGTTGGCAAACCAGCACCGACGCCGCGTACCTGCACTACACGCCGAACGAGACCATCGGTGGCCTGGAATTCGACTTCGTGCCTGACAGCGGCAGCGTTCCATTGGTGGCGGACCTGTCATCCACCATGTTGTCGCGCCCGTTGGATGTGTCGAAGTTCGGCCTGATCTATGCCGGCGCCCAGAAGAATATCGGGCCCTCCGGCCTGGTGGTGGTCATCATCCGCAAGGACCTGCTGGGCAAGGCCCGCAAGGAAACCCCGACGATGATGAACTATCAGGTCATCGCCGATAACAACTCCATGTATAACACCCCCGCGACCTATTCCTGGTACCTGGCCGGGTTGGTGTTCAAGTGGCTGAAAGCCCAGGGTGGGGTGCAGGCCATGGGAGAGATCAACCTGCGCAAGGCGAGAAAGCTTTACGGATTCATTGATGACAATGACTTCTACGCCAACCCCATCGATCCCCGCTTTCGCTCCTGGATGAACGTGCCGTTCACACTGGGGGATGACGCACTGAACAGTGATTTCCTGAAAGGAGCGGATGCCCGTGGTTTGCTCAACCTGAAAGGTCATCGCTCGGTGGGTGGTATGCGCGCCAGCATCTATAACGCCATGCCGGAAGCTGGCGTGGACGCCCTGATCGCCTATATGGCGGAATTTGCGAAGGAGCGGGGCTGAACATGACTGACGAGCAAACCCGTCTGGGTGAACTGAGGGACGAGATCGACCAGCTCGACCAGAAGATCATGGAGTTGATCAGTGCGCGTGCCAAGTGCGCCCAGGAAGTGGCAAATGTAAAGCTGAACGCCAATTCGGGGCAGGACGTGTTTTTCTACCGCCCGGAGCGCGAAGCCCAGGTGTTGCGCCGTATCAAGGAGCAGAATCCCGGCCCCTTGTCCGGCGAGGAAATGGCCCGGCTGTTCCGCGAGATCATGTCCGCCTGCCTGGCGCTGGAAAAGCCCATGCACATTGCCTTCCTTGGGCCGGTTGGCACTTTTACCCAGGCGGCGGCGCTCAAGCATTTCGGCCACTCGGTCATCAGCGTGCCACTGCCGGCCATTGATGCTGTCTTCCGGGAAGTGGAATCCGGCGCGGCCCATTACGGAGTGGTGCCGGTGGAAAATTCCACCGAAGGCATGATCAATCACACCCTCGATATGTTCATGTCATCGCCCCTGAAAATCTGCGGGGAAGTGCAACTGCGTATCCATCACCACCTGCTGGTATCGCCTGCCAACAAGGAGCAGGAGATCACTCGCATATACTCCCACCAGCAGTCGTTCGCCCAGTGTCGTCAGTGGCTGGACACCCATCGCTATGGTATTGAGCGGGTGACCGTGAGCAGTAATGCCGAGGCCGCACGTCGCGCTTCGGAAGAGCCTGGAACAGCTGCTATCGCCGGTGATATGGCGGCAGAGTTGTACGGGCTTGAGGTAGTGGCTAATAGTATTGAGGATCGTCCGGACAACACCACCCGGTTCCTGATTATCGGCCGGGAAGAGGTCCCCGCCAGCGGTCACGACAAGTCCTCCATCCTGGTGTCCATGCGGAACAAGCCCGGGGCGCTGTATCAGTTGCTGGAGCCATTCCATCGTCATGGTCTCAGCCTGACGCGTATCGAGACCCGGCCGTCACCCAGTGGCACCTGGGCCTACGTCTTCTACATCGATTTCGAGGGGCATGTGGAAGACGAACAGGTACGCAAGGTGCTGGCAGACGTTGACGACGAAGCGGTGGAGCTCAAGCGTCTGGGCTCTTACCCCATTGGCGTGCTTTAACGAAAATTCTGACAGCGAAACGATTTGGCCAAGCGTTGAGGAAGGTGTGATGTCGATTGATTACCAGAGTCTGGCGGTCAGGGGAGTGCAGGCACTGTCCCCCTATCAGCCCGGCAAACCCATCGATGAGCTGGCCCGTGAACTTGGGCTGGATCCCGCCGACATCATCAAGCTTGCCAGTAATGAGAATCCGCTGGGCCCCAGCGAAAAGGCGCTGGCTGCAGCCCGGGAAGCTCTCAGCGAGTTGTGTCTTTACCCTGACGGTAACGGCTTTGACCTCAAGCAGGCGCTGGCCGCCCGTTTCGACGTTGATATGTCGCAGATTACCCTGGGCAATGGCTCCAATGATGTGCTGGAGGTGATTGCCCGCTGCTTTGCGGATGCGAAATCGGAAGTGGTCTTTTCCCAGTACGCATTCGCCGTTTATCCGCTGGTAACCCAGGCGATTGGTGCCCGGGGCGTGTCTGTTCCTGCGAAAGATTGGGGGCACGATCTGGAAGCCATGGCGGCGGCAGTCACGGATCGCACAAAGCTGGTGTTTGTGGCCAACCCCAACAACCCGACGGGCACGGTACACAACGCCGAAGCCATTCTGGCGTTTCTGGAGAAAATCCCCGAGCGAGTTGTCGTGGTGCTGGACGAGGCCTACTGCGAATACCTGCAGGGCGAGGGCTACGCTGACGGTGTCGCATTGCTGTCCCGGTTCCCGAATCTGATCGTTTGTCGTACTTTCTCCAAGGCCTGGGGGCTGGCAGCGTTGCGGGTTGGTTACAGCATCAGTTCCCCTGAAATTGCGGATATCCTTAACCGGGTACGCCAGCCATTCAATGTGGACACCATTGCGCTGGCCGCCGCGACAGCGGTATTGGAAGATGAGACTTACGTCCAGCGTTCCCGCGAGGTCAATGCCAGTGGCATGACGCAGCTGGAAACGGGCTTTCGTGAGCTTGGCCTGTCATTTATTCCCTCTGCAGGTAACTTCATTGCGGTGGATGTCGGAAATAACGCCATGGGTATTTACCAGTCATTGCTGGAACAGGGCGTCATTGTGCGTCCGGTTGCCGGTTATGGCATGCCACGGCACCTACGCATGTCCATCGGCCTCGAGCAGGAAAACGCGAAGCTGTTGACCGCCCTGGCCCGTGCTCTGGGCCAACCGGGGCAGGAGGCATAACGTGGCGACGACCAAGCCACTGTTCAGCCGGGTTGCTGTTATCGGTCTGGGGTTGATTGGCGGCTCGCTGGCAAAAGCCATGCGTGAGAACGGCCTGGTCGACACCGTTATCGGTACCGACAAGCGAGAGGACGAGCTGTCACTGGGTGTTGAGCTGGGTGTCATTGATCAGGCTGCCGACACCATTGCCGAAGCGGTGTCCGGCTGTGAGTTGGTGGTCCTCGCTGTGCCGGTTCGCGCAACCCGGGTTGTCCTGGAAGCGTTAAAGCCCCATTTGCCCGCCGACGCCATTCTTACGGATGTGGGCAGTACCAAGACCAGCTTTGTCGACGATGTAAAGGCGGTTTTCGGCGACCTTTCGCCACGCGTGATCCCCGGACACCCGATCGCGGGGTCCGAGAAAAGCGGTATCCGGGCAGCGAATTCCGGGATGTTCGCCAATCACAAGGTGATTCTTACCCCGCCGGATAATGTGGATGCCGGGGATCTGGCGCGTTTGAAGGCGCTGTGGGAGGGGTGCGGTGCTACCGTCCTGACCATGTCCGTGGCTTACCATGATGAAGTGCTGGCGGCGACCAGTCATCTGCCGCACCTGATTGCGTTTTCTCTGGTGGACACCCTGGCCGGCGAGGATGAGAATCTGGATATTTTTCGCTATGCGGCGGGTGGTTTCCGGGACTTTACCCGAATCGCCGCCAGTGATCCGGTAATGTGGCACGACATCTTCCTCTCCAACAAGGATGCCGTGCTGCGGGTTATTGACCACTTTATGCACGATCTAGACCAGCTCCGCACCGCCATTGCCAACGGAGACGGTGCGACCATGCTCAGGGTTTTCAGTCGCGCCAAGGCGGCGCGGGAACACTTTTCGAAAATGCTTTCAGGACAGGCTTACGTGACAAACAACAGTCAGAAACAGGTAACGTTCCAACTTCAGCCCGGTGGCAGTATCGCCGGGGATATCCGGGTGCCGGGCGATAAATCCATTTCTCATCGTTCCATCATGCTGGGCGCCCTGGCGGATGGGATCACCGAAGTGAAGGGGTTCCTTGAAGGTGAGGACAGCCTCGCGACCCTACAGGCCTTCCGCGACATGGGAGTAACCATCGAAGGGCCGGATGAAGGGTTCGTGCGCATTCACGGCGTGGGTGTTAATGGCCTGCAGGCGCCCCGTGGTCCGCTTTACCTGGGCAATTCCGGTACCGCCATGCGATTGTTCTCAGGATTGTTGGCGGCGCAGCCGTTTGATTCCGAACTGACCGGCGACAGCAGTCTCTCCAAGCGACCGATGGGGCGTGTTGCCGATCCGCTCCGCGCTATGGGCGCGGTGATCGATACCGCCGACGGTGGTCGTCCGCCGCTGAGGATTCGTGGTGGTCAGCCGCTGACCGGTATCCATTACGAAATGCCGGTGGCGTCGGCTCAGGTCAAGTCCTGCCTGTTGCTGGCGGGCCTGTACGCTGAAGGCGTAACGTCGGTAACCGAACCCGCACCGACCCGTGACCATACCGAACGAATGCTCGCCGGATTTGGTTACCATGTACATCGGGCAGGCGCTACGGCCAGTGTTTCCGGCGGTGGCAGGCTGACGGCTGCCGCCATTGATGTGCCGGCTGACATTTCCTCTGCAGCCTTTTTCCTCGTGGCAGCCAGTATTGCACCAGATTCCGAACTGACCCTGCGCCACGTCGGCATGAACCCGACGCGGGTTGGCGTTATTAATATCCTGCGGCAGATGGGTGCGGATATCGAAGTACTGGAGGAGCGTGAGATCGGCGGCGAGCCGGTGGCGGATCTGAAAGTGCGCACCGCGCAGCTCAAGGGTATTGATATCCCCGAAGATCAGGTGCCCCTGGCGATCGATGAGTTCCCGGTACTGTTCATTGCTGCCGCCTGTGCTGAAGGTCGAACGGTCCTGCGCGGCGCGGAAGAGCTGAGGGTAAAGGAGAGTGATCGGATTCAGGTGATGGCGGACGGGCTGGCGGCACTCGGCGTGGAAACCACGGTGACGCCCGATGGCATCTTTATTGACGGCGGTCAGCCGATCGGAGGTGGCAAGGTCGATAGTCACGGAGACCACCGCATTGCCATGTCGTTTGCCGTGGCATCTCTGCGTGCAACCGGAGACATTGAAGTGACAGATTGCGCCAATGTCGCGACTTCATTCCCCGGCTTTGTGGAGCTTGCCCGCGACACCGGTATCCAGATCACCACCGAAGGAGAGGAATGATGACCAGTTTCCAGGCTCCGGTCATCACCATTGATGGCCCGGGAGGTTCCGGCAAGGGCACGGTTACTCAGATGCTCGCTCGCAAGCTGGGATGGCACCTGCTGGATAGCGGCGCGCTTTATCGTCTGACGGCTCTGGCTGCAGTGCGTCAGGGTGTTTCCCTGGACGACGAAGCGGGTCTGGTCAAGGTGGCTGCTGGTCTGGATGTGGCCTTTGAGCCAACGGCAGCAGGTGAGCCGGTTAAAGTCATCCTGGCCGGTAATGACGTGACCGCAGATATACGTACGGAAGCGACCGGTGACAACGCCTCCAAGGTTGCGGTGATGCAGCCGGTTCGTGATGCCCTGTTGCAGCGCCAGCGGGACTTTCGGCAGGCGCCCGGCCTGGTGGCCGATGGCCGCGACATGGGTACCGTGGTATTTCCGGACGCCCCGGTCAAGATTTTCCTGACGGCCAGCGCCGAGGAGAGAGCCAGACGGCGCTACAGCCAGTTGAAGGACGCAGGTGTCGATGTTAATATTGACGCCCTTTTAGAGGAGATACGGGTTCGTGATGAACGGGATATGAACCGTTCCGCAGCCCCTCTCAAGCCCGCGGATGATGCGCAAGTCATTGATTCTACGGGATTGAGTATAGAAGAGGTGTTGGACAGGTGTATGGCCGCAGCAGGCCAGGCCTGACCACACCTTTTTGTTGTTGAAATGCCGGTTGTAGCGTTACCTGCCAGCCACAGGCTGCGTCCGGAACTTACTAACAGACCGTGTTGCTGGTGGCACGGAGCACACTTGCGTTGATCATATAGGACACATAATGAGCGAGAGCTTTGCGGATCTTTTTGAAGAAAGCCTAAAAGAAATTGACATGCAACCGGGTTCCATCGTCCAGGGAACCGTAGTTGACGTCGACAACGACTGGGTCACCGTTAACGCCGGACTGAAGTCCGAAGGCGTTATCCCCGCCTCCCAGTTTCTGAACGAAAAAGGCGAGTTGGAAGTTGCTATTGGCGACGTTGTCGATGTAGCTCTCGACGCTGTTGAAGACGGTTTCGGTGAAACCCGTCTGTCCCGTGAGAAGGCCAAGCGCGCTGAAGCCTGGAAGGTACTCGAGAAGTCCTTCGAAGCTGAAGAAGTGGTCAAGGGTGTTATCAACGGTAAGGTCAAGGGTGGTTTCACCGTCGATCTGTCCGGCATCCGCGCCTTCCTGCCAGGCTCTCTGGTAGACGTTCGTCCGGTTCGCGACACTGCGCACCTGGAGAACAAAGAGCTGGAATTCAAGGTTATCAAGCTGGACCAGAAGCGTAACAACGTGGTTGTTTCCCGCCGCGCCGTTCTGGAAGCTGAAAACAGCGCGGAGCGCGAAGCTCTGCTCGAAACCCTGACCGAAGGTCTGGAAATCAAGGGTATCGTCAAGAACCTGACCGACTACGGCGCGTTCGTGGATCTGGGCGGTGTTGACGGCCTGCTGCACATCACCGATATGGCCTGGAAGCGCATCAAGCATCCGAGCGAAATCGTCAATGTGGGCGACGAGATCAACGTCAAGGTACTGAAGTTCGACCGTGAGCGTAACCGTGTCTCCCTCGGTCTGAAACAGCTGGGTGAAGATCCCTGGGTTGATATCAAGGGTCGTTATCCGGAGAACAGCAAGGTCACGGCTCGCGTTACTAACCTGACCGACTACGGCTGCTTTGCCGAGCTGGAAGAAGGCGTTGAAGGTCTGGTTCACGTATCCGAAATGGATTGGACCAACAAGAACATCCATCCGTCCAAAGTCGTTCAGGTTGGCGACGAAGTAGACGTGATGATTCTGGACATCGACGAAGAGCGTCGTCGTATTTCCCTGGGTATCAAGCAGTGTGTCTCCAACCCGTGGGAAGACTTCTCCAGCAAGTTCAACAAGGGCGACCGTATCTCCGGCAAGATCAAGTCAATCACTGACTTTGGTATCTTCATCGGTCTGGACGGTGGCATCGATGGTCTGGTTCACCTGTCTGACATCAGCTGGAACGAGACTGGCGAAGAAGCCGTTCGCGAATACAAGAAAGGCGACGAAGTTGAAACCGTTATCCTGTCTGTTGATCCAGAGCGTGAGCGCATCTCCCTGGGCATCAAGCAGCTGGAAAGCGATCCGTTCGCCGAGTTTGTTCAGCTGAACGATAAGGGCTCCATTGTTAAGGGCACTGTATCCGCCGTTGACGCCAAGGCAGCCACTATCTCCCTGAACGACGAAGTTGAAGCTGTTCTGAAAGCTTCCGAAATCAGCCGTGACAAGGTAGAAGACGCCCGCAACGCGCTGAAGGAAGGTGAAGAAGTTGAAGCGAAGATCATCAGCATCGATCGCAAGAACCGCATTATCAACCTGTCTGTGAAGTCCAAGGATGTTGAGGACGACAAGCAGGCACTGGAGAGCGTGCGCAGCAAGACCGCTGAATCTTCTTCTGGTGCGACCACCATCGGTGATCTCATCAAGGAGCAGATGCAACAGCAAAACGCCAACAAGGAATAAGTTTTCCGGTTGGGGTAAAAAAACGGGCTCTAAGAGCCCGTTTTTTTTGTGTTTTTTTCTGGTTTGGCTAAACTAGGGGGCATGGAGCTGGTAACCGGCTATCCAATAATAAAGAAGAGGGAAGCGCCTCATGACGAAGTCCGAACTGGTTGAGCTGATTGCGTCCAAGCAAACACAGCTTTCGGTGAAAGATGTGGAACTGGCCGTAAAAACAATCATTGAACATATGTCTCAGTCGCTGTCCAATGGCCAGAGGATTGAGATTCGTGGATTTGGCAGTTTCTCCCTGCATCATCGCGCGGCGAGAACGGGCCGGAATCCGAAAACCGGCGAGGCCGTACAACTGCCCGCCAAGTTTGTGCCGCATTTCAAGCCGGGCAAGGAATTGCGCGAGCAGGTTAACGACAGTCTGAAGAAAGGCTTCTGATCGCCTTTCGCGGGAAACGACACTGGCCGGGGCAACTACCCTTGGGGAGCGATACATAGATGGCAGGATTGCAGAAAATTCTTATTGTTCTGTTGGTTTTGTTCCTGGTCCTACTGGCGCTGGTCTTTTCCCTGAATAACCAGATGGCGGTTTCCCTGAATTTCCTCATTTTTGAAACCCAACCTCACGGTGTTGCTGTCTGGATTATCATGTCCTTTGTTATTGGTACACTGATTGGTGTTCTGATTACCATGCTGGCGACTTTCCGAACGTCTGTTTCCCGCCGAAACCTTGAGAAACGACTTGCTCGTACCGAGCAGGCATTGGAGAAATCCAGGGCCGAGAACGACCGGACTCTTTAATGGACATAGTGCTTCAATGGCTGCTTCTGACAATTGCTGTCGCGGCTGGTTGGTTTGCTGGGCGCCTTGGCAGCTCCTCACGGCGTTCAAAGAAATCCATTTCAGATGAAGAGTCGGTACGGGATCGTCTTCAGTTCCTGTTCACCAACTATTCCGACCAGGCGGTAGAGAACTTTGTCCAGTCACTGGCAGTAAACCGCGACACAGTCAGCCTGCACCTCTCCATCGGTGCTCATTTCCGCCACAAGGGTGAAACCGATAGGGCGATTCTGATTCACCAGAACCTGCTCGCCCGTCCCGAGCTTCCAACCCGATTTTCCCCGCAAGTGACCTTGGAGCTTGCCCTCGATTATCTGAACGCCGGTCTTCTGGACAGGGCCGAAGCGTTGCTCCATGAATTGATGGGGGACCGCGAGTATGGTCGGAAATCGGCTTTACAGCTGATTGAGCTGTATCAGCAGGAAAAAGAATGGGAGAAAGCGGCCCAGGTTGCCAGGACCCTGACGAGTGGCCAGACTGATCCTGCTGTCCTGAAAGCCCTAGCGTATATTACCTGCGAGCTTGCGGAAGAAGCCCTCAAGAGCGATGACCGTTGGGGGGCTCAGAAGCTGGCGAAAGAAGCACTGGATTATGATCGCTCCTGCGTCCGCGCTACGTTTATCATCATGAAATTGCAGGTGCGGCAGGGTAGCTTCAAGGAGGCCGCCAGCCAGAGCCTCAAAGTATTCGATCAGAACCCGGAATTTGGTTCTGAGGCCGTTGATCGCCTGATGAAGCTGGAGCATGAGCACGGCGATATCGGCCGTCTGGCAAAAAAACTTCGCAAGCTCTACGAGGAATGGCCCAGCACCAGTTTGCTGTTGGCGCTGGTCGAGTCGGTGGAGCGGGCATCCGGCCGGCCAGCTGCCATCGATTTGCTGCGCCTGGAGCTGGAGGTTCGGCCCAGTGTCCGGGGGTTGCTGCGTCTGGTGGAGCTGGCTGGCTACGAGAAAGGCATGACGACTGACGAAGGTCGCCTCGTCAGTCGTATTGGTCACCTGATTCTGGCCAACCGTCCAGTTTACCGATGCGTCAGCTGTGGTTTCTCTGGCCGTCAGCTGCACTGGCTCTGCCCCAGCTGCAAACAATGGGAAACCGTTCGCCCGATTCAGGGCGTGGAAGCCGAATAGCTCCTTATAAGCCTAATTAACCCGATTACCCGCAGGACCCGACCGTGCAAGCCAACAACGACCCGAAGATCATCGTCGCTCTCGATTTCCCCTCAGACAATCCTGCGCTGGCGCTGGTGGATCAGCTGGACCCGGCGAAATGCCGCCTGAAAGTCGGCAAGGAGCTGTTCACCCGTTCCGGCCCGGCATTGGTACGCGGCCTGCAGGACCGCGGTTTCGATGTGTTCCTGGATCTGAAATTCCACGATATCCCCAATACCACCTCCGCAGCAGTAGCGGCGGCGGCGGACCTTGGCGTGTGGATGGTGAACGTCCACGCCTCCGGCGGCGAAAACATGATGGTTGCCTGTCGCGAGCGCCTGGAAGCCTTCGGCGCGGATCGCCCGCTGTTGATTGCCGTCACCGTACTCACCAGCATGTCAGCCAACGATCTGGCTGGCATCGGCATCACCGAAAGCCCGGAGGCCCACGTTTCCCGCCTGGCCACCCTCACCAAGAACTGCGGCCTCGACGGCGTCGTCTGCTCCGCCCAGGAAGCCCCCAATCTGAAAGCCGAGCAGGGCGCCGACTTCAAACTGATCACCCCGGGAATCCGCCCCCTGACCGCCGCCAAAGGCGACCAACAACGCATCATGACCCCCACAGATGCCCTCAAGGCCGGGTCCGATTACCTGGTTATCGGCCGTCCGATTACCCAGGCGGCTGATCCTCTGGCGGCGTTGGAAGCTATTCACTCTGAGGTCGTAGCCCTCTGACTCTCGCTAGATCTTAAAAGCTTGGTGCCGAGCGTTCTAGTCCGGCCCTAGCCTTATTGCTTGGCGGGAGTGGCGTGGATGGAGCCCCCTCCCAAAAACCGCTACAAGCACGTCCGTGTGCGCTTCTCTCCGGCCATCCATGGCCTCCGAAATTTTTGGGAGGGGGCTCCATCCACACCATTTCAGCTATGTTGCGATAGTTAAGAACGTAGGTCGGATTAGCGAAGCGTAATCCGACAGGGCATTTGGCGCCCATTACGCGGACATGATTGTTAGATTCCGCTTGGCTATTCCGACAAAACGTTTACCACTGAATATGAGATCAAAATTGTCGGATTACGCTTCGCTAATCCGACCTACGCTTCGGTGTTTGTGAGATATATCTGAGAGGTCTGATGGGGGCGGTGGGGCCTTTCTCCCAAAAATTTTGAGGGCCAAGGATGGCCCGAAAGAAGCGCACATGGATGTGCTCGTAGCGGTTTTTGGGAGAAAGGCCCCATCGCCCCATGCATCCAAGCTCACAGGCTAGGGCAGAACCAGAACAGCAATCACCAAAACCGAAAGGAAAAAACCGAGGCCAAAAACGAAAAAACCCGCTAACTCAAAGAATTAGCGGGCTTTCGGAATAGTGGCTCCCCGAGCTGGGCTCGAACCAGCGACAAACGGATTAACAGTCCGTTGCTCTACCAACTGAGCTATCGGGGAACGTCGTCATGTGACGAGGCGCGTATATTAAGGTGGCTATACCGCCCCGTCAACCCCTGACCAAAACTTTTTAGCCGAGGGCTTTCTGCAACCGCTCGATGGCCTTTTTCAGGTTATCCATGCTGGTCGCGAAGCTCAGGCGCATATGGCCCGGGCAGCCGAACGCCGAGCCTGGAACCAGCGCCACGCCCGCTTCGGTCAGCAGCTTCTCCGCGAACTCAACATCATTGCTGACGCTGTCGTCGGCATCGATGGCGCCCTGGAAGCTCGGGAACACGTAGAAAGTGCCGTCGCCGTTCAGGCACTCTACGCCTGGCAGCTTGTTCAGGGCTTCTACCAGCCAGTCATGACGTTCCTTGAACGCTTTGACCATCTCACCAACGCAGTCCTGCGGACCTTCCAGGGCAGCCTGGGCGGCGGCCTGGGAGATGGACGCCGGGTTGGACGTGCTCTGGGACTGGATCTTCTTCATGGCGCCGATGATTTTCGCCGGCCCAGCGGCATAGCCGATACGCCAGCCCGTCATGGAGTAGGCCTTGGACACGCCGTTCAGGACGAAGGTGCGGTCATACAACTCCGGAGTAGCGTTCAGGATGTTGCAGAACGGCTTACCGGTCCACAGGATCGGCTCGTACATATCGTCGGTGGCAATCATGATCTGCGGGTGCTTTTTCAGCACTTCGCCGATGGCCTGCAGCTCTTCCTGGGTGTAGGCCATGCCGCTGGGGTTGGACGGGCTGTTGATCACGAACAGGCGGGTACGCTCGGTGATGGCGTTTTCCAGCTGTTCCGGGGTGATCTTGAAGCGGGTGTCCGCGGTGGTTTCGATGATCACCGGCTTGCCTTCGGCCACCAGCACCATATCCGGGTAGGATACCCAGTACGGGGCGGGGATGATGGCTTCGTCACCGGCGTTCAGTGTGGCGAGGGCGAGGTTGAAAAAGCTCTGTTTGCCACCACTGCTTACCAGGATCTGGTTGGCTTCGTATTCCAGGCCGTTGTCCTTTTTGAACTTCGCAATAATCGCCTTCTTCAACGCGGGCGTACCATCTACGGCAGTGTACTTGGTCTGGCCGTTTTTAATGGCCTCCATGGCTGCCTGTTTGATGTGCTCAGGGGTGTCGAAGTCCGGCTCGCCGGCACCGAGGCCAATAATATCCTGGCCAGCAGCGCGTAATTCGGCTGCTTTGTTGGTGACAGCGAGGGTGGGAGAGGGCTTGATTGCCTGTACTCGGCTGGAAAGTTGAAGGTCCAAACTTGCGCTCCTTAAAGCTGCGTCTGATAGGGCTCCGACGCGCCGGCATCCCGTTATTCTGATTGGTGTGCGGGCGGTCGTCGATCGCAGTGATGGTACCATGAAGCCAGCGTAACGATAAATTTCTCTGTAATATGCAGCAATAGAATTTTCGAACCATTCAGCGGAGGTTGTCTGCCAATTATGGCCACTTCAGAAACCGGCGCCCTTATGAAAGACGGTGCGTTCAAGGTCGATTCACCATTTCAACCCGCCGGGGATCAGCCCAAGGCGATTGAGGGACTGGTGGATGGTATTCAGTCGGGGCTGGCACACCAGACACTGCTGGGGGTTACCGGCTCGGGTAAGACGTTCAGCATTGCCAATGTGATCCAGCAGGTGCAGCGGCCCACCATCATCATGGCGCACAACAAGACCCTGGCAGCGCAGTTGTATGGGGAGTTCAGGGAGTTTTTCCCGGACAACGCCGTTGAGTACTTCGTTTCCTACTACGACTACTACCAGCCGGAAGCCTATGTGCCGTCCTCGGACACCTTTATCGAGAAGGATGCGTCTATTAACGAGCACATCGAGCAGATGCGTCTGTCCGCCACCAAGGCCTTGCTGGAGCGGCCGGACGCGATCATTGTGGCTACGGTCTCCTCAATTTACGGCCTGGGCGATCCGCAGTCCTACCTGAAAATGATGCTGCACCTGGACCGGGGCGATCAGATCGATCAGCGTGATATCCTGCGCCGGCTGGCCGAACTGCAGTACACCCGGAACGATGTGGAGTTCCACCGGGCCAACTACCGGGTCAGGGGCGATGTGATCGATGTGTTTCCGGCGGAATCGGAGAAAGAGGCGATCCGCATTGAATTGTTCGATGATGAGGTGGAAAACCTTAGTTATTTCGATCCGCTCACCGGTGAGGTACTGCGGCGGGTACCCCGGGTCACGATCTACCCCAAATCCCACTATGTCACGCCCAGACAGACGGTGTTGGATGCGGTTGAGCGAATCAAGGTGGAGCTGGACGAACGACTGCAGCAATTGCGGGATAACAACCGTCTGGTGGAGGCGCAGCGCCTGGAAGAACGTACCCGCTACGACATTGAGATGATGATGGAGTTGGGGTATTGCAACGGCATCGAGAACTATTCTCGCTATCTGTCTGGCCGCCGTCCCGGTGAGGCACCACCCACGCTGTTTGATTACCTGCCTCCCAACGCTTTGCTGGTGGTGGACGAGTCCCACGTTACTATTCCGCAGATCGGCGCCATGTACAAAGGCGACCGCTCACGCAAGGAAACGCTGGTTGAATATGGCTTCCGACTGCCATCGGCACTGGATAACCGGCCCATGCGGTTCGATGAATGGGAGCGGATTGCACCCCAGATGATCTTCGTTTCCGCTACGCCAGGCAACTATGAGGCCGAACACGCGGGTCAGGTGGTTGAGCAGGTGGTACGACCGACCGGACTGCTTGACCCGGAAATTGAAGTTCGTCCTGCGTCCACCCAGGTAGACGATCTGTTGTCGGAAATCCGCGCGCGTACTGCTATGAATGAGAGAGTGCTGGTCACCACCCTCACCAAGCGCATGGCCGAGGATCTGACGGACTTCCTGATGGAGCACGATATCAGGGTCCGTTACCTGCACTCGGATATCGACACCGTGGAGCGGGTGGAGATCATTCGCGACCTGCGCCGGGGGGAGTTTGACGTACTGGTGGGCATTAACCTGCTGAGGGAAGGCCTGGATATGCCGGAAGTATCCCTGGTGTCTATTCTGGACGCGGACAAGGAAGGTTTCCTGCGTTCCGAACGCTCCCTGATTCAGACCATCGGTCGTGCGGCTCGGAACATTCATGGCAAGGCCATTCTGTATGGTGACCGAATCACCGGCTCCATGCAGAGGGCCATTGATGAGACCGAGCGCCGGCGTGCCAAACAGGAAGCCCATAATCTGGAGCAGGGCATTACGCCTCAGGGCCTGAACAAGAAAATTGCCGATATCATGGAAGGCGCTGGTGGTCGTGGTCGCCGCAAGGCCGAACGGCCGGGAGAGAAAGCGGCGGAAGAAGCCGAGCAGTACCGCGCCAGGACCGGTAACAAGTCACCCCAGGAAGTCCTCAAGGAAGTGGCGCGGCTCGAAGACGAGATGTACAAGGCCGCCTCGGAACTGGATTTCGAAACCGCTGCCCGCTTGCGGGATGATATTTCCGAACTGAAAGAAGCCGCCCTGCGGACTGGATAATGTCCAGTCCGGACTAGCGTTTCGGGCCGACGATCACCGCCGCCTGTAAGGGCTGATTGCGGCCATAACGGGACATCTTGTCAAAGACTCGGCGATCAATGGGCAGGTATTGTTTATCCGCGACGCTTTCACCGGCTTCGACGTCGATTTCCGGGTCGTGGATATAGACGAACTGGTCGTCAATGGCACAGACCGTGACCCAATGGGGGACGCGGCTGCGGTTCAGTTGCCAGGTGCTGATCAGGATCACCGGGACACGGCCTTCGTGCAGGGCGGATTCCAGGCCGTCGAGCGTCAGCGGGTCATGGTGGAGCTGAATACCGGTCTGGCCGATGTCGAAAAGAAAGCCCTCGTGCACCAGTTCCAGTACCCGTTTCTTGTCGTCGTTCCTGACGGTATCCTTGAACAGCGCCCCTTCCTTGCTGATCCAGGCGCTGGCGTAGAAGCCCCGGTTCCAGGCTGACAAAGCCAGGCCGTGGGGACCGCAGCCGCCGTGGCCGGCCAGCATGAAGATGGTGGTGGCTTCGCGCCACAGTTTCAGTTCCTCCAGGGTGGTGACCGGCTGGTGATCATCCAGGGTTGCCATCGCCATGATCAGTGCCGCCGGACCACAGGAAAATTCGGTGGTTTGCGGGTAGTAGGGCACCTTCGGGAACTCACGGGACGGTTCATAGAACAGGATACGACGCTCGAAACGCAGGGCGTCGCCGTGATCTTCATAGTAGTCCCGGTAGGTTCCGAACTGACGATATCCCAGGCGCCGGTAGAGATTGATCGCAGCAGCGTTGTCCTCCCGTACTTCCAGGCGCATCACGATGCGATCCGC
Source organism: Marinobacter sp. (assembly GCA_040223075.1). Classification (GTDB taxonomy): domain Bacteria; phylum Pseudomonadota; class Gammaproteobacteria; order Pseudomonadales; family Oleiphilaceae; genus Marinobacter. The sequence goes on from JAVJZJ010000160.1 coordinate 123,710, forward strand.
TTCCACCGCCTCCTTTTCAGCTTCCCGCACCAGCTTTTCACCCAGACCCCGACCGCGTGCGTCCGGGGAGACGGCGATGGAATAGATGCGGGCAAGTCGGGTCGCGGCGCTCATAAGTACCAGGCAGTAGCCCGCCAGCCCGTTTTCCCGTTCGGCAATGATCAACCGGTCCCGGGGCATTTCCAGAAAGCGCCGGAAACTCCGGCGGGAGAGTCGGTCATCGCGGAAGCATCGGTGCTCCAGCTGTATCAGGGCATCCAGGTCATCATGGGTGGCTTGGCGCAGGATCAGATCGGGCATAATCGTGGTGCCTGGGTACATCGTGGCCGGGTGTGCTCGCGTGCTCCCCTATGAGGCTATTATGGTAGAGAGTCCGGTAACCGCAAATAGTGCAGCCATGCGTAAAAGCACGCACCCCGAGAGGATTGTGCGGCTGTGGGGGCAGGCGTATTGTTGCCGGAATTCTGTCGGGCCTTATCCTCAGGGAGGAACGCCATGTCCCGTTTGTTCATCGTTGTGGATCGCGCCAAAGACTGGGCGCCGTATTATCCCAGTGAAGACGTTCTGACCTTTGATCAATACCTTCAGTTCTCGGCGCCTGCTTCCAGCCGCGTACGGGTCATCAACTTGTGTCAGAGTGCGAAATACCTGAGCCGGGGCTATTACTGTTCGCTTCTGGCGGAGGCCCGTGGTCACCATGTTGTCCCTTCGGTGATGACCCTGAACGACCTGAGTCGCAAAGGGCTGTTTTCCCTCGAGCTGGAAGAGCTGGATGTCAGCGTCATTAACTGGCTGGACGCGGCCGGCTCCGAGATTGATCCGGCCAGCGACGAACGCCACGCCACACACGAAGTGCGCATCCGTACCTTCTTCGGCCACGCGGAGCACGCAGACCTGAAGCCGGTCGCCCGCGTCCTGTTTGAGCGTTTTCCTTGCCCGATCCTGGAAATCGTCTTCAAGCGACGCAAGGCCTGGCAGATTGAATCCATGAAGCCAGCGGCGCCGTCGGACCTGAACGAAAAAGAGCAGGACGTTTTCGCGGCAGCCTTCGATCGCTTTAGCAGCATGGTCTGGCGCAAACCCAGAACGCGTCGGCGTTATCGCTTTGACCTGGCGGTGCTGGTTAATCCGGAAGAGGAAATGCCCCCCAGCGACAAGGTCGCCCTCAGCCGTTTCGAGAAGGCGGGACGAAAGCTTGGTATCAATGTGGAACGGATTACCCGTCGCGATTACATGCGCCTACCGGAATACGATGGACTGTTTATCCGGGAAACCACGGCTATTGACCACCATACCTACCGCTTTGCCCGCAAGGCAGAGGCCGAGGGCATGGTGGTGATTGACGATCCGGTATCAATCCTGCGTTGCACCAATAAAGTGTTCCTGGCGGACCTGCTCAAGAACAACAAGGTGCCTACCCCCAAAACCCTGATTCTTTCAAAGGACCAGAAGGACAGTGTGGAACAGGTGATCCGCGAGCTTGGCTTTCCTGCGGTGATCAAGATTCCGGACGGAGCCTTTTCACGAGGGGTCACCAAGGCGGAAGATGACAAATCGCTGAAGGCGGGCCTGAAGGAACTCTTCAAACAGTCGGCCCTGGTACTGGCCCAGGAATATCTCTACACGGATTACGACTGGCGTATCGGCGTGTTGGGTGGTCGGGCCATCTACGCCTGCAAATACTATATGGTGAAAGGCCACTGGCAGATCTATCAGCACGGCGGAGCCGAAGTGGACAGCGGCGGATTCGAGACTATGCCGACCTATGAGGTGCCGCGGAATGTGATTCAGGCGGCCCTGAACGCTACGCGTTTAATTGGCAACGGCCTCTACGGCGTTGATATCAAACAGTCCGGAAACCGGGTGGCGGTGATTGAGGTCAACGATAACCCCAGCATAGATGCCGGTGTCGAGGATCGTTTCCTGGGCGGTGAGCTCTACACCCTGATCATGCAGGAGTTCCTTTCCCGCATGGAGGATAACCGTCGCCGTTAATGGTCGCCGTACCAGATGCGCAAACTGCCGAACCAGGGATAGTGGGATAGTTGTTCTCTGATCTCGCTGTTTGCAATCGCTGGCTCATGCTTCGGGTTGTCAAAAAACATTTCCACATGCACCTTGTTCTTCAAATAGTGAAGGCGCAGGCGGGTGTGGGATGGCAGTTCACCCATGTGTCTGGTGAGTACGTCGAGGATTCCTTCTCTGGAAGGGAGCCGCTCTGAGGTTGGAAGATGGTCCTCGTCGTTCTCGGCGTCAATATGGAAATTGATATCCCGAATATTTCCGAGAGCCTCCCGCATGTTGGACACCACTTGCATGCCAATCTGATGCCCTTCGGACACACTGATCTCCGGCCGTACTACCAGATGGACATCCAGCAGGATGTCATGCCCCATCCGGCGGCTGCGGAGCTCGTGCACGTTGCGCACGCCGTCGGTCTCACTGGCAATGGTCTTCAGCATCCTGGTGTCTTCCACTGACAATCCGGTGTCGACCAGTTCCTTGACGCTGTCCCAGGTGAATTTCCAGCCGATGTGAATAACGATGGCCGCAATTACCACCGCAGCCAGAATATCCAGCCAGATAAAGCCAATCATTGCACCAATAGTGGAAAACAGGACGATGATAGAGGAAAACGCGTCTGTGCGGCTGTGCCAGGCGTTAGCAATAATCAGATCTGATCGTATTGCCTGGCCGATATGCCGGGTGTAGTGATAAATCCATTCTTTACTGCCAACAGACACTGCCGCAGCAGCCAGTACCGGCCATTCAGGCACCTGATCGGCTCCGCCAGCGATCAGCCGAAGAATGTTATCCCAGGCCAGGATGGCGCCGACGGCAATCAGAATGCTGCCAAGCGCGAGGGTACCAATGGTTTCAATACGCTGGTGCCCGTAAGGGTGATTCTGGTCCGGCGCCTGGCGTGACACTCGCATCACCCCGAGGACCACTAAATCTGATGCGACGTCACTGAACGAATGAATACCATCGACAAGCAGGGCCTGGGAGTGGAAAAGAGCACCAGCGATGACTTTAATGGCACCAAGCACCGCATCCAGAATCATACCGATGATTGTGACACGTGAAGCGGCATGTCTTTCAGCGTCCAGGTCAGAGCTGTGATGAACGGACGCTTTCTGATGTTGGGACATTTCGGGGCAATCTCCGGGAAATTCTAGGTTCATTATAACCGTAATGGAGGACTTTCCGAGCAAAAGGGTATTAACGGTGCTTCTGTCTGATTTATGCACATGGTGACAAAACGGTGAATCTGTAACGTTTTGCTCTCTTACGCTGGCCCGTAATGCAAATTAACTATAAGGTATTGATAATAAAGCACAAAATAACTGATCAAAAATCAACCAATCTGTAGGCTGGCGCAGTTATCAAGGGATGGCAACCGTTGCCCATCGATTTTCAACAGGTTTATCCACAGAAACCGTGGAAAAGCTTACCAGATGTCCACGTTACAGGCATTTACGGGTGAAATAAGTAAGTTAGAAGATGCTGTGGACAACTTCCGGTATACTCCGCGTCACCCAAACGCAAGGAGTTTTTTCGATGTACGGTGCTATTCGCAATCTATTATTCCGGTTGCCTCCGGAGCAGGCTCACAATTTTGCACTTTCCGGATTGGACCTGGCTGACCGATTCGGATTGCTGAAAGCATTGGCACCGAAGTTTGATGCATGCCCGGTGAATGTTATGGGGATGGAATTTCCCAACCCTGTAGGATTGGCGGCTGGTCTCGACAAGAATGCCGACCACGTGGATGCCCTCGGCGCCCTGGGTTTTGGGTTCATCGAAGTGGGAACCGTGACGCCGCTAGCTCAGCCGGGCAACCCGAAGCCGCGCATGTTCCGGTTGCCCGAACATCAGGCCATCATCAATCGCATGGGCTTTAATAACGAAGGCCTTGAGCACATGCTTGCAAGAATCGACAAGCGCCGTTATCAGGGCATTCTCGGAATCAATGTGGGGAAGAACAAAGACACTCCCAACGAAGAGTCTGAATCGGACTACCGCAAGGGCATTTCCGCTGTCTATTCCCGGGCAGACTACATCACCGTGAATGTCTCCTCGCCCAATACACCCGGGCTGCGGGACCTGCAGTTCGGGGATTCTCTGAAGCGCCTGCTGGATGCCATCAAGGACGAACAGGGCAAGTGCGTAGCTAACAGCTCACGCTATGTTCCTATCGCGGTCAAGATCGCACCGGATATGGAGGACGAAGGCATCCGCTTTGTTGCCGAGGCGTTGCGAAACTCGGGGCTGGATGGTGTCATCGCCACCAATACCACCATCAGCCGTGATTCGGTTCAGGGGCATCCCCACGCGGATGAGGCTGGCGGGCTGAGCGGTGCGCCAGTGCGAGAGCCCTCCCTGAGAGTGATTAAAGGGTTGTACGCGGAGCTTGGAGAGGATCTGCCCATCATCGGGGTTGGCGGAATCACAGATGGCGAGAGCGCGGCTGAGAAGATCCAGGCCGGAGCAAAACTGGTGCAGATCTACACCGGATTTATCTATCGCGGGCCGGCGTTGATCAAAGAGGCGGTCGAGGCGATTCGCAAACTGCAGTGAGACGGTGATTCCGGGGATGGGACAAAGGCGCAGGTTTTTTCGGGCCCAGAACGAAGGTGGGCCCGCTTAGCGGGCCCTTGCGGGGAATAAACCCCGTGGCGCTTCTTCGCATGATACGGGTCGGGAGGACCCGTTTGGGTTATTTAAGGTGTCGCGTCAAATTGTAAGTGTTGAAAGATCAGATTAAAGATCGGGGTTTATGAACTGTGTCACGCGGTGGTGACATTTGCGAGCTTATGGATGCCGGATACACCGGTCATGCCCTCCCATTGATCTGTGCGGCCTTCTCGCCACCCGTTCAACCATTCCTGGCGGACTTCCGCCTGCTCTAACGGGCAACTGTCTTTGGATTTGCCGGACACACCGGCCAGATAACCCCGTTTAAATGCACGAGCGTACATATCTCTCTTCTGTCTTTTCATGCCGTTCCTCACTGATGGATTAACAGAACAAGCGTGTACACTTCTGCTGTAGCCCTGGCATACGGTTGCCCCGGAAATAATCCAAACGGGGTAACTCACTATTGCCAGTTCCGGCCAGAGCAGTCAGGATCCTGTTAACGGAGAAGCTCGTAAGCTCTCCCGAACGACGCGTCTCTTACAAGGTAAGTCGAACATCGCGCCGATGTACACTATTTATTTCATCTATATGAAGCTTCTCTTATAGTTGTGTGACATAACGAAGGTGTATTGCTCCAGAGAAAATGCGCCATTTCCATGCAGTTAGCCGAATACCGAAACTCCCGGGAGTAGAACTTGTCTGATTCTGTCTTTTTCGTAACCTGTCCAAAAGGCGTCGAGTACCTTCTGGCGGATGAACTTCGCACGTTCGGTATGGAGCCGGTGCGCAATGCGCCAGCGGGCGTATGGGCGGAAGGGCCCCTGGAAAGCGGTTACCGGGCGTGCCTCTGGTCACGGCTGGCGAACAGGGTCATCCTGCACATCGACGAGGTCAGCGCCACCAGCGGCGATGAGCTCTATGATGGCGTGGTGCACCTCGACTGGCAGCAGCACATTCCAGCCAATGGCAGTTTTCGTGTGATGTTCTTAGGACAGAACGAGGCTATACGAAACACCCAGTATGGTGCGCAACGGGTTAAGGACGGCATCGTGGATCGTATGCGCTCCAGTAGCGGGCAGCGTCCCTCGGTAGATGCGAAAACACCGGATGTCTCCATTTCAGCACGCTTGAATCGGGGGCGTCTGTCTGTGGGTTTGGACCTTAGTGGCCATAGCCTCCATATGCGTGGGTACCGTACCGAGAAGGGCGCTGCACCGCTCAAGGAAAACCTGGCAGCCGCATTGCTGTTACGAGCGGGCTGGCCGGAGTTGGCAAAGTCCGGCGGTGATTTTATCGATCCCATGTGTGGCTCCGGCACGCTGGCGATCGAAGCCGCCTTGATGGCGCTGGATATTGCCCCTGGCCGAAACACCGACCGGTTCGGTTTTGAGGTGTGGCCGGGCCACCAGCCAGAGTTGTGGCTGCAACTGCGCCAGGAAGCTGAACGTCGTGCCCACGAAGGCAAGCAGGGTGAGCTACCCCGTATTGCCGGTTACGATCAGGACAGCCGTGTGATTGCCACAGCCTGGAAGAATATTCAGCGGGCAGGGCTCGAGGGCCTGGTTCACGTTGAATGTCGCCCGGTTGAAACCTTTGCCCTTGATGGCGAGTGGTCTGAACAGGGGCTGGTACTGACCAATCCTCCTTATGGTGAGCGTTTGAGTGAGCGTAAGGAGTTGGGGGCATTGTACCGTTCCCTGGGAGAAGCGGTGAAGGCCGCAGTCCCTGGTTGGCGTCTGGGGGTGTTTACCGGCGCGCCGGAGTTCGGAAAATCCATCGGCCTGCGCAGCTACAAGCAGTACAAGTTGTTCAACGGCAAGCTGCCTGCGCAGTTGCTGTTATTCTCGGTAGATGAAGTCAGTGCCATGACGCCCCGGGAACCCGGCATACCTGGTGAGGTTCAGCCCCGCATTGCCAATGAAGAACGAGCGGCGATGCTGGGCAACCGCTTGAAGAAGAACCTCAAGACCATTGGCCAGTGGGCCCGCAAGCAGGGCATTGAATGCTACCGACTGTATGACGCGGATATGCCCGAGTTTGCGCTGGCGATCGATATCTACGATGGGCTGGTTCATGTGCAGGAGTACGCAGCGCCCAAATCCGTGGATGAGCGTGCGGCGCGTGAACGGCTGGCGGAGGCGCTGGCGGTTATCCCGGAAGCTCTCGGCATCGAGCGCGAAGATATGGTCTGCAAACAACGCCAGCGGCAAGCTGGCACATCGCAGTATGAAAAGCAGGCGGCCAGCGGTGAATTTTTCAATGTGCATGAACATGGCTGTGCGCTAAAGGTGAATCTCAAGGATTATCTGGATACCGGTCTGTTTCTCGATCACCGCCCGGTGAGGCGCTGGATTCAGCAGCACGCCTCCGGCAAGCGGTTTCTGAACCTGTTCTGTTACACCGGGGCTGCGACGGTGCACGCCGCGGTTGGTGGTGCGAGCCGGTCCCTGAGTCTGGATATGTCGAAGACTTATGTGAAGTGGGCCGAGGAAAATCTGGCGTTGAATCGGATTGATGCTCGCCATCACAAGGTGGAGCAAGCCGATTGTCTGGCCTGGCTGGCGGCGAAGCCGACTCCGGACCAGCGGTTCGATCTGATTTTCATGGACCCTCCGACGTTTTCCAACTCGGCCCGGATGGCTGGAGTACTGGATATCCAGAAAGATCACGGCAAACTGATACGCCAGGCGATGCAGCGGCTGACGTCCGAGGGGCTGCTGATTTTCTCCAACAACTTCCGTCGCTTCAAACTGGATGAGGCGCTGGAGCAGGAGTTTGCCATCGAGGAAGTGTCACGGGACACCCTCGACAAGGACTTCCAGCGTAACGCGCGGATTCACCGCTGCTGGCATATTCGCCATAAAGTGTGAATTTAACCCGTAGGTCGGATTAGCGAAGCGTAATCCGACACCTATGCCTGCATAATTGTTGCCATATATCTTGTCGGATTACGCTTCGCTAATCCGACCTACTAGAACTCGTAACGAACCCCGCCAGAGAACTGGAAGGTGTTGGCACCCGAACCGGTATCCTTGAACAGCCGGCCACCCTCAAACACCAGATAGCCATTGTCGATCACTTCAAAGTCCACGCCGGCCAGCCAACTGACGCTGAAGCTGCTGTCGGGGAAGTCCCCTTCAATGTCGCGAAACTGGCGGTTTTCATCCGCACCGGGATTGGTCAGTTCGGCGTCACCGCGGATGTGGGAAAAACCGGCCTGGGCGTAGACGTTAGCGTAGCTGGTGACAGGGTAGTGCAACCCGAGGTACCAGCTGGCGAAGTAGTCGATGGAGAGGGTCAGATCGCCGGTTTTGGCATCCTTGTAACCGCCGCCGGCGCGGACTTCGGCGTGGAACAGGTCGGTGAGGTGGCCGCCGACGACCAGGGTGCCGGTCTGGCCCCAGGCGGCTTCGTTGGTGATTTCGCCGATGCTGCGATGGTTCAGGGTGGTGGCGTACAGGCCGACGTAGTGCCTGTCTTCGCGGGCTTTGTCGCTGGCCGTGGCGAGGTCGGCGCTGACCAGGGCGATGGGCAGCAGGGCTGCCGGCAGGGTATGTCGCAACACCTTGTTCATTGTTATGGGCTTTCCTGACGATTGCGGGTTCGGGCAGATTCTGCCTTTTGTAACGGTGTGTTACGTCGACCCGCGTCACACTTCCCTCAGGGAGCCCTGAATACTTCCCTAGTCCTCCAGCAAACCCTCTTCCCGGGCCAGCAGGAGCAGGGCATAGACACAGTTTTCTGAGCGTGTGGGTTCCAATCCTTCGTCAAACAGCAACTGGCGGCGGCGGTCTTCGAGGCTGTCGGTATCGAAGGTGGTGATCAGCTCGGTAATGGGCGCGAGTTCGAAGGGGGCTTCCATGGCGACTGCGTTAAAAATGAGGTCTACCAGGATGTCGTCTGGATCCATGCCATCGGTAAAGACGGTCTGGTCCGGCAGGTCCTGGTGGAGTTCTCGTGCCAATTCAATCAACGGCACACCCTGTTCTTCCAGGTAGAGCAGGTCGATGTCGCCCAGGTCGCCGTCCTCGGGTATCCAGCTGTCTTCCGGAGCGATGACAACGGTTTTCAGGCGTCCGTCTTCGAGCGACCAGGACATGGCCGTGGGAAAGACGGTGTCGTCGGTCTGGCAGTATTCGATGTCGAGAAATCGTGGTAGCGGCAAGGTAAACTCCCGGTGCCATTTGGTTCGTGTCTATGTCGGATTACGCTGCGCTAATCCGACCTACGTCTGCCGGTCGATTATTCCACCGTAGGTCGGATTAGGCGAAGCCGTAATCCGACAAACTTTTGTTCAAGCACACCAGTATGACGGTTATTGGCTTCATGCCATACTGTTGCCGGTATTATCAGTTAATCAGGAGCATCATGGAACACGCGCAGTTTAATCACGGTTTGCTGAATTTTCTCGATTCCTCCCCAACACCCTGGCACGCAGTGGCCACCATGAAAGCCCGCCTCGACGAGGCTGGTTTTACCGAGCTGGACGAGAAAGACGAGTGGTCCCTGGAAAAAGCGAAGGGCTACTACGTGATTCGCAATGGTTCTTCGATTGTGGCGTTTCGGACCGGTAAGGGTGATGTTGTGGAAAGCGGCATCCGTATGGTCGGCGCCCACACCGATAGTCCTTGTCTGAAAGTAAAGCCGAATCCGGAACTGCGCCGCAAAGGGTTTTTCCAGGTCGGGGTGGAGGTCTACGGCGGTGTATTGCTGAATCCGTGGTTTGATCGGGATCTGTCCCTGGCTGGCCGTGTCACGGTTCTGGACGATGCCGGAGCGGTGAAGGATGTACTGGTTAACTTCCGGCAGCCAGTGGCATTTATCCCCAGTCTGGCGATTCATCTGGACCGTGAGGCCAACAGCAACCGCTCTGTTAACGCCCAGACTGATCTTCCTCCGGTGCTGATGCAGGTGCCGGATTCTGATACCACAACCTTCGCTTCCTTGCTGGAACGCCAGATAGCGACCGAGTCCGGTATCGGGGTTCGCAAGGTGCTGGGCTATGAACTGAGCTTTTACGATGCCCGTGGAGCCTCGTTCGTGGGACTACGTGACGAGTTCATTACATCGGCACGATTGGACAATCTGCTGAGCTGTTACATTGGTCTCCAGGCGCTGCTGGACTCCTCCAGTGACGAGCCCGCGCTGCTGGTCTGCAATGATCATGAAGAGGTGGGCAGTGTGTCGGCGGAGGGAGCCCAGGGCCCATTCCTGTCAGCTCTCCTGGATCGTTGGTGCGGGTCGGCGAAATCTCGTGTGATTGCACGCTCGATGATGATTTCCGCAGACAACGCCCATGGTATCCACCCTAATTACATGGATCGTCACGACGAGAACCACGGCCCGCTGATCAATCAGGGGCCGGTGATCAAAGTCAACCACAACCAGCGATATGCCACCAACAGTCGTTCCGCCGGAGTGTATCGCCATATCAGTGACGAGTTGGGGTTGCCTTACCAGACGTTTGTAGTGCGTAGTGATATGGGCTGTGGCAGTACCATCGGGCCGCTGACGGCGGGGACTCTGGGGGTGACAACGCTCGACATCGGTGTGCCACAACTGGGTATGCACTCAATTCGTGAGATGACCGGGACGGAAGACGGTTATACACTGTACAGAGTGATGCAGGCATTTATGCAGCGGCCTCAGGTTTTCTGAGGCCCGTAACGAAAAATGCCGCTGGTTTCGTAAGAAACAGCGGCATTTCGGAATAAGTGGCTCCCCGAGCTGGGCTCGAACCAGCGACAAACGGATTAACAGTCCGTTGCTCTACCAACTGAGCTATCGGGGAACAGCATCAGAAGGCGCGAATAATAAGGACTTTATTCGTCGGGGTCAACCCTCTGAATTAAAAGGTTAAAAATTGTACTACCAGTCTGCTCCCCATCCCGTGCCGCCGGATATTGGTAAAGGGGTGTTCCGGTATCGGCCGCCGCCCTGGCTTCGTAACGGTCACCTGCAATCGGTATGGCCAACGCTGTTTCGCAAGGTGACTCTGGCCGAGCCGGAGACGGAAGTGCTCACTACCTGCGACAACGACGAACTGCATCTGGACTGGTACCGACAGGGGAGTGACCGGCTGGCAATTCTGTCCCACGGTCTTGAGGGGCACAGCCGCAGGCCGTACATACTTGGACTCACTCGAGCGCTGTTGACCGCGGGATGGGATGTTCTGGCCTGGAATTTCCGTTCCTGCGGCGGAATAATGAACCTGCAGCCCCGGTTTTATCACAGCGGTGCAACGGAGGACCTGGATCGCGTGGTGCGTCACGGGCTATCTCGGGACTATCGAACAATATTCCTTTCCGGTTTCAGTATGGGCGGTAATCTCACCCTGCTGTACCTTGGTCAGCAGTCGGAGAGAGTGGACAGCCGCATCTGTGGCGCGGTTACCTATTCCGTGCCGTGTGATCTGGCGGGCAGTGCGGATGAACTGGCCAAACCCAGCCGGAAAATCTACATGCAGCGATTTCTGAGGGATCTGCATGCCAAGATGGAAGAGAAAGCGCGGCGATTTCCGGATCTGATTGACGTTACCGGCTTCGAAAACATTCGCAGTTTTCACGAATTTGATAATCGGTATACAGCGCCACTGCATGGTTTCCGTGACGCCCGGGATTACTGGGCCAGCTGCTCCGCTCTTGGCAAGCTGAGGGACATCCGAGTGCCGTCTCTGATGGTGAATGCGGCTGACGATCCCTTCCTGTCTCCCCGGTGTTTCCCCGAATCAAGGGAGCTGTTGGGGCAGCATGTCTTCCTGGAAGCACCGCGTTGGGGTGGTCACGTGGGTTTTGTTGAGCACTCCCGGGACGGCTACTACTGGTCCGAGCGCCGCGCAATCGCCCATATTCAATCGATCGCGGGATAGCCAGATCTATTTCAGCAGCGGTTCCAGTTCTGGCCAGAGATTGGCCAGCAATTGGCTTTGGGCTTCAGCGGTGGGGTGTATGCCGTCAGACTGCATCATGCCATCCTGGTCGTAGATGCCTTCCAGGAAGAACTCAACCAGCCCAGTGTCGTAACGTTGCGCCAGCTTGGGAAAAATCCCGGCGAAGATCCGGGTGTAGCGTTCGCCGTAGTTGGGCGGAATTTGCATGCCCACAAGCAGCGCTTGGGCGCCGGCGTCGTGCACGTGTTCGATCATTTTGGCCAAGTTGTTCTCGATCACGGCTGGCGGGAACCCCCGCAGGCCATCGTTGCCGCCCAATTCGATGACCACAACCTCCGGCTCATTTTTTTCAAGCAATTCCGGCAGCCGACGCAGCCCGCCGTCAGTGGTTTCGCCGCCGATGCTGGCGTTTACAACCCTCCAGTTTTCCAGGCCTTCAGCATCAAGACGGGCGCGCAGCAAAGCCACCCAGGCGTCGTCCGTATGCACGCCATAGGCCGCACTCAGGCTGTCTCCGAAAATCAGTACGGTGTTTGAAGCCTGATCCTGATCAGCCTGAACCTGTGTAAAGACACAAATAAAAACGATGAAAACTATTGATCTCAGACGTAAAAATACCGTATCCATAGACAACCCGTTAAAGACTTAAGCTCGTTGGAGACACAGTGAACAAACCCATGCTCAAAGTCAGTGACCTTACCCATCGTGTCAGTCTGGAGACTGATACGTTGACGATCTTGCAGGGGGTCAGTCTGGAAATCAATCGTGGTGAGTCCGTAGCGATCGTCGGGCGGTCCGGATCGGGCAAGACCACATTGCTGGGATTGCTGGCCGGGCTGGATACCCCCACTGAAGGCACCGTCGAGCTGGACGGTGCGGTCATCAGCAAGCTGTCCGAGGACGAGCGTGCCAGATTACGGGCGCAGAGGGTTGGTTTCGTGTTTCAGTCTTTTCAGCTGCTACCGGCTCTGACCGCGTTGGAGAACGTGATGCTGCCTCTGGAACTGGGGGGGCACAATGCCCCGGAGAAAAAAGCCCGGGAATTGCTGGAGCGCGTGGGGCTTGGCGAGCGCCTTAGCCATACTCCGCGCCAGTTGTCCGGCGGTGAGCAGCAGCGGGTTGCTATTGCCCGGGCGTTTGCGTCGGATCCGGTGGTGCTGTTTGCGGATGAACCCACGGGCAACCTGGATAACCGCACAGGGCAAGCAGTGTCGGATCTGCTGATGGCACTGAACCGGGAGCAGGGCACAACACTGGTGATGGTGACCCACGATGAGCATCTGGCCGCACGTTGTGGTCGTCAGTTCAATATTGAGGCCGGCGTTTTAACCGAGCCTGATTTCCGTGCCAACGAAGAGCCAGTTATCTGATGGTGGCCTCACGTAAATTGATGTCCATACGCCGCGACTGGCGTGAACGGGACGTCCGCGTTGTGCTCGCGGCCCTGATGGTTGCGGTTGCCACGGTCGCCACGATTGCTCTGTTCGCCAGCCAGCTTCAACGTACCCTGGTGTCCTCGGCTAGCTCCTTTCTGGCGGCGGACCGCCAACTGGAAGCCGAGAACGGCCGGCCCATTCCTGACGCCTGGCTGACGGAGGCGCAGAGCCGCCAACTGGAAACCGGGCAGATGGTGGAATTTTCCACCATGGTGTTCGGAGCCGACAATTTCCAACTGGTATCAATCAAGGCGGTCAGCAATGAGTATCCGTTGCGTGGCCAGGTCGAATATCAACTGGGCCCGGATGAGCCACGGCGGCTGGTGTCGTCCGGCCCGGCCCCTGGTGAAATCTGGATCAACCCGCGATTGCTTCGGCTGCTGGACACCAACGTGGGGGATACCCTGGAGGTCGGTAATCTTGAGTTGGAGATCTCGGGTCTGTTGGTGCGCGAACCCGATGGCGGCTTCCGCATGTCGGCCCTGGCGCCCCGGGTGATGATGCACGCGAACGACGTACCGGACACCGGCGTGATACAGGAAGGCAGCCGGGTGGAATACGTCTATCTGTTCGCCGGCGAGGAGGCAGCACTGGAAGCCTATTACCGCTGGCTGGAACCGCAACTCGAACCCAGCCATGAGTGGGAAGGCGTACGGGATGGCGAAACCTTTTCCCGTTCCCTGGAGCGCGCTGAGCGCTTCCTGCTTCTGGGCGGCAGCCTCGCAGTCATGTTGGCCGCCGTTGCGGTGGCCGTTGCCAGCCGTCAGTATGCGCTGTCACAGCGGGATACTGTGGCACTACTGAAAACCCTGGGGGTAAGCAGTCATGGTATTGGCAGGTTGTACCTGCAACGCCTCAGCCTCTGGGGAGTGGCCGGTGCTGTCGGAGGACTGGTGATTGCGTTGCCTCTGTATTGGTTGCTGTCCCGCCTTCTCGGTGATGTGCTGGAGCGGCCAGTGGATTACAAGCTCGATCCTGCCGCGTTGGTGCCGTCCCTGTTGACGGCTCTGGTATCCCTGTTTGCCTTTGCTTATCCGCCGATCCGGCGTTTACGTAACGTACCGGCTATGCGGGTATTGCGTTCTCAACCGGGAGAATCCGGTCGCGAAGCGCTGCCCGACCTGGCTGTTGCCCTGGCCGCGGTTTTCGGGCTGGTGTGGATGTATGCCGGCGAAGTGTCGCTGGTTCTGGCGTTGCTGGGTGGTTTGGTTCTTCTACTGGGGGTCCTGGCATTGCTCGGGTGGCTGATGGTGCTAGGATTGCGCAAAATCAGTGGTGGCGGCAATGCCTGGCGCCTGGCGTTGGTTGGGCTCTACCGGCATCGCCGGGCCAGCCTGTCGCAAATTGCCGTGTTCGCGATGACGTTGATGCTGGCGGCGACTCTGATTCTGGTTCGAACCTCACTGCTGGCGGACTGGCAGGCACAATTACCGGAAAATACACCCAACCACTTTCTGATCAATATTGCCCCGGATGTGGTCGAAGACGTTGACGCCTTCTGGCAGGACCGTGGCCAACCGCTGGATCAGCTGTATCCCATGGTGCGTGGCCGCTTTACCGAACTCAATGGCAATCCGGTCAAGGAAGCGGTCACCAAGGACGAGAGGGTAGGCGCCTTGAACCGGGAACTGAACCTGACCTGGATGGAATCGCTGCCGGCAGACAATGAGATCGTGGATGGCGAATGGTTCGCCACCGGCCAGACCCGCGGCGTTTCCGTTGAGGCGGAGCTGGCCGAAAAACTGGGTCTGAAAATCGGCGATGAACTGACGTTTACCATTGGCTCGGAGAAAGTCACTGAGCCGGTTACCAGCATTCGTACAGTGCAATGGGACAGCATGAAGCCCAACTTCTACATGGCCTTTCCGCCGGGTGGTGGCCTGGAAGATATGCCGGCCACCTGGATCACCAGCTTCTACTTGCCATCCGGCAACAAGAATGCCCTCAATGAATTTTCGCGTCGGTACCCGACCATCTCGGTACTGGAAATCGACCATATTATCGAGCGTATACAGGACATCGTCCGCCAGGTGACTCAGGCCATTGAAGCCATACTGGCGCTGATCCTGGCCGCGGCGCTGGTAGTGATGGCGGCTGTGGTCAGCGCTACGCTTCGGGACCGCCAGCGAGAAGGGGCGTTACTGCGTACACTGGGTGGCCGTCAGTCCCTGCTGGTGCGCAGCACCATGCTGGAGTTCGCATTGCTGGGGCTGTTCGCGGGGTTGCTGGGTGTGGCTGCGGCAGAGGCCGCGGTCTGGGCATTGCAATTCCGCATGTTTGAGGGCGAGTTCCAGTGGCACTGGGGCATTGTCCTGCCGATTCCGCTGTTCAGCGCGGTGGTTCTGGCGCTGTTCGGGCGCTGGCAGCTCAGGCCGGTGTTAAGTGTATCGCCCATGTTGTTGCTGAGGCGCCTTGAGTAGTCCGGCGCTTAGCGATAGTGGGAGAGAATGGCTTCAAGTTCGCCGTTTGCACGGATGTTGGCAAGTTCTGCATTGAACAACCTGGCAAATTCTGTCTGGTCCTTGCGAAGCATCAGGCGGAAACCGTAATTACTGAGGCTTTCTTTGGAGATGCGGAAGTCCTTCCGCCAACCCTCGTTTCGGAGGATCCACTGACCCACCAAGCGATCAGCAATAGCCGCATCAAAGTGATTCCCGTGGAGTAAGAAGGTGAACATGTCCCGGTCGCGAGAGACGTCAAAGCGGTTGATCGCGCCTGACTGGAAATAAGACTCCAGTAAAGGATAGGAGTAGCCCAGGTGAGTCACCACGGTTCGGGAAAGCAGATCTTCCGGCGTCTGGTATGTCAGGTCAGATTTCGCAGGGATGAACAGCACCTCCTCAACGTCGACAATGGGATCGGTAAAGAGGAAGTCCTCTGGATTGTCTGTCCATTCGGTTGCCCGTGACGTGGCATCGATGTAGCCCGTCTGAAGCATCTCGTCCACGCGCTTGCGGGGAATCTGCTCAGGGACAACCTCATAACCAATACGCTCCGCAATAAGGGTGACGACATCCCACATGATGCCCGAAGGTTGCTGTCCTTCCACAATAAGATATGGCGGGTAGCCATTGGGAGAGATATTAAAGTGCAGCGTTTTGGCGTTGCTTGTTGGGGCACTGTTGGCCGCGTATGCCCAGTTTGTCAGTACAAAGGTAGAAATGAGTAGAAGGAGTAAAAAGGCAGGGAATAGCGCTGGATGGCTGGATGTTCGGTTTGGCATAGAGGGGCGGCTCTGCTTTTGGAAACAAGGTCTAACCCGGCACATCCTTGCCAGCTGTCCGGCAATTGTTACGTTTTTGTAAGGTCTTTTCAATAATTTGATGTATATGTTTTTCGAATATTTACTCTGACCGATATCGGTGCAGGCTACCCCAGCTTCGCCGGGGTAGCCTGCATCGTTAGCCAGTGAAGCTCCAGGTTATGCCCAGGCTCGGCGTAGAACCTCGCGGGCGTCCTCAATGGTGACTTCTTTCGGATTGAACATAATAGCGCCATCGTCCAACGCCAGTTCGGCGATCTGATCCAGTTGCTCCTCGACCACTTTGCCAGTTTCCTTCAGCGTACGCGGCAACTGGCAGTGCTTGTAAAGAGCGTCCCGCATGCGGCGGATGGTGGAGATGCTGGCTTCGGCGCGACGGGCTGCTGGAGTGGCCGCGTACACATCGGGGCCATCCAGGTACAGCAGCAACTCGCCCAGCGGCTCGCGGATCGCTTCAATGTTGTACTCCAGCACGTAGGGCAGGTACAGGCTCATGCACAGGCCATGGGGCAGTTGGCAGATGGCACCCGTCGCGTGACCAAGCGCATGCACCAGGCCGACCATGGAGTTGGAGAACGCAATGCCAGCCATGGTGGAAGCCTGAGCCAGCTCCAGACGGCCATCAGCGTCTTTCGGGTTTTCCATCACTGACAGCAGGGAGGTGCTGATTTTCTTGATCGCGGCCGTGGCGTAGGCATCGCTGAGCGGGTTCTTAGCCATGCAGGTGAAGGCTTCGACCGCGTGGGTCATCGCATCCATCCCCGTTGCCGCCGTGATGTGGGGCGGCAGCGTCAGCGTCATGCGGGGATCGATGATCGCGGCATTCGGTAACAGGAATGACGAGGTGAACGGAAGCTTCACGTGTTTTTCAGTGTCGGCAATGACTGCAACAGCAGTTACTTCGGAGCCGGTGCCAGCGGTAGTCGGCACAACGAAGAACGGCTTGAGTGGGTGCTTGAGTACGCCGGCACCGGAGTAGGCGGCAATATCATCACCACCCTCGGACACCAAGATGTTGACAGCCTTGGCGGTATCAATGGCGGAACCACCACCGACAGCAATGATGGAGTCACACTTTTCAGCTCGGTAGATGCCAGCAATGTCGCGGACCACTCCGGTGGATGAATCCGGCGGTACGTCATCGTAAATACTGACGATCTCCAGCCCGCTTTCCTCGCACGCGGAAATGACCGGATCGAGCAGGCCAGCGGCACG
Organism: Marinobacter sp.; assembly: GCA_040223075.1. GTDB lineage: Bacteria > Pseudomonadota > Gammaproteobacteria > Pseudomonadales > Oleiphilaceae > Marinobacter. The sequence continues at coordinate 141,153 of JAVJZJ010000160.1, forward strand.
TACGCCCTTGTCGGTCACGATCATGGGGCGCTTGGCCGCCATGCCGGTCAGTTCGTAAGGGATATGCTCCAGGGCCGCCTTTCCGGCGATCACCTTAACCGGGCAAAAGAACTCATAGTATTTGTTAGTCATTATGCTCTCACCGTTTCGACAAAATTGGTTGCGACCTTGAGGTAGATCCGTGCGGCACTGATCAGCTTTTCGGGCAGGTGCAGGTTGGCGGGGTATTCCTTGACGGCCCGCTTCGCAATCAGCTTCGGAAGTATGAACGCTTCCAGCCGGTTCAGTACTCGTGTCATGCGGATGGCGTAGCTGATTTCGCCATCCACCAGCATCCTGTCATTGGCGAAGGCCACGGAAGTCTTTTCCTGGAATGACAGCACCATGAAGGCGTGGGCGATGTGCTTGAACTGTATCGACAGATCCACCGGTCGTGGGGCGGTACTGCCATGGTAGTGGAAGCGCCCGTTACCGGTATGTTCGACGATGAGGTTGGAGCCGTTCGGCATCACCATCATTTCAAACAGAAAACCTTCGGGAAGGGCAATGGCTTCCTGTTGGACTGTCTCATCCACTTCACTAACGGCCTGAAGCGCGCGACCCATAACCTGGAACATCAGCTCCACGTACAGTCGTCTCGCCTGGAAAGCCATCGGTTGGATACGTTTCGCTAACATGGCAATCATCCGATTGTTGTTGGTGTGATCTGATTTTTAGAGTTATTGCTCTAAAAGTCAATGCGATCATTGACGGCAATGGGCTGTCACCACGGCAAAACTCAGGTAAGGGGCGTTGTAGGGGGAGGTGAATACAGAAAGGCCCGGAGTGTATCCGGGCCTTTAAAAGGAGTTCTTCGGTCTTTACTGGGAGAGATTGGCGAGCTTCTTTTTGGCCTCTTCAGCCACTGCGCCACCCGCTTCCGCTGCTGTTTGGTAGTACCTGATGGCGTCATCGCGACGGTTTTGTTTCACCGCCACATCGCCCAGGCGAAGGAAGGCGATGGAGGTCGGAACCACCTCGTTGGCCTTTGTGAGGTTGGTCCGGGCCTTATCAAGCTTGTTCTGGGATAGTGCATTCAGGCCGTTGCGCAGGCGGTAACTGAACATTTCAGGGTAGAGGGACACCGCTTTCTCGAAGTCCGCTTCGGCCTTGGCTGTCTGTTCCTGCGTCTCGTAAATGCGCCCCCTGAGCGCATAAAACAGGGCTTCCTCCGGCTCTATGCGGATGGCTTCGTTGATCTTGGCCAGCGCCGCATCCATGTCTCCCTCGCTGGCGAGCTTCAAAGCTTCGTCATGGGCATCGTAAGCGGGCTTGAGTTTTCTGACCTTGGCCAGCTTCCTGGCGTAGACATCCTTGCCGCGGTATCCACCGGCACCGTATTGCTGAACCAGTTTGCGGTTCTCCGCAACCCGCTTTTGGGAAGGAGGGTGGCTGGCGAACAGACCGTCAATAAAGCTCGACTGGCGCCCTTCGGACAGCTTCACGAACAATTCCTGAAGCTCCACCGCGGCCTGGGGATCGTAGCCGGCCTCGCCCATGTACTCGATACCGTAGCGGTCGGATTCCAGTTCGTCGCCCTGGCTGTACTGAGCCTGAATTATCTGTGCGCCAAGAGCGGCGCCGCCCATGAGCAGGCCGGTCCATTCATTGTCCGACAACGCGAATCCCAGGCCCGCGACGCCGGCGCTGATCAGCATACCCTGTTGCATGCGTTGCACACTGTGACGAGCCGCGGCGTGGACAATTTCATGGCCAAGCACGGATGCAAGCTGAGCTTCGTCTTCCAGTTCAGTTAGAAGGCCCCGGTTGATAGCGATCTTGCCGCCCGGCAGTGCCCAGGCATTGGGAACACTGCTGTTCAGCACCACGAACTCATAGGGCAGGTCGGGGCGATCGCTGACCCTGGCCAGCTTCTGGCCCACTTCGCGTACATACACGGTCAGGTCCGGGTCGAGATAGAACTGACCGCCCTGGGTCTGTTGGGTCGGGGTGTATTGCTCCGCGCCTATGGAAAGCTCCTGGCTTTCCGGAATCAGTGACAACTGCTTTTCCCCGGTGACCGGGTTTACGGAACATCCGGCCATAGCAAAGAGCAGGATTGTCAGGGGCAGGCAGCGAAAAAACAGCCGGTTCGTCACGGTAAACTCCTGTTATCAGTCCTTGATCCGGGATGTACGTAACCCCGGGTGGTCAGGGTCAGTTTATACCACATCCAATGACCGACGGTTATAGTCATGGTGCCCTTGTAATCTGGAGAGAATTCCTTGCGAAGTGTATGATAAGGCCCTTGTTAACCTTCCTTTTTCTGATTCCGCAAATGGAACCTCCATGGTTGATTATCTGGAACTGATTGCGTTGGCCTGGTTTCTGGTGTGCTGGATTGGCTATACCGAGTATTCCAGCCGCAAAGCCAAGGACCGACCTTGCCTGTCCAATACCCTGGACCTGTACCGGGAGGATTGGATGCGGGGGATGCTGCGCCGGGATAACCGCATTCCGGATGCGTCGGTCGTGGGCAACCTGGAGCGCAACGGCGCTTTCTTTGCGTCCAGCTGCCTGCTGATTCTCGCGGGTATCATTACCGCACTGGGCTACACTCAGGAAGTAATGGAGGTGTTCAGTACTCTGCCGTTCGGCAACTTGCCGAGTCGTGCGATCTGGGAGTTACGCATGGTGGTTTTGCTGATGGTGTTTATCTATGCCTTCTTCAAGTTCACCTGGTCCATGCGCATGTATAACTTCGTGGCTGTGCTCATCGGGAGCGCACCATTACCGGAGGACACCAAAGCCAGCCCGGCTGCGCGAGAAGCCTTTGCCCAGAGCGCAGCGCGCGTATGCAACCTGGCGGGGGATGCTTTCAACCTTGGCTTGAGATCCTATTACTATGCAATGGCCGTCGTGGCGTGGTTTATCCACCCGGTGGCCTTTATCGCGGGTTCCACGCTGGTTGTCATTGTTCTGTACCGTCGGGAATTCCGTTCCAACGCCCTGGAGGCCCTGCGCGGCGGAAAAGTATTTGAAGAACCTGCGGCGAAATCCGATGCCGCTTCAAAATCCAACAGTTAACCGATCTGGCGATACTGAATGACTGATGATATCCGACTGAACCGGGTTCGCCGGTTTCTTGAAACCCTGAACCAGGCGCGGGAACTGGGCCTGACCGTTGAGGCCGCCCGCGATGGCGTATTGACCATGTGCCTGCCGTACAGTGACCGGATTATCGGTAACCCCGATACCGGCGTGATCCATGGCGGCGCTATTACCACGCTGATGGACACGACCTCGGGTTCGGTGATCATCTGCGCCCTGCAGGATTTTGAGCTGTGCCCGACGCTGGACCTGAGGGTTGACTACATGCGCCCGGCGGAACCCCACAAACCGGTGTTTGCCCGCGCAGAAACCTACAAGATTACCCGCAACATCATCTTTACCCGGTGCGAGGCCTACCAGGAAGGCGGCGAAACCATCGCCAACTGCGTCGGCACCTTCATGCGTATCGGCAAGGAAGCAACACCGAAAGGCTATCGGGATCTGATTACCGGAGGTGAAGAATGACCGACCCTGAAATCCTCCGTCACACCCGCGAAAGTGGTGATTTTTCCCGGCTGCTGGAAAGCGTTCCCTACGCCCGCTTTATTGGCCTGGAGTGCGACCGTTTCGGCGACGACCTGATCTTCCGCTTGCCCAAAAAGGAAGAAAACCTCGGCAACCCGATCCTGCCGGCCATTCACGGGGGTGTGATCGGCGGTTTCATGGAAATGTCCGCCGCCATCTACCTGATGATGTCCCAGGACAGTATGCGCATGCCCCGCATTGTGGATTTTTCCCTGGATTACCTGCGTGCCGGCCTGGACCGCGAAACCTATGCCGAGTGCCGCCTGACCCGGCAGGGCAACCGCGTGGCCAACGTGATGATCACCGCCTGGCAGAAATCCCGTTCCCAACCGATTGCCACTGCCAGGGCTCACTTCCTCCTCGAGGACTGATTTTCCGTTTGAACCGGGGCTTGAAATGCCCCGGCGTGCCCCCATTTCCCTCTGCAACACTACATCGACAGTCGAACAGTCGAGTGGTGTGGTCGGGTACTCCTGTCCAAAACCCTGCGGAGCCATGGATGGCGGAGCGGAGCGTACAGGGATGTATTCACAGCGTGTTTTGGACAGGAGTACCCGACCACACCGCTCCTCCGAACGTAAACAGCAGGAGAAATAAAAGCCATGACGGTAGAAGCGCAAAAAGAAACCCTGGGTTTTCAGACCGAAGTGAAGCAACTGCTTCACCTGATGATCCATTCCCTGTATTCCAACAAGGAAATCTTCCTTCGTGAGCTGATCTCGAACGCCTCAGACGCCGAAGACAAACTGCGTTTCGCGGCATTGAAGGATGACGGCCTGTATGAAGGCGATCCCGAGCTGAAAATCCGCCTGGACTACGACCAGGAAAAGAACACCATCACCCTGGCTGATAACGGTATCGGCATGACGCGTGATGACGTGATTGAGAACCTGGGTACCATCGCTCGCTCCGGCACTGCAGAGTTCCTGCAGCAGCTGTCAGGTGATGAGAAGAAGGACAGCAAGCTGATTGGTCAGTTTGGTGTGGGTTTCTATTCCGCGTTCATTGTGTCCGACAAGGTCGAAGTGTTTACCCGCCGCGCCGGCGCAGCGCCTGAAGAGGGCGTGCACTGGGAATCCAACGGTGACGGCGAGTTCACCATTGAGCAGACTAACCGTGAGAATCGGGGCACCGAAATTGTCCTGCACCTGAAGTCCGATGCGAAGGAATTTGCTGACGGATTCCGTCTGCGCGGCCTGGTGAAGAAGTACTCCGATCACATTTCCTTCCCGGTGGTGATGAAATCCGAGTCCGAGGAAGAGGAAGAGAAGGGCAAGGACGAAACCGTCAACGATGCTACCGCGCTTTGGACACTGCCCCGTACCGAGATCAAGGACGACGAGTACAAGGAATTCTACAAGCACATCGCCCACGATTTTGAAGACCCGCTGACCTGGTCCCACAACAAAGTGGAAGGCAAGCTGGACTACACCAGCCTGCTGTACATTCCGGCCCGTGCACCGTTTGACCTGTACAACCGGGAAGCACCGCGCGGCCTGAAACTCTACGTGCAGCGCGTATTCATCATGGACGACGCCGAGCAGTTCCTGCCGCTCTACCTGCGCTTCGCCAAGGGTGTGATCGATTCCAACGATCTGTCCCTGAACGTTTCCCGGGAGATCCTGCAGAACGACAGCACCGTGGAAAGCATCCGCACCGCGCTGACCAAGCGCGTACTCGACATGCTCTCCAAGCTGGCCAAGAAAGATCCCGAGCAGTACCAGAAGTTCTGGGGTGAGTTCGGCACGGTTATCAAGGAAGGTCCGGCGGAAGATTTCAGCAATCGCGAGAAGATTGCCGGCCTGCTGCGTTTTGCCACGACCCATACGGGTGAGCAGGCTCAGAACGTGTCCCTGGATGACTACATCGGTCGCATGAAGGAAGGCCAGAGCAAGATCTATTACATCACCGCCGATAACTTCATGGCCGCCAAGAGCAGCCCGCACCTGGAAGTTTTCCGCAAAAAGGGCGTTGAGGTATTGATCCTGTCCGACCGCATCGACGAGTGGATGATGGGCTACCTCAACGAATACGACGGCAAGCAGTTCCAGGACGTTGCCCGCGGTGATCTCGACCTTGGCGAAGTGGAAACCGAGGAAGACAAGAAGCACAAGGAGGAGGCTGCTGAGGAGCACAAGGACCTGCTTGAGCGCATCAAGAAGGCCCTGGAAGACCGTGTCCAGGAGGTGCGGGTGACCAACCGCCTGACCGATTCCCCGGCTTGCCTGGTGGTGGGTGACTTCGACATGGGCGCCCAGATGAAGAAGATCATGGAGGCCGCTGGCCAGAAGGTGCCGGACAGCAAGCCGATCTTCGAGATCAACGTGGACCACCCGCTGGTTCAGCGCCTGGAAAACGAGAAGGGTGACGAGCGTTTTGGGGAACTGTCCGCCGTACTGCTGGATCAGGCCACCCTGGCCAGCGGCGAGCAGCTGGCAGATCCGGGTGCCTATGTGACCCGTCTGAACCGTCTGTTGCTGGAACTGGCCAACTAAGGCCTGGAAACCCTATGTCGGATTACGCCTCTGGCTAATCCGACCTACGAGGTCAGAGACCAGGTTCACGTAGGTCGGATTAGGCGCAGCCGTAATCCGACAACAAGGTCAGAGGTCAGATTCACGTAGGTCGGATTAGGCGCAGCCGTAATCCGACAGCAAGGCCAAAAGCACATGCAGCAGATTATTGTGGATATCAATATCAGCCCTGAAGAGTGGATCAAGCTCTATCAGGGCGTAGCCACCGATGTTCACACCACGGCCCGGGACGGACGCTCCGTCCGTTTCCCGGCCCGTATTCTCTCCCGTTTTTATCTCCGCGACGGCGTTCGCGGCAGTTTCCGAATTCTGTTCGACAACAACGGCAAGTTTGCTTCCATCGAGCGACTCTGATTGCCGATAACCTAAGCTTCGTTCTCCCAGTTCATAGTCATTCACTATCCGGATATTAGGAAACATTCAAGCAGCCAACTGTGGTTGATCTATATTGAATGGTGTCCCCGTAAATACGTTTTTTGCCAACGACGCAGAAACAGGAGAGAACGATGAGAGAGAACACTGATACCGGTGGTAAGTGTCCGGTTATGCACGGTGGCAGCACTCTGGCCAGCCAGGACAACACCAGCTGGTGGCCCGAAGCCCTGAACCTCGACATCCTTCACCAGCATGATCGCAAATCCGACCCGCTGGGTGAGAACTTTGACTACCGTGAGGAAGTCAAAAAGCTGGACTATGACGCCCTGAAGCAAGACCTGTATGCAGTGATGACCGAAAGCCAGGACTGGTGGCCGGCGGATTGGGGCCATTATGGCGGCCTGATGATTCGTATGGCCTGGCACGCGGCAGGTACTTATCGTCTTGCCGATGGTCGTGGCGGCGGTGGTACCGGTAACCAGCGTTTTGCACCGATCGGTTCCTGGCCGGATAACGTCAGTCTCGACAAGGCTCGCCGTCTGTTGTGGCCGGTTAAGAAGAAGTACGGCAACAAGCTAAGCTGGGCGGATCTGATGATTCTGGCCGGCAACGCGGCCTACGAATCGATGGGTCTGAAAACCTTCGGTTTTTCCTTCGGTCGTAAAGACATCTGGCACCCGGAAAAAGACATCTACTGGGGCGCGGAGAAAGAATGGCTGGCTCCATCCGACACCCGATACGAAGACGTGGACAAGCCGGATACCATGGAGAACCCATTAGCGGCCGTGCAGATGGGCTTGATCTATGTGAACCCGGAAGGCGTTAATGGTCAGCCGGATCCGCTCAAGACTGCGGAGCAGGTACGGGAAACCTTCGCCCGCATGGCCATGAATGATGAGGAAACCGCAGCGCTGACGGCCGGTGGTCATACCGTTGGTAAAACCCACGGTAATGGCGATGCCGAAGCCCTTGGTCCCGAGCCGGAAGGCGCCGACGTTCATGAACAGGGGCTGGGGTGGAACAACCCCAATATGCAGGGGAAAGCCGCCAATGCCGTTTCCTCTGGCCTTGAAGGCGCCTGGACAACCAGCCCGACCAAGTTCGATATGGGCTATTTCGACTTGCTGTTCGGTCATGAATGGGAGCTCAAGAAGAGCCCGGCCGGTGCGAATCAGTGGGAGCCCGTGGACATCAAGGAAGAAGACAAGCCGGTTGACGCAACCGATCAGTCCACTCGCCGCAATCCGATGATGACCGATGCGGATATGGCGATGAAGATGGATCCGAAGTACCGCGCCATCTGCGAGAAGTTTATGGCCGATCCCGAATACTTCCGGGACTGTTTCGCCCGGGCCTGGTTCAAGCTGACCCACCGGGATATGGGGCCGAAGAGCCGTTATATCGGCCCGGAAGTGCCCGCTGAAGACCTGATCTGGCAGGATCCTGTGCCTCAGGGCGAGACCAACTACATCGAAGAAGTGGTCAAGGAGAAAATCGACGACGCCGGTTTGAGCATCAACGAGCTGGTCAGCACTGCCTGGGACAGCGCCCGTACCTTCCGTGGTTCTGACATGCGCGGTGGCGCCAACGGCGCTCGTATTCGCCTGGCCCCTCAGAAGAACTGGGAAGGCAACGAGCCGGAACGTCTGTCGAAGGTATTGGGCGTCTACGAGAAGATATCCTCTGAAACCGGCGCCAGTATTGCCGACGTCATTGTGCTCGGTGGCAACCTGGGCGTTGAGAAGGCCGCGAAAGCTGCCGGCTATGACGTACACGTTCCCTTCCTGAAGGGCCGTGGTGACGCCACCGACGAGATGACGGATGCGGAATCCTTCGACCCACTGGAGCCGGTCGCCGATGGCTTCCGGAACTGGCAGAAGAAGGAATATGTGGTCAAGCCGGAAGAGCTGCTGCTCGATCGGGCCCAACTGCTGGGCCTGACGGCTCCGGAAATGACCGTCCTGCTCGGTGGTATGCGTGTGCTCGGCACCAACTTTGGTGGCACCAAACACGGCGTACTCACGGACCGCGTAGGCCAGTTGACGAACGACTTCTTCGTCAATCTGACCGACATGGCCTACAGTTGGAAGCCTGCGGATAAGAATCTCTATGAGATTCGTGACCGCAAAACTGACAAGGTGAAGTGGACCGCTACCCGGGTAGACCTGGTGTTCGGCTCCAACTCCATCCTCCGCGCCTACTCGGAGGTGTATGCTCAAGACGACAACGACGAGAAGTTTGTGAATGACTTCGTTGCCGCCTGGGCCAAGGTCATGAACAACGACCGTTTCGACGTGAAGAAATAAATCGATAGCAACAGGCCGGGTATCCTGATTTCGGGATGCCCGGCTACCAACTTCCCGCCAGATTCCTTACAATCCGCTTCGACCGATTTTTGATCAGCTGCCGACTGATTCTCCATTCATCTTCCGGAGCCTTCATGCGAATTATTCTTGCCCCGATGGAAGGGCTGGTAGACGCACCCATTCGTGAAACCCTGACGAAAGTTGGCGGTATTGACCGGTGCGTCACCGAGTTCATTCGCGTGACCCACGGTATGTTGCCCCCCAGAATTTTCTACAAGTTCGCACCGGAGCTGCATAACGGATCCCTGACCGAAGCCGGTACCCCGGTGGCCGTCCAGCTTCTGGGGTCGAACCCCGAAATGATGGGCCGCCACGGTGCGAAAGCGGTCGAATTGGGAGCGGGGCAGGTGGACATCAACTTTGGTTGCCCGGCCAAGACCGTCAACAAACACAAGGGCGGTTGTGTGCTGATGCGAGAGCCGGAGCTGATGCATGAGATCGTCGCGGAAGTCCGCAAGGCGGTTCCGGCGGACATCCCGGTCACTGCCAAGATGCGTCTGGGTTATGACGACCGCTCCATGGGTGTCGCCTGCGCCCAGGCCCTGGAAGCCGCCGGTGCGGCAGAAATCGTCATTCATGCCCGTAGCAAGGTGGACGGCTACAAGCCACCCGCCTACTGGGAAGAAATCGCCAGAGCCCGGGAAGCGGTCAACACCCATGTCATTGCCAACGGCGAGATATGGACCGTTGACGATTACTGGCGTTGCCGTGAAGTGTCCGGCTGTGAGGATGTCATGATCGGACGCGGCCTGATTGCCCGCCCGGATCTGGCCCGTAAAATCCGCGCCAGTCAGTCAGGAAAGACCGTACCAGACATGACCTGGCCGGAAGCCGTGGCACTGGTTCGTGAATACGCCACCGTTCTGCAAGGGTGGCTGGAAGACCGGTTTGTGACCGGTCGAATCAAGCAATGGCTCAACTTTCTGCGTCAGGGCTTCTCCGAGGCTGAAGCTTTATGGCCCGAGGCTCGCAAGATTCGGCAGGTAGCCCCCATGATGGCCTGTCTTGAACGACCGGTACCGGGTGCAGACTCCCGCGCAGCGTGAGTTCTGCTTCAATCTTCCATGTCCGGCTGATACCTTCCTGAGCGTGCTGCACCATTCAACCGGGCCCGTTTCAGGAGTGCGGCTTGAGCAGCCGGCCCATTATCCAGATTGCCGGCCCATGCCTTCTGGGCTGGTTCCTGGAGCGCGCGTCCATAAGAAAAACTGAGTTCCCAGGGCTGCGCACCCATGGCGTTCATGGCATTCAGGTTGGCGGTTGCCTCTTCGGGGGTCTGGCCGCCGGACAGGAAGCAGATGCCGGGTACGGCAGCGGGCACGGCGCGGCGGAATACACCGATTGTTGCCCTGGCCACTTCTTCAGGAGTGGCCTTGGGGTTGTCCTTACCGGGGGTCACCATGCTTGGTTTCAGAATCATGTGCTCCAGCTCGACCTTGTGTTGGTAAAGGGCGTGAAACACTTCTCTGAGCACAGCTTCGCTCACCTCCGCGCAGCGTTCTATAGTGTGGTTGCCATCAATCAACACCTCTGGCTCCACGATGGGAACAATTCCCATGGATTGGCATATGGCCGCATAGCGCGCCAGCACTTCCGCATTAGCCTCCATGGCCTGGCGAGAGGGAAGGGTGTCGGAGATATGAAACACATCCCGCCACTTGGCGAACCGGGCTCCCTGATTCCGGTAGATTTCCAGCCGGTCTTCGAGACCATCCAGACCGGCTGTTATCTCATCGCCCGGGGCATTGACCAGTGGCTTTTTGCCCTTGTCCACCTTGATGCCCGGAACTATGCCCTGTTTCACAAGAAGCTCTGGTATAGGCTGGTTGTCGAGACTGGTCTGGCCCAGAGTTTCTTCAAACAGAATCACACCGCTGATGAAGTCTCCCAGACCGGAGGTTGAGAAGATGAGACTGCGGTATTCACGACGTTTCTCTTCGCTGGATTCAACGCCAACTGCGTTGAAACGTTTAGCGATGGTGGGGTGGCTCTCATCCGCCGCGAGAATGCCCTTACCGGCCTTTACCAGTTCCCCAACGGTTGCGCTTAGTTCTTCCTGAATAGTCATGGCAAGCTCCTGAGTAATCCACCAGCAGTCTGAGTAGGGTTTGGGTTTATACTCATAGTGTAGACGGTCGATAGTGCCACTGAACTTGATCTGGGCTAAGACTGTTAACGATGTAGTGGTCTAATCTGTCACTGATAGCGACAGCGAGAGGGGTAGGCCTGTATGAAAACCGTCGTCAGCGTAAGCCAGGGTTCATCCGAATACGACTACCATATGGAAACGGACTTTCTGGGCCAGCCTTTCCGAATCATCCGCCTTGGAACAGACGGGGACCTGTCAAAGGCCGAAGCGATACTGGAGTCGGTTCATAATCAGGCGGACGCCGTCGGTCTTAGCATGGTGCATGACCACTATGAAGTCGGACGTGAACAGCTTGAGCATCCGGATACCGCCCGCCTGGAGGCCTGGATTCCTGACAAGCCGGTGACCACCGGTGCGGGCCTGCGGGGTATCCTGCAGGAGTGGGCAGTTCGACACACACAGTCAGAGCTGGGGCACTTCTTCGATAATGCCCGTGTTCTTTTTATGAACGGGCAGGCCGGCTACCGTATCGCCAAAGCGCTGTCCGAGCACACTGACAACCTGTTTTTTGCCGATCCCTATACCGACTTTGGCGTGCCCCGGTTGCTGACGTCCCTGAAGCAACTGGAAACCTACACCTCGATGACGGCATCCATCATGTATCGGCCGGCAGCGATAAAAACCGTCGAAAGCATCTTGCACACACCACTCTATCGCCTGGGTGAGAGCCTGGTTCAGGGATCGTTATGCCACGCTGCATCCGAAGCTCACGTTATTGTTGCCTCCATCGGCGACCTTGAGCTTTTCGGACAGAACGAGCTGGATGGCAAAACCGTGATCACATCACGCGTGACCGATACCGTTCTGGACTGGATGCGCTCCCGTCGCGTAGCCATGGTGGTGGATTACAGTCCCTGGCTGGAGGGGCGACCGATAGGGGTCAATGTCCTGGACGCCATGATCAGTACTGCTCTTGCCAGGACACCGGAACAACTGGGGCCGGATGATTATCTGGATGTGATTCAGAGGCTGGGCATAGAGCCCAGGATCCTGTATCCAGACGGTTATCGCCGGGTGAATCGGTTTGCCTTTGTTATTCATCCGCTGTCACAGCAATATCTTACCAAGACACCGCCACTGGACTGGATCGCCAGCGTCTCACCACCGGTCATCATGAACCTGGTTGAGAAGGCTGTGGCCTACACGCCACCGTTTGTTTATTCCCGGGTATCGGGTATCCGGTCGCCGACTGGCGACGAAGTGGAGGGCTGGCTGATAACTGTGGGTGGCACTCCTCGGGAAATCATGGCCCATGGGCCGGAGTTCACCTACGCAAGACTGCTGCAGGCGGCGAAACTCGCTAAAAAGCTGGGGGCTCAGATCATGGGCCTCGGCGCTTTCACCAAGGTGGTCGGTGATGCGGGTATTACGGTGGCCAAACGTGCGCCACTGCCGATTACCACCGGCAACAGTTACAGTGCCTCTGGCGCACTCTGGGCAGCCCATGACGCCATGAAAATAATCGGGCGGGTAAGCGTCGGCCCAAGTGGTAAAGCCGCCGGTAAAGCGATGGTTGTGGGTGCCACCGGGGCGATCGGTTCGGTTTGTGCGCGGTTACTGGCCAAGGCGGTTGATGAAGTGTATCTCGCGGCCCCGGAACCGGCGAAGCTGTTGGCGCTGAAAGAAAGTATCGAACAGGAAACGCCAGGCGCCATTGTCCACGTGGCTGGTTCTGCTGAACGTGATCTGGCGGACATGGACATGATTGTCACGGCCACATCCGGAGCAGGCAAACGTATTCTGGACATCATGAAGGTCAAACCCGGCTGCGTGATTACCGATGTTGCCCGGCCCCTGGATATTTCAGCGGAAGATGTCGCCAAACGTCCGGATGTGCTGGTGATCGAGTCCGGCGAAATCCAGTTACCCGGAGAGGTGCGAATGAAGGACATCGGGTTGTCGGATGGGGTGGTCTATGCCTGCCTGGCGGAGACCATAGTGTTGGCACTGGAGGCGCGATTCGAGAACTTCACCCTGGGTCGTAACATTGAATGGGAAAAAGTACGGGAGATCTACAAGCTCGGCCTTAAGCACGGAATGAAGCTCGCAGCCATCTCGGGGGTTAACGGGGTGTTTAGTGAGGAGGACTTCCAACGAGTCAGAGAGTTGGCGGCAGAAAACGGGTAACTGACCGATCAGTACCGGGTTCGTTCATTGCCTTCCGCAGCGTCCGTGGGCACCAGGGCTTTCACCAGCTCTTTCATGTCGAGTACACCAACTTGTTTGCCTTCGCGCATTACCCGATAGGTGTGATTGGTATCGCCTTCGGACATGGCAATCACCGATTCCAGGTTATCCCGTTCGGAAATATCGCCGTCGCAGCTTTCCGGCGCTTCGGTCGTTTCCTCCATGACCGAGCGAACCCTGAGTACGCGAGCGCGGTTGATGTCGCTGATAAAGTCGATGATATAAGGGTCGTTGGGGTGCATCAGGATGTCCTGGGGCTCGCCCTGCTGGACGACGTAGCCCTCTTTGAGGATAACCAGGTGATCCGCGAGCTTCAGGGCTTCGTCCAGGTCGTGGGTGATAAAAACAATGGTCTTTTCCAGCTCCCCCTGCAATTCCAGTAGCAGGTCCTGCATATCGGAGCGGATCAGTGGGTCCAGGGCCGAAAACGCTTCATCCATCAACATGATTGGGGAATTGGATGCCAGAGCACGGGCAAGGCCCACACGCTGCTGCATACCGCCGGACAACTGGTGCGGGTACTGGTTCTCGTTCCCTTCCAGGCCCACGCGGGCGAGCCACTTTTTGGCCTCGGCTTCAAAATCCTGCACGGCGTAGCCGCGAACCAGAAGAGCCATACCGGCGTTCTCGAGTACGGTTTTGTGGGGAAGCAGGGCAAACTTCTGGAACACCATCGACATCCGTTCCCGCCGGAGCTTGCGTAGCTTGTTTTCATCGAACCGCAGCACGTCTTCGCCGTCGATTTCAATTTCTCCGGCGGTTGGTTCGATCAGTCGGTTGAGATGACGAATCAGGGTGGATTTTCCAGAACCCGACAAGCCCATAATGACGGTAATCTCACCCTCGTGGACATCGACATTGATATCCTGAAGGCCCAGAACATGGTTGTGCTTCTCTAGCAACTCGGCCTTACCCATGCCCTGTTGAACGTGGGTCAGAGCGATCTCGGGGGTAGGGCCAAAAATCTTGTACAGGTTCCGGATGGAAATCTTGATATTCCGATCCACGATTCGCTCCCTTACTGTTTCTGTGCAGCGTTAATACGCGCCAGTGAGGCCTTGGTGACCCGATCAAGGATCACCGCCAGAATCACGATACCCAGACCTGCCACAAGCCCGACACCAAGCTCGAGGTTGCGAATGCCCTGCAACACCAGTACGCCAAGGCCAGGCGCGGACACCAGGGAGGCGATGACCACCATCGCCAGGCTCATCATGATGGTCTGGTTCACGCCAGCCATGATGTTGGGCAATGCCAGCGGGATCTGGACCTTGTAGAGTTTCTGCCGGCTTGTCATGCCGAAGGCATCGGCGGCCTCAATCACATCCTTGTCCACCAGGCGAATGCCGAGATTGGTGAGACGAATCACCGGCACTATGGCGTAAAGAATGATCGCAATGCCGTACAGTTTGGATTCGGTCACGCTGAACAGGAAGATCAGCGGGATCAGGTATACGAAGGGTGGCAGCGTCTGCAGCATGTCCAGCACGGGGATGGTCAGCCGCTGCATCATGTCACTGCGGGACATGGCGATGCCTATGGGTACACCGAAGAGTACGCACAGGAAGGCGCAGACAAAAATAATGGCCAGCGTCTGCATCGCGTATTCGTAATAGTCTATAAAGGCTAATAGGGCCAGGCTGAGACCCACAAAGACCACCAGCTTCCAGGACTTGGTAACCACAAACACCACGGCCAGTAGAAGCGGTATGACAATCCACCAGGGGGTGTTGAGTATGGCGTACAGGGCACCGTCGAGGAACCAGCTCAGGGGTTGCGTCAGTGGGTCCAGCACGACGCTCAGGTTGTCCTTGATGTCCAGAAAGCCTTGCTCTAGCCCCTTGGTCAGATCCCTTGATTGTGGAAAGGAAGCGCAGGACTCATGGAACGCATCCATTGAGGGGAAGGGTAGCTCCCAGATGGAGTCAGGTTGAGCCTCCGTTCCTTTGGTTTTCTTGAGCAAATCGACCATGGATAAAGGGGTATCGCTTGTGTCTTCAGCGCACCATTTTTCAAGCCCAAGCGATGAGAACAGGAAATCATAAGTAGCCATGTGGGTTCAGGGTCCCCTGAGTCGTCAGGAATGTGGCACTAAACCGGGCCACCGGCGCGGACAGAGCCGGCGTACCGACTCCGTCCGTCAGGTCCGGAGCTTATTCCAGTACAGAAGAAAGGCGTTGCCTGGCTGAATCATTGATCCAGCTGGACCACTCGTCACTGTTGTTGCTCAGGAAGTAAACCGCCGCTTCTTCCGCTGATGCGTTGCTTTTATCCATCCACGCCAGAAGGGCGCTCATGGTGTCGGTCTTGAATGTCAACTTGCTGAGCATCTCGGCAACTTCCGGTTCACGCTCCTTGAAGTCGGTGGTTACAGACGTCAGCACCGGAGCTGCCGGGAACTCTGAAACGCCGGGATTCTCGACATCCGGAGTCTGATTGCGGGTGTGAACATCCGGATCGTAGTCACCCAATTCGACTCGAGTCATGTCGAATTTACCAAGCGGAACGGTGGGGCCCCAGTAGTAGCCGAACCAGGGCTCTTCATCCTGCACGGCAGACGCCATGGATGACGCCAGTGTTTCACCGGAACCATGGTTGAACACCTCGATACCGGAGGCTTCCAGGTCCAGTGCCCGGACCAGGTTGTCACTGACCACACGGCAGCCCCAGCCGCTCGGACAGTTGTTAAAGCGTTTGTCTACGAGTTCGGGGTTCGCCATGACGCCTTCAATGGTGGTCAACTCCGGGTGTTCTTCCGCCAGATAGGTGGGAATCCACCAGCCCTCGACGCCACCCGGGTCCAGCACCTTACCAAGACGTTCTACCTTGCCTTGTTCTTCCAGCTTCAGGTAGGCCTCGCCAGCGGAGTTGAGCCAAAGCTCGGTGACAATGTCCGGCTCGCCGTTTTCGGCAACCGACGTCACTGCGGGAATGGTATCAGAGGGCACCACAGTGACATCACAGCCGTAGCCCTGTTCCATGATGAACTTGGCAACGCTGGTCACCACCGTGTTGGAAGCCCAGTTCATCTCGGTGATGGAGACTTCCCCGCAGTCCGCCTGCGCGAATCCGGGGACGGATAGTGCACAAAGCATTGCGATTGACGTTAGCTTTCGCATGGTTGGTTCTCCTTGTAGGGAGTAGGGGGTTCGGGTTGGAAAAAGTGCAGCAACAAAGCCACATGCAAAGCCCTGACGACCTCGCAGGAGGTGGTACATACGTCGCAATTGTTCAACGAATACATAGGCAAAACGTTGCGTACCTCGGTTACTACCTATACTTAAGAATAGTTTTCCAACTGGGAGTTACAAGCCTGTCATAGAAATTGGTGTTAAATCTGATCAAGGCATGGAACGTTTGCTTCACAGAGATCGCTGGGTCGTGCTGGCGCTTCTCACCATCGTAATCGTGGCTAGCTGGAGCTACCTGTTCGCCGGTGCAGGCATGGACATGTCTGCCATGGCGGCAACTGGCTCAACTACGGCCTGGGCGTAGTGTTCATTTCCGGTGAGGCCTGGTTAGTAGTGTCTTGAGCAGGGTTTAGCCTTACCAGCATACCGTAGTAATAATCCAGAGAGTGGTCAGGGTGGTATGGAATCTGGCAGGCCTTGTCAGCGTTTTTCCACTGGTCAATGACTTCGCCGTCGAGCGTCTCAATCTCCTCTAATAGTTCACTGGCGCTGTGGATTTTGTAGGGACAGATTGCAGTGCTGATGTTTTGCAGGGTCACGTAGCTTTTATCCGGATGGACGGGCAGCATGTTAATCAATATATAGGTTGGCCGGCTCCGTAACTGGCTGATGATCGAGCTCAGCGAATCCTCTACGTATTGAAGTGAGCCGGAGAACAATATCCAATCGCTTGGAGCGGACTGGGTCAGATCTTCAGAGAAACTCAAAGGGGCTGAATTGCCATTGTCAGCGGCAAATTTCCGGGCTTCCCTGAGGACGGCCGGAACATCGTAGATCTCCCATTCGAACGGCTCCGGAAAAGTCAGGTACCTGGTGAGCGCGTAGTACAACACACCGACGTGACCGCCGAAGTCGATCAGTTTCTGATTGGGTTGCATTAACCTGTTGAGCCAGAATGCGACTGGGTAATCGCAGGGTGAAATGGCCTGCATACGAAATCGATACATGTCGGCAGAGGCGGGGGCCTCGTTGTCGTAACCAAGCGGTTTACTGGCGGGGGCATCCGCACTCGCAGTTGCAAAATCCGGGTATACACCCTTAAACCAGTTTACGTTCGTGGCAGTGGCGAACTTTTTGGCATAACGTCGGTTCAGTGCATTATTCACGGCAGGAATTTTTTCGAAGCTACGCACAAGCCTTTTTGCTCGATCGTACATGGCTTTTACTCCCTTAAAAGACGATCACGAGAACCCCAACGACATAAGACCCACCGAAACAATGGGTCTTATGTCCAAGCCGACGACTCAGGCCTTGGTCGCAGTGATGAAATGAACCGGTAGCTTGAACTCCACCGTTCCCTGTGAGGTCTGGAATGGCGCCAGTTCCTTGCTTGCTTCCTTAAGCACCGTTTCAATTGCGCTCTCGCCCAGCTCGATACCAGCGAAGGGGAGCCAGCCTTTGACATCCGCAAGCACCATGTTCCTGACGCTGTCAAAATGCGCTGTGCCCTCGTGGGTGACGATGAGCGGATCTCTAATCTCCGCCTCATATAACAGTAGTGCAAGCCGGTCGGCATTGCCCATTGAGAAAGGTAGCCGAAGTGCGTTGGCGATCCCCGGGTCAATAAGCCGCTCAAAAATGCTTGCCATGATAGAGTAGGCTGGCAGTTCATCGAGAGAACCAAAAACCGCCACTGCCAGGTGTCCGCCAGGTTTTAACACACGCTTCATTTCACGGAGTGCGGTGTATGGGTCAGAGAAGAGCATTAACCCGAACTGGCTGACCACGGCATCGAACTGATTTTCATCATAGGGTAACGCCTCGGCAGAGACTTCGCGAAAATCCATTCCCGGCGAGTGTCGCCTGGCCACAGCCAACATCCCGGGGTTTATGTCGACACCGGAGACAGCGCCACTGTCGCCAACCAGTGAGGCCACCGTTCGGGCAAGGATACCGGTACCACAGGCAACATCCAGCACACGTTGTCCGGGCTGGATTTCTGCGGCATCCGCCAATCGATCTGCCCACTGCTCCATCAACGCGGGCGCCAGCAATTGCTCGTAAGCCTCCGCGACTTTCTCAAGTTCCTCAACGCTTAAATGACTCATGGGGCGTCTCCTCTCATTTCCAGGGCTCCAGGACCTCCCTGCCAATGTCTTTATTAGATTGATCGAGTCCCGCTCGGTTCCCGCAACGGAATCAAGCCGCCTATGGGGTCACAGCTTCGCAGACTCGGTGTTGCCCAATGCATCGGAAGCACGGGCAGCTCCTTCCAGGGTGTTGTGTCGTTGTGGCCAGGTGCGATTGGACTGCTGGTAAGCGGCCAGGGCTTCGGCCGGGCGATCCAGCGCAAGCAGCAAGTCGCCAAGGGATTCATAAGGTGGAAGTAAGGCGCCCGGGGTCACCGGATGCTTCTCGACGGTGGCTTCCAGTTCTCCGGCGGAACGCATCAGTTCGATGGCTCGCTCAGGTTCACCTTCGGCGTTCGCGATCCAGCCGGCGAGGATTCGGCGGTCCACTTCAATGTAGGTTGAGAAACGCTGATCGGCGGCGGACTTAGCGTTTTGCGCCAGCGTTGCTAACCGTTGTTCCGCTTCATGGGCGGTTTCCAGGTCACCGGTGTGGACGGCCCCCAATCCGCGGGCAAACCAACTCAGACCTTCGGGCCAGGGGAACTTGTCCCAGTTGATATAGTCGACCGCTCGTGGGGTAATGGCGGCTGCTGCCTCCCAATCCCGTGTTTCAACCGCCAACCGTGCCGGGATGGACGCCAGGTGAAATGCTCCGGGGAAATTTGCCTGATGTGGTTCATTGGCCTGGGCAGCTTTCCATACCTCTCGCGCAGCGCTGTCTTCACCGCGCTGGAGATGACCATAAACCAGATAATCAAGGGCGTGGATGTAATGGAATGACGTAGCGCCATCGACCTTGTGGTCAACCGCCACCTTTGAGGACTGCTGGTTCCAGTCAATCATCCGCGGCCAGTCACCGAGCCGCACATAGATGTGCGAAGGCATATGCAGAGCGTGGGGGACGCTGGGGGCTATGCCAGTATACGAATCCACGATTTCAGTCGCGTTTGCGGCGCGACCATCGGCATCGGTGGCGTGTATGGAGTAATGAACCGCACCCGGATGGGTGGGTTCGGTCTCCCAGGCCGCACGCAGTACTTTTTCTGCTTCGTTGTGCAAGGCTTTCCGGTCGTCGGCGGACAGTGCCAACGTCAGGCGCGACAGCGCATAGAGCGTGGCAACGTCAGGATCTTCCGGGAAAGCCTGGTAGGCCTTGTCCATGCCTTCGATCCAACCGGCGAGCCGTTCCCGAACCTGATCCGTGTCGGGCTCGAAAAAGGCGGCAGTCGCGTTAATCAGAAGTCGTTCTCGTTGATCCTCGGCGGCGTCGCGGGCTTTCTGGATCGCCTGGCGACCCTGGGTGATATCCCCCGCACTTGGTGTGGTGCCCCATAACGGCTGGAACAGGGTCGTCGCGATGCCCCAGTGGGCCATGGCACAGTCAGGATCTGTCTGGGTAATAGTCCCGAATTCGGCTCGGGCCTGCGTGTACATCATGTGATGCATCATTCCCAGTGCGTGGTCGACGTCAGCGCGCACTTCGTCAGCACAGTCCGCCTGAAAATTGACTGTGCCGATCGTATCTCCGGCGCTACCTGCCTGGCCATTGTTCATGGCTTCCTGATGTGCTGATGCTGGAAGGGAAAGAGTGAGCGTAGCGGCGAGAAGCACAAAGCGAGACGTTGTATTCATGACAAGACTCCAGTGGACCGTTTGGTTTGTGGAGCCGGCATGTCATACACCGGTCAGTGACTGATTGACTACTGCTGTCAGTGTCTGGCCCTGCATGCGCAGCTTATAATCTTGAAACTACTCTTATCGTGCTTGCTTTGCCAGGGGGACTTGTGGAGCGAGCTTATTGAAAAGTCAACTGGAACTGGTCTACTGTCTTTATATGAGACAGAAGATCAATTTTTGCACAAGTCAGGATGGGGTGTGCATCGCCTACGCGACGGCAGGGCGAGGCCCGCCATTGCTGCGTGTTGGCGGCTGGATGACTCATGTGGAGCATGACTGGGACAGCCCGATCTGGCAGCACTGGCTGAGGGAATTGACGCGGGAGCACACGCTTGCACGCTTTGACATGCGTGGATCGGGGTTATCGGACCATGAGGTTGCCGAGCAGGGGGTTGAGGTCTGGCTTCAGGATCTTGAAGCCGTGGCAAATGCCCTTGGGTGGCGACGTTTTCCTCTGGTGGGAATTTGCCAGGGAGGAGCGGTCGCTGCGGCTTATGCCGCTCGCCACCCCGAGCGAGTCAGCAGGCTCGTACTGTATAACGCCTACGCCCATGGTGGATATACCAGCGATATTCCCGAGTACAAGACGGAAGAGGCCCGGGCCCTGGAAGAGATGATCAAAGTCGGATGGGGCCGCCGCCATGGTGCGTTTCGCGAAGTATTCGCACGTCTGATGTCGCCCCGCGAGGCTGGCGATCAGGTGGCCTGGTGGGCAGAGTTGCAACGAATCACTACCGAACCAGAGACCGCAGTCCAGCTCTGGCACGCGTTTCACGCGGTCGATATAAGAAATCAACTGGACAAGGTACGAGCGCCCACGCTGGTTGTGCACATCAAGGGCGATCAGATGGTTCCCTTTGAAATGGGCCGTGAACTCGCAGCCCATATAGCTGGCGCCCACTTTTTGCCGCTCGAAGGCAAGAGTCACATATTGCAGCCTGAAGATCCGGGCTGGCCCATTTTTGTCTCGGAGTTCCGCCGTTTTCTCACCAACCAGGGCGCGGATCAGCCTGCGTCACCCCCGGAATTCAGATCCCTCACTGGTCGCGAGCGCGCCGTACTGGAAGTCGTTGCCCAGGGGTTATCGAATCAAGCCATTGCGGAACACCTGTCCATTGCCCCCAAAACGGCGCGCAATCATGTCAGTAATATCTGCAGCAAGCTGGACATCACCAGCCGGGCCCAGCTGATCGTCAGGGCCCGAGAAGCAGGATTTGGCGACCACTAGGGCAACTGTCCCGCTTAAGTGCATTTCATCAAACCATTCGGGACAACCGTCTCATGACGATCGTTGTGGCTGCGCGTAGCGTGATCATTGAGGCCACCTGCAGTTGGCCGGGCACTGTACATTACCGGTGACCTGAGAGGTGATCACCATGGATACTGAAGCCATCAATCAACTGAAAGGCAATTTCCGGGGGGACATTCTGGAGCCGGGTGATGCCGCATACGACGATTTCCGCGCCCTTTACAATGCCATGATCGACAAGCGCCCCCGACTCATCGCCCGCTGCTGCGATACGGCAGATGTGGCCACAGCAGTGTGTTTCGGGCGTGACCAGGGCCTGCTCGTTGCGCTGCGTGGATGCGGTCATAACGGGCCTGGCCTGGGTAGTTGTAACGACGGGTTGCTCATAGACCTTTCCCTGATGAAAGGCGTCTACGTCGACCCTGACAATGCCACTGTCCGGGCTCAGCCGGGGTGCGAACAAGGAGACGTGGATCATGCCACCCACGCTTACGGGCTGGCCGTACCGGCTGGCATCGTCAGCACCACCGGAATTTCGGGCCTCACCCTCGGGGGTGGCCACGGCTATTTGAGCCGGTTGCATGGCCTGACCGTGGACAACCTTCTGGAAGCGGAAGTTGTTCTGGCTGATGGGCGCATCGTAACCGCCAACATCAATCAGCATGAGGACTTGTTCTGGGCCATTCGTGGCGGAGGCGGAAACTTCGGGGTTGTGACCAGTTTTCTCTTCCAGGCGCATCCGGTGAAGGATGTCTACGCCGGCCCTATATTCTGGGACCTGGCCGACGCCCGTCGGATCATGGCCTGGTACCGTGATTTCCTGCCCACGGCCCCCCGTGAATTGGGCATGTTCCTGGGTCTCAAGCGAGTACCCAAGGTGGAACTTTTTCCCGAAGCCCTCTGGGGCCGGCCTATTGTTGCTCTCATGACCTGCTACAACGGCACGGAAGAAGAGGGCATCGAAGCGATGCGGCCGGTACGGGAATCGCTGCCTGAGCCGCTGCTGGACGGGATGATGCAAATGCCATTTCCCATGTGGCAGTCCGCCTTCGACCCCATCCTGCCCAAAGGACTACAGTGGTACTGGAAGGGTGACTTTGTGAAAGAGCTGACCGACGAGGCTATCGACGTTCACATTGAGCATGCTTCGAAGACGCCGGACGGGTTGTCGTTGATGCATCTGTACCCGATCAATGGTGCGGTACACGACACGGACAGCAACGCCATGGCCTGGAGCTGCCGTGACGCAAACTGGTCTATGGTCATTGCCGGCATCGATCCCGAGCCGGAAAACGCTGAAACGGTCACCCAATGGGCGCGTGATTACTGGCACGCGATTCACCCCTACAACGCCAGCGGCGCCTACATCAATTTCATGATGGAAGAGGGCGACGAGCGGGTGCAGGCCACCTATGGGCCCAACTACCCGCGACTGGCGCGGATCAAGACCCAGTATGATCCGGAGAACTTCTTCCGGGTGAATCAGAACATACGGCCGGGTTGAGCTAAAAACTGGCGTAATGGGAGCTCCAGACAGTGCCATGGAAGGCGGAGCTCCAAGCTACAATCCCGACGTCATGACAGGAAGGAGGGAGTAACCATGTCGATCCCAGTATTGGTATTACTGGCGTTCGCAGGCTGGACGCTGCTATCAATGGCCCTGACCGTGGGCACCTACCGCTGGTTTCACATACTGAGCGGCCGCAACCGCATTGCAGAATTCAGTGAGTACCAAATAGAGGGGCAGGGCTGGTACAAGCGCGCACTACGGGCACACGCCAACTGTGTCGAGAACCTGCCGGTGTACGGTGCCATTGTGATTGCGATCGTTGCCACGGGAATCAGCAGCCCTGTGCTTAATGTACTGGCTGTGATCCTTCTGATCGCACGTATAGCCCAAACGAGTGTGCACATCGGCTTTCAGCATTCGGATGTTGCGGCCACAATTCGTTTCCTGCTTTTCTTCATCCAGCTTGTGTGCATGATCTGGATGGGGGGCTATGTTGTGATAGAGGCAATATGATCGGGAAAATATGCACTATCTGTCAGAATAGGACTCAGGCACAAAGGCATAGGCCGCTCTTACCTGATGCATAATCATCATTGCCTCCTCCGATTCCAGGCCCAGTTTCATCAACTGTGGCATGACCAATCTGCCGACTTTCGAGCTGTCAGGTCGGGTGATCTTATGCCTGACAAACACCTGTGCTATGTCTTCCGGGGTAGCGTTTCTGTCTTTCCGGATCAGCTGGCCGATGTCATTGGCGCAGGATTGCTTCGCCGGATCTGTGTTGCGGGCGCTCCGGAAAGCCAGAAACACCAAAGCGATGAATACTGCTATGAACAAGAATTTCATATCCCGAACCTGCTCTTTTTCAAATGGAAGTCACGGATTTCGGGGTAGTATCCTCTAGTTTTTTGAGGCGATGAAGTAGTTATTGAAGATATCTCCTTCAACCTGCTTGACGTCAATCCTTGTAAATCCTGCTTCTGTCAGCATTTTCCGCGCGGTCTGTTCTCCCCACATTGCGCCGAGACCCGGTCCGTCGAGTCCCATGGATACCGGCACACAATGCATACAGGAAATCGTATACATGAAAGGCCCTGCCGGGAACGCTATATTCTCGTGGACCTGGCTGGATGCGCCAAAATCAACCATCAGAAACACACCCTGCGGACTTAACGCGTTAGCAATTCCCTCCAATACCCGAGCCGGTTGGGCCTGGTCGTGGATCGCGTCGAACGCGGTGATGAAGTCAAACCGGTTGTTGACGCCCAACGAGCTTGCGTCACGCAACTCGAAGTGGACATTCGTCAGCCCAAGCTCCTGCGCTTCCCTTCGGCCTTCCTGAAGCCCTTCCTCGGAAATGTCGTAGCCGACAAACTGGCTGATGGGAAACGCCTGGGCCATCAGATTGATTGCGTGTCCACATCCGCATCCGATATCAGCAACCTCAATACCACTGCGCAATCGCTCAACCAGTCCGGGCACCAGTGGCAGCATCGAATCAATCAGCGCCACATCATGAATGGCGGCGCTGTCTTCCGACATCAGTTGATGAAATCGTGGATAGGCCGAGTAGGGCAAGCCTCCGCCTTTGCGGAAGCATTCAACGACGGACTCCTCGACTTGCGCCAACAGGGGAAGGAATTGCGTGGGTTGAGCCAGATTGTCCGGCCCGGCGCTTCGGGTAAGAGCAGCGGCATGCTCGGGTGGCAGCGAATACGCCGCATTCTCGGGGTCAAAGTCTATCACCTGCCCGGTTACCATCGCGCCGAGCCATTCCCGTACATAGCGCTGGTTCAGCTCGGCCACTTCTGCGATCCGTTTGTCGCTCGCGGGCGGTAAATCCGCCATGACATCAAACAAGCCGAGCTGGTGACCGATACTGGCCATCTGGGCGAGCGCTGCGTGGTTGAGAACATCCAGCATTTGCCCGGCGAAGGCCTCTGCTTTTTCATAATCAAGGGTTTGACTACTCATGGGGAACCTCCTCCTGATGGCAGGTTGAAGCTACGAAGGAGACTGACTGAGTCTTCCTCTTAGCCTAGCAGTTAACCGCCAGGCTGGAAGGCAAAACCTTTGGCAGTTAGTGGTTAATTTTTGAGCTGTTTCAAGCCGGCTGCTGTGTTCTGGTGCATATTTAGCCTTAGCATCTTAACCATTGACGCAGTCGCCGCTAGAGCCTGCGGTCGACTGCTGTCTGCCTGGAGCCGCTATAGAGCGGCAGCGGCCTTATGGCTGGGGTGATGTGCGCTGATGTGCCGGAGAAACTCCATGGTCTCCATCGGAGAAATCTGTTTATCCGCAGCCTTCTTCGCTTTACCCGCGCCCGTAAACGAGACAATGTCCCCCAGGCTCACCATGCCGCAAAGCTGGTTGTACTGATTGACCACGGGAAGGCGCCGGATTTCATGCTCTTCCATCAGTTGTAGCGCTTTCTGAATGCTGTCCTCCGGACGGCAGCAAAACAGTTCCCGATCCCTGGAAATGTCCTCGCCGCGTAGCTCCCACAACGGTTTATGTTGCATTGCAGCACCCATGGCGATGTCCCGGTCGGTGATGATGCCTACCGGATGTTCCTCGCCATCGACCAATGGAATGGCGCCACAGTCATTGTTCCACATCAACATGGCGATGTCTTGCAGTGAGGTTTGTGCCGTGCAGCTTGCCACCTCGCTGACCATGACTTGATCAATGTTCATTTGAATGCCCTCTGTTCTGAAGATTCGCATAATAGATACCGGCAGGAATTTGCCCTTGCGACAACGGATTCTGCAAACCTCATTGGGCGTTTCATCCTGAAGGCGGCGCGGGGTCCAACATCAAACCCGCGTGAGATCCAATGTGCTCTCTGAACGGGTGATTGTCTATGATGCAGGTCAAGATGGTTTCCGGTGACGCTGGCCATTCAGAACCTCCGTGTTAAAGGTCACCCGCTAGCCACCACAATGCCTAACGCCACGGCATAGACCATTAGCATCAAGGCGCTTTCAAAACCGATCCGGCCGATGCCATAGAGCTGTCGCCGGACCATGCCCATCAGCAGGATAGCGGTCATCAGAATACTTATCAGGCCCCAGGTCATCTGTATTGGCGCCATATCGTGATAGATGGAGCCCCCGGGATAGCCGGCATCGGCTGAGGCTACCACCAGCATATTAAAGCAGTTGGTGCCAAAAATGTTACTCACCGCCAGGGTAAGTGCGCCCCGACGAATGGCGGCAATGGTCGTGACCAACTCGGGGGATGAGGTGGCCAGCGCCGTAAACAGACCGCCAATGAGTGTATCGGACAGTCCGGTCTCGTCACTGATCACTTTGGCGCTTTCCATCAGTACCCAGCCCGCAAGTCCCGTCACCACAGCCAAGCCGATGAATCTGAGCCAGGCCCCGGCCATGCTCCCCTGAAGATCCATATCGGGCTGATCTGGCACCGTATGGTGAGTCAGGCGGGGAATCCACATGGGCTTGTTGTCTGTGCTGCGCACCAGGTGCAGGCCGAACAGGTAGGCGCCAACAATGACAGGTGTGATCGGATGGACTCCCCAAAGGGAAACCGGCGGGCTGGCGATTGCCAGCAGGGGCAGCGCCAAAAGCACGATCAACAATGCAGCCAGCATCAGATTGGTGGACGATGCCGCCGCATGTTCCAGGTTGGCCTTGCGGTAAATGATATCTGCGATGCCCAGGAACACGAGGTTCGCGGCCATGCTGCCCATAACGTTACTCATGGCAAGGTCCGGCCTGGCATCCAGAGCGGCGCTCAGGGTAGCGGCAAAGTCGGGCAAAGACGTGACACCGGCCAGCAGGAAAATACCGAACAGGGCCTCCCCCAGCCCGGTTCGATCAGCCAGTTCATCCGCCACCCGTGCCAGCCGGCTGCCGGCGGTGGTGATGACTACGGCGGTGATAACAAACGCGATAGCATTGAAAGTCAGTGACGAAATCACACGGCCCTCAGGGAAAAATAATAGTGAGCTGAGGTGCGGGCATTGATTGAGATGATGATCAACGCAGAACCCGCCTTACAAGCACCGGCCCAATCAGCTCAAAAAGTATAGTGGAAGCAACGACCACCGGAAGAATGGTATTGTGGAGCTCTGGAAATCGCTCGGCTGCCAGCAATGCCAAACCAATCGCTACACCCGCCTGTGGTGTCAGCGCCAGGCCAATATTCCTTGGGACCGACTGATGTTTCACTCTATTGAACATCGTTGCGAGATACCCGCCCAACACCCGGCCGGCCACACGAAGAAAGATGTAGGCAAGGGTCAGTAGTATTGCATCATCCGCCTTGTACAAATCAATACTGGCCCCGGACAACACAAAGAAGAACACAAGAAATGGCCATTCAATATGCTCAATTTCCCGGAATGACCGGGTATGGTGGCGGGACAGGGATGCTACCAGACTACCGGCAATCATGGACGCCAGCAGGGCGGATACACCCAACAATGAGGAAAGCCCGGCCAGGAGCAATATCAAAGCGATTGCTTCGACTTGTGTGGGCTCCCCCGGCCTGAGGCGGCCGGTCAGCCAGGCGGCCGGTAGCCCGATTGTGATTCCGAGCAGGATTGCGCCCCCCAGTTCCCACACTGCATGCAACAGCGCTATCTCACCGTCACCACCAAGTACCCAGCCGAGCATCGACATACTGAGCCCGAAAACGACAATACCCCAGCCATCATCAATAGCAACGATGCCCAGTAGCAATCTGGGCAGCTTTCCGGTGCTCCCGTTCTCCCGCACAGTTTCACTGACAGCGGCAGGGTCCGTTGCCACTGAAATGGCTGCCAGCGATACCGCAACCACAAGGGGAAAACCCAGCACCAGCAACCCGGCACCGACCAGAAGCCCACCGCCTATAATGACGAACAACGAAACAACCAGAATCAGCGGGCCGGTATTGCGCAGCCGATCCATCGTCAGTTCACTACCCAGCAGAAAAGCCACCATTACCAGCGCCAACTGAATCAGCGGCTCGCTCAGTCCGCCCAGTAATTCTCCGTTCTGATCACCTGGCCACACCTGTTGAGCGAAGGCGATACAAATGCCCACCAGCATCAGAATCGAGATGCGCGGAATTCGGGTGCGGCAGGCAAGGGTATCTGCAAATATGCTGGCGGACAGAATAACGCCCAGAAAGATGATATTGAGCGTGGCCTGGGAAGTCTCTGAAGGTAACCAGGCGGGCAGGTAATTGATCATTTGAATTTATGAGCCTCTTCCCAAAGGGTTCGTCTCTCATGCTCCTTGGCGTGTTCCGTGAGTGATGTTTCCAGCGTAGGTGCTGATTGCCGGTGTGACCAAGAAAATAGTGCTGTTTAGAGACTGGTACTGCGTTCGACCGCGGGCAGGGCAGTCGAAGAATGGGGATTAATCCGGGCCAGAAGGGAGATATTCACTTTCCAAACGCTCAACGATTCCCCCCTCAATCAACTTGTTCAGGGAACGGTCGAGGCAAAGGATGTCGCCGGCATGTCTCTCATGGACAAAATGATAGACGGGCTCCGTCAGTATCGGCTCATCCATGGTCATGTTGGGGTAGGAGGAAAAATTGATCAGGGCCTGTTGTTTCATCATTAACCCGACATCTGCCCGCCCCCGGCTCAACAGCCTGAAGATCTGGTGAGTGGTGTTCACCTTAATAACGCTCGCGGTATCGGGCACAAGGTGATTCAGTATACGAAAGCCTCTTTGATAGGCTAGTTGCTTGCCTTCCAGGTCCCCGACCGATTGAATGGGCTCACCGCCAAAATGACGGACCGGGACGATCTCAATATGTAAAAGTGGTGTGGGGAGAGGTATCAGCGGGCTGTCTTTGGATACAACAGCCTTGATCCGGGCCAGTTCTCCGTCAATATTCCCTGTCTCCGCAGTGACGATTGACCGCTCCTGGGGAAATTCCAGATATACAACCTGAAGAGCACATTCCTCGTAAATGCGGCTCACATATTTTTGAGCGTACTTGAATGCGTTGTCATCGTGACCGGGCGGTGAAGCAATGATGCGCGTTTCACCGGCAGAACAAACTCCGGCCATTATCGCCAGAAGGAACACGAGGCAGCTGTGACGAGTCAGCATTGGATCTCTCCCTGATATCGGGATCCTTATCCCGATGAGCAGTGTGACCAACCATAGCTGCGGAAATTCCCCGGAGAATCAGCCGCCCAAAAGTATTTGTTTGTACAAACCCACAAATTCGCGGGCAGCGTTGGCATCGAAGGTTGCGTGGCGATAGGGTAGTGCCAGGGTCAGCGGCACCCGGGATGGCTGCTCGAGCTGGCTCTGCGGTTTCTTTATTTCCTCACCAACTCACCCAGCTTCTGCCCACTCTTGAGATGCCGAAAAATCTGGGGTGTCATAAACGGCGCCGATCCATCGACATTGGGTGCCCCCGACCCCGCCACCATATCACTACGATTCACGGTCCGCGTCTCAAAAGACAGGCGTGTCAGCTCCGTGGTGTTGGGCACGCTTGCATGCAGGTGGGCGCCTGAAAAGCAGAGTAGATCACCGGGCAACAGGCTGACGACCAGGGCATCGTCCCAGCTTGGTGCCTTGGTCGCCGTCGGCAGAAGCGGGTAACCGGAAGTGGTTTTCGTCCGCTGCACCTGCAACATCTCCTGGAAACTCCAGTCCGCGCTGTCGTTCTCGACGATCTGCGAAAACAAGCCGGGGAAAAGCGCGAGAGTGCGCTCTGGGGTGGTCTCGTAGAGTGGCGCCCACCAGTTAATTTGTGCCGGTATGTTGGAACCCCAGGTGTCCCGGTGGGCCCGTAGTGGTTTGGTGCGTTCGCCTTGCGCACCTGATTCGGGTGGTTGGACGCGAATCACAGGGCTGTCACCGTAGGTATCGCCCAGATCGCTATGGATCGCAGAAAGCACATGGCGCCAAGCTTGAGCCAGCTTGGCGTCGTTTCTGAGCGCCATTCGCAATGCCTCATTGGCTTGTTCGATTTCAAGGGACGACATTGATTGGTGGACGCGGGTCGGATCATCGCCTAGCTGGCGGGTACAATGCGCACGCAACCTATCAGTAAGCTGAGTCACGGCCTCAACATCCCGGAAAACGATCAGCTCCCCCCGGTAGATTCTGGCGTTGCGCTCGGCCTCGGGCAGGGGATGGGCCAGTTGATATAAAGCGGTCATATAGACTTTTCTTGGGGTTTATGGGGCCTGCTGAGCGCCATTAACCGAATACGATAGTAACTCGACCTCGGTTTTTTCTACACCATCTTCCACTAAGGCAGATTTAACAGCTATGCCATCCTCAACATTAAACCAGACTGCTGATGTTGAAGGTGTGGGGTGTGACGAGGTACTGCTGGTTTGGAGATATTTGCAGGCATCAAACGTTCCCGCTGGTACGGTGACAGTCTCAACTCCTTTGAACTGGATAGTGTGATCCAGTTCGACTAGTAGTGCTCCGGGTCCACCATCGTTTGAGGCGAACAGGGACACCGACTGAACGTATTCTTCATCAATCGCCAATGCATAGGGATAGTTGAAGGTTGGCTCAAACCAGAGCGTTGTCTCTTCTCCGGTGTCAGGATCAACGCTGGTTGAGCCATGAGTGCGTTCTACCAGTTCAGTCGTATCAATGGAAAGGTAGGTTGTACGCCAGAATTCGTCGTTACCCCCCTCAGAGACATCCTCCACCAATATCGCGTGGGTTTCTTCGCCCCGGAATTCCATCGGTCCGAGACTTTCCTGCCGTATACTGAGAGCGCCTATTTCGTCTCCGGACTGGGTATCGTAAAACTGTTGGCTGAATTCGATCAGTGTCCCGGTTGGCGCAATTTGCGGAGGCGCGCAAAGGTCAGCTGCAGTCAGCTCATCGCTGCCGCCACCATCGTTGTCGCCCGAATCATCACCACCATCGCTGCCGTCATCAGATCCACCGGTATTATCGCTGTTCTCCGAGTCATCATCCTCTGATGATGTGGGTGCTGGAGGAATTGCCTGAAGGTTCCCACTCGATATCAGGTCTACAAACGCCTGATAACCGGAGAAGTTGGGCATGTTTCTGACCGCAGCCGAAAAAGTATCAAGCAGTTGGTCCACGGCATCGTTGATCTGGAAGCTGGACCTGAATGGATCAAATTCGTTAGCTGGCAGGTTGTAGTTTGCGTTCCTTAACGCTTCCAGGAACTCCTCCTTCGCTATATCCAGGCTCTCTAGGTCTGTGGAATGTTCATCTTGATCGAACCAGTCCATCGGCGCCTTTGCAGCGGATAAGGCAATGATCAGGTCCGTAAACGGGGTAATGTTGATGTTACCTCCCGAGTCGACATAGCTATGCAGGACTTTATCCTCTCCGTTGCCGGTTACCCGCAAAGCGCAGGGTAAGGCAGACGTTGCCAACTGCCCCAGAAATCCACCGGACTCATTGGTGGTTACAGTCCCAACAAAGCCCTCTCCTCCTTCACATCGAGCATCGACCGGTGCGTTGGTAATGGGGGCGCCAACGGCAGCTCGCCCGGATACTGTCGCCAACTGATCGCCGGCCACATTACTTGAACCTTCCGATGAGGGCTCATCTGATGACGGCGAACTACAACCACCTAACGTTACTGCCAGAGCCAGGATTCCCGCCCCCTTCGATAGCCAGCTCATGATCGTACCCCCTGTCCGTGCCCGACACGCCTGCCCGTTCAGAATTGCAGGCAAAATGAGCGCCACTGGTTAAGAAATTTCCTTAAAACAGGGTGGGGGAGAGCCAGCTGAATATCTGTTTTTGCGGAGCTGTTAAATATGTCGACACAATGAACGCGACGCACGGTACGATTTCCCAGGCGACGGTTCCTGACTTGAAACGTTTGCACGACCTGGCCCCCGGGGAATCGTTACGTTCTGAGCTGATTGATTCATTGAAGAGCTCTCGAAGGCACTGGGGATGTTAAGCGACATTAACCAAATAGGATGTCAATCAGACCTCCGCGGTCATCATCTTCATCGTTGTTGTCATCGTCATTATCGCCGCCGTTATCACCGTCATCGCCGCCGCTTCCTGAGCCATCATCTTCCGGCGGTGGTGCCTCGGGAATGGCCTCAAGGTTTCCACTTGAGATAAGGTCTACAAATGACTGATAATCTTCAACATTTGGTATGTTTCGCACTGCGGCTGAAAAGGTATCAAGTAGCTGGTCTACGGCATCGTTAATCTGGAAGCTGGACAAAAATGGATCGAACCCGTCGCCCGGCAGGTTGTAGCCTGCCTCCTGTAGCGCGTTAAGAAACTCCACTCTGGCCAGATTCAGGCTCCCTACATCCGACGCAAACTCATCTCGTTCAAACCAGTCCATTGGCGCCATAGACGCGGATAAGGCAATGATCAAATCCGTAAATGGGGTGATGTTGACGGTCCCTGCCGAGTCAGCATAACTGTGTAGGAGTTTATCCTCTCCGTTGCCGGTAACTCTCAAGGCACAGGGTAAAGCAGACGGCTCGACCTCCCCCAGAAACCCACCGGACTCATCGGTGGTAACAGATTCGATAAAGCTTTTTCCACCCGTACATCGTGCATCCACAGGTGCGTTGGCGATCGGGGCGCCAACGGCAGCCCGTCCGGACAGTGTCACCAACTGATCACTGGCAACATTCGCTGAACCGTCCGATGAAGGCCCCGACGGACTGCATCCATTCAATGCGACTGCCAGAGCCAGGACTCCTGTCCCCTTAGATAACGGCTTCATGGTCAAACCCTTTGTCAGAACCCGACACGTCTGCAATCTATAATAGCAGGCAAAATGGGAGCCACAGGGAAAGAAAATTCCTGAAAACAGGGTGACTGGAGAGCCAAATGTAAACCTGCAATGGCAGGACTGTTAAATATGTTGACACAATGAGCCTACCCCATTGGTCAGCAGTGCCGGAAAAAGCAGGCTGTGTTTAATCACAAGGCTGGGTGGTAGAGGCGCTCAGAATCTGCGGAGCGCACCCAGGTGAATGGAGGTCCCGTAGTAGCGACCGGTTTCCAGCAGGCGGTCGGCATAGGCTATGCGGCCGTGGAGCTGCCAGTCCCGGTAGCGGCCAATCAGGGCTTCCAGTTCAATGTCAGAGCCAAATTCGTAGCTGGTAAAGGTATTGTCCGTATGCCAGCCAAGGCTGGATCGCAGGCCAACCCAGTCGTCGGCGTTCGGGCTCCAGTAGAATAAGGCGGTGCCAGCGTAGCGCCGGAAATAATCGGGGTCGTAGTAGCCATTGTTCAGATCCTTATCGAAACTGAACCACTGGCCCGACAGGCCCAGATTAATGCCCCAGGGACCGTTGGAGTAGACGTTGCGACTGGGGGCGAGGAAGATCTCCTGGCGGCTGTTGTCATCGGAAAAGTCTGATGCGCTGAGCCAGCCTTCCACCTGGTAGAGGGGGGCGGGGCGCCACAATGTGCGCAGCCGGTTACGGTTTTCTATAATCTCCCGCGAGACCGCCAGGGGTGACAGCGCATACAGGGCCCGCTCACGGGTGAATTGCAGCATCACATCGTCGTGAGGATGGTAGTTGCCTTCGAGCTTGTAGTAGCCGTAGTCGCCACCACTTTCCACGTTGCCCCGGCCAACCCGTCCTTCTACCTCCAGGCGGCGGTGCAGTTGGTGGCGAATGCCGAGCCAGCCATAGTAATCCATGGTCGAGCGATCACCATCGTCTGCAATGAATGCAGAGCTATTGCGAGTGCTAACCCGACGGGCGTTATAACCGAGCAAAACACGGGTTTCCGGACGCAGGGCCAGTTCTCCGCGGGTATGTATGCTGGCGGTGCGAATATCGTCGGCATCAAACTGGTAGTCGCCGTACACGCCGACCAGCGACCGCAGTGGCGCTCGGGTTACTCTGGCCACTTCGGCTGTTTCCGGGTGGTCTGGCTTCAGTCGTTCCATGGCCTGTACGCTTTCCAGAGCAGCCGATGGCTGACCAGAGGCGCGAGTAGCCAGAACCCGCGCGAAATGGATGTCGTAGTCATCCGGGT
Source organism: Marinobacter sp. (assembly GCA_040223075.1). GTDB lineage: Bacteria > Pseudomonadota > Gammaproteobacteria > Pseudomonadales > Oleiphilaceae > Marinobacter. The sequence goes on from JAVJZJ010000160.1 coordinate 175,039, forward strand.
TGTCTTCTGCCAGAGGGGCCAGCTGATCCGAGGCAGCGTAGAAGTGGCCAAGCTGCAGCAACAGGTTGGCTTGGGCGCGCTGGTAGTGTTCGGTATTGCCAAAGCGGCTGAGGTAGTCCTCAAGCGCGTGCTCAGCAGCCATGTGATCGCCGGCCCACCGTAATACCTGAATCCGCGCCACGGTAGCGTCGTGATCCTCAGGGAAACGGCTCAGGTAGTCTTCATAGGCTTTGGCGGCCTCCTCGTACTCGCCTGCCCAGCTGTGCCATTGGGCACGGCCCAGCAAGGCTTGCCTGTCATCCGGAGCGACTGCCAGCAACCACTGGATGCTGGTCTGGGCAGCGGCCCGGTTGTTCGCCCAATTCGCTTGCTTGAGGCAGGCATGCAGATAGTCCTGATTGCCCGGTTCCAGTTCGGCTGCGCGCAAGCACTGCTGCACAGCGTCAGAGGGTCGGTCAGCCATGGAGTAGGCCAGGGACAGGCGGAATGCAATTTCCGCGTCGTCGGGGCGCAGTTGGGCGGCCTGCTCCAGGGCATGAAGTTTGTCGGTCTCCTGGTCCAGGCGATGGAAAATATCTGCCATACGCAACCAGAGATCAGCACGCCCTGGCTGCTGCTCCAATACCGATTGATAGACACTCAGGGCGCCGTCCCAGTCCCCGGCCATTTCCGCTTTCAGGCCTTTATCAGGCACCGAAGGGGCCGCGGCGAGCAAACCGGCACAGAGCGAAAACAGCATTCCGGCGAGGATGTGTTTCATTTGCGCCACCTCCGGTTACGGGTAATCCAAAGATCTGTGGCAAAGCGGCCGATATTGACCGCGTCAAACAGCAAACTGCCATAGCGCAGCGGGGTTACCGCAATGGCCTCCCAGAACGCCCGGAAGCGTTGGCCTGGCGCGTTGGCCATCAGGATAAAGATCACCAGTGCCATTTCCGCCAGGAAAGTGATCAGCAAGGGCTCCCACAGTTGCAGGATCAACATGATCAGCAGGGCGGTCGGGAAGGCGATTTTTTCAAGGGCAGACATGAAAACGGCCCAGCCCATGGGGCGGCCAAATTGACTGGTATGCCCCTGACCCCAAGGCTGCCGGTAGGGTTCGTCCCGGCGGCGATGGCGAGGACTGTCGGGGTGGGTCTCGTCGTAATGCTTTGCTTCCTGCTTTTGCCGGTAACGGCGCACCCCCTTGAACGGGCTACGCAGCAGGCCATCGAAATAATAACAACTTTGCAGGAAACTTGAGGACCAGAAGTAGAGCTGGTGTGCCAGCCTGGGGAACTCCGGCTCGAGGGAACGAACGGTTACGTCCTGAAGCTGAACGTTGCGGTAGCCTTCGTTGAGCATCGCGAAGCCGATGAAGATATCTTCCGAATTGGTCAGGTCGTCTCCCAGAATCGGCTCGTAACAGTCGAACAGCTCTTTGAGATACTTGCGGCGGTAGGCGACAGCACAGCCCACGGGGTTGATGATGCTGCCAAATACCGTCATCTGGCCGCGGTAGATAAAGCGCTGGAGAAACGTGTACAGAATCCCGCGGTAGAAGTTCGTAATGGCCCGGTTGAACCGCTGTCTTAGGCTTTGCGGGTGTGGTGCAAAATCCTGATGGGCGTCCAGAAAGTCTTTCAGGGGTGCGGTATCGCAAACGGCTTTGCGGTCCTTCTGTCGCATGGGCTGCACAATACCGCAGGCTGAGGCGATGCCTGGTGCCTTGTAGAGCTCTTCTACCAGTCGTTCAAGGTAATTCTCCGATTCCAGGAAGGTGTCACCGTCCAGGATGACCTCCACGTCGGCATCCAGCTCCCGCGACTCCCGTTTGAGGGTCGGAGTCTTGCCGATGGGGGCGCGGCGGCGAATAACCTCAAGATTCAGCCCAAGCTCATCGCCGTAGGCGCGGGCGTAATCTGCCGTTTTATCGGTACTGCCATCATCCACCAGAATGATCTTGCGGGGCTGGAGTGTCTGGCGGGCAATGGAACTGAGCGCCAGCAGAATGTTCTGTTCTTCGTTCAGTGCCGGAATCACCACATCCACTGTGGCATTGGCGGGATCTTCCGCCGACTCGGGCGGGGTTTTATCCGGTCCGCGTAACAGACCGATGAAGGACAGCAGGGTGCTGGGACCAATGACAAAATAAGGCGTAGTCGCCATCTTATTGGTCTCCCTCAGCTTTCTGATTACGGGCCCTTCGGGTCAGGTCCTTGAGGGTGGACTCCAGATCCCATACGTGCTCAAAACCGGTCAGTCGACGTAACTTGTCCAGCGACGGGCGGCGGTGGCGAATATCCTCAAACTCTGCTCCGTAGGCTTCCTTGTAGGGGATGTGTTGGGTAGCGGACTGGCTCTCCGCGCAATCGATCACCTGGCGGGCCAGTTCATTAATGCTGATCTCATGGTCGCTACCCACGTTGACGATTTCACCGTTTGGCATATCCGGCATGGAGGCCAGCCGGTCCAGAATGGCGACGGTATCGCGCACGTCGCAAAAAGACCGTGACTGTTCGCCATCTCCGAACACGGTAATCGGCTCATTCGCTACGGCACGCTGCACGAAGCGGGGCACTACCATGCCGTAACGACCCGTCTGGCGAGGACCTACCGTATTGAAAAAACGGGCTATGATAACTGGAATATCGTGCTCCCTGGCGTAAGCCAGGCCAAAACCTTCGTCTGCGAGCTTGCTGATGGCGTAGTTCCAGCGCAGCGGGGCGCCGGACTGAATGATCAGGGAATCTTCTTCGCTCAGAAGCGGTTCGCTGTGAGGACCATAAACCTCAGAACTGGAGGCCATAACCACTTTGGGTGACCAGCCGCCATGGTGTACCGCTCGCAATAGACGTTCAGTACCGGCAATATTGGTCGCCATGGTGCCCACCGGCTCACTCAACACCCGGTAAACGCCCACAACCGCGGCCATATGATAGACACGATCGGCCCAGGCAACGGCTTTGTCCAACCCTTCCCAGGTGACAATATCGGCTTCATCGAAATGAAAGCGTGGACTCTTCAGGAAGTCCGCAACGTTTTCCCGGGAGCCGGTACTAAGGTTATCCACCACATGTACCTTATCGCCCCGGGCCAGGTGATATTCAGCAATGTGAGAGCCAATAAAGCCGGCGCCACCGGTAACCAGTACGTGCATTGCCTTCTCCGTTATAACAGCGTCATATAGCGGGACTTCGACCAAGTGATAACGGCATTATACGAAGTGTAGGAAGGTACCGAATTGATACAGGACAACAAAGTCAGTTTTCAGGCGACTGGCAGCACTTCGCCCGCTGGCAATCCGTAAGCCAGTTTTCAGCGGAGAGAGCCTCCGCAATGGCCCGGTAGCCCTTGTTGCTGGGATGATAGCCATCCCTGGCAAGTAGCGAAGCATCAGTGATTGCCGGGTAACTCCGGTACCTGAAATCTTCCGGTGCCTGTTTGGCGAGTTGCTCGTACACCCGATTCAGTTGCCGCGCCCGCCACCCCATGATTTGCCGGAGCGGGGAGGGTAATGCCGCGAACAGATGCATGGGCGGAACGCTCAGCAGGTAAACCGGCCCCGGATAGCGCGGGGTCAGCATCTCGCGAAGCGCCATCAACTGCTGCCGGAACTGCCTCCTGGGCGTGAAGCCGGTGGTGTCGTTAACGCCCATGCTCAGCAGAACGACATTGGCTTCAGGCAGATCCATGCTGGCCAGTTTCCGGTTGAGCTGGCCCAGACGGATGCCGTTCACGCCATACGTGTGCCAGGCAATGGTTCGGCCCGTGCGTTCGTGTAGTTGCAGAGCCAACTGGCTTGCCAGGCCCTGCTCATGGCTGGATACGCCCACGCCAGCCGCCGTGGATTCGCCGAGGACAAGCAGCCGCAAATCCGGCACGCCTTCGCCGTGTCGGCCGGAGGGGGAACCCTGGGCCTCGGGCAGCCGTGGCGTATGCTTCCGGGTGTGCTTGCCCTGATACAATAAGACCGGGAAGAGCAGGGCGGTGGTTAGCCAGAAGGGAAGGTGCATGTGAGTCTCGTTTGGTTTGTTGTGTTTCGGAAAATTACCTTACCTGTTTTCGTGGATCAAAATTGACGCTTATGCAAAGGGCACCGGAATCTGGGCCAATGGGCGACATTCTCTCCTGTGGTGGAATTGCTTAAACCATGGAGTAAAAACGATGCTGAAAAAAGCCCTGTCACTGGTTATCTTTTTAATCGTCAGTCCCCAGATTTTCGCTGAACAAGCCTGGCAACCCTATCCCGAAGACCTCCAGTCTTTCAGTTACACAGAACAGGATCTTGCTGAACACTGGCAGGAACTGACCGATGGATTTCGTGGCCCCCTGCCAACAGCTGAGAGCCTGCGGGCGGACGCGGAACGCTGGCCCGAAATGTACGATTTTACGCAGAACCATCTGCAAACGATCGCCCGTTCCCACCCGGACCTGGCGTCCCTCTCGGACGGCGAGCTGAGTAACTCTTTCGATGCCTACGCCCGAGAACTGCGTAGAGCCTGGGCGCTTCTGTTTAACGGCCAATTCCGGGAAGCGCGGGACCTGGGGCTGGCTCTGGGGCCTGCCGGCTATTTTCCAGGACTTTATGCTCAGGCTCTCCACGCTACGCTGATCGAAACCGATGGGGACGTGCGCCGGCAGCTGCTCAAAGAGGTCATCACACTGACCGAGGACATCATGCCCATGGCGCCTGACCATCCGATGATCCGGTTTGGCAACGCATACGGCAAGGCACGCATACTTGAGGACATGTCCGCCTCCGAGGCTATGGGAACCGGGTATACCTCAGAAGTTATCGATACATTGGAAGAACTTTTGGAAGACGATCCCGACAATATCTATGCCGTCACGCTATACGGCGGCGTACAGTCCGGCATCATTGAAAAAGCCGGAGGCCTGATTGCCCGTTTGACCTACGGCGCCAAAGAATCATCGATGGAAGACCTGTTCAATAAGGCCATGCAGTTATCGCCGGATTATCCGGGTGTGTACTACGAATACGCCCGTGCAAAGTTGAAAGTCGATGAAGAGAAGGAAGCTATTGAGCTATTGAAGAAGACGCAGGGCATGGCTGCCGTAAGCGCCGAAGAAGCTCTTTTATTGCAGGCTTCGAACCGTCTACTGCAGTCGCTAGAGTAAAAAAACAGGTCCAACCCGCGAACCCTGCGGGAGGATTCACTGGGCAGGCACTTTCCTTTTATTAGCTTTTAACAACTAAAAAAACAAAGGTTAAAATCGTCATGAAAACCTGTGTTGTCCCTCTCCTTTTTATTTTTATCTTTGGGCTGCTGTCTGGATGTGGCGGTGAAAACAACGAGACATCTGCACCACCCAGTGCAGAGCCTAACTACCCGCCCCCCGCATCACTCCAGCCACCCTCCGCTGCAAACCAGACACCCCCGACAGTGCAGCCGACGAATGTCCGCATCAATGCCGATGATGACGTGATGACCATACAAACACACTACGGCCGGGTGGACATTGAGCGGGAACCATTGGCCATGCATTTTTATGATGAGGCCGGCAATAAAGTGTTAAGCAGTATGAGGCAGGAACCTCAGGCGCCGTTGCTGTCACGAGTACCGTTGCCAACCCGTCTTTTGGGGGGATGGTCTCAGGTCATGCCACAAGCGCCAGCCTTGTATGCTCCGTTCACCTTTATGGTTGGCGTTCCCGTCAATCTCCAGTTTCCGGCCACATTCTGGGTTGGAAACATGCTGGCCTCAACTTCCACCGGAATTGAATATCGATTAACCGATATCGAAGAGGTTACTGTTGCAGATAACCAGTTGTCTTTACGCGTGGGTACCTCCGATCCGAGCGGGCGCACTGCACGAGTGGTGGTGTCAGCGGACGAGAACAGCAGTTTCAAAGTCTCGGTGAGAATTGATCGTATTTTACAGGAAGTGCCTTTGATATCGGCAAGCTTTGAGGCTGCCCCGGATGAGGCATTCAGAGGCTTTGGCGGTCGACGAAACAAAATTGATCAGCGCAACGAAGCGTTTCTGAATTGGGCGGAAGAGTTCTCGCAAACGCCGGAACAGCTGGAGCCATTGATTGGCAATAACTTTGGTGACGCCTACCAGTTTCCAACCGGTCCCCAGGGTGCTTATTACATCCAGTCGCTCTTTATCTCAGATCAGGGCTATGGCTTTCTGCTGGACCGAGATGAACTCTCTCACTGGCGTATGGCATCCGACCGGGATGATGCATGGCGGGTGGAAGTAGCGGGTGGGGAACTGGATTTCCTTGTGGTCCCCGGGGATGCGAAACATGCCGTCAGCCAGTTGTCCGGAATTAATGGTCGACATCGGGTGCCGCCTCGTTGGTCGCTGGGTCCGATGCTCTCCGAAACCATTCAGGAATTTACGGATACGCCGGAAAACTACACCGCCAAAGTCATGGAGTCCCTGGATCAGATTAAACAGCTGGAACTGCCGATCACCGCATTTGCCTTTGAAGGGTGGGTGGGTACCAAGGAGACGGGCGCCTTCGACGATATTATTCAACGCCTTCGCGAGCAGGACATAAAACCTCTGACGTACTACAGGGCTTTCGTTGGGCAAACGGAGGACGAGCTGGAAGAACCAGAAGTCTATTCAGAAGCTGTCTCGCGAGGTTATGTCGCGCAAAATGCACTGGGACTGCCATACACCTTCGGCTCTCCACTGATGGGGGGCGTTGCCGCCCTGATCGATTTCACCAACCCGGAAGCGTTCGAGTGGTGGAAGACCCGCATCAAAAAAGGGCTGGCAGAGGGCAGCGAAGGCTTTATGCAGGACTTTGGTGAACAGGTGCAGGTCGATATGGTGTTTCATGATGGCAGTTCAGGTATCGCCATGCACAATCGAAATGCCGCGCTTTTTCATCAGGCCACCCGAGAAGCTTTTGATGAGTTTGTTGCCGAGAACCCGTCCAGGGAACCGTGGTTTTTTGTCCGTTTCGGTAACTCCGGTCGTCGAGGATCAGCGCATTATGAGTCGGCAAGTTGGCCCGGTGACAATACCGCCGACTGGAGCCGCGCTTCGGGCCTCGGTTCCGTCATTCCTGACATGCTCAATCGCAGTGTAGGCGGGGCTTATGGCTTCGTGACTGAAATCGGCGGTTACATTGATGCTTTGGGCTCTGTCAATTCCGAATTGCTGATTCGCTGGGCCAATCACGCATCACTGATGCCGGTATTCCGTCAACATGGCGGCCCCGTGAATGGCACCCCAATGCCCTGGCGTTTCGACGATCCTGAGATTGTGGAACAGTATCGCGCAGCAATGCAGCGACACATCGCTGCACAACCCCTGATTTATCGCTTATGGAAGGAAGCCTTAAAGACCGGCATGCCCATTACTCGCCCACTATGGCTTGAATTCCCCGATGACCCGGAGGCAGGCCGTCAGGACCAGCAGTTCATGCTGGGGCCGGATGTGCTGGTGGCACCAGTGGTGTCCCCGGGTACAGACGGTCGTGAAGTTTATTTTCCAACGGGTTGCTGGCGACATCCAGAAACCAGTGAGACCGTGCATGGTCCACAGACAAAATTCATTCTTGCGGCAATCGATGAGCTTCCGTACTTTTTTCGTTGTGGAACCAAGCCATTTCCTGTCCCGAAAAATGGGTTTTGAATCGGGACTTGATTGCACCGTGGTCAGCGAATGAACGACTGAGGTGAATACGCCTGCGAGACGTTCGGTATCGGATTCTGTTTAGTTGCGAAAGTTCACCATGGACCTCCTAGGTTGGGAAAACGATACGGTCCCTTTGGGGGCTCTGTTAGCCTAAAATATTGCAGTCTCACTCAATGGGGCATCAGCATGAAAACCGCCGTGCCGCCCCGCTGTATATCGGCAAAGATGTGTGGAAATAGCAGGAAAGCTGGTAACTTAACACCATATCACACGCTGATATGTGAGAATTCGACCGGAGCATATATGAAACGCGTGACCATACCCAAAGCTGGCGCAAGCAGCGTACTGACCTTTGAAGAATGTCCAGACCTGCACGCCGGGCCGGGTGAAATGCGCATCGCAGTCAAAGCTTCAGGGATCAACTTTGCAGACATCATGGCGCGTCAAGGGCTGTATCAAGATGCCCCCGCCTTTCCCTTTACGGCAGGCTATGAAGTTTCAGGTATCGTAGACTCAGTCGGCGATGGTGTCGATCCTCAATGGTTCGGTAAGCCTGTATTGGCCTTGTCGCGATTCGGTGGCCATGCCACCCAGGTCGTCGTTGCAGCTGACCAGGTTTTCGAAAAACCAGACACGTTTTCGTTCGAGGAAGGCGCAGCGATTCCCGTGAATTATCTGACTGCATGGCAAGCCATTGTAGTATGTGGCGCTTTGCAGCCGGAAGATACTGTCCTAATTCACAACGCAGGGGGCGGTGTCGGCCTTGCTGCACTGGACATCGCACAGCATATTGGCGCCACCACCATAGGTACTGCCAGCCCAGGAAAACACGATTACTTGAAATCCCGCGGGCTAAACCACGTCATCGACTACCGTAATGACGACTGGTTTGAAGAATTGATGTCCCTTACCGACGGCAAAGGGGCTGAGCTGATCCTTGATCCACTGGGTGGCGAGAGCTGGCGCAAGAGTTATAACGCCTTGCGCTCGACGGGGCGCCTGGCCATGTTCGGTATTTCGGCTGCATCCGGCAATGGCGTTACCCGCAAACTGGCGCTGGCGAAAACGGCATTGATGATGCCCTTCTTCCATCCCATCAGTTTGATGAACCAGAATAAGTCGGTATTCGGCATAAATATGGGGCGACTCTGGCATGAGCCTGAAAAAATTCGTGTGTGGATGAACAAGATCATGACCGGCGCCGAACAGGGTTGGATCAAGCCGACCATTGCCCGATCGTTCCACTTTGAGGACGCCGCACGGGCCCACGACTACATCGAGGGCCGGGCGAATATTGGTAAAGTGGTCTTAACACCCTGATCTGCATCAGGCTATGAACACGCCTTTGACACATCATGTCGACGTTTCTCTTTAGGAATAATCACTAAAGCCGCCTGGCCAGGCGCTCCTTCTGCGCCTGGATGGTGTCCGTCAGAAAGTCCATCAGCGCATGAATTCTCACCACCCCCGCAGGTCTGGGTGCATCAGGAACCGCAGGCCGTATTCCTGCTCGGGGATGGGATCGGTGAGCTGGATAATGTCGGGATCTTCTTCAGCGAGATAACAGGGCGTCGCGCTGCACCGCATCGTATTTCGCCGTTGCCAGCGAGTGAGCGAATGAAGTGAACACGACCGCAAGGCATTCTGTATCTTTTACTGTGTAGTCGTGAAAATTCACCTTGAAGCTCCGGGGTGCAGCGGTTCGTGCTGGGTGGGGTGAGTGTGCACGTGTTTGTTCCTGGAGAATCAAGACCTGTCCGTGTTTCCCGGCTCCTATAATTTATCTGCTAGTGTAGGTGACTGCAGTCTCACTCAACGGGGCATAACAATGAAAGCAATTGGCCTGCTTGTCGTGTTGCTTGCGATCTACGGATGCTCCGGTAAACCCCATGTTGTTGAGCCGGATGCCGGGGCTGCCAGCTCCCATACTTTCAAGCTGTACGTTGTGAGCCACGGCTGGCATGTGGGGCTGGCGATGGCGGCTGAAGAGCTGAATACTGCGATTCCGGATCTTAAAGCGCGATTTCCAGGGGCCAAGTATTACGAATTCGGCTGGGGTGACAAGGGGTTCTACCAGGCAAACGAGATCACATCCGGCGTGACCCTACAGGCGATCATCTGGTCGCCTGGAACTGTGATGCACGTTGTGGCACTGCCAGTTTCTCCCGACGAGTACTTCCCCGGGAGTGACGTTGTCGATACTTGCCTTACCGCTGAAGAAAGCGATGCTCTAACACGATATTTGGCCAACAGCTTTACCCTGGATGGAAATGGAAACCTGATTGAACTCAAACGCGGTATTTATGGCGACAGCCAGTTCTATGATGGCGAGGGCCGATACCACTTGCTCAATACCAGTAACAAATGGGCCGCAAAGGCTTTAAAGAGCGCGGGCATGGAGATGTCACCAGCGTTCAAGTTGACGGCCGACAGCGTCATGAACTTTGTTGAAGAAAACCACAATGACTGCGCCGGGTCATGAACATACCTTTGGCACTTCATTTGGTCGTTTCTGTTATGTATACCCCGTCTTGGGGATGTGTGTGCGAGATCTATTGATTAGGGTGATCATGAGGATGAGGGTGAGGGGAGGGTCCAAGGTTGCTCAGAGAAACAAACCTGGCAGAAGTGCTGGATGCCATCTATTTTGCGACTCACAAGCAAGATGGCTGGCAGGACTGTTTGGACATTATCCGTCAGTTTAGTCGGAGTGATACGGCTCAGCTCTTGATATTGAACAAGGATGGCGGGCAGGTAATCGCGGGCTACCAGAGCCGCAATCTTCGTGGGCACGAATTAGATCCGGGCTCCTCCAAGGCGAATGTGTGTGTATGGGACACCCGTGGTGAAGTTGAGGGTGGACTGTTGCAACTGCGGGTTCAGCGCGCTGCTGTTCAGGGGGCGTTCGGGGAGGATGAAAGGGCCATCATCGATGGCCTGATGCCTCATATCGTGCGCGCCATGCGCCAGGAAGAGGCTTCAAGAGTGCTTAATGATCGTCAAGCCGCCGTGCGCCAGCAGAAGAACGGAGGCTTGCTCCTGCTCAATGGGAATTACTATGTCGTGTTTCATTCGTCGCAGGCCGAGCGCCTCATCAGCCAGTCCCCGTCAGTCAGCTTGAAGAATGGGCACTTGCACCTGGCTCGGCAGAGAGATCAGGTGGAATTGGAAGGCCTGATTAGAGGCTGCCTTGACGGCAAGGAGTCGGGCATGATGGTTTTGGGGGATGGAGGGCCGCAGGGACTAAGACTGATGGTCAGCGCAGTGCAGTCGCACGACGAGGCGCTTTTTCAGTTTCATGATCTGGTTTCTGTCTTCATTGTGGGCGACCAGACTGAGGAAGGTGCCGAGGAACATATGCTTGGTCAGTGGCTCGGGCTGACCGAGTCGGAGTCACGCATAGCCACCTTGATTGCAAATGGACGACGGCCTGGAGACATTGCCGTGGACCTATCTGTGTCGGTTCACACGGTACGACATCATATCAAGAATATTTACCGCAAGACGGGAGCGCACTCCCAGTCTCAACTGACGGCACTGGTGCTGAACTTACCGATCAGCGCCAGGGAGTGAAAGGACGGATTTACAGGCTGCTACCAGGCATCGTGGCGAAGGGAGGTAGTACGGTGGCTAAATCAATGTTTGAAGGAAAGGGGTTGAATACCCTCCTCGATACTCTGTATTTCGCACCCTACGAAGGATCGGGCTGGCAGGACTTTCTCAATCAGATGGTCAGTCTGTCCGGCAGCCGTTCGGCCCGCATTCTGGTGATGAACAAAAGCGCCAATCAGGTTTTTTCCGGTGTACAGGTGAACACGGACGCAAAGGCTCATCAGGCTTATGTGGATCATTTCGTGAATTTATGTCCCTGGCGACCGGGGCTGGCGAAGTTGCCGCCTGGTAAGTTCTATTCGTCGTTTCTGGACGGTATCTGTGACCAGAAAACTTTTTACCGTTCGGAATTCTTCAATGACTGGGCTCGTGAACTGGATATTCATCATGGCGCCAGTGGCACTGTCTGGCAGTACGACGGACAGACCATTCAGATGTTCATGCAACGCACTGGTGGTCAGGGTCATTTTACGCGCAATGATACGGATGCTTTCAATGCCCTGGCACCTCATATCCGCCGTGCCCTTCGCCTGGAAGCGATCATTCATCAGCGTAAAAAACAGCAGGACTATCTGGAGCAGCAGGGCCGCTTCAGTGCGCTGTTACTGCTGAATGCTCGTCGGGAAGTGGTTTATGCCTCCGAGACTGCCTGGGAGATAATGCGAGGAGAGCCCGCCATGCGTCTCCATGCGAGAAAACTGCAGGTACGGGATAAGGCGAGCCAGGACAAGCTGGACCAGCTACTCACAGCGTCCTTTGAGCCCGGTACTCGGCGGCATGCTCCTGTCACCGGTGGCATTGTACCTGTGTGGCGGTACGGCCGTACCCCATTACTGTTTCAGGTTATTCCGCTGCATCCTGAGGCAGACAAAGCCTTGATGCCTGTGCCGTCGCACACCGCTATCTATCTGGTGGACAGCGAAGTAGAGACGAGGGTGGATCTGGGCAAGCTTGCCTCATTATTGGGGCTGACCCGGGCAGAAGCTCGAGTGGCAGCTTTGATTGCACAGGGAGAGAGGGCTGCGGCCATTGCGGTGCAGTGTGGGGTGTCTGTTCATACGGTGCGTAGTCAGATAAAAAGCATCTTCCTCAAAGCAGGGGTAACCAGCCAGGCACAGTTGACCCGCCTGATACAGGCCTTGCCGGTACTTCAGCAGACCACGTCTTCGCGCACGCCGTTTCTGTCCGGAATTCGTTAAGTTACGGGTACCATTTTTCCTGTTTGAGCTGATGAATGCCTTTTATCCCCAATTTTGGGGATGTGGTGGGGTGCGGTTTTTTCTATGGTCACTCTGTAGTTAACAATCTGGAGGGACTATGAAGACTTTCAAATATGCATCTTTGGCACTGGCAGTAATGTTGGCGGGCTGTAGTGGTGGCTCCTCATCGGGTGGTGGCGCTCCATCGGGAGACGACGGTAACAGCGGCCAGACAGTGTCCGGTACGGCAACGGCACCAGGCGGCCAGATTGCGCAATTCGAGCAGCAAAGCTTTATGCAAGTTGCGATGAATTTTGTGATCACTCCAGCTGCAGCGGCCATCACCGGCCTTGAGCCGGTTGAGGGGGCGTTGGTTGAGCTGATTCGAGTGGATGATACCGGCAAACAGTTAGGTGACGTGCTCGCGACCTCGCAGACGTCGATCACCGGCGACTATGAACTGACATTGCCGCAGGGAGTTGACCTGTCGGGCGATCTGATTGTGCGTATCACCGGTCAGAACGACATGGAACTGCGCGCCCAGGTCGTTGAGCAGGATGTCGATATTTCCCCGATGTCTGAATTCGTGTTGCGCAAGTTTATTGAAAGCGGTGCCGATCTGGACGAGTTAGTGGTAACCGATGTCGTCAAGCTCAGCGGCAAGGCTGAAGAATTCGACCTTACCGCGGGCGCAAACCTGGATGAAATGTTCGCGACGTTGGAGCAGGAAGTCGGGGCATTCGTTGAGAATCAGGTAGCCGCTGTATCAGCACCTGAAGGTGACGGATCGACCATCGCTGGTGATTACTTCAGTGGTGCCTTCTCAATCGAGCTTGGCGATGAAGATGGCTCTGGCTACGGCGAAGTTGCTCACGATCTGTGGCTGAGTGATTTCAGCATCACCGATGAGGGTAATGGGACCGTAACCCTCAGCTTCGCTCAGGAAGACTCCGCCTACGGTGATATCTACGGCAGTGACCTTCAGACTCCATACGTCTACTACGCGGCGGATACCGAGACCTTTGAGGACGACAACTTCCAGGTTAGCTTCAATGCGGCTGGTATCCTGACTGCCGAAGGTGAGTTCGAGGAAGAGGTTGACGACAATGGCTTTCAAGCGAAACGTTATCCGGCGGTAACCTACACTTTCCAGCAAGTTAAGAACACAGGCCTTCTGTTCGGGCTCTCCCATGAGGCCGCCGTAGCCTATGAGACAGTCTACAACGAGTCTAACGACACCTATTCATTGGACCCGGATTCCAAGAAAGGTGACGACATCATGCGTGCCTTGGAGGTGTTCTCGCGTAAGCCGTCTAACCTGACCGCGGCAGACCTTTCTGGAGATTATGGTCGCGTATGGTTTGAAGGTTCTCTGTTCGGCTCTGGCATTGAGATGGTAACCGAGATCAACACCGTCACCTTCGATGGATTTACGGTCGATGTCACTGAGGCTGAATCTCATAGCCTGTTAGTATCTTCAAGCGGCGTAACGTATAACCCCGGAACAGAACCAGCAGAAGCAGGCGTCATTCTGGACGTTCAGTCTGATGGCTCCATTCTTGGTGGCGAAGGCGGTATCGTTGGTTTCGTCAATGAGTCGGGCACCTACATTGATTTCACGGAATCTGAAGGCGCGGAACAATCGGAGGCCATCTTTGGCAAGACCATGATGGTGAAGCTGCCGGACTCCCAGCTGACGCTGACCGGTAAGACATACCGCCTGATGTTCCTGGCCATGCACTATGATGATGTCACAAACGGCGATATTGCCATGACCGCCTCCCAGTTCAACTCGTTGATGACTATGGATTCCACGACTGCCGGTACCCTGAATGGCCGCTTCTCTGAAGTCGTCAAAGCGGGCCTGGGGGGAGACGCTGTGTCTAGCGTGGATCAAGTCAGTGATATGGCGTTCAACTACACCGTTGCGGCGAACGGCGCTGCCGAGATCACCATTTCCAACTCGGAGGGTGACACTGTACTGGATGGTTTCTTCAACGAAGATGCCAGCCTGGGCGTGTTCTCCACCCGGTTTATGGAGAGTGATACCGGTGACGCAGATGAGCTTGGTATGGCGGTGCTCATCGACGTGACTAAATAAGAGGTAGGCAGGTTTTGGGGGAGATCTTGTGCTTTGCTTCACAAACGGTGACGGCCAAAGTACAAGACCTGCCCTCGAACTCCAGAATCATTTTAAGCACCAGAAGAAAACTCGTCTAAACGCCGCCCGGCCAGGCGCTCCTTCTGTGCCCGGATAGCGTCCGTCAGAAAATCCATCAGCGCATGAATTCTCACCACCCCCCGCAGGTCCGGGTGCATCAGGAACCACAGGCCGTATTCCAGTTCGGGGATGGGATCGGTGAGCTGGATGATATCGGGATCTTCGTCAGCGAGATAACAGGGAATGACGGCCAGCCCCATGCGGGAGCGAATGGCACTGAGGATGCTGACCAGGGTATCCACACGGTAAACACAGGCTTCCTTGAGCGCGTGATTGTCCATCCACTGGTCCACGGATGAATCCTGCAGCCGTGGACCGGCGCCAACCCAGGGGTGGCTGGCGAGGGTCTCAATGGGTGTGCCAGGCGTCAGGCCAAGGTCTTTGTGCCCATAGACGGCCTGGCCAATAGTGGTCAGCGGCCGGCCAATCAGGTTTTCAGGGGGACGGTTGGACGGGCGAATGGCGACGTCGGCCTCCCGCCGTGTAAGGTTGAACAACTGGTTAGAGACTGCCACGTCCAGCACGATGCCGGGGTATTTATGCCGGAACTGTGTGAACAGCGGCGCCAGCACCCCCATAAGCAAAGAGTCCGTAGTGGTCGTCCAGATCTCGCCACTGGGCTCCAGGTCACGGCCGGCCACTTTACGTTCGGCCGCCAGGGCAGCCTCGTCCATAATCCTGGCGGTGTCTGCCAGTTCTTCCCCTGCCAGCGTCGGCCGGTAGCCGGTCCGGCTTCTTTCAAACAGGATCACCCCCAGGCGCTGTTCAACATCACCCAGTCGACGAAACACCGTGGCATGGCTCACGCCCAATGCCCGTGACGCGCCAGACAGGGAGCCGGTAGTCGCAATGGCGAGCACCAGCTCAAAGTCATTCCACGCCAGATTGCTCCGTGCTTTCGGCGTAGCGGAAGAGGATTTTTCGGGCTTTTTATCTGTTCGTTTTTGCAAAGTATGTTCTCGCAATTGGGGAATAGTTTGCAGTTTAGAACAATATTAGCATGTACTCGAACTCACAAGATAACCAGGGCGCCCCGCTACCAGTTACGGCGCCGGGAGGACAGAGACATGTTGATTTCAAAAGAGATGACCTTCTTTCAAGCCGGCAACCCATTAGCCTTCCGCGAGAAGGATGATGGTTCAGACCGTCGCGTCGATCGCATGCCAGAAAGCAGCATACCGACCAGATATCGCGATGGTATGGGAGGCATCAATCTCGAGCAGGTAAGGCGGGATCAGCGCCAGGCACGGCGAGAGTTTGTTCGGGCGATGATAGGGCGCCTGGGTAAGCGTTGAGTTACCGAAGCTGGCTGTCCTTGCGGCCACGCCAGTTTGCTGGACGATGGGGGCTGCTTTGCCAAAGCATTGGCCCCCGTCATTACCACTGAAGTAACATCGTCAGAAGAGATAAACCGCGCCACTGTTTGCCGCACTGTTGTCGCTTTGGTTGCCGTCCACACCGGTGGCATTACTATCTTCCAAAGTAGCCCCTACTGCCAGGGTGTTGCCGTCGGCAGAGAGGGCGAGTGCTGCGCCGAACTCGTCGCCGGCCTCCGTGTTCGAGGCTTTGACGTAGGCCAGTTGGGACCAGGTACCGGCGCTACGGGTGAAGACATACATCGCGCCGCTGTCTCCCGCACTGTTGTCGTGTGGGTAGCCGCCCACGCCAGTGGCATTGTTGTCCTCACGGACAGCACTTACCGCGAGGGTGTTGCCGTCGGCGGAAAGGGCGAGCGCTTCGCCGAACATGTCACCCGACTCCGTGTTCGAGGGTTTGACGTAAGCCTGTTGGGACCAAATACCGTCGCTGTGGATGAAGACATAAACCGCGCCGCTGTCCCCGGCACTGTTGTCGCTCTGGTTGCCTTCCACGCCGGTGGAATTGCTGCTCTCACGGACAGCCCCTACCGCCAAAGTGCCGCCATCCTCGGAGAGGGCAAGCGCCTGGCCGAACCCGTCCAATGGGTCTGTGTTCGAGGCTTTGACGTAAGCCCGCTGGGACCAGGTGTCGTCGCTGCGGGTGAAGACATAGACCGCACCACTGTCCCCGGCACTGTTGTCGTTTTGGTTGCCGGCCACGCCGGTGGCATTACTATCTTCCAAAGAAGCCCCTACCGCCAGGGTGTTGCCGTCCTCGGAGAGGGCAAGCGCCGTGCCGAACTCGTCGCCCGTCTGCGTGTTTGAGGCTTTGACGTAAGCCTCCTGGGACCAGATACCGGCGCTACGGGTGAAGACATAAATCGCGCCACTGTTTCCCGCACTGTTGTCGTTCTGGTTGCCGCCCACGCCGGTGGCATTGCTGCCCTCACGGACAGCCCCCACCGCCAGAGTATTGCCATCGGCGGAGAGGGCGAGTGCTGTGCCGAACAAGTCACCCGACTCCGTGTTCGAGGCTTTGATATAAGCCTGCTGGGACCAGGCACCGTCGCTGCGGGTGAATACATAAACGGCGCCGCTGTCCTCGGCGCTGTTGTCGCTCTGGTTACCGTCCACACCGTTGGCGCTGCTGTTTTCATCGCCCGCTCCCACCGCCAGGGTATTACCATCGGCGGAGAGGGCGAGCGCCTGACCGAACCCGTCTAACGGGTCTGTGTTCGAGGCTTTGATGTAAGCCTGCTGGGACCAGGTACCGTCGCTGCGGGTGAATATGTAGACCGCGCCACTGCCCCCGGCACTGTTGTCAGTCTGGTCGCCGCCCACGCCGGTGGCATTGCTGTCCTCATGACTGACACCGACAGCCAGGGTGTTGCCGTCGGCAGAGACGGCGAGTGCTGTGCCGAACTCGTCGCCTGTCTCGGTGTTTGAGCCCTTGGCGTAGCCCACGGCAGCGGCGAGTGTGCCGCTCACGAACTCGGCATCGGAGTCAGCGCAGCCGACTTCGTTGCAGGCCTGGAGAATGTAAGAGGCGTTGATGCGCCCGGGCAGGAAGACGGGGTAGTCGTGGTTTGTGCTATCGGCCGCGAGGGTCGCCACCGGAGTGTAGCCCGAAGTGCCGTCGGGGTTTTCCAGCAGGCGGTATTCGGTCTCGGTTGAGACATCGCCCCACGTAAAATTAAAAATTTTTGCCGTCTGGGGGGTTAGAGAAATCGTTGGCGCGGAGGGTGTGGTAGTGGGAGCGCTATCGCTGTCGCCACCGACCCTCCCGCCGCCTTCTCCGCTTCCTCCTTGGCTGCAACCTGCAGTGAGGGCAATTGGCGCCAATACTGAAAGAACCAGGACAATGCGCGGCAACGCTTTAAGAATATTCAGTGTCATGGATTGTCCTCCCTGACCGCTTTGTTTCTTTTCGCCCGTTAGAAAGTTATGGCCAACTACCTCTAAAAAGTAAATAAACTATGCGGCTATATTTCCAAACCCTGCCACAGCGTTCTCCGATCTGTGAATGAATGTCCTCCAATGTTGATGTCGTACATCAGTTTCCGGCTGGCGAATACGGGTGACAGTGGCTTAAATTATAGAAGGTGCAGCACTGACTACTTGAATCCAGAAAAGGAGGAAAGTTATGGATGTGCCCCCGTTTGATGAGCTCAGGGATCTGCACCAGCGTGATCCGGAGGGCTTTGAGAGTTTGCGCGGGAAACTGATTGACGACTGTATTCGCCGCTGTCCGAGGTGCAACCAACGCCGGCTGCGGGGTCTTCAGTTTATGATCGATGGCCGGCGCAGGGTTGCCGGCAGTCCTATCAAAGCACTCATGAACATTCAGACCATGATGTACGACTCGTTTCTTGCCCTGCATCAGGCGCTGCTTGTCCAGCCTCGCACCTCAGAGCCTTCCACGCCGACAAGCGCACAAGTCCTGCAGTTTCGACGTTCCCGGTCCTGAGTGAATTAACCCAATGGATCGATATCAACTTCCCGGACGTTTTGAAAGGCTCCCGAACCGCTTACATGGCCCTTGAAAATATTCCGAAGGGCAGGGACTTCAACACGTAACTCAGCGGTGTCCAGGGCCACCAGGGCACATAGGCGCGGCGTTTTTCAGACTCGATGGCTTTCACCAATGCCTTGACGCCGGTTTCGAGGTCCACCCGAAAGGGCGCATTCTTGGTACCGCGGTTGATGTCCGTCAGAATGTAGCCGGGCAAAATGTTGCTGACGTTAATGGGTTTGCCCTTGGTATCCAATTGCAGGCCTTCCGCCAATGACGCCACGGCGGCTTTGGTGGCCGCGTAAACGTTAAGCGGGCCACGGAAACCGCGAACGCCGCTTACCGAAGACATCAGCACCAGATGGCCGCTGTTCTGTTCCCGGAAAATCTCCATGGCCGCTTCGCTTTGGGCGATGGCCGCTATAAAGTTGGTTTCGGCCGTGTGTCGGTTAGCGGCAAAATGCCCCCGGCCGATGGGTTGGGAACTGCCAATGCCCGCGTTAACCACCACCCGGTCAAGACTGCCCAACTCATCCCGAAAGCCACGGAACACCTCGAACACCTGATCGTAGTCGCACACATCCAGCCCTCGCACCAGCACCCGAATGTTGGGGTAAGCTTGCTGCAACTCCCGTTGCAGCGCCTCCAGCTTATCGGCCCGCCGCGCACACAGCGCCAGATTGCAGCCCTTGGCGGCCCACTCCCGCGCCATACCTTCACCGAGGCCGGTGCTGGCACCGGTGATCAGAATGTTCTTTCGCATTGGATTTGCCTTGTTTTGTTCGGGAAGTTTCCGCTCAGACTAGCACGAATGGCGCCCATGGAAATTGGGTGTAACTGCCTTGCGGATCAAAGCAACGCTCTTTACATGCATGCGCGGAACAGGTTCTGCTGATTCCCGACTAGCGAACGCAGGATACGGCGGCCTATAGTGTAATAAAGCTCAGTGCGCGCCCGGAACGGGTCCGCGAGAGAGGGAGAGAGTAACATGGACGGCTTCAAGTACATCCGGTTTTTCAATGAACTCGATAACAATGATGTGCCGCTTGTAGGCGGCAAAAATGCCTCGCTTGGAGAAATGTACCGGACGTTGTCGGGGCAGGGGGTGTCTGTGCCGAACGGTTTTGCGACCACCGCTGCGGCTTACCGATACATGTTGGACGAAGCCGGCGCCTGGGAAAAACTGCATGAGGCGCTGGACGAACTGGACCCCACCAACATGGTGGACCTTGCCAAAAGAGGTAAACGAGCACGGGAGATCGTCTACGGTGCCGGGCTGCCCAGGGATCTCGCTGCCGAAATCATTTCCGCCTACCGGCTTCTGCAGGACGAGTATGGGGAGGATCTGAGTCTCGCTGTGCGCAGCTCCGCCACCGCAGAAGACCTGCCCACCGCCAGTTTTGCCGGCCAGCAGGATACCTACCTCAACATCCGGGGGGATGAGAGCCTGCTTGATGCCTGTCGCCGGGACTTTGCCAGCCTGTTTACGGATCGCGCCATCCATTACCGGATGAACCAGGGTTTTGACCATTTCAAAGTCTCACTTTCCATCGGCGTCATGAAGATGGTCCGGTCGGACCTTGCCTCCGCCGGTGTCATGTTTACGCTGGATACGGAATCAGGCTTCCGGGACGTCGTGTTTATAACGGGAGCTTATGGTTTAGGGGAAAATATTGTCCAGGGTTCGGTGGAGCCTGACGAGTTCTATGTCCACAAGCCGACCTTTGCGAAAGGACACAGAACCGTGCTGCGCCGCCGTCTTGGGGAGAAGGCGCTGAAAATGGTCTATCTGGAGGGCGAAACGCGCCAAACAACGCGTAATACCCCCACCCCAAGGGCGGAGCGTGAGCGCTATTGTCTTGAGGACACCGACGTCCTGAAGCTGACGGATTATGCCCTTAGCATCGAGCAGCATTATCAACGGCCCATGGATATTGAATGGGCGAAAGACGGTCTCGATGGCAAGTTGTATATCGTCCAGGCGCGCCCCGAAACGGTTACCTCCCAGCGTCAGATAAACGTGCTGGAAACCGACATCCTGGATGGCAAGGGCGAGATTATCGTGACCGGTCATGCCGTGGGCGAACGGATCGCCGCCGGTCGCAGCCGGGTCATCACTTCTGCCGCCTATCTGGACGACTTCATCCCGGGTGAAGTACTGGTCGCCGATAACACCGCGCCGGATTGGGAACCGGTGATGAAAACGGCCGCCGCGATCATCACCAACCGGGGAGGGCGCACCTGTCATGCCGCCATCATCGCCCGGGAGCTGGGCATTCCCGCCGTGGTCGGCACCGGCACCGCTACCACCGCCATTCCAGACGGTGAAACCGTCACCGTCTCCTGCGCCGAAGGCGACAATGGCCATGTCTACCGGGGCGAAGTCCCGTTCCACCGGGACCTTACCGACGTTGGCGATATCGAACGCCCGGACACGGAGATCATGATCAATCTGGGCAATCCCGAACTGGCCTTTAAGACGTCCTTTCTGCCCAACGACGGGGTTGGCCTGGCGCGCATGGAGTTCATTATTACGGAATACATCAAGGCGCATCCACTGGCCCTGCTGTACCCGGACCGGATCACCGACGCCCGCGTTAGCGACGCCATTGAAATACTCACCCTCGGCTCCCCGGATGGAGAAACCTTCTTCGTCCAGCGGCTTGCAGAGGGGATCGGAACCATTGCCGCGGCCTTCTGGCCCAAACCCGTGGTCGTGCGGCTTTCCGACTTCAAGTCCAATGAATATGCAAGCCTGTTGGGTGGGGCGCCGTTCGAGCCGCAGGAAGCCAACCCGATGATTGGCTTCCGCGGAGCGTCACGCTACGCCCACCCCGCCTATGAAGAAGGTTTCCATCTGGAATGTCGCGCCATGAAACGCGTGCGTGATGAGATGGGGCTGACCAATGTCATCCTGATGGTGCCCTTCGTACGCCGGATAGCGGAAGCGGATAGAGTACTCGCAAAAATGGCGGAGTTTGGACTTAAACGCGGGGAAAATGGCCTGCAGATCTATGCCATGTGCGAGATTCCCAATAACGTGATTCTCATCGACCAGTTTGCCCTTCGTTTTGATGGCTTTTCTATCGGTTCCAATGACCTTACCCAGCTCACCCTCGGCGTGGACCGGGACAGCGACATCGTCGCCTTTGACTACGATGAGCGCGATGATGGGGTCAAGGAGATGATCCGATTGGCCGTGGAAGGCTGCCGTCGCAACAGGATCCATTCCGGACTGTGTGGTCAGGCCCCATCCGACTACCCGGAGATGGCCGAATACCTGGTGGAACTGGGTATCGATTCCATGAGCCTCAATCCTGACGCGATCCTCAATACCACCCGCCATGTGCTTGAAGTAGAGGCGCGCCTGAAATCACTCAGGAGCACTTGATGGTCGATGCTTTTGGCAAACTGCCCGTGGCCGTTCTGAGCCTGAATCCGGCGGTGGATATCACTTATGAAATCCCCCAACTGATTGCTGATCAGAAGGTCCGTGCTCTGAAATCGCGCTACGATCCTGGCGGTAACGGGATCAACGTCGGCCGGGGTCTCAAACGGCTCGGTGTGCAAGCCTGTACCTTCTGCGTTATCGCCGGTGAAATCGGTCGTTTCCTGCGCCATCAGCTCGATGCGCAGCTGGATCAGGTCAGTTACCTGAATGTGGATGGCGAGACCCGGATCAACGGCACCATTCTTGAGAGCGTCACGGGAGCCCAGTTTGAGGTGAGTGGTGTCGGCCCCACAGTATCGACCACACAATGGGAACAACTGCTCGACCGGTTCGTGACCCATTGTGGCGATGGGCTCGCAATCATCACCGGCTCGTTACAACAGAGTTTACCAACCGACTTGTACGCGGAAGCGGTGCGACGGGTAAGGGCGGCTGGCGGGCGTGCCATGGTCGACTCCCATGATGAGCTGCTCCGCAATGCTATCGACGCACAACCCTTCCTGATCAAACCCAACCGTTTCGAACTGGAAAACCTGGTCGGGCGGTCTTTGAATGAGCATCAGGATATCGTTCGCGAAGCCTGCCGTTTACAGGAACGGGGCGTGACATGGGTGTGTGTTTCTCTGGGCGCTGAGGGCGCGTTGCTGGTGACATCCTCCAGTGTCCTTAGGGGCGAGGCGCCTCCGGTTTCCGTCGCCTCTTCGGTCGGGGCCGGTGATTCGATGGTGGCCGGTATGGCGGCGTTATTGGCACAGGGTGCATCGGCCGAGGATGCGTTGCGGGAAGCAATTGCCTGCAGCGCTGCAACAGTCATGCAGCCGGGGACCGAGTTATTCGATAAGCAAACGGTCGATCGGCTGCGGAGTGAAGTTAAGGTAACGCGGCTAGATCGGTGAGGGGATTTGCATCAGCTGCGCTCATAGACGCCCACCAGCCGGTTCATGCCCATCAGATGAGGCTCCACCTTTTTGAGCAGCTCGCCCAGAGTGAGGCCGGCGGGCAGGTCCAGTTGCTGATCCAGGGCCAATACCCAGAAGTAATAATGATGCCGGCCATGGCCCCTGGGCGGCATGGGGCCGCCATAGCCACTGGTGCCAAAATCGTTGGCGCCGTGGGTGCCCTTGTCTGAGCCCTCATCAAGATAGGGGGTCGAGGAGGGCAAATTGTACAGTACCCAATGCACAAATCCGTAAGAACCGTTTTTCACCTGCGGGGCGTCGGGGTCGTGGCAAATTACCGCAAAGGATTGGGTTCCCTTGGGCTCGCCGCTCCAGGACAAGGCGGGCGAGAGATCGGCGCCTTCTCCCGTATGCCGGGTGTGAAGCTGGCCATCCGGACCGAAGTCAGGGCAGGTTACCGTCATGGAAGACAGAGCGAAGGTCATGGTGTCCCTCCTTCTTTCACAAAGGGTCAAACGCTTACATTCCATGATCCTCCCGAGTTGGCGTGTTTTCAACAACTTCGGGGGAAGCCCTAACCTGGGGGGAGCGAGGCTCGTTCAGCAAGGCAGTCATAGCCCCCCATTTCAAATTCACGGCAGATCAGTGGGCGGTGCTCGTAAATACTACAAAGCATTGTGGAACGATCTAAAGCGGCACACCATCCGTCGTCCAGGCGGGCCATGGTCATTCCACCCCACTGGTCCAACTCGACGTACTTTTCAGGCACCCCCGTATCCGTAATCAACATGACCTCCAGGCGGCAACAATTCGCGTGGCATGTGGCGCATGTCACGTCACTGTCAGACACGTTCATCGCGTCAATCTTCTTCATGAATCACTCACTGATTAAAAACAGATAGTGGCCAGTCTCTCATTTTCCTGGACCTTGTGGCACAGGCTACAAGGTTCCATACTTTAAGTCTCAGGATCCCTCTCCGGGGATCCACGGCGTATAACCTCAACCAGAGGGGAACGAGCCATGTCACAGAAATATGCCGGGGGTTGTGATCATATCCACACCCATTCAAGCAATGATCCGATAGACAACCACATCTGCCATTGTTCAGTCTGTAAACGTGTCACCGGGCAAGAGTCGACCCATGTCGTCTTCTTCGACCATCGTGACCTGACAGTGGACAATCTGGAAGGCCTGGACCGACAACCGTTCAACGATCAGAATCCGGACGGACCTCTTGAGCTGTGTACCTGCGCAACGTGTGGCACGCCCATCATGGTGGATGACAAGCAAAGACGAATCCGCGCGATTGTTCCGAACCTGATGGGGTACGATCCAGAGAGCCTGCCCGCGACTTACCATGCGTTTTTTGACGAGTCCACGGGCGCGCCCCGTCCGGATGATGGTCGTCCCGTTTATGAGGGCCTGCGGCCGGACTTCATCTGGCCACCTTCCGCGTGACTAGTCTGGATTTGGCGACCGATTGGGGAAACGGCATCCTATGCTGATCAATGCGGATTTCAACAAACGCGCAGTGGTTCATGGAGCGCGGCAGGACTGGGTTCCGTCCCCCATGGCCGGCGTCGACCGGCGCATGCTGGACCGGATTGGCGAAGAGGTGGCACGAGCCACCTCCCTGGTGCGCTACGCGAAGGGCAGTGCATTCTCACCCCACACCCATGACGGCGGTGAAGAGTTCCTGATCCTGCATGGGGTTTTCCAGGACGAGCATGGCGATTATCCGGCGGGAACCTACGTGCGCAACCCGCCGACGTCACGCCATACGCCGGGGGCAGAGCAGGGCTGCCTGATGTTCGTGAAACTGCACCAGTTTGATCCTGACGATCGCACCTTCGTCAGGATCGATACCAACAGAATCGGCCGCATAACCGATCCTGAGCGGCCGGAGGTTGCCGTCACACCCTTGTTCGAAGATGAGCGGGAGACGGTTCAATTAGAGACCATAGCGCCCGGGGCGTCGGTCAGGATCGGCGACCCCGGGGGCTTCGAAATGCTGCTGGTTGATGGAACACTCACCGTTGACGGCGAAGACTACGAACCTCAATCCTGGCTGAGACTGCCCCCCGACGATTACGCAGAACTGGTTGTGGGACCAAAAGCCGGGACCGTTTGGGTCAAGCGGCGTCATCTCCGGCCCAGTGTTCTGCAGGGCGTTGGGAGCTTCTAAACCAATGCGCCATTCACAATAGCCCGCAATTCCTGACGGATCGGGTAGCTCGATGAGGGGATCAGTTGCGTCATGAAGATCACCACCAGTTCCTCCACCGGATCGATAATAAAGTTGGTGCTCGCCAGGCCACCCCAACCATACTCGCCGACTGAGCCGTTGATCTGGGATTTGGCGACGTCAGTCTTTACCGAAAAGCCCAGACCGAATCCGGTCCCGGCATAAGGTGTTTCGCTGAACGGACCGACAGAGAGTCCAGGCAGGTCCTGATTGCCGGGTAGATGATTGCGACGCATGAATTCCAGAGTTTTTCGGCCAATAATCCGCCGCCCGCCAAACTCGCCGCCCTGACAGAGTGCCTGGGCAAAGTGGAAATAATCGTCAATGGTGGAAACCAGCCCGCCGCCGCCAGACAGAAACGTCCGTTTGTCCCGGAAAGGGGAGGTCTGCGGATCGTCCTGCAGCTTGAACCGATCGACAGGATCGTACTGATAGCAGGCGGCGAAACGGTCGAGCTGATCGTCACGAACCTGGAAGCCAGTGTCGGGCATGGCCAAAGGCTCAAAGATATGTTCGCGCAGGTACTCATCAAACGGCTGATCAGCCAGCAACCGCACCAGATACCCCAGCACATCCGTGCTGACCGAATAGTTCCAGGCGGTGCCCGGTGAGAACTCCAGCGGCAGTTCCGCCAGATGATCGACCAGCGCTTCCAGTGTCAGATTCCGGCCGCCATCCAGCTTCAGTTCCCGGTAGGCGGCGTCAACGTTGGTGCGGTTCATGAACCCGTAGGTCAGGCCGGACATATGGGTGAACAGGTCGCGAATGGTCATGGTGCTGGCTGCGGGTGTGGTCAGGAAGTTGGGATAGACACCGCTGTTGTAAACCCGCAGGTTTTTCCAGGCCGGAATGTACTTGTGTACGGGATCATCCAGCAAAAACCGCCCCTGCTCATAGAGCTGCATCATCGCGATGGACGTAATCGGCTTGGTCATGGAATAAATGCGGAAAACCGTATCCCGGCAGACCGGCTTGTTGCGCTCCACATCCATCAGCCCCTGAGCCTTCAGATAGGCAATTTCCCCACGCCGGGCCACCAGAGTCAGCGCGCCGGGCAATTTGCCCGGCTGGATATAGCGCCGGTCAAGATGGTCTTCAATGTGAGTAAGGTGGTCTGGTGAAAGGCCGCTGACCGGTTTGGTTTTCGTCATAGTGGTGGCATCTCCTTGTGTGGCTTTAAAGGGCGAACACTGGCACCAGGGCCCGGTTCAGGCGCCGTTGCGCTCAATATCGCATTCCGCGTCCAGGGCGGCATTCCTTTTCTCATCAACCGGAATGGTCAGCGCACCCTCGGCGGGCGCACCCAGGAGCACAGCAACCACCACGGTTTCCTCGGTACGGCTCGGGTTGAGTGCCGTGTGGACGGTGTCGCCCGGATCCACCAGTGCATCCCCGGGGCCGTATTCGCGATCCAAACAGTCTTCCGCGAAGATAAACACGAATTCTCCCTCAGTAACGGTGATCAGGACCGTGCCAGGGTGGGTGTGCCACGGGAACACGGCTCCTGGCTGAATAGTAAACCGCACCACCGTGAGATGCGATGCATCGTCAAAGGAAATTGACTGTTCCGGCAGTCCCTCCAGATCCTGGGTGATCTTGACCGAGACATCACCGTCGAAGGCGTGTCGCTGGGTCAATGGCTCCGCCGCGATGGGCTCCGGTTCAGCTGCCTTGGCGGCGACCGGTATAATCAGTGCCATGAGGGCGGCGGTAATTCCTGGTAATTTCAGCATACGGATCATAAAACATCTCCTGTTCACTCTTGTTGAAAACAAACACACGCGTCGCCGGCTTCAGGGCGCCTGGTCGATTCGCCAGTCGGTGGTCACCCTGGTGCCGGCCTTGAGGGTCTGAAACACGACGCAACAGCTCTCCGCTCCGACCATCAGCGTTTTGATTGTTCGTTGGTCCGCCTCGGCGGGAACTTCCAGCCATACGTCGCAGTGCATGCGCTGAAAGCCCACGGGAACCGTGGTATCGACCATCAGTGCACCGCGAACGTCGGCATGAGCCGTGACCGTGACTTCGCTGTCGATGAGCGGCACCTCAAGCCGTTCGGCGACCATACGTAGTGTTGAGTGCAGGCAGGCGGCCAGGGCCGCGCTGAGAAGGTCACCCGGATTGGGGGCGTCGTGGTCTCCGCCCACTGCGCGGTGGATCCCGTATTGCTGGGGCTCGCCATCGCCGTTGGCGGGTTCAACAATGCCGTGAATGGCGTCAGTGTGGTTACCGGGCAGCGCCCGGGCGTGGTCAGTAATCCAGGCATCGCCTGGCGCCTCGTCGTAATGCCGGCTCAGGGAGAGCTGGCGTTGTACGGTGGATGGTTCATTCGCTACGAGCATAGCTTCCGACTCCTCTGCTGACTTGGCTACGGGATCAGCATAGGGGGAGGGAGCCACCGACTCATGAGGTGACTGTCCCGAGTGGCACGAATGAAATTGCGTAAAGCGGGACGAATGTCCCAAGGAACAAGCCGATCGATTTCAGCGCAATCAATCCATGCCGAAGCCAGCGTCCCGGGCTTCTATGACCAGTTCGGGGCGAGTGGACACGGCCAACTTCGCGCTGATATCCGCTACCGCAGGCACGCCTTCGCGGGGGACATCAGCGAGGAAGCGGCGCACCTCTTCGATGAACGTGCGCCAGCCGGTGTCGCGGGGTTGCAGGATATGGTTCCGGCCCTCCAGCGGCAGAAACCGGCAACGAGGAATCCGTCCGGCCAAGTCCCGCCCGGCCTCGAACGGCACCATGGAGTCGCCCTTGACATGTGCCGCCAGGGTCGGACAGCTCACCTGCGGAAGCAGGTCGCGGATATCGATCTCGTGAAATCCGCGCCACAGCCGCGCCGCCATGGAACGATCCGCCGTCAGACGCTGCAGTTCGTCGCACCAGGAAATCTGATCCGCTGCATCAGACGGCGACAGCAGGCGGGCAAACACCTCTCGAAAGGCACCGGTGCTCCGTGCCCAGCCGACTTCGATCATACGCGCTAGAGTTTCGGCCTCCTCCAAGCGATAGCCGGTCATGCCCTCCGCAAAGGCCCCATGCGCATAGGCATTGTAGAGAACCAGGTGCGTCACCCGTTCAGGGTGCCGCACTGCATACAGCACCGCGATGGCCGCGCCCTGGCAGACGCCCAGCATCGGGAATCGCCGCCAGCCCAGGCTGTCCACCACCGCCTCCACGTCGTGCACCCAGGCTTCCAGTGTCTGCCCATTCACATCCCGGTCGGACAGGCCAGATCCGCGAATGTCGAAACGCGCCAGCGTGTGGTTTCGCGTCAACTCCCGCAGCCAGTGACGCCATACCGGACTGTCAAAATCATGCTCGATATGGGTCATCCAACCACCTACGCGCAGTAACGGACTGCCGCGCCCGGCGATTGCGTAGGCGATGCGCACATCATCCGTTGTGGTGCAGAATCCGATCCGCTGTCTCATACCAGTAACCCATTGCCCGGTTCCTGAAAGTTTTGTTGCAGCTATCAGCTAGCCGATGATCGTTGGCGTCCTACGGCCTCATTCCCGGTCTTCTGATCCCGGTAAGGATTCCGTCATAGTGATTACAGCTCCAGCATGAGATTTCTGCCACCAAGAAAAAGCACCCAAACCGACACTGTAACCCAATGAATAATCACCGGCACCCAGATAGAGCGGGAGAGGGCATAGCCATAGCCACAGGTGACGCCCAGGGCACAGGTGATCACCAGAAACCAGGGATTCAGGAACAGGGGAATGGCCGTGGGATTAAACGCCAGCGCATTGAGCGGGTGCCACACCACAAACACAACCGTACTGATCCCCACGGCCCAGGCGGCCTTTACGATGCCCGAATCCAATACATTCCGCGGGATCAGCAGACCCCTGAAGAAGGCTTCTTCAAGAAAGGAGGGGAACACAAACAAAAGGAAGGGCAGCAAAGGCGTGAGGGTAGAATCCAGCCAACCAAACTGAAATAAACCGGCCCCAATACCGACAGACACCGCAATGATGGCAAACACCGGCACCAATGCCCAGGCCTTCAATGGGGCCCGGAAAGGGGAGGCCAGAAGACTCTGGCCAAGGTTGTCACGGAGGTACTGGAAAGGCTGCATTGACATCATAGGAGTGCGTACCTGCCTCGATCTGCACTAGGCCTTGCGCCTCATCTTTGCCGCGATGAACGGCGCACAAGCCGTTACCACAAGCACGATTGGCCAGAGGTTGCCATACTTGACCGTGTAGGCTTTGGGAAAAATAGATCTGTCCCGGTTCTCATGCCTTTGCTGCTATTATGTCACTAGGTCAGCTGAGTAAAAAATCGATGCAACCGCACTTCGAGCGTTACCGCGTCCTGTCAAAAATCTATGCGAGCTCGCGAACGCTGGTGGTGTTGGCCCGTCGCCGCGATAACGATGCTACTGTCGTGCTCAAGGTGCCTCAGCCCGGGCAGCGCGGGGATGAGCTAAAGGCCAGTTACGCCAAAGAGGCGCGATATCGCCGGGCCCTGGGTCAAGGTGAGATCGAGCTGGATAGCCACATGGGTTTGCCGATGCTGGTTATGCCGGTCTCCGCAGGGGTAGCTTTACGCGACTTGCTGAAGTCGCCGGAGGCATTGCCATTAGTTGCCTGGCTCAAGATAGCGATGGCGGCCAGCCAGCAGCTCAAGGAGCTTCATGCGCTGGGCGTGCTGCACCGCGACGTGCGGCCAGACAATCTGTTATGGAACTCTGATACTGGGCAGGTGGCGCTGATCGATTTCGAGTTGGCGGTGCCGCTTATACACGCAGAGGCCAACCCGATTGATCATCAGCACCTGAAGGCAACGCTGCCCTATACCGCGCCCGAGGCGACCGGGCGGATGAATATCGGCGTAGACGAGCGTAGCGATTTATACGCGCTGGGCGCCACGCTTTATGAACTCCTCTTGGGTGAGTGTCCCTTCACCGCCACCGATCCGCTGGAATTGATCCACCAGCACATGACGAAAGCGCCAGTTCCCCCGCATGAATGCCGCGCGGATACTCCCAAAATTGTGTCGTCGATTATCATGAAGCTGCTGGAGAAATCGCCGGGCCGGCGATATCAGAGTGCACGCGGATTGGAGTTTGATCTGGGTCTTGTGCAGAAGGCGTTTGCGCGAGCAGGCGAAGCAGCCGACTTTGAGCTGGGACGCCACGATATTTCTGATCGCTATCGTCCGGAGGCAGGCTTGTATGGTCGCGATGCTGACCGCATCGACCTTCTGGAAGCCATGGATCATGTGCGAAACGGTGGGCGTCTGCTCTATGTCATCAGCGGCCATTCGGGGATTGGTAAAACCTCACTGGTTCATCAATTGCGAGCGCCGACGCTGTTGGCTGGCGGCATCTACGCCGAAGGCAAGTGCGACCAATACCAGCGCCTGCAGCCTTACTCTGTGTGGGCGCGGGCTTTGGATTCCGTCGTGGCGCAAATTATGGCGCGACCACAAAGCCAGCGCGATGTGGCCAAAGAGAAGATTCTGGCGGCGGTCGGAAGCAACGGCGGGCTGCTGACCGAAATCATCCCATCGTTGGTGGATCTGATCGGCCCCCAGCCGGCGGTCAGCCAATTGGCGGCCCGAGAAGCCCAGAACCGCCTGGGCTACGTGTTTTCGGTTTTTCTCGGCAGCTTGGCAGCGGAGTTTCCGCCGCTTGTTATCTTTCTCGACGACTTGCAGTGGATGGATGGTGCTTCGCTGGACCTGCTCCAGACGATCACGCAATCAGATGAAACCCGGCACTTGCTGATTGCCGGAGCCTATCGGGATAACGAGGTCGATGCGGCACACCCGCTGCAAAAGGCGTTAACCCTGATACGAAAGGAAACACCAGAAGTACTGCGCGCCTCCACGCTGGATAATCTCTCAGCGGCCGATCTCGCTGAGATGTGCGCCAAAAACCTGAACATGGCGCGCGAGGCTGCCGACTCATTGGCGGCCGCAGTTTATGCTAAGACGGCTGGGAATCCGTTCTACAGCCACCAGCTGCTCAAGCGCCTGGCGGATCAGCGTGTGTTGCGTTTTGACGAAGTCCAGTCGAGCTGGGTGTGGGACGTTGAACTGCTCAATGCCATGCCGCCAGCCGATAATGTGATCGACCTGCTGCTGGAGCGATTGCGTGAGCTGCCAGAACAAACTCAGGAGATGTTATCACTGGGCGCCTGCATCGGTAACAGATTTGAACCGGATGTGCTGGCCACCGTGGCAGGCTGCTCCGGGGAGTCTGCCGAAACAGCACTGGAGGTTGTGCTGAACGAGGGCTTTCTGAGGCAGGAGGCACAAGGTTTCACGTTCACACATGACCGGGTCCAACAAGCCGCCTATAACCTGATTGAGCCGGATTCTCGCGCCGCGCTGCATTTGCACATTGGCCGTCAGCTATTGGCGGCGCAGACCGGATCGCTGTCCGGACGGCAACTGTTTGACATCATTGCCCACTTCGAACCCAACCATGTTTTACTTGTTGAACCCGCCGAGCGCCAGCGAATAGCCGAACTGGCCGCGGAAGCCGCGCGCCGGGCTCAAACCGCCAGCGCGCATGACGTCGCCTTGCGTTACTACCGCCTTGCGCTTACGTTGGCCGGGGAGGGGGGATGGCAGGATGACCCTCAGAGACACTGGGCGCTTTATCTTGAAGCGATTCAGAGCGAATTCATCAACGCCAATCACGATAAGGTCGAGGAGATGCTTGGGTTGGCGGCGGCCCATGCGAAAACCCCATTGGAACAGGTGGTTTTGTTCGAGCTGGAGTGCCAGTTCGCCATTGCCCGCAACGACTTGAACACAGCGATCAATCTGGCATTGGAGGCTCTAGAGCTGCTGGATATTCGATTTGCGACCGATGTTCAGGGCCTTGAAGAACAGGCTGAAAAATTGCGCGTAGCGATCCGGTTGCCGCCGGAAGGTATACCGGCACTGGCCGATCAGCCGGAGATGGCAGACCCCGAACAGTTGGCTGCAATTCGCATTATGGTCAGCGTCGCTGGTGCGGCGTATGTTATGCGCCCCGATCTTTGGAGGGTGCTGACGCTGCAGATGGTGCAAACAACGCTGAAGCACGGCAGTTCACCGTTGGCGGCTTTCGCCTATGGGTTCTATGGCGTTCTTTTAGCGAGTGTCTACCAGGAGATCGACAAGGGCTATGCCTTTGGCCGATTGTCGACGCAATTGTTGGAGCACTATGGCGCGGAACCGCTTCGAGCCAAGATCATCAATCTGTTCGACGTTTTCGTGCGCCATTGGAAGGAGCACTTGCGAAAATCTCTCGAGGAGCTACCGCGTGGCCTGCAAAGCGGTATTGATTATGGTGACTTTGAATACGGCAGTTATAACGCCATTCAGCATGGCAAACATCAGGTCATCTGTGGTTGTCCGCTCGATGAAGTGATCGAACAACAAAACGCCTATATCCATGTTATTGATCGGCTGAAGATGGGCTACCACCTTGAGTTTGCCCATATTTGGCGACAGCTGGCGCTCAACCTCAATGGTCGGGCCAAAGAGCCACTGGTATTGGCTGGCGATGACTACGACGCCGAAGCGCTGATTCCACGCTTGATCGCTCAGTCCAGCAATTTTCTGGTTTTCAATATTTACTGTACGCAAACCATGCTGGCCTATTTGCTGGGGCGCAAGGATGAAGCGCTGACGGCGGCTGACTCGGCGAGGCAGTACGTCGAATACGTATCGGGGATGGCGGAAATAGCCGAGCACAACTTTTATCACTCGTTGTGTCTCTTGGCTGCGCTTGAACCCAAAGCTGCGCTTCACAATCGCCGCTTGTTGCGTCAGGTTGTGCTAAATCAGCGCCAGCTCAAGTTCTGGGCCGAGCATGCGCCGGTGAATTTCCTGCACAAGTGGAAGCTTGTCGAGGCCGAGCGTTTACGCCGCTGCTCCCGACCGCAGCGGGCGGCCACCCTCTATGAGCAGGCGATTCGGGACGCACGGGATACTTACTATTTGAATGACCAGGCGCTGGCAACGGAGTTGTACGGCGAGTACATGATGGGGATAGGCAGTATCTCTGTCGGAGGCGACCTGGTTCGCCAGGCGTTGCGGTTGTACGAGCGTTGGCAAGCACACGAAAAAGTGCGCCAGCTGCGCAGACGGTATGCCGACGAACTACAGGTGGCATCTGAAAGTTATAGCCAAATGGCGACAGACACCGATATTGCCGCCGTGAATTTCGATGTGCAGTCTGCATTGCGCACTTCCCTGGCTATTTCCCAGGAAACCGATGTCAACGCGCTCGAGTGCAGGTTGATGCGCATTCTGGCAGAAAGTGCCGGTGCCCAGCGCGGACTCCTTGTGCTCAAGGACCATCGCGCATGGATGCTGGCGGCGGAATTCGATGAGCGGGGCGCGCGAGCCGTGGAAGAATCGCTGCACGACGCGCCCGACCTGCCGCATATCGTACTCGATCACGTCATCCGCCGGCGGGAGAGCCTGGTATTGGACAATACGGCCGAGCCCGGTGACATCGGGCAGGATCCGTATTTTGAGGCTCACGCAGTGGCTTCGGTACTGTGTGTTCCGCTTCTACACGGCGATGAAATGGGCGGATTACTTTATCTCGAGAACCGGCGTACACCACGGGCTTTTTCACCGAGCAGTACCAAGGTTGTGGAAATTCTTGCAGCGCAGGCAATCGTCGCAATCGAGAAGGCACGGCTGCTGAACACCCTTGAGCAGCGCGTTGAATCACGTACCCGTGAGCTGAATCGGGCTAAAAACGAACTGGAACAGGCGAATCTGACGCTAATGTCGTCTGAAGAGCGTTTCAGGCTGGCGATGCACGCCACCAGTGAAGGGCTGTTCGACTGGAATCTGGTTACCGGCGAAGTGTTCTTGTCGCCTGGCTGGAAACGCATGCTGGGCTACGCCGATCATGAACTCGACAACACCCTTGAGACCTGGATTAGTTCCATTGACCCGTCACAGCGCGATACCGTGACCAGTGAAACCGAGAGTCAACTTGCAGGGGAGAGCGAGCACTATGAGTTGGAGTACCGGTTGCGTCATCGGGACGGCCACTACGTAGAGGTCATTAGCCGAGCGTCGATCGTGCGTGGTGAGGATGGAACCGCGCTGCGCGTTGTAGGCAGCAACGTCGACGTGACCACCGAACGCGAAGCGCAGGCCGCCATCACGCATCAAGCGCTACACGACCCATTGACCGATCTACCCAACCGTGTCCTGTTTGCGGAACGCCTTGACTTGGCGCGCAAGGCACTGCGGCGCTCCGGTAAAGCGTTTGCGCTGCATTTGCTCGATCTGGACGGCTTCAAACATTGCAACGATAAGTATGGGCACTTGGTCGGCGATGAAGTCCTCCGACACACGGCCGTTCGCATGAAGCAGATCTTGCGTGAAACCGATACGGTCGCGCGTCTCGGGGGCGACGAGTTTGCAGTCATTCAGCTAGATGTAAATCAGGCCGCAGATGCTCATGCTCTCGCCGAAAAACTGATTGCCGGTATCAGCAAGCCGATTCCGATCGATGATGAGATCACAACCCATGTGGGATGCAGCGTCGGTATCCGCCTTGTAGACGACCCAACCACATCGGCCGATAGGCTGATTCGCCAAGCAGACATTGCTCTGTACCGCTCCAAGGATGCCGGGCGGGGCCAAGCCACCGTATTCTCCGACGAGCTAGACCCGATTGCAGAATAGATCTGCGTCATTCTTTCGGTTACAACTCCAGCATCAGCGCTAGGCCTTGCGCCTCATTTTTGCCGCGATAAACGGCGCACAAGCCGTCACCACAAGCACGAGAGGCCAGAGGTTACCATCCTTGAAGGTGTAGGCTTCAAGCATCACTGGCCACGACTTTCCCTGTGCAAGCCCAAAGGAAAACTCGAACGCAAGCGTGAGTGCGAGCCAGCCAAATCCCACCAGCCAGAATTGCCCAGGGCGGCGCAGGCGCAACCAGGGAAGCGATACCCACGCCACGCCAATAATCAGGGCTGAAAGCAGCAGTCCGCTCAGTGCAAATGCGGCCGGAATCCCAAACGCTGGCAGAAGCACAGCCTCCCGAAACAGGCCGTTAGCGATGGCCAGGGCGAGTATACTTAGCCAGATTATTAGTGCTTTTGACGCCTTGTTCATGGGTGTTTCCCGGTCACATTTTTGGGAAAAAATCTGTCTCGAATTTCGGCGCTGATTAAACCCTGCCCAAGGCAAGCTGAACCGCCTGCTCGGCATGTATTTCTGTCGTGTCATAGAGTGGGACATTCGTATCCGAGCCCTGGATCAAAAGACCTATCTCCGTGCACCCCAGGATGACCCCTTGAGCACCGCGCTCAGCCAATGATGCGACGACCTCCAGATATACGGCTTTTGAATCAGGCTTGACCACACCCCGGCACAGTTCATTGTAAATCACAGAATGAATACGCTCTCTTTGGGGCCCATCTGGTACAACAACCCGGATACCATAAGCCTGGAGACGACCGAGGTAGAACGTCTGCTCCATGGTAAATTTGGTCCCCAGCAGCCCGACACAGGTGACCCCGTCCTTTTTGAGCACCTTGGCCGTGGCGTCCGCGATGTGAAGAAGGGGGATGCTCACTGCTCGCTCAATTTGGGGGGCGACTTTATGCATCGTGTTCGTGCAGAGAACCAGAAAATCAGCACCTGCCGATTCAACCGACCGGCCGACCGATCCAAGTATCTCCGCTGTCGCCTGCCAATCACCCTGGTCCTGCAATGCCTCGATCTCGGCAAAATCCACGCTGTAGAGAACGAGCTTTGCCGAATGGAGCCCGCCGAGTTCGTCTCTGACTTTCTGGTTTACCAGCCGGTAATAAGTCTGAGTTGATTCCCAGCTCATTCCGCCTATAAGACCTAGTGTTTTCAAGGGGGAACCTCCGTGTTGTTGTTTTGACCTAACACGTTTCGGGGTCAGGTCTTGCTTTTTACCTGAAGGGCCGGGGAGGGAAGAACGCAATACCTGACCCCCGTGATTGGCATGGCCCCGTCGCGATCTTCGCCAAGCCTAAGCAGGCCACAAAGGCGGCCACTGGCCATGACCCTGAATGAACCGCTCGATGGGCTCACTGCGGTAACCACTCTCATACCGCTTTTTCACACTGGGATGAACATAGGTACGGTTGCCGTCCGGCGCCGGTATTTCCCGGACGAGTTTGCCCAGCAGCTTGTATTTGCCCTTGTACTCGTTGTGCTGGTCGGCGGTGGCGTGGGTCTGGTCTGGCAGATTGTTATTGAACACCAACTGGTGATTTTCCGCTTCCTCCGCCATCCAGAGCAGGGGAATGTCGGCCAGGATCTGGCCCTGTTTGTCCGGCCCGTAGCCGCCGCCAACGTCCGAGTGTACGCCGGCAAACCAGACCTGCTCCAGATCGGTCCCTGGCTTGGGCTCCCACAGTGTCGGCTCGAAGTCTTCCCGCTGTTCAT
This sequence comes from Marinobacter sp., assembly GCA_040223075.1. Classification (GTDB taxonomy): domain Bacteria; phylum Pseudomonadota; class Gammaproteobacteria; order Pseudomonadales; family Oleiphilaceae; genus Marinobacter. The sequence continues at coordinate 211,559 of JAVJZJ010000160.1, forward strand.
CGAGGGAGAGCGCGTGCCGTGCCACCCGGATATTGCTGCCGATCTTGCGATCGTAGAACAGGTCCTTATCCTTGATCAGGCCAAAGAAGGTGAACGGCAGCCCCAGGGCGCCCACCGTATCCCACACGCCAACAAACCGTATGGGCGTGCGCTCCTCCAGGGAATGTTTGCGCTTCCAGGCCATGGAGTGATCGCCATTGGGTTTGTATTTCCTGGTCTTGTAAAGCCTGAAGGCGCTTTCAATCAGGTAGGCGTTCTCCTTGCGCAGGATGCTGCAGTTGTTGATCATCCCGCACAGGCTACGGGCGGTGTAGGCGCCCCGGCTGAACCCGAACAGGAAGATATCATCGCCGGGCTCGTAGTTGTGGACCAGAAAGCGATAGCCATCCATCACATTCTTTTCGAGACCATGGCCCGTGGCCCCGGCGCGAATCTCATCGTGGTAGGAGCCGATGCCCCAGTCGTAGAAAACCACCTGTTCCACCCCGTTGCCATCCACAGGCCGAATGGCGCGGGCAAACTGCAACACGTTGGTGGGGAAGTCCTCGCCGATGTTCTCCTCCGGCCGGTTCCAGGTGCCGTCAAAGCAGATCGCGATACGTTTCATGGGGGTGACCTCCTGTCATCCAGTTTCCTGTTTTACCGGGCTGTTATCCCGCGCCCATCCCGGTGGGGCTCAGTTATTTTTCTCCTTTAGAGCCTTGTATAGAGCATTCAGGCTGTCAGGGCCAGCGCCCAGCCGCACACGGAGCAGAAATCACTGCGATAGCCGGTTGGCTTCTGGAACGAGGTGATCCTGTCCTGGCCTGAGAGCCAGCGGAAATGTTGCTGCTGGACAAAGGTGGCTGCGTTGGCTGCAGATCCGGTGGCCTTGCGCCTCACCCTTGCCGCGATGAATGGTGCACAAGCCGTCACCACAAGCACGATAGGCCAGAGGTTACCATCCCTGAAGGTGTAGGCTTCCAGCATCACTGGCCACGACTTTCCCTGTGCAAGCCCAAAGGAAAACTCGAACGCAAGCGTAAGTGCCAGCCATCCAAACCCCACCAGCCAGAATTGCCCAGGGCGAGTATGCCGAGCCAGATTGTTAGGGCCTTTGAAGCCTTGTTCATGGGCATTCGCTCCCTGTTTCGGAGCCGTCGGTGCCCCGAGATTTGAGCAACCGGTGTCTGGATGAATGATTCCATAAAAAGTTATCATTTGGAGACTTATGCTCAAACGTAGCCTGCCCCCTGCCGAGGAAGCATCATGTCGTTCGAGAGCCAATATACACCCGAATCCATAACTCCGGAGGAGGTAGCCCATAGCCAGGGTCCCTTGTTGATTGAGTTCGGCACAAACTGGTGTGGCTTCTGCAAGTCAGCGCAGCCGCACATCAAGACCGCTATGGAGCACTATCCCGGGGTTGAACACGTGAAGGTGGAGGATGGAAAGGGGCGCCGGCTGGGCCGAACGCTTGGTGTGAAGTTGTGGCCGACGCTGGTCTTCTTGAAGGATGGGCAGGAAATCACCCGCCTTGTACGCCCTGACAACCGCGAGGATATCGATATCGCACTGGCGCAGATTCAGGATCGCTGAGTCATACTTCAACTGCCTCCGATTTCTTCATTACAATTCCAGCTCAAGATGTTTGCCGCCAAGACAAAGCACACAAGCCGATACTACAGCCCAGTGAATGATCATCGGAACCCAGACAGACCGGGAAAGCACATAAGCGTAGCCATGCTTAACCCCAGGAATAAATAAATCTGTCCCGGGTTTGCTTTCCTTCAGATGCTGGCCGTTTTTTTAGCGAATTCAAGCAGATCACCTAGGGTGTTCACATCCTCGATTGTAGCGTTCCGGTCGGCAAGATAAGCAATGACGCGCTTGCCGCGCACCTGGATTTCGGGCCGGAAAGAAAGCGTCTCGGCTAAGGCCGCTAATTGCTTCAGGACATGATCATTCGCTAGTTCCCCGGCATGGGAAGTACTTTCTGCTCTGACAACCATGTTAAAAGACCCAAAAGCCTGCTCTTTTACTATGTCGTCTTGAAGATACATGGTGCTTTTGTGCGATCTTTTCTTGCAGAACTGTACCGAACACCAGTCGGCAATGTGGTCGGTCGCAGTCAAACCGGCAACGAACCACTCTCTCGCCCAGCCCTCTGAATAGCGGATACTGTGACGGAAAAGGAATATTTCTGATGAGTTTGTTGACCCATTGACGACATTCTTCGGGATAACTTTACCGAGAGATGGCGACCAGAATCGCCCGATACCATCAAAGTCCTGGGCGAATGCCTGTACTTTCCCATCGTCTTCATCGAGGTAAGAGAATCCCTGCTTCCTGGCAAATTCTTCAAATACCTTTTTCTTGGCCGTTCGCTGCTTTCGTGCCGAATGAACTATGGCGTAGCCAAACAACGCAATGAAGAGAAGCAGGCCAAGAGGAATAAGAACGTCTTTCATAAAGCAAGCACCCCGTTCTGGTATTGTGCCAGGCCTAACGTTATTCAGCAGCACTCTTACAGCGTAGCGAAAGGGCATCCGGTGGAGGTTCTCAGGGCCCGGAACAAACTGCAACAACGCGGATAATTTTGCCGGTGTTTGCTTCCGTGAATGCCTCCAAACTCGCGGAATCAACCCTTGTCAACTTGACGTAAACCGGCCAGCAATGGTCTGTCTGCTCCCCAATTTCTGATTTTTCCACTTAGGGAGAGCACAAATTAAACTCCGGCGCAGCTTTGGTGAGTCCAATTGCAGCAGGAAAGTAGCTCTGCAAAACGGGCCTGGACTAATGCACCCCTCTTGACGTGTGAAGTCAGATCAACGCTGAGCTCTGCGGCAAATTTGTAGCGCAGCGTAAAATTTGTCCGACAGCAGCGCTTTGTTCTACTATGTGGTATGGGTACGCAGCCATTTTCTGGTAATAAAAACAAACAATCTGAATAAGCTAAATCTTGTATTTATTTAATAAAACTTCGTTTATAAAATATAAGTTTCCTTTAGCTCTGGTGCAAGCAACGTAAAGCTTATTCTTAGTAGTTGCAGCTAGTTGATACAATTCGCCTGAATTAAAGGCATTAAAGGTCGTTTTATTCAGCACTACACACACATCTTGAAAGTTATCAACTCCTTTTGTATTTCCCCAGTTCTCAGTATATCCAATATAAGAATTACCTTTTTGATAAAACAACTTAACGATAGAGGCATTCAAATAAATATCATCAACTTCCTGCATTTCATCAACAAGACGAACATCTACTTCATCAATCCGATGAGATTCAATTTCAATACCCAACTCATTCTTTACAAAGGAGCAGACGCTTGGACTACAACGGTAACTGTGAGATAGTGACTCAAAATCTATAGAAAATCCGGCTTTAGCCAGTTTTTCACAATATTTATCGAAAGAAATATGTAAATTCTTCTGAGTGTTTCCATCTCTGCTCGTATCAAATGTGTGCTGATAAAAATCTCCAACAAGTTGCATATTAATGTTTGCATTTGCTAGGGCGCACAAAAGGTTGAAGTCATTACCTGCAAAATCCTGTACTTCGTCGATACATACTAGATCAAAAAATTTCTCAATTCGCTCAATCAGTTCGGGGACGACGTCAAACTCGACTAGCAGTTTAGCTATTCGGCTCGCAAACAGTCGATCATTTTTGTCGATATAGTGCTTCTTAGTATCTTTTCGGCTACGCTGAGAATGTTTTGGCAAGGGATAGTTAAAGTTGATCCCTTTGGTATTTAGCTCGTAACCGCATAAAGGTCGAAAACAAAAAGAATACAAGAAAGTAAAATAGGAATATATCCTAACCCCTTTTGGAATTTTTCCGAATTTTTTAAAAATTCTATTTTTAATATTTCTAGTATTATTGTCGGTATACGTCACAATAAGACATCGGCTGTCTTCTTCCACACAGTCAATAATTCTTGATGTTTTCCCTGAGCCAGCAACGGCAAAGACTACTCGTTTATCCATGCAATGGCCTGCTTAATATATTTTGGAATATCTAAATCATATTCATGTTGGTCTAGAATCCTAAATGCGGCCTCGGCCTTGTTGTCTAACATGTAGTCAAGGGGGGGCTTCTTTATCTTTCCTCCTGAAAATAATTTATCGCAAATAGGCTTGTTATCTTGATAAATACAGACCTCAAATGTGTAGCGGGAGTTGTCTTCATCCGAAAAAACCTGGATATGACCGTCAATATAATCCAAATAATTGTCTTCGCAATTAGATTGATAATCTTTGTCATTATCTCGGATAACTGCAACTCTTATGCCTAAAGCTTTTGCCAGCTCCATGTATCTTTTAAAACTGGTACCACCAACAGAAATCACGTGAACAGAGTCCTCGTCAAGGCTTCTGCTTGTCTCCCGAGAGTATAGAGCTTCAATAAGCATATATTCAGCGTCGCCTTCTACAAGGATAACCTTGTCTGAAAGAACAAACTCTAGAATATTATTGTCAGGGGCCTTCATAAAGAACTTGGCTGTCGATTCTGAGAGGTCTTTAAGAATAAGGGGGTTATCGCTAGAGCTGTTTAAAAGTATCGAATTACGTAAACCTAGGCGCGTACTTATTAGGCTATTGTGTGTAGCAATGATGATCTGGTTTTGGTGAGAGTCCGATATTCTAGAAATTAACCTCTTCATATTCGAGTGACTTAAATGATTCTCTGGCTCTTCTAGCAATAGTGTATTTATGGCTTTCTGATCTGCGCTCCTATTTAGCGCGAACTCGGTTTTTATGAAGCATTGCTGACCTTTTCCCCTTTCATCTATCGGGATTTGATCTTGCATTAGAGATATATCTGTCTCTAAATTGAACTTTGCACCAGATCGAACTGAAAAGTCATACTCACCCAAACCGTCGTTAACATCTTTCAGATTTTTTTCTTTGAACAGGATTTTATGATTCCGGTATTCGTTCTTTAGCTTAACTCTAGTTGCGTGATCAACTGTTGACTCATATATCGACTTCGTATACTCCCTATTTGCATACTCGCTATTAATTTGTGAGCTATCAATAGTCAGACACTTTAGAAAGCGTCGATATCCAGAGTATGCTTCCCCATTAAAAGTAATAAACTTAACAACATAATATTCAAATGGGAAGTTTTCATTTCCTTCATTAAGGACCTGATTGATTTCGGTGGCTAGCTCCTCGTTCGGATGACAAATCATATGCAACCCACTTAAGCTGGCATTCTCTGAATTGTGCTTTCCAACAATATCAGGATTGCTATCATCACCTAAATATAGTTCGACATGTATTTCTGGAAGCTTTTCAAAAGACCTATCGGTCTTAAAAAACTCAACGATTGAATTTTTGTTCAAAATAGATTCAACTCCGATAGTCTCTACCTTATTTCGACTACCACTTGCTACTAGCTCTATCGCCTGAAGGATTGAGCTCTTTCCTGCCTCATTGTCGCCAATTATCGTATTAGTCTCAGAGTTGAACTCAACCTCAAACTTTCCAAACCTTTTAAAGTTAAAGAGCTTTAGCTTTCTAATATACTGCATTGCTCATTTCCTCGTGAGACAGAAAGGTTACCACACACATGTTTAAGTTGGCCGTATAACGCCTCGCAACACCGGATAATTTGTAGCGCAGCGAAAAATTGTTCCGCGTGCTTGCGATTGTTATATCAATCACTTAATCATTACTCCGATCCAGTCACGAAAGAGCAATATCCCATCAGAGTCATACACTTGACATTTCATCGTATGGAGACCTCGGTATAGTGTCGACTCCGGTATATCGACCGTGGATACGGGGTGAAAAGACCGATCATATTTGCTTACTTTTTCTTTTCGGAGATATCTAACAACGCCCTCTTGCTCAACATCCCTCTCATCCTCAGGCGTTCTCGGGCCGTGGTTGGTTTTTCTAAATACTACTTTAAGTGGAAACTTCAGTCTGTTGTTTGTTCTTGAACGAACCACGAAAGATAAAGAAATATCTGGCCCTAAGAACCTAGAAGCAGATATATATTCCTGCTTACTTCCATTCTCTGTCGAATAACATTTGTAATCTATCTCCGTATGATCCTTTACGGAGCCACTACAAACTTTCTCCCTAAAGCTTCTGGGAAGAGCAGAGAACTCTAAACTCTTATCGTAAGCCAACTGCCTCATTTTGTAATTCAGCGGATTACCGTCGGCATCCGTAATATTTGGACTTACTACTGGCAAACTCTCTTTCCCATCCCCACGATCACGAGTTTTTATCGTGGAATATTTCTCTGGCCAGTAGACAAAATCCAACAACCCCTGACCAAGCATTGTTTGATTCTTTCCTGCCAACCCTTGGAGCTTGGACGCCATATCGACAGGAAGTCCAGTCGCCGAAACCTCACCTACATTCCTGTATCCAAAACTTCCCCATAAGACTTCTTCATCATTTCCAAAATCACAACCTACTCTAAACCCGAAATCTTTCGCATCCAAGCCTTGCCTTTCCATCCAAGGTTTAATGCTGCCTTCCAAGATTGCCCGTAAAGTTATTGAACAGTTAATTGCATCTGCTACAGCGTCTTCTTTTTCTGTAGATCTGCCGCCAAAAAATGCCATAACGGCGTCGCCCATCAATCTATGTATATGTCCATCAAATGACCTAATGGTTTCAACGCATGTTTGAATTACAGCATTCTTAAATTGGTAGACGAACTCCAAGGGATACAGAAGCGACAGCCTTGTTGAGCCTTTAATATCAACAAATATCGTACAGGTATAATGTTTCTGGGTAGTCTTTGTGCCCTCAAGAGATATAAAATCTGGATGAGTTCCAATGGGCGAATTATTTACATCGGGTTTGCCAAAAATCGGTCTAATTTTCGATTGAATCAGAAATTCTTCCTGTGGCCCAGAAGGTAAGCCAGAGAACTCTTCACTTATTTGCTTAGAGTCCAATGCCTCCATAGACTCTGACTTAGCAACAGCTGTGGTGGAACGATTTCTAACTGCCTCGAATATTTGGTCGAACGTATTCTCAAAGCTATCCATGTTCAGACAGCTCCATTCAGTATCAATAATAACAAAGAAACACCGAGCATTGGCACAACGCCATAAATAGCGATATTCACTGCGATCTTCAATACTCTAAACTTCTCACTTACAATTTCTGCTACCATAAAGGTCTGCTTAGATAAATCCTCTATAATTTCATCAGAGGTTGCCTCTTTAATTTTCTTAAAATATCCGTCAGCTCCGTTATCAGTCGCACAGACATCACCAAAGAAGATCATAGATTTATAATTTTTATCTGTTTTGGTGTTTGGGAAAACCACCCGGAGTAGGTTTACTGCCGTTAATATTGATAAAAGTATTGTGAATAAAGAAGACGCAGAGGCGAGGTAATACAAATAATTACAACCAGACCCTGAGGTCTCTGTGAGAATTATTCGTATCGATAAACCAAGTATGATCGCAGCAATGAATGACATCAGCAGGCCGACCTTAAAGTTGGTGGTCCCGATATAATGGTCATACCTTTTTATGACATCGAGTAAAAATGTGCACTTGTCCCCAAAATCATCTTCTTTCAAACCATTCTCCCTAATCTATGGTGAGCGAGGATATAACAGTGATTAAACCGCAGCCAATCCCCGACATAAATATGACTGCTTCGTTATTACGCTTCATTATTCCATTAATCGTCGCAATAGGTGTCAAAAATAGACTTAAAAACAGAACCTTGCAAATCTTATGCGATCAATTCTGCACAATTTGGTGTAATAACGAAGCGGTCGCGTTCCTGCAATAACGAGGCCGTCAAATGATTACGACGCCCCAAACAAAAAAGGCCCGAAGCTTTCACTCCAGGCCTTCTCATCAATCACCGGTCAATCACCTCAACCGCACTTACTATCGCCACAAGACAGGCAAGTCGCACACCCGTCCATCACGATCACCGCCTTGGTGCTGCATTTGCCACACATGGTGGCGTTGGCGGGGTAGTCGCTGGCTTTTTCGTCGTTGGTGGCCGTGGTGGTGCTGGCTTCGAACTCGGCGCGCTTTTCGGCGAGGATGCGCTTGGTGGTTTCGCTCATTTCCTCGTTTTCCAGCAGGCCGATGGCCTTTAGGTGCTTCTCGATCACGGCGCCGATTTCAGCCACCAGGGACGGCATGAAGACGCCGCCTTTCTTGAAGTAGCCGCCGTTGGGGTCGTACACGCTGCGCAGCTCTTCCACCAGGAAGGTCACGTCGCCACCCTTGCGGAATACCGCGGAGATAACGCGGGTGAGGGCGATGACCCACTGGAAGTGTTCCATCGACTTGGAGTTGATGAACACTTCGTACGGCTGCCGGCTTTCGTGGTCGGTGCCTTCGTTGAGCAGGATGTCGTTGATGGTGATGTACATCGCGTGCTCGGCCACCGGCGGTTTGATCTTGTAGGTGGTGCCCAGCAGGAAATCCGGCCGTTCGATGTATTCGTTCATCTCAACGGGCTTGGTTTCTGCGTGCACCGGTGCCTGGTGTTCGGTGGCTTCGGGGTCGGCTTTCTTTACGCGGTAGCCGACGATTTTGTTGGTAATTTTGACTGTCATGTTCGTTTTCCTGTGTCGGTTCCCGGATCAGTATTTGCCGTAGGTGCCTTCTTTAAGCGCGTCAAACAGGTTGGCGGCGTTGTGGATCTCGCCATCATATTCTACCTGTTCGTTGCCTTTCAGGCTTACCTTGCTGCCGTCGTCCAGCGTGAATTCGTAGAGGGTGTTCTCCAGGTCTTTCTCTTTCACCAGTACACCCTGGAACGCCTCGGGGTTGAAGCGGAAGGTGGTGCAACCCTTCAGGCCCTTGTCGTAGGCGTACATGTAGATGCCCTTGAAGTCCGGGTAGGCGAAGTCCGTGGGCACGTTGGCGGTCTTGGAGATGGAGGAATCCACCCACTTCTGCGCTGCGGCCTGGATATCCACGTGCTGCGTCGGCGTGACGTCGTCGGAGGTGGTGAAGTAGCTTGGCAGCTTCTTGTCTTCGTCCTCGGAGAACGGCATCGCGCCCTGGTTGACCAGGTGGCGGTAGGCCAGCAGTTCGAAGGAGAACACGTCTACCTTTTCCTTGGTCTTGCGGCCTTCGCGGATGATGTTCCGCGCGTAGTGGTGCGAGAAGCTTGGCTCAATGCCGTTACTGGCGTTGTTGGCCAGTGACAGGCTGATGGTGCCGGTCGGCGCGATGGAGGTGTGGTGAGTAAAGCGGCCACCTTTCTCGGCCAGTTGCTCGACCAGTTCCGGTTCCACGCCGGCAATCTGCTGCATGTAGCGGCTGTACTTGGCGTGCAGTACCTTGCCCTTGAGCTTGTCGCCCAGCTTGTAGCCGTCTTCGCTCAGCTGCGGGCACTTGGACAGCATCTTGGGGGTAATCTCGAACTCGTCGTCCATGATCGGCGCCGGGCCTTTTTCTTCAGCCAGGGCCAGGGACTGGCGCCAGCCTTCCACGGCCATCTCGCGGACCACTTCTTCGGTGAACTCCACGGATTCTTCAGAACCGTAGGGCATGCGCAGCATGGCGAGGGTGGAACCCAGGCCGAGGATGCCCATGCCGTGGCGGCGCTTGTAGGTGATTTCGTGGCGCTGTTCTTCCAACGGCAGGCCGTTGATCTCTACCACGTTGTCCAGCATGCGGGTGAAGATGCCCACCACCTTGCGGTACTTCTCATAGTTGAAGCTGGCCTTGTCGGTGAACGGGTAGTCCACGAACTTGGTCAGGTTCACCGAGCCCAGCAGGCAGCTGCCGTACGGGGGCAGGGGCTGCTCGCCACAGGGGTTGGTGGCGCGGATGTCTTCGCAGAACCAGTTGTTGTTCATCTGGTTGACCTTGTCGATCAGGATGAAGCCGGGCTCTGCGTAGTCGTAGGTGCTGGTCATGATGGTATCCCAGATGAACTGGGCTTTCAGGGTGCGGTAGATGCGGCACGCCACCTTGCCTTCATCATTGACCACGTAGCCTTCCAGGATCGGGAAGTCACGGTAGATGAACTGTGCCGGATCGTTCAGGTCCAGGCCTTCTTCTTCCACTTCCTTCTCGGTGACTGGGAAGGACAGGTGCCAGTCGTCACCGTTGCGTACGGCTTCGATGAAGTCTTCGGTGATCAGCAGCGACAGGTTGAACTGGCGCAGGCGGCCGTCTTCACGCTTGGCCTGGATGAAGTCGATGATGTCGGGGTGGTGAACGTCGAAGGTGGCCATCTGGGCACCGCGGCGGCCACCGGCGGACGACACGGTGAAGCACATGCGGTCGAAGATATCCATGAAGGACAGCGGGCCGGAGGTGGTGGCACCGGCGCCAGCGACATAAGCGCCACGGGGGCGCAGGGTGGAGAACTCGTAGCCGATGCCGCAGCCTGCTTTCAGGGTCAGGCCGGCTTCGTGGTTCTTTTCCAGGATGTCGTTCATGGAATCCTGAACAGAGCCAGACACAGTGCAGTTAATCGTGGAGGTGGCCGGTTTGTGGGCCTCGGCGCCGGCGTTGGAGGTAATCCGACCCGCCGGGATCGCGCCGTGCTGAAGGGCCCAGATAAAGTCCTTCATGTGCTTGGCGCGGTTGGCCTTGGCTTCCACCTGGGAAAGGGCAGTCGCTACGCGTTCGTAGGTCGCGTTGATGTCCTTATCGACAGGTTCGCCGGTCTTGGTCTTGAGCTGGTACTTGCTGTTCCAGATATCAAGCGAAGCTTCCTGCATTGGAATTGTTGTTACCACTGCCTGTGCTTTAGCGTTCATTGCCACCATACCCCTATTGAACTTGCTGATTTTTACGGGCCAGGCTGCGTGCCCTGGCCGAATTGTGCTCTTGTTGGACAAAACCACTACATGTGGTGTTGACCTCGCCAGACTTTTTGCCGTTTTCCGGGGAAAGGCCGTGGCTGCAAGCGGCAGCCACGGCGCCCCGGACGGCTTATTTGGGCGATGGTCAGAAAACACCCAATAAACCCTATATATGGGCCTCTTTCGAATGAGTATAACAGGATATAGTGGTCTGTGAATAAGAAGACAACTATCGATTGAGTGTCTTGGGCAAAGAAAATCAATGGATAAGGGCTTGAATCCGGGGAATTGCCCGTAAAATCGCCAAGTTGGACGTTTGGCCTACAAAGCACAACATGTTGTGGTTAAAAATTACCCGAAAAAGTTGGCATGCAGTTCACGAACTCGGTTATTTGTGATCGGTGCACGTACCCGCCATAGACGTGTCGCTAGAGTAGGTGGGTGGCGTCGAATACCGCAGTGGCCCACAGGAAGTGATAACGACGATGAAGCGATCGCAATAACAAGGATTCGAATAAAAAGGAACATAATAATGAAAGGCCTGAAACCAAAAGTGCTTGCGCTGGGCATAGCAGCGGTGCCCGCCATGGGGCTGGCTGATATCCATCTACTGGATGACAGTGCCATGGGGGAGATCACCGGCCAGGCGGGTGTCTCCATTGAGCTGGAAACCAAGGTCGATATCGACCAGTTCCTGTACGTCGATGAGGGGGCGTTTGCCGTCAATGACATCAGCATCGGTGGTGCGGAGCGGACCGACTTCTTCGGCTTTGCCGGGATTGGCGGGCCTACCGCCAATAACCGCCTGGACAACATCCGTATTGATGTGGATGTGCTGGCCGATGGCGATGCTGCCATCAATATTGTGCCAACCAACTTTGCGGCGGTGGATTTCCGCATAACCACCGGGGCCTGGGAGTTGCTGGCTACCGATGGCAGCGGTGACTACACCCGGTTGGTCGATAACTTCTACGCCGAGGGTCTGATGGCGCGGGGTTCGGTCCACGTGGATACCGCTACCGACGTGATGCGCCTACGCACGGCGTTTGCCATTGAGACCATGGACTTCGATGTGCCGTTCCTGGCCATGGGCGTGCGTGGTCTGCAGATCACCGGGGCCGACTACGACCCGACGTTCTCCAGCCCGCTGGACCTGTTCGCGGAAGTGGATCTGTTCATCTACCACGGGGCGCGGCTCTCGGGTGGCGGCTCGTCGCTGGCGATTGATATGCCATCGTTCCGCGCGGATGTGGGGATCGAGGAGGTGATTATCGGTCAGCAGTCGATTGGCCGGGTGTTCATGGACGATCTGGCGATCACCGATACCGCGATGAGGGTATACGGTCACTGACTGGCAGTGTGAAAAAGCAAAAGGCGGGATCGTATCCCGCCTTTTGTGGTTCTGGGGTCAGGCCTGTCAGTCCAGCAGCAGGCTGTCGTCGTCGATTTCCAGCCCCCGTTGCTTTTCGAACAGTCCCAGCAGGTCTTTGACCTCCAGCCCTTCGCGTTTCTCACCTTCGATATCAAACACCACTTCCCCCTGGTGCAGCATCACAGTGCGGTCACCGACCTCCAGCGCCTGTTTCATGCTGTGGGTGACCATCAGGGCCGTCAGTTTCTGCTCCTCGATGATCTGGGTGGTGAGCTCCAGCACGAAGGCGGCGGTTTTCGGGTCCAGCGCGGCGGTGTGCTCGTCCAGCAGCAGGATGGCGGAGGGCGTCAGGCTTGCCATCAGCAGGCTGACGGCCTGGCGCTGACCACCGGACAACAGGCCCATCTTGTCGCCCAGGCGGTTCTCCAGCCCAAGATTAAGGGAGGACAGGCTGTTGCGGAACTGCTCCATGTAGTCTTTCTTTACGGCGGCGGTCAGCCCACGGCGCTGGCCACGTTTGATGGCCAGGGCCAGGTTTTCTTCGATGGTCAGCCCTTCGCAGGTACCGGCCAGCGGGTCCTGGAACACCCGGGCAACGCGGCCCGCGCGTTTGTGGGTTGGCAGCTTGGTGACGTCCTGGTTGTCGACAATGATCTTGCCGCTGTCCACCATCACTTCGCCGGCGAGGGCGTTGAGGAAGGTGGATTTTCCGGCGCCGTTACTGCCGATCACGGTGACAAACTCACCCTGGTTGACGGTCAGGCTCATCCCGCGCAGCGCGGGGTTTTCCAGGGGCGTGCCCTTGCCAAACGTCAGTCTGAGATCCGTTGCGCTAATCATGCTGTACCTCTCAGGCCTTTTTGCGGGTGAGCTTGGCGGCGACCGAAGTGCGAACGCCCGGGAGGACGATCGCCAGGGTAACCAATACCGCCGTGATCAGGTTCAGGTCCTGGGACTGCAACCCGAGGAACTCGGCGTTCAGGGCGAAGGCAATGGCCAGCCGGTAAATGATGGCGCCTGCCACGCACGCGATCAGCGCCCGAACCACGGTGGACGGCGTAATCACCGCTTCACCGCCAATCAGGGAGGCGAGGCCGATAACAATCACACCAACCCCCATCGTTACGTCGGCTGCGCCCTGGCTCTGGGCAAACAGGGCGCCGGCCAGGCCCACCAGGCCGTTGGACAGCGCCACACCAAGAACGATCATGCCGCCGGTGGCGATGCCCTGGGCCCGGGCCATGCGCGCGTTGGCGCCGGTGGCACGCATGGCCAGACCGGTTTCGGATTTCATGAAACGCCACAGCAGGATCAGGGACACCAGCACCACGATCACGAACAGCACGACGGGCACCTGGTGGTAGGCCAGGCCCAGGTCGTACCAGGGGGTGAGCACGGTTTCCTCAGTCAACAGCGCCACATTGGGGCGCCCCATGATGCGCAGGTTCACGGAGTAGAGCGCGATCATGGTGAGGATGGACGCGAGCAGGTTCAGGATATTCAGCTTGACGTTGAGCAGGGCGGTGACCGCACCAGCGGCCATACCGGCCAGTATGGCGGCACCGGTGGCAATCCAGGGATTCCAGCCGGCAAGGATCAGCATGGCGGCGACGGCTGCCCCCAGGGGGAAGCTGCCGTCGACGGTCAGGTCTGGAAAATCCAGGACCCGGAAAGAGATGTAGATACCGAAGGCGACCAGACCGTAAATCAGACCGGTTTCAATGGCGCCGTATAGAGCAATGTCACTGAGCATGGGTAATATTCGCTGTAAAAGAATACGGGCGTGCCCTTGTGAGGCCCGCCCGTATTGAGTCAGGTGTTACTTATCGCTTTTGACGATTTCCTGGGCATCGTTGAGCACATCGTCGGACAGGGTAATGCCCATGCGCTCGGCTGCTGCTGGATTCACGAACAGGTTCAGCGTATCAACGGACTCAACCGCCATTTCCGCCGGGTTGGCGCCATTCAGTACCCGCACCACCATCTTGCCGGTCTGACGGCCGTGGTCGTAGTAATCAAAGCCAAGGGCAGCGACGGCGCCACGGCTGACGGTGGCCGTATCCGCTGCGAATACCGGAATCTTGGCGCGCTCACCCACGGAAACCACGGCTTCGGCGGCGCTGATCACGGTGTTGTCGGTGGTCAGGTAGATGGCGTCTGCCTTGCCCACCAGGGAGCGGGCCGCACCCAGCACTTCGGAGGTCTTGGTGGCGGCGGCCTTGACCAGGGTCATGCCACGGGCCTGCAGGCGTTCTTCCAGCAGTTCCACCAAGGCCACGGCGTTGGCTTCGCCGGGGTTGTAAACGGTACCGATGGCCTTGGCGTCCGGTACCAGGCGCTCCAGAAGATCAATGTGACTCTCGATCGGCAGCATGTCGGTGACGCCGGTGATGTTGGCGCCCGGCGCTTCCAGACTTTTCACCAGTTTGGCGCCGACCGGATCGGTCACCGCGGAAAAGATAACCGGGGTATTGCGGGCTGCGGCCGCCATGGTCTGGGCGGACGGCGTGGCGATGGCGACGATTGCGTCCGGGCCTTCGCCAACGAATTTGCGGGCAATCTGGGAGGCAATGGCAGCATTGCCCTGGGCGCTCTCGTGCATGAGCTTGAGGTTGTCGCCTTCGGTGAAGCCCTCTTCGGCCAGCTCATCCCTGACCCCCTGGTAAACCGCATCCAGGGCCGGGTGTTCCACAATCTGGGTGACGGCAACTACCCGTGGTTCGTCGCCTTGTGCCAGTCCCGCTGCTGCCAGCAGGGTTGCACCAATCAGGGTTCGCAGAGTCTTCTTGGCCATAAGCCCTTTCTCCCGAGTGTATTGAGCGGTGATTTCAAGGTTTTGATTTGAAGGTTTTAAAGGGGCGCAAGTTTACCACAGGGAAATTGTTAGCGGGGTAGGGTGGGGGAAGTTTTACCGTCATCACGTTTTGACGTCAGGTGGTGTGTTGCAATACGCTACGAAAGTCTAATAAGCCCGCAAAGAGGCCGGCTCTCATAGGACACAGGTCATCCCAATAACTCAAATAATTTGCAAGCAAGGAAAGGTCCATGGACACAACAAACAAACTTCCTCTGGATATGGTGTATCACTGGGAAAAGGCCAAGGCCAATTCCCTTTATATGACGCAGCCAATGGGCAACGGTCAGGTGGAGGAGTACACCTGGAAGCGCGCCGTTGACGAGGCCCGCCGCATGGCGTCTTACCTGAAGTCTCTGAACCTGCCGGAAAAGAGCAGGGTGGGGATTATTTCCAAGAACTGTGCGCAGTGGATCATGTCCGACTGGGCGATCTGGATGGCTGGCCACATTTCCGTACCGCTGTATCCAACTCTTAATGAGGACACCGTCAACTATATCCTCAACCACAGTGAGTGTGAGGTGGTGTTCATTGGCAAGCTGGATGACTGGGACATGATGAAACCGGGGATACCTGAGGGTGTCCGCTGTGTGTCCTACCCGCTGAGCCCACCCAACGATTTCGCGACCTGGGATGATCTGGTGGCCAAATTCCCGCCGATGGAAGAAAACACCAGCCGGGACCCGGATGAGTTGGCGACCATCGTTTACACCTCCGGCAGTACCGGTCGTCCGAAAGGCGTGATGCTGAGCTTCCAGAACATGGCCTTCGCCGCCACCGGTGGCACCGAGGTTCTGGGTGTAGGGCCGGACGAGCGCATGCTGTCCTACCTGCCGCTGGCCCATGTGTTCGAGCGTACATTTGTGGAACTGGGCTCCGTGTATGCCGGGTTCCACCTGTTCTTCGCCGAATCCCTGGATACGTTTGTACAGGATCTCCAGCGCGCCCAGCCAACGTTGTTCCTGTCCGTACCGCGGCTTTGGGTGAAATTCCAGCACGGTGTGTTGCAGAAACTGCCCAAGAAGAAACTTGATAGACTGCTTAAGATTCCTGTTGTAAGTGGCTTGATTAAAAAGAAAGTTCTCAAAGGGCTTGGGCTGGACAAGGTGAAGCTGGCCGGCAGTGGTTCGGCGCCGCTGTCCCACGATGTACTGGACTGGTACCGCAACCTTGGCCTGGAACTGCTGGAAGGTTACGGCATGTCCGAGAACTTTGCCTATTCCCACATGAGCAAGCCCGGGCGCTCTCGCACCGGTTATGTGGGTGAAGCGGCACCCGGCGTGGAAGTGAAGATCAGTGACATGGGCGAGATCCTGGTCAAGAGCCCGGCCACCATGATGGGTTATTACAAGGACGAAGAGAAAACCCGCGAAACCTTCACCGAAGACGGTTTCCTGAAAACCGGTGACAAGGGTGAGATTGATGAGATGGGCCGCCTCAAGATCACCGGCCGCATCAAGGAAATCTTCAAGACCAGCAAGGGCAAGTACATTGCCCCGGCACCGATTGAAAACCGCCTGATGTCCCATGACGCCATTGAGATGGTGTGTGTCTCCGGCGCCAATCAGACCCAGCCCCATGCGCTGGTGATGCTGGGCGAGGAAACCCGCCCGAAACTGGCGGATGAGGCTTTCCGTAAGGAACTCGAGAGCAGCTTCAAGGACCTTATCAAGGAAGTGAACAAGACCGTGGACCCGCACGAGCAGCTGGCGTTCATTACCGTTGTCAGCGATGAATGGTCCATTGAGAACAGCTTCCTGACACCCACGCTGAAGCTGAAGCGCAACGTGGTGGAAGATGCCTACCAGGAGAAGGTGGACAGCTGGTACGCCAAGCGTGAGCCAGTGATCTGGCAGTAAGACCTGCCATTGGGATGCGGGTTAAACCACTCGCATCTGGTGACGGAAAAAGGCCCGGATCTGTCCGGGCCTTTTTTAATTTTTGGTCACAAAAAGGCTACATAAGTCGCATAGGGCGAGCGGCGACAAGAGAATAAACTGAGGGCAATCAAGGAGGGAGTATGACTCAGTTAGCCCGTTTCCTGAAACACATCCATGAATCCATTCCGCTGACCCGTGCCCTGGGCCTTGAGGTGCTTTCCTATGACGGCCATGCCCTGTTAGTGAGTGCACCGCTGGAGCCCAACCATAATCACCAGGGCACCGGTTTCGGTGGCAGTGTCTATTCGGTAGCGGTTACCGCAGCCTGGGGGCTGGTCGAGCTGGCTATTGCGGATATGGGGCTGAAGGGTAATGTGATGGTTCAGAGCGGCAGCATGGATTATCTGATGCCAGTGGAGGGGGACTTCTACGCCCTCTGCCGACTCCCTGCAGGGGAAATCCCGGCCCGTTTCAGGAAAAGCCTGGCACGTCATGGCAAGGCTCGCATAGCCTTGCATACGGATGTCTATTGCGGTGAACCAACGACCGATCCCAAGGGTGCCCCAGTGGCCACCTTCCAGGGCCGCTTCGTGGTCCAGGACGCCAGCTCACGCCCCATTCTCTGATCTTTCTCGCCACCGTACGCCTGGTATCAGGATATCAGGCAATGCTGCGGCTGCTGGAGATGGATCGGCTCATCAGGATGATGGGTATAATACCTGCCAGTACGATAATCAAAGCCGGTAATGCACTGTGGGTGAGCCGTTCATCGGAGGCAAACTGGTACACATAAGTGGCCAGGGTGTCGAAATTGAACGGCCGCAGGATCAGTGTTGCCGGCAACTCCTTCATGCAGTCGACGAACACCACCAGCGCCGCCGTAATCAATGTTCCCCTAAGCATGGGCAGGTGTACCCGTAACAGAGTACTGCCGGGTGAGTGCCCCATGGAGCGGGAGGCCATGTCCATACTGGGGGTAATCTTCTGCAGTGCGCTTTCCACGCTGCCTGCGGATACCGCCAGGAAACGTACCGTGTAGGCAAACACCATGGCAAAGGCCGAGCCGCTTAGCAGCAGGCCGGTGCTGATGTTGAAGGTGTCACGCATTAATCCGTCCAGCCAGTTGTCGAAACCCGCCAGGGGAATGATCACACCGACGGCCAGTACCGCGCCGGGCATGGCGTAACCCAGGCTGGAGAGGCGCATCATGATCTGCATGCCGCGGGTGTCATGCAGGCGCCGGCTGTAGGCAAGGGTAACGCCGATCAGCAGGGTGGTCAGAGCCGCGGTACCGGACAGGAACAGGCTGTTCAGGGTGTTGCGGATGAAGTCGGAGTTCCAGCTTTCATCAAAATATTCCCAGGCATACTGGCCCAGAGTGAGGGCAGGAATCACGAAGCCCAGGATGACCGGAACGGCGCATACAACGATACAGATTAACTGACGTGGCCAGGACATAGTGAAGCGGCGAATCGGGTCCCGGTTGTCACGGGCGGCGAACTGCTGTTGCCGGCGGCGGGAATAGCGTTCCAGGGTGACCAGAATCACCACGAAGATCAGCATGGTGGTGGCTATCTGTGCCGCGCCGCCCAGGTTGCCGAGGTTCATCCAGGTGTCGAACAGGCCGGCGGTCAGGGTCTGTACGGCGAAGAAATCAACGGTACCGAAATCGTTGAGGGTCTCCATCAGCACCAGGGACAGGCCCACGGCAATCGCGGGACGGGCGATGGGCAGAACCACCCGGAAAAATGTGCTGATGGCCGAATGCCCCAGGCTACGGCTGACGGCAAACAATGACGGGGACTGCTCCAGGAAGGCGGCCCTCGCCAGCAGGTAAACGTATGGGTAGAGGACCAGCCCGATCATCACGGTGGCGCCTTCGAGGGTGCGGATTTCCGGGAACCAGTAATCCTTGGCGCTTTCCCAGCCAAAGATCTCTCGTAATGCTTTCTGGACCGGCCCGGCGTAGTCCAGCAGGCTGGTGTACACATAGGCAATGACGTAGGCGGGGACGGCGAAGGGCAGCAGCATCGCCCATTCGAAGAAACGACGCCCGGGGAACTCACACATGGTCACCGCCCAGGCCGTTGCCAGCCCGATCACCAGCGTAATGGCGGCCACGCCGAGCATCAGCTTGAAGGTTGTGATCAGATAACGGGGAAGTGTGGTATCCAGCAGGTGGGGCCAGATGTTCTCATCCGGGAACAGGGCCAGAAAAAGAACCGATACCACCGGCAGAGCAACGATCGCAGTGGTAAGGGCAGCCGATATGAGCCACCGCTTTGAGGTGCGTTTCGCCAGCAGGGGCTGACCTAGCCCGGTTTCACCGCTGGTGCCTGCCTCGGTCATGTCGTTCCTTATGCTCCCCTGAAAAGAGCCACGATTCTAGTCACCTGCGGCGGTTGCTGCAATGACTGGTAGGGACTGAGAGCGGGTTTTATGGCCCTTGCAGACAAAAAAGGGTGGGCCGGGCCCACCCTTTTTTGTGAGAGACCGGTTTACAGGTTGTTGTAATCAACCCGATCAACCAGTTTAACGGCTGCGTTGCGGTTCTCAGCGATTTCCTGCAGTGACAGCTGGTCAGGGTTAATCTCACCCCATTCTGCCACCTGGCCAGACGGGCTGACGTTCGGGTTTGCCGGGTATTCTGTGTTCGCTTCAGCGTAGATGCGCTGGGCTTCCTCGGTGGAGAGGAATTCCATCAACTTGATAGCGTTGTCACGGTTAGGCGCGCTCTTGGTCAACTGGATGCCGCTGATGTTGACGTGGGTGCCACGACCGTCAGCATTCGGGAATACCAGGCGGACAGCTTCTGCGGCTGGGCGCTGGTTTTCATCGTTCAGCATGTTGCCGTAGTAGTAGCTGTTACCGATGGCCAGGTCACATACGCCTTCAGCGATGGCCTTGATCTGGTCACGGTCGCCGCCCTGGGGCTTGCGGGCCAGGTTGTCTTTTACGCCTTCCAGCCACTTCTCGGTTTCCTCTTCGCCGTGGTGGGCGATCATGGAGGAGAACAGGGCGATGTTGTAAGGGTGCTTGCCGCTGCGGGTACAGATGCGGTTGTCCCACTTGTCGTCGGCCAGTTCTTCGTAGGTGGTGATTTCACCCTCTTCAACGCGGTCCTTTGAGGCGAAGATCAGGCGGCCGCGGGTGGTCAGCGCAAACCATTTGCCATCGGGGTGGCGCAGGTTTTCCGGAATGTTGTTTTCCAGGGTGTCGTTATCCACGCTGGCAACCAGGTCACGCTCGACCAGATCGTTGATGCGAGAGATATCGACGGTCATCACCAGATCCGCCGGGCTGTTGCGACCTTCGCGTTCCAGTCGTTCGGCCAGGCCCTTTTTGGCGAAGACTACGTTGGCCTTGATACCGGTTTCTTCTTCAAATGCGTTGAGCAGCGGTTCCAGCAGGTAAGCCTGGCGGTAGGAATAGATATTCACTTCGCCATCGGCGGAAGCGCTCAGGGGCATAACAGAGAGTGCCATGGTGGCGGCTGCAGCCAGTTTCATTCGCATAGTGTGACGTCCTTTCTCAAGCAGGGGTGACTGCCGTTTCTAACTCTGATTACGGCATTAAAAACGTCAACCATTCTCATTTGTATTAGCGGTCCTGTCAAGTTGAGGATTGCAATTTTCTGGATGAATGGTGCTATGCTTCGGAAGACCTTAAAAACCAGACATAAATCGGTGGATTTGCAGTCTATGGGAGAGAATGAGCGCAGAGAGCACGGTCGTACGGCGATGAGTGCAAAGGTGAAGGTGCGCCATAGTGTGTTCGGGGAGTTCCTGTTCTCTACCCGGGATATTTCCGATGGCGGTATTTTTATTGTTGTTGACGGGGAATTCTTTGATCCGGACATAGGGGATAGAGTGGAGGTTCAGGTCCAGGGATTGCCGGTCGCCGCGCCGCTGCTGGAGATGGAAGTCGTTCGCAAGAGCAATGACGGCTTCGGTTTGCAATTTGCGGATCAATAAACGGTTTCTTTCCCTACGGTGTGGATAATGGCAGCTCCTGAATGCCTATTTCCAGCAGTGAATCCGTCAGTATGAACGACCATCGCTTTTCCTTACTGTTCCTTTTATACCTGCCCTTCGGTCTGACCGGATGTGCTTCCTACTATACCCACTACGGCTTGTTTCCGGCGGAAAACTCCGGAGGTGAGGTGCGCCAGGTCCTGCTCAGTTGGCAGACGGCGGAGTATCCCGATTGGTGGGTAGTGGCGGACAAATCCACCCCGATAACCCTGACCACCCAATGCAGTAGCCGAATCTGGCGCCTTGCAGACGACTCCCATTCCGGAGCTGGGGAGTGCGCCGGCGGAATTCGTGCCTGTGGCCAGCCAGGCCAGGATGTCGTGGCGGTTAGTGGTGAGCCCGCCAATGAGCAGACGGCCTGTATGGTAATCAATCCCGGTAATGAGCAGGCCAGGGTGGTGGATATCAGCGCTTCGCTGGAGTTGATGGTGTCCTGCCGACCTGTTGTGACTCATCGTGGGGATGGAGATGATCGGGTGGAGACCGATTATCTCCGTCCGTCGTCGGTGACGTATGGGGTCTATCTTCGCACAGCCCGCCGAGGGGCACTGGATGCGGGGCCGCCTGTTATGGATGACTCGATTTGTGACGCAGAGTGACACTTTTGTACCAGAAGTGTGAGCCCCATCACGTTGCTACATTTTGTTTCTCCGTGATAGCAATGGTTACTCCATGTTGCTTCCCGGTTACTTTGCACTACAGAAATGTAATGGACTCTTTTTCTGGGTGCGTCAGAATAGTAATCATCGATCATTCTGATTAAAGGGGTACGTCGTGGGCGTTCGTCAAAGGAAAATCGCCGTACACGATCTGCAGGTAGGCATGTTTGTCTCCGATCTGGATCGGCCCTGGCACCAGACACCTTTCCCGATTCAGGGTTTCCACATTCGGTCCCAGGACGACATCCGGTCAGTGACTTCCCACTGCAAGTGGGTTGTTATCGACGTTGCGGAGGTGCGTGACAAGCTTGACGCGGTCAATCCGGCAGGCCCGGTGTTCGGAAAACGCACCAACAGGAAATACGGTAACAACCGGGAGGTGATACAGCTTCCGCCGTTGCATATAAAGGATCCGGTCCAGTACGAAAACACGTCGACCCTGAAGAAGGAACTCAAGGTTTCGGGGACAGTATTGGCTGATGCCGAAACCGCGCTGAATCGGGTGGCGGTGTCTGTCCGTCGTGAGGAAGCACCGGATCTGAGGGACGTGGCCAGGGTAACCCGCACGATGGTGTCCAGCGTCGTACGTAACCCGAATGCCTTGCTCTGGTTGAGCCGTACCCGGGAACATGACGATTTCACCTACCAGCATGCCATGAACACGGCCGTATGGGCCCTGGTTTGCGGTCGTCACCTAGGCCTGAATGAAGGTCTGCTCAACCATCTGGGCTTCGGCTGCCTGTTGTCGCAGGTGGGCAAGATAGAGCTTCCCCTTGAGCTTCTGCAAAAGGAAGGCAAGCTGGATTCGGATGAGTTCTCCCGTTACCGCGGCTACGTTGAGCGGGGCGTGGCGATGCTGGAGGGTACCGGTGTGTCCCGTGCGGTGGTCAGTGTTGTCCAGGGGCATCGTGAACGTCATAACGGATCGGGGTTCCCGGAAGGTGTCCGCGGCGACCGGATTCCCCTGCTGGCCAAGATTGGCGGGCTTGCCGAGTTTTTCGAAACGGCGATTACTCCACGGAACAACGCAGAGCCCCTGACGTCAGCAAAGGCGGTCAATCTCCTGTATGACATGCGTAATATTGAGTTCCAGGGAGACCTGGTCGAGAAGTTTATACAGGCCATCGGGATTTATCCCACCGGTAGTCTGGTGCAGCTCAATAACGGGCAGCGGGGGATCGTCGTGTCCCATTCTGCGGAGCGTCGTTTGTGGCCGCAGGTGATGGTGATGACCAATCAAAACCAGGAGCCGCTGAAGTCTGCCAAGATTATCGATCTGGCAAGTTTTAATGAAGGCAAGGGGCCGTCGGAAATCCTGTCGATAGCCGAGTGTCTGCCCCATGGTACGGAAGGGCTCAACCCCGAGCACTACGATGTCACCGGTACGGAATCCCGCTGGAACCTGTCCCGATTGGTCGGTTCCTGATTCTCTGGAAAGCCTCAGGCGTGGTCAGTCAATGATGACCCTGAGGCTTTTTCTTACCCAGCGATAGGTGTTCCGTGGACGGAAGTTGACGATGACTTCCGATTCGCCTCCGCTGTCGCCCGCAATAAAGTATTCCACCGTTGCCGTCTGCCAACTGAAGGCATGAACCACCACGTCCTGATTGCGTGTACTGATGGCTTCGACTTTGTCCAGGTCCGTTTCCCCGTTGATACGACGAATGCTTACGTCTTTGATTCCGGTGTCGCTGGCCGGGTGGTTGGCGGTCGCGTTGTCCAGATAGTAGCGGTTGCCGAGGTCGGTGGTTATGGCGTTGAGTTCCCGGGTCAGATAGTCCTGCGCCGCTTCAGTGTCGAAATCCTCCAGGCTGCGGGTCGCGTCCAGAATACGATCGCGCCGGCTCTGCAGGTCTTCCCGGTAGTCCATGTCGGGGTCGCGCAGGTCTTCGTCTTCCGGCCGGGGAGGGGCGTTGTTGATGTCTTCCTGGGAGGGCGGTGTCTGGCAAAGTTCATCATCTTCCGGGTAAAAGCAGATGGACGTCAGCAACTGGTTGGCCGGGGAGGGTGTGTTGCCCAACGCGGTAAAGTCGGGTTCGCTGACGGTGAAATCCACCGGGGCCGTCAGCTTGGGTAATGCCTGGTTCAGTTGCTGTACCACCCGTTCGCGGATCTCTATTCCGTTGCCTTCGGTGATGTTCTCGTTCCAGTTCAGAGCGAGCAGGAAGCGGGTGAGATTGAGCAGCGTAGTGTCGGACAGCAATTGCTGTTCGGTGAGCTGGTGTGTCTGCAAGCCTTCGTCATCGGTGCCCGGATTGTTCAGGCTTTCCCGGATATCGGCAAGGAATTCCAGTGGGGTAAGATACTGGCCGGCGGGGACGTCAGCCGCGAGAGTCAGGTCGCCAACCCGGAAGGAGATACGCTCACCGGGATAATAGCGGAACTGGCCGGCGCTGTCGGTTTGTTCGCTGTGGCTGGCCGTGGTGTAGTCCAGGCCGCTGATGCCGTTGTAAGTCAGTGTGCCGGTTCGGGTGTCGTCGCTGCTGCCTCCGCCGCCGCCACCGAGGCAGCCTGATAAGGACAGCGCTGCCATCAATGGCAGGGACAATCGAATAAGGTGAACGGATATCATGGTGTTGCCTGCATTCCCTGGTCGTGCGGCCTGCCGTGTGGAAGCGTCTGCTTCGCCGGGCCTTTTGTAAATTGTTGTAACCGGCATTATAGGGAGGGGCGCCCGGGGATATCGGGAATCCTGTCGCAGTTTAGACCTTTTCCGGGCCCGGGAAATCCGGGGCTGTGACTTGAAAATTCCATTGTTGCCACAACTTAAAACACTTCTGGTTTAACGGATCACGCAATTGGCTGGGCTCTTGGGTCCGACACGCCACTATTCTGGGTAGTTTATGACCAACGCATTGGAGATCGAGGGGCTGACCAAAACCTACGGTGATGGTTTTCGCGCCCTCAAGGGTATCGACATGAACGTCAGGCAGGGGGACTTTTTCGCCCTGCTGGGCCCCAATGGGGCTGGTAAATCCACCACGCTGGGCATTGTGTGTTCCCTGGTGAACAAGACCGGGGGCAAGGTGCGGGTGTTTGGTTATGACATCGATACCCATCTCTCTGACGCGAAACTGAACCTTGGGGTGGTGCCCCAGGAGTTCAATTTCAATCAGTTTGAGAAGGTTTTTGACATTGTCACTACCCAGGCGGGTTACTACGGCATACCGCTGAAGCAGGCAAAGGTGTCGGCTGAGAAATACCTGCGCAAGCTGGGGCTCTGGGACAAGAAGGACACCCCGGCGCGGATGCTGTCCGGTGGTATGAAGCGCCGGCTGATGATTGCCCGCGCCCTGGTGCATGAGCCGAAGCTGCTGATCCTGGACGAACCGACTGCGGGTGTCGATATTGAGCTGCGTCGTTCCATGTGGACGTTCCTGGAGGAGATGAACCGCCAGGGCACCACGATTATCCTGACCACCCATTATCTGGAGGAAGCCGAGGCCCTGTGTCGCAATATTGCGATCATTGACCATGGGCGGATCCTGAAGCACACCAGCAAGCGGGAGCTGCTACAGCAGCTGCACGTGGAAACCTTTGTACTGGATACGGAAACCGCACTGGAGGGTGTGCCCGCGCTGGACGGATTTCCGTGCCGCCTGAGTGATGAGGGTGCACTGGAGGTGGAGGTTCAGAAAGGCCAGGGCCTGAACCAGGTGTTCGTGCAACTGGAGCAGCGGGGAATCAAGGTGGTCAGTATGCGGACCAAGGCCAACCGTCTGGAGGAGCTGTTTATCCGGATGGTGGAAGAGAATGCCCGGGAAGTTCAGGGAGGTGTTGCATGAAGGTCCAGGCAATGGTGACAGCGTTCAATACCATCGTGATCCGGGAAATCCGCCGGTTTACCCGGATCTGGCCCCAGACCCTGTTACCACCGGCGGTCACCATGACGCTGTACTTCATCATCTTCGGTAACCTGATTGGTTCCCGGATTGGTGAGATGGGCGGCTTTGATTATATGGCCTTCATTGTGCCCGGGCTTATCATGATGGCGGTGATCACCAGTTCCTACGCTAATGTGGTGTCGTCGTTCTTTTCGATGAAATTCCAGCGCAGCATCGAGGAATTGCTGGTGTCGCCGGTGCCCAACTGGATCATTCTGGCCGGCTATGTCTGCGGCGGAATGGCCCGCGGCCTGGGGATCGGTCTGATTGTGACGCTGCTGTCCCTGGCATTCACCCGGCTGGAAATCCATAGCCTGCCGATGGTGGTGCTGACGGTGTTTCTGACCTCGGCGCTATTTGCCCTTGGTGGGTTTATCAACGCCATGCTGGCCACCAAGTTTGATGATATTTCCATCGTGCCGACGTTCGTGCTTACGCCACTGACTTATCTGGGCGGGGTGTTTTACAGCATCAGCCTGTTGCCGGATTTCTGGCAGGGCGTGTCGATGATCAACCCTATCCTTTACATGGTGAATGCCTTCCGGTTTGGTATTCTGGGGGTATCGGATGTGAATCCCTTTGTGGCGTTGGGTATGATCCTGGTGTTCATCACCCTGCTGACAGCGATCTCGTTACGGATGCTCAAGCGCGGCAAAGGCATTCGCCATTAAATTTCAGCCTCCTTTGTACAGGACACCCCATGGCACTTAACGATGCCCCCCTGGGCAAATCCAGTGAGTATCCGGACCGCTACAATCCGGACCTGCTTTTTCCCGTGCCCCGGGAGGAAAATCGTCGCCGTATTGGGCTGTCCGATGGGCGCTGGCCCTGGTTCGGAGAAGATCTCTGGCAGGCCTGGGAGGTGTCCTGGTTGCGCGCTGATGGCGTGCCAGCCGTGGCCTGGGCGGAGATCCGTTTTCCCGCCGCTTCGCCATGCATTATCGAATCCAAATCCCTGAAACTGTATCTGAACTCCCTGAATCAGGCGGTGTTTTCGTCGCCCGAGCAGGTCGCGGATGTGATCACCCGGGACCTGTCCAGCGGCAGTGGCGCTGCGGTTCAGGTGACCATACGCAGTGTGGATGAGGGCGCCATGGCGGAAGGCCGCCCGCACGGCTACGAACTGATCGACGGCGAAACCGTGGACAATGTGACCTACGATTACGCACCGGAATCCCTGTCGGCGTCCGGAGGGTCGGTTTCGGAAAGCCTGTGCTCGCACCTGCTGAAAAGCAATTGCCCGGTTACTGGCCAGCCCGATTGGGCCACGGTGATGATTCGCTACACTGGGCCGAAACTGGACCGCAGGGGATTGCTTCGCTATATCGTCAGCTTCCGCCAGAAGCAGGACTTCCATGAACACTGCGTGGAAACCCTGTTTACCGACATCATGGCAAGGTGCAAGCCGGAAGCGTTGATGGTGTGTGCGCGCTATACCCGTAGGGGTGGGCTGGATATCAATCCCTGGCGCAGTACCGACCCTGAGGATGGTTCCGGGGCCCGGCTGATTCGCCAGTAAAAAGCGGGGCGGGTTGGGGTTAGTGGATTTCCTCTTCCTGCCGTAAGCGGTCGGCGGCGTCTTCCAGGGCGGTCAGGATCGCGTGACGCTCCCTCTCGGAAATCTTCTCTGAATCCAGGTACATGGCAAACCCGCTGTGCTCGTGCTCCAGGAAACTGCGGTTCGGGCCCATGTCGCGGCGGAAGTCCACCACTTCATAGATCGGTACCGGCTTGCCAAACCCTTTCACCGTAATCTCACCCTTGTCCCGGCACATGATGCGGTCCTTGATCAGTGAGAAGGTTTCATAGGACACCAGAATTTCGCCCGGATCGGCCAGGGATTCCAGCCGGCTGGCCAGGTTCACTTCCTTGCCGATGATGGTGTAATCCATGCGGTTTTCCGCGCCGAAGTTACCAACAGTGGTGTAGCCGGTACTGATCCCCATGCGGATTTCCAAGGGGGTCTTGATGCCCTGGCTTCGCCATTTCTGGCGCATGATCTTCATGTGCTTGCGCATCTCAATGGCCATGGACACGCAGGCAAAGGCGTCTTCGCGCTGGCCCCGGCTGGTGGGGTCACCGAAGAACACCATGATCGAATCGCCGACAAACTTGTCGATGGTGCCACCGTATTTCAGTGCCACTTCGGACATGCCATTAAAGTAGTGATTGAGCAGTTCGGTCAGCGCTTCCGGCTCCATTTCCTCGGACAACTCGGTAAAGCCTTTGATGTCGGAAAAGAAAACAGCGAGCTTCTTGCGCTGGGTTTCCAGGCGTACATCCCGTTCCCCGGTAAAGATCGATTGCCAGACCTGGGGTGAAAGGTACTTGGATAGTTTGTGGGAGAGCGCGATGGACTGCTCGCGCTGATTCTGGATCTGGGTTTTGGCCATCATCAGTGCTCGCGCCTGCTGGTGGGAATAAAAGGCGGTGACGCAGATGTAAAGGCCGGTTGCCAGCAGCGACAAAATGCTGGTAATCAGAGGCGCCTGGAAACTCTCGGCCGGGCCGAATATGGCCAGCCCGATGAACAGAGAGGCGGCCATGAATCCGGAGCCGAACACCCATTGCCGGAAGCCGCCAATGATCAGGCAACTGAACATCAGCATCAGCATGACGGACACCGATGGAATAGCGACCACCCCGATAGCGCCAATAAAGCCACCGCCAATCACGCAATCCACAATCAGCATTTTCTGGCGTATACGTGAGGAATGTCTGAGGGCGGTGCGACGGGTCAGCAGGTGGGCAATGTGGGGCCAGGTCAGGGCGCCGGCAATCAGCCACAGCATCCAGTCGGGGAACGTTCCCTGGAATACGCCAGAAGCAATGATGGCTGCGGTGGCAGTGTATGCCAGGACGCGGCCGTTATAATCCGGCATAGGTGGAATGGCGACGGGATCAATCTGGGCATCCACGACCGTGGACTTGCCGGCACTCTTGCTAGCATTGCGCAGATCCACGGGGGCACTCATCATATTAGAGTCGGATCCTTCCGATGAGGATGTCGCGAAACATCACCCAGTCACCCATCAGGCTGTACAGTGGGTATTTGAACGTGGCCGGGCGGTTCTTCTCAAAGAAGAAATGGCCGACCCAGGCAAAGCCGTAACCGATAACGGGCACCAGCAGGAGCCACGCCAGTTTAGCCGTCATAATGGCATAAAGCGCAACGACGATAACCAGAAGACTGCCGACGAAATGCAGCCTCCGGCAAGTGACATCACTGTGTTCTTCCAGGTAGTACGGATAGAATTCCGAGAAGTTCTGAAAAGCGCTTTGTTCACTCATGATTCGGATACCGGCTCTTTATAGTTTTTTAATAGTCGGACGTAAGACTAAAGGTTAACAGTTATACAGAAACCCCACAATTCAGATGGGGCCTATCTCAATCGCCTTCCGTTAGCCGGCAGGGGAAAGCCATTGCCGCTTCTGCTTTTGTAACTTCCTCCGGAGCCTGAAGGTTTTCCGCTTTTTCTCTCCATATTCTCCTCCAGCCCCCTGAATTCGCACCCTCCCGAAAACTGGCATTGACGTTGCTTTGTCTACTGCAAAGAGGTGAACCGGCAAACCAATGCAGGGCCGGGCACAAGGTTTGGGAGGCAGTATGGCAATTTCCTTTGATAGTGCACTGGGTATTCACCAGCACGCCCTGGAGGCCAGGGTAAAGCGCGGTGAAGTGTTGGCGAACAACCTCGCCAATGCGGATACCCCGGGGTTCAAGGCCCGGGACGTGGATTTTAGCGCCATGTTGGAGAAGGCTCAGCAGCAGAGTGGCAGTGGCTTCAACATGGAGCGCACCCACGACGCCCATATGGATACCACGCCCGGTGGCCAGGACAACGAGTTGCTCTACCGTGTGCCGCACCAGCCTTCCGTGGATGGCAATACCGTGGAAACTCAACAGGAACAGAGTCGGTTCATGAGAAATGCCATGGACTATCAGGCGAGTTTCCAGTTTCTGGACGGTAAATTCTCAGGGCTGAAGAAAGCCCTCTCCGGTCAGTGACCGGGCGCAGCCAACAGCTACTAGAGGAGCAGCATTATGTCCCTGGGTAACATTTTTGATATTGCCGGTTCCGGCATGACAGCGCAGTCACTGCGGCTGAATACCACTGCGTCCAACATCGCCAACGCAGAAACGGCCAGCTCCAGCACCGAGACGACCTATCGCGCCCGGAAACCGGTGTTCGCAACCATTCAGCAGTCCATGCTGAATCCTGACCAGCAGGGCATGGCGTTTGGTAATGATGATGGGCCCGGGGCCGGCGTTCGTGTGGACGGTATTGTCGAGAGCGACGCGGAGCTGCAGATGCGGTACGAGCCGAATCATCCCGCGGCCAACGAAGACGGCTATGTGTTTTATCCCAACGTCAATGTGGTTGAGGAGATGGCTGACATGATGTCGTCCTCCCGCAGCTTCCAGATGAACGTCGACATTATGAACACGGCCAAATCCATGATGCAGCGCATTCTTACACTTGGGCAGCAGTAACCGGGCGAGGACTGACCGATGAGCGCAATTAACCCGACGAATGTCTCCGATGTACTGGGCGATTTTCGTCATCAGCAGGGCGGTGCTGGCAGCGGTACGAATGAACTCGGCAAGAACGAGTTCATGGAGCTGATGATTGCCCAGTTGAAGAACCAAAATCCCCTGGAGCCCCAGGACAATGGCGAGTTCATTTCCCAGCTTGCCCAGTTCAGCTCCCTGGAGGAAATGCAGGGCGTGTCTCGGAGTGTGGATGAGCTGGGTAGCCAGTTCCGTTCCACCCAGGCGCTTCAGGCGTCGGCGATGGTGGGCCGTACCGTTCTGGCGCCTTCGCAAATTGGCATATTGGGTAGTGAAGGCGAGATCACCGGCACGATCCAGGTGCCGGCGTCCACCGGTGGTCTGCGGGTGTCCATCGAGAGCCAGAACGGTGAGCGGGTTCGTCAGATCGATCTCGGTGCCAGCCAGGCCGGAGTGGCTTCGTTCCAGTGGGACGGTACGGACGGCAACGGCAATGCCTTGCCACCTGGCCCATACCGCATAGTTGCTGAAGGTTCGTACCCCGGGGGTACAGAGCAGCTGGCAACCATGGTGAGCGCCAATGTGGACAGCGTCTCCCTCGGTCAGGGCGGCAAGGTCACACTGAATCTGTCTGGTATGGGCTCCATCGCCCTGTCCGACGTTGAACAAATTAACTGAACGGCCGGTGCGAAACCACGAGGTGAATTATGGCTTTTAACACAGGGCTTAGCGGTTTGAGGGCAGCGTCCGTTGATCTGGACGTTACCGGTAATAACATTGCCAATGCCAGTACCGTTGGCTTCAAAGGCAGCAATGCGCAGTTTGGCGATCTCTATGCAAGTGGTTTCCTGAGCTCCGGCACCAGCCCGGTGGGAGATGGTGTGCGGGTGCAGGACGTCAAGCAGTCTTTCGGCCAGGGCACCATCAGCTTCACCGATAATGGCCTGGATATGGCAATCAATGGTGATGGTTTTTTTGTGCTGAATAATGGCGGTGAAGTCCGCTATTCTCGTGCGGGCCAGTTTGGTATCGATAAAGATGGCTTTGTCACCAACAACCAGAACATGCGTGTTCAGGGCTTTACCGCAGATGATGATGGCAATCTGTCGGGCATCCGTGGGGACTTGCAGGTCGAAACGGACAACCTGGCACCCAGGCGGACAACCAACCTGAGCTCTGATCTCAACCTGGATTCCAGGCAAAGTGTGCTGGAAAACCGGATACGTGATCTCGGCGAAGACCTGAATGTGGCAGATCTGGATGGCGATGTGTTCCAGATCGAGTATTCTGATGGCACCACGTCACAGCCAATTACAATTGGCACTGGCCAACCGGCTAATGAGGTGGCGGAGATTCTGGGGGCTCAAAAGGGCGTCAACGCCTCGGCCAGGACGCAATTCGATCTCTCCGAACAGTTCGATATGACCCAGCTGGCCAGTGATCTGTCCGATCCTGACTTCGAGTTGACCATATCCCTGAACGGCAGCGACAACGTGACCTTCCGTGCCAGCGATGGTATTACCGATCTGGATTCGCTGGCCGCTGCCATCAATGACTCGGAGCTGAATACCCTGCAGGCGCAGGTGTCCGACACCGGTGATGATATTTCCATTACCGACAGTCGCGGGTTCACGGTGGATATGGCTTACACCACCGGCGCTGCCGGAAGTCAGTCCTTCGCTGCCCCCGAGCGAGGTAATCTTTTTGTCACCACCGAGCGCGAAGTGACAGGCGTACTGACGGATCCCGCCGGAACCGGTGCGTTTGAGGCAGCCTATACTGCCGGTGAAACCCGGATTACCAACGAATTCAATCCGCTGGATCAGCGCACCTACAATCACGCCACATCCACCACGATTTATGACAGCCTGGGCAATTCCCACGAGCTGACGCAGTTCTTTGTGAAAGAGCCTTCGCCGGGCGATGGCGTGGGCCAGAGTGAATGGTCCATTTACATGCAGATTGATGGCGAAATGGTGGCAGGGACGGATGAAACACCGTTCACCGCCCGTTTCAATCAGGATGGAGAACTGCAATCGATCAATGGCGATCCCAACGGTGAGATTGTTGTTGATGACTGGGTGCCAAAAGACGCCAATGGTCTGCCTAATGGCGCGGATGGTCCTCCCGCTCCCGGAGAGGAAGTGGTTACGCCGATTCCTGATCCGCCGACCACCTCTGCGTTTGTGGTGGATCTGAGCGAAACAACCCAGTACGGCAGCGCCTTTGGCGTGAATGATCAGAATCAGAACGGTTTCACTACGGGCCGTTTGTCCGGCCTGGATGTATCCGACCAGGGTGTACTGTTCGCTCGCTACACCAACGGTCAGTCCAAGGCGTTGGGGCAGGTCGCCCTGGCGGCATTCAATAACACGGATGGGCTGTCGCCGGTAGGGGATACGAGCTGGGTGGAAACCTTCGAATCCGGTCAGCCAATCATAGGTGCACCGGATACGGGGACTCTGGGGTCTATCAAGGCCAGTTCGGTGGAGGATTCCAACGTAGATCTGTCTGAAGAGTTGGTTAATCTGATCATTGCCCAGCGTAACTACCAGGCCAACGCGAAGACCATTGAAACCTCCGATGCGGTCACCCAGACCATCATCAATCTGAGGTAATCCGCAAAACTCAATTCTGGCACAACTCCTGCAGGAAGACTGGTAACAGTCAAAATTCCGGCAGGAGTTTTCCCATGGATAAAGCCCTATACATCGGAATGTCTGGTGCCAAGCAGAATATGCTGGCCCAGCGTGCCCATGCCAATAACCTGGCGAACGTCAGTACCACAGGGTTCAAGAAAGACTTCGCCCAGGCCCGCAGTATGCCGGTGTTTGGTGAGCATCACCCGACACGAGCCTACGCCATGACCGAGCGACCGGGGACGGACCTGTCTGCCGGTGCGTTGATGGAAACCGGCCGCAAGCTGGACGTCGCCGTCGAAGGTGAGGGTTGGTTGGCGGTGCAGAACCAGCGGGGTGAGGAGGTCTTCACCCGGTCCGGCAGTTTGCAGATTGATGTAAACGGACTGGTTCGCAACGCCAATGGTGACATGGTCATGGGTAATGGTGGCCCGGTTGCGTTACCGCCTTTTGATAACGTTCAAATCGGCGCCGATGGCACCGTCTCGGTTATTCCCGTGGGTGGCCCGCCGGATCAATTGGTGGAAGTGGACCGCCTGAAGCTGGTGAACCCTCCCCCTGGTGCTCTTGAGAAAGGTGAGGATGGCTATTTGCGCCGCAAGCCTGACCAGGCCCTGGATGGTCCTGAGCCGCCGGACGGCAATATGCGCGTGGCCTCCGGTTTCCTTGAAAGTTCCAATGTGAATGCCGTAGAGGAAATGATCGCCAATCTGCAGCTGTCCCGTCAGTACGAGATGCAGGTGAAGGTCATGAGCACCGCAAATGAAAATTCCGAGGCTTCGGCACGCCTGTTGCAGAACCTCTGATAAACCTTGGGCAAAGTCGCCGGACGGGCGTGAAAGCGGCAAAACTTGGCCGCCTGACAGTGTCCTCCGGCAAGGAGTAAAACCATGCATCCAGCTCTTTGGGTCAGTAAAACCGGGTTAAGCGCGATGGACACCAAGATGTCCACGATTTCCAACAACCTGGCCAACGTCAATACCACCGGTTTCAAGCGGGACCGTGCGGTATTCCAGGACCTCCTGTATCAGGTGAATCGACAGCCTGGCGGTCTGAGCACCGAAAACTCCGAACTGCCATCCGGGCTTCAACTGGGCACCGGTGTACGCGTCGTGGGTACCACCAAACAGTTTTCCCAGGGCAACCTGGAGGTCACCGAACAGCCTCTGGATCTTGCGGTTAACGGCCGGGGTTTCATGCAGATCCTGCTCCCGGATGGTCAGCTTGCCTATACCCGTGACGGCCAGTTTCAGCTCAACTCCGACGGGGATATCGTGAACCCGGACGGCTATACGCTGGAGCCCAACATCAACGTGCCGGAAAACGCCACCAACATCACCATCGGCAAGGACGGAACCGTGTCTGCCGTGGTGGATGATCAGGCGGCGCCGGTCAACCTGGGTGAGATTACCCTGGTGGATTTCATCAACCCCCAGGGGCTGCAGGCCATCGGCAACAACCTTTACAAGGAAACCAATGCCAGTGGCGATCCGGCTGAAGGTGAACCGGGCATTGGCGGCCTGGGCACTCTGGAGCAGGGCATGATTGAGTCTTCCAACGTGGAAGTGGTTGAGGAGCTGGTGAGCATGATTACCACCCAGCGGGCCTATGAAATGAATTCCAAGGTCGTATCAGCCACCGATCAGATGCTGCAGTTTATTACGAACAACATCGGCTGATCCGGTCGTCGCTCTTTGAGCGGATAGCCTAGGGGATAAGACATGAAACGCATCGCGATAACAGGTAACAAAGCCCCGGCCAGCACGCTGGCGTTGGTGGGCATGTTAATCGTGCTGCAAGGATGCACAGCCATGAGTCGTCAAAGGGCCGTTCCGGATGATCCGGCGTACGCCCCGGTTCGCGCTGAGGCGATGATGCAGCGTGACCCGGAATCCGGGGCCATCTTCCAGAGTCGCCGTAATCACAACCTCTACGGGGATACCGTGGCGCTGAATGTGGGCGATGTTTTGACGGTTAAGCTCGAGGAGTCCACCCGCGCCAGCAAGAATGCGGAAACCAGCATTACCAAGGACCAGGAAATCTCCTTGCCGGAACCTGGAATCCTGGGGCTGACCAACCTGAACGTGGCGACGAACATCAATCAGGAACGGGACTTTGAAGGTCAGGCGGAAGCGGATCAGAGCAACAGCCTGGCCGGCAGCATCACTGTGACGGTCACGGAAGTGTTGCCCAACGGTGTCCTGCACATTCGTGGCGAGAAGTGGCTGTCCCTGACCAACGGCGATGAATACATCCGTCTGACCGGCCTTGTTCGCCCTCAGGATATTGCCCCGGACAACACTGTTGCTTCCAATCGCATTGCCGATGCCCGCTTTGCCTACGGCGGCACGGGTGACTTCGATCAGGCGAACCAGATGGGCTGGTTGTCCCGTTTCTTTAACAGTGAGTGGTGGCCGTTATGAGGCTGATGCGGTTCTGTGTCGTTGTGCTTGCCCTGTCGGTGATAGCGTCGCCGGTGCTGGCGGATCGTCTGAAGGATCTCGCCAGGATCAAGGGCGTGCGTAATAACCAGTTGGTGGGCTATGGGCTGGTGGTTGGTCTCGACGGTACCGGTGACAAGGCGCCGTTCACCAACCAGACCTTCCGCAACATGATGAATCAGTTTGGTATCACCTTGCCGGAAGGGGTCAACCCGCGACTGGCCAACGTGGCGGCGGTGACGGTCAGCGCCACCTTGCCGCCTTTTGCCAAACCCGGCCAGGAACTGG
This sequence comes from Marinobacter sp., assembly GCA_040223075.1. GTDB lineage: Bacteria > Pseudomonadota > Gammaproteobacteria > Pseudomonadales > Oleiphilaceae > Marinobacter. The sequence goes on from JAVJZJ010000160.1 coordinate 246,879, forward strand.
ATATCACGGTGTCGTCCATTGGTAACGCCGATAGTCTCAGGGGCGGAACGCTGCTGATGACACCGCTGAAGGGGGCGGATGACCAGATTTATGCCATGGCCCAGGGCAGCCTCGTGGTCGGTGGCTTTGGTGCCGAGGGGCAGGACGGTTCACGCATTACCGTGAACGTTCCGTCCGTTGGCCGGATTCCCAACGGTGCCACCATTGAGCGCGAGGTGCTTTCCCCATTCAGCAAGGGTGACACCATCACGTTCAACCTGCTGCGTGCGGATTTCACAACCGCACGCCGGGTGGTTGAGGCCATTAATGGCATGCTTGGTCCGGGCATGGCCTATGCCCACGATGCCACGTCAGTATCGGTGAAAGCGCCAAGGGATGCGGATCAGCGGGTCAGCTTCCTGTCGATCCTGGAGAACATTGAAGTGGATCCGGCGGACGATGCCGCCAAGGTGGTGATCAACAGCCGCACCGGGACCATTGTGGTTGGCCAGAACGTCAAGGTCAGCCCGGCAGCCGTCACCCACGGAAACCTGACGGTCACTATTGAAGAAAACCCGGATGTTGAACAGCCCAATCCCTTTGCGGGGGGCGAAACGGCTGTTGTGCCCAGGTCCCAGATCGCCGTCACCGAGGACCCCGCCCGTATGTTCCAGTTTGGTCCGGCGGTAACCCTTAACGAAATTGTCCAGGCGGTCAACCAGGTGGGTGCCGCGCCAGGGGATGTGATGGCGGTTCTTGAAGCACTGAAACAGGCAGGCGCACTGCGTGCCGAGCTGATTGTGATTTAGGTGGCGTGATGCAGGATTCCAGCGTTCAACAGGCCCGGATTTACACCGACTTCAGCGGTCTCAACGAGCTGAAAGCCCAGGCCAGGACCGACAAGAAAGCCGCTCTGACCGAGGTGGCTCGACAGTTCGAGAGCCTGTTTCTTGGTGAAATGCTGAAGTCCATGCGACAAGCCGGAGACGTGTTCTCTGAAGATAATTATCTGAACAGCAACGAATCCCAGCACTACCGCGACATGTTCGATAACCAGCTCAGCCTGACGCTGGCCGGACAGGGGCGTGGCACAGGTCTTGCCGAAGCACTGGTTCGCCAGCTAAGCCGCCAGATTCCCGGCATGAGCGAGGCGGGCCAGAAGCTTTCTGACCACAAGGCGACCCTGGCGGATTACGATCGCAGCCTTCCGGCGCTGTCCTCCAAGCTTCCAGAGCAGGTAAAGGAAGTGGAGCGGATGGCTGCAGCGGAGCCGGAAGAGGCCGCCAGTGTTCCGGCCAAAGTCGAGGAAGCGCTGTTGCCGCAGAACTTTAACAGTCCGGCCGAGTTTGTCCGGGAGCTACTGCCGGTTGCCAGGCGCGTAGCTGCCGAGAGCGGTATTGATCCGCGGGTGATGATTGCCCAGGCGGCGCTGGAAACCGGTTGGGGTAAGCACATGATTGAAGGTGAGGGTGCTTCCCCCAGTCACAACCTGTTTGGTATCAAAGCCGATCATCGCTGGCAGGGGGATTCCGTCAATATTGCGACCACGGAGTTCCGTGAGGGCGTTCCCATGAGTGAGCGGGCATCGTTCCGGGCCTACCCGGATTATGAAGCCAGTTTCCGGGATTATGTGTCGTTCCTTGAATCGAACCCCAGGTACCGGGATGTTCTGGCGTCTGCTGATCAGCCCGAAATGTTTGCACAGAAACTGCAGGACGCCGGCTACGCCACCGACCCGCACTACGGTGCCAAGATCCGCCGGATCATGAACGGCGATTCCCTGATGACTGTGTCCATGGGTAATGCAGGCTCCCCGGACCATACAGAGGCTGAGGAGTAACGGTTATGGCAGGACTGATCAATATTGGCCTGACAGGCGTCCTTAGCCATCAGGCGGCGCTGAACACCACTGGTAACAACATTACCAATGCCAACACGCCAGGCTACAGTCGGCAGGAAGTCCAGTTTGAAACCCAGCCGGGGCAGCAAACCGGGGCCGGGACCATCGGCAGCGGGGTCAGCATCTCCAATATCCGACGACTGGCCAATGAATTTCTGGTCCAGCAGGTGCGCGAAGACACCACGCTGAACGGTGAACAGCAAACACTGAATTCCGAGCTGACCCGACTCGACAATCTCCTTGGGGGAGAAACAACCGGGCTCAGCGGTGCCCTGAACAACTTCTTTGCCAGCCTGCAGAACGCCGCGGAAGATCCGGCCTCGTTACCGCAGCGCCAGCTCGTGCTGAGTGAGGCGCAGCAGGTAGTGAATCGCTTCCAGGCGTTGAACCAGGAATTCATTCAGCAGCGCGAGTCTGTGAAAACCCAGATGCAACAGGGCGTGAAAGACGCCAACACTCTGTTGCAGAGTATTGCCGAGCTGAACCTGGCTATTTCCGAGTCCCCGGGGCTGGCCCAGGGAAAGATGCCAAATGAATTGCTGGACAAGCGTGACGAGGCGCTCAGGGAGCTGTCGAATCTGGTCGGTATCAAGGTCACACAGGCCGAGGGAAGTCAGGTCAATGTGGCGCTGAATAATGGCCTGGCCCTGGTCGTTGGCAGCAATGCCGCAGAGTTCGGCACCCGTGAGAGTCCTTCGGAGCCTACCTCGCTGGAATTCACCCTGACCAATGGCGGTCGCACTCTGGCGGTGGATGAGCAGATCAATGGCGGCAAACTTGGCGGGTTGCGCCGGTTCGAGGCTGAAGCGCTGAAACCGGCTTTTGATGAACTGGGCCGCGTTGCCATTGCACTCGCGGACACCATGAACCATCAGCATGAGATCGGTCTGGATCTTGAGGGTGAGCTGGGTGGTCTGTTCTTCACGAACGTTAATAACACTGCGGCACAGCAAGGCCGGGTGGTGGCGAATGCCAACAATCTGGCACCCAAGGATGCGCAACTCGCCGTCGAAATTACCGATAGCTCTCTGCTGGAATCGGGTAGCTGGTCTCTTCAGTTCAGCGGGGATGGTCAGAGTTACGAGCTGATCGAGAGCGAAACAGGAAAAATCGTGAATCAGGGTAGGTTACCGGACCCGGTGAACTCCGAGATCTCCATGCCCGGATTCAACATCCGCATCGAAGGTGGCACCTTTAACGCTGGTGACAAGTATCTGATCCAGCCGACGCGGCACGCTGCTGCCAACTTCGACCTTGAAGTGGAGCGGGAAGAGGACCTGGCGTTCGCCAGCCCCGTTCGTGCGGAGTCGGACCTGGGCAACAGCGGCTCGGCGCAGATCAACCAGGGCAAGATGTTGGATGTCCGTAACCCGTTCACCAACGCCCTGTTGCCCGGTTTTCGGACCGAGGGGGAGCTGACCAACGGTCCTCTGGAAGTTCAGTTTGCAGACGATGGCGCGGGCAATCTTGTGTTCAGTGTCTTCGACAATAACGGCGATGCCATTATTGCTGACAAGCCTTACCAGAGCGGAATCTCCAACAAGCTGTTCAGTGAAGACCCCAGTGACGGTGCGGAATACCAGGGCTTCCAGTTCGAGATTAGCGGCAACCCGGAAGTGGGTGACGTGTTCACCATTGATTTCAACCAGAACGGTGTATCCGATAACCGCAACGCCGAGTTTCTGGCGGGGTTGGGTACGGCAAACACCATGAACAACGGTACCCAGAGCTTCACCGAAGGCTACGCCGGGGTGGTCGAGGCTGTCGGTGTAAAAACCCGCCAGAGTCAGTTGGACAAGGATGCCAGCCAGACCCTGCTGGAGCAGTCCACCAATCAGCGGGAATCGGTGTCGGGCGTCAATCTCGATGAGGAAGCCGGTAGGCTCATTCAGTACCAGGCAGCCTATAACGCCTCGGCCCAGGTTATGAGTGTGGCTCAGGATTTGTTTACGACACTGTTGCAGACTTTCCGGTAACAGGGGGGAGGTGAGATGATCAGAATATCGTCACAGCAGGTTTTCTCCGGTGGCATTAACCGCCTCCAGGACCTTAATGTTGGTCTGAACAATACATCGGAGCAGATATCCACCGGTAAGCGGGTGAATCGGCCTTCCGATGATCCCGTGGCTGCAGCCCGCATTCTCAAGCTCGATCAGGAGCTGGCGCGTGTGGATACCTATCAGCGTAATGCCCAGCTCGCGGATAATCGCCTCAAGCAGGAAGAAAGCGCTCTGGCCAGTTCCATTGATGTGGTCCAGCGGGTGCGGGAGCTGACGGTCCAGGCCGGTAACGGCTCGCTGAGCCAGAATGACCGTAATTCCATTGCTTCGGAGTTGAAGGAGCGATTGGATCAACTGGCCACAATCGCCAATACCAAAGACGCTTCCGGTGAGCATATCTTCAGCGGCTTTCAGGGCAACCAGCAGGCGTTCACAAAGAATGTGTCCGGGGACTGGGTTTACCGCGGAGATGAGGGTCAACGTGTGCTGGAAATCGATGACGGTGTCACCGTTCCGATCAGCGACCACGGCAAGGGTATTTATGTGGATGTGCAGGCAGCGGAGCCCACGTTCTTTGCCGAGGCGTCGTCCTCCAATACCTCTGGGGCGCGGATCAGCTCCGGAATGGTGGTGGATCGCGCGGAATTCGACCTGGTGTATCCGGATGATATTTCGATAAACGTGGTCGATGACGGTGCCGGCGGCCTGGAAGTAGAGGCTTTTAACCGGCAAACGGATGCCCCCCTGGTTGTGGATCCGCCCGCGTATACCAGTGGCGGAAGCTTTGAGGTGGCCGGTGCCCAGGTGGAAATTTTTGATGCTGCCATCGGTGACGAATTCACGCTGAAGACAGCCCAGAAGCAGTCGGCGTTTACCTCCATTGAAAAACTGATCTATGGCCTTGAGAACATCGACAAGTCGGCACCCGGTGGCCAGGATGCCTACGATGACCTGATAGGCAACTCGTTGACCAATCTGGACTTTGCCCAGGAAAGCATTGTCCAGAAACAGACCGAGTTGGGCGGGCGAATGAATGCGGTGGAATCGACGCAGGATTTCCTGGCGGACTCTTCCGTCTACAGCAATGAAATCCGTTCCCAGCTCCAGGATGTGGATTACGCCGAGGCGATCAGTAACCTGAGTTTCCAGAGCTTCGTATTGCAGGCCGCGCAACAGTCATTTGCGCAGGTTTCGCGGCTGTCGCTGTTCGATCGTTTATAAAAAAACGCCACCGGAACAAGGAAGTCCGGTGCTTGTTATTGCTTTCAGAGCAAACCTCAGTATAATCCCCAGCACTCTCCGATGGCGGCGTGGTGAAATTGGTAGACACGACGGATTCAAAATCCGTTGGGGTAAAACCCGTGGCGGTTCGAGTCCGCCCGCCGCTACCACTTACAAGCCGCTCGATGCGGTGTCGTGAACAGTCCATCCAATGAACGTCTCCGATTTCCACTTTGATCTGCCGGATGAACTCATTGCCCGGTATCCTCTCAAAGAACGTAGCGCATCCCGACTATTGAGCCTGAATGGCTTGTCTGGTGATACCGAACACCTCCAGTTCACTGAATTGCCCGACTTGCTCCAGCCCGGTGACTTGCTGGTATTCAATGATACGCGCGTGATTCCCGCGCGCCTGTTTGGTCGCAAGGAAACTGGCGGGCAGGTGGAAGTGCTGGTCGAGCGGGTGCTCGGAGAACACGAGATCCTGGCCCATGTGAGGGCGTCCAAGGCCCTGAAAACCGGCCAGAAGGTCCTGCTTGAAGATGGCACCGCGCTACGTATGACGGGGCGGGACGATGCGCTGTTTCACCTTTTCTGTGATAGCGATGAGGCAGTGCTGGACGTTCTGGAGCGCATCGGCCACATGCCACTGCCGCCCTATGTGGATCGCCCCGATGAGTCCTCGGACCGTGAGCGTTACCAGACGGTGTACGCCCGTGAGGCCGGCGCTGTTGCGGCTCCGACGGCAGGGCTGCATTTCGATGAGCCAATGCTGGAGCGGCTGAAAGCCCGGGGCGTGGACGTTGCCTGGGTTACCCTTCACGTCGGGGCAGGCACCTTTCAGCCGGTACGAGTGGATCGCATAGAAGACCATGTGATGCACAGTGAAGTGGCCCATGTACCGGAGCAGACTGTCGACGCTGTCAATCGTACCCGGGCCCGTGGTGGCCGGGTGGTGGCGGTTGGTACCACATCGGTACGCTCGCTTGAATCGGCCACCCGTGGCGGGGTACTGCGGCCATTCCGTGGCGAGACCGATATCTTTATCCATCCGGGCTACCGTTTTCAGGCGGTTGACGTCATGATCACCAATTTCCATTTGCCGGAGTCCACGTTGATCATGCTGGTCAGCGCGTTTGCCGGATACAACAATGTCATGGCGGCCTACGCCGAAGCAGTGCGGGAGAAGTACCGCTTCTTCAGCTATGGCGACGCCATGTTTATTACGGGCCAGGAGCCCAGCCTCGGTATGCTGAAAGGTTGTGTCGGGGAAACCAGTCAGGAAAGCGGAGTGAAATCGTGAGCCAGTCCTGCTTTATGTCATTTGAAAAGCTCGGTGAAGACGGCCGTGCCCGCAGGGGCCGACTGACCTTTCCGCGTGGAACTGTGGAAACGCCGGCGTTCATGCCGGTTGGGACCTACGGTACCGTGAAGGGGATGTTGCCGCGGGATATCAAGGAGATCGGAGCCGAGATCATTCTGGGCAATACCTTCCACCTGATGCACCGGCCAGGTACAGAGGTGGTGAAGGCCCACGGGGATCTCCATGATTTCACTCAGTGGCATGGCCCGATCCTGACCGATTCCGGCGGGTTCCAGGTATTCAGCCTGGGTGACATGCGCAAAATTACCGAAGAGGGCGTGACATTCCGCTCACCGGTTGATGGCTCTCCCGTCAAACTCAACCCCGAGATTGCGATGCAGGTTCAGCGCGATCTGGGGTCAGATATTGTCATGATCTTCGATGAGTGTACGCCTTACCCCGCCACGGAAAAGGAGGCGAGGGAGTCCATGGAGATGTCCCTGCGCTGGGCCGAGCGGAGTAAGCAGGCCCATGAGGGCAATCCGGCGGCACTGTTCGGCATCGTCCAGGGTGGTATGTATGAGTCTTTGAGGGATCGTTCCCTGGACGGGCTGACCGACATCGGGTTTGATGGCTATGCCATTGGTGGTCTGTCGGTGGGCGAGCCCAAAGAGGACATGATCCGCATACTCGATCATTTGCCACCGCGTATGCCGGAGGATAAACCCCGTTACCTGATGGGCGTAGGGCGGCCGGAAGATATTATTGAGGCCGTTCGTCGCGGTGTGGACATGTTTGACTGTGTCATGCCGACCCGGAACGCCCGTAATGGCTACCTGTTTACCTCCACCGGGATCGTGAAGATCCGTAACGCGAAGAACCGTCACGATACCGGTCCTCTGGACGAGCGGTGTGACTGTTACACCTGCCAGAATTTTTCGAGAAGTTATCTGCATCATCTCGATAAGTGTGGAGAAATGCTCGGCTCTCAATTGAACACAATCCACAACCTGAGGTTCTACCAGAACCTGATGGCTGGATTGCGTGGCGCAATTGAAGCAGGTACATTGTCGGACTTTATCAGCGACTTCTACGCCCGCCGGGGTGAGACTGTTCCGCCGCTGGCGGACTGACGACCTTCATTGAAGCAGGCCGAATTCACATTTGAACAGTTAAATAGTTATCTGAAACCACGGAGATATTGAATGAACACAATCAAGCTGCTCGTTGCTGCATTTATCGCCGCCATGCCGTCGCTGGCGCTGGCACAGGATCCCGGTGCCCAGGGCATGGGTGTGATGGGCCAGGTTATCTTTTTCGCCGGCTTCATCCTGATTTTTTACTTCCTGATCTGGCGTCCGCAGTCCAAGCGTGCGAAAGAGCACAAGAACCTGATGTCCGGTCTGAACAAAGGCGATGAAGTGGTTACCTCCGGCGGTGTTGCCGGTCGTATCACCAAGGTGACTGACGACTTTATTGTAGTTGAAGTTGCTGACAACGTTGAGATCAAGGTTCAGAAAGTGGCCGTAGCTGCTGCGCTGCCTAAAGGCACCCTGAAAGATATCTGAGCTGGCTAATAGGAACCCCATGCTGAACAAGTACCCGCTCTGGAAAAACCTGATTATCCTGATCGCCCTGGTGATCGGGTTTGTCTATGCATTACCCAACCTGTTTCCTGACGATCACGCCGTACAGATTACCGGTGCAAGGAGCAGTACCGAGATCAATGAGGGCACACTCGACCGTGCGGTTGAGGCCCTCCAGTCAGAAGGCATCGAGATCAAGAGCAGTAATCTGCAGGATCGCAACGGGTTGATCCGGGTACTGAACGGCGAGGATCAGCTCAAGGCACGCCCGATTGTGCAGAATGCGCTGGGCAGGGACTACCTCGTGGCCCTGAATATGGCGCCGTCCACTCCGGACTGGCTGCGCAGTCTCGGTGCTGGTCCGATGAAGCTGGGCCTGGATCTTCGCGGTGGCGTTCACTTCCTGCTGGAAGTGGATATGGAAACCGCCGTGGAGCAGCGTCTTGAAGCCTTGTCCGGGCAGATCAAGCGGGAGCTTCGGGAAGAACGGATTCGGTACCGTGGTGGCGACCTGGAGGGGCGGGAAATCATTCTGAGTTTCCGTGACCAAGGTACCCGCAGCGAGGCGTTTGATCTGGTTCGTGACCAGTACAACCAGTTCCTGCTGGATGAGCAAACCGATGGTGACGAGTTCAAGCTGGTTCTCTCCCTGTCCGAGCAGACCGTAAAGTCTATCCAGGACTATGCCCTGGAGCAGAACCTGACAACGATCCGCAACCGAGTCAACGAATTGGGTGTGGCAGAGCCGCTGGTCCAGCGTCAGGGTGCGGATCGCATCATCGTGGAGCTGCCGGGGGTTCAGGATACCGCCCAGGCGAAACGTGTTCTGGGGGCAACTGCCAATCTGGAGTTCCGTCTCGAGGCAAGGCAGGATGCGCCGGCTTCTGAAACCGAAGTCTTCCCATTTCGTGATCAGCCACAGCGTACCGCGCGTCTTGAGCGGGAAATCATCGTAACCGGTAACAATGTGTCCAATGCCCAGCAGGCCTTCGATGAAAACGGCCAGCCGCAGGTTAACATCACCATGGATTCGGTGGGTGGCGACCTGATGAACCGGGCGACACGCAATGCGATTAAACGGCGGATGGCGGTACTGTTCATTGAATATCGCACTGAGACCGAGGAGAAAGTGGTCGATGGTGAGATTCAAACGGTAGAAAATCGGGTCGTCGAGAAGGGTATTATCAGTCTCGCAACGATCCAGTCCGCTCTCGGTAGCAGCTTCCGTATCACCGGTCTGGACTCCATTCCGGAGGCATCGGAACTTGCCCTCTTGCTGCGGGCGGGCTCTCTGGCCGCGCCGATGTATTTCGTGCAGGAGCGCACCATTGGTCCAAGCCTTGGTCAGAAGAACATCGACGCGGGCATGATGTCCGTTGCCCTGGGTTTTGCGTTGGTTCTGATCTACATGGCGTTCTACTACCGCGGATTTGGTCTGATCGCCAACGTTGCTCTGACGCTTAACCTGATGATGTTGGTTGCCTGCATGTCCATCCTGTCCGCGACACTGACCTTGCCGGGGATCGCCGGTATTGTCCTGACAGTGGGTATGGCGGTGGATGCCAACGTATTGATCTTCGAGCGCATCAGGGAAGAGCTGAAAGCCGGGGTGCCCCCGCAGTCAGCCATTAACTCGGGCTATTCCCGGGCCTTCGTGTCCATTGTTGATGCCAACATCACGACGTTGTTGGTGGCGGTTATCCTGTTCGCCATGGGCTCCGGTCCGGTGAAAGGCTTCGCCGTTACCCTGTCACTGGGTATTCTCACGTCGATGTTCTCGGGGCTGATGGTCAGCCGCAGCATCGTGAATTTCGTTTACGGTGGTCGCAAGATTCAGAAGTTGTCGATCGGGGGGAAGCTGGCTAATGTCTGATGCGCAGAGAAAGCCAATTGATTTCATGGGCGCGCGGAAGATTGCTTCCGCTGTCTCTATAGCACTGATTATTGTCTCTATCGCCCTCCTGGCCACCCGTGGATTGAACCTGGGTATGGATTTCACCGGCGGGACGTCGGTTGAGCTGGAGTATCAGCAAGCACCAGCGCTGGGGGATATACGGAGCCAGCTGACCGAGGCTGGCTACAGCAATTTTGTGGTGCAAAACTTCGGTGCCGACACCACGGTGTTGATCCGGATGCGGGAATCCGGAAACGACAAGCTTGGCCGTGAAGTGGTTGGCGCACTGACCAATGGTGGTGCCGAGCTTGAACTTGTGAGTTCGGAATTCGTTGGCTCTCAGGTTGGTGAGGAACTGAGGGAAGACAGTGGCCTGGGGCTACTGCTAGCGCTGGCTGTGGTGTTGATCTATGTCGGCATGCGCTTCCAGTTCAAGTTCGGGATTGCCTCCGTACTACCACTGGCCCACGATGTGATTATCGTCCTGGGTGTGTTTGCCCTGTTCCAGTGGACCTTTGACCTGTCAGTGCTGGCGGCATTGCTGGCGGTGATTGGTTACTCGCTGAACGATACCATTGTGGTGGCGGATCGAATCCGGGAGAACTTCCGTAAGATGAGGGAGGGGGATTCCTGGCACATCATTAACGAATCCATCCATCAGACCATTAGCCGTACCATCAACACCTCTGGTACCACCTTGGTGGTGTTGTTGGCGCTTTACTTGTTTGGTGGCGAGGCGATCAATAACTTCGCCCTGGCACTGATGATTGGTGTGGTCGTTGGTACCTATTCATCCATTTACGTGTCCGCCAACATGTTGATGGTGCTGAATATTTCTCGTGAAGACCTGATGGTCCCCGCGAAGGAGGGGGTTGTAGGCGAGGAAGAGGAAGAGCAACCACCCGAGTGGCTCGACCGGATGTGATCCGCAGCGCTCTCAGGCACAAAAAAGCCGCAGCCCTTACGGGCTGCGGCTTTTTTCGTTTCAGCTGAATGCCTGTCAGAAGTTAGCGGGGCAGGCGTCCACGAAACGGGTGGAGAACTTTCAATACTTCCCGGAACAGCTTCGGGTTGGCTACGACCAGTTGGCGTGCTTTTTCGGTGGACGGGTTGCCGGAAAAGTCACCGGTCAGAGCGCCGGATTCCATGGCGAGCGTCACGCCAATGTCCAGGTCCGCAGCTTCCGGTTTGAAAATGATGGCGGCGTCCAGGTGTCCCGCGGACACGCGTGCAATATCGAGAGCCACGCACCCAGACGTGCGGAAGATATCGGATTCCCGGGCAATCATAGAGGCCATTTCACCCCAGAGCAGGGGGTCATCACCTGTTCGTGCCTGGTCAAGCAGGTTGCTGCAAACAGCAGACTGCTGAATATGCTTGGTCTCGCTGGTGCGCACCCGTCGGCTGTTCAGTGCGGCGCCGTGGCCACGGCTGGCGGAGTATTCCTCGCCGGTAATCGGGTTGACCAGGAGCAGATTTTCCGCCCGGTTGTTCTTTTTCTGGACCAGTGCCAGGGCAAAGTCCGGAATGCCGCGCAGGAAATTGTCACGACCCAGGAGCGGGAATATGTGCCAGCTCTTGTCGCTGCCGTTGGCGTCTGATTCGCCCATGGGTGCGATAGTGTGGTCTTTGTAGGCTTTTTCGAGCTGTTCCGTGAAGTTGTCGTAGATAGACGTTTCAACACGTTCCAGTTGGCCACGGCGGTCGGACGCGTCCTTGCCGCTGGGTTCCTGGCGCTCGAAATGTGCTTTCAGATAGTCAGACCCCTGACGCGCTACGCGCAGAGCCATTTTGATTGCTGGTTGCATCTAAGTGATCATTATCCGGGTGTGTGAAGGTCGCGTATGATAGCAAAATAAACCCCCGGTTGTATGTTTTTTACCTCAGCAATGTCACGGATAACGCAGGGTTTCGGGATGTCCGGAGAGGCAGGGTCGAGGGAAAATCTGCTATCATTGCGATCTTCAAGTCATTGATAGAGACCGTGCCCCATGCATAAATCTGCACTTCCCCAGGAAGGCAACGACACGTTTCAGGATCAGATTCGGATAGTCCTGGTGGAAACCTCCCACTCGGGAAACATCGGTGCAGTGGCACGTGCCATGAAGAATATGGGGTTGGGCAACCTCTGGCTGGTGAATCCGGCTTCGTTTCCCGATGAGGCATCCTATGCGCGCTCTTCCGGAGCATCCGATGTGCTTGATCAGGCCCATGTGGTGTCTTCGCTGGATGAGGCCATTGCCGATTGTGTGCTGGTGATGGGTACCAGTGCGAGGGGGCGGAAGGTGCCCTGGCCGGTGATTGCACCGCCGGATGCGGCCATGAAAGCGTCGGAGCACACGTCGGCCGGCCCGGTTGCCCTGGTGTTCGGTCGTGAGAATCATGGGCTCAGTAATGATGAGTTGCAGCGTTGCCACTTCCACATACACATCCCGTCCAATCCGGACTACAGCTCGCTGAATTTGGCGATGGCCGTTCAGGTTGTCACCTACGAATTGCGCATGCATTACCTGCGTGGGCTTGAAGGAGGCGAGGGCAGCCCATACTTAAAAGCCATGACTGCGCCGGGTGATGCCGGCTGGGATGTTCCTCCCGCACCGGTGAACGATGTGGAGGGGTTTTTCGGACACCTTGAGCAGGTGCTAGTGGATATTGATTTCCATCGTCGGGAAAACCCGCGTCAACTGATGACCCGTTTGCGTCGCCTGTTCCAGAGGGCCAAACTGGATCAGATGGAAATCAACATTCTTAGAGGCATCCTGACGGCTGTGCAGAAATCGTCGGCAGGCAAAGTCTCCCCTGAGATTGCTTCAGAGGCTGATGAAGCCGCCACTGGCCGGGAATAAAGATCATGTTTGAACGATTAAGGGAAGATATTGGCAGCGTGTTCCATCGGGATCCCGCTGCCAGAAATACCTTTGAAGTACTGACCAACTATCCGGGGCTGCATGCGCTGCTGTTCCACCGTTTTTCTCACTGGTTGTGGAATCTCGGTCTGAAATGGCTGGCTCGCACCATTTCAACCATTGCACGCTGGCTTACGGGTGTTGAAATACATCCGGGGGCAACCATTGGGCGCCGATTCTTTATTGATCATGGAATGGGGGTGGTCATCGGCGAAACGGCTGTGATTGGTGACGACGTCACCCTTTATCAGGGTGTGACTCTGGGCGGAACCAGCTGGAACAAGGGTAAGCGCCACCCCACGATCGGTAACGGCGTTGTGGTGGGGGCCGGGGCCAAGATTCTGGGACCCTTCGAGGTCGGCGCGGGCGCCAAGGTAGGATCAAACTCGGTGGTCACCAAAGCGGTTCCCGAGGGGGCCACGGTGGTTGGCATTCCTGGCCGTGTCATTGTGAAGCGTAAGCCTGAGGAAGGCGACGAAGTGCGTCGTAAGGAAATGGAAGAGCGTATGGGCTTCGACGCCTATGGCGTAACCGAAGAGATGCCGGATCCCGTCGCCCGTGCCATGCGCAGTTTGCTGGATCATATGCACGCAGTGGACGACCGCATTGAGAACATGTGCAAGGCGCTGCGGAAGGTGAACAGTGAGTACCAGAATGGAGAGTTGCCGCCCTTGCAGGAGGAGGATTTTGACTGCGTCCGGGAGGATCAGCCTGAGGACAAGTGAATACTTGACTGTTTTGGTGGGTCAATTCATACTCGTCGCTGTGAATTCTGATTCATTCCCTTGTCGGGGCTGACGCTATGAAACTGACCACCAAAGGCCGCTATGCCGTTACGGCAATGCTGGATCTGGCCCTTCACGGGGATCAGGGGCCGGTCAGTCTCGCGGATATTTCGGCCCGACAGGAAATCTCCCTCTCGTATCTTGAGCAACTGTTTTCCCGTCTGCGCAGGCACAAGCTGGTCGTCAGTATTCGGGGGCCGGGTGGTGGTTATCGCCTGAGTCGTGATGCTGGAGCCGTTTTCATTGCCGAGGTGGTTGATGCGGTCAGCGAGTCCCTGGACACAACACGTTGTGGGAACAAGGGCGATTGCCAGAATGGCGAGAAATGCCTGACTCACCACCTGTGGTCGGACCTGAGCGATCAGATCCACCAGTTCCTCAGCGAGATCAGTCTTGCTGATCTGATGAAAAAGCGGGAAATCCAGATGGTGGCGGATCGACAGGATCGCCGTCAGTCTGATTCTGACTCCCAGACGATCAACACCGAGCGCCTGACAGAGCAGACGCCGGCCTGAACCGAATTAATCTGATACCACTATGAAGAAGCCCGTCTATCTGGATTACGCGGCGACGACGCCCGTTGATCCTGCTGTTGCTGAAGAGATGGTCAAGTACCTGACTCTCGATGGAGTATTTGGAAATCCCGCCTCCCGCTCCCACGCCTATGGCTGGCAAGCCGAAGCCGCAGTTGAGAATGCCCGCAAGCAGGTGGCCGGGCTGATTCATGCCGACCCCCGGGAAATCGTCTGGACTTCCGGCGCGACGGAGTCTGACAACCTGGCCATCAAAGGTGCCGTGTCCGGAAAGCATGGAGCCCATGTCATCACGTCGACGATTGAGCATAAAGCGGTGCTGGATACCTGCAAGTGGCTCGAGGGGCAGGGCGTTGAAGTGACCTGGCTGAATCCTCAACCGGATGGCCGCATTGATCCGGCGCAGGTCGAGGAGGCCATCCGGCCGGAAACCGTGCTCGTCAGCCTTATGATGGTGAACAACGAGCTCGGATGTGTAACCGACATCGCCGCCATCGGTGACCGACTGCGACAGCTCGGAATATTGTTTCATGTTGATGCGGCCCAGGCGGCCGGCAAGATGCCCGTGAATGTGGCAGCAATGCCGGTTGATCTGTTGTCGCTGTCTGGCCACAAAGTTTATGGCCCCAAAGGCATTGGGGCGTTGTATGTCCGCCGTTCTCCGGACGTTAAGATTGATGCCCAGATTCACGGTGGTGGGCACGAGCGTGGCATGCGCTCCGGCACCTTGCCGACTCACCAGATTGTCGGCATGGGTTCTGCGTTTGCCCGGGCCGCGGATCTGCTGGATGACGATATGGCAACGCTGGAGGCCCTGAGGTCCCGTTTCCTGGATGGTCTTTCCTCGCTGGATGGTGTGTCTTTCAATGGCAGCACCGATGCGCGGGTGCCGGGAATCATGAATCTGTCGTTTGCCGGTGTTGGCGCGGAATCCCTGATGCTGGGCTTGCGGGAGCTGGCTGTGTCTTCGGGATCGGCCTGTGCATCGGCGACCATCGAGCCCTCGTTTGTACTTCGTGGAATCGGGCTCGATGACGAACAGGCCCACCGCGCCCTGCGATTCTCGCTTGGGCGGTTCACCACGGAAGAAGAAGTTGACTTTGCGACGTCACAAATCATTGAAGTTGTTGGGCGTCTCCGTTCCGTGCGGTAGGCAGTAGCCTCCGGACTGCGTATAATCCCAACCCTGAATTTTTAACCTGAACCCATACTGGAGAAATGACATGGCAAACGAGCGCACGCTCTCGATTATCAAGCCCGACGCAGTAGCAAAGAATGTGATCGGTGAAATTTATACCCGTTTTGAGAAAGCCGGTCTTAACATCGTTGCTGCCAAGATGATGCACCTGACTCAGGAGCAGGCTGAAGGCTTCTACGCTGAGCACAAAGAGCGTCCTTTCTTCAACGACCTGGTTGCTTTCATGACCTCCGGCCCCGCCGTGGTTCAGGTTCTGGAAGGCGAAGGCGCCATCCTGAAGAACCGTGACCTGATGGGCGCGACCAACCCGAAAGAAGCCGAAGCCGGTACCATCCGTGCTGACTTCGCGGCGTCTATTGACGCTAATGCCGTACACGGTTCCGACTCTGCCGCTTCCGCAGAGCGTGAAATCGCGTACTTTTTCAATGACAGCGAAATCTGCCCGCGCGGTTGATTTGGCTGCCGAAGCGGGGGATGTTCTCCCGCTTCGGATTGGTTATCTGATCGAGGTTATGAAATGACAGCGGCCGCTGAAAAAACCAACCTGCTGGGGATGCCGAAAGCCAAGATGGAGGCTTTCTTTGAAACCCTGGGGGAAAAGCGTTTCCGTGCCACCCAGGTGCTGCAGTGGATTCACCAGCGGGGTGCTGATGACTTCGATCAAATGACCAATATGAGCAAGGTCCTGCGGGAAAAGCTCAAGGAAGTCGCAGAAATTCGTGGGCCAGAGGTGGTCTATGACGAGACCTCGAAGGATGGTACCCGCAAATGGGTGATGCGCATGGATAACGGCAACAGCGTTGAAACCGTGCTGATTCCCGATGGCGAGCGGGGCACCCTGTGTGTGTCTTCCCAGATTGGCTGCAGCCTTGATTGCACCTTCTGTTCGACTGGCAAACGCGGCTTCAACCGCAACTTGACCGCTGCCGAAATCATCGGTCAGGTTTGGGTGGCCCGCAAGGCGTTCATGCCGTTTGAGCCGGGCCCGGATCGCCCCATTACCAACGTGGTGATGATGGGTATGGGGGAGCCCCTGCTGAACTTCGAGAACGTTGTCGACGCCATGAATCTGATGATGGAAGACCTGGCCTACGGGATATCCAAGCGTCGGGTGACCGTCAGTACCTCCGGTGTGGTGCCTGCCCTCGATCGTCTGGGCGAAGTTACAGATGTTTCACTGGCCATTTCGCTCCATGCCCCTAATGATGAGCTGCGTAACCAGCTGGTGCCATTAAACAAAAAGTACCCGATCTCGGAACTGCTGGCAGCGACGAAGCGGTACCTGGCCCGGTTACCGGACAAGCGCAAAGCCACCATTGAGTACACGGTGATCGAAGGAATGAATGATCAGCCTGAGCACGCCCGTGAACTTGCGAAGATTCTTCGCGGTCTGCCCTGCAAGATTAACCTCATTCCTTTCAATCCGTTCCCGGAGAGTGACTTCCGTCGCCCTAAAATGTCGGCGACGCGGCGGTTCCAGAACATCCTGAATGAAGCCGGCTATATCGCGACCGTGCGCACCACGCGGGGAGATGATATTGACGCCGCGTGCGGTCAGCTGGTCGGACGGGTTGATGATCGGACCAAACGCAGCCAGCGTTATATAGCGGTTCAGCAGGTTAACCCCTGACTGCATTGAAACGAACAGACAGCGTGAGGAATTGAGAACCGTGGCATTTACTCCAGTGAATCGTGTCCGTGCGGTGTTGGCCGTTGTACTGGTAATGTTCTTTGTCTCAGGTTGTGTCACGGTTTCCGACAGTCGTTTCTCCCGGGAAGAGGACCGCGACAAGGCGGTTCACAACTATGTGCAGCTCGCCACGGCGTACATTGGTCAGGGTAATCTGGATCGCGCAGAGAAACATCTGGAACGCGCCCTGACATTGGCCCCGGATGATGCGGGCGCACTCTCTGCCATGGGGCTGCTGCTCAATAATGACGGTGAGCCGGAATTGGCGGAGCAGTCGTTCCAGAAGGCTCTGTCCAATGACGGGAACTACACCCGTGGGCGGGTCTACTATGGTGCCTTCCTGTATGGTGAGCAGCGTTTCGACGAGGCCCGTGACCAGTTCCTGGCGGCGTCGAAGGACACCAAATATGACGACAGAGCCTCGGTTTTCTTTAACCTGGGCATGAGTGAAGAGCGTCTGGGCAACAATGACGCAGCAGTTGCTGCATACCGTCGGTCGGTAGAATTGTCGAGAGGGGATGCGAAATCCCTGTTGGCGCTGTCCCGAACATTGGTAAAGGCAGGGGATTATTCACCTGCCTCTCGTTATTACAACCGCCTGATCAGGCTTATGCAACAGAATCCCAGATACCGGCATTCGCCTGAAAGCCTGATTACCGGTATTCGGATTGCCCGCTATTTTGATGAGCGGGATCGGGAATCCAGTCTCGCTCTCCAACTGAAGAACAACTTCCCGGAGTCAGTCGAATACCAACAATATAAGGTGCTGATTTCTAATGACTAGTGAAGAAAGCGCTCAACAATCCGCCGGTGAGTCGGCAGGTAATCTGCTCAGGCAGGGCAGGGAAAAGAAAGGGCTGAATGTATCGGACATTGCGGATGCTCAACATCTGCGGCCCGCCGTTATACAGGCGATAGAAGATGGCGACTATCAGCAGATTGACAGCGAACTTTTCCTGAAGGGCTATGTCAGGGCCTATGCAAATCAGGTGGGGCTGGAAGCGGATTCAGTGATTGCGATCCTGGACAAGGAGCTGGAGCCTCTTCGTCTCAAGAGAGCGGAGGCAGTGGAAGCGAACCCCCTGATTGATATTGAGCGCCGGCGTCGGCAAAAACGTCGTATTGCAAAGATTCTTATTGTATTGGTTGCTTTGCTGGTGGCCGCTTATCTGGTGTTCCGGTTTGTTGACAACGGCTCGGAAGATACCGGGGCCACACCGAATGAAGAGCAGGAGTCAGGCGCCGTTCAGGAACCGGAAGGCGGGCTCACTGTCGATAATGAGACCGAAATATCGACCGGGGAAGTAGAGCAGCCTGCGCTGTACCCGGAATCCGGCGAGCCGGTTGAAGTACCTGCGACCGACGTGATCGAAGAAACGTCCTCCCTTCCGGAGTCAGATGGGGACGCCACTGGAACAGAAACGCCGGCAACGGCTGCCGATGATGCTGTAGCTGTTAATGAGCAGGAAGAAGTCGTTGAACCTGCTGTGACCGGTACCGCCGATCCTGCTTTGGCTGAGAGTTTCCAGGAATCGGATGCCATTGGCACCGGTCGCCTGCAGGTGACATTTTCCGGTGACTGCTGGATTCGGGTTACCGACGCTGCGGGCATCAGGCTGGTAAGTTCCATCCAGCGGGAAGGTGATCGCGTAGATGTTTCCGGACAGGTGCCGTTGAATGTGGTGATTGGTGCTGTAAACGCAGTCGCTGACATCAGTTTCCAGGGCGAACCGGTTGATTTGTCGGATTATCCGGTTGTGAACAACCGTGCCCAGTTCACGTTGGAAATCTGAATCTCCCGAACACACTAATGTTGGTTAGCACGAGATGAAACAGGAATCTCCGATTAAAAGACGTCAATCCCGCCAAATCATGGTGGGCAATGTGCCGGTAGGTGGTGATGCGCCGATTGCTGTTCAGAGCATGACCAATACCAACACTTGCGATGTGGAAGCCACCGTTGGACAGATTCAGGCGTTGCAGGAGGCCGGGGCCGATATTGTCCGGGTTTCGGTGCCCAGCATGGAGGCGGCCGAAGCCTTTGGTCAGATTCGCTCCCGGGTATCTCTGCCGCTGGTGGCGGATATCCACTTTGACCACAAGATTGCCCTGAGGGTCGCCGAGCTTGGTGTTGATTGCCTTCGAATCAACCCGGGGAATATTGGTCGTGATGATCGGGTAAGTGCCGTTATAAGCTCCGCACGGGATCGTGGTATTCCAATCCGGATTGGCGTTAATGCCGGCTCTCTGGAGAAGGCTCTGCAACGCAAGTACGGTGAGCCAACGCCGGAGGCGTTGGTAGAATCCGCCATGCGTCATATCGACATCCTGGACCGTCACGATTTCCAGGACTTCAAGGTCAGCTTAAAAGCGTCAGAAGTGTTTATGACGGTGGCGGCTTATCGCCAGATCGCTTCCCAGATCGATCAGCCCTTGCACCTTGGGATCACCGAAGCCGGCGGTTTCCGTTCCGGTACGGTCAAATCCTCCATCGGCCTCGGGATGCTGCTGATGGATGGTATTGGGGACACAATCCGGGTTTCCCTGGCCGCTGATCCGGTACAGGAAATAAAGGTTGGCTACGATATTCTGAAAAGTCTCCGCCTGCGGAGCCACGGTATCAATTTTATCGCCTGCCCGAGCTGTTCCCGCCAGAACTTCGACGTTATCCAGACGATGAATGACCTGGAAGCCCGCCTGGAGGATGTGAATACCTCCCTGGATGTGGCCATCATCGGCTGTATTGTGAATGGCCCCGGCGAAGCAAAGGTGGCGGATATCGGTTTGACGGGGGGGAGCCCCAAGAACCTGTTTTATATGGACGGCAAGCCGAACCAGAAGCTGGATAACTCGACCCTGACGGAAGACCTTGAACGTCTCATCCGGGAAGAGGTTGCCCGTCGCAAGGAACAGGAAGACGCAATTATCGCCCGTTCTGGTGAGTAATCGGCTACCGTCCCATTCAACGATTCGAGATTAAGGGTTTAACTTGGCTAAGATTCAGGCAATTCGCGGGATGAACGATATCCTGCCGGATCAGACTCCCGTATGGCAGTTTGTGGAAGGCAAGGTTCGTGAGGTTCTTTCCGGGTATGGCTACCAGGAAATCCGTATGCCCATCGTGGAGCAGACGGATCTGTTCAAGCGTTCCATCGGTGAAGTGACCGATATCGTCGAGAAGGAAATGTATACCTTCGAGGACCGCAACGGCGACAGCCTGACGCTTCGCCCCGAGGGTACTGCAGGCTGCGTGCGTGCGGCGGAAGAGCATGGTCTGCTTTTCAACCAGACTCGTCGGCTCTGGTATACCGGCCCGATGTTCCGCCATGAGCGGCCCCAGAAGGGGCGTTATCGCCAGTTTCATCAGATCGGCGTGGAATGTTTCGGGATGAGCGGGCCGGATATTGACGCCGAGCTGCTGATTCTGACTGCGCGACTCTGGAAAGAGCTGGGGCTGGAAGCTCACACCCGGCTGGAAATCAATTCCATTGGTACTTTGGCTGCCCGTCGGGAATATCGCGAGGCTCTGGTCAGCTATCTGTCCGGATATCGCGACCAGCTTGATGGCGACAGTCAGCGTCGCCTCGAGAGCAATCCGTTGCGAATCCTGGACAGCAAGAGTCCCGACACCCAGAAGATTCTGGAAGAAGCTCCGAAGCTGGATGACTATCTGGATGAGGAATCCCTGGAGCACTTCCGCAGTCTGCGGGAGCTGCTGGATGCGGCCGGAATAGCGTACACCGTAAACCCCCGACTGGTTCGTGGCCTGGATTATTACGGCAAGACGGTCTTTGAGTGGATTACCGATAGCCTGGGCGCGCAAGGCACTGTCTGTGCTGGTGGGCGTTATGATGGGCTGGTGGAGCAACTGGGTGGCAAGCCAACGGTTGCGGTCGGTTTTGCCATGGGGCTGGAGCGGCTGATCCTGTTGCTGGAAACGCTGGAATTGATCCCTGACTACGTCAATGCCAATGCCGATATCTACGTTACTGCGATGGGCGATCAGGCTGTTCCCGTGGCGTTGGGGCTGTCAGAATCCCTGAGGCAGGCGTTGCCTGGCAAGGTTATTGTCACTCACTGTGGCGGCGGTAGCTTCAAGAGTCAGATGAAGAAAGCCGATCGCAGTGGAGCCCGTTATGCGGTCATTCTTGGCGAAAATGAAATTAACGGCGGCACCGTTGGCCTGAAACCCCTTCGTTCAGATGAAGGGCAGCAGGAGCTGGGGCAAACCGAGCTTGCCAAAACACTGGATAAATTGCTGGGCGCCTGATCGGCGCACCCGGGCAAACTTACAAAAAGCTGACTACAGGAGTCATCATGGCCGAAATGCGTACCGAGGAAGAACAGATTCAGGCGATCAAGGACTGGTGGAAGAAGAACGGCAGTTCGCTTCTGATCGGTATCGGTGCAGCGCTGGCGATCGTATTTGGCTGGCAGGCCTGGCAGAACCATCAGACGCAGCAACGTACGGAAGCTGCCAACCAGTTTGCCAATCTGCTGAACGCATACAGTAACCAGTCCGATGAAAATCGTGGCGACACGGTTGCGTTCGTTGCCAACAAACTGCAGGAAGAGTATCCGGACAGCGCTTATGCGGCCTACGGCATGCTGATTCTTGCTCGTCAGCAATTGCACGACCAGGGTGATACCGATGGCGCCATTGCGTCCTTGGAATGGGCCAGCGAAAACGTGGAGGATGGCAGTGGTTTGTCTTATATCATTCGCAGTCGTCTGGCGCGGGCACAGTTTGCTGCTGAGCAGTATGACCAAGCGCTGAGTACCCTTGAGGGCGCCGGTAACAATGAGTCTTTCGCCGCCATCTATTCCGAGCTCAGGGGTGACATACTGCTGGCCAAGGGTGACCGTGACGGTGCCCGCGAAGCCTATCTGGCTGCCAGGGAACAAAGCCAGCAGGGCCGCAGCGGTGTTCTGGAACTGAAATTGTCCGACCTTGGTGTACAGGGGGGTGCCTGATGCCCGGGTTGTTTAGTGGGTCATCACTTGTACGCCTGGGTGCCCTGACCGCGCTGGTATTTTTGTTCGCCGGATGCAGTACCAATGAACCGTTTGAAGAGCCGGCACCGGTCCCTGAAATAGAAGGCACGGTTGAACTCAAGGAAGTCTGGACCATGGACGTCGGCGAGGGCCATGGAGATCAGTTTCTCTACCTGACTCCGTTGAATACCGGTGATTTGCTCTACGCCGCTTCGGCAGACGGTGAGGTATATGCTGTCGAGTCCGCCAATGGAAAGGTCGTGTGGTACAAGGAACTGGATACCCGGGTTTTCGCAGGTGTTGGCGGTGACCGGGAACAGCTTTATCTGGTGACCCGCGATGCCAGTCTTATGGCCTTGTCCCGGGAAAACGGGGAAGTGCTGTGGGAAACCCCCCTTCCAAACGAGGTTCTGGCCACACCGCAGTCCAATGGAACGATCGTTGTTGTTCAGACTACGGACGGCAAGGTGTTGTCCTTCAATTCGGCGACTGGCGAAAAGGTCTGGCAATACGACAGTGTGGTACCGGTGTTATCCATGCGGGCTGCCGCTCCGCCACTGGTTGGCAGTGAGTTGGTGCTGGCCGGTTTTGCCAATGGCAAGTTGCTCGCGTTGGCTTCGGACAGTGGCCAGCCGGTCTGGCAGTATGAGGTAGGCCAGCCAAAAGGGCGCACGGAGCTCGAGCGTCTGGTGGATGTGACCAGCCAGCCCCTGATTCTGGAGAACGCAGCACTGGTTGTTGGCTATCAGGGTAAGCTGGCCCTGGTGAATTTGCGCACCGGTGATGAGATCTGGAGTCGAGAGGCGTCAAGCCTGCACTCACCGATGATCGGCGCCGGTAACATCTATGTATCCTCTGCGAATGGTGATATCAAGGCCTTTCGAGGTTCTGACCGTCGTGAACTTTGGACCCAGGATCGGTTGTCCTGGCGCCAGACTACCCAGCCGGTTGTCTACGATGACTATCTGCTCGTTGGTGACTTCGAGGGGTATATTCACTTAATGTCCCTCGAAGACGGTTCACTGCAGGGGCAGCTGGAATTCGACGATGACGGACTGCGCGTGCCGGCACAGCGGCTGCGTAACGGTAATCTGCTGGTCTATGGCAATAGCGGTAAGATGACCGTCTTTGAACTCAAGGAACGCGATTGATCGCGTACCTCTCCGGGCCCATGAGGGCCCGGTCAATCTTTTGTAGCGAAACTATATGATCCCTGTAATTGCCCTTGTCGGTCGCCCCAACGTCGGTAAATCGACACTTTTCAATCAGATGACGCGGTCCAGGGATGCGCTGGTTGCGGATTTTCCCGGGCTTACCCGTGACCGTAAATACGGTGAGGGCACCTATGAGGGCCAGCGGTTTATCGTGATCGATACCGGCGGTCTGACCGGGGATGAGGAAGGGCTGGACGCGGAAATGGCTCGCCAGTCCCTCCAGGCGGTGGAAGAAGCGGACATTGTGCTGTTCCTGGTGGACGGGCGGGCTGGCCTGACCGGTAGCGATGAACTGATTGCCAATAATCTCCGCAAAACCGGCAAGCGGGCGCATCTGGTCGTCAATAAAACCGATGGCCAGGATCCTGACATCGCAGCGGCCGACTTTTACAGCCTGGGGTTTGAGTCAACGTTTCAGATTGCCGCGTCCCACAACCGTGGCATCCGATCGCTGCTTGAAAGCCTGCTGCCCTCGGAAGAAGATCGGGAAGAGCAGGATCGTGCCGAACGTTATCCGGGTATCCGCATTGGCGTGGTAGGGCGCCCGAATGTGGGTAAGTCGACTCTGGTCAACCGCATGCTGGGTGAGGATCGGGTTGTGGTGTACGACATGCCGGGCACCACGCGGGATAGCGTTTATATCCCCTATGAGCGCCAGGGCAGCCAGTACACGCTGATTGATACCGCCGGGGTGCGCCGCCGCAAGAACGTCCGTGAAGTGGTCGAGAAGTTTTCCATCATCAAGACCCTGAAGGCCATTGAGGATGCCCATGTGGTGCTCCTCGTCATCGATGCCCGGGAAGGGTTGGTGGACCAGGACCTGCACCTGATCGGGTTTGTGCTGGATGCCGGCCGGTCACTGGTCATTGCGGTGAACAAGTGGGATGGTATGGATCCTGAAGAGCGTGCCGACGTGAAGGAACAGGTCCGGCGTCGGCTCGATTTTCTCGACTACGCGGACAAGCACTATATCTCGGCGTTGCACGGGTCGGGTGTCGGCGTAATGTATGAATCCGTACAGGCCTGCTACGAATCGGCCATGGCGAAGTGGCCAACCAACCGGCTTACCGCGATCCTGCAGGATGCGATTTCACAGCATCAGCCACCGATGGTACAGGGTAGGCGCATCAAGCTGCGTTATGCGCACCAGGGGGGCTCGAATCCACCGGTGGTCGTGGTCCATGGTAACCAGACGGATGCGCTTCCGGGCTCCTACAAACGCTACCTGGAAAACACCTTCCGCAAGGTTCTTAATGTCACAGGGTCCCCGATCCGTTTTGAGTTCCGCTCCAGTGAGAACCCTTTCGCGGGTAAGGTTGATCGCCTGACGCCACGCCAGCGGGTCAAGAAAGACAACGACCTGAAAGCGGGCCGTCGTCCGAAGAAACAGCGGATGAAGAGCAAGAAACGTTGATCCTGTGCGGGGCTGTCAAGCCAGCCCCGCGTTCTCAACCTGTTTTGCCTGAACCGCCGTGATGGCGATGGTAAAGACAATATCCTCCACCAACGCTCCCCGTGACAGGTCATTGACCGGCTTTCTCAGGCCCTGGAGCATCGGACCGATACTCACCACATTTGCACTGCGCTGCACCGCTTTATACGTGGTATTGCCGGTGTTGAGATCCGGGAAGATAAACACTGTTGCGCGACCGGCAACCTTGCTGTCTGGCGCCTTGCTTTTGCCCACGCTCTCAATGGCTGCCGCATCGTACTGTAGCGGACCGTCGATCAGCAGATCCGGACGGCGCTCCCGGGCAATGCGGGTTGCTTCCCTTACTTTCTCCACGTCCTGACCGCTGCCGGATTCCCCGGTGCTGTAACTGATCATCGCCACGACTGGCTCAATACCGAACGCTTCTGCTGACTGGGCACTCTGGATGGCAATGTCAGCCAGTTCTTCGGCGTTCGGGTCGGGGTTGATGGCGCAGTCGCCGTAGACCACGACCTGCTGGGGCAACAGCATGAAGAAGACGGACGACACGACCTTGGCTTCGTCGTGAGTCTTGATCAGCTGGAGGGCAGGGCGCACGGTGTTGGCGGTGGTGTGGATGGCACCTGATACCAACCCATCGGCTTCGTCCATGGCCACCATCATGGTGCCGAGGACAACATTGTCCTCGAGCATGGCTTCAGCCATGTCAGGGGCGAGGCCCTTGTGCTTACGGAGGTCCACCATGGGTTGAATGTAGTCGCCGCGAACCTTCGCCGGATCAATGATCTCGATGTCGGCGGGCAGGGTCAGCCCCCGGGATTTCGCGACGTTCTCTATCTCGCCGGGGGCGCCAATCAGGGCACACTGTGCCAGCCCACGCTGGTGACAGATGATGGCCGCCTCGACGGTTCTGGGCTCATTGCCTTCCGGCAGTACGATGCGCTTCGCAGCGGTCCTCGAACGTTCGGACAGCAGGTAACGGAAGGCAGGGGGTGACAGTCTGCTCTGACGCTGAACCTTCAGGTGTTCCTGGAGCCAGTCGGTATCCACCCGGGTAGCGACCGCTTCCATCGCTTTCTCGATGCGGTCGGGGTCGTCAATCGGAATGGCAGCAGACAGGTTCGCCAGGCGATGGGCCGTCTCGTAGGTATCGGATTCCGCCCGGAGCACCGGCAGTCCGGTTTCAAGGGCTCTTCGGCACAGGTCAACCACCCGGTCATCGGGCATCAGTCCGCCGGTTAGCATCAGACCGGCCAGGGGAACCCCGTTGAGCGCCGCCACTGCGGTGGTCACAATGACATCCTCCCGGTCACCGGGCGTCACCATCAGCGTCCCCGGCTTCAGGGTATCGATCATGTTCCTGATGGTGCGGGCACATACCGAGACATTCTGGACCCTTCGGGACTGGATCTGGCCCTCGTTCAGTACCGATACCTGCATTTCCCTGGCAATGTCCGACACCCGAACGGCCAGCAGTTCGGGCTGCCAGGGAACGCAGGCGAGTAACCGGAATCGCCCCTCCGCGAACACCTTGCAGTCATTCTGGAAATCGATCGGGGTGATGGCTGGCTGTGAATTTACCCGGGGCGTGAAGTCGGATTTCTCGGGCTCGCCCACTTTGTTCAGGATAATGCCGATCACATCGGGGTCCGAAGGGTTGGCAAACAGGCGTGAGGAGAAATCCAGTTCTTCGTCCAGCTCTTCCGCCGTGGAATTCTTTGGTGTACTTACCAGCACAACCTCCGATCCCAGGTTGCGCGCCAGCTCCACGTTCAACCGGGCGATGTAGGCTTCGCTCCGATCCGGTACCAGGCCTTCAATGATGACGACATCAACGGTCTTGGCAACTTTCTGATATTCGCCGACAACGGTTTCCATCAACAGGTCGGCCTTGCCCTTGTTCAGTAGCTGTTGTGCTTCCCTGAGGCCCATGGGGGGAGGCGGCTCAAGGTGACTGCGCGCCCGCACGAAGGCCACTGAGGGATCCTTGCCGTCGTTGTGGTGGGACTCTCCCTCATGAACCGACTGGCTGAACGGTTTATAGAATCCGACGCTGACGCCTACCCGCTCCAGAGCCCTGAGCAGGCCAAGGCAAACAGAGGTCAGGCCGGAATCCATGGAGGTCGGCGCAATAAACAGGTTCTTTGCCATACAGATTTCCTTGCAGGTGATGCGTATTCAACGTTGACGGATGGTGCCGCTGGTTTCCAGGGCTTCGCTGGCGATGACCCGTTCTTCGTTGGTCGGAATGACCATCACCTTGAAACGGCTTTCCTCCCGTTCGATACGGCCATTCGTTTTCTTACCGTGCTGTTGATTGAGCGAAGTCTCAATGGCGAAACCGGCCAGTTGGAGATGGCTGAGAGTTTTGGCCCGGACCATGGCGCTGTTTTCCCCAATTCCACCGGTAAATACCAGGGCATCCAGTTCATTGAGTGAAGCCATCATTGCACTGATGTACCGTGCCAGGCGAAAGCAGAACACCTCAATGGCCACAATGGAGGGGTCGTGACCCTGGTCGGCCAGTTCGCTGAGGGTTCTCATATCATTGGTTTTTTCCGAGAGACCCAGTAAGCCGCTTTCGTTATTGAGAATCCGGTGAAGGTTTTCCGCACCAATGTCCTTGGTTTTCAGGAAATCGAACAACCCGGGGTCGATGTCGCCGCTGCGGGTGCCCATCACCAGACCTTCCAGGGGAGTGAGCCCCATACTGGTATCCACACTGGTACCATCGCGGATGGCCGTGATGCTGCAGCCGTTACCCAGATGTGCGGAGATGATGGACGTTTCCTCCGGTACCTTACCTAGAAGGCGGGCCGCTTCCGTGGCCATGAAGTTATGACTGGTGCCATGGAAACCATACCGTCGAACACCCCAATCGCGGTAGAACCGGTAAGGTAACGCATAGAGATAGGCGTGTCGTGGCAGTGTCTGATGGAAGGCGGTATCGAATACTGCCACCTGAGGGACATCAGGAAACAGCTCCGTGGTGGCTTCTATGCCCGTGAGGTTAACCGGGTTATGAAGCGGAGCCAGGCCTGCGCAATCTTCGATTGCCTGGAGGACGCTGTCGTTTATCAGCGCCGCTTCGCGGAAGGTCTCGCCACCGTGCACCACGCGATGGCCTATGGCCACGGGAGGCGAGGTCAGCAGATTGAGATCCTGGAAGGTCGATACGATGGCCTGAAAGGCTTCCCGGTGACCGCCTTCGCTTTTCAGAGGAATGTCCCTGGAATACCCCCGAATGCTGGCGAAAGCATCCCCTTTGCCAATTCTTTCGGCCAGCGCCGACGTCAGCTGATTGAGGTTACGGTCAAACAGTGCAACTTTCAGGGAGGAGCTGCCGCAGTTAACAACGAGTATGGTGTCTGACATGGGTGGGTCCGTTCTGGTACGTGTCAGGCTTTAGCGCGATGATTGGTGCTTAGCCACTTTTCGAATTCCTCTTCCGGCATCGGGCGACTATAGAAATAACCCTGGGAGTAATCGCAACCTTCATGCTGCAGGAAGTGGGTCTGAGCCTCCTCTTCCACCCCTTCTGCGATGACCCTGAGCCCCAGGCTGTGGGCCATGGTAATAATGGCCCTGACCAGAGATGCATCGTCCTGTTCCTTGAGGACATCCTGGACAAAGGATTTGTCGATTTTCAGGGTATCGAAGGGGTAGCTCTTGAGATAACTCAGGGCAGAGTACCCTGTCCCGAAATCGTCCACTGAAAGTCGGATTCCGGCATTGTCCAAATATTTCAGGATCTCCGCAGTTTCAATGGTGTTATCGAGTATCAGTCTTTCCGTGATTTCCAGCTCGAGGTATTCGGCTTCCAGACCACTCGTCTCCAGGGCCTTCAGGACGATGTCACTGAAGTTCGGGTCACGAAATTGACGAGGGGATACATTAACCGAGACACCGATCGGGGTGCCAGTGATTTCACGCCAATTCATGGCCTTGTGGCACGCCTCATGGAGCACCCATTCGCCAATAGGAATGATCAGGCCGGTTTCTTCAGCCAGGGGAATGAAACGATCCGGCATAACCATGCCCATGCTGGCATTGTTCCAGCGAAGCAGTACCTCCGCCGAGCAAAGGGCACCAGTATCAGTCTGGACGATTGGCTGGAAGTAGAGCTCAAACTCGTTATGCTCCAGTGCACGGCGCATCCGGGATTCCATCTGCAGCCGATCGTGGGACACTTCTGTCATCTCAGGCACGAAATGAGAGTAGGAGCTCTTGCCCTGGTGTTTGGCCTGGTACATGGCAGCATCAGCGTGTTGCAGCAGGGTGCCACTGTTGTCGGAGTCGGTCGGGAAAATCGCGATACCAATACTGGTGGTGACAAAGACTTCCTGATTGTTGAGCAGATAGGGGGGTTCAAAAGTCTTCAGTATCCGTTCCGCCACCTGGGAGGTGGCGTCAGCGCCAGTCAGCCCTGGCAGGATCACCAGGAATTCATCGCCGCCAAGCCGGGCAACAGTGCTGGTGCCGCGGAGGCAGCTGGAAACCCGGCGGGCCGCTTCAATCAAAAGGTTGTCGCCGGCATCGTGCCCCATGGTGTCATTGATATGCTTGAAGTTATCGAGGTCCAGAAACATGACGCCAACCAGCGAGTTCTCCCTTCTGGCTTGGGCCAGGGCCAGCTTCAGGCGATCAAGGGCAAGCATCCGGTTCGGCAGACCGGTCAGGATGTCATAGTTGGCCTGGCGCAGCAGTTGCTGCTCGTACCGTTTACGGATACTGATGTCTTCGCCCAGAATGAGATAACCGGTTGTGTCGCCACCGGAGTTCTTGATGGGGGTTACAATCAGCTGTTCCCAGAAACGCTCGCCATTGCGCCGCACGCTGTTGACCTCCCCCTGCCAGACGCCAACCCGCTGGACCTGGAGACGAATGGATTGCCATAGATGTCGGGTTTCCCTGTGGTCCATGGCCTTATCGGATATAGCGCCGGGGTGTTTGCCGATGATGTCGTTGGCGTCATAACCCGTCAGTTGGGTGAACTTCTGGTTGGCAAATTCAATCCGCCACTGGCGGTCACAGATCAGTACCGACGACGGGCTCTGCTCAATGGCCTTGGAGAACTTACGGATTTGTGCGGCGTCCCGTTGCTGACGGGCGACATCTTCATTCAATCGGTCACGCATCTGGTTGATGGCATCGGTAACCTGAGCCAGTTCATCCCGTTTGTTCAACGGCGTATCCGGCCGATCAAGCGTGAGTGGTTCGGCAAGATTGCTGAGAGAAAAATGACGGGCATAGTTCGCCATGGTGGAGAGGTGGCGAGCCACGAAATACTGGAAAATCCAGATAATCAGAATTGAAACCAGAAACGTCTTGAGAAACTGGGTTACGAGAATAACCCCGACCTTTCGTTTCATCTCTGTGTACACGCGGTCTAGATCCGCGGTGACCGTTAGTTCTCCGAGCTTGAACTTTTCATCCCCCTGGTGGATGAGGTCAAAGCTGTGGGACGTTGTTTGTGCATCCGGTGGCAATTTCCCCATGACCAGTTCTGAATCAGGTTCAATGCGGAGTCTCAGGTGAGCAATGTCCGGAAGGCTGAGGATGCCTTCCATTTGGGTCTGGAGCAGCTTCTGGTCCAGCGCCCAGAGGCTGCGGGAAAGGCTGGAGGCGTAACCGGTTTCTACCACATGCATGCGCTTGTCGATCCGCATAAGATCTTTGCTGTAGTCAGAATACAGTTGTATGGCAGAGGCAATGAGTGTGAAGGCAGAACTGAAGAGAAGTATCCAGGCGAGTAACCGGAAAGATAGGGGTGAGCCCGTTCGAAAACGTTGGAGACGTGTCGACAGTTTCTGCATGTCGTTACTTCAGCCACCCTGACCAGGTATTCGTGAGACGAACGGTTCCTTATCTTGACGACTATAGCAGCAGTTTGTCTCAAGTGCCTTGTGGATAAGGGAAAAGCCGAGAGAAATGTGGTGTGGTTCCAGCTTTCAAAAAGCCGCATTGAATCCGTTGGTTTGATTCAGGTCAATAAGGCAGCCACGTGTAAGGGGTAATCTGACGTTAATCGGGTGAAATGATTAATGGAGATCGGATTATGTATATGGACGCGGTTGTGATTGCGGGGATTTTGACAGTACTGCTGATATTGGCTTTCTTTGTAGGCGTTGGGATCTTCATCATGAAGGATGTCAAGCGCCACAGGGAAGAGGGGACAAAGGGAGGTACCCGTCAGTCCGGAAAGGCTGTTTAGAGTCGGTAAAATTGGCGTCCCCTAGGGGGTTCGAACCCCTGTTGCCGCCGTGAAAGGGCGGAGTCCTAGGCCACTAGACGAAGGGGACGCAACGTTCTTACTGACTTGCCTCGTCGAGGTGGCGCGTATATTAAGTAAGCCTTTATGCGCTGTCAAACAATTTTTCTAAAAAAATGATGTTTTGGGTTCATTTGAGCAAAACATTCATCGGACGCAGTTCTCCAACGCCTCTGTTAAGTCGGGATAGGAAAACTGGAAGTCCTGTTGCGTCAGCCGTTGTGGAATGGCCTGCTGCCCAGTCAGCAGAAGACGGGACATTTCACCCAGGGCCAGTTTGAGCACCGGCGCAGGCGCCGGGAAAATGGCTGGCCTGTTGAGGGCCCTGGCCAGGCAGCGGGTGAATTCCCGGTTGGTCACGGGGTTGGGGCTGACAACATTATAAGGGCCGGTTGCATCCTCTGATTCCAGCATAAAGATCAGTGCCGCAACGACATCGTCGCGGTGAACCCATG
Source organism: Marinobacter sp. (assembly GCA_040223075.1). GTDB lineage: Bacteria > Pseudomonadota > Gammaproteobacteria > Pseudomonadales > Oleiphilaceae > Marinobacter. The sequence continues at coordinate 278,241 of JAVJZJ010000160.1, forward strand.
GCATATACTGATCTCCGCTGCCCAGGCGGCCACCGAGGCCAAGGCGGAACGGTAACAGCATCCGCTGGAGGAAGCCGCCGCCAGGGCCTGCGACCAGGCCGGTTCGAGACAGGCAGACACGGACCCCGTCTGCCTCGAGCTTAACGGCCTCTGCTTCCCAGTCTCTGCAAAGGCGATGGGTAAATTCGTCGTTGGGTGGGGTGTCTTCGTTAACTTGTGCGTCCTGCTGATTGCCGTAGTAGCCTACCGCTGAACCCGAGACGAGTACTCCGGGTTTTACATCCCAGCTTTTGACCACGGACACCAACTGGCGGGTGAGACCAATGCGGCTGTCCCTCAGCGCCTGTTTGCGCTGTTCGCTCCAGCGTTTGTCAGCAATGCCTTCACCGGCGAGATTGATGATGCCGTCAAAGCCCCGGTGACCTTTCAGCATATCCAGTTTTGAAATCGCTTCTACCCGGCCGCAGGCAGCCCGAACGTCTGTCTCACTCTGACGGCTGAGTACCGTCAGGCTGTAGCCTTTGGCGATCAGCTTCGGGCACAGCACCTGACCGATGAATCCCGTGCCTCCGGTGACTAGAATACGATGGCTCATTTGATAACTCCCTTATCGAGGTCCCTGAGTGCCGGACCCGTTTATTTGGCCAATCCCTGTGTAACCACGTCGCGAATGGCTTCACCGAGCTGGGGATTTTCCCCAATGGGCGGTGCGAGATGGATGGAAATGCCGTGGTTTTCCTCCAGGGATCGGATCATGGCCGGTACATCCTTGCGGAGATGGCGCCCGGCGGCCAGAAAAAGCGGGACGACAGTAAAGCTCCGGACGCCTTCATTCACGCCCTGTTCGATCACCTTTTCCATGGAGGGCGTGGCCAGCTCCATGTAAGCGATACGGGAGCCAGGGACCGAGCTGACGGTCGGTGCGGCCAATTGTTCAAATGTGTCGCACCAACGCTTGTCGCTGCTGCCGTGCGCAAGAAGAATAATACGGTGTTCTTCGGGCATGATGTCTCCTGTGAACAGTACTGGCCTTAATGTCATAAAGTGTAGCAGGATAGGGCTCGTCACTGGCCTGTGGGTGTAGCTTTATATGTTCGATTGGAATGACATTCTGGATTTCTGGTTCGGTGAACTTGACGAGCAGGGGTTGCCAGACCGCTTTCATCGTAATCGCTGGTTCCGCTCCGACCGCGGGTTTGACCAGGAAATCCGCTACCGATTTCTGTCCCTTGTGTTGTTTGCCTCCGAAAGCGGCCTTGCGCACTGGAGGAAACAGGCTGGGGGGGCGTTGGCGGAGATCATTCTGCTGGACCAGTTTTCCCGGAATATCTACCGTGGCAGTGCCCTTGCTTACGAGCATGATAAAGCCACTAGAACACTGACCAGGCAGGCCATGAGAAAAGGTCAGGATATGATGTTGCCACCGGTGCAGAGAGCCTTCCTGTATATGCCATTGCAGCACTCGGAACGCCTTGAGGATCAAGACCTGTCCGTTGAATGTTACGAACAACTCGCGGCCTCCGTCGATGGCGTCCTGGGCGAGTTCATGGAGAGCTTTGTACAGTCGGCCCACGATCACCGCGATATTGTTGGTGAGTTTGGCCGTTTCCCTCATCGCAACGAGGTGCTCAAACGTCCTTCCACCCTCGCGGAAGAAGAGTACCTGAAGACGGGGCGTCGTTTCGGTCAGTAGTATTATTTGTTCGAAGCTCCAAACATAATTTGTCCACAAAAAATGTCGACTCCGTCAACGTTTGTGCCCCCGATTTCCGCCACCATTTACAAAAAGTAACAATAACTTCGGGGTAATCCCGCCATGCGACCGGCTTTGCGCCGGGCGTCAGGATGACGAAACAAGGTGGCAACCATGGGGCACGCACCGGCAATGGGGCTATGGAGCTCTGGAGAACTTCCCGAGGAGCAATCCTTGCGGGAATCGATACATTACAGCGGGCGTAAGGCCGCGCGGGCGAAAAGTGAGCACCGGCGCCTGCAGATTCTCGAGGCTACCTTACGCATTGCCGCCCGTGACGGTTTGCGCGGAATCAAGCATCGGGCCGTTGCGCGCGAAGCGAAAGTTCCCCTGGCATCGACGACCTACTATTTCCGTGACATCAATGAGCTGATCAGTGATTCTTTCATGCTGTTTGCAGAAAAGGCACGGGAGGATCTTGGAAATTTCTACGACACCATAAATCTGGTACTCGACAACATTCCGGAAGGTACGCGTCACCGCGGTGGGCATGGGCGCTGTGAATTGGCCAACCGCCTGACGGCGATCACGACGGCGTATCTGACAGAGCAGTTCTCTGAGCGCCGTGAGCAAGTGCTGGCGGAACAGGTATTCCTGATGGAATCGCTGCGGGACGAGAGGTTGGCGGACCTTGCGCGGAGCTACCGCAGTGCCTGGATAGCTGGCCTGGAACAAATTCTTTACAGACTCGATTCGCCGGCGCCGGCCAGGGATGCTTCTTTGCTGGTCAACGTTGTGCTTGGTCTGGGATACGATACTTTGTTGAACCGGAGAATGGCGGACGCAAAAAACCTGGAGCAATCGGTTCACAGGATCATTTGCATGATTCTGGGAGTATAGAAGGCGGGTGTCGCTGTTTGTGGTGATTTGTATAAATTACGTACAGTTTGACAGGCCTCCCGATTTTCCCTGTTAGAATACCCGACACTTGGGCTCAGGCGCGGGCTTTTTACCCGCTTTGCTTTTTGTTGAGCTGATCTGACAGGGTTTATCGAATGCTGAAAAATCGAACTTCTGGCCGTATTGGTTTCGGTCTTGTGCTGGTGACAGCGCTTTTGCTTCCCTCGCAGGGTACCGCGACACCTTTTGACAACACGCTTCTGACAAGACTTTCCAGCGTAGCGCCCAAGTTGAATATGGAGGTTCTACAGAGCGCATTGAAAGCCTCTTCCTGCGCAGTATCGAACGGTGTTGAAATGCCGGAACGGCTCGCGGTGATTGATTTCTCGCTGCCATCCAGTGAGGAGCGTCTGTGGATTTTCGATCTGGCCAGCGGCGAACTGGTCCTCAAGGATCTGGTTGCCCATGGCAAGAACTCCGGAAACCTGGAGTCCACGGCATTCTCCAATATTGAAGGGAGTCACCAGTCCAGCATTGGTCTGTTCAAGGCCAGTGAATCCTACCGTGGCAAGCATGGCTATTCCCTTCGGCTCGATGGACTGGAGCCTGGTATCAATGACCTGGCAAGGCAGCGAGCGATTGTGATTCATGGCGCGGACTACGTAAATGACAACTGGGTTCGTGACTATGGTCGTATCGGACGCAGTCATGGTTGCCCCGCGGTCGACCAGCAGGTGATCCGGCAGGTAGTGGATAATCTGAAGGGCGGGCAACTGGTGTTCAAATACTATCCGGATCAGAAATGGCTGCAGTCGTCCGGGTATCTGAATTGCGAGACGGGGCAGATTGCGAGTGCCGGAAAAGGTGGATTGGATAATAGCTGATCAACTGGTGTTGCCGGGACTAAAAACTTGCTAAAAAGTGGTTGACGCACGCGAACGAATCCGTAGAATACGCCTCCGTTGTCGGCATCAAGCCTGCAACCCAAAGCGGGAATAGCTCAGTTGGTAGAGCACAACCTTGCCAAGGTTGGGGTCGCGAGTTCGAATCTCGTTTCCCGCTCCAGATTCCGGAAACCCGGCCCTTAAAATGGCCGGGTTTCTTCGTTTTCACGCACTGCATTTCGTCGTTTCCCGGTTTAACTCGGTTATACTCTTCGCCCGATCTTTACGTATTTGCGGCTGCGGGAGGTACTGTGCGAGTCCATTCCCTTTATATCTATCCGGTGAAGTCTCTTGCTGGCATTGCAGTCAGCTCCTTCAAAATGGACGACTTCGGGCCAAGTCACGATCGGCGCTGGATGATTGTTGATTCTGAGCGCCGATTTGTGACCCAGCGCGACTACCCGATGCTGGCCAGGATCCAAACGGCGCTTGTAGGGGATTGTGTTAGGGTGAGTATCCCGGGTGAGGGTGATTACCTGTTGCAACCGGGTGAGGATGAGGCGCGGGTGCTGGTCTGGCGTGACTGGGTCAAGGCCGTTTACGGTACGGCAGAGGCTTCCGAAGCCCTGAGCCGGTTTTGCGGTGTTGAATTCCATTTTGTCTTCATGCCGGACACGTCGTTTCGGAGAGTGGACGCCGGACGGGTCACCGAAGAACGCCGGGTGAGTTTTGCGGATGGATTTCCGTTCCTGGTCACCAATCTGGCGTCCCTTGATGAGCTGAATGGCCGGCTCGGGACGCCAGTGGAGATGCGTCGTTTCCGCCCCAATATCGTGATTGAGGGAGCTGAGGCGTGGAGCGAGGACGATTGGCAGCAATTGCTGATCGGTAAGCAGGTATTCAGTCTGGTTAAGCCTTGTTCCCGGTGTGTTATGACCACGGTGGATCCGGATACCGGTGTGAAAGGATCGGATCTTCAGCCGTTGCGGACTCTGGGGCAGTATCGCCGCACCGTTGACGGGGTCATTTTTGGGATGAACGCCATTCATGAAGCGCCTGGCACTGTGCGTGCCGGCGATCCGGTCATCAACAGAATTGCTGATCAGTAATATGGATAATAAGGAGTAATAACACGGTGCCATTGTTATCGCTGGATGCCATTTCCCTGGCTTTTGGTATGCAGCCGCTGCTGGATAAAGCCTCGCTGAATATCGAAGCGGGAGAGCGGGTGTGTTTGCTGGGTCGTAACGGAGAAGGTAAGTCCACGCTGCTGAGGATTGTCAGCGGGGAAGTGACTCCGGAGGGCGGCATCGTGCGTCTCGACGAAGGGGCAAGGCTGGCGGTACTGCCGCAGAATCTGCCTGCGGAAGACCATCGAACTGCCTATGAGGTGGTCGCCAGCGCGTTCCCCGAAACCGGCGAGCTGCTGGCGCGCTTTCACACCCTGTCACAGCAGGCGGACGAGGCAAGTCTGGATCAGATGATGAAGGTTCAGGAGCGTCTTGAAGCTCTGGATGGGTGGCGACTGGATCAAAAGGTTAGCGCCATTCTAGAGCAGTACAGTATTGATCCTGAGCAGACTCTGAACACCCTCTCCGGGGGCTGGCAGCGGCGGGTACTGTTGGCGAAAGCGCTGGTTGCAGAACCGGATATCCTGTTGCTGGATGAGCCCACCAACCACCTGGACGTGCCCGCGATTGCCTGGCTCGAAGAAGCGCTTGGACAGTTCCGGGGAGCCATCCTGTTTGTCAGTCACGACCGGGCGTTCATCCGCAAGATGGCGACCCGGATTGTAGAGCTGGATCGGGGGAAGCTGGTCAGTTTCTCGGCGACTTACGACAAGTATCTGGAGTTGAAAGAGAAAGCGCTTGAGGAAGAGGAGCGGCAGAACGCACTGTTCGACAAGCGCCTGAAACAGGAGGAAGCCTGGATCAGGCAGGGAATCAAGGCGCGTAGAACTCGCAACATGGGGCGGGTCCGGGCTTTGAAAGCCATGCGTGAAGAGCACCGCCAACGTCGGGTCCGGGGTGGCACCGCCAGCTTTGTCGTGGAAGATGCGGACCGTTCGGGCAAGCTGGTTGTCGACGCGAAACAGGCGGGATTCCATTATCCGGATGGCACTCCGGTGATTGAGGATATGAACCTGACGATCCTTCGTGGCGACAAGATCGGTCTGGTGGGGGAGAACGGCACCGGCAAAACCACGCTGGTGAGGCTCCTGCTTGGAAACCTGAAGCCCACTGAGGGTTCGATTCGGCTGGGTACGAACCTTGAGGTGGCTTACTTTGATCAGCTTCGGGGCGAGTTGGATTTGGAGCGCAACGCTCTTGATAACCTCTCTGAGGGGCGGGAATTCATCGAGATCAACGGGCAGAGCAAGCATGTCCTCGGCTATCTCCAGGAGTTCCTGTTCAGCCCCCAGCGGGCCCGATCGCCCGTCAGCGTGTTCTCTGGCGGGGAGCGGGCGCGTTTGTTGCTGGCCAAGCTGTTTAGCAAGCCGGCCAATATTCTGGTGCTTGATGAGCCAACCAACGATCTGGACGTGGAAACCCTGGAGCTGCTCGAGGCCCAGTTGGTGGAGTTCAAGGGCACCGTGATTGTCATCAGTCACGATCGGGAATTTCTGGATAACGTGGTAACGGACACCATTTTCCTGGATGGTTCCGGCGCCGTCAGGGAATACGTGGGTGGCTACAGCGATTGGCGCCGTCAAGGTGGTTTTTTCCCGGCTGAGCGCAAAGCTGCCCGCCCGGAAAAGCCGGCGAAGCCGTCCAAGCCGGTGGAGTCGCAGCAGCAAAATGTCACAGCTGTGGCGGAATCCACAAAATCGAAACCCACAAAGCTCAGTTACAAGCTTAAACTTGAGTTGGAGGAATTGCCGGGCAAGATTGAGTCGCTGGAAGCGGAGATTGCTGCGCTACAGGAACGAATCTCGGATCCGGAGTTCTATTCGGGCCCACCGGAGGAGGTCTCGGCTACTCTGGCTGAGTTTTCGGACAAGGAAGCCCAACTGGAAAAAGTCATCGAGCGGTGGATGGAGCTGGAAGAACAGGCCAATCAATGAACGTTAATTACCAATTCAGGTTTCAGGACGGGCGGCAGATCGAGTTCAAAGTGACCAGCCAGCCCGTCGAGGTGGTTTCGCCCTTACCATCGTGGGCGCGCCTTGAACATTGCCAGTGTTCAAACTGTCCGCTGAAGCCGGCGGATTCTCCACACTGTCCTGCTGCGACAGAGATCCTGCCGGTGGTGGACGCGTTCCAGGCAGACGACGCGTATCAGAAAGTTGAGGTAAGCGTCACCGATGAGCGTCGTACCTATTCAAAATCAACGTCACTTGAAGAGGCATTGCGGTCATTGCTGGGCTTGAAGATGGCGACCAGTGGCTGTCCGGTCTTGGGAGAGCTGAAATCCATGGCTGTTCATCACCTGCCATTTGCCAGTACCGATGAATTCATCATGAGAAGCGTTTCTCATTACCTGCTTCAGCAATATTTTGCCAAGCGCAATCATCAGGAGCCTGACTGGGAGCTGCAGGGCCTGGTAGAAAGGAATCAGCGACTGCAGTTGGTCAATCAGGCGTTATGGCAGAGGATACATTCGGTATGTAAAGGAGACAGCAACCTGAAGGCATTGCTGAACTTTTTTTCCATGGCGTCCAGCGTCAGTTTTTCTCTGGAGAGCCAGTTACGCAAGCTTGAAAGCAAGATGGCGGGCGGGTAATAAATCCAGGCTCAGACTCACCGGCGCAACTGGAGAGTCCAGGGGCCGGTGAGTGGGGCGGGAGTCAGCGAATCCGGACCGCGAGGACGTCACACTCGGTGCCGTGAAGCACGCCGTTGGCGGTTGAGCCCAGTAAAAGCTGAAAGCCCTTACGGCCATGGCTGCCGACAATGATGAGATCGACGTCCTGTTCTTTTGCCAGTCTGTGTATTTCTGACTCTGGCCTGCCGACCGTTATAACCTGATTGTTCGGGTCGACGCCGTATTGCTTGCCATAGGTCGCCAACTGCTCCCTCGCGGCCTTGTCCAGTTGATCCTGCAGCTCTGTCAGATCCATCGGGATGTCACCGCCATAGGCATACCCTACGGGCTCCACGACGTGTACCAATAGCAGTTCAGAGCCATGGGCCTTGCTGATTTCCTGTGCCTTGTTGAGAACCTGTGGGGCCTCCTCAGTCAAATCTATGGCCACCAGCATCTTCTGATACGTCGACATTGCTTTGCTCCTTAGCGAACAAGTGGTTCTACAGCGTAACCATGGTTTCAGGATAGTCGAAAAAAGAAACTTCGGAACTGATAGGCATCAAAAAACGCTGCAGGAATGATGGTGGATTCACGGAGACGGGAGACTGAATAGCGGTCCCGCCCCCCGTGACTATCAGGTGTTGCTCTGGAGTATCGTTATGGTTGTGTCCAGGCCCTGAAGGATGCCTTTGGAATAGCGATCAATGACGAATGCCACATTGTTCTCGTTGTAATTGATGTAGGAGCCACGAATGAACTGCCACTTGGAGGTAACATCCTCCAGTGCGTTTTTCAGCTCGCCCTTCGTGCTGCCACTATTGATTTCGGCCAGCAGGGTATCGAATCTGAGAGCTTGCTGATCCAGGGGCTCCTCAGTCGACGAGCCCTGAAATGTCTGCGACACCGTCGAGTAGGTCCGGGCAGAATATTTGGCCATCATCTGGGCGAGGGTGATGGCTGCGGATCTGGCTGCTTCGACGCGGGAATTAGTGGATGTTTCGCTGCTTTCCCGGGAAACGTCGTAAAACTCTGTCGCCATTTGGCTCATCGTCAGTGCCTGGTTGGCCATGTCGGAAACCAACCGCAGGTCTGGATAGCCGGTGTTGCGCACATCATTGATGTTATCCCGCATCAGATTCTTGAAGGAATCGAATTCGCCGTTCAGCTTTTCAACATCCTCATCGCTGAGAACGCCCTCGGTGCTGTCGGCGAGATTGTTCATGGATGAATTGGCGTTATTAATGTTGCCCACAATCTCATTGAGGGTGTTGGTGTCACCGTTAGCGCTGAAGCGGTAGTAGGCGTCCAGGGCCAGGTAGTTGCTGACGCGAAATTTGTGCAGGTCCGAAAGGAATCCGTCTGCGGTTTCTGCTCGTGCAGTGAGGGAAGTGAGAGCGAGCAGTACCAGGGCTACAACGAGTGAGCGTACCCGAAGGCGAGCGTCGGTCATCGGATAGATCTCCGTACGAGTGTTTTATTATTGTGGACTAAAGTCTCGGTCCGAAGGTAAAGTAACTCAGCCAGCCGATCAAGCGGTTTTACAGCCTGTAACCCGGGCAAATGTAAAGTGCTGCCAAAATTGTGTGATGCAGTTCCGGTTTTTGTTAAGAAACGGATATACCGCACTGAAAAACAATAATTTCAAATCATTAGTTTTCCTGGTGCCTTCACCGATATTGAAGACTTTTGCACCGATTCTTCCAGAAACAAATTGACAAATGAGCTGTTTTTTTTCATCGTGTGCCCTCACGATTCAAACGACTGTATGAATTTTGAATCGGTTTATCGGGCAGTGACCGAAATCTCGCTGCATCCGCAGGCGCTTGCCAGCATCTGAAATGGCGAGGGGTCTGCAAGCAGTTCCAAACACAGACTGGAGATCAGTTGATGATTTACGAAGGTAAAGCCATCACGGTTAAAGAGATCGAAGGCGGGATCGCTCAGTTGGACTTTGACTTGCAGGGCGAGTCAGTTAACAAGTTCAACCGTCTCACCATCGAAGAACTGGGCGCCGCAGCTGACGCACTCAAATCCCAGAAGAATCTGAAGGGTCTGGTTGTAACCAGCTCCAAAGACAGTTTTATTGTCGGTGCTGACATCACCGAGTTTACCGAGCTGTTTGCCGGTACCGAAGAAGACCTCGTTGCCAACAACCTGAAGGCCAATGAAGTTTTCAATGCTATTGAAGACCTGCCATTCCCGACGGTGACCGCCATCAACGGTATCGCACTGGGCGGTGGTTTCGAGATGTGCCTGGCGACCGACTACCGTGTTATGGCTCCAAAAGCCAAGGTAGGTCTGCCGGAAGTCAAGCTGGGTATCTTCCCGGGCTTCGGTGGCACTGTACGTCTGTCCCGTCTGGTGGGCGTGGATAACGCCATCGAATGGATCAGCGGTGGTACCGAGAATCGCGCCGATGCTGCTCTGAAAGTGGGTGCGGTCGATGCTGTTGTTGAAGCCGATAAGTTGGTTGAAGCGGCTGTTACGATTATCAACCAGTGCAACGACGGCAAGCTGAACAACGAAGCCCGTCGCGAAGAGAAGAAGGGCAAGATCAAGCTCAACGCCATGGAAAGCATGATGGCGTTCGAGATTTCCAAGGCGTTCGTTGCTGGCAAGGCTGGCAAGAACTATCCGGCGCCGGTGGAAGCCATCAAGACCATGCAGAAGCACGCCGGCATGACCCGTGACAAGGCCATCGAGGTGGAAGCCAAAGGTTTCGCCAAAATGGCGAAAACCAATGTTGCGGCATGCCTGGTTGGTCTGTTCCTGAACGATCAGACTCTCAAGAAGAAAGCCAGCGCCTGGGAAAAAGAAGCTGCCGACGTAAATCTGGCAGCTGTATTGGGCGCAGGTATCATGGGTGGTGGCGTGGCTTATCAGTCCGCACTGAAAGGCACACCGATCATCATGAAGGACATCGCCCAGGAGGGTATCACCCTGGGTCTGAAGGAAGCCAAGAAGCTTCTGTCCAAGCGTGTTGACAAGGGCAAGATGGACGCCGGCAAAATGGCCGACGTGCTCAACAACATTACTCCGACCCTGAACTACGGTGATTTCAAGAACGTAGACCTGGTTGTTGAGGCTGTTGTCGAGAACCCGAAGGTGAAAGACGCGGTTCTGCGTGAAACCGAAGAGATGGTTCGTGACGACGCTATCCTGACCTCCAACACCTCGACGATTTCCATCGACCTTCTGGCCAAGAACCTTAAGCGTCCGGAAAACTTCTGTGGCATGCACTTCTTCAACCCGGTGCACATGATGCCGCTGGTTGAGGTTATCCGTGGCTCGAAGACCAGTGATCGTGCTATCGCGACCACCGTGGCTTACGCCAAGGCCATGGGCAAGACTCCGATCGTGGTTAACGATTGCCCGGGCTTCCTGGTTAACCGTGTTCTGTTCCCGTACTTTGGCGGCTTTGCCGGCCTGCTGCGTGACGGTGCCGACTTCCAGAAAGTCGACAAGGTCATGGAAAAGTTCGGTTGGCCGATGGGTCCCGCGTACCTGCTGGACGTGGTTGGCATGGATACCGCCAAGCACGCCGACGAGGTGATGGCGGAAGGCTTCCCGGATCGCATGAAGTCTGACTTCAAGTCCGGTGTCGAGGTGATGTTCGAGAACAACCGTTACGGACAGAAGAACGACAAGGGCTTCTACAAGTACGAACTGGACCGCAAGGGCAAGCAGAAGAAGGTTGTCGACGAAGAAGCCTACAAGCTGCTTGAGCCGGTTGTTCAGGGTAAGAACGATTTCAGCGACGAAGATATCATCGCCCGCATGATGATTCCTCTGTGTCTGGAAACCGTTCGCTGCCTGGAAGATGGCATTGTCGAGGATCCGGCAGATGCTGATATGGGTCTGATCTTCGGTATCGGCTTCCCGCCGTTCCGTGGTGGTGCCCTGCGCTATATCGACGATATGGGTGTCGACAAGTTCGTCGAACTGGCAGACAAGTTTGCAGATCTTGGTCCTCTGTACCATCCGACCGAGAAGCTGCGTGAAATGGCCAAGACTGGCGAAAAGTTCTTTGCCTAACCCTGAACGAGATTTCCGAACGGAGAAAGATCTATGAGCCTTAATCCGAGAGACGTTGTCGTCGTCGATTGCGTGCGGACTCCGATGGGGCGTGCCAAAAATGGCTGCTTCCGCAACGTGCGTGCCGAGACGCTGTCTGCCACGCTGATCGAAGCACTGTTTGAGCGCAACCCGAAGCTCGACGCGAAAGAAGTTGAAGACGTAATTTGGGGCTGTGTAAACCAGACCAAAGAACAGGGCTTTAACGTAGCGCGTCAGATTTCACTGCTGACCCGCATCCCGCACGAATCCGCGGCACAGACCGTCAACCGTCTGTGTGGTTCCGCCATGAGCGCGATCCACACTGCCGCCCAGGCGATCCAGACCGGCAACGGTGATGTGTTTGTTGCTGGTGGTGTTGAGCACATGGGGCACGTGCCCATGACTGCCGGTTTCGATCACAACCCGGCCGCTTCCAAGTATTCTGCCAAGGCCTCCAACATGATGGGCCTGACTGCGGAAATGCTGGCGAAGATGCATGGCATTACCCGTGAACAGCAGGACGAGTTTGGTGCGCGTTCTCACCGCCTTGCCCACGAAGCGACGTTAGAAGGCCGCTTCAAGAACGAAATCGTGCCGGTTGAGGGTCACGATGAGAACGGCTTCAAGGTGCTGATCGAAAACGACGAAACCATTCGTCCGGAGACTACAGCTGAGTCCCTGGGCCAGTTGAAGCCGGCGTTCGATCCGAAGAACGGTACCGTAACAGCCGGTACGTCTTCCCAGCTGACCGATGGCGCGGCTGCCATGGTGCTTATGTCTGCAGAGCGCGCTGAAGCCCTGGGTCTGAAGCCGATCGCCAAGATTCGCAGCATGGCGGTTGCCGGCTGTGATCCCGCGATCATGGGTTACGGTCCGGTTCCGGCCACCAAGAAGGCACTGAAGCGTGCAGGCCTGAAAGTCGAGGATATCGACTTCTGGGAACTGAACGAAGCCTTTGCTGGTCAGTCCCTGCCGGTATTGAAAGACCTGAAACTGCTGGGCGTTATGGAAGAGAAAGTGAACCTGAATGGCGGCGCGATTGCCTTGGGCCATCCGCTGGGCTGCTCCGGTGCACGTATCTCCACAACCCTGCTGAACGTTATGCAGGCCAAGGGCGGTAAACTTGGTGTATCCACCATGTGTATCGGCCTGGGTCAGGGCATCGCGACGGTATGGGAGCGTCTCTGATTCGCTAGGCCGAATCGGTAACGCTGTCCTGAAGGCCCGGCAATTGCCGGGCCTTTCTGTTTATGCTTCTTTTAAAAAAGCAGGGCGGAAGTTAAAGAATGGGTTGTCTTGCTTTTCTTGACCCTGTAAAACAATGCACTTATATAATGTGGCGGCTATTGAGTGTTTTCTAGCCGACTGATTTTACAGCGAGTTTACGGTTTGCTGATTTTTTAACCGATTATCGCCAAGGATACAGATCTCCGATATGGGTAAAAGTCTCGTTATTGTCGAGTCGCCAGCGAAAGCGAAGACCATCAACAAATATCTGGGCTCCGACTTCATTGTGAAGTCGAGCGTCGGGCATATTCGTGATCTTCCGGTCAGCGGCAGTGGCTCTCAGTCAGATCCCAAAGAACGTGCGAAACAGGCGGCGGCAACGCGCAAGATGAGCCCGGAAGAAAAAGCCGTGCACAAGAAACGCAAGGCCCGGGAGCAGTTGGTGGCGCGGATGGGCGTGGACCCGGATCAGGATTGGAGCGCTCGCTACGAGATTCTGCCGGGTAAGGAAAAGGTCGTCAGTGAGCTCAAGCGCCTCGCAAAGTCCGCCGACCATATCTATCTGGCAACGGATTTGGACCGGGAAGGGGAGGCGATCGCCTGGCACCTTCAGCAAACCATTGGTGGTGAATCCGACAAGTACCGCCGTGTTGTCTTCAACGAGATTACCAAGCGCGCCATTCAGGCGGCGTTTGAAGATCCGGGCGCCCTGGATAATAACCGTGTGAACGCCCAGCAGGCGCGGCGTTTCCTCGATCGGGTCGTAGGTTACATGGTGTCGCCGCTATTATGGGCCAAGATTGCCCGGGGGCTGTCCGCCGGACGTGTCCAGTCTGTGGCGGTGCGCCTGATCGTCGAGCGTGAGCGCGAGATACGCAAGTTCATTCCAGAAGAGTTCTGGCAATTGCATGCCGATCTTGGTGCCAAGCAAGCCAAGGAGCCTGTGCGCTTTGAAGTGACCCGTTTTCAGGACAAGCCCTATCGTCCTGTGAACGAGCAGCAAAGCAATGAGCATGTTGACCGGCTCAAAGGCGGTTCCTTCCGCGTCGCCAAGCGGGAAGACAAGCCGACGAAATCCCGGCCTTCGGCGCCGTTTATCACCTCCACGCTGCAACAAGCGGCCAGCAATCGTATGGGGTTCAGCGTCAAGAAGACCATGATGCTGGCGCAACGCTTGTATGAGGCGGGGTACATCACCTACATGCGGACGGACTCAACGAACTTGAGTCAGGACGCGGTAGCCAGTTGCCGCGACTTTATCGAGAAGCAGTTCGGCGACCGGTACCTACCAGAGAAACCCAGGGTTTATGGCAGCAAGGAAGGCGCTCAGGAGGCCCACGAAGCGATTCGCCCGACAGAGGTCAGCCGCCGGCCATCAGACATCAGCGGCCTGGAGAAGGATGCTGAGAAGCTCTACGACCTGATCTGGCGCCAGTTCATGGCGTGCCAGATGGCGGACGCTGAATTCCTGAGCACGTCCATAGTCGTGGCCAACGGAGACTACGAGCTGCGTACCCGTGGCCGTATCATCAAGTTTGATGGTTTTCTCAAGGCAGCCCCCCAGTCTTCGAAGAAAGACGAAGACGTGGCACTGCCGGACATCAAGGTGGATGAAGTATTGGATCTGGCCAAACTGGACCCGAGCCAGCACTTTACCAAGCCGGCTCCCCGTTACACGGAAGCGAGCCTGGTCAAGGAGCTGGAGAAACAGGGAATTGGCCGTCCCTCCACTTACGCCTCGATCATCTCCACCATTCAGGATCGCGGTTATGTGCGGCTCCAGAATCGCCGTTTCTACGCCGAGAAAATGGGTGAAATCGTCACTGAGCGGTTATCCGAGTCCTTCCCGAACCTGATGGATTTTGATTTTACCGCGAAGATGGAAGACGAACTGGACGAGATCGCCGAAGGTGAGGTGGAGTGGAAAAAGGTTCTGAATGACTTCTACGGTCGTTTCCGCAAGCAGCTGGAAACCGCTGAGGGTAGTGAAGACGGGAGTATGCGGGCCAATACTCCGACGGAAACGGATATCCCGTGCCCGACTTGCAGCCGCCCTATGCAGATTCGCGTTGCCAGCACCGGTGTATTTCTGGGGTGTTCCGGGTATTCCCTGCCGCCAAAAGAACGCTGCAAAACCACCATCAACCTGGTGTCAGGGGATGAAGTGGTCAGCGCCGATGATGACGTGGAAGGTGAGGGCGAAACCCGCCTGCTTCGCAAGAAACGCCGTTGCCCGAAATGCGGAACCGCTATGGACAGCTACCTGGTGGACGAAGGCCGAAAACTGCATGTGTGTGGTAACAACCCCGACTGCTCCGGATTCGAGGTGGAGAAGGGTACCTTCCGCATCAAGGGTTACGAAGGGCCAACACTGGAATGCGACAAGTGTGGTTCCGAGATGCAGTTGAAAACCGGCCGATTCGGCAAGTATTTCGGCTGCACCAACACGGAATGCAAGAATACCCGTAAGCTGCTCAAGAGTGGCGAGCCCGCTCCGCCCAAGATGGATCCAGTGCCGATGCCGGAACTCCAGTGCCAGAAGGTGGACGACACCTACGTGCTGCGAGACGGCGCTTCCGGCCTTTTCCTGGCGGCCAGCAAATTCCCGAAGAATCGGGAAACCCGGCCACCGCTGGTGATGGAGATCAAGCCGCACCGTAAGGAAATTGATCCGAAGTACGATTTCCTGATGGATGCGCCTGAGCGTGATCCGGAAGGTAATCCGACAGTGATTCGCTACAGCCGTAAGACCAAGGAGCAGTACGTCATGTCCGAGAAGGAGGGCAAGGCGACGGGTTGGTCGGCGTGGTATGTGAATGGCAAGTGGCAGCCCAAGGAGAAGAAGTAGGGCGGAGGTTCACCTCCCCCCTCTCCCGCCAGGGGAGAGGGGCTCTTTCTGGAGTGCCCCGTGAACTGGTGTGTAACCTTGCCTCTCCCCATACGGGAGAGGGACTCTTTCTGGAGTGCCCCGTGAACTGATGTGTAACCTCCCCTCTCCCCTCGCGGGAGAGGGGCCGGGGGAGAGGGGGCAAGCCTATCGAGACTTCCGCAAGCGCTGAATCAGCGAGGAGGTATCCCAGCGGCGTCCCCCCATATCCTGAACGTCCCCATAGAACTGGTCTACCAATGCCGTTACAGGCAGCTTGGCGCCGTTCTGGCGGGCTTCCTCGAGGCAGATCCCAAGATCTTTACGCATCCAGTCTACGGCAAAGCCATAATCGAATTTGCCGTCAATCATCGTGCCCGAGCGATTTTCCATCTGCCAGGATTGAGCTGCCCCCTTGGAAATCACATCCACTACCTTGCGTACATCAAGCTCGGCCTGCTCGGCGAAATGCAGAGCTTCGGATAAGCCCTGTACCAGTCCTGCAATGGCGATCTGATTGACCATCTTGGTTTTCTGGCCGCTGCCAGCCGGCCCCATCAGGTTAAGGGCCCTGGCGTAGCGCTCCAGCACGGGTTTGGCGTGCTCGAATATCTCCGGCTCACCACCGCACATGATGGTGAGCTGGCCGTTTTCCGCACCTTGTTGGCCGCCGGAAACCGGCGCGTCGATAAAGCTCTGACTTTTTGCTTTCGATGATTGTGCGAGCTGTTCGGCGATGCCTGCGGATGCCGTGGTGTGGTCCACCAGGATGGCGCCCTCGGGGGCGTTTGAAATGATGCCTTCGCTGCCCTCATAGACGGCTAAAAGGTCCTTGTCAGCCCCCACGCATGTCAGCACGATGTCGGCATTCCGGACCGCTTCGGCGATAGATTGGCAGGCGGTTCCCGAATAATCTTTTGTCCAGGCTTCAGCCTTGGAAAAAGTTCGGTTCCAAACCCTGACGTCATAACCGGCATTTGCCAGGTGACCTGCCATGGGATAGCCCATGACACCCAGTCCAATAAAGGCGGCTGTGGTGGTCATTCATCCTCTCCTGAACGTGGTTGTAATTGCGTTAACTTATCACAGGCCACTTATCCCGCGCACAAAAAAAAGGCCGCTGAGTCAGCGGCCTTTTCGGGGTTCCGGTTTTCCGGAGGATTACTTTTTGTCGTAATCGCGGCTTTCGGGACCAGTATACAGCTGGCGCGGACGACCGATGCGGTAGTCCCCGGACACCATTTCGTTCCAGTGGGAGAACCAGCCGATGGTTCGTGACATGGCGAAGATCACTGTGAACATGGAGGTCGGAATACCGATAGCCTTCAGGATCAGGCCGGAGTAGAAGTCCACGTTCGGATACAGCTTGCGCTTGACGAAGTATTCGTCTTCCAGTGCGATCTTCTCCAGGCGCTGGGCGATCTTCAGTAGCGGATCGTTTTCCAGGCCCAGTTCGGTCAGTACTTCGTGAGCTGTTTCTGCCATCACCTTGGCGCGCGGGTCGAAGTTTTTGTAGACCCGGTGTCCGAAGCCCATCAGGCGGAACGGGTCGTCTTTGTCTTTGGCCTTGGCAATGAACTTCTCGATGTTTTTCTCGTCACCGATTTCCGCCAGCATGTCCAGAACAGCTTCGTTGGCGCCACCGTGAGCGGGGCCCCACAGGGCGGCAATGCCCGACGCAATACAGGCGTAGGGGTTGGCGCCGGTGGAGCCGGCCAGACGCACGGTAGAGGTAGAGGCATTCTGCTCGTGATCGGCGTGCAGGATGAAGATCTTGTCCATGGCTTTCGCCAGGATCGGGTTCGGCTTGTACTCTTCACAGGGTACGCCAAACATCATCTGCAGGAAGTTCTCGGAATAGGAGAGGTCGTTGCGCGGATACATGAACGGCTGACCGATGCTGTACTTGTAGCACCATGCCGCGATGGTCGGCATTTTGGCAATCAGGCGGTGCGCAGTAATTTCACGCTGATGTGCGTCAGTGACGTCCATCTGGTCGTGATAGAACGCGGACAGGGCGCCTACGACACCACACATGATCGCCATCGGATGCGCATCCCGGCGGAAGCCCTGGAAGAAATTGCGCATCTGGTCGTGCAGCATGGTGTGGTTTTTGATGGTGTCGTGGAACTTCCGGTTTTCGTCTGCGGTCGGAAGTTCGCCTTTCAGCAGGAGGTAGCAGACTTCCAGGTAATCGGAATTTTCCGCCAGTTGTTCGATGGGGTAGCCGCGGTGAAGCAGCACGCCGTTGGCGCCATCGATGTAGGTAATCTTGGATTCGCAGGCTGCGGTGGATACAAAACCCGGATCGTAGGTAAATACGCCTTCCTGGACCAGACTCCGTACGTCGATAACGTCGGGGCCGACGGTGCCTGAGTAAACCGGTAGCTCAATGGACTTGTCACCCACCGAGAGCGTGGCTTTCCTGTCGGTCATGGTGCTCTCCTATATATCAGCTTTGACAGCTTTTCAGTATTTGGATGCGCTAGAAGGCGCGTATTATCGCAAAACTGGCGGCAAAATATAGGGCGTTGGCTTTTTTTGTCAATGGAAGAGGGCGGAAAAACCATTATTTGACATTCCGTGTAAATGAGGGAATACACGAACAAGGCCCTTTTCAGGGCAGAATTAATTTTGTCAATAATTCTTATAGCCGGTGCGAGGCCGCTGATTACAGGCGCTTACGCGAGTTGCGCGTTTGTAATTAACAGGGGTACTCCTTATAATCCCTAGCCCGGAATAGAGGATAGATTCTGTCTGGGCGCTTTCCAACGTCGGTAGCGCCGGGTGGGCAGGGTGTATTCTTCCTCCTGAGCCAATCGTGTGCCGGTTTCGTATCAGCACACCGATCCTTACATACCAACTATCTGCACCGGTCACTTCGACCGATTGTGGAACCAAGAGAGAGTGTGAGAGCGCTGTGAATAGCAAACGACCAGTTAATCTCGATCTCGGCAAGTTTCATTTTCCGCTGCCAGCCATTACGTCCATATTGCATCGAATCAGTGGCATCATCATTTTTGTTGGTGTTGCGTTCCTGCTTTACGGGCTTCAGCTTTCCCTGTCCGGGGAAGAGGGCTTCAGTCGCGTTAATGAATTGCTGGACAGCTTCCTTGCAAAGCTGATCATCTGGGGCATCTTGTCTGCTCTGCTTTACCACCTGGTGGCAGGTATCAAACACCTGTTGATGGATATGGGTATTGGTGAAGAGCTTGAAAGTGGCCGCCTCGCCGCGAAGATCACGATTGTGGTTTCCGTCATTCTCATCGTTCTGGCAGGAGTCTGGGTATGGGCAGCGTAAACAGCGTAACGAATCTGGGCCGTAGTGGTGTTTACGACTGGTTGATCCAGCGGGTCACAGCCTACGTGCTGGCACTCTACACACTGTTCCTGCTGGGCTTTATGGTGTTCAGCGACGTAAATTACGAGACCTGGTCGGCACTGTTCGGGCAGACCTGGTTCCGCATCTTTACCCTGTTGGCGCTGCTTTCTATTGGCGCCCACGCCTGGGTAGGGCTCTGGACCGTGACAACCGATTACATCAAGGCCATGGCGCCGCGTTTCCTGGTTCAGGCGGCTTGCGGTCTGACCATGTTCGTTTATGTGGTCTGGGGCATTCAGATTCTTTGGGGGCTTTAATCAATGGCTAATATCAAGACCATGTCTTACGACGCGATTGTTATCGGTGGTGGCGGTGCCGGTATGCGAGCCGCCCTGCAGCTGACCGAGTCAGGCGTCAACACTGCGTGTATCACGAAAGTATTTCCGACCCGTTCCCACACGGTGTCTGCCCAGGGTGGTATCACTTGCGCCATTGCAAGCGCCGACCCCAACGATGACTGGCGCTGGCATATGTATGACACCGTCAAAGGCTCAGACTACATCGGCGACCAGGATGCCATTGAGTACATGTGCTCGGTAGGTCCTCAGGCCGTTTTCGAGCTGGAACACATGGGGCTGCCGTTCTCCCGTACCGAGCAGGGCCGCATTTATCAGCGCCCGTTTGGTGGTCAGTCCAAGGATTACGGTAAGGGTGGCCAGGCTGCCCGTACCTGTGCCGCTGCCGACCGTACCGGTCATGCGCTGCTGCACACCCTTTATCAGGCCAACCTGAAAGGTGGAACGACGTTCCTCAACGAGTGGTACGCGGTCGATCTGGTCAAGAACAGCAAGGACGAAGTCGTTGGTGTTGTTGCCATTGAAATCGAAACCGGTGAAGTGGCCTATATCAAGTGTAAGGCAACGGTTCTCGCCACTGGCGGTGCGGGCCGTATCTACGCCTCTACCACCAATGCCCTGATCAATACCGGTGACGGTATTGGTATGGCCCTGCGCGCAGGCTATCCGGTGCAGGACATGGAGATGTGGCAGTTCCACCCAACGGGTATCCATGGTGCCGGTACGCTGGTGACGGAGGGTTGCCGGGGTGAGGGCGGTTATCTCATCAACGCCGAAGGCGAGCGTTTCATGGAGCGTTACGCTCCGAACGCTAAGGACCTGGCTGGTCGTGATGTGGTTGCCCGTTCCATGGTCATCGAAATCCTCGAAGGTCGCGGCTGCGGTCCTGACAAGGACCACGTATTGCTGAAGCTGGATCATTTGGGTGAAGAAACCCTGAACCTGCGTCTGCCGGGTATCTGTGAACTTTCCCGTACCTTCGCCCACGTGGATCCGGTGAAAGAACCGATTCCGGTAGTTCCGACCTGTCACTACATGATGGGTGGTATTCCGACCAACGTTGGTGGTCAGGCCCTGACTCAGGACGAGAATGGTAACGATAAGCCGATTCCCGGTCTGTTTGCCTGTGGTGAGGCTGCCTGTGTGTCTGTTCACGGTGCCAACCGTCTGGGTGGTAACTCGCTGCTGGATCTGGTGGTCTTCGGTCGTGCGGCGGGTCTGCACATTGAAGAGCAGCTTCGCGGTGGCTTTGAGGTTGACGGTGCCAGCGAGGATGACATCAAGCGCGCCATGGCTCGCCTTGATCGCCTGAACTCCGCCTCCGAAGGTGAGAGCGTTGCCGAGGTCCGCAAGGATCTGCAGAACTGCATGCAGTTGTACTTTGGTGTATTCCGTGATGGTAACAGCATGGAAGAGGGCTTGAAGAAGCTCGAGGCCATCGGTGAGCGGGTACGCAAGACCAAGCTGGCTGATACCAGCAATGCGTTTAACACCGCGCGGATTGAAGCGCTGGAGCTGGACAACCTGTACGAAGTTGCCCTGGCCACGGCTATTTCTGCTTTCGAGCGTAAGGAAAGCCGCGGTGCTCATGCCCGTAACGACTTCACCGAGCGTGATGACGAGAACTGGCTGAAGCACTCCGTCTACTTCCCGCTTGAGAAGCGTGTTGGCAAGCGTGACGTGAACTTCGCACCGAAGACCGTCGACACGTTCCAGCCGAAGATCCGGACTTACTAAGGGGGACGCATAAAATGTTGGTAAGCCTTTATCGTTATAACCCGGAAACTGACAACGCGCCCTACATGCAGGACGTGGAGCTGGAACTTCCGGAAGGCAAGGACCTGATGGTCCTGGATGTCCTGAACCTGCTGAAGGAGAAGGATCCGTCTATCGCCTATCGTCGTTCCTGTCGTGAGGGTGTTTGTGGCTCTGACGGCATGAACATGAATGGCAAGAATGGTCTGGCGTGCATCACGCCCATGTCCCAGGTGCTCAAGAACAACAAGCTTGTTCTTCGCCCGCTGCCGGGGCTGCCGGTCATCCGTGATCTGGTGGTGGATATGGGGCTGTTTTACAAGCAGTACGAAAAAGTCATGCCGTACCTTGTGAATGACCAGCCCGCACCTGCCATTGAGCGGCTGCAGTCTCCCGAGGACCGTGAGAAGCTGGACGGCCTGTACGAGTGTATTCTCTGTGCCTGCTGCTCCACTGCCTGCCCGTCGTTCTGGTGGAACCCGGATAAGTTCGTCGGTCCGGCCGGCCTCCTTCAGGCCTACCGCTTCCTGGCGGACAGTCGCGATACCGCTCAAGCAGAGCGCCTTGCCAATCTGGATGACCCGTTCAGTGTCTTCCGCTGTCGGGGCATCATGAACTGTGTCAGCGTTTGTCCGAAAGGCCTGAACCCCACAAGGGCCATCGGCCATATTCGGAATCTTCTGCTCCAGCGGGCGACTTAAAAGCAGAAATCAAAACTAACGCTATACTGTTCTGAGCAGCTAGCATCCAGAAGGTCCTGCAACGGCGCGGGGCCTTCAACCAAAGGCTTATAGTCAAAAGTCTTAACAGGATGCACACTACGCGGGCCGTGACGGGAACTTATAAGGTTGTCTCGCGGTTTCGCTGAGTACAAAACCACCGGGGAACGGAAAACATCCTTGCTGGGTGTGGTGGCCAAAGTCGATCCCGTAAAAACCCGTATTGACTGAGATTTACCCCTGGCCGACCATACTGAGCTCCCCCGCACCAGCCCAAGGTGAGCTATTCAAAATGCACGAAAGCATAATGGAGCAGTTATGGCAGACTTCCCACTTACAGGGGGGGAATCTTGCCTATGTTGAACAGCTTTTTGAAACCTACCTGAAAGACCCCAATGCCGTTCCCGAAGAGTGGCGCAGCTACTTCGACAAGCTTCCCAGTGTTGACGGCTATAAAGGTCGCGATATTGTCCACTCTTCCATCCGCGAACAGTTCGAGCACATCTCCCGTAATCAGCGTTTCCTGGCCAGTGGTGTTCCTGCCAGTGCAACCTCCGATGCTGATAAAAAGCAGATTCGTGTTCTGCAGTTGATCAATGCCTTTCGTTTCCGTGGTCACCAGGAGTCAAAGCTGGATCCACTTGGCGTATGGCAGCGTCCCACGGTAGAAGATCTGGACCCGGCCTTCCATGAACTTTCCGATGCTGACAGCGATCTGGAATTCCAGACCGGGTCTCTGAGCTTTGGTTCCGAAACCATGAAGCTCGGCGATATCATCAATGGTCTTCGCCAGACGTACTGTGGAAGTGTGGGTGCCGAGTACATGCACGTGGTCGATACCCGAATCAAGCGTTGGTTCCAGCAACGCATGGAGCCGGTTCGTTCACGGCCCGAGTACGAAGCGAAAACCCGTAAACATATTCTTGAGCGCCTGACAGCCGCGGAAGGCCTGGAAAAGTATCTGGGTTCTCGTTACCCGGGTGTTAAGCGTTTTGGCCTTGAGGGCGGCGAGAGCCTGATTCCCTGTCTTGATGAACTGATTCAGCGCGCCGGCTCCTTCGGCGCCAAGGAAATTGTTCTCGGCATGGCCCACCGTGGTCGTCTGAATGTCTTGGTGAACACCCTGGGCAAGAACCCGAAAGAACTCTTTGACGAGTTTGAGGGTAAAAAGCTGGCTGATTCCGGCTCCGGTGACGTGAAATACCATCAGGGCTTCTCATCCAACGTGATGACGCCGGGCGGCGAAGTGCACCTGGCCATGGCCTTCAACCCTTCCCACCTGGAAATCGTTGCTCCGGTTGTCGAGGGCTCGGTTCGAGCTCGCCAGACCCGCCGTAACGACAATGATGGTACCCAAGTGGTGCCGATCATTATGCACGGCGATGCGGCGTTTGCCGGTCAGGGTGTGGTGATGGAAACCTTCCAGATGTCCCAGACGCGGGGCTATGGCATCGGCGGTACGATCCATATCGTGATCAACAACCAGGTTGGTTTCACCACCAGCAAGCAGGAAGATGCGCGGTCGACGGAATACTGCACTGATGTCGCCAAGATGGTTCAGGCACCCATTCTGCACGTGAACGCGGATGACCCGGAAGCGGTCATGTTTGTTACCCAGATGGCCATGGACTACCGCAACGAGTTCAAGCGGGACGTGGTGATTGATCTGGTCTGCTATCGTCGCCGTGGTCACAACGAGGCGGATGAGCCGGCGGCCACCCAGCCGGTTATGTACGAAAAGATCCGCAAGCTGAAAACCACTCGCGCACTCTACGCGGACGTGTTGATTGCTGACGGGGTCATCTCCGAGCATGAGTCGAAGCAAATGGACCTGGACTATCGTGATGCGCTTGATGAAGGCGACCACGTGGTCAAGTCACTGGTCAAGGAACCGAACAAGGAGCTCTATGTTGACTGGACGCCGTACCTGGGCCACGAATGGACGGCCAAGTGCAAGTCCAGTGTGGCACTGAAAACCATCCAGAGACTGGGTAAGAAGCTTACCCACGTTCCGGAAGGCTTCAGTGTCCAGCGCCAGGTGTCCAAGATCATCAGTGACCGCGAGAAAATGACGGCGGGCGCGCTGGGTATCAATTGGGGTTACGGCGAGGTGATGGCCTACGCCACTTTGCTCGAAGAAGGCCACCCCATTCGACTTACCGGCCAGGACGTAGGGCGCGGCACCTTCTCCCACCGTCACGCTGTACTGCACAATCAGAAGGGCGGATCCACCTATACCGCTCTGGAGGACCTGTCCGAGGATCAGCCGAAGTTCGAAATCTATGACTCGCTGTTGTCGGAAGAAGCGGTCATGGCGTTTGAATATGGTTACTCCACAACGGCTCCCAACGGCCTGGTTGTCTGGGAAGCCCAGTTTGGTGACTTTGCTAATGGCGCCCAGGTGGTCATTGACCAGTTCCTGACCAGTGGTGAGCACAAATGGGGCCGTCTGTGTGGCCTGACGTTGCTGCTGCCACACGGTTACGAAGGGCAGGGGCCGGAACACAGTTCCGCTCGCCTCGAGCGCTTCCTGCAGATGTGTGCCGAGCACAATATCCAGGTCTGCGTTCCAACAACGCCATCCCAGGTGTTCCATATGCTCCGCCGTCAGGTGAAGCGTCCGCTGCGCAAGCCGCTGGTGGCGATTACTCCAAAGAGTCTGTTGCGCCACAAGGAAGCGACCTCGGATCTGGACGACCTGACCTCCGGAACCTTCCAGACCGTGCTTCAGGAGAAAGAGCCGTCCGATCCGAAAAAAATCACCCGCCTGATCATGTGTAGCGGGAAGGTTTATTTCGATTTGCTGGAGAGGAAAAAGGCGGACGAGCGGGATGACGTGGCGATTGTTCGAATCGAACAACTGTATCCGTTCCCGGGAGATGACCTGGACGAGGTTCTGGCCCTGTACCCCAAGCTCAAGCATGTGGTCTGGTGCCAGGAAGAGCCGATGAACCAGGGTGCCTGGTACTGCAGTCAGCACCATATGCGGAA
Organism: Marinobacter sp.; assembly: GCA_040223075.1. GTDB lineage: Bacteria > Pseudomonadota > Gammaproteobacteria > Pseudomonadales > Oleiphilaceae > Marinobacter. The sequence continues at coordinate 302,757 of JAVJZJ010000160.1, forward strand.
CGCACTGCACCGCAAGAACCCCAAATTGTATCTTCAGTATGCCGGTCGTGATGCTTCTGCTGCTCCTGCGTGTGGACACATGTCCGTTCACATTGAAGAGCAGAAGAAACTGGTTAACGACGCGTTTGAAATCTGACGAGCTACCGAACTAAGGATCCGAGATGTCAACTGAGATTAAAGCCCCCGTTTTCCCAGAGTCGGTCGCAGAGGGTACCGTCGCGACCTGGCACAAGCAGCCGGGTGAAGCCTGTTCCCGTGATGAACTTATTGTCGATATCGAAACTGACAAGGTTGTTCTTGAAGTGGTCGCACCGGCAGACGGCGTGATCGATGAAATCGTAAAAGGCGAAGGCGACACCGTGGAAAGCGGTGAAGTGATTGGCAAGTTCAAGGAAGGTGCGGCTGGTGAGTCCAAGCCCGCCGAGAGTAATAAAGAAGAGGCTCCGAAGGAAGAAGCCAAGAGCGAGGCTCCGTCCGGCGACGCCATTCTCAGCCCTGCGGCTCGTAAGCTGGCTGAAGAAAATGACGTTGATCCGAATGCCGTTAAAGGTACCGGAAAAGACGGTCGCGTTACCAAGGAAGATGTTCAGAATCATGTAGATAGCGCGAAGTCTTCAGCGCCTGCTTCAGCTCCGAAGCCGGCTGGCGATATGCCTCAGGTGGATCTGGCGTCCGGCGAACGTCCGGAAAAACGCGTTCCGATGACCCGTCTGCGTTCCAGCATTGCCAAGCGTCTGGTCAGTGCCCAACAGAATGCTGCAATGCTCACCACCTTCAACGAGGTGAACATGGCTCCCATCATGGAGCTGCGTAAACAGTACCAGGACAGCTTCGTGAAGCGTCATGGTATCAAGCTCGGCTTTATGTCTTTCTTCACCAAGGCAGCCACTGAGGCTCTGAAGCGCTTCCCGGCCGTGAACGCCTCCATCGATGGTAATGACATGGTGTACCACGGTTACCAGGATATTGGTGTTGCCGTCTCCACGGATCGTGGTCTGGTGGTGCCGGTGGTTCGCGATGCCGACGCGCTGGGTCTGGCGGATATCGAGAAGAAAATCGTCGAGTATGGCACCAAGGCCAAAGACGGCAAGCTGGGCATCGAGGAGATGACCGGTGGTACCTTCACCATTACCAACGGCGGTATCTTCGGTTCCCTGATTTCCACGCCGATCCTGAATCCGCCGCAAACTGCGATCCTGGGTATGCACAAGATTCAGGAGCGTCCGATGGCGGTCAACGGCAAGGTCGAAATCCAGCCCATGATGTACCTGGCGTTGTCCTATGACCACCGCATGATCGATGGCAAGGAAGCGGTGCAGTTCCTGGTTGCTATCAAGGAAATGCTAGAGGATCCGGCGCGAATTCTGCTGGACGTCTGAGCTGCCACTTAACGAATCGGAAAACGGGATCAAATATGTCTGATAAGTACGACGTCATTGTCATTGGTGCAGGCCCTGGTGGCTACGTAGCTGCAATCAAAGCCGCCCAGCTCGGTCTGAAGACTGCCTGTGTGGAATCCTGGACCTCTGAAGACGGCAAAGCGCAAGTGCTTGGCGGCACCTGCCTGAACGTGGGCTGTATTCCTTCCAAGGCCCTGCTGGAGATTTCCCACAAGTTTGAGGAAGCCAGCCACGATTATGAAACGCAGGGTATCATCGCCAAGGATGTCAAAATTGACATCGCGAAGATGATGGAGCGCAAGAGCGGTATTGTGAAACAGCTGACCGGTGGCATCGCTGGCCTGTTCAAGGCCAATGGCGTTACCCCGATTCATGGCCACGGTAAGTTGCTGGCCAATCGTCAGGTCGAAGTTACCGACAAGGATGGCAAGGCCACCACCTACGAGGCGGACAACGTCATCCTGGCGACCGGTTCCAAGCCGATCGAGATACCGCCGGCACCGTTTGACGATGATTACATTGTGGATTCCGAAGGTGCCCTGGAGTTCACTGAAGTACCCAAGCGTCTTGGCGTGATTGGCGCCGGCGTTATCGGCCTCGAACTGGGCAGTGTATGGTCCCGTCTGGGCTCGGAAGTGACCGTGATCGAAGCCCAGGACACGTTCCTGCCGGTGGTTGATCAGCAGGTTGCCAAGGATGCGCAGAAGCAGTTCAAGAAACAGGGACTGGACATTGTCATGGGCGCACGTATGACCGGTGCTGAAGTCAAGCGCAAGCTGGTTAACGTGACCTACGAGGATTCCAACGGCAAGCAAGAGAAGAAATTCGACAAGTTGATCGTTGCTGTGGGCCGTCGCCCCTACACCGATAATCTGTTGTCAGAAGACTCCGGTGTGCAGATGGATGAGCGTGGCTTCATCTTCGTGGACGATAACTGCAAGACCGAAGCGCCGGGTGTCTGGGCGATTGGTGACGTGGTTCGTGGTCCGATGCTGGCGCACAAGGCATCCGAAGAGGGTGTCATGGTTGCCGAACGGATTGCCGGGCACAAGCCGCAGGTTAATTACGACTGCATTCCGAACGTCATCTATACAGCGCCGGAAGTGGCCTGGGTTGGCAAGTCAGAGGAAGAGCTGAAGGCCGAGGGCGAGGCTTACAAGGTGGGTACGTTCCCATTTGCCGCCAACGGCCGTGCCATGGCAGCCAACGCTGCGTCCGGTCTGGTGAAGATTATTGCCGATGAAAAGACCGATCGCATCCTCGGCTTCCACGTTGTTGGGCCACAGGCATCCGAGATCGTGGCACAGGGCGTGATTGCCATGGAGTTTGGTTCCAGTGCAGAAGATCTGGCTCTGACCTGCTTTGCGCATCCAACACTGTCCGAGTCCGTGCATGAAGCAGCATTGGCTGTCGATGGCGGAGCGATTCATATCGCCAACCGTCGCAAAAAGAAGTAACGCAGAACAGGAAACAGGGGCGCCAATGAGGGCGCCCCGCTGCCATTAAAGGGTTGGTTTCTGGCTGCGTCAGTGGTGTGCTGTGGTGATCCCCGGCATGCCTAGCCGAATTCGCACCAGGTTGTTGTCGGATTTATGGCCTAAATCCGACAGGATCCGGCGGGTTCATTTCCGTACGTGGTTATCCTCCATCAAAAAGCGGGACATTAACTATGAATTTGCATGAATATCAGGGCAAGCAGCTGTTCGCTGAATATGGCCTGCCAGTATCCAAGGGCGTTGCCTGCGATACTCCGAAAGAAGCAGTTGACGCGGCCGGTGAAATCGGCGGCGATGCCTGGGTTGTCAAGGCACAGGTTCACGCAGGTGGCCGTGGTAAGGCTGGCGGTGTAAAGCTGGTAAAGAGCAAAGACGAGATTCGTGAATTCGCCGAGCATTGGCTGGGCAAGAACCTGGTGACCTACCAGACCGACGAGAACGGTCAGCCGGTCAGCAAGATTCTGGTTGAATCCCTCACTGATATCGACCAGGAGCTGTATCTGGGTGCGGTTGTAGACCGTGGTACCCGTCGCATCGTTTTCATGGCCTCCACCGAAGGCGGTGTCGAGATCGAAAAAGTTGCCGAAGAAACGCCGGAAAAGATCCTCAAGGCAGAGATCGATCCGCTGGTTGGCGGTCAGCCGTACCAGGGTCGTGAGCTGGCGTTCAAGCTGGGCCTGGAAGGCAAGCAGATTGGTCAGTTCACCAAGATCTTCCTGGGTCTGGCCAAGCTGTTTGAAGAATGTGATCTGGCGCTGGTCGAGATCAACCCGCTGGTGATTACCCCGGCCGGCGACCTGCACTGCCTGGACGCCAAGATCGGCGTGGATGGCAACGCTCTGTACCGTCAGAAGAAGATCCACGAGATGCACGACCCTTCACAGGAAGATTCCCGTGAAGCGGAAGCAGCCAAATGGGAACTCAACTACGTAGCCCTGGAAGGTAACATCGGCTGCATGGTTAACGGCGCTGGTCTGGCCATGGGCACCATGGACATCATCAAGCTGTCCGGTGGCCAGCCTGCCAACTTCCTGGACGTAGGCGGCGGCGCGACCAAGGAGCGCGTGTCCGAAGCGTTCAAGATCATCCTGTCCGACGACAATGTACAGGCGGTTCTGGTTAACATATTCGGCGGCATTGTCCGCTGCGACATGATCGCAGAGGGCATCATCGGTGCGGTCAAGGAAGTGGGCGTCAAGGTTCCCGTGGTTGTGCGCCTTGAAGGCAACAACGCCGAAGTCGGCACCAAGGTACTCGCTGACAGTGGCCTGAACATCATTGCCGCCACCAGTCTGGCGGATGCTGCACAGCAAGTCGTTAAAGCCGCAGGGGGTAAATAATGAGCATCCTGATCAACAAAGACACCAAGGTTATCTGCCAGGGCTTTACCGGCGCACAGGGTACTTTCCACTCTGAGCAGGCGATTGAGTACGGCACCAAAATGGTTGGTGGCGTGAGCCCGGGTAAGGGCGGAACCGAGCACCTGGGCCTGCCGGTGTTCAACACGGTACGCGAAGCTGTCGAGAAAACCGGTGCCGAAGCAACGGTGATCTACGTACCGGCTCCGTTCTGTAAGGACGCCATCATTGAAGCCGCAGATGCTGGTATCCAGCTGATTGTGTGCATCACCGAAGGTATCCCGACCATCGACATGCTCTACGCCAAAGAGTACGTGGATCGCAAAGGCGTTCGTATGATCGGTCCGAACTGTCCGGGCGTGATCACGCCGGGTGAGTGCAAGATCGGCATCATGCCGGGCCACATCCACAAGCCTGGCAAGGTGGGTATCGTCTCCCGTTCGGGCACCCTGACATACGAAGCGGTCAAGCAGACCACCGACTTCGGCTACGGTCAGTCCACCTGTATCGGTATCGGTGGTGACCCGATTCCGGGTTCCAACTTCATCGATATTCTGCAGTTGCTGCAGGACGATCCGCAGACTGAAGCCATCGTGATGATTGGTGAGATCGGTGGTACCGCTGAGGAAGAGGCCGCTGCGTTTGTCAAGGATAACGTCACCAAGCCGGTGGTTTCCTACATCGCCGGTGTGACTGCGCCTCCTGGCAAACGTATGGGCCATGCCGGAGCGATCATCTCCGGTGGTAAGGGTACCGCAGACGAGAAGTTTGCTGCCCTGAACGACGCCGGTGTCAGAACCGTGCGCAGCCTGGCTGAAATCGGCAAGGCGTTGAAGGAAGCAACTGGCTGGTAAGTCATTACCGCCGGCAAGAAAAGCCCCCGGGTCTGCCGCAAGGCGCCGGGGGCTTTTTCGTTGTTGTACCGGGTGCCTTGTGGCTGTTTTCCAAAGGCTTCTTAACGCCAGCGCCACATAAGACTATAATGCCCGGTCAGCCTGCTCTAAGATGGGCTGGTTTATTATCACCAGAAGGAGTTCGTGCTTTGAGTTCTGTAGATTCCCAGCAACGGGTTTTGTCCGGGATGCGTCCGACCGGCAAGCTTCACCTTGGCCACTACCACGGTGTTCTGAAAAACTGGGTGAAACTCCAGCACGAGTATGAGTGCTTCTTCTTTGTCGCTGACTGGCATGCGTTAACGACTGACTACGAAGACACCGCGGGTATCGAGCATAGTGTCTGGGATATGGTCATCGATTGGCTGGCGGCCGGGGTAAACCCCGGGTCGTCGACCATGTTTATCCAGTCCCGGGTGCCGGAACACGCAGAACTGCACCTGCTGCTCTCCATGATAACCCCGTTGGGCTGGCTGGAGCGTATTCCCACCTACAAGGACCAGCAGGAAAAACTGCGGGAGAAGGACCTGGCCACTTACGGTTTCCTGGGGTATCCGCTGCTGCAAAGCGCGGACATCCTGATGTACCGTGCCGGTAAAGTCCCGGTCGGAGCTGATCAGGTATCCCACGTGGAGATTACCCGTGAAGTCGCCCGCCGCTTTAATCATATCTATGGTCGAGAACCCGGTTTCGAAGAGCAGGCGGAAGGGGCCATCGTGAAGATGGGCAAGAAAAACGCCAAACTGTACCGCAATCTCAAGAAACGGTACCAGGAAGAGGGCGACCTGGAAGCACTGGAAACCGCCAGGGCATTGCTGAAAGAGCAGCAGAACATTTCCCTTGGCGATCGCGAGCGGCTGTACGGTTATATCGAGGGCGGTGGCAAGGTGATTCTGCCAGAACCCCAGCCGTTACTGACCCCGGAATCGAAAATGCCGGGGCTGGACGGACAGAAAATGTCCAAGTCCTACAACAATTACATTGGTCTTCGGGAAGATCAGGATTCTGTCGCACAGAAAGTGCGCACCATGCAGACGGATCCCCAGAGGGTCCGCCGGACCGATCCGGGGGAGCCTGAGAAATGTCCTGTGTGGGGCATGCACAAGATCTATTCCGATGCGGACACCCAGGAGTGGGTGCAGGCGGGCTGTCGAAGCGCCGGGATTGGCTGCCTGGAATGCAAGAAACCGCTTATCGACGCAATCATTGAGGAGCAGCGCCCGCTCCATGAGCGTGCCAGGGAGTACGAAGGTAACCCCGATCTGGTACGCTCCATTATCGACGAGGGCTGCGAGCAGGCCCGTGATGCGGCCAGGGACACCCTGGATGAAGTTCGCGCAGCCATGGGCCTGAACTACCGTTAATTACGGTGGCCACGGGATGAGCCCTTAGCCGCATGCTGGAGAAAGTATGACCGATGACACTGTGAGCACGTCGCAGGCCGAAACGGGAGAGGAGGCGCACTCGTCCACTCCCGAACAGGTGCCCCTGGCTCTGGTGTCCGGTAAGCCGGTGGTGGATCTGCCACGGGACCTGTACATTCCTCCCGATGCCCTGGCGGTGTTTCTGGAAGCCTTCGAGGGGCCGCTGGATCTGTTGTTGTACCTGATCCGACGCCAGAATATGGATATTCTGGATATCGACGTCAGTGAAATTACCCGTCAGTACATGGATTACATCGGTGCCGTGGAAGCGATGCGCTTCGAGTTGGCGGCTGAGTATCTGGTCATGGCGGCCACCCTGGCGGAAATCAAATCCCGCATGCTGCTGCCACGGCAGGAAAGCGATGACGAGGAAGAGGTGGACCCGCGAGCTGAGCTGATACGCCGATTGCAGCAGTATGAGCGCTTCAAGAAGGCTGCGGAGGATCTGGATCAGCTTCCGCGCCAGGAGCGGGATACCTTTGTTGGGTCGGCTGCGCTGCCGAAGCTGCCGTCCAGCCAGCCTCATCCGGATGTAGAGCTCTCAGAGCTACTGCGTGCACTTCAGGGCGTACTCAAACGAGCGGATCTGTTCACCAGCCACCATGTCGAGCGGGAGAAGCTGTCTACCCGGGAGCGCATGTCAGCTATTCTCTCGGTGCTTCAGGGGGATCGCTTTGTTAACTTTGAAAGTCTGTTCACGCCGGAGGAGGGTCGTCTGGGCGTGGTTGTCAGCTTCCTCGCGACGCTTGAGTTGGTGAAAGAACAGCTGATTGAGGTTGTCCAGGGGGAAGTCCTTGGTCCCATTCATGTCAGGGCCAGAGCGTCCAGTTAAGCGAAAGCACGAGTTCCATGAACGAAGAGAACCTGAAAAAGATCCAGGCGATCACCGAAGCCGCGCTGCTTGCGGCAGGAAGACCGCTGTCATTTGACCAACTCAGGGAGCTTTTCCCGGAAGATGAACGGCCTGCCCGCCAGATCATGGAGCATGTCCTGGTACTGCTGGAAGGCGCCTGTGAAGGCCGTGGGTTCGAGTTGAAAAAGGTTGCCAGCGGTTATCGACTGCAGGTGCGTGAAGAGTTTGCTCCCTGGGTCGGGCGGTTGTTTGAAGAAAAGCCTCAGCGCTACTCCCGGGCCCTGTTGGAAACCCTGGCGTTGATTGCCTATCGCCAACCGATTACCCGAGGTGAAATCGAGGATATTCGCGGGGTTACTGTCAGCAGTAACATCGTGCGAACCTTGTTGGAGCGCGAGTGGGTGAGGGTGGTTGGCCATCGGGATGTACCCGGTAGGCCCGCCATGTACGCTACGACGCGCCAGTTTCTCGACTACTTCAACCTGCAGGGGCTGGATCAGTTGCCGCCTTTGTCGGAAGTACGGGATCTTGAAGAGATTGGCCGAGAAATTGAAAAGAACATGCAGGCGGAGATCGAGTTTGAATCCGGATCTTCAGCCAGTGATGGGGCGGGCGATTCCGGTGAACCGGATCAGGATGCCCCATCAAATCAGACACTTCACTGATGCCGCGGGCATAGCCCGCATCAGCCCATTTTAAAGGATAAGTTCATGGCGTCAGAGCGCCCCGGTAAGTCTGGAGGCAAACCCTCCGCTCCCCGTAAAACACCGACGGCTAACGCTGGTGGTCCGGAAAGAATTCAGAAACTCCTGTCCCGTGCGGGCGTTGGTTCCCGTCGCGAGGTGGAAGGTTGGGTGGAAGCCGGCCGTTTAACGGTCAACGGAGAACTGCCGGAACCGGGTCAGAAGGTGACCATCAGCGATCGCATAGAGCTGGATGGCAAGCGTCTTGATCTGACCTCTGGTTCGGAAGTCGTCCGCCGCGTGTTGATCTACAACAAGCCCGAAGGGGAAGTGACCACCCGTCGTGATCCTGAGGGACGGCCAACGGTGTTCGATAGTTTGCCAAGACTCAAAGATCATCGCTGGATCTCCATCGGTCGTCTGGACATCAACACTACCGGGCTGGTTCTGTTTACCACTGACGGAGAGCTCGCTAACCGGCTGATGCACCCATCCAGTGAAATTGACCGGGAATACGCTGTCCGGGTGTTCGGGGAAGTGGACGACGCAATGCTGCAACGCCTGATGGACGGCGTGCTGCTGGAAGATGGCATGGCCAAGTTCACCGACATCACGCCGGCCGGTGGTAGCGGGATTAATCGATGGTTTCATGTCACCCTGCTGGAAGGCCGGAATCGTGAAGTTCGCCGTTTATGGGAGTCTCAGGGGGTAAGAGTGAGCCGGTTGAAGCGGGTTCGTTACGGACCGGTGTTTCTTCCGAGCCGCTTGACGGTCGGTAAATGGGAAGAGCTGGATCAGAAAGCCGTCGATATGCTTAGCAAGACCGTTGGTCTGGACTCTGTTGCCATACCTGCCAAGACTCCTAATGAACAGGCAGCGCTGGATCGTAAGCGCAATAAGCAGCCGGGGCGACCGGCACGCAAACCCGGGAGCCGCAAATGGGATGTGAGCTCGACCAAGCCAGGGAGCCAAAGCAAGAAGCCCGCGCGAAAACCCGCGAAAAGCGTCAAGAAAAGCTAGCTGATACTGGCAAAGACCCGGGTGCAGTTGCGGCCGTGGTCTTTTGCTCGGTAAAGGGCCTCATCAGCGCGCGCAAGCCATTGGTCTGGGGCTTCACCGGTCAGGTGCATGGCTACACCGCAGCTGGTTGTTACAGAGACGTTGGTATCGCCGCAATTGACCGCAATGGTGCCAATGTATTCGCGAATTCTATCCGCCACACTGCGTGCTTCCATATCACCGGTATGTGGCAAAAGGATTGCAAATTCCTCACCGCCGAAGCGGTACACTGAGTCGGAACTTCGTAACGCTTTTTCCAGTGCCCGTGCGGCCAATTTGAGTAGGTGGTCGCCTACGACGTGGCCGTGGCTGTCATTCACAGCTTTAAAGTGATCCAGATCGCAGAGAATCAGAGTGTATTGATCTCCGTGTCGGTCCGACAGCTGGCAGGCCTGCTGCAGAGCGCTTTCCATTGCTCGTTTGTTGGGGATTCCTGTCAGTGAATCGGTTAACGCCGCGTGTTCGATTGCCAGGAACTCACAGGCATTTCGGATGGGGCAGATCGCTGCTCCAAGCATCAGTTCGATGGCTTCCAGTTCCTGTTCTGTGAATTTCTGCCGGCGCTTTAATGACAATGTGCCATAGCACTCGCCCTCAAGATTGAGCCGATATTCGCAGCGATGTGGGCCACCCATACCGGAACTGAACACAAATTCGGTTCCGCCAATCTGATGACGGTAGTTTAGTGCGTCCACCGGTACAACCTCGCTGACCTCTTCAGCCAGAATCGCCAACTGGGCCTCCAGGGAGAGTGTCGTTGATAGTCGCCTGGTCAGGCGCGTCATCGGGTCTGGTGATTCATTCCAATCCCGGTGGGCCTGTCGCAGGGCGGCAAGTTTTTGCGGCTGTGGGCCGGATTTTGCGAATGACGGTGTCTGCTTCACTGGGAATGACCCTGTTCAACTATTTTATCTTCATCAAGCACAAACCGTGCCCTAAATTTAAAAATCAATGTTGTCAGATAGCTACAATGTGGCATTAAGACAGGTTATAAGTCTTTTTCTTCATTCACGGCTGGGGCGTCAGAATTTCGGCGATTCATTGCCCGTTCTTCAGGGTGTGGTCGAAATGTCAGACAAGGGGATGGGGTCAGCCAATCCCTGTGGTAAACTTTTGCGCTTATGATCGTGCCGTCTGCAGCAAGTGAGCGACCAATTTTATGAGGTTTCAGGCTCCCGAAAGTCTTTCCGAGCAAATTGCCCAGCACCTGGGCCAGCGGATCATGACCGGTGATCTCAAGCCCGGCGAACGAGTGCAGGAACTCAAAGTGGCCGGTGAACTGAATGTCAGTCGTGGTTCCGTTCGTGAGGCATTGTTGATTCTCCAGCGCCGCCACCTGATTGAAATCTTCCCACGTCGGGGCGCGGTGGTGTCGAGATTGACGCCGGAACTCGTCAACAGCCTTTATGATATCTACATCGATTTGCTGTGCATGTTGGGCCGCAAGGTCATGGAGCGTTGGTCCACACAGGAACTGGCGGGGATCGTGAGTCATGCACGGGAACTCCAGGCTGTGACGGATGCCCTCAACTCTTCGGGCAGCGACGCCGCGGAACAGGTCATTGAAGCCGGATTCGGTGTGATGCGCTATGCCTACACTTTGGTGGACAATCCGTTCCTGGAAGAAACCCTGGAGAATTTCCGTCCGGCTATCAGTCGGACCTACTATGTTGCTCTGGAGCATTTTCGCGACGAGCTGACGGAGACCGGTCGCTTCTTTACCGACGTTGCCGATGCAGCTGCCAGCGGCGATGCCGCCAGGGTTGAGGCGTCGATCATCAGGTTTGGCGAGCATCAGCGTAACCAGGTGTTAAGAATACTCAGGGAGGAGGCAAGCGCCTGATATGCGCCTGAAGTCCATCAAGCTGTCCGGTTTTAAATCCTTCGTTGATCCGACCACGGTGCCTTTTCCCACCAATATGACGGCCGTGGTCGGTCCAAACGGATGCGGGAAGTCCAATATTATTGACGCGGTGCGCTGGGTAATGGGGGAAAGTTCCGCCAAATATCTGCGTGGCGAATCCATGACCGACGTTATATTTAATGGGTCAAGCGCCCGCAAACCGGTCGGGCAGGCTTCGATTGAGCTGGTGTTTGACAACAGCGACGGCTCCGCCCCCGGTGAATTTGTCAAATTCAATGAGATTTCCGTTCGCCGTCGAGTCTCCCGTGAAGGTCAGTCGGAATACTTTCTCAATGGCTCAAAATGTCGCCGTCGTGATATTACCGATCTGTTCCTGGGAACCGGTTTGGGGCCAAGAAGTTACGCGATTATTGAGCAGGGGATGATATCCCGGTTGATTGAGGCCAAACCGGAGGAGTTGCGAGTCTATATCGAAGAGGCTGCCGGCATATCCAAGTACAAGGAACGTCGCCGGGAAACCGAAAACCGCATTCGACGCACCCAGGAAAACCTGGAGCGACTCACCGACCTCCGGGAGGAGCTTGGCCGCCAGTTGCAGCATCTGGAACGCCAGGCCGCGGCAGCGGAGAAGTACAAAGCGTACAAGCAGGAAGAGCGGAAGAAAAAGGCAGAACTGACGGTGCTGCGCTGGAAGTCGCTGGATAACGATTTGCAGACCTGGCGCTCCAAAATCCGCGACACCGAGCTGGAGCTGGAAAAGTACCTGACCGACCGTGTCAATCTGGAAACCTCGCTGGAATCCCTGCGGGACAGTCATCAGGAGCGAACCGAGCACTTTAACCGGGCACAGGCCCGCTACTACGAGGCGGGTGCCGATATCGCCCGTATCGAGCAAAGTCTTGAACACCAGCGCGAGCGTGGCCGGCAGATTGCCACCGAGCTGGACCAGGCCATGGCGAACCAGCGCGAACTTGCGCGGGAACTGGAGCAGGATGAAGAGAAACTGTCCGGCATCCAGGAAGAGCTGGACATGATCGAGCCGGAGCAGGAAGAGCTGGCGATCCGGGCAGAGGAGTCCGGCGACAAGCTTCAGCTCGCTGAAGACGCCATGAGCGAATGGCAGCATACATGGGAGCAATTCAGTTCACGTTCGTCGGATGCGCGTCGCCAGGCGGAGCTGGCCCAATCAAGGATACACTCACTCGAAAACGCCATTACTGAACTCAAGAACCGCCAACAGCGCCTGAAGGACGAGCAGGACTTGCTGGAGGGGCAACTGGATCGTGCTGAATTGGACGAATTGCTGGAGCAGCAGGAAACCCTCGAACTGCAGCGAGAGGAAGCGGCTGACCGGATCTCGGCGGTTCAGGACGAGCTATTTGACGCCCGTCAGCAGCAGAAAGACGCCGAGCAGAAGGTGTCCGATTATCGCCAGAAGGTACAGAGCCTTCGCGCCTCTCTGGAGTCCCAGCAAGCGATGCTGGATGAGCAGATGGGGGGGCAGGATGATGCATTGCAATCGTGGCTTCATGAGTTCGGGCTGGAATCCGCGCCCAGGGTTGCCCAGCAACTGACCATTGATAATGGTTGGGAGTTCGCCGTAGAGCAGGTGATCAGCCGTTTCAGTCAGGGGGTGAGTGTGTCGGGCATGGACTCGCTCCATCACGCCATGTCGGGAGCCCCCAAGGGGTTGGCTCTGGTCAACTCTGACAGTCCGAATGCTGAGCAGGCCTCCGGACTTGCTGCCCGGGTATCCGGAGCGGCTGCCGTTCATGGGCTTTTGACCGGCATCGACACGGCGGATGTGCTGGATGATGCGCTTGCCAGGCAGGATAGCCTGAAGCCAGGGGAGAGCGTTATTACCCGGGAAGGGGTTTGGGTGTCGCGGGACTGGATTCTGATGCCGGACTCGGATGCCGCCCAGGTGGGGGTGATTGAGCGCCAGAAGAAGGTCAGCCAACTGGCTGAAGAGCTGGACGAGGCGGAGGCATTACTGCAGGAGGCCAGCGAGGCGCTGGAAAACCTGCAGGAGAAATCCGAAAGGGCGGAAGCCAATCGGGATGACGCCCAGGGCCGTCTCAGCGATGCGGAGCGGGAACTTGGTGGGCTGTCGTCGAAGATCAGTGGTTTGAAGGCCAGGGCGGAACAGATCGACGCGCGTCTTCAGAGGATTCGGGAAGATGCCGAAGATGTGGCTCTGAACCTGGAAGAGCAGCTCGAACAATTGCAGGAAGTCCGGGAGGAATGGCAGGAAGCCCTGGCGTCCACTGAAGACAATGACGAAGAGAAAGAACAGCTGCTGGAACGTCGGGACTCGCTTCGCGAAAACCTCGATCACCTGCGCCAGGAGGCCCGCCATGACCGGGACCGGGCCCATCAGCTTCAATTACAATTGCAGTCCCTGAATAGCCAGAGAGATGGCTTGCGCCAGACCATCGACCGCATGCAAATGCAGAAGGAGCGGTTGGAAGAGCGGCTGGAGATTCTCCGTGAATCCCGGGAGAGCGCCGAAGAACCGGTTGAAGATCTGCAGATGCAACTGGAAGGATTGCTGGACCGGCGGCTGGCGGAAGAAGAGAAGCTGGGTGTCGCCAGGGATGCGCTGGAAGAAATCGATCGTGAGGTTCGGGAAAAGGAACAGGGCCGCAGCCGCACGGAACATGAAGTTCAGGACATCCGCGCCCGGCTCGAAAAACTGAAGATGGAATCCCAGGCGCTGGAAATCCGCTCTGGTAACCACATCGAACAGCTCAAGGAGCTGGATGTGAAGTTGCAGGAGGTGCTGGATGAGTTGCCTGAGGACGCCACCGAGCAGGCATGGACTGATGAGCTGGAGAGGATTGGTAACCGGATCCAGCGACTGGGTGCCATCAACCTGGCGGCCATTGAGGAATACCAGGTCCAGAGTGAACGGAAGACCTATCTGGACACTCAACACGAAGACCTGATGGAAGCCCTGGAGACCCTGGATAATGCGATTCGCCGGATTGACCGGGAGACGCGGCAGCGGTTCAAGGAAACCTTTGATCAGGTGAATGGTGGCTTGCAGGCGCTGTTCCCGAAGGTTTTCGGGGGTGGTAATGCGTCTCTGGAGCTCACTGGCGAAGACTTGCTGGAAACCGGCGTTGCCATCATGGCACGGCCGCCGGGCAAGAAGAACAGTACCATTCACTTGCTTTCGGGTGGTGAAAAGGCGCTGACAGCCATTGCGCTGGTGTTCTCCATATTCCAGCTCAATCCGGCGCCGTTCTGCATGCTGGATGAGGTGGATGCACCACTGGACGACGCCAACGTGGGCCGTTATGCCAATATGGTCAAGGAAATGTCAAAGCAGGTTCAGTTCATCTACATTACCCATAACAAGATTGCCATGGAAATGGGGGATCAGTTGATGGGGGTCACCATGCACGAACCCGGTTGTTCGCGGCTGGTGTCTGTGGATGTGGACGAAGCGGCCGCCCTGGCGGAGGCGTAAGTCACCCGTTGTCAGGGTGCTCAGAATGCCGCCAAAAATGACAAAAAGGCCATATGGCCCGCCTGTGCGTTGTATTCATTACAGGCTTTTCTTAGAGTAGCAACGATATCCGATCTGCAAACAGGACAGCATCATTATGTCACTAAGGGAATGGTTAATTGCCATAGGTACCCTGGTTATCATCGGCATTGTCATCGACGGTTTTCGTCGAATGCGCCGGGCACGCAAGGAATCCATCGCGATTTCGTCAGGCATGGGAGCCAATGACCTGGATGAATCGCCCCTGGACGAGGAATACAACCCGGAGCTACCGAACGGTGGAGCCCGGACAATTTCCCGGGACACGCTTGAAGAGCGTGGTTATCTGAAGCGGGAGCGTTCCAGCCGCTTTGGCAATCCGGTTCAGAAGCCAACGCGTCCGATTATCAGTGACGAAGCAAAATCGACTGTGGCTGAAGAAGAGCCGTCACAACCGGAATCCGGAGAAAACGACACAACCTTCCAGACTGATGCCTGGGACGATTATGAAGCGCCTGATACGGGCTGGGGCGCACATGACGATGAGCCCGAGCCTGATGAAGGGCTCGTTAGCGAACCACAGCCGGCGGAAAACGTGGATCCACCTGTTCCGACACCACCTCCAACGGTGACCAGCGAAGTCCAGGAGGACACTGCACGGCGTGATCAATCCCCGAAGCGTTCCGGTCAACCCCTGGCCGGAGCCAATCGCCCGGAGGCGAGAGAGGTCGTTGTCATCAACGTGTTGGCGCGTAATGGAGAGGATTTCAAAGGCAGTGTCCTGAAGGAGCTGTTTGAGGCCTGTGGCCTGGAATACGGTGACATGGATATCTACCATCGTCACGAGGAATCAGATACCACCAGTCCGGTACAGTTCAGCGTCGCCAGTGCCGTAGAACCTGGAACCTTCCGTCCGCAGGACATGCCGACCCTGTCGACACCGGGCATCAGCTTTTTCATGAGCATGCCGGGGCCATCCAACGCGCTTCAGGCTTTCGAGTTCATGCTTGAAACCGCTCAGTGCGTCGTACGTAACATGGGCGGAGAGCTGAAAGACGAGCGGCGCAGTGTGATGACCCCGCAAACCATCGAGCATTGCCGTCAGCGCATCCGTGAGTTTGAACGCAAGCAGCGGTCGCCCCGGCACTGACGCACACTGCTATTGTTGCGAGTAAAATGCCCGGTGGAATCCGGGTATTTTTTTGTAGGTCCAAGGGATTACAGGTATGAGCACAGCATCTCCCGAAACGGTAAACCGGGTACAGGAACTGCGGGACATAATAGACGAGCACAATTATCGCTATTATGTGCTGGACGATCCCCAGGTGCCGGATGCCGAATACGATCGGCTGTTCCGGGAACTCCAGGAACTGGAGGCCAGTCATCCCGAACTGATCACCGATGACTCGCCCACACGTCGAGTCGGTGCCAATGCCGAGACCAGTTTTGAGGAGGTGGTGCATCGGATACCCATGTTGTCACTGGACAATGCGTTCAGCGACGATGAACTGCGGGATTTTGACCGTCGGGTGAAGGACCGCCTGAAAACCGGGGATGACATTGAATACGTTTGTGAACCCAAGCTGGATGGCCTCGCCGTCAGCCTGCATTACGAGCACGGCGTCCTCATCCGTGCTGCCACACGGGGCGATGGCTACGCGGGCGAGGACATTACCGCCAACATCCGTACCATCCCGTCGGTTCCCCTGAAACTTCGGGGAAGCGAGATTCCTGGCACTGTGGAAGTCAGGGGCGAGGTGTATATGCCCAAAGCCGGGTTCGAGAAGCTGAACCAGACGTTGGCCAACCAGGGTGATAAAACCTTCGTTAACCCGCGTAACGCTGCTGCTGGTAGTCTCAGGCAAAAAAAGCCGTCGGTGACTGCCCGTCGGCCTCTGGAAATGTGCGCATACAGCGTTGCTGTGACCGATGACTCATTATTGCCCGACACCCATTGGGACTGCCTGCAACAGGTTGGGCGGTGGGGCTTCCGTATCAATCCGGAAATGAGCAAGGCCCGCGGAGCGGACAAATGCCTGGCCGCCTACCAGGCGTTGATGGACAAGCGGGGCGAGCTCCCTTACGAAATCGACGGAATCGTCTTCAAGGTCAACAGCCTGGCCCTGCAGCAGGCCTTGGGGTTTGTCTCCCGCGCCCCGCGCTGGGCGATCGCCCAGAAGTTTCCGGCCCAGGAAGAGCTTACCGTTATAGAGGACGTGGAATTTCAGGTTGGACGAACCGGCGCAGTAACCCCTGTGGCACGCCTCAAGCCGGTGTTTGTCGGGGGCGTGACGGTCAGTAATGCCACCCTGCACAATATGGATGAGATTCGTCGCCTGGACGCCCGTATCGGCGATACGGTGTTTATAAGGCGCGCCGGTGACGTCATTCCCCAGGTCGTCAAGGTGGTGCTGGATAAGCGGCCGGATAACGCCCACGAGGTGGAGCTCCCGAAAACCTGCCCGGTTTGCGATTCCGACGTGATCCAGATTGAAGGCGAAGTGGTGGCCCGGTGCTCCGGTGGCTTGTATTGCCCCGCCCAGCGCAAGGAAGCGATCCGTCATTATGCGTCCCGCAAGGCCCTGGATATTGAAGGTTTGGGAGATAAATGGATCGATATCCTGGTGGACCGGGAGATGGTAAAGACCGTGGCGGATCTGTACAGACTGACCAAAGAAGACCTCACGGGGCTGGAGCGCATGGGGGACAAATCCGCCACTAACCTGCTGGCGGCTATTGATAAGTCTCGACATCCGGTGCTTTGGCGCTTTGTCTACGCGCTGGGGATACGCGAAGTCGGGGAGGCAACGGCAAAGTCCCTCGCCAGCCACTTTGGTACTCTGGAGGCGATTGGTGAAGCCGATGAAGAGAAACTCCAGCAAGTGCCCGATGTTGGACCCATCGTCGCCGGCCACATTCGAAGCTTCTTCGACCAGCCCCACAACCAGGAAACGATTGCTTCGCTGAAGAACGCGGGCGTTCAGTGGCAGACAGAAGAGATCACCGCAGAGCCAAAGCCATTGCATGGAGAAACCTGGGTATTAACAGGAACGCTGACGGAAATGACCCGGGATGAAGCGAAAGAGCGACTGGAAAAACTGGGTGCCAAGGTTGCCGGCAGCGTTTCTAAAAAAACATCGTGTGTCGTCGCCGGAGAGGCGGCCGGCTCCAAGCTGGCCAAAGCCGAATCCCTTGGGGTTAAGGTACTGGATGAAGCGGGGTTCCGCACCCTCCTGGAATCCCACGGCGCATAGCCAATCAGGCCGGTAGCCACAACAGGGCTCCCGGCCTGTGAATCTGAGAACTCGCGCAGATCCCCCCGTGTACAAATTGATTACCATGGCGTTGTTCTGTAACGGTGTGTAAAGCGGACCTGGCGTCCTGCTTAAGCACTCATAATAACAACGCTTTGAAACGGACTTTTCCATGCGCGCCGAATCGCTACCACGCATTGCTTCCCTGACAAGATGCTATGGTCTTTTGCTGGTCCTGGCATTGATCAGTACCGGATGCAAAACCGAAAAGAGTTCCGATGACCCTACGGTGCTGGGTGTTCCGCCCGCGGAGGCCTACCTTGGGGTGGAGTATTACTATAACTTCGGCGCCTACGGTGGTGAGCGGATACTGGACTTTTCCCTGACCAATGCGCCGTCCTGGCTGGCGCTGGAGGAGACCAGTAACAAGGCTCGCCCGGGCGTTATTATGCGCGGTGTGCCGGGGCTGAGTGGTGGTCACCGTGGCGACACGGATTTGGGCAAGATCGAAGACATCAATCTGATTACCACCGACGGCGAACGGGCGGGGATTCAGCCGTTCGATATTGAGGTGAAGCGGAACCCGCTATCCCTGGATGCCGACACATTCGTTGAGGGTCAAACATCAGATAGCCCGGAGGCCGGGGAGAACCGGTGCGAGGCGCCAGAGATGGGTGGCATCGGCTCACACAGCTACACGGCGAATCTTTACGATAGTGATGGCACCGTAACCGGGACCGAGGACCTTACCACGGACACCCAGCCAGTTTTGGTCAGAGTCTTGCTGGATCAGCCATCAGTCACCCGCGTTGCCGTGGCCTTCGAGCTTTCCTCGGATTTTGATCCCGATGTTTGTGACCAGGGGTTTGACCCCGAGCATCAGCGCTGCGAAGAGGGCGATGCCAATCGAGATGAGGCGGTGATTGGCAGGGATATCGTAGCCCTTGGTAGCGGCAGTAGAGGCGCGCTACCGGTACCCGACTACCTGAATTACCAGCAGGATGAGAATGGCTTTTACTCACAGGGCGTCATTACACTGGAGCCCGGCATCACCGAGTGTTATATCCGCCTGGAAGTGGTGGATGACACCGTGCCGGAACCTTCTGAATCATTGCGATTGACACTGACTGAAGTGCGTAGCGGCCTTGCGGCTCTGGGGCCGTCGGACAGCGAAATGAAAGCTTCACTGATTATTGACGACAACGAACCGCTGGTGCGCCTGGAGACTGTTGGCGGTCGCCAGCGAGATGCCCTCAGTGTGGGAACCGAACGTCAGTACATGGCCATTCTCTCTGGCGATCGGGACGGAACGGTTCAGACCAGGCTCGGGGAGACCGAGGACTCCCTTGCCAAGGCCGGGGAATACGCTATCCAGACCCTGAATGAAAACGATGAATGGGTGGATAATGACATTCTCCAGTTCCCGAAAGGTGTAGAGCGGGTACGCTTCCAGGTGAAGGTTCCCGATGAAGGTTACAGCAATGCCGGCATGGATGACCGCTTCCTGCTGCTTGGTGTTAATCAGGGTTACCAGGCCGGGCGCGCTGGATTTGCCGGGTTCGCAGACGACGGCGAGCTTCGGATCAACATCAATGAACTGGTTGCGCCGCTGATTTTCAACGGTGAGGATGAATTCGTCCCGACCGATATAGCCGTGGGCCATCAAGGTCGGCTGTATGTCGTTGGGTACGATGACGTCAACAACGATCAGGTGTTGGTGCGCATTTTCGATCAAAAGGGGGTGTTGTTGCAGGAAGTGGCGGTAACTGATGGTACGACCGCGCTGGACAAGCCTCAACCTGTCATTCACTTTGCCCGGCGTCAGGTGACCCGCGGCAGCACTCGGGTCGATCGTTTTGAGTTTGCAGTCGCCTTCGCCACTGACGTCGACATGCCCGGTCACACCCCCCATGGTGGATTGGATGTGGTCACCAGTCTTTACTGGTTCGACTCGGCCGCAACAGAAGGCAATGGGTACTCGGAAGTGTGGACCTTGCGCTCGGGTACACCAGCAGATGACGTGCCCCGATGGCTTGGCATCAACAAGGATAACGGTTTTGTGGTGATTGCCGGAGAAACCAGAGGGCGATGGCCGGGTGAGACGCGCGCCGGTGGGATAGACAGCTTCCTGCAACGGATCGATACCGAAACCGACGGTGATAACCAGGTCCCAAGACTCGCCTGGACGCGGCAGGTCGGTTCCAGCCAGGATGAGGCGGTGGTGTCCGGCAGTGTTGTGAGCGCGAGCCCCTATCTGTTTGGTGCCACGGAGGGGGCCGTCCAGAGCAGTGCCGGTTCTACAGACGCGTTTTTCTATAATGCCACCGGCGCTGACAGCACCATCACTGTGTATCAACGTGGAACCGATGGCAGAGAGGCGGTCGTGGATGGCCTTAGTGACGTCCAAAACCTCTGGCTGCTGGGGAACAGTGATCGCTCGTACGCCATTGATGACAGCGCTGACACGAAACTCCTTAACAGTGAGCCGGTGGCTGGCACCAACGGCTTCGTGCTGGGGTATTCTTCCTCCGGTGACCTGAATTTTGCGTTTTCCTACGCCGATGACTCCCGGGCTGGTAAAGAGACCTTTGCCGCATTGCTGGCGTTTGATGATGATCTGATTGCAGCGGGCGCCACTACCGGGGCCTTTGCCGACGATGCGGTGAACAGCGGCATACAGCAGCCCATTATCGCGCGGATATCCACCGTAGGTTCCAATAACGCCGGGGATGAAGAGTCGGACTCGTGGGATATCTGGCGGGTTCAGCCGGGCCTCGATGGCGCGAACATCGCCGGTCTGGCCAACTACCGTGATGACGAGATCGTCACCTTGGTGCGGGAGACAGTGGGGGCTGAGAATGAATGGAAAGCCATCCTGTTCTCGGGTGAAGGTGTTCGACTGAATTAAACCGTGCCCTGCTGGCGACCGGCGTTGGCGTACAGCTTGAGATAGTCGGTACTGGTTACAATACCGGCGGGGGCTCCGTATTTGTCGACCACCAGTGCTGCGTTCAACTGATGCGCCAACATCAGTCGGGCCAGTTGATGGGCGTCGGTTTCCGGTGAAGCCGTCAGGAAGGCCGGCAGCTCGATGTGAAGCATGCTGTGACTCATGGCATTGGCATTGTTTTCATGCAACCAGGCCAGCAGCCAGCGCAGATCGATGAGCCCGGCAACGTTACCCTGGGACGTGACGACCAGATGATGAACCCCATGATCATCCATCATTGTCAGGGCTTCGGAGAGGGTGGCGGTTGCCGGCAGTGAATAGAGTGCCGGAGTGCAGATAGTCGCGACCGGGAGATAGCTGCGCTCCTCCCTGGGTTCGTCGTATTCGGCGGAACCGTATTCTTCCATGGCCCGGTGAAGACCGGATGCGTAACTGGCCTGCTGGAACTCCGCGTCTGTGACTTCGCTGTGGCCGGTGTTGATCGCGTGTGATTCGGTCATTTCGGTGACGTCACCCACGCGCCGCCCCCGGAATATTTCCGGTAACCGGGTTCCGACAGGTCTGCCGGGTTCACTGACAAATATGGCCATGAATATCTCCGGGGTATAACGCCCTTTAATCTGTTATCGGCCCGTGTTCAGAAACCTTAAGCTAGTCATGGAGTTTTAGCATCTGCCCTTTTATAGCATCGGTGCGGGTTTACCCGCTTTGCCAGCGAACGAGGCAGGCACATGGGCTGTCCGGTAAGCTTATCCGCAAGAAATTCGGCCAGCAACGGGGCGTAAGTCAGTCCTTTGCTGCCCAGACCAGTGAACATAAAGATTCCGTCGAGATTATTCCTCTCGAGGTTGTTCAGACTCCCGGCCACGGGTTGGTAATCATGGGTCGTGCAGCGAAATCCGACACGCCCCTTGAGCATTTCTGTTTCTGACTCGGTTGGTGGCTCATTTCTCCAGAGTCCGGGAAGCATGGTGGTCAGTTCGGTCAGATTTTCCCGATGGCTGGTAAGAGTTTCCCTGGGTGACAGATCATGGAGATCAAACGTAGCGCCCGTCACGCAGAGCCCATTGTTGGCTGGGTTAAGGTAGCGGGGGCCACAAATCACCGCGCTCGGAGCATGGATACGCTCTTCCGGCAGATGGCTGACCTGGCCTCTTATTGCCTTGAAACGAAAAGCACCGTCCATGCCTCCAAGGGGAACAAGCCCCGGCGTCCTGTGCCCCGCGCAGAGAACAACCCTATCGACCTGGATGTCAGCCCCGGCGCCTTTGACGACCCACTGACCGTCCCGGGTAGTCAGTTCCTGAACCTCCATGCCAAAGCGGCGCCGGATATTGGGATGGTTTGCCAGGGTCTTGCAAAGTGCAGCTGGCTCAAGCCAACCGCTATGGGGGTACCAGAGGCCCCCGGTTTCAACAGGCGTACGGGTCAGTTTGCGGGCTTCGTCCGTATCTACGGGCGCAAGAATCTCCGGAGGGTACTGGTTACGGCCAAGGAAGCGCTCCTGGCGTTGTTGTTCATGAGGGCTCCAGGCCATTTGCAGCAGACCGGTGGGGTGCCAGCCACTATCCCGGTAGGGAGCGTAGAAGCGTTGGCTGAACAGGAGTGAAGCCAGCGCCAGTTGGGTCTGGGCATTGAACTCTACCCCGAGTTTCACGTAAAGCGCGCCCTGTAGGTTGCCGGAGGCCGCGGTACCAGCGTCGTTGGCCCCGTCTACCAGTGTCACGGCTACACCCCGCTCGGCAAGGTTGCGAGCCAGCAAGCTACCGGCGATGCCTGCGCCGATAATGGCAACTGAGGCGGGGTTTTCGGCACCTGCTTTGGGGGTTCCAGAGGCGGATTCCGGAATAACCCCTGTGATCATGTCCCGCTTACGCCCGAACCCTGCCACCTTGGTCATCGTAAAGCCCGTGTCCGCCAGGGCTCGACGAATGCGTCCGACGGCGGTAAAGGTCGAAAGGGTGGTTCCGGGTTTACTGTGGTGCCGGATCTGGTGAATGGCATCATCCAGCCACATGCCAGGGTTTAGGGAAGGGGCGAAGCCATCCAGGAACCAGGCATCGGCAGTGAATTCCAGCTCCCGCCACGCGTCAAGTACATCACCAAAATACAGGGTCAGCCGGACCCTCCCACCGTCGAGCAGCACACGGTGAACGCCTGTTACCAGCGGCGGGTAGTGTTGGATCAGTTCATCACCGAGTGCTTGCAGCTCCGGCCAGAGTGTCAGTGCACGGGCCAGGTCATTTTTGCTCAGGGGGTAACGTTCGGCGGAGACAAAATGCAGGGTGGTGCGCTGGCAGGCGGAACTGTTCCGCCAGGACTGCCAGGCAGCAAGGAAATTCAAGCCGGTGCCAAAGCCGGACTCCGCAATCACGAATGCCGCATTGTCCGGCAGCCTCGCAAAGCGCTCGGGTAACCCATTGGGCCTGATAAACACATGCCTGGTTTCTTCCAGACCGTTGTCACGGTTGAAGTAGACATCACCGAACAGTCTTGATTCCGGCACTCCGTTTTGCCAGAGAATATCAGCCGGCTCTACGGCCGGCGCAGTCATTTCTGCCATTACTTCCCGGATGCGTCGCCGCTATTGATGACCGTGATGTTCTGAATGGTAATTGGGTCGATTGGAACATCGCCCATGCCGCTGGAATAGCCGGTCTTCTTGCGGGCAATGGCATCCACCACACCCATGCCTTCAGTCACTTTGCCAAACACCGCATAGCCCCATTTTTTGGGACTATCGGATGCGTTCAGGTAGGGGTTATCGACCACATTGATAAAAAACTGGGAAGTGGCCGAGTGGGGCTGACCGGTCCGCGCCATGGCAATCGTGCCCCGCAGGTTCTTCAGTGTGGGGCTGGCCTCGTTCTGAATCGGGCTGTTGGTGTCCTTTCGGCTCAGGTTACGGTCAAAGCCACCGCCCTGAATCATGAATCCGGGAATCACCCGATGGAAGACTGTGCCCTGATAGAAACCACTTTCTACATAGGCGAGAAAATTCTGCACTGTTTCCGGGGCAACGTCCGGTCGCAGCCGTATCTCAATGACACCTTCGCTGGTTTCCATGCGCACCTGGGGCAGTGGTTGCTCTGAAGTGTCGCTCCCGGCCATGACTGGAGAGCTGATCAGTAGAGCGGCAAACAAAACCAGCAAAAGATGGTGGACAGTACGTGATGAGGTCACCTTGTTAGCTCCTTCGATGACGCTGGCAATGGCGCAGCGGAAGATACGGGTTTTTCGAGATATTAACAGAAATTCCGTAAGTAACGGTTATTCGCCATGCAGATTGAACAGTGATCGTCTAACCTGTCATAAGATTGTTTAACAAAGGTGCGGCGGGCTGGGTTCTACGGCTGCAGCATTCATGGATTGGAGGTCGCCAGTGGATATCCGTCAGGGATTCGAAGAAAAATCAAGGCTAGGTCGACTGCTCGTTAATCGGGGATATTTGTCTTCCCGGCAACTGGAAGAGGGGTTGCGCTCGCAGCGGGAAACCGGGCAGCGTCTCGGGGAGGTGCTGATTCGGGCCGGATGGATCACCGAGCGCGAGCTTTTCAGGGTTCTGAAGCAACAGTCACGCTATCGCAATGCGGCAGCGGTATTCACCATGGTCACGTTGCCGCTGCAGCCCCTGGTAAGTTTTGCAGCAGGTCCGTCGACTATCGCTTCCCAGGAAAACCATCCGAAGTCAGGGGAGATCATGGAGCAGGACAAGGGTATTTCACCCTTGAGTGATGAGGACATGGCCAGGGTTTCGGGGCAGGGTGATCAGACTCTCTTGGCCCGTATTGCTGCGGTTGCTGCGATGGTTCCGAAGGAAGGAGATGTCGGACAAGAGCCAGATGTGCTGGAAGGAATAAAGCTGACGGCCCATATCTTTGTACCGCTACTGAACTTCCTGGATGCCGATCTGACAATAACCGGCGTGCATTATCGTGATGACGGCCCCCATCACAGCCTTGATCATAACGGTAGGCTTACGCTGGCATTCCCCGAACGAATCGAAGAGATTCGCATGGACAATATCCGAGTCAGTGGCGGCCGCACACCTCCCCTGGGCAACGTCAGTATCAGCGATATCCGCTTTGACCCGGATTCACGGATGACGATCTATACACGGTAAAAAAGCGAACCTGCGTGCCTGGGGGCGCCTGTTAGCGAATCAGGCGCTGGCCAGGATGGTTCTTTGGGAGTTGCCGGTCTGTTCGCCATGGGCTCCATAAAGTTTCTGCTGGCCGCTAGCACCTCGGAAGATGTCAGTGAGGCGTGACAGGCGTTTCTGCATATGACTGATGACGCGACCGTTGTTGCGGTTAATCTCCTGGCAGAACGCCAGTCGTTCATTGGCTTGCGACCACAACTCCGCCAGGTCGGATAACCCGGCACTTCGAATGAAGCGGGAAGGCGCACCACCCTCGGGGCGGTAACCCATGGCAACCAGTACGTGGATTTTTTCTTTGGCGCGTGCACGAATTTGATCGAGAATCGTATTCTTCTCGGTCGTTATTGATTGCAATGCCTGCACATCCGAAGAGGAGAGGCAGGATTTTTCCTGCTCCAGGATATTCGCTAGTGACTCCAACTGGCGGATATCCTGGGAAAGAAGGTCTTTCAGTTCATCGATTGCGGCCATGATCTACTCACCCGAAAATGCTTTCATCCATATCAAGCATTTTCTGGGCCAGTTTCTCTGCGTCCACTTTGTATGAGCCATCGGCCAGGGCCGCACGGATCTGTTCTATGCGGTCATCATCCATTTCCGGATAATCACCCAGCTTCTGTTCCAGCTGTTTCAGGTCCTTGGCCTGGCTGCTGAGGTTAACATTTTCTCCCCGAGCACTTTGAGCCTGGCTTTTCGCCTGGTCTGGCGTCTGGGTCTGGGTATTCTGCGTAGAGCCAGACTTGTCGGCCGTGGTCCTCTGGGTGTTGACCTGGCCGGGGCCAATTCCATTAAAGTCAACTGACATATCGGTACCTGCTTACCTTTAAGACTGTCCGGAGACAGTGTTCGCGAATTTTATACTTGCTTATCGGCGGTTGAATCGAAAGCTTTAGGATATTCTAGCTACAAAAAGTTACACATTTGTCATTCTTTGAAGTGGGGGGTGGCAAATTGCTGCCGCCTGCGGAAAAAATGCGCCGCTTGCCGTGTCTTGACGACTTACATCGGGATCTCTACCTGTCCGGGTCCGGTTACCAGTGCTTTCACCGTTCGGGATGAGGACAGATTTTCAACGAGAACCTGATCGCCCACACCTGCGTCGGCCATGGCCTTACCACGGGAGTTGACGGCAAAGTTCCCCTTGCGAGCAGTAATAATAACATGGTCCCCCCTGGTGACCGCAGCCGGCGCGGAGAGCAGGTCCGGAGTCATCAGCGTGCCGGCATTAACGCCGCGACGCACCTCCATTCCCACCAACTGATCGATGTCCGTGATCACGCCCTTGCGGGTTGCGTTCAATACAACGGATTCTGATTCAATCATGCTCGCCATGACGCGTTCGTTGCGAGCCAGGGGACGGGCAGCGACGAGCCCTTCGCCGCGAATGGATACGGAGGTGCTCAGGAACATCCGCCAAGGGCGTTTGCCCCGACAGGCAACCTCGAGAGTCGGTTGGGTGGTGCGCCAGGGGTCGCTACTGAAACTCACGGCCAGTGGCTGTTCGCAGGTTGCGAGAGCCAGGCGACTGTCCAAATGACCGGTTTTGTATAGGACGTCAAAGCCATTTTTCGCCTGTTCCTCTGCGAAAGTCTTCAAAAACGAAGTCCCAGCACGTTGGATCTGCTTGGCGGTGGTGTTTGCCGCCTGAGCAGGTCCGGCGACAGACATTAACAGTGTGACGACAAAAATGGTGGTGCGCATACGCAGCGGTTTGTCCTATGCTGTCTTTAGTCGGGCAACCCCCCCCTGAGTACTTCAGGAATCTGGGGGGCAGCCGTTAAACTCAAACGATGAGTCAAAATACTGGCGAAGTGCCGGTTTGAATAGCTCTTAATAGTTAACCAGCAAATTTCATGCCGGCATGGTGGCGGGCAGTCCCGGGAGATAAAGTCATGGCAGGGGTACTCGACAGTGTAAATCAGCGAACGCAGCTGGTAGGGCAGAATCGCCTGGAACTCCTGTTGTTCCGTCTTCGGGGCAGGCAGATGTACGGTATCAATGTGTTCAAGGTCAAGGAGGTCCTGCAGTGCCCGAAATTGTCCTCGATTCCGCGGAGTCGTAACGTCGTCCGAGGTGTTGCTCACATCCGTGGTGAAACCATTCCAGTCATTGACCTGGCCATGGCCATCGGGCTTCCCGGTATACCGAAGGAAGAATTGGCTAACAGTTTTGTTATCATCACAGAGTATAATCGCAAAACCCAGGGGTTCATGGTGACCGGGGTGGACCAGATCGTAAACATGAACTGGGAAGACATTCTGCCGCCACCGAAGGGGGCTGGAAGCGAAGTTTACCTGACAGCGGTAACTAGAATTGAAGATAAGTTGGTGGAAATCATCGACGTAGAAAAGATTCTTGCAGAAGTTTCTCCGCTCAGGGAAGATGTTAACGAAGAGTTGGTGTCCCGAGGTGCAGGGCGTGTGCAGGCTCATCTGCCTGTGCTCGTGGTGGACGATTCCAGCGTCGCGAGGCGTCAGGTGGAGCGATGCCTGAGAGCGATCGGCATGGAAGTCATCACCCGGGACGATGGCAAACAGGCGTTAGACTACCTGAAAAAAATCACCGAAGATGGTTCGAAGGCCAAGGATCATCTGTCTATGATTATTTCTGATGTCGAAATGCCTGAAATGGATGGCTACACTCTGGTCACCCGATGTAAGAACGATCCGGCGTTGCAGGATGTGTTTATCATGCTTCACACCTCACTGAGCGGCGTGTTCAACACCGCAATGGTGAAAAAGGTGGGCGCCGACGAGTTTATGGCCAAGTTCAGTGCAGACGAATTGGCTGAAAAGGTTATGGAGATCATTGATCGGGCCTAGTGCCGGCGATCAGTCCGGATTCACCTGACGCAGAGATTCAATGAAAGCGGATATTACGCCACAGGAATACGAGGCTTTTAAGACGTTCCTGCAGGATGCGTGTGGCATTCTGCTCGGTGACAACAAGCAGTACCTGGTGAAAAGCCGTCTGCGTCGCATTCTCGAGGAACACCAGCTTACGACTCTCGGTGAGCTTCTGAGTCGTCTTAATCGTGCCGGCCACAGCAATCTCAAGGAGGTGGTCATTGATGCGATGACGACTAACGAGACGCTATGGTTTCGCGACAATCACCCGTTTCGGATTCTTCAGGAGAAACTGCTCCCGGAGTTTGCTGAACGAAATTCGATGCAGCCTTTAAGGATCTGGTCTGCCGCCTGTTCCACCGGGCAGGAACCCTATTCGGTTGCGATGATCATTGAGGAGTTTCGGCGCCAACGGCCCGGTAAGTTGCGGGACGTGAAGTTGACCGCGACCGATATCTCGAAAAGCGTGCTGGAAGTGGCCCGCAGGGGCGAGTACGAAATGATCGCCATCGGGCGCGGCCTGTCCCCGGAGCGGCAGAAACAGTTTTTTACGCCTTCCCTGAACGGTGGTTGGCAGATACGGCCCCAGATCAAAAGCATGGTTGAGTTCAAGGAGCTGAACCTGTTGGAACGCTACATGTTCGGCAAGTTCGATATTGTCATGTGCCGCAATGTATTGATCTATTTCTCCGCCGAACTCAAAAAGGACATCCTGACTCGCATCCACGCCACCCTGAACCCGGGCGGCTACCTTATTCTGGGCGCGTCAGAATCACTCAACGGATTGCCCCACCTGTACGAAATGGTGCAGTGCCACCCGGGCATTATTTACAGGAAGAAATAGCCCGCCCATGCCCATAAACGTCTGGATACTGGTCGCCGCCCAGGCACTGGCCATGTGCACGGCGCCCTTTGTTGTCTTTATTGGCAGTATTCATGGCCGAATTCTGGCGCCGTCCCCCGAGTTGGCCACCTTGCCGGTTGGACTCGTGGTGGTCGGTACGGTGCTCGCCATCAAGCCGGCTACCTGGCTGATGGAGCGGATCGGCCGCAAGCCGGTCATGCTTCTGGGGGCATTGACGGGGGTGCTGGCCGGCTTGGCTGGTGCCGCCGCCTCCTGGTTATCCAGCTTTCCACTCCTGTGTCTCGCTGCCATGGTCGGTGGTGCGGGGTTGGCGGTTGTCCATCAGTACCGTTTTGCTGCGATGGAGTCCGTCAAGCCAGAGTTGGCCGGATCAGCTGCCGCCCGGGTGTTGCTGGGCGGCTTGATTGCTGCCTGGCTGGGGCCCGAAGTTGCATTAATCGGGAGTGCCGGGCAGGGGGCGTATCCCTTTCTTGAGGGGTGGCTGGGCCTGGGAGTTGTCCAGCTTCTGGCAATGGCCGTGTTGGCGCTGGGCTACCGGGCGAAGGGCGAGCTGACCAGGGAAACCCCAGCCGGCGGAGGGCGTCCGTTGAGGGAGATCCTTCGAGCGCCGGTGGTATGGACCGCAATCAGTGGTGCTGCCATAGGTTACGCAGTGATGAGCTTTATCATGACAGCAACCCCGCTCAGCATGACCGAGATGGCCGGCCATGAACTGGATGATGCCAAGCGGGTGATCCAGATCCATATCGTCGCCATGTATCTGCCATCATTGATGAGCGGCTGGCTGACAAGCAGAGTAGGGATTCCCCTGATGATGTCCGGTGGGTTGCTTGCCTATCTGGCATGCATACTTCTGGCATTCAGTGGCATTACTTTCCATCATTATCTGGTCGCGTTGATTATGTTGGGGATTGGTTGGAACTTCCTGTTTGTTGGCGGCACCACCTTGTTGCCCAGAGGTTACCGGGATGAAGAGCGTTTTCGTGTTCAGGGCCTGAATGATCTGATGGTCTTCAGCTCCCAGGCGACTGCTGCCCTGACTGCCGGGATGGTCCTGACGGCTGTAGGATGGGCTGGGTTGCTGCTGGTTGCGATTCCTTTGTTGATACTGCATGCGGTGTTGATGGGAGTCTGGCTTTTCCACTCCAGGGCACGGGCCACCTCCGAATCGACAACTGACCGGCCTATTTGATCAGCCTCTGGATGTCACGGAAGCGCGGGTGTTTGCAATGACGTAGCCATTCAAAGGCCACCATCTCGACCGTTACGATCCGGGCGCCGCTCTGGTGCAGGCGATCCAGGGCTATATCCCGGTCCAGCTCATTGCGGGAACCTGTGGCGTCTGCAACGACCCAGACCTTGTAGCCTGCATCCACCAGGCTCAGGGCAGTCTGCATCATGCAGACATGGGTTTCACAGCCACCTATAATGATCTGTTGGCGTCCTTCGGGTAGTTTATCAATGAGTCCGTCAGGACAGGCGTCGAAATGGTATTTCTCAATGACCTGGTCACACAGCTCGCGAACGTCCGGGACAGTAGAACCCAGCTTTTCCGGTAGCTGCTCTGTCCCCATAACAGGAACCTCCAGCAAGCCGGCGATGGTGGCAAGAGTCAAACACTGGCTGATGACGTCTCCACCATGGTCAATCGACGGCATCAGCTTTTCCTGCAGGTCGATGAGTATCAGAATTGACTGGTCGGCTTTCATCAGCATTGTTGTTCTCCTTATACGAGGCTGAGGTGCGGGGCTGCTGGCTTTCTCGCTACGGCTTTTAAAGTAACGATAGCCCGGAAAGCGCTCAATCGTTAATCAATGTCACCCTGCAGTGTAATTTTTTCCATGATTTTTCGAAAGAGAGTTGCCAAACGCCTGAAAATTCATTAGAGTTTGCGCCCTCAAATGAGTGACGACATCACTGATTTGGAACAGTTTATTGGAGAGGTGGCCGAGTGGCTGAAGGCGCACGCCTGGAAAGTGTGTAAACGTTAATAGCGTTTCGAGGGTTCGAATCCCTCCCTCTCCGCCAATACAAAACCCCAGCAACGCTGGGGTTTTTTATTGGCTGATTGGCAGGGTAAGAAGAGCCCTCGCGGGTTCGACCGTAGGCTGCAATGCAGCCGAAGGAACGTCGGAGCAAAGCGACGACGGCCCCGAAGGGGTGAGGGCCGAAGGCCCGAATAATCCCTCCCTCTCCGCCAATACAAAACCCCAGCAACGCTGGGGTTTTTTATTTCAGTACCTCAATTTTCTATCCTGAATTCCCGAAATTCCTCGGATGCCGGTGCCTCTGCGACATCCACTCTTGTGACCCTGGCTGCCGGAGGCCCTTCCTCGCACCAATCCTTCAGCGCCTGAAGATCCTCCTGAAAGCCCTCCGCCACAATTTCTACCCGGCCGTCAGGAAGGTTTTTTGCGTAGCCTGTAAGGCTCAATCGCTTGGCCAGATCCTCGGCCGAGGCGCGGTAGTACACCCCCTGTACCTTACCTGAAACCAGCATTATCCAACGTTTGTACATGATGGTCTTTCCTGTGCTTTGTAGCGTGGTACGCTCTTAATCAATGTACAAGCCCATGCTGGTAAAGCTCAAGAGCGGGAATGGGGAAATGGCGACTTACCGAAAACACAATCACTCCGGCTATCCGGATGCCCTGATCCGTGAGGCGGAAGGGCTGGAGTTACTGCGTTCCGGGCTGAAAGCTATGGACCCGTTGCCAGGGATTCGTGTGCCAGACGTTTTCCACGTCGACGATGCGGTGTTGGAAATGGAGGCTATCGAGGCAGAACCTTCATCGGATGCGACGCTGGCCATGCTGGGGGAAGGGCTTGCCAGATTGCATCAGGTGCCGCAGCCATTCTATGGCCTGGATTCCAATAACTACATTGGCCTGTCCCCCCAGATTAATGGTCGGTTTGAACGATGGGGGAATTTTTTCCTGGAACACCGGCTTGGCTGCCAGGTGCGGCTGATTCGGAATGATGAATTGCGCCAGGAGTTCCAGGCTATTCTGAATAGCAGTGCGGTTGCCCTGGAAGCTTGGCTGGATGCACGTTGTGAGCAGCCCAGCTTGCTGCATGGCGATTTGTGGAGCGGCAATGCCCTGTTTGACGCGCAGGCTCCCTGGTTGATCGACCCGGCGGTATATTTTGGTGACCGCAAGGCGGACGTGGCAATGACGGAAATGTTTGGCGGCTTCGGCGCTGCATTCTATAAAGCGTACGATTCCGTCTGGCCCCGCAGCAGGGACTACCCGTTAAAACGGGATATTTACAACCTCTATCATTACCTGAACCACTACAATCTGTTTGGCAGAAGTTACCTGAGCGGCTGCCGACAGGGATTTGAGGTTCTGGCAAGCATCCGTTGATCAGCGCTTGCGCCAGACCAGGAACCGATTATTGGCCGGCATATCCGAATCGTTTTCGAGAGCCAGCCCGCTAAGGGCCGCCATTTCTTCCATGTCCTCGATATGGCGAATCCCCATGTGGGGATTGCGGGTCCTAAGGTATTGATCGAACTGGCGGTTGCTCTCGCTGGTCCAGGTGCCGTTGTAGTTGAAAGGGCCGTAAAGGCAGAATGCTTCACCCGTCCCCAGTCTCGCGGCCAGTCCGGCAAACATGGCCTCCACTTCGTCCCAGGCCATGATATGTGCGGTGTTGGCGGAAAAGGCGCCTTGTATATCCGGAATTGGCCATTCAGCGTCACCAACGTCCAACGGAGCGGGTGCCAGGATGTTGGTCAGCCCCTCGTCCTCAAGCCAGGGTAGGCAAAGCCGGTAATTGTCCGGATGGTCACTGGGTTGCCAGGTCAGATGCGGTAGATGCCGGGCAAAATGAACCGCATGTTGTCCGGTCCCCGTGCCCACTTCGAGAATTGTGCCCGGATTTTCAAAGACCGCGGACAGCCTCTCAAGGATGAACGGTTTGTTGTTCTCGCACGCCTGGGAGTAGGGCTTTTCCTGATGCATAAGTCGCCTCTGCTTTGTATTGTTTGTCCACTAGATCAGGCCCTGGCTCCTTAACAGAAACACACCGAAGGTCACTGTGACACTGGCCATCAACGTAGTTAGTGCAATGATGTTGGCGGCCAGTCGATCATTCCCCCCGAGTGCCTTAACCATAACAAAACTGGCCGCTGCCGTGGGGCTGGCGAAGAACAGGAACATCAAACCGAGTTCGGCACCCCGAAAGCCCGACAGCCATGCGGCACCGGTACAGAGGACCGGAAGGGTAACCATCTTCATTAGGCTGGAACTAAAGGCGGAACGGCTGTCGCTGCGTATAGCGCTGAGGGAGACGGTCGCCCCTATGCATAAAAGGGCCAGTGGGAGTGTCAAGGAAGCAAAGTAGTCGCCGCTGGTCATGACCCAGGTCGGGAAGGAAACCTGCCACCAGGCAAAGGGGATGGCAAGGACAACGGAAATAATAAGCGGGTTGCGGGCAATGTCTTTGAGGATGCGGTGCCAGCTGGCTGACTTCCCGGGTTGGTACGCCAGCAGGACCATTACCGAAAGCGCGTTATAGGAAATGATCACCAGTCCCAGCAAAATGCCGCCGGCGGACAGCCCGTAGTCGCCATACAGGCTGGCAGCCAGGGCAAGCCCCACAATGCCGCAGTTGCCCCTGAACGCCCCTTGGGCGTACACGCCGCGGTCCTCGCGTGGCACCCGCCATACCGCCCAACCCCACACCAGAGCAAAGCTTGCCAGGGTCGCTGCCAGAAAGAACGCTAACAGGTGAACATTCAGGGCAGTTTCCAGATCCGCCCGAATGATGCTGAGAAACACCAGGGTCGGCAAGGTGGCCTTGAAGACCAGGGCCGAGGCCGTATTGACGAATTCGTCATTGATCCACCCAACCCGTCTCAGCCCCAGCCCGATAAACACCATGGCGAACACGGGCAGGGTGGTTTCCAGAGTTTGGCGGAAGATGTCCAGGAGCGTCATGTTTCTGTTCTCAGGCGAGAAAATGGTAGAAAGCATACAGATTATCCGTACAGGATCCCATGCTGCGGCGATTCTGGACGTTCAGGCTGAAAGAAATGTAATTGAAAGGGTTTGGTCGTGAGGGGGCATGCTGGGCTATAGTTAGCCGGTAATTGCCAAAATATAACGAACGTTCAGAGCCTGACGAAACAAGGATACTCATGGAAACCGTTAACCCGACTCCGGAACAACTTCAGAAAGTGCTGGCGAACACCCCAAAGGATCAACCGGTCGTCATGCTTAACCTGTTGCGTTTTCGAGAGCGTGCCGACTACGAGGACGATTCCACAGATCGTTCAGGAAGGGAGGCGTATTCGTTATATATGCAGGAGGCTGCGGATTGCGTTCGTGCGGTTGGCGCCGAGGTGATCTGGTCCGGTCGTAGTGTCGGGTCGCTGATTGCGCCTCCGGATGAATCCTGGGACCAGGTATTGCTGGTTCGGTATCCCTCGATTGATGCTTTTTTGACGATGATAGAAAGCCCTGAGTACAAAGGGGTTGTGAAACATCGCACGGCTGCGCTTAAAGACTCTCGCCTGGTGGCTAACCTGGAGAGCCAAGCGGGCTAGCCTTCACTGATACCTCCCCAAGCCTTATGATAAGCCCCATAAACGGAGGAATCATGATCGACGATGCCAGTCAGCACCCCCAGGCCGACCCCAGGCAGGAAAAGTTCGTGGTTGATACGGAGTTGCTCTCCGATGATCAGATAGACGGACTTGTGGATGAATATTGCACTCGTTATCACGGTCTGAATGACACCGAAAACCCGATGGATGAACGGGGGCGGGTGAAATCGGCCGTGAAACGGGGTGATCTGGTGGTGTGGTTTGACCCAGTGGAAAACACTGCCGGCCTGGGAGTGCCGTCTTGAGTGCTTGTTTATGTAGGATGATTCCGCGGGAACACCTACCCCGGGGTCCTTTTAAACGGTACAATCCCGCTGTTTTTACCAGAAGCCGTGTGCGAGGTGAGTTTTGATCAGGGTATTGGTTGTTGATGACCATGAGCTGGTGCGTTCCGGGATTACCCGGATGTTGGCAGACAACCCGGACATAGACGTCATCGGCCAGGCCTCGGCCGGTGAGGGCGCCATCGAGTTTGTACGCAAGCAAGCACCAGACATTGTCCTGATGGATATCCGCATGCCGGGTATTGGCGGTCTGGAAGCGACACGCCGGATCTTGCGGATTGACGACAGCATTCGGGTCATCGTAGTAACTGCCTGCGCCGACGATCCCTATCCCACTCGTGTGATGCAGAGTGGTGCATCGGCCTACATCACCAAAGGCGCTGATATCAAGGAAATGGTCCGAGCCATTCGTATGGCCCATTCCGGTCAGCGCTATATCAGTCCCGAGATTGCCCAGAAAATGGCGCTAAAGCAGATGGGGGGCGATGTTAACGGTGAAGACGGTGATCTCTCCCTGTTTGATCGCCTTTCAGAGCGGGAAATGCAGATTGCCATGATGGTGGTGGATTGCCAGAAAGTTCATGACATCTCCGACAAGCTCTGCCTCAGTCCAAAAACCGTCAACAGGTACCGTTACCGGATATTCGAGAAGCTGGAAATCTCCAGTGACGTTGAGCTCGCTTTGATGGCGGTACGGCTCGGATTGCTCGATGCCGACAAGGTCTGAATTCGACTCAAAAAGCTTTCTGAAGCAGCTCACCGAACGACCCGGCGTCTACCGAATGTACGACGAAGAGGGGTCGGTGCTGTATGTAGGTAAGGCACGCAATCTGAGAAAGCGTGTTGGCAGCTACTTCCGCAAGTCTGGTTTGGCACCAAAGACTGAAGCACTGGTGGCCAGGATCGCGTCCATAGAGGTCACTATTACCGGCAGCGAAACCGAAGCCCTGCTGCTGGAACAGAATCTCATCAAGTCCCTGAGACCGCCTTACAATATCCTGCTCCGGGATGATAAATCCTACCCGTATATCTACCTGTCGTCCCACGAGGATTACCCGTCGCTGACGTTTCGGCGGGGGCGTACAAAAAAGGGGGGCGGCACTTGGTTTGGCCCTTTTCCCAGCTCGGGTGCGGTCAAGGAAAGTCTTAATATTCTACAAAAGGTTTTCCGGATAAGGTCCTGTAGTGAAAGCTATTTCAGGAATAGAACGCGACCCTGTCTACAGTATCAGATCAATCGTTGTACGGCGCCGTGCGTGGAATATATATCACCTGAAGACTATCGGGAGGATGTCCGCCACGCCACGATGTTTCTGGAGGGGAAAAACCCCGCCATTATCCACGACCTGATGGAAGCAATGGAAAGGGCTTCGCGGAACCTGGAGTTCGAGAAAGCCGCCGCCTATCGTGACCAGATTAACCACCTCCGCCATGTGCAGGAGCAGCAGTCCGTAGACGGAGAGGGCGGTGACGCCGACGTGGTTGCGATTGCCCAGGATGCGGGTGTTGTCTGCATCGTGGTGATTGTGGTTCGCGGTGGCCGGGTACTGGGTACCAAAGACTACTTCCCCCGTTACTCGATAGAGCAGTCGGAGGGTGAACTGCTGAGCGCGTTCCTGGGCCAGTACTATTTCGGCGGCAGTACTCGCAGGGAGATTCCCCAGGATATCCTGGTGCCGGTGGAAGTCGATGGTGAATCTCTGCTGGTTCAGGCACTCAGCGAGTCGGCCGGCCGGGACACCCGAATCCGTCGCAACGTTCGTGGGGAGCGTCGTAAATGGCTGGAATTGGCGATGACCAATGCCCGTCAGACCCTGTTGAGCCACCTGGCCAGCAAGGAAACCGTGTATCGCCGATTACTGGCGTTGCGAGACTTGCTGGAGCTGGCGGAGACGCCGTCGCGCATGGAATGTTTCGACATTAGCCACAGTCACGGCGAAAACACGGTCGCATCTTGCGTGGTTTTCGATGAAAATGGTCCGCTTAAAAGTGATTACCGGCTTTATAACATTGAAGGCGTCACCGCCGGCGATGATTATGCCGCCATGCGCCAGGTACTGACGCGCCGTTATAAGCGGATGGTCTCCGGAGCGGGCAAGCGTCCGGACCTGGTGTTTATCGACGGTGGTAAGGGTCAGTTGAACATTGCCCGGGAAGTCTTTGAAGAGCAAGGTGTTTCTGATATACCGCTGATCGGTGTCGCCAAGGGCGTGACCCGTCGGGCTGGTATGGAGCAATTGATCGATGCCATGACGGGGGATGTGTTTCGGGTACCGGCGGACTCACCCGCTCTACACCTGATTCAGCACATTCGGGACGAATCCCATCGCTTTGCAATCACCGGGCACCGTGCGCGGCGGGACAAAAAACGCCGGCAATCAACTCTCGAGGGTATTGAAGGGGTGGGGCCAAAGCGCCGCCGGGATCTTATTCGCTACTTCGGTGGCATACAGGAACTTCGTAAAGCCAGCGTTGATGAGATGGCCAAGGTCCAGGGCATCAGCAAGTCACTGGCGGAAACCATATACGCAGCATTGCACGACGAGTAAGGACAGCATGAATTTACCGAACCTACTGACGCTATCCCGCATTGTGATGATCCCGGTTTTTGTGGTGATTTTTTACCTGCCGGTGCAATGGAGCTATCTGGTCAGCGCCGCCATTTTTGCCCTCGCCGGTGCCACCGACTGGCTGGATGGCTATCTGGCGAGAAAGCTTGACCAAAGCACACCCTTCGGAGCGTTCCTGGACCCGGTTGCGGACAAACTGATGGTGGCGGTTGCCCTGACGGTATTGATTGAAGAGCATGCCAGCGTTGTCCTGACCATTCCCGCCACAGTGATTATTGGCCGGGAAATCGTCATATCCGCCTTGCGCGAGTGGATGGCCGAGATCGGCAGTCGTGCCAGTGTGGCGGTTTCCTACATCGGCAAGATCAAAACCACGGCCCAAATGGTGTCGATCATTACACTGCTGGCTTTCCCCCCGGGCGTTCTGTGGTCATGGGTGGGCGTTGGCCTGTTATACGTCGCTGCCGTACTGACGTTCTGGTCTATGATACTGTACCTGCAGGCTGCCTGGCCGGACCTGTTTCCCAAGCAAGAGTCCTAGTTTTCCAGGCATTCACTGAGCCAGCCAATCAGCTGCTGGCTCAGCTCAACACTTCCTTGGCCGAATGCCGTTACTACCTGGTCGATATTTCCACCGGTGGCGTCGGTTCTTATCCGGAAATTCTCGGTGCACAGGGTTGCCCGGGAGCGGTTGTCCATGAGCTGGGCATACAGGGAAACAGATACCTGGACGCCGTTCTCCCCGGATTCGCTGTGGAAGCCATAGAGATCGCTGATGAGGGTGACGTCACTGCTGATGGGGCTGGTTTCGTTGACCACCCCCTGAAAGCGCCCGTCCTGGCGTAGAGCGCCGATTAACATTTCCCGCATTAGCACCGGAGCAGTATCGCGCCACCGAACGCCGCCGTAGATTTGGTACTCATCGGGAGTGGGTTTGTTCAGGATTCGCGAACTGTCGAAGGGTTCCGTGGCTTGGGGGGTGTCGATACGCAGGGTTTCATCCAGGGTTGACTTGCCGTCCTGTTCTGACAATGTCGGTGCCGGAATGTCCATCACCCTGGGTGGCTCGTGATCAGGGAACACGGTGCAACCAGTTATCATGCCACTCATTGCTATCGCTGCCATCGTTATGGTCGGGCGAGCTTTCATTGCGGCACCTCCTGAATAGTTTCCCGGTCCCAGATTGTGCTGGTGGGATCGTCCTCAAGGCGCCGGGTAAAATGATTGAGGTTCCTGAGCGTGCTCCGCAGTTCCCGCAGGGCGGGGGACAGTTCACCCAGCCCCTGGAGACCCTCATCCAGCGAGCCTTCATTGTTGGCGGTCAGTTGTTCAATTCTCGTCGCCGTGGTCTGGATGGAAGCAATGGCGCCTTGGAGTGCCGCCAGCGTCTGCTGGCCCTCGTTCTGTAGCAGGTTGTCGGCATTATTGGCAAACGCGGATACCCGCTCTGCGGCCTCGGCAGCGCTTACGCTGGCATCATTCATGCGCTCCATCAGTTCTTCAAGCTCACCCCTTCTAGCCAGGAGCCCATCGGTCGCTATCCGAGTATTACGCAGGATGGTGGTCAGGTTATCGCTGTTTTCCAGGGAAAACAGCGCGTTGGCGTTCGTCAGCAGGCGTTCAGCCTTACTCAGAAGCGCTTCGCCATTATCCAGTAGCGAGGTAAAGACCGAAGGCTCGGCCATGATCAATGGCGGGTCTTCGCGGCTGCCTTCAATGACCGGGCTGTCACTGGTGCCACCCCGGAAGCGCACGCTCATACTGCCGGTAATGTTGGCAAGGACGAGCCCGACCCGGGTGTTTTCGCGGATTTTGACGCTTTCATCAATACGGATCAGAACCCTGACGTGGCTGGGGTTGTCGGGATCCAGGGCCAGCTCCACGACTTCGCCAACTTCCACGCCACTGTACTGTACCGGATTACCTTTGGAGAGGCCGCTGACGGGGTGATCAAATCCGATTTCATACCAGGCCCACTCCCGGTCGGTTGCTGTTTTACCCAGCCAGAGTGTAAAGACCAGTGCTGCGGCGGCGGCCGCAACCGTAAACAGTCCTATAATAATATGGTGGGCTTTGGGTTCCATGTCTACTGCTCCTGCATTCCGCCTGTTGCTGAGTGTGCGGCTGCACGACCTCGGGGGCCGTGAAAGTAGTCCCGTATCCACGCATCGTTGGTCGCTTCGACAACCTCAAGGCTATCGGCAATCAGTACTTTTTGCTGTGACAATACCGCAACCCGGTCACAGGTGCTGTATAGCGTATCCAGGTCATGGGTCACCATGAACACTGTGAGTCCCAGGGCGTCCCGCAGGGTTTTGATCAACCGGTCAACGGCGGCGGCACCGATGGGGTCCAGCCCCGCTGTGGGCTCATCCAGAAACAGAATCTCCGGGTCCAGAGCGAGAGCCCGCGCGAGGGCGGCGCGTTTGACCATGCCACCGGACAGTTCCGCCGGATAATTGAGGGCGGCTTCCGGTGGCAGACCTGTCAGAGCCAGTTTCATCTGTGCCAGGTGTTCCGCCATCGGGCGTGTCAGGCCCGCATGCTCAATCAGGGGCACGGCAATATTCTCCTGGAGAGTCAGGGACGTAAACAGGGCGCCCCCCTGAAACAGAATTCCAAAACGTTGCTCTATTCGGGAGCGCTCCCTGTCTGATAATGCCCACAGATTTTCGCCAAACACCTGAATGTCACCTGATGAGGGATGGTGCAACCCAACGATGCTGCGCAGCAGTACCGATTTACCGGTGCCGGACCCGCCAACCACACCGATAATCTCGCCGCGCCGGATATCCAGGTCTAACCCCTCGTGCACGACAAGGGGGCCGAACCGGTTGCCCAGCCCCCGGACCTTCACCGGGATGTCTTCGTCTGCCATGCTCACCAGCCCATCTCCATGAAGAATAGCGCAGCGATGGAATCCAGCAGGATGACCATGAAGATCGATTGCACCACGCTGGATGTGGTGTGCTCGCCGACGGATTGTGCGCTGCCGCTGACCTTGAAACCTTCGAGGCAGCCGATGACGGCAATCAGAAAAGCAAAGACCGGGGCTTTGCTAAGACCGACCAGGAAGTGTCTGACGGCAATATCCTGTTCGATAATGGCCAGGAACTGGGTGGGGGAAATGTCCAGTACCAGGCCACACACAGCCGCACCGCCAATAATTCCGGATATCATTCCGACGAAGGTCAGTATGGGGAGGCTGACCATCATCGCCAGAACCCTCGGAAGCACCAGTAATTCAACCGGGCTTAGCCCCAGGGTGCGGATGGCATCCAGCTCTTCGTTGACTTTCATGGCGCCAATATGGGCAGTGAAGGAGCTTGCTGTGCGACCCGCCAGCAGAATCGCTGCCAGCAATACCCCAAATTCCCGCAAAAATGAAAAGGCCACCAGATTGACGGTGTAGATCGTGGCGCCGAAGGACTCCAGCACTGTGGCGCCGAGAAAGGCCACGACGGCACCGACCAGGAAGGTCAGTAAGGCTACGATAGGCAGCGCGTTGAGGCCGGTATCCTGAACCGACGCCACAAAGGCGGTCATCCGCCAGCGATGGGGGCGAGGAAGGTTGTAAGCCAGTGCGGTCAGTGTTTCACCGATAAAGGCCAGAAGAAGTCTGAGCAGGTCGTACAGCGCTTCAACCTGTTGGCCGGTAGTGGCGAGGAACCTCTTCACCGGACTGTAAGAAGGGGGTGTCGGCTCGCCCCGGTTGCTCATGGCCTTTGCCACTGCATGGAGCAGGGCGCTTCTTTCTTCGGGGAGTCCTGGCGTGGTATCCGCCAAATCTCTCAGTTTTGGCGCGCCTAGCAGTTCCGCCAATAAAGCGGCGCCAGCGGTATCGACACGGCCAAGGCTGGATAGATCACCTTGTATGGCGTTGGGGGAGTGGCTTCTCAGGGCGCGGCCAACGATCGCCTGCAATTCGGAATAATGTTCGAGTACCCAATCTCCCTGGACCGTCAATTGACTGCCGTTAACCAGAATGTCGCCCTGATTACTGGGTGTTGCGGTTGTTCTGGCGGAACTGGACGGAGATTTTGACGTCATGGCGCTCCTTGGGGTTGCTCAAATATTATCCATAAAACACTGGCAAAACAAAAAGTTGAAAAAAGTGGTTGACGCAAACGGTCGAATCCGTAGAATACGCCCTCGTTGACCAAGCGGGAATAGCTCAGTTGGTAGAGCACAACCTTGCCAAGGTTGGGGTCGCGAGTTCGAATCTCGTTTCCCGCTCCAATTTTTCCAGTTTAACTGGTTTAAAGGTCAACACAGTCTCTCACAGCCCACCTGAGAGCATAAAAGTCCTTAACTTTCCTTCGGACTTTTCCCCGGCGCGGTGGCAGAGTGGTTATGCAGCGGACTGCAACTCCGTGTACGCCGGTTCGATTCCGACCCGCGCCTCCAATTTTTCCCGTTCAGTTTTGTTAATGCACTAGCCGTTACTATAGGTTGCTGCCCATTGGGTGCCTATGGGCGCGTGATTCCTGTCAAGCGGTTCAATCATCATCTTCCATTAACGCTCTTTCCTGCCGCTCCATCTCTTCCAGTCTCGCGGCATCGATCACCGCCAGCAGGTCATCGACATCCGCGCTGTGGGTATCGTGCTCGAAGCAGCCGGTGAGCTTGCTGTCGGCGCTTAGTTCGCCGCTTTCATAGAGCGCCCAGATCTCCTGGCCATAATCTGTTGCCAACAGGTCTGGTGCGTATTTGCCGAAGTGACGGCGCATGTTGTCGACATCCCGCAGTAGCATGCGCTGGGCATTGTTATTGCCTGCGGCGTTGACGGCCTGGGGCAGGTCAATGATCACCGGGCCCTGGGCATCCACCAGCACATTGAACTCGGACAGGTCGCCATGAATAAGGCCAGCGGCGAGCATGCGGACGATCTCGGCCATGACCCGGTCGTGGTAAAGCCGGGCAAGGTCCGGGGTAAGCGTGACGTCGTCGAGCCGTGGTGCGGCCTTGCCGTCTTCATCGGCAATCATCTCCATCAACAGCACGCCATCCACAAATCCCAGAGGCTGGGGCACCCGCACGCCGGCTGCTTCCAGCCGATACAAAGCATCAACCTCGGCATTGAGCCAGGCATCTTCCTGCTCTTTCTGACCATAGCGTGTTTTCTTGCTCATGGCTCTGGCGCGTCGGCTGTTGCGAACTTTGCGGCCTTCCTGATATTCCACCGCTTGCTTGAAGCTACGTTTCTGAGCCTCCTTGAACACTTTGGCGCAGCGCAGATCGGCACCGCAGCGCACCACATAAACCTGCGCTTCCTTGCCGCTCATAAGCTGGTACATCACTTCGTCCACCATGCCGTCATCGACAAGGGGCTGTAATCTCTTCGGTACTTTCATAAAACCTTTTTGGTTAACCGCCGGTTGATCTGGAGCAGAGCCAGGAGTGGGCTGGGCAAAAGAATGACATTGTCGCAGCATATATACCACGTTTGGCTCGCCAATACTGTGTGCAATGCGAGGGTGGGGCTCGTACTTAGCTCGCCGGGCACGGCAGCCTGCCATCAACCAGAAAGGTGTCCAGGCTGAAAGCTGAGGCCGTTTTCTTGCCCTCTTCATTGGTCAGACTCATGGTCACAGTAGTCGGATCGGCCATCATGATCAGGCGGTAGCGATTTCTGGGCTTTCTGTCTTGCAGGGCCCGTGGCGAAAACAGGGCTGCGTTAACACCCTCCATACCCCTGGTTGGTGAGTATGGTAGTCGATACAGGCCAACCTGGCGGGCTCGGGCCGATAGAAACTGGAAACCCTCAATGCCGGTTTCCCTCATGGTCGTCCCGAGGCTCTGGCAGGTATCGTAGCTGGCCGGGTTGGTCAGCACGTCATGGAGATCAGCCCAGTCGGTGTCCTGCAGACGAATGCCACGACTTGTACGCATTCGGGTGGCGAACAGCGTGTGCAGGGTTTTCAGGGGCTTTGGGTAGGGCACGACCATATCGCTGATAAATACAAAGCGGTAGAACGCGGCTTCCGCCAGGGCTGTATTTACTGTCATGGCGCCGTAAAGCAGGCTTTTCTCGAATGGTCGGCCGAAACGGGAGCCGTATTTCAGGGGTGGGTAGCGAAAGGGTGTCGCCAACAAGTAGTGCAGGCCGTCGGTGCCTTCCGGGCGTGGCGGTTTGCTCTGCTCCAGTAGTTCCTCAAGCCTCATCTGCTCCTGGATGTTGTCCACCAGTTCCGTCGTGGCGATTTCTTCCTGGGATTCCACGACCCGGTAGGTGGTACCCTGAACCACTGTGACGCTGGACTCAACTCGATTGCGGAGAGTCAAATCTTGCCCCGCATGGCGTCAAGGTAATAAAGCACTCGCACCAGCCCTTCTGCGCTGCGCACCAGCTCCCTCGGAACATCTGAAAAGTACCGGTTTTCGGTGTTGAGCCAATGCTGCATGGCGTCCTCATCACCGCCCACAAGCGCATACACGCTGCGATACAGGCGGATAAGGAGCAGGGCAAGTTCGCCAGCCTTGCTGGAAGGATCAATTCCGTCCCGAATCAGGCCGGAGCGGTTACGGCCAACGATTTCGGCCACGTCTGCCTGGGTCAGGCCCATGGCCTTGCCGGCATTGACTGTGGCTTTGCCCAGCAGTGCAC
Organism: Marinobacter sp.; assembly: GCA_040223075.1. GTDB lineage: Bacteria > Pseudomonadota > Gammaproteobacteria > Pseudomonadales > Oleiphilaceae > Marinobacter. The sequence goes on from JAVJZJ010000160.1 coordinate 346,432, forward strand.
GATCGGTGGTTTGTGGTTTGATTCCTGAAACGGTGGCCATACATCCTCCGTCATCAATGTCTATTTTTCACATTATAGCGAATTAAGGTGAAAAACGCACATCGAAGGTTAGCGTAGAGCTTCGGTTAACCGCTTGTTCATGTCCTGCCAGTGGTTCAGCTTGCCCGCTTCTCCTACCCGCTTTTGTCGTCCGCCGGATTGATTCAGCCACAGGCCTTCGCCGTTAAAGCTGTAGACTGGTTCAAGGTCGTTTCGTTGTGATGCGGGCTTTATCTGATTGATCAGGTTATCGAGGATGAGTGGGTCTGCGTCCGGTGTTGGGTACCAGGCCAGGACCATATGTGCCTGGTTCAGTTCCAGTGCCTTGACGTAGACGATTCGGAGCTCTTCGTCGGGCACGCCCATGGATTTCAGTGTCAGGTATTTGGCGATGGAGAAGTCTTCACAGTCGCCACCGTTGGTGGTCAGCAATTCCACCGGGGTTGCCCAGTAGTCTTCCTCACCCCAGTGCTCCATGTCGGAAATAAAGCGAGCGCGGTTGAAAAAGGAATTGACCAGCGAAAGTTGCCGCTCCCTAGGCGCGTTTGTGGCCATGCGATGAAGGTTTTGCCAGTTTTCAAGCCGACCGTGAGCCTCCTGGCCGAATTCCTCCTTTACGTAGTTCAGCAGCCGGTCACCGAGCTCAAAGGCTGCTACAGTGGTCGCCAGAAGCAATATAGTGAACAGCAGGCTTCGGCGGTATAGCGTCCGGGCTGCCGTTTCCATGGTCAGCCTCAGCTGTTGTTGTTCCGCAGGCGTTCGCGGAGTTGTTCAAGCCGGCGGCGAATTTCTTCTCTACGCTGATCGTCGGCAGCCGGGGAGGGGGCTGCCCTGGTTGGAGAGCTGTCGGCTTCGGCTCCACGTCCTTCCGGAGTGGTCGAACTTTCCGCTGCAAACTCAAGCCCGGTACGGTCTTCGGATTCCGGAAAGTACAGGTTCTCCAGTTTTCCGCTGCGCTCGATAATAACGCGATTGGCATGAACTGAGCGCAGTTTGGCGTTGCCGGGAAGTTCATCTCCAACCAGGTAGGCTTCAGTCTGGCCTTTTTCATCTTCAATCAGGGCGCTGCCCGGGAAATCACCGCTTGCGGCGAGTACACCGCGCAGGAATAGCCGCAGGTTGGTTTCGGGTAGGTTCTCAGTGTCGATTTGCTGGTTAGCCGTGGATTCTCCGGCCTTGCCAAACAGGTCAAGAGAGGCCAGTGTCACTTCGGGTGTTTCTTGCTCATCCGAGGCCGCTTTCATGTCAGCGGCTGTACGCAATTGCTGATTGCTCCGTTGCGATTCCTGCTGCCAGAAGCTGTAGGCCTGCCATGATGTCAGGGCGATCATGGCCACAACAGTGGCGAGGGCCAGGAGCATGGGTAACCGGGTGTTGTTAAAAGACATTGGATATCCCGACAATGAATTTACGACCCTGTAAAAAGATCACAGGTTATCAGACTGCAACGGTTAAATGGCAGTATAGTGTATAGAGTTATTCAGCGGTTCCAAATCCTATGGTAGCCTTTCTGAATCAAGGAGCCTCTGAACAACTCCTGGATCGTCTCTGGCTTTCAGAGCAGTTCACAATCGAGGCGCGACTTTGCAGTAATGTCTGGACCTTGCAAAAAGTCGCAATGCGGAGTGTGAGCTGCTCTGAAAGCCCCAAAGGGCGTGCTCTGAAGGCTGCATCTGCGGCGTTGCGACTCTTGCCAAGGGCTACGGCCATTGGCGGCGAGTCGCGCCTTGCAGCTACAGCCTTCAGATCGCGCAGAGACGATTCAGGAGTTGTTTAGAGGCTCCTTCATTGAATAAAAAGGGTTTACGGATATTTCATCCGCACCTGGCAACAAAACGGGGACGACCTTGGAAACAGAACACGAACTTCAGCCGCAGGATGCTCCGCTGGGCCGTCTTCCTTTCGCCTTCGCCAAACGCAATGGCGTAATACTGACACGCGAGGAAGACGGTGAGCCGGTAATTCTGGTGCGTCCCGGAGCCAGCCACTCGGCCCTGGCCGAAGCCAATCGCATCAGTGGGGGCCGGGCCCGGTTCTCCACGATCGATCCGGAGCGTTTTGATGCCGCCCTGAATGCGGCCTACCAGAATGACTCTGCCGAAGCGATGCAGATGGTGGAGGGCATCGGGGATGACATGGACCTGGCCTCCCTGGCGGACTCGGTGCCCGAGACGGAGGATCTTCTGGAGCAGGAAGACGACGCACCGATCATCCGTCTGATCAACGCCATTCTTACTGAGGCGGTCAAGACCAACGCCTCCGACGTGCACATTGAAACTTATGAAAAGCGTCTGGTAGTCCGGTTCCGCGTTGATGGTGTGTTGCGGGAAGTGGTCCAGCCCAAACGGGCGTTGGCACCGCTGCTGGTTTCCCGGATTAAGGTCATGGCGAAGCTCGATATCGCGGAGAAGCGTGTGCCACAGGATGGCCGTATTGCCTTGCGGGTTGCAGGGCGGGAAGTGGACATCCGGGTATCCACCATGCCGTCTTCCAGCGGCGAACGGGTTGTGCTTCGTCTGCTGGATAAGCAGGCCGGTAATATCCGCCTGGAATCCCTGGGTATGGCGGGGCGGGACCTCAAGGTTCTTCGCAAGCTGATTTACCGCCCCTACGGGATCCTGCTGGTGACGGGCCCTACCGGTTCCGGTAAATCGACCACACTGTACGCCTCGCTTCAGGAGATCAACGACCGCAGCCGTAACATCCTTACGGTTGAGGACCCAATCGAGTACAACTTGCCAGGTATCGGTCAGACCCAGGTCAATACCAAGGTTGATATGACGTTCGCGCGTGGGTTGCGCGCGATTCTGCGCCAGGATCCGGATGTGGTGATGATCGGTGAGATTCGCGACCTTGAAACCGCTGAAATTGCTGTGCAGGCAAGTTTGACTGGGCACCTTGTTCTGTCGACCCTGCATACCAATACGGCCGTCGGTGCCATAACCCGTTTGATGGATATGGGTATCGAGCCGTTCCTGATCTCGTCAAGCCTGGTGGGTATCGTTGCACAGCGTCTGGTGCGGGTACTGTGCAAGGACTGTTGTGAGCCTTATACGCCAACGGAAGAACACTGTGAATTCCTGCAACAGGACGCAAATAACCCACCAACGATATACCGTGCAAAAGGCTGTGAGCACTGCAATCAGTTGGGTTATCGCGGTCGAATCGGTATTTATGAGGTGGTGGAGATCTCTGACGAAATCAGTGCGCTCATTCACAAGCGGGCCGGGGAACTGGATCTGGAGCATGAGGCCCGGTTGTCCGGCCCCAGCATCCACGCTGACGGTGTACAGAAGATTCTGGATGGTGTCACCACCGTTGAAGAGGTCCTTCGCGTGACCCACCGGAGCCAATAACCTCATGCCTGCATTCGAATACAAGGCCCTTGATGCCCGGGGCAAGCAAAAGCAGGGTGTGGTGGAGGCGGATGCCCCTCGGGCCGTCAGGCAGCAGCTCAGGGAGCGTGGACTGACCCCTCTGGAAGTGGCGGCATCGACTGAAAAGCAGGCTCATGGGAGCAACCCGCTAAGCAGTCGGGGAAGTCTGGCGGCTGCAGACCTTGCGCTGGTTACCCGGCAGCTGTCTACGTTGATCCAGTCCGGCATCCCGGTCGAGCAGGCCCTGTCTGCGGCCGCTCAGCAGTCCACAAAACCGCGTATCCGCAGCATGTTGATTGCCATTCGTGCAAAAGTTATGGAAGGCTACAGTTTTGCGGACAGTCTCGGCGAGTTTCCCCGGGCGTTTCCCCGACTGTACAGATCCACCGTTGCCGCCGGTGAACATGCGGGGCACCTCGACCTGGTTCTCAACCGGCTGGCGGACTACACGGAAGCCAGGCAGGAGGCCCGCCAGAAAATTCAGCTCGCCGCGATCTATCCCATCATTCTGAGCGTGGTAGCTATTGCTATTGTGGTGTTCCTGCTCACCTATGTGGTGCCAGACATTATTGAGGTGTTTGTGAGACAGGGGCAGGATCTGCCCGGGCTCACCGTTGCCATGCTGGCGGTGTCGGAATTTCTCGGCGACTTTGGTGTCTATCTCCTCATACTGATCGTCGTTGGCATTATCGGCTTTCGGATGGCCTTGCGTAAGCCCGCGTTCCGGCTGAAGTTTCATCGCTGGCTGCTGAATATGCCTCTGTTGTCCGGCATGGTGCGAGGGGTGAACACGGCCCGTTACGCCAGCACGCTCAGTATCTTGACCACCAGCGGCGTGCCCTTGGTGGACGCCATGCGTATTGCGGGTGAGGTGCTGTCCAACGATTACCTTCGTCAGGAACTGCGGGACGCTGCCCGCAAAGTCAGCGAGGGTGGATCCCTTCACCGTTCGCTGGACCAGACGGGATATTTCCCGCCGATGATGCTCCATATGATTGCCAGTGGTGAGGCGAGTGGTGAACTGGACAGTATGCTGGAGCGAACCGCGAAAATGCAGGAAAACACCCTGCAGTCAAAAATTGCAGCCATTGTCGGTCTGTTCGAACCGATGATGCTGTTATTGATGGGTGTGGTGGTCCTCATCATCGTATTGGCCATCATGCTGCCGATTCTCAACATGAGCAATCTGGTCGGCTGACCTCAAACGTTTTACCCCCTTGGACAATGGAAAGAGAGTCTATACAAATGACGAGCTTAACTATGAAGCCAGATGCTACCCGGAATACACGCGACAACCACCGCAAGCAGGGTGGTTTCACATTGATCGAGATTATGGTGGTGATGGTCATTCTCGGTCTGCTGGTTGCGATTGTTGCTCCGAATATTATGGGTCGTAGCGACCAGGCGAAAGTGACCGTGGCGGAAACCCAGCTGAGCAATATTGCCAACGCGCTGGATCTCTATCGCCTGGACAATAGCCACTATCCCTCAACCCAGCAGGGGCTGGAGGCGCTGGTCCGTAAGCCCAGCGGCAGCCCGGAACCCAAGAACTGGAACCCGGATGGGTACCTGAAGAATGTGCCGGAAGATCCCTGGGGGGCTGATTACCAATATGTAAGCCCGGGCACGGAAGGGCCCTACGATCTTTATTCCTATGGCTCCGACGGCCAGGAAGGCGGTGAGGGCGACGCAGCCGATATCAGTGTCTGGAAGACCCGGGACTAACTGGTTATGGGGAAGCGGGCAACGGTCTCGGGGTTTACGCTGATCGAAATATTAGTGGTGCTGATCGTTGTCGGGCTACTGGCTGCCCTGGCGGTGTTGAACCTGGGTGGCGGGTCGCAACAGCGGGAACTGGAAAACCATGTCCGCGAGATGTTTTTGTTGATGCAAACCGCTTCTGAGCAGGCCGTACTGAACAATAAGGAACTGGGACTGGCTCTTGAAGAGGACGGTTATCGGTTCGTAACGTTTGACGAGCAGGCGAATGAGTGGAAGGAGTCAGGGGAACGGATGTTCCGACAGCGCAGCTTCCCTGAATGGCTGGTGATGACCGAGTTTATCGAAAGTGATACGCCAAGACTTGCTTCCGAAGAAGACCGGCTGCGCCCGGATATCGTGTTTTTCTCCAGCGGTGAAACCACGCCGTTTGAAGTGGAATTCACCATCGGCAGCGACAGTTCCTACATGCACGTACTCGCTTCCGATGGCGTGTCTCCCCTGGAGTGGCGCCGTCCGGGCAGCGATGAGGACGAATGGTGAGCAATCAGCGTGGCTTTACCCTGATTGAGGTGCTGGTGGCACTCCTGGTGTTTGGGCTTATCGCTACAACCGCCGCCGAGGTCGGTAGTCAGTACATTGCCAGCTATGAGCGTATCCGCGATAAAACCATGGCCGGGTGGATTGCGGACAATCGGATCAGTGAACTGCGCCTTCAGGAAGAGTTGCCCGGGATATCCGAGAATTCCGATGAGCTGGATTACGGTTCCTATCGCTGGCAGGTAACCACGGCTGTGCTCGGTACGGAGGAGCCTACCATGCGACGTATTGAAGTGACGGTCGCCCGCTTCAGGGGCGATGACAGCGACCCGGTTCCGGTTCATACGCTGTCCGCCTTCATTGGAGAAAACTGATGTCGCAACGGGGCTTCACTCTGATGGAGGTACTGATTGCGGTGACGATCACCGCGGTTATCGGGCTGGGTGTGTGGCAGGTCCTCAGCGGTGTGGTGTTGTCGCGGGACCGGGTGAATGAGGTTGCTGATGAGTTTGACCAGCTACAACGCACCATGTTGCTCCTGGAACGGGACCTGACACAGGTTGTTAACCGCCCGGTAAGGGATATGTACGGGGATTACAAGCCAGCGCTGACCAGTCGGGAAGACAGTTTTGCTCTGGTTCTGACCCGGCAGGGATGGAGAAACCCTCTGGGAACACGACGAAGTTCTCTACAGAGAGCCGGCTGGGAGTACACCGGTGAGGAACTGCGTCGCAGGCGCTGGATTACCCTGGATCAGGGCCAGGAAGAAAACAGTCAGGATGTGTTGCTGCTGTCAGACGTGACATCGTTCCAGATCCGCTTTCTTGACCAACAACGAGCCTGGACTGATGGCTGGCCGACAGAGGAAGCCATGGCAAGCCTGACTCCGGGATCAAGGCCCGACCTGTCCCTGCCACTGGGCATCGAGATTACCTTGGAACACGAACGATTCGGCGAACTGGTGCGTACGTTCGCGATGCCCGACTTTGACAGCGGTGAGGCCCAGGGAATAGTCAATACCCTCAACGAAGCCGCGTCTGATACGGATGCCGATAACGAAGAGGAGGGCCAGAGTGGCCCATCTGCCGTGGGGGCCCCCCAATGACGGTGCGCGCGGTTGCGATTCACTCTCATCAGCGCGGTGTTGCACTGATTATGGTCTTGCTGGCCATGGCACTGGTGGTGATGCTTGCCACGGGCATGACGCAACAGCAAAGTGTCAGGGTTTTTAGGGCAGGCCACTATCTGGCGCAGCAGCAGGGGCAAAGTATCGCGCTTGGTGCGGAAGCCTTTGCACGACAGATCCTGAACCGGGATTTTGAGCAGGACAAGGAAGACAACCTGATGGTAGACAGCCTGGATGAGTTCTGGGCCGCGAATTCGGCTGTTTTGCCCCTGGATGAAAATGGCGTGGTCGAGATCCAGATTGATGACCTGGGCGGACGGATTAACCTGAACGACCTGGTGTCTGCCAACGGTCAGGTGGACCCACTTGTCCGGGACCGGCTCGCACGGCTTCTGGAGGCACTGGCTATCTCCGAAATCTCAGTTGATGCCCTGATCGACTGGATTGATTCGGATGATCAGACGGTGAGTGCCTATGGAGCGGAAGATGGACAATACCTGATGGCGGATCCCGGATTCAGGGCTGCCAATCAACCATTTGTCAGCGTGACCGAGTTGAGACTTATTGAGGGTATGACGGAAGAGGTTTACCGTAGGCTGAAGCCGCACGTGGCAACACTCCCGGTGACCGGAATCGGAATTAATGTGAACACCGCGACAGTCCCGGTTCTGCGTTCGTTACATGAAGAACTGACGCAGGCCCAGGCAGAGTCTATCCTTGAGAAAAGGCAAGAAGAGCGGTTTGAAGATGTTCAGGATTTTCTGGCCCTGCCTGAGTTTTCGGGCCTTGGGCTAAAGGCCTCCGGATTGGGGGTACAAACCCGTTTTTTTGAGGTCGTTTCTCGGATTACCTATGATGACCGGGTCGCGAACCTGGTTAGCACCGTATTCCGGAGTCCGGAAGGTGAGCTGAAAACGGTTCACCGCGATACCGGACAAAAGAACCGAATTACCAAAGAGCCTTTTACTGTTTCAGAAGGATAGACATGTCTTACCGCCTTTATGTCAGGCCTCTGCCACCCTTTGCCGACCCCGAGCAAACGCCGGATGCGCAGCTCTATAACTGGGTTCTCCATGATGCCAGTGGCGACACCCAGGCCCATGGAAGAGGGGACTCGCGGGACCTTATTGAACAAACTCTTGGCCAGAACGCGCTGGACAACGTTCTGCTGATTGGCCTGGTGCCTGGCGACGAGGCGTTGTTCTGTCTGGCAGACATTCCTGCGAAACAAACCCGTTTTATACTCCAGGCCCTACCGTATGCGGTAGAGGAGCAAATTGCCCAGGATATCGACACCGTGCACCTGGCGCTCGGTAGCCACACTGAGAGTGGTTTCAGGGTAGCCGCTATTGATCGGAGCCGGATGTCGGATTGGGTGGACCTGTTCAGTGGCTGGGAGCACGCCCGGCTGGATGCTATCTACCCCGATTCTGCGCTGTTGCCAGAAACGCAAAGTGGCTGGTCCATTTGCCTGGATGGCGAAAATGCCATGCTGATCAGTGACCGGGGCGAATGGCTCAGCATTCAGTCACGGAATCTCGGGATGTTTGTTCACACACTGGCTGCTCCGCCGTCGGAAGACGTCGTTGCAGAAGTACCGGTGACGGTTTTTGGTACGGAGCAGGAGCTGGACCAGCAGCAATCCGCGATTAGCGAGCTTCGCGCCGCCGGTCGCCTTGTGGTGAAGCTCGAAGCCATTGAGCTCATGCCATTGGAATTGCTGGCACATGCTCACCATCACCACCTGTCACACCCGATTAACCTGTGTCAGGGCAGTTATGGTGTCACTGGTGGTCAGGCCAGTCCTTTACGGGCCTGGAAGCCCCTGATCGCGGTTGCCAGTGTGTGGTTCGTGATTCAGATGGGCGTTGAACTGGGAATGGGCTTTTATCATCAAGAGAAGGCCGATGCTACCCGTGAGCAAGCCATGGCGATTTATCGCGAAGCATTTCCCGACGATCGCCGAACTCACGCGGGCAATGTTCGACGGGTCGTGGAGGGTCAACTGCGTTCAATCGGTTCTGGTGGGCCGGCCGCAGATTTTATTACTTTGATGAAATACACCGGAGATCAATATACCAAGGTACCGCAAAACCAGTCTCTGACCTTTAATTCTATAAATTACAGCCGCTCTCGGGGAGAGCTTGTCGTGGACGTTCGGGCGGACACCTACAGCCGTATGAGTGCCTTGCGTAATGGTTTGGCTCAGCAGGGTCTGGAAGCCCAGATTGGTTCCGTTGTTAATGAATCCAGCGGCGCCCGTGGGCGTCTGACCGTATCGGGAGGCTGAGAGAATGCTGACAAAACTGAAAGATCAGCCTTCCGTAGGCAAGCTCATAGCCCAGTATGACCAGCTCCCGCGCAGGGACCAGCAGGCGCTGGCTGTCCTGACGGTCGCAGTGTTTCTGGGGCTTTTGTACTTCCTGATCTGGCGACCTGTTACTGGCTTTCATGACCAGGCCGTGGATGCGCGGGAAAACGCAGAAGAACTGTTGGTCTGGATGCGGGCAAATCAGTCAGATATTGAACGGCTCGCTACCAGTGAAGGTGCTGGCAGCCCTGCGTCCAATGCACCGCAAGACGGGCGGGCGCTAATGGCGCTGGTGACTCGCAGTGCTGGGGAATCCGGATTGTCCCTGCAACGATTTGAACCCAGTGGAAGCAGCGCTATTCGGGTCTGGCTTGAAGACGTGGCGTTCGCAGACGTCGCGGCATGGCTGGAAAGGCTGAATAGCGATCATGGCGTGGTGATCGATCAGGCCGCGATGGACAGGAAGAATGACCCGGGAATAGTGTCAGTAAGGCTAACCCTTACAATCTGAACATTTGAGCTGGAAAGGGTTTGAATGTGAGCGGTGGGTAAACAGGAGAAACCTGATGAGTGACGGCGTAGACAATAAAAACAATCCGGAGCCGGTGATTGTCCGACTCGACGAGAGTGCGCACAATGAGGCGAAATCCATACTTTTTCACGCTTACCTTCGTGAGCCAACGTTCCAGTATCTGTTTGATCACCGGCGGCCTGGCTACGAACAAAGGGTAAGAGCCACCATCCGGGAGCTGATTGACCTGTATCTGGATCTGAGTCAGGAAGCGATCGGTGTCATGCTGGATAATACACTGGTTGCGGTGGCATTCATTGGAGAGCCCGAATTGCGTCTGAATCTGGCTGATCAGATCAGTTGGCGCATACGAATGGTTCTGACGACCGGGTTTGCCTGTACGCGACGTTACCTCGACTACCACCATAAGATAACGGAAATGCTGCCTCAGCCATTGGCCCATCAGTTACCGTTGATGGGGGTGAACCCCCAGTACCAGAACCGGGGCTACGGCCGTAAGCTGTTATCCGCGGTTGAGCGCCTGTGTGCGGATAATCCGCGTGGCAGTGGTCTGGTTCTGGATACCGGTAACAGCCGCTATCTGCCATTTTACGAGTCCGAAGGGTTTCGCAGTCTCGGTAAAATCCGTCTGGGAGACTTTGAGGACCATGTTTTGTTCCGGGAAGTAAGCCCTGCGGAAAAACAGGCGGCGCCCGGTTGACGTTATTGACCTAACAATGTTCAGGAGACGCTGTGTCTGACAACCAGGATTTCGATCTGATAGTAATTGGCGCCGGTTCGGGAGGTGTGCGGCTGGCAAGAATGTCTGCTCAGCGGGGCGCCCGGGTCGCGATTGTTGAGTCCCGTTACCTGGGCGGCACCTGTGTCAACGTTGGGTGCGTCCCCAAGAAGCTGTTTGTTTACGGCTCCCATGTCGGTGAGGATCTGGAAGACGCAGCCGGTTATGGCTGGAACGTTCCGCTTGAGCAGGTCAGTTTTGACTGGCCCACGCTTGTGGCGAACAAGAATACCGAGATTGAAAGGCTGAACGGTATCTATGGCCGTCTTCTGGAAAATGCCGGTGTAACCGTTATAGAAGGCACTGCGACGCTCGCCGATGCTAATACTGTGGTTGTGGGTGACAAGCGCTACACCACCGGGCATATCACCGTGGCGACCGGGAGTTGGCCGGTGATTCCGGATATTCCGGGGAAAGAGAGTATTCTCACCTCCAACGAATTGTTCTACCTGCCTCAGTTGCCGCGGCAGGCGGTTGTCTGGGGTGGTGGCTATATTGCCGTCGAGTTTGCCGGAATCCTTGCAGGCCTCGGTGTTGAAACGACTTTGCTGTATCGGGGTGAGCTCTTCCTGCGAGGCTTTGATGATGACGTTCGTGAATTTACCGCGAACGAAATGCGCAGAAAGGGTGTGGATCTGAGGTTCGATACGACCATTGAGGCTGTCGAAAGTGACGGGACTTATTACGATGTCACACTGAATGATGGTACCCATCTGACGACCGGTCTGGTGATGGCGGCGACTGGTCGCCGTGCACTTGTCGAGGGGCTAGGGTTGGAGGCATTGGGCGTTCAGCTGAGCGACTCGGGTCATGTGATGGTGGATGATCACTTCCAGACGTCCGTTCCTTCCATTACCGCATTGGGGGACGTTATTGGTACGCCGCAGTTAACGCCGGTTGCTCTTGCCCAGGCCATGGTTCTGTCCCGCCGGTTGTTTGGCGATGGCCAGGGCGAGATGGATTATCACTGCATCCCGACGGCAGTCTTCTGCCAGCCCAATATTGGAACGGTCGGGCTAACGGAGGCCGAAGCTCGGGAGGCCGGCCACAAGGTGAGCATCTACCGCTCTGAATTTCGGCCGATGAAGCACACCCTGAGCGGCCGGCAGGAACGTTGCCTGATGAAACTGGTCGTCGACAAAGAGAGTGATAAGGTCCTCGGGGCCCATATGGTGGGGCCGGACGCTGGTGAGATCACTCAGGGACTTGCGGTTGCCATGAAGGCAGGTGCGACCAAAGCCCAGTTCGACAGCACCCTGGGGATTCATCCGACCTCCGCAGAAGAGTTTGTCACCATGCGCGAGCCGGTTGCCTGACCCGGACCGATAGGGGCTCGGCCGCTGGTCAGACGTTTATCCAGCGGTTGAGCGTCGCTCTCAGGCTTTCCTTGCGGATGGGCTTTGCCAGGTAATCGTTCATCCCCGCACGTTGGCAGTTGGTTTCCGTGCCGGGCAGGGCGTCCGCCGTCAGCGCGATAATCGGCGTATCGCACTGGCCATTTCTTTGTTCCCATTCCCGTATGCATCGAGTGGTCTCATAACCATCCATGATGGGCATCTGGCAATCCATCAGAATGACGTCATAGCCGTGATGGTTGGTCTGGAGCAGCTCCAGTGCCTCCTTGCCGTTACTGGCGGCATCGGTTTCGAATCCCAGGCGCTCAAGAAGGGCCGTGGCGACTCTCTGGTTGACGGGATTGTCTTCAACCACCAACGCTTTTGCGAGGGAGCCGTCCAAGGCGGGTGATTTTATGTCACGGTTATTGGACCGTGGTAGCGGCGCCGCATTGCTTAGCTCGAACGGTAACTCAAACCGGAACGACGATCCTTTGCCGGGATCCGTTTCCACATGGATATGCCCCCCCATCAATTCGATCAGCCTCTGTACCAGTGCCAGCCCTATGCCGGTACCACCGTGATGTCGGCTATCACTACTGTCGAGTTGCTCGAAGGAGTTGAAAATATCGTTCAGGCGATCGACAGGAATGCCTGCCCCGGAATCCTCGACCGAGCAGCTCAATACCATGCAGTTATTTTCGTTGGCGAACCAGCCAGCCTGGATCCTGACGTAACCGGCATTGGTAAACTTGATGGCATTGTCGGTCAGTCCTGCGAGGATTTGCCGGAGCCGGGGCGCATCACCAACGACATACGGCTTATCCGGCCAGTCGCCCCGGAAAGTCAGTGTCAGCTCAAGGCCTTGCTGGTCAGCCAGCAATCTGTAACTGGCCGTGCAGTTGGTGATCAATTGGTGAAGGTCGAACTCACGGTTCTCCAGCTTCAGTTGGCCACCCTCAGCCTGTGAGTAATCGAGAATATCTCCAATCACCATCAACAGATCTTCTGTCGACTGTCTCGCTGTCAGCAAATAGTCTCTTTGGTGGGATGACAGGGAATCTTCGGAGATCAGGTCCATCATGCCAAGCACGCTGTTCAGCGGCGTGCGCAGTTCGTGACTCATGGTTGCCAGAAACTCAGACTTGGCTTGGTTGGCGGATTCGGCTTTGGCGCGGGCGCTCTCGGAAGCGGCCAGTGTAAGGGCTCTGGACTCTTCCAGACTCGTGAGGTGGGCCGCCAGGGCATTCAGATTTTTTTCCAGTTCCTGGATTTCGAGAGTGTTATGGTTCCGGCTGACGGAGACCTGGCTGTAATCCAGATTGATGAGCCTTGTAACCCGATCGGACAAGCCCCGTATCGGAGCCAATATGCCGGATAAGGTTTGTTTTACAACCAGCAAGGTAAACAGCAGCAAGGCAATGCCAACCGCCAGGGAGGTCCAGAGAATGTCGTTACGTCGGGCGGAAAGCAGCTCCTTGCTGACCCCCACCTGAACAGTTCCCACTCTCAGGGCACCGTTACCAAAACTGTAATCCGGCTCGAACCATTCGGCTTGACGGCCATCGCCCAGGTCCAATGGCTGTTGAAGAATCTCGGCCTCAAAAATATCAAAGGTGTCATTGGCAGCCATGGTTTCTTCATTGGCACTGGTCACGAATCCAATTTCATCCCCTGTCACATCAGATACCCGTATCCATTGTGCCTGGCTTTGCTGCAGTGATTGGCTCAGGATCTGTCGCAGGGCCACGGTATTGCCTGAAACAACCGCATATTCCACAGCCGGAGCCAGGCTGTTGGCGAGCATCTGACTGCTGTTCGCAAGCTCTTTTCGGGCGTCATCCAGTCGGGCAGAGGTAAAGAAGGCCATCAGCACAACGAACATGACTATGGCAGGTGCTGCACCGAGGAGCATGAGTTTTCTGACAAGAGGGGCGGGTTTATTGATTGGATCAGTCATTATCGCCCTCCAAGGATGACGAGAGCCTGGCTTTAATGCCATCGACAAGCTCTTGCCTGGAAGGAAGCGGGATGTTCAGTGAGCGGGCAACCTGTTCATTGATCTCAAGCCTGAACTCGTCAGGATAGAATGGCGGTGGAAATCGTTTCGAAACCTGATAATCATTGATGACTTCTGCGGCCTGCGTGGCGACGTTTCTGAGGGGCGCGTAGGTGGAAGCCAGGGCCCCCGCCTTGACGTAAGCCTGACTCGGGCCGATGACAATTCGGTTGCGTCGGTAGGTCGTCAACAGGATATGTTTTATGGTCCGCGGGTTATAAATCGTGTTATCGGGCGCGGCGAGAAGGAAGTCGCCGTACTCCAGTGCCCTGATCAGGGTGGGAATCAGGTTGTCATTACTGCTGACAACAAATACCTGGCCCTCCAGGCCAAAAGCGGGCAATTGCTCTTTCAGTTGTTCGTATAATACCGTGCTGTCAGGTGTGGCTAACATGGAGACACGGGTCGCGTGCGGAAGAATCACCTTGCCGGCTACCGCTTGACGAATCAGTGGTGGGGCATAAAAAATGGCACCCAGATGCTGTTCCTCTGCCTGGTTGGTATACCCGTTGATGAAAGGTTTATCCACGAGCAGCGCGAGAATCGGTACGTTGCGACTTTCCTGACGGACAAGGGTTAAAGCTTCAGGCCCCAGGGTAACGATCAGGCTATTGTCATCCTGGGAGGTTTGACCGGGTTTGAAAGGTCGCAGACTGAATGCGTCGCCGAGTTCGTCTCGCAACAGGCTTGTCATGTGTTGTGTCAGCGCAGCATTGTTATCCGCACCGGCAATGTAAACGGCCGTCGTCGGGGGAGTTTGGCTTAACGCGGGTCGTGACAGTACCGCAATACAAAAAAGGAGCAGGCAAAAAGCGACACGTACAGGCATCCTGCCTGTGTACGAGGCGTTGTTCGACTGGAATATTGGTCTCATACCGTCCTGGGTTCAGTGCATTCCATTGGCTGGATCAGAATCGGACACCAGCTTCGACAAAAAACTGGTTGTGGTTCCGAATAATGTTGTCCGGACTCAGGTCCGGTACCCTGTTGAGATAGTGTTGCATGGTAAACGCCAGTTCGTAACTGTAGCTTGAGGCGAATATTCTACGCGCAATCCTGAAATCCGCACGTTCGAACTGGGCCCTTCGAAATTCGTCCGCCCAGTAGAAGGTGGCAGCCGATGTAAAGTTGAACGGTAGCTGCTGTATCCAGGAAAAGCTTCCGGAGTGGCGCACAGACAGTCGCCCAAGAAGCTCCACTACATACTCCTGATCTCCGGCATCAAGTTTGTCGGGATCGCCGGTATAACGGCCATTCTGGTCGAGATACGCATAGGTGGCGCGGAGTTTCGTATCAGCGTAATCGATAGACGATTCTACCTCGAAACCTTCCTGGTCCAGGCCAACATTGTTGGCGATAAACCACTCCTCTTCATTGATGACGCCGCTGATCATGTCTCTCAAATGATCATTGAAATAGCGAACCTCCAGGGACAGCAGAGCCTGGTTTACGAAGAACTGACCAAAATAGCTTATTTCCCGGGAAATTATACGTTCTTCATCAAGTTCTTCTCCGAACGTTGAGGTCTGCGGATCAACCAGGTCTTCGACGTCAACTCGTACGCCTTCCAGGAAATCATAGGGTGCGCGTACGTTCCTGATGGTGTATCCCCAGTCCGGTGTTTGCTCGAAAGCGTCCGGGGTGCGAACGGCCTCAGAATACACGAATCTCAGCGCCTGGTTGTCCGTGATAAGGAAGTTGGCTGCAACCCGGGGCGAGAGGTAGTTTTCATCGGTGGTCGTAGTACTTTCCCAGTTCGCTCCGGCATTGAAGGTGACCCACTCCAGCGGTGTATATTCCAGGTTGGCAAATACCCGGGACTGGTAATTGTTGCCTCGACCATTGAAGAATGTCTCGGAACGATAGGTGTCTTTGCGGTAGCCCAACCCCGAGACCATCTTGAGGTCGGGGTTAAAGTACAGGGTGTCCTGAATCTCGAACTCGAGTCGGGATTCCTCGATATCTTCATTGAGATCAGCAATGAAGGGGGCCGGGCTGTCTCCCGGCATGCAGTCGCCTGGCTCAAAATCGAATTCTGGAGAAGTTCCGACAAGGATGCTGTCGATTACTGGTCCGGCAATACACACAGGCCAATGTTGCCGACGCTGGTAGTTCTGGTAGTTGACTTGAAAATGGAAGAAATGGTTCTCGGACGTGCTTACGTTTAGTCGTGTTTGCAGATAGTAATCATCAACGATGATATCCGGGTGATTCGTTGCGCCCAGCTTACCGTTCTTTCTCAGGTCTTCCTCATTTACACCGTCTACAACGCCGCCGCGGATTTCCAAATTCGTGCTGTCCGAGGTGCGGACAACGCCGTCATATCCGAACGTGTTTATGTCGAACCCATCATGAAAAGGAAAAAACTGATCGTTATCGAACTGCCGGTCAAAACCGTCGGATTTGCGTTTTTCATAGGCTAGTCGCCAGCTGTATTTGTCACTGGCTTCGCCAACGGAACCAAAGGTCCTGAGATGGCCACGGGACCCGGAAACAGCTCCGAGCTGAACACCTGCCGTGCCTTCAGGTGAGCGGGTAATGATGTTGATGGTACCCAGAAAAGCGTTAATGCCATCCGCTGCCGCGTTGGGGCCGCGACTGACCTCGATGCGTTCTATGAGCTCCAGGGGCACGGGCATGGTATGCCAGTCAGTATCAGAGAGGCTGGCACGGTATGACGTGCGGCCGTCCACCAGAACCTGAAGCCGGCGCTGTTCGTAATGCACGGTACCGTGGTAGCTCGTCACCGGGTTATTACTGCCCACTTCGGCAACCGTCATGCCGGGCACCAGTCGGAACACCTCAACGAGGTTCATTACACCGAGATCCCTGATGAGGTCCCCTTCGATAATCGTGGTTGTGCCGGGAACCCGGGATTTTGGCTGACGGAGCCGTGTCGTCGTCAGCACCTCGGGCAGGGGAGGTTCAATGGACGATAGTCCGGTAAAGTCCATCATAGGCTGCTGGTCATCCGCGTGGATCGGGGAAGGAGCCAACAGGGAGCCTGTCAGAGCCATGGCCAGAAAGGATAGAGGAGCGACGGACTTGTGTAGGCCGGGTGACGATTTGGCAACAGAGTTCGTAACAGGCATGGCAGTCGTTTTATAATCGGCTGAGTAAGGGATGTACGGTGTCTTGCTTGAATGCCTTTTGTGTATCGTAGGTGACAGCACTGCATTTGTCTCTCAAAATTGTAATGAATCTCTGATACGAGCGTTACGCATCTATGACATGTTGGGAAATCCTTGGTATTGAGCCGACCCGCGACCCTCGGGAAATTGAAGCCGCCTTTGAGAAGCAGAGCAAGTTTGCCAGCGGAGACGAGGCCGAGCGCCTGAAGCAGGCCTACCGGGAAGCGATGGGCCGGGAGCCCACGCCACAGGCTGAGCAGCTACAACCTGAGGATACTGCTTCGGGCGCTGGCAGGGACATTGAGTCGGCTTACGCCGTTGCCAATGAGCAGCCGCTGGACGCCAATGAACAGCAAGTGGTTCGCGAAGTGGTGATTCAGGTGAACGCGCTGTTGAACGATTCCGGTCGCAGCAAAGATCCACAAATATGGAAAGCGATCCTTGGTGAGCCTCCCGCGGACCATCCGCGGTTGAGACGCGAGATAGGAAAATCCCTGGAGCAGCAGGTGCGGCCAATGGCTGAGAATGACAGCTTCCCGCCTCCCGTTGCCAGGTTCCTGGGTGAGTGGTTCGGCTGGAACAGTCTGACCGAGATGGTCAGAAAAAAACGGGAAGAAGAGGAGATTGCGCGAGATGCGCAGGAACCGGAAGCGGCGGAAGAGCTGCCGCCCCAGATGGTCAACTTCTGGCCCGCGGTGATTGGCTGGATTGTGGGATTAGCCGTTCTGGCGACACTATTTGGTGGGATGGGAGGCGGCGGCTGAGGCTGCCTCAATCTTTTCGCGGTACTTCTTGGCCAGAATGGCTCCGACAATCACCTGAATCTGGTTGTAGCACATAATTGGCAGCACGATCATGCCAAAGCCTGGGTGGCCGGAGAACAGCACTTTGGCCATCGGCAACCCTGACGCCAGGCTCTTCTTGGACCCGCAGAAAACCACCGCTGCTTCATCCTCCAGGCTGAATCCGAAACGCCTTACCAGGACGCGCGCCATCAGCATGAAGAAGCCGAATAGGGCAAAGCACAATACGATGGTCAGCACGATCGCCAGGAGCGGCAGGTTCTGCCAAAGGCCGCTCTCCACAGAGTGGGAGAATGCAGAGTATACGATGAGCCAGATAACGCATTGATCATACCGCGACATCAGACCTTCGTTACGGGCCAGAAATCCCCCCAACAGTGGCCTCAGGGCGTGCCCGGCCGCAAACGGCAATAGCAGCTGCAACACGATATCTTTCAGGGCCTCGGTCACCGAAAAGTTACTCCCCCCGGATGTACTGACCAGCAATACCAGCAGGAATGGCGTCAACATCATGCCAAACACATTGGAAGCTGCGGCGCTGCATATGGCCGCCGGCACATTTCCTCTCGCCATGGCGGTGTACGCAATGGACGACGACACCGCCGAGGGCAGGACGCCCAGGTACAGGAAGCCCAGGCCCAGGTCTTCCGGCATCCACTGGGGGGCAAAATCGCTCATGCTGTTGATCGGAAGTACGGCCAGGGGGAAGAATACGAAGGTGAGGGAAGTGATCAGAATGTGCAGGCGCCAGTGGGTTGCCCCGGCGACAATCTGCTCACGGGACAGTGCTGCCCCGTGAAAGAAAAACAGTAGCGCCACAGCCAGCGTACCAACGGTTGCCAGCAGATCTGCTGTCCCGCCTTTAACGGGTAAAAAGGAGGCCAGAACAATAGCGCCCAACAATAGCAGGGTGAACGTATCGACCCTCAGTTTCATGCACGTTGTTCCCGCAAGGTATCCAGGCTGGGCTTAAGAAGCGCTTTTGCCAGGATTTCCGCCTTTTCCTCATCCTGGCGACGGATCGCTGCCAACAGCAACTCATGATCTTCCTGGGAAGGCTCGGGCAGGTCAGGTTCGGTTTCCGTGCTTTCAATGGTGCGGGAGACCGCATGGGCGAAATAGTCGTACAGTTCTGTCAACGCGGGATTACGAGACGCGGCTACCAGTGCATGGTGAAACGCCTCATCGTGGTGGATGCGATCCACCAGATTGTTTCCGGCCTTTGCCCGGGCATCCAGCGCCCTGGTCATTGCCACGAGGTCAGATTCCGTGCGTCGACGGGCGGCAAGCCGGGACGCTTCGGTTTCCAGCATGATTCTCACTTCCAGCTGATCGCCCAGTTGGGCCCGTGCAATACGGCGCAGGGTTTCACCGGCGTCCTTGGTTGATCGCACGTAAGTACCGTCCCCTTGGCGCGTTTCAAGCATACCGACGTGCACCAGTACCCGTACCGCCTCTCGGACTGTGTTGCGGCTGACGCCGAGTGCCTCAGAAAGATTCGCTTCCACGGGTAGGCGGGTACCTATGGGCCATTGCCCTTGTTCTATGGCGGCACGGAGGCTCTCGATGGCCGTTTCCACCAGCGACCCTTTTTTGATTGGCACAAGAGGCATGTTTATGATCCATTTAAATGATGAACCAATCATCCTATGAATATAGAAAAACGTCAACTCCCGCCGCTCAGAGCGGGAGTCTTCGGGGTACGACAGGCTGGTCAGTGGGCTTCGGCGGGG
The DNA here is from genome assembly GCA_040223075.1 of Marinobacter sp. Classification (GTDB taxonomy): domain Bacteria; phylum Pseudomonadota; class Gammaproteobacteria; order Pseudomonadales; family Oleiphilaceae; genus Marinobacter. Next base: position 365,914 of record JAVJZJ010000160.1, read on the forward strand.
TACAGCAGCTGATAATCCGTGGTGTCCACTCGGCGCGTCGCGAGCCGGTAGCTGAAGGTGAAGCCAGGCCAGTTGATGGTGTTACGGCCGTTTTTGTCCAGATACCAGGAGGTGCAGCCGGCATTCCAGACACTGTCTTCAAGCCCGGTCTGGACGGAGTCTGAAAACGCTTTCTGGCGTTCGGGCAAGACATCCATGGCCGATCCCGGGTATTTCTCCAGGGTATCGAGACAACTCATAACGTAGCGGACCTGGGATTCCAGCATGTACACAATGGAGTTGTGGGCCAGGTTTGTGTTGGGGCCGTACAGCACGAACAGGTTAGGGAAGCCGGTGACGGAAATGCCTTTGTAGGCTTCGACACCCTTCGCCCAGGCTTCATTAAGGGTCGTGTTGTCACGACCGGTGATGGTCATTGGCGCCAGGAATTCTGATGCCGCAAAGCCGGTGCCCAGAATAATCGCATCGACGTCATGGTGCTTGCCGTCAGACGTCACCACGCCGGATTCGTCAATGTGGTCAATCGATGTCGTCACCAGATCCAGATGGGACTGGTTGATGGCTGGATACCAGTCATTGGAAATCAGAATGCGCTTACAGCCGATCTTGTAATCGGGAATGATGCGCTTGAGCTTGTCCGGGTCGGTCACATGTTTGTGGGCTTCCTTCCTGGCCTGGCGGGCAAACAGTTCCAGCAGGCCGCTAAAGCGGGTGAAAGCCAGCGCGCGGCTCTCGTTTTTCCAGTAGATCATGTAACGATAGATACGGTCCCACACGGGGACGGATTTGAACAGGGCCTGTTCCCAGGCTTTGAATGGCCGGTCGGCCTTGGGCAATACCCAGGCAGCGGAACGCTGGAACAGGCTGAGTGACTTCACCTGTTTGACGATTTCCGGCACAAACTGGATCGCGCTTGCGCCGGTGCCGATCACGGCAACCCGCTTGTCGGTCAGATCGTAGTCATGATCCCAGCGCGCGGAGTGGAACAGCTTTCCCTTAAAACGGTCCATACCCTGGATGTTCGGGTAGGCGGGCTGGTTTAACTGTCCCGTGGCGGACACCACAACATCAGCCATACGCTGTTGCCCATCCTGAGTAGTGACGGTCCAAGTATTGCTGGCCTCATCAAATGTGGCGCTGGTGACTTCCTGGTGAAACTGGACATGACTTTCCAGGCCGTACTTGTCCACGCAGTTTTCCATATAGCCCAGCAACTCTCTCTGGAGGCCGAACTTGCGGGTCCAGTCGTGCTTTGGCTCAAAGGAATAGGAATAGAAATGTGACTGCACGTCGCAAGCGGCACCGGGGTAGGTGTTGTCACGCCAGGTCCCGCCGACGTTTCCGGCTTTCTCCAGCATGGTGAAGTTGTCGTAACCTGCTTGCTTTAACTGGATGGCCATACAGAGACCACCAAAGCCGGTTCCGATGATTATCACCGATGGCTTCTTCGCACGTGCCTTGTTCGTCATCACCTGAATCCTGTTGGTTATTGCCGCTACATTTCTAACAATAACGAGTATATAGCGCCAACAGGGATTCAGGGATGGCTAATGTGTGCAAACCGGGTGGTCAGAACGATCAATAACGGAGGAGGGCCGATCCCCAGGTGAAACCGCCACCGAAAGCTTCCAGTAAAACGACTTCGTTCTTCTTGATGCGACCATCACGAACGGCCACATCCAGGGCCAGGGGAATGGAGGCGGCGGACGTATTACCGTGTTTGTTGACGGTGACCACGACCTGGTCCATGGACATGTTCAGTTTCCTCGCGGTTGCCGCGATGATGCGCAGGTTGGCCTGATGGGGAACCAGCCAGTCGACATCCGACTTCTGCATCTGGTTCGCTTCCAGGGTCTCATCGACAATCTTGCCAAGGGTGTTAACCGCGATCTTGAAGACTTCATTTCCTTTCATGTGCACATGGCCTTTACCGGCCCGCACCTGGTCAAAGCCGTCGCCGATGCCATAAGGAACATGTAGCAGATCTTCATACTGGCCGTCGGCATGGATATGGGTGGATAGAATGCCGGTTTCCTCGCTGGCCTCAAGTACGACGGCACCCGCACCGTCGCCAAAGAGGACGCAGGTGCCACGATCCTCCCAGTCCAGAATTCGGGAGAACAGCTCGGCACCCACCACCAAGGCCTTTTTGCTGCTGCCGGTCTTGATGAACTTGTCAGCCACGGAAAGGGCGTAGACAAACCCGCTGCACACGGCCTGAATATCGAAAGCAGGGCAGCCATGAATATCAAGGCGGGCCTGGAGGATGCATGCAGAGCTGGGGAATATCTTGTCCGGCGTCGAGGTGGCAAAGATGATCAGATCAATGTCGTCTGGCGTGAGTCCGGCCGCCTCAATGGCGAGTCGTGACGCTTCTTCCGCGAGGTCAACGGTGGTTTCACCCTCTACGGCAATATGTCGTTGCTCAATACCGGTACGTTCACGAATCCATTGATCACTGGTGTCGACAATCTTTTCCATATCTTCGTTTGTCATGACATTCTGGGGCAGATATGAGCCCGTGCCGACAATTCGCGCGTACGTCATGTGCAATCTTCCTCGGGGTAAACAGATCAATGCTCAGGTTCTGTTTATCATCCTATACCCTATTGATGGGCTCCAGCTATTAGCGGTTTGTCAAAGGTAAATAGCGCTGCCGGTAATGCACAAAGCTGGTACTCGAGCCATAATAGGCTATACCTGTAAAGAGGAAACCTTGATGAGAAGGAGTGTTGATGACAGACCTTCCACTCGGCATGAAGTATTACCTGCTAATCCTCACCTCCAGCCTGATTGAAGACCTCAATGATTATGGCGTCAGATGGGTGGCCAACGAATCCGGTGTTGCTATTCGTGACGTTGAGAAGGCGTTCTTCAGCGCCCGGTCAATCGGGAATCGCCTGCCAGACGAGCCGGAAGAAGCGGACCCCCGCTTGTGGCCGGATGTCATGAAAGCCATTCATACCATTCGCCGGGTATTGGATATGGTTGAAAAAACCACCTTTGATGCGGTTATTGCCGAGGCCATGGAGAGTACATCCGAGGTGGCCCGGGCTGACATCAGGCATGTCTTTGAGCAGAAGCGAGCGGCAGGAGAGGTCGACTTCCGGCTTCACGGTATCCTCAACACCAAGCCGGCAGCAGACGAACCGGACCCCGCCGTTCAGGAATCCTTTATGCTTAAGCGGGCTCGGCGCTATCAGAGCTTCATGGTGTTCGACGGCGCAAGCCTGAACCATGAGGAGAATGTGATACTGGAGGATGCCAGGATGCTGGCGCGCCATATTATGGATGGTGACAGGAATAATCGGAGGATTGATGCCCTGCTGGTAATGGGGGCAGTACTGATTGAAACTGCCAGTGTGAGGCTGAAGCCAAATATTCCCGTGCTAATACGGGAGAGTTTTGACCGCATGGCAACCAAGGCCGCGATGGCGCTTGGGGCTATTGTGTACCGGGACGAATACCGGAGTTTCAAGGCCTCGCTGGGACTGGAGCGCCTGGAATCGGAATTGTAGGGCGACGGATTCGAGGCTCCTGAGCCTATTCACAAATCCGGAGTAGGAATGGCATTCTGAATATACACGCTGCGAGAAAAGGAGACGAGGTAATGGGCATTTCGAGCCATGAGCTTCACGACGAATTCCCCCAATTTGGAGATCTGATCGACGAGTTAAACAGGAATGACCCGAAGTTCCAGGAAAACTTCAAAAGGTATACAGCGCTGGATCAGGAAATCGAAGGCCTGGAGCTTAGGGATGCACCGATAGGTGATGACAAGCTACACCGGATGAAACAGCAGCGTCTGGAGCTAAAGGACGATATCTATCAGACACTCCTGAAGAAATCCAACGGCAAGGGATAGGTGTAAATAATTAGTTCTTCCAGCTCGGGGACCAGGCGGCGTAGTGGTTTCCAAGTATGGGGCTGGAAAGGCTTTTTTCATAAAATAGGTAACTAATCAAAGCCGGTTACGGTTTGCCCTTTGTCGTTACCTATGAATGGATGATTGATATGAAAAAAGCTGCATCATTGTACAAAGGGTGGAGAATGAAACGTCACTTCCTCCACCTTGTTCATACCACTGAGCCCCGCTTGCTCATGGACGTTGGAATTTCACCGGAAGTTGTTGAACAGCGGCTGAAAACGCCATTCTGGAAGTTCTGATTGCCCGATGCATAACCCGCGCTAAGTAAAAGCGGCCTTTAGAAACTCAGTAAAGAGCCGTGCCCGCTTGGGCAGATACTGGCGATCAGAGTATACGGCATAGATTGAACGAGGGGCTGGTCGGGCGCCCAGGTGCAGTTCCTGGAGTTCTCCACTTGTCAGTTCCTGTGTGACATAGTCCTTTGGCACCAGTGCAATGCCAAGTCCTGCCTTTGCGGCGTTAACCAGTATCAGAGAGTTGTCGGCTGTGACCGGGCCGGAAACCGGTACCGAAAGAGGCGAGTTGTTGTCCGTCGAAGGTAGAAATTCCCAGCGGTTGGCATCGGAACTCAGGCTGTATATCAGACATTGATGCTGATCAAGTGCTCCAGGCGTTTCAGGGGTGCCGGCGTGGTCAAGATAGCTGGGAGAGGCTACCAGAATGCGCTCAAGTGCGCCAAGCCGAACGGCAATCAGCGAGGACTCTTCCGGCGCCTCAATGCCGCGAATAGCCAGGTCGACCCCCGACCCCACTGGATCCGTGATCTGGTCACTTATCTGCATCCGAATGGCGATCCGTGGATGTTCGTTCTGGAACTGGAAAACAAGCGGTGCCAGCACTTTCATGGTCAGGGAGACGGGGCTGGCAATCACTAGCTGGCCGGCGAGCTCACCAGTATTCGCTACAGAGTCCAGCAAGTGTTCGGTCTTTTCGGTAATGGATTGGCAGTACTCGTAGAACCGATGCCCCTCGTCGGTGAAGCTGATTGTACGGGTGTTGCGAAGAATCAGCTTGGCGCCGGTCCAGGACTCCAGGAACTTGACGTACTTGGAGATCACCGCGTTTGAACACCGGAATTCCTCAGCCGCTGCTGTGAAAGACCCGAGTTCATAGATTCGTTTGAAGTACTCGACACCCTTGAGGCGGTCCATGCCCACACTCCGTGCTGTTGATTGGACGATGGCCGCCATTATACAGGGGTTGGATCAGACTGCTTGTATGAGTTGCGGGCGAGGACGACGAACCTTGGGCAGGGTGGCGTATTTATCCTTTTCTGTATCCCGGTACCCGAGTGCAGCAATAACCACGCTGTTCAAACCCTGCTCCGCAAGTCCCAGAACGTTGTCCAGGGCTGTCGGCTCGAAACCTTCCATCGGTGAGGCATCCACCCCTTCGATGGCTGCTGCGCTCAATGCAAAACCGAGGGCAATATAGGCCTGTCGGGCAGCCCAGGCACGCTTGCTTTCATCGGACTCGAATCCATTGATAGTGCCCTTTATGGCGTCTGCGTAATCCTTGAGGTCGTCGATGCTGGTGCCCCGCTGTTCGGCGGTCAGTTGTATGAACTGGTCGACCAACGGATCATTCAGGTTCGCCATGGTTGCGAAGACCAACAGGTGGGAGCATTCCGTGACCTGGGGTTGCGGGGCCGCTTCCTCACGAATCCGGGCAAGCAGGGTTTGATCGGATATCACCTTCACCACATAGGGCTGCAGGCCATAGGAAGAGGGCGCAAGGTGAGTTGCTTCCAGGATGCGATCAAGTTGCGGTTCGGGAATACGTTGGCCACTCATTCGCTTCGTGGCGTAGCGCCACTGCAGGGCTTTTAGAAAATCCATGATGTTCTCCTGTCGTTCTCTGGGTGAATGTTGGTGGTAACGATCTCACAAACCGGATAACCGGATCGATCCCCGATTCGGGAAATGAGTTTTCACGAAAGGGGGGCTGATTGTCCGTAAAGGTTCATGAATCATGGCGGTCTTCTGATGGGGAGAACATCGTATGAAATCCGAAGCCGCAATCAAGAGTTTCCAACCGGACGCTGCATCAATGGGCCTGCTCCTGGGGGTAGGGGCATTGATTGCGCTCATGCTGCCGCTGTCCAAAATCGCAATGAGTCTGGGCATGACGCCGCTGGCCTATGCCTTCTGGCAGGCTTTCGGGGGCGGCCTGATCTTGCTGGTCTTTCAGAGACAGGCCCGGACTATCCGTTGGCGTGGGGCTATAGCGCGTTACTTTGGGTTCAGTGCACTGACGGCCATTGCCGTACCCAATGTGCTCGCTTTTATTGTAGTTGCGAAGATAGGCTCGGGCCTGACGGCAACACTGTACGCCTTGCCCTCGTTGGCAACCTACGCCATTGCGCTGACTCTGCGCATGGAGACCCTGAGTGCATATAGGGCCATGGGCCTGCTGATGGGGGTTGCCGGCTGTGTCTTGATACTGTCTCCCAGCCCTGCCGGAATCGGTGAAGAGACTCTTTCATGGTTGATGTTGGGTCTTCTGATCCCGTTGTCACTGGCCATCGGTAACGTCTACCGAACGACGCACTGGCCCAGAGGTGCCACTCCGGAACAATTGGCCCCGGGTATGCTTCTGGGCGGCGCTATCGTGATACTCGTTGTCATCGTGCTAAGGGGTGAGGCCGCTACACTGCTGGTTGATCACCCCACGTTATGGGGCATCCTGATCATTCAGTCGGTAGTGACGGCGGTGGGGTATCGTGGATTCTTTCAGTTACAGAAACACTCGTCACCCACCTTCCTGAGTCAGCTTGGATTTGTGATCACGCCAGCGGGTTTGTTGTTCGGGATTCTGTTTTTAAAGGAATCCTTTGGCTGGGTCGTATGGGGTGGCGTGGCATTGCTAATGGTCGGGGTTGTGTTGGCGAACAAGCCGGTAAGAAGCCGTGCCATTTCACCGTGTATTAAGGGGAATCGAATGGCAGAATAAGCAGGTGTCAGCTACATCTCGTTCCTATCCCGCAGGCCCGGAGGTTTGCTTTGCCCATGATCGGCCAGATAACAAGTGATCCGCTCTCAGTGCTTGAGTACCTCGCCACCACACGGAACGCTGGTTTCTCCTGTGCACTGGTGGTCCTGGTCTCGGTGGAAGGGCCGGCATCGCGATCTCCGGGGACCCTCATGGCGGTGAGGGATAACGGAGAGTATGTCGGATCCCTGTCGAATGGCTGTCTGGAGTCAGATGTTGCGTCCCAGGCATTGGAAACCTTGGTAACGAACCAGGTGAGACGAATTCGTTATGGTGTTGGGAGTGATTATCTGGATATCCAACTGCCTTGTGGTGGTGCGGTTGATCTCCTGGTTATTCCTGAGCCTTCGCCAACCTGGCTGGATAGGGCTATCACCCATCTTTACAACCGGAAACGTTTCGATCTTAATCTGCGTGATCTTGTGCCTGAAAACCTGGAACTCGCCGAATCTTACCCGCTGATTCAATATCAGCCGCGGCTCCAACTGGCAATTTGCGGTCGGGGCGCCGAACCCGTGGCCCTTGCTCACTTGGCACAAAGTTCAGGCTTTGACGTGAAGGTGTTTCTGCCGGGATCGAAGGAGGTGGCCGAGTTGGCCGCTCAGGGAATTGACGCTCAAATTATCAGCCCCACGGCATTTGACGCTGCCTCGCTGGATAACAGAACCGCGTTTGTTGCGATGTTTCACGATCACGACTATGAGATTCCGTTACTGGATAGGGCGCTGGCGAGCAGGGTGTTTTATATTGGCGCCATGGGCAGTCATCGCACTCATAAAGCCAGGCTGTCGGCGCTACAGAATCTGGGGCACAGCACTAATGCGCTGGATCGAATCCATGGTCCCATAGGCCTGGTTGGCCCGATGAAGGATCCGCAACGTCTGGCGATTTCGGTGTTGGCCGAGATACTGGGTGAGGAAAGCTCGCAGATACAGGTGGTGTAGCAAGGGACGGATCAGGAAGAGGTCGTGATCCGTCCCGTTACTCGCGGAGGTGAGTAATCGTTAGAAATACATTTTACGTATCATCGCCGGCATGACACGCAAGCTTGCCCGTACAAAGTCGACTGGCGAACGGGGGGCCACCAGGTGTAATGCGTTGTGAATAGCATTGTTACTCGCCTCATCCTGCGGGTACCACCAGAGATTGCGTTTGGCTTTCAGCCAGTCCCAGTTAACCACTTTTGAGTGAGTCATCTCCAATAGGCCCTCTGGGCCGTGGGTACGACCGATTCCGGACTCTCCAGGACCACCCCAGGGCAGGTCGGACATGCCGTGGGTGTACAGGTGATCATTGATTGCCACCACGCCACCGTTAATGCGATCGGCCAGTATCTTGCCCCGTTTGGTGTTACGGGTCCAGATGGAAGCAGTTAATGCCATGGTGCAGTCATTGGCCAGGGCTACCGCTTCGTCCTCAGTCTTGAACGACATGACAGGTATTACTGGTCCAAAGGTTTCCTCACGCATCAGGGCCATGTCGTGATGCACGTCGGTTACCAGGGTGGCGGGATGGAATTCACCGTCCTGATCACTGGTCGCTTGTGACTGGGCGACAATTTTGGCCCCATCCCTGACTGCGTCGGCCAGCTGCCCTTCAACGAACTGGCGTTGTTTGGCGGTGGTCATCGAACCAATGTCCACGGAACACTTGTTATCGGGAACACCGTGGCGTAGCGCCTTTGTTTTCTCTGCCATCAGCTCCACAAACCGGTGATACACCGCCTCATGAACATAGACCCGTTCAACCCCACCGCAGGATTGACCGGCGTTCTGATATCCTGCCCAGGCGGCGCCATTGGCGGCCCGTTCCAGGTCGGCATCGTCCAGGACAATCATCGGGTCCTTGCCACCCAGTTCCAGCGACACCGGGGTCAACGTGGCTGCGGCCTGGGCCATGATCTGTTTGCCGGTGGGTACCGAGCCGGTGAAGAACAGCTTGTCGATACCGTTTTCAAACATTGCGCTGGACACCTGTCCGCCGGAGCCGACGATATGGTGGAACAGGCCGTCCGGCAATTCAGCAGCGGCCACGATATCCTCGATGGCCCTACCAACCAGCGGTGTTGCGGCAGCCACTTTCAGGATAATGGCATTACCGGCCATCAGCCCCATGACCACTTCGCCGAAAGGAATGGACAATGGATAGTTCCAGGGGCTGACAATGCCAACCACACCCAATGGGTCTTGACGGATTTCAGAACGTTTGCCGATCCACAGAAGGCTGGAGGGCCCCCGGTACTCGGGCTTCAGAACACTCGCCGCGTTCTTGCCATACCAGTCACAGGCCATCAGGCAGGGCAAAACCTCGGTCGCCAGGGCGTCCATGCGCGTCTTGCCGTTGCTTTCACTGACGATGCGGGCCAGCTCATCGGCATTGTCACGAATATAGTTACCCATTTTCTTCATATGCTGGCGGCGCTCGGAAAACGACTTCTCCGCCCATACGGCCTGGGCCTTCCTTGCCTGACTGAACATTTCAGGAATCTGGTGAGCTTGCGTGTAGGGCAGGGAGCCCAACGTCTGGCCGTTGGCCGGATTCATGGCCGTCAGTTCAAGTGTGGGGATGTCTTGTTTAACCATTTCCATTTCTGGAATCCTCCTTTGGGGGGATAAAGCTCATGGCGCACGCCAAATGTTGGACTTGTGATGACTCTTGGTCTTGAAAAGTGGCTGACCAAACTGGTCCCAGACTATGGTATCGACTCTATGACGGCGGAGTTGGGTTATTTAATGACAGTTTAGGGTTATAAAATGACAAAGTTGCGTCTATGACGTTAGTGGCGGTATATACATCGAGGGTGGCATCGACTCCCAGCGCTTGAAGGCTTTTCGGAAATTGGCGATATCCGAGTAGCCCAGCGCATAGGAGATCTCCTGCACGGTCATCTGTCCGGTTTCCAGGTACCGAATTGCGAGCTGGTGGCGAACATCCTCAAGAATGTCCCTGTACGATGTGCCTTCCTCGATCAGTCGGCGGTGGAGGGTTCTCGGTGTGACATGGAACCGCCTTGCGGTCATGACCAGAGAGGGGAAGCCTTGCGCACTTTGCAACATGCTCCGGCGCACGCGGACAGCCCAGGTTTGTTCTGAGGATAATTTCTCCAGCTCTTGCTGGCAGACTTTCAGCCCTTCCTGAAAGCTGACGGTATTCGCGAGCTTGAGAGGTTGGTCAATGGTCGCCAGGGGCAGGGAAAAGCCGGCTGAGTCCTGATTGTAGGAAACCGGGCACCGAAACATCGCTTCTGCGAGCTTGGCATCGCCATCAAAAGGAAAGGTGACCTCCCGGATGTCGCAGGTCCCCATGGTCGTGAAGTCGAGAATGTTCCGAATCGCGAGGACAATGGCTTCGGTAACCGGTCGTCGAACGTCCTCCAGCGGCCGGTTCTCGTAGAAGCTCACCCATAACCGGTCACCCTGTTGGACGGACTCCATTGTCACCATGTCGGTCCTGAGGACCAGATAACGCTCCAGTAATTCAATCACTTGCCGGGTAGTGCCACTGCTTAGCGCTGCATAACCAAGAATGCCGTGGGTATTGATCAGCAGTCGTTCTCCGATCATCAGTCCCAGCGCCTTGTCGTTGCAGAATCGGCCAGCGTCCAACAGCAGTTGCCGGAACGTTGCCCAGGGCATGGTAATCAGCGATTCCTCCGACTCATCCGGGTCAATTCCCAGATGCCGCAGCCAGCCCTGTGTCGGAACGCCAAGATCCGCGACGATATTGATGATCTGGAGAATGTAGTGATTGGGTAGGGTGATTTTGGAGTTCGACATTTGATGATTGTCAATTTATCACCCATGGATGTCAATAAATGACCCCTCGATGTTCGGCGACGCACATTAGCATGTATCCCGTGCGAACAAAAAACGGGGGCAGATCATGTTTTCTTTATTCAGGAAGAGTGCACCGAAGGAACACTGCGCAGAGATAAACGGGAAAGCCGTCCAGGTACTCCCGAAAGAAACCATCCTGCATGCAGCGCTGAGGGAGAGTATCGACTTTCCCCACAGTTGTCGGGTCGGGGGCTGTGCGTCCTGCAAATGCCGGCTGGTCAAAGGAACCGTGAAAGAGCTGACGGACATTGGCTATATCCTCAGTGACGACGAACTCGATCAGGGGTATATCCTGGCTTGCCAGAGTGTCCCGACGAGCGACATCTCCATTGAAGTGGACCTGACGGCACAAAAGCAGCGTAAGACCGTTCCGGGACGAGTGATCCTGCAGGAGCGGCTAACCCACGATATCACCCACCTTAAATTACAGCTCGATCAGACTCTGAACTACAAAGCCGGCCAGTACGCGGATTTGTCCCTGGATTCGTTACCGGGACTGGCCAGGAGCTATTCCTTCGCCACGCCTTGCCAGATGGATGCAACGCTGTCGTTCTTTGTCCGCAAAGTACCCGGGGGCCCATTCTCAACAGCAGTGAATGATCAGGAATTGCTGGGCCACACCGTCATGGTGGATGGTCCGGCAGGGGAGTTCTGGTTACGCGCTTCAGACGCTCCATTGATTCTGATTGCAGGGGGCAGTGGTCTCGCGCCGATCCTGGCGCTCCTGAAAGACGCTGTGGATGGACAGAATCACAGGCCAGTGACCTTGTTGTTTGGCGCTAGGTGTCAACAGGATCTGTACCGGTTGGATGACATTCGGGATATCGCACTCAAATGGTCCTCGGCGTTCAGGTTCATCCCGATTTTATCCAAGGAAGACGAACGTTCGGATTGGACCGGAGCTCGCGGACGGGTGACCGATTTCATCCCCGGACTCTCCTTACAAGGAGCAGAGGCCTACTTGTGTGGTCCGCCAGGAATGATCGATGCCGCTGAGGCCAGGCTTATTGAAGGAGGCGTCAAGCGGACAAGCATTTATGCCGATCGATTCACAACCACACGGCATGTAATGGAAGCCGAAGCCTCAGTTATGACTCTCTAAAAAACTATAAAACCTAAGGGGTTAAAAGATGATGTTATTACACTACTTGAAGTTTTTTCTCTTTCACGGCATCGGTCTCTTGGCGTTCGTGTCTCTGGTAGCCGGCGGCTATTGGATCAGTCTGGGGCTGTTGGCGGTCCTGGTTATCTACATTGCCGGTGACGCTCTGGGTGGTGACGATACAACAACACCGGAATTCAAACGCCCCACGATATTGACAGTGCAACTGTGGATGGCGCTGCCATTACTGTGCCTGATCGTTTTCGCTTCGGTCTGGAGCTTCAGTTCAACGGATGTCGCCGAGTTTGGCGCTCTGGTTACAGAACTGACGGGCTACGATGCGCCCTCGGCCCGCGATGCCACGCCAATCATTCACCACTTCTCAGGTGTGGTGCTGACCGGACTGATGATCGGAATCATCGGGACTATTACCGGCCACGAGCTGACCCACAGAACCTGGGATCCGGTATCGATGCTGATTGGCCGCTGGTTGCTGGCCTTCAGTTTCGACACGATATTTTCCATTGAGCATGTCTACGGGCACCACCGCTACGTGTCGACCACTGAGGACCCGGCTACGGCCCCACGCGGACGAAATGTTTATCACCACGTCGTGGCATCCACCCTGAAAGGCAATGCCAGCGCCTGGAATATCGAACGCCGTCGGCTCAGGCGTAAAGGTCACTCTGCATTGTCCTGGCGTAATGCGGTGATCCGGGGGCATCTGATGAGTGCGCTGCTGGTGGCTATGGCCTTCGCCATGGGAGGCGTTGGCGCCATGGTGTACTTCGTAGCCTGTGCACTCTGGGGCAAGGCCTTACTCGAGATCGTTAATTACATGGAGCATTACGGCATGGTCCGTCACCCGGAAACCCCGGTCCAGCCACGGCATTCCTGGAATACCAACAAACGCATCAGTTCCTGGACCATGTTTAACCTGACCCGCCATTCCCATCACCACGCCCAAGGCGAGGTGCCTTATCAGAACCTGAAGCCGTTCCCCGACTCACCGATGATGATCAACGGCTACCTCACCACCATTGTGGTCGCGATGATTCCGCCGCTCTGGCACAAGCTCATGACATCAAAAGTCCTGGAGTGGGATGAGAAATATGCCTCTTCGGAGGAGCGCGTCCTGGCATCGCAGGCCAATGCCAGGAGTGGCATTCCTGCGCTTATGAAACATGCAAACCAATAAATCCATACATAACAAAAGGAAAGAGAAATGCGTAAATTTATCAGTGCCCTGACTCTGTCGTGTGTTGCCCCTTTCGCCTCAGCGAACACGCTGTCTGTTTGTGTCTTCGATGTCATCGGTGCCAATGGTGATGTATACAACCTGATGAAGGATTTCTCGCTGGAAGCGAAGTCCATCGGTCTGGACCTCAAACTGAAGCCATACACCGACGAAGGTGTAGCAGTGGGTGATTTTAACGCAGGGCAATGTGATGCCGTTGCGGCCACGGACCTGCGAACACGGCCCTTTAATAGGTTCACCGGGTCAATCAGTGCCGTTGGCGCTCTGCCAACCTATGATGACCTGAAAACCATGCTGGCTACGCTGGCGCAACCGAAAGCAGCGCCCCTCATGAAGTCCGGTGGCTTTGAAGTGCTCGGTATTTTGCCGATTGGGGCAGGGTACCTGTTCGTCGACGATCGCAGTATCAACTCAGCCGCCGCGTTGGCCGGCAAACGGATGGCCACGCTGGATTACCAGAAAGATGCCATCCACATGGTGAACTACGTTAAGGCCACGGTGGTTCCCTCGGATATCACCAATTTCGCAGGAAAGTTTAACAATGGCTCTGTCGACACCGCCTATGCGCCGGCCTTTGCCTATGAAGCGCTGGAACTCTACAAGGGGGTAGAGCCAAACGGCGGCATCGTCGATTACGCACTGGCTCAGTTAACGGTTCAGCTCATTGTCCATGATGACATGGTGGATGATGAAACAGCGCAAAAGGCCCGAACGATCGCCTGGTCCATGTTTCCTCAGACGATGGACCTGATAGGGGGACAGGAAGCAGCCATTCCTGATGAGAGCTGGATTTCGATATCTGACGAGGATATTGAGGGGTATCAGGAAATGTTCCGCCAGAACCGAATCCAGATGCGAGACGGCACAAACGGAGCGCCTACCGTCTATGACCCCAAAACGCTGGCGTTGATGGCCAAGATTCGTTGCAGCAGCAACCCGACCGCCTCCGAATGCACAGCACCTGACCGGGAATAACTCTGGAAAGGCATGATCAGCTCACCCTGTTGTTGAGGCTGAGCTGATCATATTTGCTGGCGGGCCAGTGCTCAGGATTCGTCGGGGAACATCGAAAGGGCTTCTTTCAGTACCCTGACCGACTCATCGTGGTTGCCCTGCTCGTGCAGAGTCTGCCCCTGATCACGGAGTGCCTTGATGTTATTGGTAGTCTCACTGTCGAGCTGTTGCATGGACTCGAGTTTCGAATCCACCTTGGCAACGAGACTGGGACACTGTGACGCTGCCACAGTGCCGGCAAGGAACAGACCACATAGTAGTGCAGCTAAATAACGCATAGTGTTGCCTCCTTCCGCACGCCTTAACTCAGCATATACAGCCCCTGTGTCTTTGGCTAATTACAGACGTGAAAATAACCATTCTGGCATTTGATAATGCGGAAACTGGAGCGTGGCGCGCGGGATTGGTGTGGTCAGCACTCGATCACGTTAACTGCCAGACCACCTCGTGACGTCTCTTTGTACTTATCGAGCATATCCCGCCCGGTATCCCGCATAGTGCGTATCACCTTGTCCAGAGAGACAAAGTGCGAGCCATCGCCGCGTAGCGCCATGATGGCTGCGTTTATCGCATCGACCGCCCCTACGGCGTTACGCTCGATGCAGGGCACTTGCACCAGCCCGCCGATCGGATCACAGGTCAGTCCGAGGTGATGCTCCATACCGATCTCCGCGGCGTTCTCGGCCTGTTCCGGTGTGCCGCCCGTCACGGCGGCCAAGCCTGCCGCCGCCATCGCGCAAGCGGAGCCGATTTCACCCTGGCAGCCCACTTCGGCACCGGAAATCGAAGCGTTTTCCTTGAACAGGATGCCGATGGCCGCTGCCGTCAATAGGAAGTTGATGACGCCGTCTTTGTTGGCATTGGGGCACCAGTGCCAGTAGTAGTGCAGGACAGCCGGAATGATGCCGGCGGCGCCGTTGGTGGGAGCGGTCACCATACGACCACCGGCGGCGTTTTCTTCATTCACTGCCAGAGCATACAGATTGACCCAGTCCATGGCGCTCAGGGATGGCGAGATCAGGTCCTGGCGGTTCATTTCCTTCAACGACACGTAGAGATCCGCGGCCCTTCGTTTAACCTTCAGTCCGCCCGGGAGGATGCCTTCGTTCGTGATACCGTTTTGAACACACTCCTGCATGACTTGCCAGATCTGAAGGATCCCCTTCCGGATCTGGGCCTTGCTGCGCCAGACCTGCTCGTTGGCCATCATCAGCTCGGCGATGCTCAACCCGTGGACCTTGCACTGACTAAGCAAGTCGGCGCCACTCTTGAACGGGTACGGTAGGGACGTCTTATCTTCTACAATCCGGTCCGCGCCGGCGGCCTCATCATTAACCACGAAACCGCCGCCTACGGAGTAGTAGGTACGTTGGCGTACCACCGCGCCGTCAGCATCGAAGGCCGTGAACATCATACCGTTCGGGTGGTAGGGCAGGGATTCCTTACGGTGGTAGGTCAGGTCGGTCTTTTCATTGAAGGCAATGCGATGTTCTCCCTGCAGGCAAAGCTCGCCCTTAGCGTTTATCTCGTCCGTTCTGGGTCGCAGGATATCGGGATCGATGGTATCCGGCCGATGGCCTTCAAGCCCGAGCAATACCGCCGGGCCCGTACCGTGACCTTTACCGGTCGCACCCAGCGAACCGTACAGCTGAATGTCGACACGGGCGACGTCGGCCAGCCGAACGGCTTCCTTCAGCCCACCGACGAATCGACAGGCGGCCTGCATCGGACCCACGGTGTGGGAACTGGATGGCCCAATGCCGATTTTCAACATATCAAACAGACTGATGGCCATGATGAACTCTCCGCTGCTGGTCGCTGAAAGAGCCTGACGAACCAGGCATCAGTTATCAAATGAGGGCTAACTCAATAATAGGCCTATTGGAGACTGTCGATATGCTCGGGCACGACATAGGATCGAAGATTTGCGACAGGGATGTTCTCTCGGAGGCCCGCACAGTACTCCCTTGGTACTAGTGCGAAAAGATGGCCAGTTCCGTTCGTTTTGAATAGATCAAAAAAAGCACAATCCGGGTAAATTAAAACCGTGAAGGAACCGTATATTTGTATAGGTAAGGAGTTCAGAACCGAATCGTTACGTTCCAGAGGGTGGCATGATGTTAATCCAACAACGTCCATCATTTTTGGTAAAAGAGAATCGGCAATATGCCGGAACCGGCGGTTTGAGCGAAAATAACGCCCATGCCCGTTTTGTTCCAGCCTTTAAGGACTCTTATACCGGCCAGGTAGTAATATCCCGATATCGCGATGGTCGTCCTGCACCATTTCATCTGGTAGATGGCTTGCCCGACGAATGGACAACCAACAGGGACCTGACGGGCAATGTTGTAGAGCTTAAAGCCACTGTCATTTCAGGGTTCGTTCGATTGGGGCGTTTCTTTACACGTCAGGAAGCTTCGGATTTTGTGGAGCAGCTCACGTCTTGAGCCTTTGGATGATCAGCTATCAACAAACAGGCCGAATACTAAAGGCACTACCGTTTCGCTCAAGACAGAGCGTGCGGGCACTTATTGGCTCGTTTCAATCTCTGCCGACGTATAGTAGTCATGGGTTGCGAGTATTTCAGGCAGGCATGATAAGAATGCCTCGACAACCGATGGATTGAAGTGCTTTTTCGACTGGCTCTTTATAAAGTCTATGCAGTCCTCTAAGGCCCATGCATTCTTATAGGGGCGACTCACGGACAAGGCATCAAAAACGTCGGCCACTGCAACCACCTGGGCTGATTGAGGGATGTCCTCTCCGGCCAGGCCTTCAGGGTAGCCGGTACCATCCCACTTTTCGTGATGAGAAAGCGCGATTTCGGCTGCCATTGTCATGAGTTCGCAGTTCGCTTTACTGAGAATGTCATAACCAATGGTGGTGTGGGTTTTCATAATCTCCCACTCAAGGGGCTCCAGTTTTCTGGGTGCTTTCAGAATGCTGTCAGGAATACCGATTTTCCCTGTGTCATGAAGTGGGGCGGCCATTTCAAGCAACTCGGCCTGCTCCTTGTCCCAGCCCAATGCAAGGGCGATATGGCGGGAATACTCTGCCATTCGCCAAATATGCACACCGGTATCCGTATCGTTGTAATGGCCCGCGCGCCCCAGCATAAACACCGCTTCTTTGTAGCTTCGCTTCAATTCGTCCTGATGTATGAGGAGTAAGTGAGTCTGTACCCGGCGCCTGACTATGGGAGCAGAGAAGGGCTTATGGATGTAATCGACAGCCCCCAGATTGAATCCTTTAAGCTCTTCCTCGACCTTGGTTAAGGCAGTAATGAAGATCACCGGGATACGTTGGGTTGCCGGCTGTTGCTTCAGCCATCGGCAGACATCAAAACCGCTGATCTGTGGCATGGAAACGTCGAGTAGTATCAAATCGGGTCGATGTTCTATCGCCGCTTTTTTTGCGAGCTCACCGTTGAGGGCAAACAGCAGGTCATAATCCTGTCTGAGAATCTGGCGAAGAACCTCCAGGTTATTGGGTTCATCGTCAACAATCAGAATCTTCTTCATCCCGTGAATCCTCACTGTCACCAATAGAGATAAGAAGTTTGAAAGCAAGGCGATCCGCCAATACAAAATCAAACTGACTCAGTGCCTTGCGTATTGGTAGTACGTCTCGCAAGTACCAGCATTCAGACAGGTCCTGCAAGATAGATTCTGACCGGTCAGGATTAAGATAGTTCAGGGATGTAATCAACTCCCTTACCCGGACGGCTGCCATCTTTCGGTCGACGTTAAGAGCTTCTGGGTACTCTTCCGGGGTAAGACAGGGTGGCCATTTATACAACGCTGACTTTAACTCTAAGAGTGCCTCTCGGACAGCACGAATTGCCCCGGCGGGAATCGATGTTGGTGCGGCTTCCATGATTGTCTCAAGGGTTTTAGATGCACGGTTTAGGGTCGTTAGTCCGAGATTTGCAGCGGATCCTTTCAATAGGTGGGCAAGCTCTTTCAGTGCCTTTTCGTCGCATTGTGAGAGAGTTTTCAGAGAGGCCAGTCGCCGCAGTTCCGACTCATACCTGGAAAGCTCACGCGAAAACAGACAAAGCCCGCTGGCGTACTCCTCTTCGTTTCCCCAAATAGACAGCGCTGACGAAATATCGGCGAAATCCCTGAGCGGACCGAAATCCATATTGGAGCTTTCAGCAGACCGTCGGTTGGACTGCAGCATGGTTCCCTGACCTTCCGGCACAAGGGATTCCATACGCTTCAATAGCTTATGCGCATTAATTGGTTTGCGTTCTACGGCATCCATTCCTGCGGCCAGGCAGTTAGCACGGTCTTCTTCGGTCACGCTTGCAGTCAAGGCAATAATTGGAACGTGTTCGTTTTTACCTTCGGCAGCCCGTATTTTCCGGGTCGCCTCCAGCCCATCCATGACCGGCATCATCATGTCCATCAGGATGAGATGGAACTTCCCGGTCTTGTAGACTTCCAGCGCCTCCTTGCCATCCCGTACCCAGGTAATTCGATGGCCCTCCGAGGATAATCGTGTAGTCACTAGCTGGGCGTTGGTTTCAATGTCTTCTGCCAACAGGATATTGAAGCGTCTTTGGGAGACGGGTTCGAGTGGTTGCATGAAAGCAGCCTGATACTCGTTCACTGTACCAGTTGGCGCAGATTCCAGCGGAAGCTCAAGCGTAAAGGAGGTTCCATGGCCTAACTCGCTCTCAGCGAAAATTCGCCCCGACATTCTCTCTGCCAGCTGTTTGCATATGGAAAGTCCCAGCCCGGTACCACCGAATCTGCGGGTAATGGATTCGTCTGCCTGACTGAATGGATCAAAAACCTGTTGAATCTGATCTTCATTCATACCGATACCGGTATCTTTTACGGTAATGCACGTTAAATTGTCTTTTGCATGTAGATAGACCGTCACACCACCGGAATTGGTAAACTTTACTGCATTGCTGAGCAGGTTGAGGATGATCTGCCGTATTCTGGTCGGATCGCCTAACACGTTCTCCTCTGTATTTGGGGCGATGTCCAGACGAATGTCCAGCCCCTTCTCGGCAGCTCGTCTGCCCATCATGGAGATCGTATCGTGAAGAAGGCTCGGCAGGTGAAAGGTGGTTGTTTCGATGGACATCTGACCTGCTTCGAGTTTCGAGAAGTCGAGAATGTCGTCGATGATCGACAATAAGGAATTGCTTGCCGTCCAGATGATTTCCGACTGATTCCTGGCTTCCGACGGCAGGCCCGTCGTATTCATCAGTAGTTCAGCGAACCCCATAATGGCATTCATTGGGGTTCGAATCTCGTGGCTCATATTGGCGATGAATGCCGACTTGGCCTGGCTTGCTGCTTCGGCCCTTTGCTTGGCTGATTGCAGCTCCTTCTCAACCTGTTTTTCCCGGGTAATGTCCCGAACAATGGCGGTAAAGAACAGCTGATCGCGAATTGGAGTCTCGGACACGGCAAGGTACAGGGGAAACTGCCTGCCGTCCTTGTGCACAGCGACAACTTCACGACCCGCGCCAACTATCGCGGATTGACGGGTCTCCAGATATTTCCGGATATAGGCGTCGTGTTTTTCTCTGTGGGGGGAGGGCGTTAACAGGGAGATATTCTGCCCAATGATCTCGCTGGCTTTGTAGCCAAAAATGGATTCTGCAGCCGGGCTGAATTCCTGGACGATACCGCGTTCATTGATAACGACAATACCGTCAATGGCACTATTGATGATGCTGCGAAGCCGTTCCTCTTTGGCCTGAACGTCTCGTTCGATCCGTTTTTGATCCGTAATATCTACGACCCAGGCCAGAATGCTCTCTTCACCGCCAAAAGTCATGGTGACATAGTTGGCCAGAACATCCCGAACGGTGCCGTCCTTGGCGAAGAACTGTGCCTCATGATCCAGCAGAGTATGTTTCGTCTCCAGCTCTTTTCTTAAAGAAGTGGGATTTTTGGGTTGCACATAAAGGTCATCAATGTCCATGCCAACACGTGCGCCAAGCATCTCCTGCAACTTGGGATTGGCAAAGAGAACCTCGCCATTCGCCGATATGCCGAGACCAATTGGACTACTGTCCAGGATTTTCTGAAGTTGCTCCCGCTCAGTTTCCAACTGAACCCGGTCGGCCCTCAAATCGTTGGCCATCTTGTTAAAGGCATCGCCCAACTGCGCAAGTTCATCACGGCCGTGAACCTCGATTTGATGCTCAAGTTTACCCGCTGCGAATTCCGCGCTGGCCTTTGTCAGAGTGCGTATTGGTCGAGTCAGGCTGTGGGCAAAATAGAGGCTGAAAAAAATAGCCAGCGCTACTATTCCTGCCAGGAAATACAGCCCGACAACGAGTTTCTGACCGATAGCCTGATACGCCGTACTCTGATCGAAGCCGACCGCCAGACCAGCGCCAAGAAGGGGAATTTCCCGATAGAAAACCAGGTAGTTTTTTTCATCGAAGTTGAATGTACTGTAGTTTCCGTTTTGTACCGTAAGCAGGTCCTGTTCGGAGAGGTGGCCAATCAAACGCTCTTTAATGTCACCCTCACTGCCAGAGGAGAGGGGCGGCTGGCTGATATTTGAAGCGTTTATTGCGATTAACTGATCCCCTGAATCCTTGTATACGATCGTGCTGATTTCGGCCTGGCCATAGGAAGCGTCGAGCAGGAGCGTAGACACGGCTTTATCAATATTGATCTGAAGTGCGAGTACCCCAAGTACCCGATCTTCCGCAATCATTGGCGCTGCCAGAAACATCGCCCACCGATCCGAGGGGGGATAATATTCAATATTTGAAGAGACGGTTGAAATTGTTGAATGGGAAACGCGGAAAACCTTGGAAAGCGCAGAATCGGTCAGGGTCCCGGTTAGCAGGTTATCGCGAAAATCACTTTCCTGTTGCAACGTAACAAAAATGTCTCCGTTTCCTTTTATGAAAAACAGGTCGTAGTAGTCTATTGACCTTAGATGGATCGTTATTTCCTCTATTTTTGAATCAACCAGATTCCGGTACAGGGCGCTGTTGGGAGAGCTTTCCGAGGCTTCCTGTAATTCCACAAAAAGGCTCTGGATTTCGGGATCTTGGGCTAACGTCGCTAAATGGCGTTTTTTCTGCCTGATATACGACATCAATTGAGAGGCTCGGTGATCCATGGTTGTCGACAGCTGACTGAGAGTTTCTTTCTGCATTCGCTTCCTTTCTGCGTCCAGACCGTACAGGCCGATCAACAGCGCCGGTACCAGGGCTAGCGCTACAAACGTGATGAGTAGCTTGCTGCGGAGTGTCAGGCTGTTCCACATGTCAATCCGCCTTCGAATGATGAAGCGAGCGCTCCCATTCCGTCACAGAGTAACCGAGCGGATAGGGTTCAGGGGGAATGAGGGAATCGGATTCCCAAACGATCGGTAAAGGAACCTGGTTTTGATGGGCTGCAATCTTACTGAACTGATATAAGTGCCCGGTTTCAGGGTCGGCAAATATATGGCCGCCGAGTAGCCGAATGCCGCGGTTTCTGATACTGGCGTTGACTGCCCTGGGTTGGGGGGTACCGATATGCTCGACCGTTGTTCGCCACAGCGTATAACTAATAATGGTTGCGGCCATGGTTGCACTGATTGGGTACCCTGATAGCTCGTGGCTCAAGGCATCCGCAATGACAGGGTCATTTGGTTGTATCCAGTGTTCGGGGTTATAGATATAGCTCCATGACAGATAGCTATGGCCTTGAAGGTTGGGGAGGGATCTGGCCGCATTCTCATCAAGACTGAAAGAAATAACTGCAGGGAGGGGCTTATCCAGTTTTGAATTGTAGAGTTGGTCCATGGCTCGAAAAAACGCTTCATTGCCGTCTCCGTTAATGCTGTTCAGGACAAAGTCCGCCCCCGAAAGAGCGATTTCGTCTGCAAGGGCCTTGGCCGCATCGTGATCATCGAGATCCAGATAGCGTTCGCCAATCACTTCAAGGCCAATCTTGGGCGCCAGAATACGTGTTATGAGGTTCAACCTCTTCGGGTAGACGTAGTCCGACCCGACAAGGAAGAGCTTGTTTCCGAGAGTATTTTGCGCCCAGATTAATGATGGGAATAGTTGCTGGTTCGGCGTGGCCCCCGCATAAATGATGTGTTCGGAGCGTTCCAGCCCTTCATGTTGGGCAGGGTACATCAGCAAGGAATCGTAGCGCTCGATAACGGGCTTAACCGCCTTCCGTGCGGAAGACAGCCAGCAACCAAAGATCACCGATACTGCTTGTTCCTTGATAAGAGATTCTGCGTGCCTGGCGAAAGTGGAAGGATCGGACGCTCCGTCCGCTATGACCAGTTCAAGGGGACGGCCAAGAAGACCTCCCTGACGATTAGTCGCTGCGACAAGCGCGCGAAGAGTATCTACCTCTTGAGATTCACTCGAGGCCATAGTGCCGGTCAGCGAGTGCAGGGCGCCAATGCGGATTGGCTCAAGTGGCTCGCGAAGGCCCAGTCCTATGCCAATATAGATGGCTACGACCAGAAGAAAGAAAAGGGCAAAACGGATAGTCCTCCAACTGCTTTTTCCTGCGCCCATAGATTACGCACCTCGGTAACCGAATTAACGCCACTCCAACCGTGATTCCGTTAATTATGATTACCTGAGTATATGTCAATTTCTGTACCGATAGATGACTAACTCACGCAGGATTGACAGAAGTCAACTAGCCTGAGGGCTGAGCGCCGGTTGTCCTCCGGAAAGCAGCGGTTAACAAGGCCAAACGCTTTGTCAGGTTTCCCGTGTTTGCCTTAACCATGCTACCTTCAAGTTACACAATCTTATTGACTATACTCAAAAAATTCAGGCTGGCGGATACACTCTATGAACGTAATTATCATCGGCGCGGGAATTATGGGAACCACTTTTGCCACTCTGGCAAAAGAGCTGGCACCGGATCTGGATATCACCATCCTGGAGAGACTGGAAGGTGCGGGTGCTGGAAACTCATGGGCATTTAACAACGCCGGCACGGGGCATGAAGCGAACTGTGAGCTTAACTATACCCCGGTGGATGAAGAGGTCATTGCAGTTGAGAAAGCCTTGAAGATCCATGCCCAGTTTAATGTGGCCAAGCAGTTCTGGGCGTATCTGGTTGAGAAGGGCGCCATCAAAGACCCTCAAACGTTTGTCCATCAAACCAAGCACTGCACCATCGTTTCCGAGCCCTCCATCGAACAGCTGAAATTGCGATTCAAGGAAATGTCGGCTCATCACTTTTTCGAGCACATGCGTTACTCGGAAAACTTTGAGGAGATAAAAAGCTGGATTCCTTACACCATGGAGGGCCGGCCTAGCCATGAAAAGATGGCGGCTACCGTCATTGAGACAGGCACCGATGTTAATTTTGGGGCTTTGACGGAACAAATGGCTGCGCATGCCGTGAATGATCTCGGCGTTAAGATTGAGTACGGCACTCATGTGAAGCGCGTGCATCGCAGCCCGGCCGGTACCTGGCTTGTGGAAACTGAGAGCAAGGGATCCGCGGTTCAGTATAAGGCAGACGTGCTGTTTGTAGGCGCAGGTGGGGGGGCATTCCCGATTCTGAAAAGAAGCCATTTACCCTTCCGTCGCCGATTCGCCGGTTTTCCTGTTGGCGGGCGGTTTTTGCAGGCTCCAATAAGCGAAGAACAGGCCAGGCATTACAGTGCCAAAACCTATGGCAAAGCGAAGGTTGGCGCGCCACCCATGTCCGTGCCGCACCTGGATTTACGGCTGGTAGATGGGCAGTACTACTTGTTATTTGGTCCTTTTGCGTCATTCAAGCCTCTTCTCGAAAAAGGTCGGGGCTTTCTTGATTACCTTGGTTCAATTCGTCTGCATGATATCCCTAGCTTGCTGAGTGTGGCCCTGGAGCATTTTCCCTTGGTTAAGTACCTGGTTTCAGAGACTTTCAAGGGCAAACAGAGCATGTTCGAGGAGCTCGAGAGCTTTGCTCCTGGCTTGAGCAAAAAGTTCGACTGGAAACCGATTCAAGCCGGCCAGCGAGTACAAATCATCAAAGACGGGGATTTGCAGATGGGCACAGAAATTGTCGTGTCCCCGGAGGAATCCTTTGGGACTTTGCTGGGGGCATCGCCCGGGGCATCGGTATCGCCCGAGGTGATGTTGCGCTGTCTGGAGCAATTGTTGCCGACTATTCTTACTAAAGATGAAGCCAGGAAAAAGATGAAAGAGATGTTTCCCGAGGATGATCTGGATACATTGATCAATGATCCTGATCGTTACCGGGAGATTCGCGATGCAGTCAATAAGCGGCTGGGGATAGCCCAACCCGAGGCCTAATGAGGTCGAATCCATAACGCATCAGGTGAAGCACGGATGACGAACTGCATACGCCTACTATTATGCGGTGACGTGATGACCGGTCGGGGCATCGACCAGATTATGCCCAAGTCCGTCGATCCGATTCTGTTTGAACCCGTGGTGCAGTCTGCCGAGGAATACGTGACCCTGGCGAAGAGACGTCATGGGTCAATTCCCCGCAACGTCGAGCCCGATTACATCTGGGGGGATGCCTTGCCGTTAATGCGGGCAATGGCTCCGGATGTCAGCATTGCCAACCTGGAAACGGCGGTCACCACGAGTGATGACCGTCAACTCAAGGGCATCAATTACCGAATGCATCCTGCCAACGTGGCGTGCTTGCAGACAGCGCACCTGGATGTCTGTACCTTAGCCAACAACCATGTGCTGGATTGGGGGAAGGACGGGTTGCTGGAAACCCTGGACGTGTTGAGTGATGCCGAGATCAAGACCACTGGCGCGGGAATCCACCTTAAAGACGCGACGACCCCAGCAGTGGTGCCAGTAGGAGAGAGGCGTGTCCTGGTATTTGCCGGAGGACACACTGACAGTGGAATTGATCCCCGCTGGGAAGCCACTGCCCGTGACCCCGGCGTCCATTTACTCCGGGATTTTTCATCACGGACCCTAGACGGAATCGCTCTGGCCGTTAAATCACTGCGTCGGGATGATGATGTTGTTGTCTATTCCGTGCACTGGGGCGATAACTGGGGCTACGACGTGCCGGAAGAACATCGGGCATTCGCCCATGCGCTGATCGATGACGCGGGTGTGGATCTGGTGTTCGGTCACTCGTCCCACCACCCCAAGGGGATCGAGGTCTACCGTAACAAGCTGATCCTCTACGGTTGCGGGGACCTGATCAACGACTACGAGGGGATTTCCGGATACGAAGCGTTTCGTCCGGACCTGCGAGTCATCTATTTTCCCCTGCTGGATCACTGCGGCGACCTCGAACGCCTGGACATGGCGGTACTGAAAGCCAGTGGTTTTACACTGCATAGACCCGCTGCAGAAGACGTGGACTGGCTGGCTGATCGATTGGCGGAGGTCAGTCGGGAATCTGGAGTGGCTATACGAAGTAGTGGGGATAACTTGCTTGAGCTGATCACTAGCAACTAAGTGCAAGGGACGGTGATGCCCGGTTGGCGGGGCCGGCACCAGAATGTTTCTTTTAATCCATCGATCCGGATGTCGCCCACCTGTACCGCTTCCGGGAAGCTAGGCTTTATGACCACTGAAAGTGCTACATTCTAGGCATACCCACAACATTCGGCCCGAGGATAGTCAAGATGAAGCGAACACAGTTTCTCCAGGATTTGATCAAGCAGCTCTCGCCAACACTGGACTCGACGACCTATGTGTACTGCACAGTGCCCAAGGCAAAGTACGGCGAATTGGAACACCTCAATCCCATCGTCAGCATTGCCGAACTGGAAGGCCTTACTCTGGTTATCCCTCTTGATGAGGCCAAAGCTGAAGGCCTGGACTACTACAGGGTCTTCCGTCGCATCACCCTTGAGGGCCACTCCAGTCTTGAGGCTCTGGGGCTTACCTCCGTGGTAACAAGCCTGCTGGCCGAACGGGGCATTACCACCAATGTCATCGCAGGGTTTTATCACGACCACATGTTCGTACCCAACGATCGAGTCGATGAGGCCATGAGAGCGCTTAAGGAGCTGGCCAGCCAGCCGACTGTTGGCCATGATTAAACCAACGCAAGAGGAGTCCTTATGATAGAGCGGCGTCATCGAGAAACGCCCACAACGGTCGCGACCCTCGACGATCTCGCACCGTTGGCAGACTATTCATTCATGGACACGCTCAACTGTGATCCTGAGGGGAAAGCTAACGGCGCTGACCACGCCCCTCGGCAAGTCTTCTCGGGTCACTATGTACCGGTCAAACCCACGCCAATCGAAAACCCCGAATACGTCGCGCATGGGAAACATCTGTTTCACGAACTGGGTTTCGACGACAGCATGGCGCAGTCAGACGACTTCGTTCGCATGTTCTCAGGCGATTTATCCCGGGTTCCGGAGCCTCTGCGCAATGTCGGGTGGGCGTGTGGCTACGCGCTTTCTATCTACGGCACCGAATTCTACCAACAATGCCCGTTCCAGACCGGCAATGGCTACGGCGACGGTCGCGCTATTTCCGTGCTTGAGGCTGTCATCAACGGGCAGCGATGGGAAATGCAGTTGAAAGGGGCAGGGCGCACACCCTACTGCCGAGGAGCAGACGGCCGGGCCGTTCTGCGATCCAGTGTGCGGGAGTTCCTGGCACAGGAGCATATGCACGCGCTCGGTATACCTACGTCACGGTCTCTGAGTCTATATGTGTCAAAGACCGAGCAAGTCAGGCGACCGTGGTATTCGGAGGGCTCACGCTCAATGGATCCCGATATTCTTATATCCGAGCCCGTCGCCATCTCGACGCGTGTTGCACCGTCGTTCATTCGGGTAGGGCAGCTCGAGCTATTTAGTCGTCGTGCCCGCAAGCAGGAACACCCGCAGGCGATGGAGGAGCTCGAGAAGCTCGTCTTGCACCTGATCGATCGTGAGTACAGTGACGTTATCGACCAGTCACTGGCCACCGCCGAAAAAGTGGTGCTGCTTTCACGTGAGTTCTGCAGCCGACTAACGTCGCTTGTGGCGAACTGGATCCGTGTTGGCTACTGCCAGGGTAACTTCAACAGCGACAACTGTGCCGCAGGCGGCTTCACGCTCGACTATGGACCGTTCGGATTCTGCGATTTGTTTGATCCGCAGTATCAGCCCTGGACGGGTGGCGGGCATCACTTCGCGTTCCTCAACCAACCAGCGGCGGCAGAACGCAATTTCCATTCGTTTTGTTTGGCGGTGCGTCCTTTGTTGGCAGGGCATCCAGCCTGTCTGCGGCAGCTGGAGGAGATTCAAAGTGAATTCCCGAAGGTGATGCAAGAGCAACTCGAGATGATGTGGGCAGCCAAGCTTGGACTGGACACTTTTGACACGGAATTATTCCGCGAGCTCGCAACGCTGATGATGCAAACGCCTGTTGATTACACCATGTTCTTCCGGGAACTCTCGTACTTGCCCGACAACCTTGGGCCACTCAAAAAGAGCTTCTACAAGGGAACGACCTATGCTGCAGACCCCGAAGGGATAGACAAGCGCTGGTCAGCGTGGCTCACAAAATGGCAATCGCTCACTCAATCTCGCTCTCCTGAGGAGCTTTCCAGTCAGATGAAGCTCGTTAACCCGAAGTACAGTTTGAGGGAGTGGTTCGTTGTGCCTGCCTATCAGCAAGCGGCAGCAGGTAACTACGCTCTGCTGCGAGAACTGCAGGACGTGATGACGCAGCCATACGCCGAGCAATCGGAAGACGTAGAGAAGAAATACTACAGGCTGAAGCCGCCGGAGCTCTTTGAGGTTGGTGGGTTGTCGTACTATAGCTGCTCGTCGTGACCGGGTATCACCAGCCTCAGATTGCCTCATTCGTGACGCTCTCCCATCTGTCGGAGGACGTCTTCCAGGCTGACTTTCATTCGACATTGCTGCGCTTGCCATGAATTTTTAGTATAGGATTCTTAATGCCCAATGCCAGAAGTCCAGAACATTCGAGCTACTGCATTGCTCTTCAACCTATTTGTGATTCTTCTCTCAGGCATGTTGCGGATGAACTGTTGTACCGCGAAACAGGCGGAGCCTCCAATGCCATTATTGACGACCCGATAACCGCAACCGCGCGGGTATGCAATACTGCTTTTTATGAAATAGGCGTTAAAGCTCTCAGCGGCAATCGGCGTATGTTTTTTAATGCACCCAGAGACTGGCTTATCAAGCCGGAACTGATGCCGCAGGAATCTGAGGGGATCGTGGTAGAGGTTCTTGAAAGTGTTCAGGGCGATGCCGAGGTGGTCAGCGCACTGAGAGAGCTGAAAAGCCGGGGTTATACAATAGCTCTGGATGACTTTGTTCTGACTTCTCAGACTAGGCCCCTTCTCGAATTCGCGGACATCATAAAAATTGATGTTCTCGAGACTGATGTCCGTTCTGCTGACATTGATCACTACCTGTCGCGTGACATAACGTTGCTTGCCGAGAAGGTCGAGGATTGGGACACGTTCGAATACTGTCGGGCGAGAGGATTCACGCTCTTCCAGGGATATTTTTACGCGCGACCCACAGCGCGAAGGTCGACGGCATTTCGGGGAGGCCATAATCTCAGAGCGCAGCTACCGCTCATCAACGCGCTCAAGAATCCGCAGGTTACTTTTCAGGAAGTTGAGCAGCTTCTGAAACAGGACCCCGACCTGTGCGTGCGCCTTCTGCGCATGGCAAACTCGGCGCAATTCCGACGAGCAGTCCCAATAACGAGCATAAAACACACGTTGAACCTTATTGGCCTGAACAGGCTGCACACCCTTATCATCACGCTCACGCTCGCAAATGATGAACCCACCAGTCTTGTACAGCTGCCTGAAGTTCTGACATGCGCGGCAATGTGCGAGAAACTCGCGAGTCACGACTTCAACGCAGACCCGGATGCGGCATTCATGGCAGGACTGCTATCAAAAGCAGGTCCAATGCTTGGAATGAGCCTCGCAGAGTTCTGTGAAGAACCATTACTGAGCGTTGAAATCCGGGACGCTCTCATCAACCATGCGGGAGAGCTGGGAAAGATCCTGAGGCTCATCTATATGTTCGAGCACGCCAAACTTCACAAAGCGCCGCAAAAAAGCATTGCCAAACTGAATACTTATTTCCTCGAGTGCCGGCAGTGGGCTAATGATGTGTTGGCTGGCTTTGAGGAGTAGGGAAATAGACGACCACAAAAAGTGCTAAATCCCCGCAACCACGAATCATGAGGTTACAGTACAATTTCCACACAAAGTACTTAATTCGTCGTCCAGCTCGAGAGCCGGATTCTCCCAACGCTGAACGGATCCCAAAGGGGGCAATTAAATTATGGGCAGGTGGGAATGGCAAGATCAATGAGTCTACTTAACGAAGTTTGTGCTGACCATCAATGTCATCCGGCTTTGATAGAGCTCAGATGTCCAGCCGCACTTCAAAGTCAGATTTTCCCAGACAGGTATCAGTAACAGTGACCAAAATGCTTCGGTGGCTGTATCTTCAGTCCACTCTGACTTCAGTTTATCCTCCTCCTTCAAGCCCCTAACTACCGATCTGCAGCCTGATTTTAAGGCAGACATCCTGTCATCCCAGGCAGCATTGGCTGCTTCATCCGTGTGGCGTGCAACCATTAGCGCTTTCGCAATGCCATAAATTCCCGGAATGTACTCGCCCCAGAAGTGAACGTAACGAGTCAGTCTCTCTTCCGCCGTTTCGGCGGAACGCACGAATTCAAGGCGCTTCTCCAAATTGAGCTCCTCGTCCATAAACCGGGTTGCCGCAACCAGAAGCTCGGTTCTTGAGGCGAAATGCAGGTAAACCGCCTGGCGAGAGACGCCGGCGGCCTTCGCTATATCGCTCATACGTACACCTGCGCCTCCAGAGTCGGTTAGCGACTTCACGGTGGCTTTCAGGATTTTTTTTTGGGTTTCGGTATTTTCTCTTGACATGGTGTAAACCCTACCCGTATCTTTACATGGTGTCAATTGACACAGTGTAAACCTAATTGAGGAGGTTATCATGGCTGGTGGAATGCGTAAGGCACAATCAGAGTTGGGTACCGTTCTTGTTTTAGGCGGTACTGGAAAGACCGGGCGACGAGTCGCGTCCAGTCTCAGGGAGCAAGGCGTTCCTGTGCGCGTCGCATCGCGAGGTTCTGTAACAGCGCCTTTTGATTGGAACGATGCCACAACCTGGGACGGCGTTCTCGCAGGCATTGAGTCTGTTTACGTGACCTATTCTCCGGATCTGGCGATCCCGGGGGCAACGGATGCGATCAGAGACTTTATAGCGTGCGCCGTGCAGGCGAACGTAAAGCGTCTGGTGCTTTTGTCCGGTCGAGGTGAAGAGGAAGCCCAGCGTTGTGAACAGATTGTGCAGGAGTCAGGCCTCGAATGGATCGTTGTCCGGGCGAGCTGGTTCAGTCAGAACTTTTCGGAGGGAGAGTTTCTGGAAATGGTAAGGGCCGGAGCTATTACTCTACCGGCCACCGACGTTCCCGAACCATTTGTGGATGTTGACGACATCGCAGATGTCGCTGTTGCGGCATTGATTGAAGACGGCCACAACGGGGAGATCTATGAGGTCACGGGGCCAAGAACGCTTACGTTCCATGAAGCCGCAGCAGAAATTTCCCGGGCGGCCGGCCGGGAGGTGGTCTTTGTTCCGGTATCGCGCGAGGAATTCGCTGCGGGTGTCTCTGAATCGGGTGTGCCGAGTGATATCGCCTGGTTATTGAATTATCTCTTTGAGACGGTTCTCGATGGCCGCAACGCTTACCTCTGTGACGGCGTCTATCGTGCCCTCGGCAGGCAACCAAAAGATTTTTCGGTTTTTGCCAGGCAGGTTGCGGATTCGGGTGTCTGGAACGCTAGTGAAGATGCGTCAGTTACAGAGCCTGAATTTGAGGCTGTTCAAAAATAATGGCGACGCGATGTAACACTTGAGCCGGCGGGTTTACTGATAGGTAACAGGAGCATTGATTTAAGAGAACCTTAGGAGCCCATCATGGCACACAAGTTTGCGGAAATCGTTTTTACCGGGACCGTTAAGCAGGTTCAGGAGGAAATGGGCAGCCGGTCGGGTTACTCATCCATTGAGTCCGGCCCCGACCGAAACCATCTGCTCAGGGATCGGGAGCGCAGCTTCATTGAAGCTCGTGACAGCTTCTACATTGCCAGCGTCAGTGAGACAGGCTGGCCTTACATCCAGCATCGGGGTGGGCCAGCCGGCTTTTTGAAGGTAATAGACCAGTCGACCATCGGATTTGCTGATTACTCAGGCAACCGACAGTACGTGACGACGGGTAACGTGTTGAACAATGATCGCGTGGCGCTGTTCCTGATGGATTATCCTAACCGCAGAAGACTGAAACTCCTTGGCAGGATGGCATTGGTCGGTCACGAACAGTCTTCAATTCTCGAGCACCTGCAGGACCAAAGTTACAAAGCCCAGGTAGAGAAGGGCATGATCATTCGCGTCGAAGCCTTCGACTGGAATTGCCCGCAACATATAACCCCCCGCTACACTGAGGCCGAGGTCGAAGCCCTGCTTGCGTCTATGGGCGACGGGGGCTGAACCGACATCAAAGAGTAGACTGAAGTTTACTGCTGTAGCGGCGGAGTTTGCCTACGGTTTCTGACCAGTCATCTGCCCCTACCATATTGGTGAACTCACCGTGAGCGTCTTCCCATCGTGCCAATGCCTGCTGGTAAATAGCTTCGCCCTCCGGCGTCAGAGCCAGGCCCAGTGAGCGCTTATGGCCTGTTGGCTGGGACTGCAGCAAGCCCTTGGCAATCAGTTTTTCAACCGTTCGCTGAAGTGATGTCCGTTCCATGCCGAGAAGCTCCGCCAGCTCGTTGATGGAGTTTGGAGGCGACAGTTTGATGGCATTCAGAATCGAGAACTGGGTAATCCTGAGGCCGGTATCGGAAAGGTGATGGTTGTAGTGACGGGTTACCAGCCTGGAAAAAACACGGGAGTAGAGCGCGGCGCAGGTTCTGGCAACATCAAGAGGCGTTGTTTCCTGATCGACTGATTGCTCAGACATGAAGGTCTCCAGCTTGCTTAAGTGTATATGCATGATGCTAGATTCAATCCTCTGCAATGTCCAGCCAATCAACCTCATGGAGTTGACGGGAATCTTGCGCAGTTCAGTAACAGATAGGCCTCCAGGACGTCTGTGCAGTAAGGATTCCAATCCAACGTCCTCATCAAACACCAGGGAGCCACCATGAAAAACCAGGAACTCAACCTGTTACACGTGTTCAGCGCCATCATGACGGAAGGCTCAATCACACGAGCGGCGGACCGTCTCGGCATGACGCAACCAGCGGTTTCGAATGTTGTTTCCCGAATGCGGACGGCCTGGAAAGATCCTTTGTTTGTGAAGCGGGGACGGCAGGTAGAGCCTACGTCCTATGCGCAAAGCCTTTGGGACCAGATCCGCAATCCCCTGTACGAACTGTCCAATGCGGTAAATTCCACCCGCTTCACGCCCAGTGAATCACGCAGAACGTTCAGGGTAGCCGTCACCGATTTGATACTCGAGATGGTCTGGCAGCCGCTGGTCTCCGAGTTGCAAAAAAGTGCCCCGGGTATTGATCTGCATGCGGTGCCTTTCTCGCCCGCCACCGCAGCGAACCATCTGCGCGAAGCGAGTGTCGATTTCGTGTTCGGGTTTTTCGAGCAGCATGATCACAGCCTGAGAAGCTTGTGGTTGTTCGACACCGGTTATGTGTTGGCCATGAGAGGCGGCCATGATCTGAGTGGTCAACCGGTTGGCCTCGATTCCTTTCTCAATGCGCAACATCTGCTGGCAACCATGTCTGGTGAGGCTCATGGCGTCGTCGACGATACCCTTCACAGAAGGGGCCTGGAACGACGTGTAGCGGTCACGGTAAACCATTTCTCTGCGGTTCCCAATTTGCTCAGGAACTCCGATCTGGTTGCAACGATTCCGGAAGTCATCACCGGCGACTGCGAATTTTGCTCCGGTATTTCGATCACCGATCTACCAATTGAAGTGGAGCCTACCAGTCTCTATCTGGCTTGGCATACCCGACACGACCGGGACCCCGGCATTATCTGGATCCGGAGCGTGATCGAACGGGTTGCCAAGGAGTGTTGGGCAAAAGCGATGGCGGCAAGAGAGCTTGATTGCGGCCCACTGACGGTGATTGAGCCAGGTATGGACAATCGGCCCAGTAACTAGAACGCCTGTCCATTTGTCGGGGTGCACCGGTGGTTACTATTTGTCTCGTAAACATCAACCACTGGAGAAACCCATCATGAAAAACGTAACTGCCAAAGCACTGCTTCTTGTTTCCATCGCCCTGATTTCCGCTTCCGCCAGCGCATCCCTGGCGGACCGCAAGTCAGACATCGACGATTACGGCCAGTCCGTGAGCAGCCCATACAGCGGTCAAAAGGTAATCCGCGGGCAGGTTGTTCTTAAATAAAATGCCTTACCAAAAGAAAGGGGCAAGGATTCTGAATCCTTGCCCCTTTCTTGTTCACAAAGTTGTCAGGCCACGTTGGCGTTTTCCTCAACTATGGTGTTTTCCGCTTCAGCGGCTGTCGCGTTCAAATTTTTCCATTCCCTTGGCGTCATGCCGGTATTCTTTTTGAAGGCCCTCGAGAATCCAGAGGCGTCCTCATAGCCCACCTGAAAGCAGATAATCGACATGGGTTTGTCCTTCAGGATGAGTTTTTTGGCTGCGGATATCCGCGCGTTCTGAACGTATTCGCCAGGTGCCAGGCCGAGCACATTCTTGAAGTGCTGTATGAAGGTTGAGCGGGACATAGTCGCCACTTCAGCAAGCTTATCCACGGACAGATCCCCGTTCAGATTGCTGTCAATGCGATTCAGAACTTTGCTTAGCTGCCGGTCCGCAAGCGCAGAAAGCATCCCCTTGGGTGTTTCCCCTTCTGAGACAATGTGCCGAAGCACATTTACGAATATCACCTCCACGAGTCGATTCATGACGGCGTCTCTTCCTTCCTGTGCGGCCTCGGCTTCCAGGAACAACACATCCACAAAGGAGCCAAGACCATTAACGGAAGAAAGGGGCAGCACCACGGATGCGGGCAGCGCCTCCAGGACGGGATTCCGCGACCCTGTCTGGAACTTGATTGAGGCACAGATCATCTCCGCGCCTTCCCGATTGGCACCGAAAAGCTGATGGGGCTGGGACCTCACTGAAAAGATCATGGTGGGTTCCGTCAGCGTCATTTTCTCCCGGTTTCCTTCCATTATGTCGAGCACCCCGGAACGGAGTACATGAATGTAGCCGGTTCCCTCTTCTTCAAAGGAGGCCAGCCCGCAGAGCTGACCGCGAAAGAACACTCCGGCGTTCACATTAAGCTGGTCGAGAATGTAAGAAAGCCTGTCCATAAGCACTCCAGATAATTGGCATAGAAGTTTGAACGATCGTACTCATTCAGTACCCCTCCAGGCCTTAATGTTTCAAACGTAGTCATCATTCATTCAAAGGAGATACCCAATGACTCGTTTCAAGAAACTTCGTGCCTTCGTTGCTATTGCCTCTATGAGCGCCGCTTTTGGTGCTTTTGCTGCCGATATCGACATGAACGCCAATGCCAATGATGTTGCCATCAGCGGCTACGATCCGGTGGCCTACTTTTCCGATTCAGAAGCCACTAAGGGTTCTGCGGAATACACCGCCACCTACAAAAACGCAATCTACCATTTCTCCAGCGCAGAGAATCGTGATCAGTTTCGTGCCGACCCCAGTGCCTATGCGCCCCAGTACGGTGGCTACTGCGCGTTCGGTGTAACCATGGAGAAGAAGTTCGACGTTGATCCTGAAGCCTGGCGAATTGTCGATAACAAGCTCTATCTGAACCTGAACAAAGACGTGCAGAAGCGTTGGCTCACTGATGTACCTGGCTTCATCGCTAATGCCAACGACATCTGGCCCGAGATCAAAACTGTGGAAGCAGCCGAGCTGTAATCCTCTGCCAGTGATATGAGCACGTCTCTGGGTCCTTGGCGTTTCCGGTCAAGGACCCTGAACCAAACTTTGAAGGTGATCATATGAACCAGAAGCTTCTTTTCAGCGCGGCATTAGCCGCCGCATTGGCCGGCGCAATGTCTGCACCCCTGGCACATGCTGGTGGCAAGGAAAAGTGTTACGGCATCTCAGCGGTTGGCGGTAATGACTGCGCGAACCTTGCGGGGACGCACTCCTGTGCTGGGCAGTCCAAAGTTGCCAACGACCCGGGTGAGTACAAGATTGTGGAGAAGGGCACCTGTGAGGATCTGGGTGGCTTTGACAAAGAAACGGCCCTGAAAATCATTGCTGAGAAAAGCAAAGGTTAAGCGGCATGGGTAATCGTCAGGACACAGTCCCAGCAAGGCCGGAACTCGGGAGCAGCAGCGTCGGGGTGGGGTTACGACCAGACCACTACCAGGACGCTCTTGAGCACCCCCCTTCGGTAGATTTTCTTGAGGTGCACTCGGAGAATTTCTTCGCTGAGGCAGGAATCGCTGTCGATCTGTTGAAGGAGGTTTCGGCCAGCACGCCAATCAGCCTCCATGGCACCTCGGCAGGCCTCGGGTCCGTTGAGGCTATTCCTGACGATTACCTCCAGCAACTCAAACGTCTTGTGGACCGGGTAAACCCGATATTGGTGTCAGACCACCTGTGTTTTACCTGGGCAAGGATTGGTGGACGCCTCTTTCATGGTGGTGATCTTCTGCCCATCCCCTACACCGAAGACAGTCTCAGGCATGCGGTGAACAACATTGACCGAATGCAACAGGCCCTGGGCCGCCAGATCGCGGTGGAGAACGTCTGTGCGTACATCGAGTTTGACCATAATGACTTCGACGAGGCCGCTTTTCTCAGTGAAATCGTTGCCCGCACGGGCTGCGGCTTAATCCTTGATATCAATAACGTGATGGTGAATGCCCGTAATACGCAAGTCGCCGAGCCGGCGGATTTTGTTGACCGTTACGTTGCGTCTCTCGATCACGCCGCCATTGCGGAAATTCATCTTGCAGGTTCTACGCCCGTGGATAGGGAAGAGCTACTGATCGATGACCATGCCTGCCCGGTATCCGAGGCTGGGTGGTACGCCTATGGGCGAGTGGTTCGAGAGATCGGCCCAAGGCCCACGTTGATCGAATGGGACAACAACCTCCCGTCGTGGCGCGAACTTCTGGGGGAAGCCACCAAAGCCAGAAAAGCACAACGCCGGGTATGGAACAGGGAGCGTAGCCATGAATTTGTCTGATTACCAGAGCCATTTTCTGGCGTTCCTGTTTGGCGGTAGCAACGAACCGGCGCTGCCCAATTCGGAGGTGTATCGATTCGGGGTGGAGGCCAAGGCGGTTCGAGCCCTTGAGCACAGTTATCCGACGGTGAAGGCACTGGTAGGACCGGCTGCTTTCGAGGAACTGGCCCTGGATTACTTCAGAATGATCCGGAAACAGAGCGGCGACTGGAGCGATTTCGGCTGGGGATTCCCGAGCTGGATAATCTCGCATCGGATTTCAGACCGCGTTCCTTATCTTTCCGATGTGGCGCGCCTCGACAATCACATCGGGCGAGTCGAGAGAAGCGCGTATGAAGAGGTGAACGTCGACAGCTTCGCCGAAATGGGAGAAGACCTGGCGTCGTGCTCTCTCATTCTTAATAAAGGGCTCCATTTTTTCCGCTCTATGTATCCAGTGATCAGTATCTGGGAGGCGCACAAGAGCGAATCGCCGAAAGACACACTCAGTTTCGCCCAGGCAAAGAGAATGATCGCCAAAGGCAGAGGCCAAAATGTTCTGATCTATCGCGCGGGCTGGAAGGGGATGGCGGAAATCATTCCTGAGAACGCTGTGCTGCTGCTGGAGGCAATCAGAAACCAACTGAGTATCGCAGAAGTCTTTGGCGAGGATGTTCTGAAAGAAACCAATTTTACCAATTGGCTGCAAGACATGATCGCAAAAGGCGTCATTGTTGGCGCCAAAACCATCCATTAAGAGGAGATCGACATGAGAACGTTGGCTTACAGTTTCTACGGTTTGAACGATTCGGTTCAGCGATTGGTTGGCAGCCTGCTGCCCATTGCACTGCTTCTTGGACGGCTTTATGTGGCCTGGGTCTTTTTCAAAGCCGGCCTCACAAAGATTGATGACTGGGGAACCACGCTGTTTCTGTTTGAGGAAGAGTACAGTGTTCCGCTGTTAAGTCCCGAGTTCGCAGCTTTCCTGGCGACCTTCGGCGAACTGGTTTTTCCGGTGTTGCTGATAATTGGTCTGTTCTCGCTGGTGTCCTCGTTGGGTCTGTTCGTCATCAACATCGTTGCAGTTATTAGTCTTGAAGCGATTGCGCCAGCGGCGGAGCTATATCACGTGCTCTGGGGCCTGATCCTGATGGCGTTGACCATGTGTGGGCCTG
The DNA here is from genome assembly GCA_040223075.1 of Marinobacter sp. Lineage (GTDB taxonomy): Bacteria > Pseudomonadota > Gammaproteobacteria > Pseudomonadales > Oleiphilaceae > Marinobacter. Next base: position 403,358 of record JAVJZJ010000160.1, read on the forward strand.
GTCTGTTCTCGCTGGATAAGCTGATTGGCGACCGACTCAGAAACGTCTGACCGAGAATTGTTCACGCCCTTGGCGTATTCGGCATTCACATTCGCATCGATATTGTTCGCCGAGTACGCCCTTTTTCTTAATTGAAGTTATTGTCGGGAGGATATCCGCTGTGCCAATCGTAAACCTGAATACATTTGACGAACTGGGAGATCTTGCCAACAGGCACGAGTGGCTCCTGCTGGATTTTTGGGCACCTTGGTGTGCGCCCTGTAAGGTAATGAATCCCGTGCTTGAACAGTTCAGTGAACTGGACCCTGATAACGCCGTCATTAAAGTGGATGTGGATCAGAAGCATGACATCGCTTCAAAATTTGGCGTCAGGGCCATTCCGACCTTGGTTCTCCTCAGACAAGACCAGTTCATGGGCCAGGAAACCGGATCCCAATCCCTGCAGGACCTGACCAAGTGGATCGATGGCCTGAAACATAAGGTATCGCAGTTGGCGTGAGTTGATGGCGGTTTTAAGAGTAAACTCAGTTTGCCGGGCGTAAGCCCGGCTTTTTTGTTTCGCTTGAGCATCGCGAGTTTGAGCGCCCCACGCAAGTCGCCACGCTTGTAGGGCCCAATTCGGTCTTGGTGAGTCAGGCTTTTGGGACATCGTGACCCGAAGCGCGGCCTTTGATCTGCTCTCCGATTGACATAGTACAGATCCGCGCCGAACGAAGCTCACGGATTCATGATGCGATTGAATTCAATTTCTGGCGGCAGTCCAAGCCGCATCCTCACATTCCCGCTACCGTCCTTGTAATAAATTCCAGGTGTTGCAATGACGCCAAGTTCCGACATCAGTAGGTTATTGGCTTCCACTTGGGCCTTGCCACGCTCTGAAGCGTCGTGCACTGGCACAATGCCCCCACTCCGGTAGGTCTCAAAGTTCTTGATGTACGCTCCGTGTGGCTTACTCGAACCAAGGATTGTTGATGCTTTAGCGATGCTGCCGCTGGCTAGGACGCCTACCACAATATGTCTGATCTGAACTTTACCGGCATTAAGCCAGGGCAATGCGGCGGTGCGAAATCTGTGACAATACGGGCAGTTCGGGTCTACGAAGGCGTAAACGACGGTTGCGGCATTGGGGTCTCCATCCTGGATCCAATGGCTGTTCTTGAGCATGCTCCAGGCCTGCTGTTTTTTTGCATCGGTGAATAGCTCTTGAACTTTTGGTGCCGAAAGGTTGGTGCCTTTCTTGTCAATCAATGTTCCAACAAACGCGTGTTCGCCATCGCGCGTAACATACATCGTGACCGGGGAACCCTGTGAATCCAGTACATACCCGGTCATTCCGTCAACGGCCTTGAAGGACGACACAACTTTCAGACCCCGATCCGTCACCTGTTTGATAATTGCGGGGTGACCGCCGGAAGCGTGGCTTGTTGCAGAGAAGAGAAGGGCAGCGCTGATCACAGCAGACAGCCCCGAGATTGATTTGTCCATTTTTTTACCCATTTACACGTGGATCGACGGCTCGTGGCGTAAGGCTATTGCCATTCTCGGTGGAGAATCCTGCGGATCGTGCTGAAAAACCGGCAGTCTGTTTGAAGAGCCAATTCGGAGAGAAAGCGATGGAGAACATTGCGAAAACTAAGGCGGCGCCGGTGGGCATTAAAGTATCACCGGGCCGCCCGAACGGGCTGCTACTGGGAACCTTTAAAGAAAAATTCGACGCGAATTCCGCTTGGCTCGAAGCACATCATGTGCTTCGCGGGCCCATCGCCTACGTCCTCTGGAGGAAACTCGATTCGAAGGCCCGAATCAGAAACTCTCTGGTGGATCTGCTGAAGCGTTTCTTCATTTGCCACTTCCAGAGCAAGATGGTGAAGACCAACATTAGCTCTACGGTCAAATTCCACCCGATGATTGGATTTTGCCTGCCACAAGGTCAACATGATTGAGCCATCACTGACGAAAATGGCCGGGTATGAGGGTTTACGGAACACTTCTTTCCAACCCAGAAGCTGGGTAAAAAAGACCGCGCTTTCTTCAAGTTTGGACACGGTCAGACCAATATGGTGTGTGCCTTGAGTTAGAACAGACATGTGTTATCTCCCGAATAGGTTAGAGATCAGAGCCCCAGGTCACTAAGTCCTGGGTGATCATCCGGTCGGCGACCGAGGGGCCAATGGAACAGCCGATCTGATTCTTTGATCGGAGTGTCGTTGATGCATGCAAAGCGTCTCTGCATGAGCCCGTCAGCATCGAATTCCCAATTTTCATTTCCGTAGGACCGGAACCAATTCCCGCTGTCGTCGTGCCACTCGTACGCATAGCGCACGGCAATCCGGTTGTCGGTATAGGCCCAGAGCTCCTTGATTAGGCGGTAATCCAGTTCACGATTCCATTTACGGGTAAGAAATTCCTCGACCTGTTCGCGGCCATTGACGAACTCCGCCCGGTTACGCCAGCGTGTGTCCTCTGTGTAGGCGAGGGCAACCTTCGCCGGGTCACGGCTGTTCCAGCCATCTTCGGCAAGGCGGACTTTTTCAATGGCGCTTTCCCGGGTAAAGGGAGGTAATGGTGGACGTTGGGTGCTCATAGGGTTTCTCCAGTTTTAGCAAAACACAGTGAAAAGGCCGCCTGGATCAGAGCAGGGCGGCCAGTTCATTTCGTGCACGGTGCAGGATGACCCGCAGGTTTCCATGGGAAATTTCCAGCACGTCCGATACCTGCGAGCCGGTGAGTGGGCTCATGCCCTTGAGCAGAATCGCATTGGCGTGATCCCGGTTCATATTCCTCATCTCAGCGCGAATACGTTCCTGAACCTTTGCAGTCTGGGTAGCCAATTCCGGTTCGCTAAGATGCCCGGCTGCGCCATTGAATTGGTTGTCCGGTGAGTTATCGGACAACAGGGCAAGGCTGGGCGTCGCAGGGAATTCTTTGCGTTTTTCCCGGTAGGTACTGAAAGCCTTATTGGTGACGATCCGACACAGCCAGGTCTTGAGAGAAGAACGACCCTCGAAAGAAGCAATGGCTCCAATGGCCGCCATCCAGGCCTCCTGAGCGATATCCTCGGCAACGGCTGCAGAGGTGTACCTGGCCGCAACTCTCAGCATCACGGGATGATATCTCCGGTAAGCTTCCGCAAAGGCTTTTGGTTGCCCGGCCTGTAGGCCATCTATCAAATCAGCTTCAAGCCCAAACACGGGCGCTTTCCGGGTAGTTTTGATTTGTATGTCCATCGTGCTCTTCTCCGTGCCGTGTTCGCTGATGGTTCGTAAATGGAACCGACAACAACACCAGTCAAAAAACACCGTGTTCATTACGCCCGTGGCATTTCCTGAAGTAGACAGGTCGGTCTACTTTTAATTCTAGACAGGTCTGTCTAATTTGGTCAAGATATATTCAGTGAAAAAAATAGAGGTCTACAGATGGGACGAAGACAGGATTTGATCGATACGGCATTGCGACTGTTTTACGAACACGGGATCCATGCTATCGGTATTAACCAGGTGCTCCAGGAGTCGGGCGTTGCAAAGCAAACGCTCTACAATCATTTTGAGAGCAAGGACAGCCTGGTAGAGGCTGCCGTCGAACATCGCGATAAACTGTTTTTCCAATGGCTCGAGTCGCGGATGAACAGTCGGCCGGCGGGAAGGGAGGCTCTCATGGAGATGTTTGATGCGGTTCACTACTGGTTCAATAACCGCGTACCAACACTGCATTGTTTCTATGGGTGCTTCTTTATAAATACCTGCGGCGAGTACAGCGATCCCGAGCACCCGGTACACAAACGATGTGCGGCTCACAAGACCCGGGTTTTCGAACTCCTGAAGCGGCACGCTCTGGAAATCTGCACTTCAGAAACTGAAGCAGAAGAACTGGCCAATGCACTGTTTTTGTTGAAAGAGGGCGCCATTGTAAAGGCACACGTTGAAGGTGACCTGGATGCGGCGTTGAAGGCAAAAGCGATTGCCTCAAGGATGATTTCGCCGCACTGAAAAACGGTGCGGCGAAATCCGGGGGCTAACGATACCTTGAAACAGGCACATTGAGTCCGGAGGATTTCTGGCAATCCCGCTCGCTGGACAGCTTACCGAGCATGAAAACGCAGAACGGAACGCAGTAGGTCAAGACTGCCGGCAGCCATTGAATTTCCTGGTATCCGAACAGCGCACCATGCTGGTTTATCAGTAATAGAATCGTACCTACTACAAGGGCAACCTTTACCGCCTGTGTGTAGTAACGCTTGAACAGTTCAAGCAATTGCATGGGGCGCCTCCTTACGTTCCGTCTCTTTCAGCTTTTCCGAAGCATCCCGGAATGCGGTGCGAACACCTTCTTCAATAACCGGGTGATAGAAAGGCATCCCGAGTATCTCGTTTACCGTAAGAGACTGCTGCACGGCCCAGGCCAGGAGGTGACCAATATGCTCCGCCGCCGGCCCAAACATTTCTGCGCCCAGTAGAATGCCGCTGTGCTTGTCTGCGTAGATTTTCAGCATGCCCTGGTTTTTTGCCATCACCCGGCTTCTTCCCTGATTGTGAAAGCTGACCTTTCCAGTGATAAAGGTGTGTGGTACCAGTTCGTGCGTTCGTTTGCCCACACTGGCAATTTGGGGGTCGGAAAATACGACGCCCAGCCCGGCGCGTCGATGGCCGGCTTCCACTGTGGGGAAGGTTCCCGCATTGCTTCCCGCAATACGCCCTTCATCTGAGGCTTCATGCAGTAGCGGCAGCTCATTGTTAGCGTCACCTGCAATAAAGATGTGCGGTGCACTGGTTTGCATGGTGTACAGATCGGAGTCAGGAACGCCGCGGGCGTCCAGGGCAATGCCGGTATTCTCGAGGCCGAGTTTGTCAGTGTTCGGAGTGCGACCGGTTGCAGCCAGAACATAGTCAACCACTACTGTGTGAACGATGCCTCCGGACGTGCGGTAGGTTACCTGCACGCCGTTCAGGGTTTCTTTAGCTGCGAGGACTTCCGCGTGAAGTGTCAGATCAAATTCGGACCGGAAAGTATCCGCCGCAATTTTCCGGATTTCGGAGTCGGCAATTCCACCAATCGAGTCGTTCCGCGACAGCATCGTAACGTTAACGTTGAGCCGGCTTAGAGCCTGTCCCAATTCCAGACCGATAACACCGGCCCCGACAACAAGTACGGACGTCGGAAGGTGCTCCAGTTCGAATACATCGTCGTTAACGAGCAGTCGGTTACCCGCACCCTCAAGTGCTTCAGGTATAAACGGTCTGGAACCTGTTGCAATAACGATCCGGTCGGCAGTGATTTCAAGACCGTTATCGATCAGTAAACGATGGGGGGCCACGAATCGGGCGTATCCACGGACCTTGTGGCTATCATCAAACTCGTCGACATCTTCGACAACAAACCCGACGAAACGGTCGCGCTCTCTTTTTACCCGCTCAAGTACTGCCGCACCGTCGGTCTCGACGGTCGGCACATTGAGTCCGAATACCCCCGCATGCTTTGCGCCGTGTGCGGCTTCTGCGGCGGCAATCAAAAGTTTGCTGGGCATACAGCCTACACGCGCGCAAGTGGTTCCGTAGTGGCTACCCTCAATCAGCGCGATACTGTCGGTATGTTTGCGAGCTTCGCGATAGGCACCCATACCGGCTGTGCCCGTGCCAATGATGGCAACATCAACTTTTCGTTTGAGCATTTTACCCTCCTGGGTTTTGCGTGGATCAATAAAAGTTTTGGTCGCGATCAGCTCGCCTTGGCGGCTTGGCGCTGCAGGTAGCGAACGATGTCTTGAGATTCGTACAGCCAACGAACTTCTTCGTTCGATTCGATTCTCAGGCAGGGCACCTGCGCTCGACCGCCACCTTTGATCAGCTCTGCGCGGTAGGCAGGGTTTCTGGCGATATCCCGTTCTTCCACTTCGATGTCGATGTGCTTCATCGCAGTGCGGGTGTATGCGCAGAAAGGGCATGAGCGAAAGTGGTACAGAGAGAACGATGTGGTTTGCGAAATGACGGACATGGTCTGGCTCCTTCGTAATGAATGTGCCTGCAATTCTCTGTTCTTTGGCCAGAGTGGAGGCGGCAGGACGGTTGGAATAGTTGTCCATCTGTTTGAGGAGTCCGTTGGTCATACGCATGTGTGCAAAAAGTAGGCAACAAACACTTGCATTCTCCGTTGGTGTGTATATACACGTTACTTCATTCGATTCGATTCCGGAACAGGTGTTCCTGTTTTGATGATTCAGTGTTTAACAAGTTGAGGAAAACAGGCATGAGTCTTTCTCTTAATATGTTTCAGGCAACTTTCGGGGTCTACAGCCGACTATTACCATCCAGGGCGGCCTTGAAAGCCGTCGAACTCATGACGAGTCCCCGAATAAAGCCAGAACGACGGGCTTCATCCCGAGAGTTATTTGAGAAAGTCGTGCCGTTACGTAATGACGGTTGGCTCTCCATCATCGGGAACGGCCCGAAGAAAATCTTGTTCTTGCATGGCTGGTCAGGTTGGATCGGGCAATTCAAGGATCTGATCCGTGAGATTGATCCCGGTGAATACACCGTTTATGCCGTCCATCCAGCGGGGCATGGAGAGTCCGAGGCGACCGAATCTCATCCGGGGCGCTTCATCGAGGCAGTCTTCGAAGCGCATGAATACGTTGGTGGGTCTTTTGATATTGGAGTCGGTCACTCACTGGGTGCAGCTGCGCTCGTTTATGCCCAATCCACGAGAAGTTGTTTCGAGCGTCTGGTTCTGGTTTCTGGTCCGGCAACCATTGAAGGCGTGCTGAGCCGATTTGCCCGGTTTGTAAACCTTGGCGCGCGGAGCAAACGTCTTTTCGTCCGCGATATGGAAGAAACGGTGGGGCTGAGTGTTGATCGCTTAAATCTGATTACGCTGGCGCCCTCAATCAAGACACCCGTGTTATTGATTCATGATGAGCTGGATTCAGAAGTTCCTCTCGCCGAGTCCAGGGCGTTGCACGAGGTTTTTCCGCGAAGCCGTTTAACCTGCACAAAGGGAGACGGACATAGCCGGCTTTTACAAAATCCTGAAGTGGTTCGCGAAATCGTCGAATTTGCCCATACACCGTTCAGGCCGTAGTCCGAACACCTGTGTGAATACTAGGAAACGAACGGACGCCAAAGCGTCTTTTTAATTGACTCAAAACGTGTATATACACTAAAAAGGGGGCGTGATGGTTGAACATCAAGAGCATCGCTCAACTGGGTTCGGCTTCTTTAAGGAGCTGATTCGTTATCGCTGGATCTCGCTGATTTTGGCATTGCTGGTTATTGGCGGGCTTGCCAGTCAGCTGGGGGATCTGAGAAAGAACACACAGGCCGACGCTTTCATCGATGCCAACGAACCGGCTCTGGTGTACAGGCGCGCTGTTGAGGATATCTTTAATCTCAAAGACCCACTGGTTATAGCGATACAGAATCAAGGGCCCCACGGGATTTACAATCCGAAAAGCCTCGAACTGGTGAACTGGCACAGCGACCACCTGGTCTCTGTGCCGAACATAGATCCACAGGGCATAACCAGCCTAGCCACTGAGTCAAATATTCAGGGAGACACCTATGGAATGGAGGTCCGGGAATTCCTGGATGGGCCCCTGGATGAAGTTCATATCGAGTGGATTAAAACGAGCATTGAGAGTTTCCCCCTCTACAAAGGAAGTCTCGTAGCTGGCGACGGTTCAATGACGTTAATCGTCGCTGAACTGTTGGACCAGGAAAAGGCGGAAACGACCTATCGGGCTGTTATGCAGCTAGTCGAGGAAGCACCGGCAGGAGAGAATGAAATTCATGTGGCAGGCGAGGGAGCCATCGCAGGTTACCTGTCTGAATACATAGACCGCGACGCCAAACGGTTGAATCCATTAGCTGGTCTGATCATTAGCATTGTACTGATCGCTGCCTTCTTCACCGCCCGGGCAGCCATTATTCCCAATCTGATTGTCGCTGGAACCGTGGCGGGGACACTTGGGGCCATGGCAGTCGCCGGCGCTGAATTTTATGTCATTACCAATGGCCTGATCGTTTGCATGATTGGAATTGCAGTTGCAGATTCCATTCATATTTTTTCCGAGTATTACGAGGCCCAAGCTGCCGACCCGACGCTATCCCTAGTGGATGCCATTGCCCTGGCAATGGCTCGCATGTGGCGCCCGGTCTTGCTGACAACGCTGACAACAGCCGCGGGATTCCTGGCGCTATACCCCACCAATGATATGCCGCCGCTTCAGTACTTTGGCATCTTCGGTGCCTTTGCGGTTGTGATTGCCGGCCTTCTTACACTGTTCGTAACGCCCACACTTCTGTCCTTTTACCGCGCCCGGCCCAGCCGTCTTTTCAAACGGCATGGCAGGGTTTCGTCAAAACGAATCCTGGCAAGGGCACTTGGCTCCTTGCCGTTAAATCATCCGGGGAAGGTTCTTCTGTCCGGGGCTCTGATTGCGGTGCTGGCTGTCATCGGAGCGGTGAATGTGGTGGTCAACGAAGAACGAATTGAGAACTTTCAGCCGCATGAACCGATATACGTTGCTGACAAGAGAATCAATACCTTGATGGATGGCACCTATTACCTTGATGTCGTGATAGAGACACCTGATTCGGAGGGCATCTATGATCCTTCCGTTCTGAGAGCTATCAGCGAATTGCAGGGCTTTTTAGAGCAGCAGCCGGAGGTTCATGGAACCACCTCTATCGCTGATTACATCAAACAGATGTACAAGGCCGTCAATGAAGACGATCCGGAATTCTACCGTTTGCCTGATGATAGAAATCTGATCGCCCAGCTCTTTCTCCTCTATACAGCGTCTGGCGACCCGACCGATTTCGAGGAGCGCGTGGATTCCCGTCGGAAAACGGCCCTGGTGAGGGCCAACTTGAAAACAGGCTCATACCAGGTCAACCGGTCTCTGATCCCAAGGTTGGAGAGTCACCTTGCTTCCAAGTTCGATGGCGAAGTGAGTGCGCAAATAAGCGGCCGGATCAATGTGGACTACCACTGGATTGATGGCATTGCTGAAACGCACCTTAACAGCGTCATCGTATCCTTCCTAGCGGTGTTCCTGATGGCCGCACTGCTTTTTCGGTCAATTATCGGTGGCCTGATGGCGGCGATTCCGGTGGGCTTGTCCATTCTGGTGATCTACGCCGTGATGGGCGTAAAGGGGATTTGGCTCGGCGTGGGAACGTCCATGTTTGCGGCTATCGCGATTGGGCTGAGCGTCGATTTTGCCATTCACACGATTGATCGGCTCCGCCAAGCGATGTCCAGACCCGGAGATCTGAGTACCGCAGAACGCATCACCAGTGTTTTTGAATCTACCGGGCGGGCACTCTGGTTCAATCTCTTGGCGGTTGCACTCGGTTTTGGTGTTCTGATGACAAGCCAGGTTCCCCCATTGGTGAACTTTGGCATGTTGGTGGCTTTGTCTGTATCGGTCGCGTTTGTCGCCAGCCTGCTTTTGCTGCCCGCCTTTACTTTGGTTTTTCGACCAGGATTCATGGTGGGCGAGGGCGGCAGTTTCTGGAAAACAGGAATGATTCTACTAGCCGTTTTGGCAGCGGGTGCGATGACAAGCAAAGCGTTCGCTGACGAGAATCCTCCCACAGCGGATGAGATCGTCCAAAAGATGAACAACCGCACTGAGGGTGTCGCGGTTCAGCGAGATATGGTCATTACCATGACTGATCGCCGAGATAACATCCGTGAGGAGCATACTCGAGCATTCCGGCGCTATTTCGGAGAAACCAAGAAGACGGTCATCTTCTACTCCCAACCAGGAACCGTTGCAGGTACCGCATTCCTGACCTGGGACTACGCCGACCAGGAAAGAGACGATGACCAGTGGCTTTACCTTCCCGCCTTGAGGAAGGTGCGCAGAATCTCGGCATCAGACCGCGGGGATTACTTTCTGGGCACAGACTTCACTTATGAGGAAATCAAGAAAGAGAGCAAAATTGCCGCAGAAGACTACCAGTTTTCGCTGCTGGGAGAGGAGGATGTAGATGGCCACCACACATGGATAGTTCAGGCAACACCTGTTGATGCGGAAGTCATCAGGGCGCTCGGATATGGACGAGTACTGCTGCGGATTGACTCCAAGCTGTGGATTCCACGGCTGACGGAATACTGGGATGTAAACGAAAACTTCCTCAAAACGGTGCGCGCCCGAAGCATAGAAAACATTGACGGAATCTGGGCGATCACCGACATCGAGGCAACCAACCGAAAAACCGGCCACAGTACCCGTATTCAGTTCGAGAACACCGATTACGAGGCCTCCGTTCCGCCCCGATTGTTCGAACAAAACGCGTTGAAGCGGGGCTACTGAAATGAAACTGGCTCAAACCACAGGTCCAGCGATAGCCCTGTCGATGATTGCCCCGTCCGTCGCGGCGATAGATGTTCAGCACTCCTCTGTCGTTGACGTTGAGGCGGCCTATGCTTACGAGACCGGGTCCTGGCAGAAACAGGAAATTGTGTGGCGACCAGAATGGGTGATGCGTTTTGTATCAGGGGCGCGACTGACGCTCATTGGAGAAGGGCGCTTTGATGCACGGGATAAACTGGACCCGGGCCGGCCGGACCAACCCTTTCGTACCCGGAACACCAGGAAAGGCTTTCCCAATGATCATATTGATCTGGAGCTAAGAGAGTTCTTTTGGGACCACTATGCAGGGGATATCTTTGCACGTTTGGGCAAACAGCAAATTGTGTGGGGGCAGGCCGACGGCTTGCGAGTACTTGATGTTATCAACCCGCTGAGCTATCGGGAGTTCATTCTACCCGATATCGAACACCGTCGGATTCCGCTCTGGTCCGCACTCGTCGAGTTTCCGCTGGATACCACCTGGACGGCCCAGTTGGTGTGGGTTCCGGATGCCACGGTGACGGAAAGTACCTTGCCGGGAGCCACTTATTCGTTGATTCCGGACCTTTATGGAGACGGGCGCCTGCAAGTAAATCGCCCTGAGTCATTGGAAGACAGCGATTTCGGGGCGAAGCTCTCGAGTTTCCAGAATGGCTGGGATCTATCGCTGAATTACCTGTATCACACGATTGATGACCCACTGATTCGGATCGATACCTCTGAACAACGGGTCATGGCGGACTATAACCGCTCGCACCTGATTGGCGGCACCGCGTCAAAACCGTTCGGGGATGTCACCTTTCGAAGCGAAGTCGGGGTGGAGAGCAAGAAGCGCTTTCGGGATTCCATGACCGGCCAAACAACTGATACAGAGATCGGCTCTTACGTTATAGGCCTGGATTACAGTGGGTTGACTGACTGGTTCATCAGCTCACAGTTTTTCCAGACCTATCGTTTTGCCAGCACCGGCGAAGACTCCCGTTCAAATGAGCAGGTCACCTTGTTGATCAGGCACGAGGCAATGAATAACGCACTCAGGTTGGAGGCCTTGAACATATACGACCTGGATAAGGAAGATTCACTGGTTCAACTGGAGGCCGAGTACACCGCATCTAGCAACGTGGTCCTGAGAGTGGGTGCCGACCTGTTTTTCGGGGATCGGTTTGGCACCTTTGGCCAGTTCCGCGAGGAGAGCCGCCTGGTTACCGAGTTTACTCTGAGCTTTTAAACAAAAAAATTTCGAAATGAGGTGAGAAATGCTGGATAAAATACTGTTAACTTTAGGTATTGTACTTTACGCGGTTGTTGTTCCCTACCTTGAGATCAACGACAGCCATGTGTTCAACCCTGCCTGGGTGGCTCATGCGCGATTACACGAGGTGTGGCAACTGTTCACCAATTCATCGCTCGGTGCCCTGGCTTTATGGCTTACATGGATCACGTCGGATGGCAGAGCTAAAGCAAGTCTGATCGCACTTTTGGTCACCGGAGGCTTTCTTGCAGCCTATGCTATACAAGACGTCTATGGCGGATCGATGGTACACCCGGATGGGAGCGAGAAAACGGCCTTCGGCATAAACGTGGGTGTTCTTGGATTCGGCTGGGTATTCGTGAGTTCCCTATTTACGTTCGCAAGATCAGGGCGTCGCAATTTCTGAGCGAGCAAGACTCTCTGTGATCCCAATCCCCGAGGTAACCGATCATGAAATGCCGATTAGTAGACGTATTTGCGAGCCAGAAATTCCGAGGAAACGGGCTCACGATTTTTTACGACTTCGAATCGCTGAATGACGAGAAAATGCTCGTGCTTACTCAGGAAATGCGACAGTTCGAATCGATATTTCTGAGTGGAGGGCCCGGAAATTGGTCCGCCCGGATCTTCACAATGGAAGAGGAGCTTGAATTTGCGGGTCACCCTTTGCTGGGGCTTGCGTATCACCTACATCAATTGCATGGCTCAGCGACGGAGTCCCGAGAATGGCAGGTTGCTTTGAATGGGAGGGAGGTGGCGCTTTCAAGTCGCTGGGAAGAAGGCGGAGCCTTTAGAGCCTCCATGTCCCAGGGCAAACCCGAGCATCTCAAGACACTGTCGCATGATGAGGCCGCGGGGTTCTATAAGGCCTTGAGTTTATCGCCAGAGGCTGGCATGCCGTATCCGGCAGAAGTAATCACTACCGGTCTTCCATACCTGATTCTACCGGTTAACGGACATCTGGATGCTATCAAGTTCAACCTCCCGGACCTGAGTTCTCTGCTGGCTTCATACGGAGCCAAGTTCATTTATGTGCTGGATACAGGGACCGCAGAAGGACGAACCTGGGACAATGCTGGCAAGGTAGAAGATATCGCTACCGGAAGCGCCGCAGGGCCGGCGGCAGTTTATTTATTTCGGCAAGGTCTGATGCAGGAGAATCCAATCACGATCTTTCAGGGGCGTTTCTGCGGGAGGCCAAGTGAGATTGAAGTGCTGCTGGAGTTTGATGGGCCAACGATTTCAAACGTTGATGTTTCCGGGAACGTTGTGGATGTAGCGGACATTCGATTCAGCAGTTGATTAGGAAACATGGTTAAAACGCACCGTCCCTGGTGCCAAGACCCAAAAGAAACATCTGAAACTCAACCGTGGCTTTCGGGCTGAACTTGGCCACGTGTAACAATCTGACCGCTGTACGGGGCCGGATTTACAGTATCGTTTTTGGCGTCGCGATCCTGAATCGAATTATGGAGCTGAAGGATGGCACCGAATAATTCTCAAACGGTATGCGATACATCATTGTGGGTGATGGTCGTCAGCCCATAGCGCATCAAATATGCTGGTAGAACTACTTATCCATAAGCAACGGTGATGTTTTGAATACCGACGCTTGATTAGTCCTGAGTGCCAGTCAATCGAAAAATAGCAGCCAACTTTACCGACACACTTTTCGGAGTTGGCTATGAATTTTCGTTTTTTGGCACCGTTCCTTGCGGTCGCAGTATTGGCTTCTAACGCGCACGCCGAGTCCTCAGACTCGGTAATGGCTCTGTCTACGGATAATGATCTGTTTGCTCCAACGCAGACAGATCGCGACTACACCGCTGGCGTGGCGATTACCTATTCCTCCAATTCAGAGGAATTTATAAAAAACCCGGCTTCGAGCATAAGTCAGGGGCTGGACGGGTATGTGCTGCCATATCTGGGCGGACAGGTTGAAAAACCACTAAGCGCCGCACTTGAGTTTGGGGTTTATGGCTTCACCCCCGAGGAAATCAAGGAGTCGGCCATTGACCGGAACGATCGTCCTTACAGCAGCCTGGTTTACCTGTCGTCGAGCCAGAGCTATCAGGCCCTGGGCGAAAAATCGGGCTGGACGACTTCGATGACCTTAGGCGTGCTGGGACTGGATGTTTTCAAATCCGGCCAAAATGCAGTTCACGAGGTTGTCGGTAGCGACCGTGCAAACGGCTGGGGTCACCAGATTTCCAATGGCGGAGAGCCGACTTTCCGCTACTCGGCTGCCTACCACCAATACCTGGATGCCAGCCAGCCGAGTCAGCAGTTCAAAGTGACGTATTTCGGGTCAGTCGGATACCTGACTGAGTTTGGTGCAGCCCTGGTTTTCCGGGATGGCCTGATTTCGTCACCCAATAACCGCTTTAATCCTGAATTGATGGCGTACGGTGAACGCGCGCCCGGGGTGTCAGCTCCAGGTGGACGGGAAAACTACTTCTGGGGCGGACTGTCAGTCAAAGCCCGCGCATACAACGCCTTCTTGCAGGGGCAATTCCGGGATTCGGATCATGAACTGGATGCCAATGAGCTAAACATTCTTCTGGCCGAGGTCTGGGCTGGTTATACCCACAGCTTTCTTGCGGGCTCCGAACTGAGTTATGTGCTGCGTGTTCAGAGTTCCGAGATCAAATCCGGCACAGGAAATCGCACGCTTGCGTGGGGTGGGCTGGTATTTAGCAAGCGACTGTGAGGGCCAGATACGGAATCATCATCACAGAAAATAGAGCTTATACAGTCCTGCAATTGGTTTTCACTAGCAGAAGGCTTCAGTGTTTGAAGCAAGTTTTTGTATAGAGGAGGTTTGCCGATGAGCAACATGATTGAAGTAACAGATGTAAATTTTGAGCAAGCGGTTGTTAAGAGTGATCGCCCTGTACTGGTGGACTTCTGGGCACCCTGGTGCGGCCCCTGCAAAACGGTCGCTCCCATGCTTGAGAAGATCGCAGATGAGTTTGGTGAGCAACTGACTATTGCCAAAGTAAACGTGGATGACAGCCCGGACATTACTGCCAAAATGCGTATCCGGGGTATTCCGACTCTGTCCCTGTTCCAGGACGGCGGCGTTATTGCCCAGAAGACAGGGGCTGGCAGCCTGAGCGAGTTGAGGGCATTTGTAAAAGGACACCTTTAACGCACATTCGAAGCCTCCTGAATAGGGGGCTTTTTGGTATGTATGCGCTAACCAGTGATCCAGGCATCGTTTGGCTGCGAGATCATGTGGAGCGGCTTCTTGGGGAGCGCTGGCATGACATCATGACCAACTCTCCTTGCGGGCACTCGGCCCCCAAGGCGATCGCTTAAGCCGAGCGCTAACTAAACCATCACCTCGCGTGATGACAAAGATACCGCAACGGAATTATTCACGCCCCCAGAAACACCTAATAATTTCCTCCCAATGACGTCTTCTGCGGCATTGGCAAGGAGTGCGCTCAACAGTCGAATACTGCGGGCGCCTTGCCTCAAAAGTCTGCACATACAGGTTTGGGAGGGGGAAATGAACGGTCAATTGAACTGCCCGTCGATGGGTACCGGATTGGAACTGGCGGCTACTGGCCTCTCTGCAGGTCAGAAATGGTACAAGCCAATTTTGTCTGTTGATACGGACTCCAACGGTGATAAGCATGTGTACAAGGCTTTTCGATTCTCTCAGGGACTGTTAGGAAGGTATTTCAGGTTCCTTGCCTCCCACGAATTCAGAATGCTTAAAAGAGTGGAGCACCTCGACTTTACGCCCAGTCAGATCAGCCGTGGGCCTGACGCTGTACCCACCATCAATTATCGTTTGATCG
This sequence comes from Marinobacter sp., assembly GCA_040223075.1. Lineage (GTDB taxonomy): Bacteria > Pseudomonadota > Gammaproteobacteria > Pseudomonadales > Oleiphilaceae > Marinobacter. The sequence continues at coordinate 418,773 of JAVJZJ010000160.1, forward strand.
AAGGAACGTCGATCAAAGATATTGCAGCAAAAGACCGGGTGCCGGAGAACTTCTTCCTACGGCTCTTCAACGATGTGAAAACCTTGCACCAGCATGGTGTTGTTCATATGGATCTTGGCAACTCCGGGAATATTCTCGTTTCCACGGAAGGCTATCCTGTAATCATCGATTTTGGCTCGGCCGTACCCTCACGTTGGTTGCCTTCCATGGTTCAGGGTTGGGCCCGACGCAAGGATATCCTCGGCGTTCTGAAGCTTTGGTATCGTTTTGATAAAACATCTATGCCCACGATTCTGGTGGATTATTTCCAGAAACACTATCGCAAGAACATATACACGCCCAAACGGTTTTTGAAGGCGATGCGCAGGTGGATGATGGGGCACGGGAGCACGGAAGACCTCTCCGGTCTGACCACCGTAGTGAGTGTGTTCGTGGGGCTTCTGGTACTGGTGACTTTCACCTGAGGAAGTATTGGCGGTTTACGTGAGGCGATTAATGCAGAAACGATTTTATGTAGGAAAAAGTTTGAATCAAAAAAAGGGGCGGTCCTGGTGACCGCCCATTTTTTGCTTGGGCCATCTTAGTTGCCGATACCAAGATCGACTGTTTCGATCGCTGGATCGTTGCCACGCTCGATATCTTCCTGGCTAACACCTTCCGCTTGTGCGAATGCAGAGAAAGCGATTACAGAGAAAACGAGAAAGAACTTGTTGATTGCGTTCATGTGATATTCCACCTTTTAAGAGAATTAAGTTAGACAGCATCGCCGTATTGGCTTGATGGTTATTCTCTTGGTTTCCCATCTTCAGAAAAAATTGCTTCGCGGTATACATCACATCAGGTCAGGTGATGGGTTCACGTCAACTTCAATAACTTCTCTGATCGCGCCCCGACCACCCACGAACAGGTTCTTGATCCTGTTATCGGTTCCAACAGTTAGCCGCACGTTTATGACGCTAGGTGAGGGCACGGCCATCCAGCGACCCTGTTCGATGGTGAACTCCTGCTTCTGGATAGCCAATTGCTCTCGCAGATAGCAGGCCAGCGGGCCGGCAGCCATTCCTGTCGCAGACTCCTCCAGGATGCCATATCGGGGTGCGAACATGCGGGCGCCTGCGTCTCTCCCATCGCCAACGCCGTCGAAGGAGAATACGTAAAACCCTATAAGATCCAGAGCTTCGCTGAGCTTCTCGATGAGGCCAAAGTCTGGCTCAAGACCCTTGACTGTCTGGCCGTCGCGAATGCCAATCACCACAAAGCTGTTGCCGGTATTGACCAACATCGGCTCGGCACCTTCGATCAGATCGTCGCTACTTATTCCGAGGGATAGCAGGGTTGCTTGTAGATTAGCCTCGTTCAGCGCCTCGAAACGAGGAGCCCTCTGTTCCATATAGGCGGCTTTGCCTTCCATGTTTACTGATCTCAGGCCATCAATGGTCTCTTTCGATGACCGATCATGAGCTAACAGGCCTTTTTGCTGTAGAAAACTGAAGGTTGCGATCGTTGCGTGGCCACAGTGAGCGATCTGCTGGGTTGGCGTAAAGAATTCCAGTTTTATGTCCGCCAACTCCGACGCAGACACAAAAGCCGTTTCCGACAAGCCGACAGCCGCTGCGATCTTCTGTTTTTGCTCGGAGCTGAACTGGTCGGCATTCAACACAACACCTGCCGGGTTGCCCCCGGAATCGCCGTCAACAAAGGCACTGATGATTGGGACTTCAATTTTCATGATGAGTATTCCTATCGTTGATTTAGTCACCTAATGTTTTCAGTGAACGGTTCCCGGAACAAACGGGTAAACCTGGTCTATGATTAATTAAAAATTAACCGTGAGCAGAATGGAGCCAATGCAGAAACTACCTCCGCTAAGAGCATTGCAGGCATTTCGGTACGCTGCGAGAGAGCTAAGCTTCAAATCGGCGGCAGAGGCCCTGAACATTTCCCAGGCGGCCGTCAGTACCCACATTCGTGGCCTGGAGGATTTTCTGGGGTTGAAGCTTTTTGTTCGTTTAACCCGTGAAGTGAGGCTGACGCATGAAGGCAGAGCTCTTTCGGGGTATGTGGAGACTGGCTTTCAGGAGCTGGAGAGAGGCATTGCGCTGTTTGCACCAAACTCTGATCCCGGACGTTTGACCGTGGCAACAGTGCCATCCTTCGCGAGTCGGTGGCTTGTGCCCAGAATCGATTCGTTTCAAAGAGCTCATCCTGAAGTCCAGCTAAGTCTTCAACCCAATCTTCAGTTGGTTGGTTTTCAGGGTGATGGTGTGGATCTTGCGATCCGGTATGGCAGCGGTCATTATCCCGGGCTTGAGTCCAGGCTATTGCTCGAAGAAAAACTGCTGCCGGTGTGTCACAGCATGCTCACTGACAGTGAGCCTGTGACGCCTGAGAGTCTGGCAAAACTTCCGTGGCTTATCGATGAATCAAGCGACATGGAAAGCTCGTGGAAAGCGTTTCAGGAAGAACTCGGCATCGAAATACCTGACAGCTCCATAACGCTTCGGGTAACAGAGGGATCGACGCTCGTAGAGGCGGTGCTGGCCGGCCGGGGGATAGCATTGATGCGATACAGCCTCGTGGCCGATCTCCTAAAAACCGGCTTGCTGCAGAGCCCGATCGAAATTTCGGTCCCGGCGGAGTACCAATACTACCTGGTTGCACCAGAAGCGAAATTCCGAACGGACAAGGTTCGCGGGTTTGTTTCGTGGATTATGGGCGAAGTAGGTTCTTAATCACTCAAACTCATTTTGGCTAACTGGAATGGGAGCAATTTTCTTTCATTATCCAGCGATAGAACTTCGAGCTCATGAAAGAGGCTTTCATTGAGATACTCGTATGTCCACAGATAATCAAACCCGTGTCTTTGCGCCTCATACCGATCAGATAAAAACATGACATTTGAAATCTTCGCCATACGAATTGTCATGTAGCAGAGCGCGCACGGCTCTCCTGACGCAATGAGTGTGGTGCCCGCAAGACCGACGCTCTTTATGTTCCGGGAAGCCTCCCTGATAGCCTGGATTTCAGCATGGGCAGTGCAGTCTAAGTGATTGGCGACCTGATTGACCCCCCCGCCAATAATTTCACCACTTTGATCGACGATAACCGCAGAGAAGGGCGGGCCACCTTTCATAACATTACTGATAGCCAGTTCAATTGCGCTGTTTGCGCACGCCATGAGGCGTGCTTCAGCAATAGAATTACACATCAGTGAATTCATGATTCGATGAGGAAGCCAGGTTCGCAGAGCATAGTTCGAATGCGATACTCTCGGCTCGGCCCTTTGCTTCCGCGACAGACATCCGATGCCTCTCGTCCCCAAATTCCTGGTACTCGGCAGCAATCTCGTAGACTGTGTCTACGCCAAGATACTTGCTCAGCGTGCGCAGGTGCGGTGCCAGGTGACCAGCATCCTCTCTTATTCCACCCTTTTCAAAGCCGAACTCTCCGCTGGAAGTGACTATGATCAGAGTTTTACCCGAGAGCAGGGGCTGCAAAGGAAAGTCTCCTCGCGAGAGATCAAAATCAAACGTCTTGTCGATGCGCACGATCTGATCGAACCAGGCCTTCAGGTGAGCAGGCATGCCATAGTTATACATTGGTGAGGAAATCAAGATAACGTCGGCTTTGGCCACCTCTGCTATCAGGGTGTCGGATAATGCCAGTCTTTCCCGCTGCGCGGGAGTTCTATTTTCTTCAGGGGTGAACACCGCGCCTATCCAATCCTGACTAATGAAATCAGGTGGATTCATCCCAACGTCACGATAGATATAGTCATCCTCAGGCCGATTCTTGCTCCAGGTTTCAATGAATCGACGGGCAATGTTTTTCGAGATGGAATCGTGATCCGGGTTCGGGTTGTTTGCGGCTCTAACGCTTGAGTCGATGTGTAATAGAGTGCTCATTTTGCTTCCCTCGGTTGGTGAATAACAGGGGGTATTTTGTGAGCCTATGGGGCCTGCGACAAACGAAAAGAATGCACTTACAGATGAGTTAAAATCATCTAGAATAATCTTGCCCTCGTTGTAGATTCGGAGATTACGTGTGCAGGTATCGTTACAGGCACTAAAAGCCTTTGAGGCGGCTGCCCGCCTGGGAAGCTTTAAATTGGCTGCAGAGGAGCTCTCGCTGACGCCGGCCGCTATTTCACACCACATTGCCAACCTGGAAGGTCGGCTTAATGTAAGTCTGTTTCATAGGCAGGGGAGACGGATATCGATCACCGGAACCGGTTCAAGATTGGCAAAAGCCACCACCGAAGGATTTCAGACAATTGACAGTGCTTTGGAAGAGGTGATGGAGGCTGGCAGTGCCGTCAGGGTGACAACAACATCGTCCTTGGCAGCCATGGTGCTGATCCCTTCCCAGCATGAGTTTGAGCAAGCCAACCCGGATATTTCTGTCGAAATTTCGACAGGCGAGTCTGTAGACAGTCAACCCTATATTATTCCAATTCGCTTTGGCGATCTTTCGTTCGTCAAGTCGTCTGACGTCATCCGGTCCGAGTCCTTTAATGTGTTTGGCGCATATGGAATGGCGTCTCCGGCATGGTCAAATGAACCCATTACCCTTTTTACAACGGAGTGGAAAAATAAATCGCTACCGGATCCTCCACTAGCCGCTTGGCTGCAAACAAATGGACTGAGTGGGTCTGATATTAAACTTAAAACGTTTGATCAAGAGCTTTTCGGTATTCAGCAAGCCATGGCAGAAAACGGACTTGTTTTTTGTTCTACGACGCTCAGTAAAAGGTTGTTACAAGCCAACCTTCTACAACAATTTGAAACCCGATCGGTAAATTCAGACCTTTGCTATTACGTACCAAATAAGGACAGCTTCGAAACGAGAGGTGCGGTCAGATTTTTAAATTGGATTGAGCATCTTCTAAATCAGTAGTCCGCACCGACACTTCTTAGTCCGCCGCCAAGGTTATTCAGGAGGCTTTTCTGTAACAACATGGCTGCCCTGATCGTCAAAGGAATGACTGTCGTTGATTAGGTTCTGGAGGGCGCCATGAGCGGTTCAACTCAGCTATCGCAAGGAAATTATATACCGACAGAGGGAATGAAGGGGCTTTTGCGGCGGTGGTTTTATCTGAAATTCGTTCAGAAAAAGAGTACCGTTGAATTGATGGCCACAGCCTGTGATCTTCGCAATAAAAGCGCGTTGAGCATTGTGGCGCTGCTGGACGTTGACGAGCAAATGATATCTCAAGTGGTAGGTAAGAAAAGGCTCATTTTTGTTCAGAGCTGCCACGCGTACCTAAAGGGCTCAGTAAATCCTGCGGGCTTGGATTCCGGCTTTTTAAACGACTGATATCTCAAACTGCCTTGAGTTTTTTGCAGCCTGGTACCTATGAAATAGAGATCACGGTGGTGCCTGTTCACCACCGTGATCTCTATTTTTTACTTCGATAGCGGCTTAACCGACGGAAAATCAATATCAGTCGCTAAAACCCGGTTGATATAGTTTGTCAGAACGTTGAGGGCTACATTGCCAATGATTTCGACCAACTCGGCGTCGCTGTATCCGGCTGAGCGAACCTTCTGGACGTCGTCACTCGAAACGTTTCCTCGCTCCTTTGTGATCTTTACCGCGAACTCGACGGCAACGGCCGCTTTCTCCTCGTCTGAGCTTCCGCGTCTGGCAGCTTCAATTTCCTCAGAGCTAAGTTTTGCAACGTTCCTGCCCAGATAATCGTGAGCCGCCAGGCAGTAGTCGCAGTCGTTTATCTCCGCGACCGCCAACGCAATACGTTCGCGTATTTGGGCTGGCAACGAACCAGCGCTAAGAGCGCCGTTCAGCCCGAGATATCCTTCAAGGGTTTTGGGGCTATTCGAAGTAATGCGGAATAGGTTGGGAACACTACCCAAGAGGCTGTTTACAGCTTCGAGCAATGATCGTGCGGCTTCGGGAGCTTCCGAAATTGAAACTGGTGTTGGAATTCGTGACATATCTTTTCTCCTGTTTATTTCGTTAAGGAGCAGGAATAATAAAATTTCTAAAATGATAAATAATTGGTGCCATACGAAATTCACTATTACGAAAAATGAAATTAAAAATTCGGTAGGATCTCCGGGGTATGGATAAGATTGCAATGATGCGCATTTTCGTGGAGGCGGCCGAATGCGAGAGCTTCGTAGGGGTTAGCCACAGGCTAGACATGTCGCCACCGGCTGTTACCCGTGCAATTGCTCAGTTGGAGGACTCGTTAAGCGTTCGCTTATTCAACCGCACCACCAGGCGTGTCCGTTTGACCGAGTCTGGGAATCGCTACTACCAGGATGCCAAGAGGATTCTGGAGGAAATCGAGGAGGTGGAGTCGGCGTTAGTGGGTGTTTACAGGGAGCCAAAAGGCGTCTTGTCTGTGACAGCGCCTGTGCTGTTTGGGAGAAAATACATTGTTCCGATCCTTATTGAGTTCCTCAACAGACACCCTGAAATCCAAGTGAAGGCAGTTTTCTACGATCGAGTGAGTAATATTCTCGATGAGGGCCTGGATGTCGCAATCCGTATCGGCAATCTGAAAGACTCCGGACAGTTTGCTGTCAGGGTTGGAAATGTCCAGAAGGTAGTGTGTGGCTCTCCAGACTATTTAAACAAACATGGCGTCCCAAACCTTCCAGCTGACCTCGCTGATCACCAGATTATCCAGTCTTCTGCGGTAGAGCCATCGACAACCTGGTGGTTTAACTCGGATGGTGACCGAGTTTCTATAAGGGTCTCTCCACGCCTTCAATGCAATCAGAATGACTCTGTGATCTCTGCAGTAAAATGTGGTTATGGAATTACTCGTCTGATGTCCTATCAGGTGGGCGAGGAATTTCAAAGCGGATCATTAGTGCGAATTCTCCAGGAGTATGAGGCAGAACCGATACCGATAAATATTGTTCACCTTGAGGGATTGAGGGCTAGCGCCAAAGTACGTTCATTCGTAGATCTGGTAAAAGAACGACTTAAGAACAATCCGCTGATCAACCACCAGGCGTGACTCTGAAAAAACCAGCCCGACAACCAGAGGCGTCAAGCTTTGATTGATAAACTTGGCGATCTTTTTATTCGGGTTGAAAGAGTGGCATCGCTGATGCAGGTCAGCTTCAATCATCTCCAAAAGCCTCTGATTCTTGTCCTCTGGGCTTTGCTCGTTCAATCGGAATTAATGGTCCACAGGTGTTCAGGGAGTAAGGCTCTAACAGCCTTCTTGTTTCATAATCTTGTTTTACATCCCGAGCCGTGAGCGGCCCTGTAATCCAGTGCCCGGTACTGTCTTTTCCTACAAGCCCTTCGTCCATCAGTTTGCCAAGAATTTCCCTCGACGGCGCCGGCCTTGGCCATGGCTTCAATTCGCTGAACAAGCTGGTGGAAATCGTGAACACTAAAACTTACCCGACGCCGCAGATACGTGGATTTGGACCGCTTTAACGCATCGGCACCTTTAGTGTAAGCCGCAGGCAACGCCAGGATTTCTTTCAGTTTGATTGGTTGCGCCTTGTAACGTCCATTTCTTCCAGAGCTGACGACTACGGTTTTCAATAATCAGGAGCGGATCGTTTCAACCGGATTATCGATAACACCGTTCCAAGTTTTCTCTCATGTCACAGAGAGGGTCCGAGGCTGCCATAATAAAAATCCGTGCTCCGATTCGCATGATACTTATCAGAGCTATGGGGGATGTCTTTTACTGGCATCGGTCAATACCTTTCGCACCCAGGGCATTATCTAAAATTGCGGAGTTCGGTCAGAGCTGACGCTATTCCACAATCGAAATTAACCGCCAGAATCCAAGGCACTGATCGCCCGAAAGGCGATATTCGAGAAAAAAACCGAAAAACATTCAGAATCATGGATATAGAAAGGTGGGCGACGAATTTAGTACTTCCTGTGGCTATTCTTTAGCACTTTGTGTGGTCGTCCAATTCCTGGACGACCACACAAAGTCATAAACTTCTGCAACCAAATATCAGTATCTTACGCATCAAAATCCACACAAAGTGCTAAACAAACTTAAAGTAGATTCGAGAATAGTCCTTTCATTCCGGTTTCCACACAAAGTGCTAAATTTGGCGTATGACTCCGAGTTCGGAATAGTCTCGCTGGAACCGAAAGATTGGAGACGAGCAACAGACCTTGTTTGCATGGGACGCCAATAAACAAAAGCGAACGTTTCCCCTACCGATGAGATTGCCGACCTTTGAATAAATAGGCAAGCGGGGGGGGGGGGCAGAAATTCGGCGGCCAGCATCATGGATATTTTCTGTCGTCTTAGGGGCCAATGCCCATCGACCAGTTAAAAAGAAATGGTTGAATCAGTTAGGTCAGCGCAGTGCAACTGAGCTGACCTAACAATGACTCCAAACTGTCACAAGACTGTCTTGCCATTGACCTCTGACTGCCATATCGCCTCTCTAACGTGTGTCCTAGATCCAACCCCATTCGACACATTGAGGCGACCATGGAATTTCGCAAATCCCTTCTGACACTGGCCATTACAGGTATATTCTTCACACTGACTGGCTGCGGCGACGATGGTACTGACGGCACCGACGGTACGAATGGCACCAGCCAGAGCCTGATTGAGCTCAATGTGCTGGGTACCTACGCCAGCGGAGCGTTTGACGAAAGCGCCGCCGAAATTGTTGCCCACGACGCCGCCAACCAGCGCCTGTTCGTGGTTAACGCCAACAACTCCACCGTCGACGTGCTGGACATCAACGACCCGGAAATGCTCACACTGCTGGATACCATTGACGCCACCGCCGAAGGCGCCTCTGCCAACAGCGTGGCGGTGTACGGCAACCTGGTGGCCGTGGCCATTGAAGCCAATGTAAAGCAGGACAACGGCAAGGTGGTGTTCTACAACACCACTGACCTGAACAAAGTCGGCGAAGCCACGGTGGGCGCACTGCCAGACATGGTGACCTTCACCCGCGACGGCAAAAAAGTATTGGTCGCCAACGAAGGCGAGCCCAGCGACGATTACACCAACGACCCTGAAGGTTCCGTCAGCATCATTGATGTCTCCAACGGCGTGGCGTCTGCCACTGTCACCACCGCAGAATTTACCGCCTTCAACGCTCAACAAGCCGACCTTGTAGCGTCTGGCCTGCGCGTATTCGGGCCCAACGCCACGCTGGCGCAAGATATGGAGCCGGAATACATCGCCGTATCCATCGACAACACCAAAGCCTGGGTGACCCTTCAGGAAGCCAACGCCGTGGCCGAGCTGGATATCGAAGCCGGTGAAATCACCGCCATCGTGCCGCTGGGCTACAAGAACCACGGCGTCATCGGCAACGAACTGGACGCCAGCAACGACGACAGCGGCATCAACATTCGCAACTGGCCGGTAAAAGGCATGTACATGCCGGACTCCATTTCCAGCTATGGCTACAACGGCAAAACCTATTACCTGACCGCCAACGAAGGCGACTCGCGGGACTACGACGGCTGGACTGAAGAATTCCGCATGGGCGACCTGACCCTGGACCCAACCAGCGACCTCGCGGGCATCGCCAACCTGCTTGACGACGCAAACCTGGGCCGCCTGAACACCAGCTCCACCATGGGCATCAGCAATGGCTGTAACCCCAGCCAGCTACCCACCGACCTGGGTGACCTGAATGGCGACACCAATGTAGACGTGGACGACGTGAAGTTCTATGTGGAAAACAGCTGTGAATACGACACCCTTTACGCTTACGGCGCTCGCTCTTTCTCCATCTGGTCCGCCGATGGCCAGCGCGTATTCGACAGCGGCAGCGAGTTTGAACGCATCACCGGTAGCCTGATCCCGGACAACTTCAACGGCAACAACGACGAAAACAGCTTCGACAACCGCTCCGACGACAAAGGCCCGGAACCCGAAGCCATCACCACCGGCGAAATCAACGGCCAGACCTTCGCCTTCATCGGCCTGGAACGCGCCGGCGGCATCATGGTGTACAACGTAACCAACCCGCAGAATCCCGAGTTGGTGCAGTACATCAACAACCGCGACTTCTCCGTATCCCAGACTGACCTGGAAAACGGCATGGCTGGCGACCTGGGCCCTGAAGGCTTCACGTTTATTCCGGCAGGCAGTAGCCCGAACAGCAAGCCGATGCTGGCGGTGGGTAATGAGGTGAGTGGTACCACCACGCTGTATGGGATTGATGTGATTGAATTGAACGCGAACTAACCGAAAGCCCCAGACTCCACTGAGCAAATACTCCTTCAGCGCCGGTGGCGAAAGCCCCGGCGCTTTTTTGTGCGGGATAATCGGTTTCGGGTGGCTGGTTACACCTCCACCGGACCGTTTTGCTATGCTGCGCTCCGCAAACCGGCCGCTCAACACTGTCTTTATCACCCCATCCGAAAGTTCGCTTTGCGACCAAACCCAACTTCGCTCTTCAGTCACCAAGGCATCCCCAATAGCCATGAAATCCACGTTTGGTACGCCAGAGTCGTCATATGAGTCGATCCGGAGGGCAGGGCAGCTATCCGTGTCCGGCGCTATGCTCAAGATTCATGACAAGTGAGCTGAAAATTTTAAACTGTCAGGTTCGTAAACCCGGGGGCAATCGGGGCGTTTGAACAATAATAACGACTGCGCTTTAAAGTTTATTCGGTTGCTGGACTAACCAACATATTTGTACCTTTGGAACGCTTTAACGCATCGGCACCTTTAGTGTAAGCCGCAGGCAGCGCCAGGATTTCTTTAAGTTTGAAAGAGCGCTGCCCAGAACTTTCAGGGCCAAGCTCGGCGACGTCCTTGATCTGGAGAAGCGCGATTTCCTGGACTCGCAGTCCGAGCTTGAAGCTGATCTGAACCAGCGCTGTATTCCGTGCTTTATTCTCGCGAACATCATTTAGCATGCGGAGCAATCTCTCGAGAAGAATCTAGTGCAAGCGGGAAGATTGAGTTCGCTCGAAGCCCTTTATGCCTGAAAGGCAACCCAATGACGCTGTATGCTTGACGCATGCTTCGTCCTTCGGCAACCGAATGAAGGTGATTGACCCATAATTGGGGGCATACGCCGTTTTAAGCACTTTGCGTGGAATTTAAGTACTTTGTGTTGAAGTTTTAAGTACTTTGTGTGGTCGTCTAATGTGAATAAGTAGTAAAAAAGTGCAAAATCTGACCAGCGAGGCGACCGCTGTAATTGTGCACAACTGCGTATAATGTATATTATGTTAAATGCAATATCGACTGCTGTGTGGGTTGCGTTGAGCACACTTGATCTCAATTGCAGCGCCGAGCACGAGCGGCAACTTGGGCATGAATCCTCCTGAGCAATTCGGTGGACCATACGGTCCACCCTTTGGTCATAAATATTTGTAGCTTCGCCCATCAGTAGACATCTTCAAGATAACGTCCCTGGGCTCTCAGCGTTTCAATATCGGTGTGTAACGGCTTTAGAATGTCTTCAATAACCAGACGAACTCCCGCTGCCATATCCCGGCCCCCACAGACCAGTATCTGGGCGCCAGTACTAATCATCTGGCGTACATGCGACTGATCTTGCATGAGTCTGTCCTGAACGTAGGCGCCCTTGTCAGTTCTTGAAAATGCAGTATTCAGCCCGGTCAGGCGCTGATCTTCAAGATAACGCCCCAGCTCGGGTTGGTAGAGAAAATCCGATTGCGAACTGCGCCCGCCCCAATACAGGTACATGGGGTTACGGCTGGCATTCTTCCTAATGAAACCCGCTAGCGGACCAATACCTGCGCCCGCACCGATGAGAATAATCGGAATATTACCAATAGCTGGCCGGAAGCCTGGATTGTGTCGTATAAAGCCATCAATATGGTCCCCCGGCTTTAAATTATGCAAATACCCGGAGCAAAGACCGCCCGGCTGTTTGCGGACACATATTTCAACAATCCCTTCAGTAGCAGAAGACGCCAGTGAGTAAAACCGGGGAGCTTCACCGTGCGGGGGCATAACGCCAAGCAGATCACCCGCTTCGAAGGATGGCAGCGTTCTGGGAGTTTTTGGGAGAAACTTCGTCCAGCCGCCCTGCTCCGCCGACTTGAAACGCAGGATGCTGGTCGGTGCCTGCACGGCGATCCCGTAATCTGCCCGCTCTACCAATTCCAGTTTTACCGTAGCCGACTGCAACGGGCTGTAGGTCAACGCAAGCGGAGTACCGATAAGCTCACCAACCCTGTCTCCCCACTCGCTGAATTGCGAAGCTGAACACCGATCAATCAGCTCGACGGCATTCAGACGGCTGAGTCCTTTGGTGGCAAGCGCCGCGTCCACGTCCACGTCCACTGCAAACTGACAGAAGTTAGGAAACTGCCTGTCACCAAAGCCCAGCACGGCGTATGTCAGATTTTTTTCGGCACGGAAATCACTGAGCCTGGCCATAAACCGCCGAGCTGATGCAGGTGCATCACCGTCGCCATAAGTCGAGGTCAGCACGAAAAGCCTCGACGCCTGGGGATAATTATCTGCCAGAGCGTTCATTTCGTTGCAATGCACCTGAAACCCTGCCTTGTTCAGACTGGTGTGGAGTTCCCGGGCGAAGCCCCATGTGGCGTTACTTTCGGAACCGACGAGAATAACAGTATCTGCCTGAGAGGCATCGGCATTGTCCGGAAGCTGTCCTGAAGACCGGCGCCGCTGCCACCAGATAGTGATCCCCGTCACCGACAGCACCGGTACCATCAGCGCCGCTGCTCCGAGAATCAGGCCCAGCCACCAAAGACCCTCACCGGTATGTAAGCTGACAATCCACTGCTGGAACACGCTACCTTCAGCGCGAGGCTGATACTTCAGCAACTCACCGGTTGCCTGATCAACAAACCCGGACCCACCGCTTGTTGTCAGGGAGTAGACATCCTGCGGGTCATTGGGATAGGGAAATACCAGTTCCCGTAATTCGCTAAGGTCAACATCGGACAGGGCGCTCAAGGACCCCACGGGAGCCGGTTGCCCACCTGAGACCTCCGCCGGGAACGCTGGCCCGAGTTCGGACGTTTCCGGCAACACACCAAATCTCTGCCCTGACATATACGTGCCGGTCAATGCCGACAGCAGCAGCCCAAGAACTGCAAACCGGGCCAGTTCAGAGTGAATCCGCTTGCTACCGGTACCGGCCAGCGGCCGTATCATTGCCTTCCAGCCACCGGTCCGACGGACCAACAGCAGAATTCCGGAGATACAGACAAGCAGCATTACAACGGCCATCACCCCGGCCAGCATGCGGCCTGCGTCATCCAGCAGAAACGAGCGATGCAGATCCTTGATCCAGATGAAAAAAGCCGACGGCTCGTAGGGCGCAACGCCCTCCCCGGTCAAAGGATTGACCAAATCCGCCCCGGGCTGGCCGTCACGGCTGTAATAAACGATCACTCCGCCAGAGCGGCCGCGCACAATCTGTTCGGTCCCAGGATAATGCTCCACAACTCGTCCAGCGAGCTCAGCCACGCTCACCTCACCATCCGGCGGGATGACCGCTGCCGCCCTGTCGATTGCCGGCGCCAGGGCCAGAACCGCCCCGGTGATGGCAAGCGTCACCAGGAACAACGACGCCAGCAAGCCAGGTAATCCGTGCAATTGTCGTAACATTGCCTAAGCTCCTGCCAGTCAATCAGAAATCGTAGCGGAAGGAGCGAACATAACCGCGCCCGGCGACCGCTTTGCCGGCACCTTCGATGGTCAGTGGTACGGCGACATCCGCCCGGTTGTCCCTCATGTCCTCCACGGCGGTGTCGATACGGATCTCGTGGCCACTGTCGATCAGGGCATCATCCAGGTTAAGGGTGATTTTCAGGGTTCGACCGCTGGTTATACTGGCTCCTGTCAGGCCATCATACTCAGCCGGATTGAGCCTGCTACCACGCGCCCATCCGCTCAGGTGCTTGTAGTATTTGGATTTCTTCCCCGCAACCCAGAGGGTCCCCTGATAGTTCCCGGCCGCATCCGTTAGGTAAAGCGCCACGTAGGCGCCATCGCCGCCATAATTGAGCAATTCGGTCGTGAACGTCACTTCACGAGCCTGGGCCAGAGCCGGCAACGCAACAGCAATAGCCAGCCCCAGGGCAAAAACGATCTTTTTCATACAGTCTCTCCGGTAAAAACGTAAATCGCGTGAAAAGAAAGAACAGGCTGGTTATTCAACCGTTACAGTTGGGCGACCCTTGACGATGCCATTGCTGGGAACCGGCGCCTGGCCATTGCCCTGAGTACCTTCCCGCATCGGTTTGCCGTAGTGGCGATCGTCGTCATCATCCTCATCATCGTGGTCATCGTCTTCTTCCCGTTCCAGTTCCATCAACTTGAGGGAGGCCGGTGCATAGGACGCCTCTGCGCGGTAGCCTTCCGGGGCCAGGCCTTTCACCTCATAACAACCGTCGTCCACCTTGATGCGGTATACCGTCCAGCCTTCGCCTTCCAGTTTCTGTCGAAGGTTTTCCCGGGGCTGCCAATTGGCCACAGGATCATCACAGTCGTCGTCAGCCAGTAGCGGAGTACCCACCAACAATAAGGTGAGGCTCAAAATCACGGGTCTGGTTTTCATAAAATGTCTCCTGTTGAATCCACAATGAATACTCTATGGGCTTTACCTGACATTAGCCTGAACGCGCCCGCCCCTGATCCGAGTAGATCAGCGAAACTGAAAGTCCTCTTTATGGAAGCGCGAAAGGCGGAAAGGCGCAGCCCGCAAACCCTTTCTGATTGCTTGTCCCAGCCCTGCCGGGCCACAGAACCAGACTTCTGCGCCTGCATCGGTGTGCTCATCGGCAGACAGCTTCTCTGCAGAGAATGCCTCACCCTTGCTGCTGTCATGAATGTGGAGATTGATGTCAGGAAAGTCCCTGCAAAGCTCCCGGAGTCGTTCCACCATGGGATCCTGATCGGCATTTCGGGTGCAGTAGTGCAGATCTGCATCCGGCGCCGTGACGGTGTTGGTGCCAATGGCTTCAAGCCAGGCAAGAAACGGTGTTAAACCGATGCCACCGGCAATCCAGATCTGGTGGTACTTGCGGTTTCTGCGGTTGAAGTTAAAGCATCCGTAGGGACCCTCGATCTTTACTGTTTGCCCCATTCTGATTTTATGGCTGAGATTTTGTGTAAAATCTCCGAGAGATTTAATGAGAAATGTGACAGCAGATAAACGGCGAATTCCCCTACCTCTTCCGCAGCATCGCGCATGGTGTCGATGAACCCGGAATAATCCTGGTCGTGCAGCTTGCCGGCCTTCCCGAAAATCGACTCAATAACATCGTCACCCATTTCAATCAGCCAGTGGGCTGCGGCGAATACCACAGCCAGAATGCCCGCCCATTTGTGAGTGCGATAGATCTGATCCAGCCCGCCCAACGGTCTCTCCAACCAGCCTGGGCGCAGCGCCAGCATCATGGTCAGTGACATTAGAGCAATGGATAGCAGCCCACTGAGCAGCAGGCTCTGGTCATAGACTGCCCAGGGGGAACCGGCACCTGGACTATTCCCTCGAAGGCTAGCGTCCAAACCTGACAGCTAGCTGAAGGTCGGTGCAGAGAGATAGAAGTGTTATTGACCATTCAGGCTGTTGTCAGGTTCGAGCTGTAGTATCTTGATTCCAGGGATGGGTCAGAGGTGAACGATGCGGGTACTCTTGGTGGAGGATACAGTGGGATTGGGCGAGGCCGTCCGGGATCAGATTTCCGACGACGGCCACGCCGTAGACTGGGTGCAAACGCTGGGCTTTGCCGAGGCAAGTGTCAAGACCACAGTTTACAACCTGATTCTGCTCGACCTCATGCTGCCCGACGGCCATGGCTTCGGCTTTTTGCGAACACTCCGTGCTACCGGAATAACAACACCAGTGATCATTCTTACGGCCAGGGATCAGGTGTCTGACCGGATTGAAGGGTTAAATGCCGGTGCTGACGACTACCTGGTCAAACCCTTTGATCTTTCGGAGTTGTCGGCCCGCGTGGCTGCAGTGGCTCGCCGATATCGGGGCAATCCAAACCCAATCATTCAAGTGGGCGAGCTGGTGATTGATCTTGGGGATCACCGCATCAGTCGCAACGGGCTGCCGGTAGAGCTTACGGCACGGGAGTGGGCCGTGTTTGAGGGCTTTATCCAGCGACCCGGAATGTTGTTATCGCGATCGCAACTGGAGGATCGTCTTTACGCTTTCGGAGCCGAAATCGAAAGTAACACCATCGAGGTTTATGTCAGCCGTCTGCGTAAAAAGCTGGGGCGGGACGCTATCGTAACCGTCAGGGGAATGGGCTATCGCCTGGAAACACATGGCCACTAGAACCAGCCTGCAGAAAACACTCGGTATCGGCCTGACTCTCGGCGTCACGCTGCTCTGGCTGTTGGGCGTGACCGCTTCGGGACTGGTGGCGCAGCACGAAATGAACGAGGTCTTCGACAGTGCCCTGGAAGAAACCGCCCAGCGGATACTGCCACTGGCGGTCACCGACATCCTGAACCGTGAGAGCGGCGCGGGCAATCAAAAGGCCCCAGCCCTGAAAGACCATGACGAATACCTGACTTATCTGGTTCGGGATGAACACGGCAATATCCTGCTCCAGTCCCACGATGCCGACCCTGGCGTGTTTAGCAGAACGCCCGCGGAAGGGTTTTCAGACACCCTGACCCACCGGCTATACGGCGTATCTGCGGTCAGCAACACGATCTATCTTGAAGTGGCTGAACCCTTGGCGCACAGGCGTGAATCTGCTCTGGAGGCGGGTTTGGCCTTACTGATGCCCTTAGTGGTTCTGATTCCGGTCAGTCTTTCGGGTATTTGGTGGATCGTCCGGCTGTCCCTGCGCACTGTGGTCGACTTTCAACAAGATCTCGAATCCCGCGGCGCGGGAGATCTTTCCCCAGTTGTAGAAGAGCAGTTACCCCGTGAATTTGAACCAATCGCTTTTGCCGTCAACCGGCTGCTTGAGCGATTGCACCGTGCTATCGAATCGGAACGCAGTTTTACCGCCAACAGTGCCCATGAACTGCGAACTCCCCTTGCAACAGCGCTTGCCAAAGTGCAGCGGCTGAAAACCAGAATGCCCGATGATCATCTCAAGAATGATGTTGCAGAAATTGAAGAAGCGTTACGCAGTCTGTCTGTGCTGTCCGGAAAACTGCTCGAATTGGCAAAAGCAGAAGGTGGCGGTGCACTCTCACAACGCCAGCAGGATCTTGTGCCCATCCTCGCGATGATTGCCCGGGATTTTGAGGCCCAGGCACCCGGGCGAGTTGTTTTATCCCTGCCGGAGTGCGAAGTGAACTCCTTTCTTGATCCCGACGCCTTCGCCATCCTGGTGCGTAACCTGATCCAGAATGCGCTTAAGCACGGCTCCCGTAACGAGCCGGTAGAGATCAACCTGAACGATAATGGTGTTTTAAAAGTCTCCAATGGTGGTGCAAGGGTGCCTCCGGAACAGCTCGCTCTTTTAAGGAACCGGTTTGCACGCGCCAAAACGGACGCGGCAGGCTCTGGCCTGGGCCTCGCCATTGCCGATGCGATTGCCAAAGGCGCCGGCATGACCTTGCATCTGAGATCACCGGCAACTGGGCGGCAAGATGGTTTTGAAGCGGAGCTGAATCTGGCATGTATCTGACAGTCACCTAAGCTGCATTTCCAGTTCTCGTAACCTCAGCTGAGTTTATACCATCATCATTAGTTGCTCATGGCTCATGAAATCAGCAAGAATGACGTGTATGAGCTCATTTTATGAACGGAAGAGACGACGATAACTCCGCAGCAACTGGCTATGCGGAAAGTAATGAAATGCGGGATGTCGGTTCACAGCGATACACTTCCAGTGAATTTGCTGCCCTCAACAAGTTTAAAGGCCGGGCTATCAACTGCACTGACATGAAACCTAATATCGCTGACGTCACCCAAAAGCGATTCAGGATTAACGGACACAGAAACCGGAACCTCGACCATCTCGCCAGAGTTTACCGTCACCGTACCCGTGTGACTCAGTTGCAGCCCTTCCAATCCGGACACGCGGATCGCATAGCTCTGAACCTTTTGATTCTTGTTGGTAATCTTCAATACATAACTGTTTTCAATGTGGCCGTCCGAGTTGTAACGGTACAGGCCGCGGTCCTTCGCAATGTCTAGGGTCACCAATGGCCTGGATACCATGGTCCAAGAAAACACCGCGATCATAGCAAGCAAAACAAACGAATAACCCACCAGCCTTGGGCGGAGTATCCGCAGGCGGCCTCCGTTCAGTTCCCGGTCGCTGGTGTAGCGAATCAGCCCTTTATCATAGTTCATCAGGTCCATAACGGAATCACAGGCATCAACACAGGCAGCGCAGCCTATGCATTCCATCTGCAATCCATCGCGGATATCGATACCGGTGGGACAGACCTGTACGCACATCTGGCAATCAATACAGTCGCCCAATCCTTCTGATTTGTAGTCCGCGCCCTTCTTGCGTGATCCCCTGCTCTCGCCCCGCTCGGTGTCGTAGGTGATCACCAGCGAATCTGCGTCCAGCATAGAGGACTGGAAACGCCCATAGGGACACATGTGCAAACACACTTTTTCGCGTAGCCAGCCTGCGTTGATGTAGGTTGCAGCGGTAAAGAAGAAGGTCCAGAACAATGCCCATCCACCAACGTTCATGGTCAGTATGCTGGAGACTAGCTCACGGATGGGGGTGAAATACCCAACGAAGGTGATCGCTGTTGCCAAGCTGATCAACAGCCACAACGCATGCTTACTGATGCGCCTGATGAGTTTGTTGGCACTCATGGGGGCCTTATCCAGCTTGATGCGCTGGTTGCGGTCGCCTTCGGTTACTTTCTCGGCCCACATGAAGATCCACATCCAGACACTCTGCGGACAGGTATAGCCACACCAGACCCGACCGGCAAGTACGGTCAGGAAGAACAATCCAAACGCACAAATGATCAGGATGCCGGACAGCAGAACAAGGTCCTGTGGCCAGAATGTGCTGGCGAAGATATGGAATTTTTTCTCTGAGAGATCCCACAAAACCGCCTGTCGGCCACCCCAGGTCAGCCAGGCGGTGCCGAAGTACAGAGCGAAAAGAATGACGCCGCCGAAAAATCGGAGGCGCCGAAAATAGCCTGTAAAACTCCGCGTATGAATTTTACCTGTGTACACGTTACCTCACCCACATTGATGAAATTGCGGGTTGAGATTAATTCGTTACACTGAACCGGTGCAGGCTCACTTTTTTTATTTTTAATAGGGACAGATGGCCCGTCAGGTAAGATCCAGCAAAGCCGGCAGCTGATTCAGTGCGCGGGATCGTTGTTCATCCCATGGATGCGAAAAACTAAGCCGCATACAGTTGGTGTACTCGCCAGAAACGGAAAACAAGGGACCTGGTGTGATCACAATGCCTTGATCAAGAGCCTGGGGATAAGCGGCCAAGGTATCCACACCATCTGGTAGCTCCAGCCAGACGGCTAGCCCTCCCTGTGGAATACTCACTCGCACCGGTACGGGCCAGGTCTGAAGCGATGCCAGTAGCTGGTCACGGCGTTCCCGCAGCAATCCCCTTTGCCGGCGTAAATGAGAGGTTAGCCCGCCCTCCTCCATGTAGTCTGCAACGCCCTGTTGCAGATATCGGCTGCTTGCAAGCTGGGTTACCAGCTTCAGGTGCAGAATTCGGGAATGCCATCGTGCCCCTGAAATCCAGCCAAGGCGCAGATCCCGTGACAGTATCTTGGAGAACGAACTGCAATGAATCACCCGGTTCGTCACATCCAGGGCTTTTAGCGTATCGGGGACCTGGGAAAAACCGGATTCCGCGTATATGTCATCTTCAATAAGGGCCAGATCGTGCCTGTCCGCTAATGCCATCATTCGTTGACGGGCATCCACTGACATCAGCGCCCCACCCGGTGTGGCGAATGCTGGAGAGACGACACAGGCCCGTACATCCCAGTGTTCCAGGATTTCCTCCAGAGCGTCGATATCCATCCCTGTTTCTGTCGAGGTCGGGACTTCAACAACCTGGAGCTCGAGTTGCTCCAGCAGTTGTAACACCCCATAGAACCCCGGGGATTCAATCGCCACCACATCACCACGTTGGCACGAAGCCATGAGCGCCAGGAAGAGCGCATGCTGGCAGCCCGATGTTATACAAAGGTCATCGGGCTGAGCCGGCCAGCCACGCCTGGCTAACTGAATCGTCAGTTGCGCCCTTAGGCTGAGGTCACCTGCCGGTTCATCGTAATACTGGAAGTCATCACCGCGCTGACGCCGCAACGCTCTTCCAATAGCCCGGTTGAGTACCACAATCCCTGGCGGCAAGGCGCCCGTGTGCAGGTCCGGGAGCAAATCAAAGGCAGCACTGCGACCCATGATGTCCTGAAACAAGTCACTGACCGTCACCGGCCTGGGTGCTTCAATACGGGAAATGATGCGAGGCGTTTTCGTGATTGCCGGCGCCAGCGAAACAAAATGACCCGCCTTCGGTCGAACCTCCACCAGGCCCTGGGCCTCAAGACGCTGGAGGGCGTGCTGAACCGTGGCTTTTGACAGGCCTCGCTGATCACACAGTTCGCGAATGGAAGGCAGGCGGTCACCCGGTCTCCATCGCTCATCATGAATGCCCTGTAGCAGCCACTGCTCCAGCTGCTGATAGCGATACGGCGCGTCAGCCATTAAAGATACCTCCGCCAAGGAACTCAACGGCAAACGGCAGACAAATTGCGGTAAAAACCCCTGTGAGCCCCATGCCAAGAGAGGCGAATGCCCCTGCTGTATGACCGATTTCAAAAGCCCGTACTGTCCCAATCGCATGAGCATTAACACCAAGAACGAAGCCAATGATACGTTCATCGTCCACACCGAGCCGTGGCACTAACAAATCAACAAACAGTGTCGCCACTACGCCGGTGATCAATAGTCCGCCCATCATCAGGGCAACCGAGCCACCGATTTGTTCTGTGATGCCGATGGCTATAGGCGCGGTCACAGATTTCGGCGCCAGCGACGCCATTACTTCCGGCGTTGCACCCAGCCACCAGGCCAGGGCAACCGAATAGACAACGGCAAGTGTCGCGGCGACGGGAACAGTGATGAGAATCGGTCGCCATAGCGCCCGTATATGGTGTATTTGTTGGGCCAGAGGGACGGCAAGGGCGACTGTAGCCGGGCCGAGCAATACTGTTAGCCAGGCTGCTCCCTTCTGGTATTCCACATAGTCAATCGACAGCAACAGTAGTGCCCCCGTTACCAGAAGGGCTGAAAGCAGTACGGGCGGACACCAGACAGGCCGCTTCAGTTGCTGGAAAACCCGAGTCCCGAAAAAATATGCTGCAATCGTCAGGGCTATGGCGAGAAATGGGGAGTCGCTCAAATGAGCACCCAGCCCTTTAACGCGTTCAAACAACTCAGTCACGCTGATTCTTCCGCGACGTCTTGGGCAAGAGAGCCATCATCAGGACCATTGTTGTTGCCACGCTGGCAAGGGTGCCCAACACCAGCGCAACACCCACCGCAAGCCACTGGCCGTCGAACTGTCCTCCAATGAAGAACACGCCAACTACACCCGGCAATATCAGCACAACAAGTATGGAAATGAGCTGCTGGCTTGCTGCTCCGACGTCAGTCCCGGCAGCCCCTGACTGAGTCAGCAGCCACAGAGTCATCAGGATCATTCCCAGGATCCCACCACTTACCGGCCAGTCCAGGGCAAAGGACAATGATTCACCGATGATAAGAAAAACGGTGAGAATCAGAAATCCACGGAGCATAGATACTTCGCCTTTGAAAAGTGATGCTTGTGTGCAAGTTTGCGCGTACGGGTTGAACGTTAACACATTATGCCAATCTCGGAGCTTGGCGGCTCTCGAGATGCACAACACGCCTCATCCACTCACTCTGAACTTGCTTCTCCAATGATTGCATCTAAACTCCTATTCAGATTGAAGTTTTTATTCCTGACTGAGTGCCGGAGTGCCACCATTGAATCGATCGTTACAACCTTCGCTTCCTTTTTCGTGTATTCGGGCTGTAGCCGCAACAGTTTGCCTGGCATTTACCGGTACGGTTTCTGGTAATGAGGAGGCACTCTGGGATATTCCCCTGGAAGAACTTGGGCAGATACGTGTCGTATCCATTGCCTCCGGCACGGAAACACCGCTGGACAAGGCCGCTGCGATCACCTCTGTCATCAATGCTGACGATATCGCAGCGATGGGCGCCACCGACCTGGATCAGGTGTTGGAAACGGTGCCTGGTCTGCATGTAAACCACTCTAACCAGGCATTTTCCCCCAAGTATGTATTTCGGGGCATTACCTCCAACAACAATCCGCAGGCGCTCCTGCTGATTAATGGTGTGCCAGCCACCACCATGATGTATGGAAACCGTGGTAACGCCTGGGGCGGTATGCCCGTTAAAGCGATTGATAGGATTGAAGTCATCCGGGGCCCCGGTTCTGCCCTATACGGCGCAGATGCATTTTCCGGTGTCATCAACATTACCACCAAGGGGCCGAAGACCATCGAAGGTCAGGCAATAGGCGGCAGGGTTGGTAGCTTCGATACGCGAGGCGGCTGGCTTGAAGCCGGCGATGAGATCGGGAGTTTGGGGATGAGCATGATCCTGGAATACCAGACAACGGACGGTTGGCGGGAAACCATTGTCCGGGACGATCAGACCAACTTCGATGAGACCTTCGGTACCTCTGCCTCTCTTGCGCCCGGTCCGGTCAATACCGGTGTGGACCAACTGGATGCCCGGTTTGAAGTGGGCGGCGAACAATGGGCATTCCGGGCAGGCCTGCAAGACCGCAGTAACCTGGGCACTGGTCCGGGGGTTGCCCAGGCGTTGGACCCCAGGGGCGAGTTTTCGTCTCGCCGGTTCAACGCGGATTACAGCTACCGGTGGTCCGATCTGGCCGAAGGTCTGGATCTGGAAGCAAGGGTCTCCTACTTCAATATCACCCAAGAGCCGGAAAACGACATCTTTCTTTATCCGCCCGGTGCTTTCGGTGGCGCCTTTCCTGACGGATTGATCGGTAGCCCAGGATACAAGGAAAATCAGGCGCGCTTCGACCTGAGTGCTATCTACCGTGGTATCCGGAATCACCGCGTGCATACCGGGGTCGGCACGTTGTGGGCAGACCTCTACGAAGTCACAGAGGAAAAAAACTTCAACCCGGATTTCAGTCCCAAGGGCAGCGTGGTCGATGTGTCCAACGACCCCAGTGAGGTATGGATGCCCGAGGAAGACCGTACGAATTACTATGTGTTCGTTCAGGACGAGTGGCAGTTTGCCCAAAACTGGCAACTGGTGAGCGGCGTCCGTTTCGACGATTACTCCGACTTCGGCAGTACAGTAAATCCCCGGGCCGCCCTAATATGGGCCACCACCGATACCATTACTACCAAGTTCCTGTATGGGCGGGCGTTTCGAGCGCCGTCACTGAATGAGCTTTACGTGGCCAATAACCCGGTTTTTTCCGGCAACCGTGAGCTCGACGCCGAAACCATCGATACCTTCGAGGTCGCGATGTCCCATCAGGCTACTTCACGCGTATTGTATGGTGTAAACCTGTATTACTACGAGATTGATGATCTGATTAATGCAGAACCAATAAGCGGGCCTATTGCGACCCAGTACCGAAATTCTGGTCAAAGGACCGGACACGGTGGTGAGCTTGAGCTGGTGTATCAGGCCCTGGAAAGTCTGTCTCTGCAAGGGAACTATGCGTATCAGCATACGAAAGATGAAAATACAGGGCGATCAGTCGGTGAAGCTCCAAATCATCAAGTCTATGCCCGTGCTGACTGGAGCATTTCCCCACGCTGGTTGTTGAGCTCACAGATCAACTGGGTGGGAGAACAGAAGAGGGTCGCCGCTGATCCGAGAGAACCGGTATCAGACTATACGACAGTGGATATGACCATTCGTACCCGGGGGTTATGGCAGGGGCTGGACCTTTCGTTATCCGTGAGGAATATGTTCGACGAAGACGTTAAAGACCCAAGCCCCTTCGCCGACCCTGCCCCCGCTATTCCGAACGACTTCCCCATGCCCGGGCGCATGGTGGTGGGTGAACTCTTTTACCGCTTCTAAGTCAGTGTATCTTCCCAATCCCGCTTGCCGACACCGTGGTAAACGATACTTTCGCAACGGATTGGGAAAAAACTGCCCTCCGGCCGACGCTTGGTATCCCGGAAACATGGGGCCATACCAGTGACAAAGCACGGCGTCAGGATAAGCTGGTACTCCTCGCAATTGAATCCCATATCCGCTGCCAACGCAGCGTGAACGGCCGCAACGTTCATCGAATACCCGTATTTGCTGTTCAGGTGTTCGTAGACGTCAAACGCCATCTTCAGGTAGCGCCCCTCTGCGAACCCATATTCCCTTGCTTTTTCCAGGGTGAAGGCGATGCGTTCGTCGGTGTTGGCCAAGGGGCGGCCATAACCATAAAGGATTCTCCCGCGAGCTTTCTCATTATCGACAAAGTCTTCCAGCGGGTTGCCTTCATCACACCAGCGTCCAGCCCTATAGAAAAAATCGAGCGCGCGAACTTCCGGTCGACGTCCGTAAATGGACGCTTCGGAGATGCTCAAACCGGCCATTAGGCCAAGTGACGGCGTCGTACGAACTGAGCCTGCCAGCGCTGCTACGTGATTCGGCCATATGGAAGGGTCCGGATAGCTTGTGCCGACCCAGTATGAATTCAACATCTTGGCGACGTTTACCCCGGGATCCCTTTCGAGAATGCTGTACAGGTAGAGATGAAGCCATTCAAGGTGATCCAGCTCATTGTGGAGATCCTTGCCGTGCATGACCACCCGCTCGGTCAGGTAGGCCTTCCCTATCCGGGTCAACCAATGACTTTCGGTTTTGAATAACCTTTCATGGTTCATGGCTTTCCCTCCGATACCGGTGGTTTGTAGGGTCCGGGATCATCTTCAAGTTCGATTGCGGAGCTATAGAACGGGAACTTTTTCCAACCCATTTTCTTTTGCTCTAAAGCATGTGCTGCAGCGCCAGGCAATCTCAGTATCAGGTAAAGCATGCTGCCCTGGTCGCGATCCAGTCCAAGATCGACAAACGCTGCTGCCGCTACGGCACTGATGGAAACCGGATAGCCAACGAACGTCTCAAGCGCTTCACGGTGGGCCTGTAACCAATGCAATGCACCTTCCGAGGGGGCGTACTGAACGAGAAGGTCCAGTGACTGCCGCAGTGTCGTGGGAATATCGTCGCCGTTCGGGTCAAAACCCGGCGCATGCTCGAGATTCGGCCAGATGTCGGCTCTTTCGTCCTCCTGAGGATCCTGCAGTCGGGTTTTCCAATGCTCAATGTTTTGACCACATTCGCTCCAGAGTCGCATACACACTTCCAGTTCCTGGGAGCCGCCGTAAAGACCAGAGCCTACTGCAAGGGATGACATGAGCGCGGAGCTATGATTAGTACCAGCAACGCCGCCGTTCATCGCTGCACGAATACTGGCCTCCTTGGGGCCCTGATTGGCCAGAACCATGGCCAGCTTTTCCAGCAGGGCCGCTTCAGCAGGTTGCGGCCGCTCGCCTTTGAACATCAACAACAGGTACTCAAACCAGCCGGCCCGAGCAATAACCTGACCATATACGTCATAACCGTGGCAATAACTGGCCTTTGCGGCGAATGGGTTGGAATCTTCAGGCTCTTCAAGCCAGAAATTGGAGTGATAAACGTAGTCTGAGGGCACGTGGTTACCTCTATTCTAATGGTCGGCTTGTTTGGAGCTGGTTAGCACTTTCATTCTCGATCCCATAGGAGGTACCTGATCGTCGTCGACAATGATGTCTATCAGGCAAGGCCCCGGTCGGGAAAGAATCCCTGGGATGCCCAGATCCTCCAATTGTTCCATGGTTTCCACCCGGTAGGATTCGACTCCCAACGCCCGGGCCATCATTGCAAAGTCAACCCTCGGTAGTTGGCATGCAACCCGTTCGCCTCCACTGAGTTTCTGTCCATGATTCACCATGCCCAGGGAAGAATCGTTGAGGACCAACATAAGGACATTCAGATTTTCCTGACGTGCAACCGTCAGTTCCTGGCCCGACATCAAATAACTGCCGTCGCCAGTGAAGCAGACAACCGGATTCTGGCGGTTGGCGGCAGCCATCCCGATGGAAGTACCGATTGCCCAGCCCATAGCAGCGAAACCAAGCCCGATCCCGAACATATTCTTCTCCGGAGGCATATCATCGGGGCGACAGACATTCCAATAGTGAATCCCCCACAAAAAGCTATTCCCGGTATCCATGAGAACCCGTGTATCCGGTGGGCATACCTGGCTCATATAAGTCATCAAGGCCTGGGCTTTCACTCGCCCGGATCGGTCAAAGCACTTGTCGGGCGCGTCGAAAATAGTATTCTCCGGCAAGCCATCATAGCGAAGGAGCGGCTCTGCCAAGTCTTCCCTGCGGTTGCCTTTAAAGGCATGAACGAGGGGTTCGAACACGAGTTTGGGGGAGCCGAGCACGACCAGTCTGGCCATGGTTGAGCGGCTCAGGTGTTCGGGATTGCCGGAAACATGAATCAACCGGTCAGATAGAATTGTCGTAGGGTCCCACCCGCAGGTTGATACTTCATCCAGAGCTGTGCCGATGGCCACAATACGTTCAGCGTTTTCAGCTTTCAGTGCGTCAGTCGCGCTGTTGTGGCCAGCGAAGCCAAACACCCCCCGGTATAGTGGGTGGAAACTGTCAATCAGCCCCTTGCCACGTGGAGTCGTGACCATTAACCAGTTCCGGGATTCCGCCAGGGCAACCAGCATATCGTTGGCCCCTGTTGCGCCCTCACCCAACACCAATGTGACTTTCGAAGCCGCCTCCAGTTCTCTCCGTAATGACTGGACAGCGGGCGGATTGGGCGCTACTTCGTGGTTGATAAAGGCGTTGAGCGTGCCGTCTCTCACGTCATTCGGGACTCCGTGACGCATCACGTCCAATGGTATTCCAAGGTGGGCAGGCCCGGGCTGATTACCCATGGCGTGACTGACAGCCTGAAGCAGTTTGGTTTCAAGTTGTGCCGGATGAGATACCAGGGTGTTATAACGCGTACATTTTGCAAACATCTCGACCGTATGAATGCCTGTGCAGGAGGTCTCCTGCAGTGAACCCTGGCCAAACCTGTCGAGTGCAGTTTGTGCCGTTATAACAAGCATGGGAATCCCATCAGCGTATGCGGATGAAACCCCAGTGAGAAGATTGGTGGCTCCAGGGCCAGCAGTGGAGCAACAAACGCCTATCTTCCCGGTTTCCCGCGTATAACCCTCTGCCATATTTGCCGCGCCGGATTCGTGACGTGCGGTAATGGTCCGGATACCGCCCCGGCGTTCACTTCGCGCCAATGCGTCATAGAATGGTTCAATACTCCCGCCAGGCACACCAAACACATATTCCACCCCGAGCCGTTCCAGGTAGCGTAGTAACAGATCACCATTCTCGAGCATGAAAAATCTCTTTTGGGGAGCATGAGCATACTATTTGAAGCAGGCGGCAGGTTATCAATCCAGCGGTCGAGGCATGGAGATCCCGTATCCCTGCGCATAATCAAGGCCAAGCTGAACCAGTCTCGATTTGATATCGTCGTTTTCTACAAATTCAGCAACAGTCTTTAAACCGGTGGAGTGACCAATGCGATTGCAGGCGTCAACAATGGCCAGATCGATCGGGTCATCCAGCAGGTTACGGACAAAGCCCCCATCTATCTTGAGATAATCCACTGGTAAGGCCTTGAGGTAGGAGAATGAACTCATTCCCGCACCAAAGTCGTCCAGTGCAAACTTGAAGCCCCTTTGTCTGGCCGAATTGATGAACCGCTGCGTTACGTTCAGGTTGGCGATAGCAGAGGTTTCCGTAATTTCGAAACAGATGCGCTCAGGTTTCAGTTCATATCGCTCCGCCAATTGGCTAATGTAAAGAAACAGCTCTGGTTCATTGAACGAGCTTCCTGAAAGGTTGATGAAAAACGTCCCCGTTTTTTTGCGACCGAGGCCAGTGCGGTCAAGGTACTGGAACGCCATTTCAATGACTTTCCGGTCGATCCTGATCATCAGGTTGAAGCGCTCGGCGGCGGGAATAAAGGCTCCCGGCGGGATAGTGTCGTCCCCTTCCCTCAACCGGAGCAGAAATTCCGTTCGATAGCCGTCAACGTCATTTGGCTGGAGTGCCGCCATGTCCTGTTGCCAAAGGCAAAAACTGTCGCTCTGCAACGCCTGTTGGATGCGGCTGGTCCAGTTCATATCACTCTGGCGCCGCTGCATATCAACGTCGCTTTTCTGATAAAGCTGGACGTTGTTGCGACCACGGTCCTTTGCTGCGTAGCAGGCCAGGTCAGCATGACTGAGGAGCTCGCCCGCACTGCTGTAGTGGCTATCGACCAGTACCATGCCAATGCTCAGGGACACGGAAAACGGTTTGTTGTGCCATACAAACCGATACTCGCCAACCTCCGCACACAGCTTCTCGGCAATTTTCTGAGCATGAATGAAGTCGCAGCCGCGTAGGAGGACACCAAACTCATCACCACCGAGCCTGGCCAGGGTGTCATCTGAACGGATCTGATGGGACAGTAGCAAGCCAATCTGCTTGAGAAGGTGATCGCCGGCTACGTGGCCGCAGGTGTCATTGACGATCTTGAACTGATCAAGATCAAGATACAGAAGCACGTGCTGCTGTCCGGATTTGTGGGTATCGTCCAGAGCCTGCACCAGTCGACGCTCGAATTCTCGGCGATTCACCAGATCGGTCAGGCTGTCGTAGTACGCCATGTGCTCCAGGGTTGTTTCTGCGACTCGCTTGGCCTGGCGCATGGAGCCTTCCCGTACTTCGCGGTCAATGGCGGGAATCAGCCGCGACAGGTTGTCCTTCATAATGTAGTCCTGAGCGCCGGCTTTCATGGCTTTTACGGCCACCCCCTCACCGATTACTCCTGACACAATAATCACCGGCAGATCCGAGCAGTATTTCCTAGTCAGTTCCAATACCCGGAAAGAAGAAAACCCAGGCATATTGTGATCGGTGATGACAATATCCCACTTGCCGCTGCGAAGCGCTTGGGTCAGGTGGTCCTCGCTATCTACCAGTTCGTGATAGGGAGCGATACCGCCTTTGCGCATCTCCCGCAGCAGAAGCAGGGCGTCGTCTTCCGAATCTTCGACGATCAACATTCGTAATGGGCTGCTTGTATCGATCAAAGAACCTACCTTATCAGTACGAGCGCACTGCACCAGTTTTGGGCACCTTGTTGACAACGAGCCAATAGCGGGCAAGCAATGTCATTTGTTCAGTAAACTCCCGATAGTTGATCGGCTTGGTGATAAAACTGTTGGCCCCCAGGCGATAGGCCTCCAGCAGGTCAGCCGGTTCATCGGAGGATGTCACCATCACCACTGGCAGCCAGTTGGTGAGCGGTGAAGAGCGAATACATTTCAGTACTTCCAGTCCGCCGACCCGGGGAAGCTTCACATCCAGCAGGACAACGCCGAGCGAATCCAGGTTCTTACAGGGCTGGCTGGAATTATTGCCAAACAGGAAATCAAGGGCTGCCTGCCCGTCTTCCAGTACGATCACGGGGCTGCTCTCGCTCGCGCTCTTTAGGGCGCGTACCGCCAGAACCTGATCATCCGGATTATCTTCAACCACAAGGATTGAATGGCCGTCCATGTTTTAGCTGCCCTATCAATGAATTGCGCTCAAAACACGAGCATATGAAAGCAGTCTAGTCGCCATCTCCCAAAACTGGCAACTTAACAACGAAACTTGCGCCCTCTCCCACCTTGGACGTGGCGGAGATCTCACCATGATGCCTGCGAACCACCCGGTAAACCGTCGCCAGGCCTATACCCGTACCGCCGAACTCTGATGGTGTGTGAAGCCGGTTGAAAGCGACAAACAGTTTGTCGATATAACGCATATCAAAACCGACTCCGTTATCCGTGACTTCAATGGCGATCCAGCGTCCTTTCTTCCGTGCAGACACTTCTATGACCCGTTCCTCTTCGTGGGCGCTGTATTTCCATGCGTTTGCCAGCAGGTTCTGGAATGCAACCCGCAGCATTCGGCTATCACCCACTACCTCAATACCCTGCTGTATGTGTACTTCCGAGGGGACATCGTCGCCGATGTCTTTCAGCTCGTCTGTGATCTCCTGCAGCAGTTGGCTTAAGTCGATGGTCTGACTTTCAATCGGCTGGCGGCTGACGCGGGACAGAATCAACAGTCCGTCGATCAAGCCCGCCATCCGGACACTTGCGGCTCGGATACGACGCAGGTAATCCTTGCCAGTCTCATTCAGCTGTTCACCACAATCCTCCTCCAGTGCCTGCCCAAATCCTTCCACAGCTCTCAGGGGTTGTCTGAGGTCATGGGAGACCGAGTAACTGAAGGCCTCCAGTTCCCGATTAGCCATACTCAGTTCCGACGTCCTGGCTTCCACCGTCCGCTCCAGGCTGTTGCGACTATCCACAATACGGCGATTCTGTTGCTGAATAGTGCCGATCATCTCGTTAAAGGCGTGCCCCAGCCGCCCAAGTTCGTCGGTTCCGGAAACCGGTGCGCGAATGGAGTAATCATGGTCCTGGGCGATGCGCTCGGCAGTTTGTGAAAGTGTGAGTATGGGTTCAGACACGATCCTCTGTAGCTTGAGGGCGAGGAAAACCAGCGCCACCAGAATAACGGCTCCAATGCCAGTGGCTAGAAATACAAAGGTACGGATATGGCCATATAGCACTTCGAGGTGGGAGGTGAGGAAAAGCTGCCCTACCGTTTCATTATCCAGGGTTACCGGCATCAGTAGCCGATATACTTCTTCGACAAATCCAATGTCCAGTTGTCGGTTAACCGGTGGGCATTCCCGTTTATCAAGGCTGGCCAGGGAAGCCATAACGTTCCCTTGTTGGTCATAGATACACGCCTGCTGGATGATCTCTATATGGTCGAGGCTCGAAATGATGCTATTGAGCTGCTCACGGTAATTCTGGTTCTCGACAAAGATGAGAGCAGCGCACACCAGGGCGATCCCCAGTGCACTGGTGAACAGCGTCAGGAAAAGTAGCTTGGTTTTAAGACGCCAATACCGCCACGGCCCCATCATCGTATGACCCTCACCGCCAGTTCCAAAAGTCGGGAGTTAATGGTAAGGCCTGCTTCCGTCGCAGCTTTCAGACTGATTTCGAAGCGTATGACATTGCCCCGTTTGACATAACCGACCATGCCGCCCTTACCGACAAAACCAGGCAGGTCACTGACCGTAAGCATGCCTTGTTGCTCGGCCAGTGTGAGCAGTTCACCAAGCGTTCGGGATTGTGCCTGGGCAATATACAGTACATGGCACCCGGAAAGGTTCGTGGCATTATCAGGGTATCGAAGCTGAAGCTCCCTGCCCTGGGATTGACGGCCACGGAGTGGATCGAGCAGATCACCAAACGGATCGTCACCAAAAACACAGACCTCAAGGGACTCAGAAGCGTTACCGATATGAGGCCAGCTTACAAAGCGTGTGAAATTGTAGAGAAAGGCGGCTTTAACTTCATATTCTGAACGTATGGAGGCGTGCACGGGAACCATGCCAAGACATATGCTG
The DNA here is from genome assembly GCA_040223075.1 of Marinobacter sp. Classification (GTDB taxonomy): domain Bacteria; phylum Pseudomonadota; class Gammaproteobacteria; order Pseudomonadales; family Oleiphilaceae; genus Marinobacter. The sequence goes on from JAVJZJ010000160.1 coordinate 450,308, forward strand.
AGAATCAGATAGAGGAGGTATTTCAGGTGATCCCTCACAAGTAGGCCACGAAGCAATTAGTCAGATTGGATAAACCAAATGGAAATCTGGTACCTACCGAAGGTTAGCACCCGTCCGGCTGCCGTCAACTGGAGGAAAAACCTGGGCGGGTGCTGAGGCGGAAATTAAATTTCTAACATTTAAGCGGCCCAGAAGGTACAAGAAGGGTGGTATTACGTGAAGAGGGCCGCTCCATGCCCTGAAGTGAACGTCCGTAAATTAGAAGATTCCTGTACGCAAAACAGACCCGATGGTGCTTTAAGAAAGCTGCGTAATATCCTGCTCAGGCTCTGGAAAGTCCACCTCATCCACCTGCTCTGACAGGTAATCCAGAAACGCGCGAATTGCCGGAAGCAGGCCCCGGCGTGACGGAAAGACGGCGTGGAAAATGCCTCCGCGAGGCTGCCAGCCAGGCAGCACATTGGTTAGCCGTCCCTCGATCAGGTCACGTCCACCTACGATCAACGGCATTTTGACTACGCCCAAGCCGGCGATGGCTGCCTGTCTGAGAGTAAACACATCGTCCGTCACCAGGCGCGGCTTGTGGTGAACCTGCACAGATACGCCATCCGGGCCGTCCAGGCACCAGGTGTGCTGGCCGTCGGCCTGCTCGAAGTCGATACTGGGCAGGCGCGTCAGGTCTTCGGGCGATCCGATTTCCGGGAAACGCTCCACCAGAGCCCTGGATGCCATCAAGCATTGAGGACTTTTGGACAGAACTTTCATGGTCAGGCCGCTGTCTTCAATCGGTGGGTACCGGACCCGGAGCGCCAGATCGAGCCCCTCCTTGATCACATCGACCCGGCGACTGGTGGCCACCAGCTCTATCTTGACCTCCGGATAGATCTCCATGAACTTCACGACCAGCGGTGCAACCAGAAAATAGATCAATCCTGGTGGGCAGGACATCCGGATGCATCCGCGCGGTTCCGAGTGGGAGCGATCGATCAGTTCCTGCGCGGCATCGGCCTCAACCAGCATAGCGACACAGTGGCGATAATACTCCTTCCCCAGCTCTGTCACGCTGAATCGACGTGTTGATCGGTTAATCAGCCGGGTATCCAGACGTTCTTCTAGAAGTGCTATTCGCCGGCTCAGTTTGGATTTGGGCACTCCCAGTGCACGCCCGGCCGGTGCAAAGCCCCCATTTTCCACTACCTGCACGAAATAGTAGAGGTCGTTCAAGTCCTGCATAGTTCAGAGTCCTATATATAGAACACAGATTATAATTTTTGATACCTACTCAGGCCAACTCCGTTCCCCTATCTTGAACCTAATCAACGCCGATCTAGTATCAGATGAGGGGGAGCGCATGAAACAGGTAATGACCACCTATAGCACGCCCAATGGCCATTGGGTGGGTGATGGTTTCCCCGTTCGGTCGCTACTGTCCTATGACCGCATGGGCGCCAACAATATTAGCCCTTTCCTGCTCCTGGACTATGCCGGGCCCGCACAGTTTCAGCCTGGCAGCCATCGGCGCGGTGTCGGCCAGCACCCCCACCGTGGTTTTGAGACCGTCACCCTGGTTCTGCAGGGCGAACTGGAGCACCGGGATTCTACCGGCAGCGGCGGTTTAATTGGTGAAGGTGATGTGCAGTGGATGACCGCAGGCGCCGGTATCGTTCACGAGGAGTTTCATTCCGGTGAATTCACTGAGCGCGGCGGTGTCCTGGAGATGGTTCAACTGTGGGTGAACCTCCCTGCCCGGTCGAAGGATGTTCCGGCTGCCTATCAGACTCTGCTGAACAAGGACATTCCAGCCGTTTCGCTGGGTGACTATGTCGGTAGTCTCCGGGTAATTGCCGGTGATTACCAGGGCCATACAGGCCCGGCAAAGACTCATACCCCAATGAATGTCTGGGACCTGAAGTTGGAACCGGGAGCCGATGTCGTTCTGACAGCCCCGGAAGGACACACCGCCATTGTCGTGGTGCTTAAGGGTACGGTGCAGTCAAATGGATCGGAAGTGCTGCGAGAAGCGGAAGTTGCCTGCTTCGAGCGTCAAGGCCAGGAACTGCAGTTTGAATCAAACAACGATGCCCGGTTACTGGTACTCACAGGTGAGCCGATTAATGAGCCAGTAGTTGGACACGGCCCCTTTGTCATGAATTCAGAGGCTGAAATCCATCAGGCTATCGCGGACTTTCAGAATGGAAAGTTCGGCATTCTTCACCGCTAGTCAGAACAGGTGATGGCTAGCGGTAGGATCCGGCCCCTCAACCTGGGGCCGGTAATTAGAACCCACCTGAAATGAAGGAGAAGGGAAATGGCTTTTAAATACAATCGATTGGATAAGGATGATGTGGCGCTGCTGATGGTCGATCACCAGGCAGGACTGCTTTCTCTCGTACGGGACTTCTCTCCGGACGATTTCAAGAACAATGTACTGGCGCTTGCGGACATCGCCAAGTTCTTCGACATTCCGACCATTCTGACCACCAGCTTTGAGGATGGCCCCAACGGTCCGATGGTGCCGGAACTCAAGGAAATGTTCCCGGATGCGCCCTACTTCGCTCGCCCAGGCCAGATCAACTGCTGGGATAACGAAGAATTTGTAAAAGCTGTTAAGGCCACGGGCAAGAAGCAATTGCTGATTGCTGGCGTTGTTACCGACGTCTGTGTTGCTTTCCCGACGCTCTCGGCGCTTGAAGAAGGCTATGAGGTCTTTGTCGTAACAGATGCATCCGGCACCTTCAACCAGACCACCCGCGACGCAGCCTGGAGCCGCATGGAACAGGCCGGGGCACAACTGATGAACTGGTTCAGTGTTGGCTGTGAATTGCACCGTGATTGGCGTAATGATATCGAAGGCTTTGGCGGCATCCTCGCCAAGCATCTGCCCCACTACGCAAACCTGATGCAGAGCTTTACCGCCCAGAAAGGGTAAGCTTAAGCAGGCACCACACTCACGGTCCTTGTGGGTGTGGTTGCGCGAGCTGTCTACTTCACCAGATTTTTCCTGTTCTGCGCCAGATCGTTAAGGGTGTTATGTTCGCATTTCTGCTCGGCCATGAAGCTCTCTGACGATGCAACGAGAATGTTGTCGTCACTCAGGAAGCGACGCCCCAGTAACGCCGGATAGGAAAACCGTCCGCGATCGGCCAGCGAAAACTCGGTTTCATGGGTAGAGCCGGCTATACAGAACTCCATGCGCACCACATACCGCCTTTGGGAAGGCGCCCCCTTTCGTTTGATTCTGACGGTACGATCCACCGGGCGCTCAAATTCCAGGATAACGTCCTCAACCTCGGTATCGTTTTCGCCTTTTTCCTGATCGCGGTGATCGGCAAGGGGAACCTGAAAGCTCACCCACTTCTCATCTCCCTTTTCAAAGGCTTCGATATTGACTGCGTGCAGGGAGGAAGTTCTTGCCCCCGTATCCAGCCGAGCCTTCAGGCGCAGCCCGGTGTCCTGAAGAACAATCCATTCCACGAAGCCTAGTGATTCCGGTGGACGCTGCTGATTCTGTTTGTCCTCTGCCAGGACGGGGCTGATTGAAGCGATAATGGCTGCGAAGGTGAGTCCTACAGCAAACTTCATGAAACATCTCCGGCGAATTTAATCAGGTCTGGGAAAAATGTCAGGAAACGGCGTTCCAATTTCTGGTCGTTTTCTTTTATCTCGTCAATGATATCGAAAAACTGATGCTGGAAACGGATACGCTGGGCAACGCGGTTCAGTGCATACCCCACACTGTCAAGGTCTGCGTAAGTACCGAACCAGTCATTCTCCGCCATGTTCCGGGTAACCGTCTTCATTTTCTCCGGCATCAGGTATTCGTAATCCCGAAACTCTTGGTAAACGGTGCCGATGAAGGTACCAGAATCGACATTGCTGAATCGTTGCCAATGTCTTAACAGGTAGTGATCATAAAGGATATCGAGCGCAACGCCTGCAAAACGACGTCGTTGCTGGGAGAATAGTCGCTTGCTGGCAAGTACTTCGGGGTGACTGTCTGTAAAACTATCCACGGCGCGATGGTGGTGCAGGCCGGCCCGGACCGTTGGTGGGAGTTCCTGGACTTGCAGCCCTCGGGCGAAATCCCCCATCACGCTGCCAATGCGGGCCTGAGGTGAATCCGGTGCGAGGAAAAGATGGGCCAGATGATTCAAACAGCCTCCCGGTAGCAATTGACGGCGGGTAAGCTCGCCATCCCGGGAGGCTTACCCGATCAGAAATTAAACGTCACGCCCAGGCCGAGGCCATCGACAGTAACGTCGTCCTTGTCATAATAACGCATATATTCAAGGTTACCGGACACTTGGGGCGCCATTTCAACGTTGACGCCGATGCCATAGGAAAAGTCGGAATCATCCTCTGTGGCGGTTCCAAGGGGGCCTTCGGCTTCCAGTTCTACCCGGGTCAAACCCAAAATAACATAAGGTGTCGCTGGCGACTCATTGGCAAGGTTCAGTGTGGCGTAACCACCAAAGAAATTATCGAGGGAAACGTCGACACCACCAATGCTATCGTCGTCAACGCCAAAACCTGCCCGTGCCTCCACCCCGAAGAAAGGGGTCGCCAACGCTCCCACCTTGGCGGACAAGGTGCCGACGTCCACATCGTCGGAGTTTTCCTCGATATTGACGAAGGTGTAATTCAGGCCAGCGTACAACCCTCCGACTCCCGATTTATACATATCATTTGCGCTAGCAACGGAGGCAGTCATGCTACCCGCGAGAGCCGTAAGTCCCAATACCAACGAACGTGAGATTTTCATGTCTTCGATGCTCCTTCCTGGTTTTCACCGTCGTTTATACGAAACTGCACTACACCAACGAATTTATCCAGCGAAAGGGTCCGGATTTACCCGATATTTACAGTGATTTAATTCCCCGGTAAGACCCGTAGCGCTGGCCCTCGTTACCTTGCGAAAGTGTCAGGCCGCATGTATTCTGACGCCGTCTCTCTGTTCAGCCGGCTTGAGCTTCCTTTGAGAAACCTTAACCCTGTCATCTTTATTGTCAGCGTCATGTTCGTACTTTTGAGTATTTTCATGACGTTACCTGTATTACTTCTTTCAGGTTCTGAAGCGCCCAATGCCATGGCGTTTGCGGAATCCGCCGCTATTGTTTTTGGCATTGGTCTTTTGGGGATTGTGACCACCTATCGCCAACCTCGTGATCTGAAACCACGATTCATGTTCGTGCTAACGGTATCCAGTTGGTTCATCATAGCCCTCCTCTCGTCACTGCCGTTCTACCTGAGCGACCTTGATATAACGGTCGCCGACGCTTTTTTTGAGGGAACGTCCGGTATTACAACCACGGGCGCAACGGTGCTGACCGGCCTGGATACCATGGACCAGGATTTGCTCCTGTGGCGCTCCATTCTGCAATGGATCGGGGGTATCGGTATCATTGGTATGTTCGTCGCCGTTCTTCCGTTCCTACGTGTGGGTGGGATGCGGTTGTTTGCGACGGAATCGTCCGAATGGACAGACAAGGCCCTGCCCCGAATGAAAACCCTCAGTCGGGGTCTTTTGTTCGTCTACGTGGTGTTTTCCTTGATAGCGGTTACAACCTATTGGTTGTCTGGTATGACCCTGTTTGACGCGTTCAATCATGGGCTGACCAGTATCGCGACAGGTGGATTTTCCACCTCCGATGCATCGATGGGGAAATTCGACTCCGACCTGATTCTGTTGCAAGCCACCCTGTTCATGATCATCGGCAGTATTCCTTTCTTTCTGTTTGTTCGTGAGATGCACGGGCAGCATGGGGTCTTGTTCCGGGACCAGCAGGTCAGGCTGTTCCTCTCTATTTTGTTGATCGTTCCTGCTTTGCTGACGATATACCGCTGGTATGTGTCGCCATCGGAATTCGATCTCGTACACGGCTATGTCGCCACCTTGTTTAATGTGACTTCGGTGGTCACGACTACCGGCTACGCCTCCGAGGACTATTCCGCCTGGGGGCCGTTGGCATTCGTGCTCTTCTTCTTTCTGATGTTTGTTGGCGGGTGCTCCGGCTCGACCTCCGGAGGCATGAAGATTTTCCGGTTCCAGTTGTCTCTGATTGTGCTGCGTGAACAGCTAATGCGGCTGCTTCACCCAAGAGCAGTGTTCACCCGGAACTACAATGGCCGGGCGGTGAGCGACGAGATCATCGCTTCGATGATCGCCTATAGCTTCATATTCCTGCTATCTCTGCTCATTATCACCGTTATCCTAGCCGCCTTGCAGCTGGACTTTATTACCAGCCTATCTGGCGCCCTGACGGTCCTGACCAATGTCGGGCCCGCTCTGGGTGACACCATTGGACCTGCAGGCAACTTCTCAAGCTTACCTGAAGCGGCCAAGTGGGTGCTTTCGGTGGGTATGCTGATGGGACGCCTGGAAATCCTGAGTGTGGTGATTGTACTGTCCCCTGCTTTCTGGCGAAGCTGACTGACCTAGGAGCGCCAGAGAATTCGGGGATCCTCCAGCGGCAGGTTCAGCCGGCGGTCGCCTATAACCAGCCGTGGCGTATAATGCTCCAGAGGCCTGATTGGCACACGGCAGCGGTATAAATAGCTTCCACTCATGGCGGGTTCCCCAACCATCTCCTCAACGACACGACCACCATATTCGGATTCGTCCGCCACCAGTTCCAGTTTCAGCACCCCGGGTTCGAGGTCATCCAGATACACCTGAACGGAGACTTCGAGGTCGTTCTCGTGTTCGACACAATCCATTAGGCCAAATCTGAGTAGTGGCCAGTGTTTCTGCAGATGATGTAGTTCATTTGCCAGGGATTGGGCTTGTTGTACGGACCGCTCCCGATGCCTTTGTTCCATTGGTATATAGAATTGCTCGGTGTATTCCCGAATCATCCTGTTGGCGGAATACAAGGGGGTGAGTGTTTCCATGCTGCTGCGGATCATCGCTAGCCACTTCCTGGGCAATCCACTTGAGTCGAAGTCGTAAAAATGCGGTATAACCTGTTGTTCCAACAACGTGAAAAGCTCTGTTGCGTCCTCCTCATCGTATTCCGGTGAATTGCTCAACCGGGATAAAGATGCGTCCCGTCGTATTGCCCAGCCGACCTCGGGCCTCCAGGCTTCAGCCCACCAACCGTCGAACTGGGACAGATTCAGGCCACCATTAACCAGCACTTTCATGCCGCTGGTTCCACAGGCCTCCCATGGATGTCTCGGGGTATTGAGCCAGACATCCACGCCCTGAATCAGTTGGGTTGCCACGTCCAGATCGTAGTCATCGATGAATACGACCCGGCCTTGCATGTCGGAATGTTTGATGAACTGTTTCCAGCGCTGGATAAGGGCCTTGCCATGCTGGTCGTTCGGGTGGGCCTTCCCGGCCATTACAACTTGCAGTGGCCGGTCCCTGTCATTCAGCAACCTTAGCAGGCGGGGTTCATCTTTAAGTAACAGGTCTGGGCGTTTGTAGTCGGTAAAACGGCGCGCGAACCCGAGCGTCAGCGCCTCATTATCAAGAAGCAGTCCGCAGGATGCTTCTGCATTTGTCCTGTTTCCTTGTTCACAATGCTGGGTATGGAGCCGTTCACGGAGAAAGCGAATCAGTCGGTGACGCTGTTTACTCCGCATTTGCCACAGGCGTTCATCGCTGATGGTGACAGAAGGAATGCAGATCTTCTCCAGAGCGCCACACCAGCGGTTCTTTCCGCAGGCTTCGGTCCAGATTGCATCCGCTTCCGGGGAGTCCCAACTGGGGGTGTGTATACCATTCGTGACATATTCTACCGGGATGTCGTTCAGAGGCCAGTGCGGGAAAAGGTTGCTAAAGATATGTCGTGACACTTCCCGGTGGATACGGCTAACGGCATTCAGGCGACCGCTCAGGCGAATGGCCAGGTAACTCATGTTGAAATCATCAGAGGCGCGACCGTCAGCCTGGCCCAGCTCTAGAAAATTATTCAGATCCAGCCCTGCTTCACTCAGATAGTCTGAAAAATATTGGCTGATGAGTTTCGCGGGAAACAGATCGAAACCGGAGGCAACCGATGTGTGAGTGGTGAACAGGTTGCGCGCTCGGGTGGCCAGTCGGGCGGCTTCAAAGCTCATCCCGGTGGATTTGCACAGAGCGCGGATTTGCTCCAGCAGTGCAAAGGCGCAATGGCCTTCATTGATGTGCACCACTGAGGGTTCAACACCCATGCGCTGAAGTAAGCGCCATCCTCCGAGCCCGAGCATCATTTCCTGTTGAAGCCGTTTTTCCGCATCGCCACTATAGAGCTCGCTGGTGATACCGCGGTCTTTGGGCTCGTTACGGGGATCGTTGCTGTCAAGTAACAAGAGGCGGCAACGCCCGATACGAGCAATCCATACACGCAGGCGGACTGAGCGACCAGGAAGATCCACGACTACTCTCACCCACTCTTCCTGATCATCTCTGAGCGGCACTAGAGGCAGCATGGTGGGGTCGTTGTACGGATAAAACTCGACTTGCTCCCCCTCAGCATTTATTTCCTGGCGGAAATAACCCTGCTGGTACAGCAAACCCACTGCAATTACCGGAACGCCAAGGTCACTGGCAGCCTTCAGAGAATCGCCGGCCAGCACACCGAGTCCGCCGGAATATAGCGGCAAGCAGGCAGCTAATCCGTATTCCATACAAAAGTAGGCGACCTGGCCTTTCAGGGTTTCCGGATAGGCTTCACCAAACCAGGTGGCAGATTGGTGAAACTCATTGTAGGCGGCAAGTTGCGCCGTCAAAAGGGCGATGAAATCAGGGTCAGAGGCAAGGGTCTGCAGCTGTTTGCCTGGCACACTGTTGAGCACGAACCAGGCGTTGTGCGTGGCATCCCAGCACTCCTGGTCAATGGTCCGCCACAGTACGTCACTCCCATGATGCCATGTCCATCGGATATCCAGGGCGAGATCCGCCAGCCCGGTCAGTTCCCCTGGCAATTTCCAATGCAGATACAGTCCCGCAGGTTCCGCCATGGTTGGGCTATCCCTCGATACGCGAAGTCAGCGTGCGGTGTCGTCCCATTATGCGGATCCCGGCTGGATGAAAGTGATGCGTTCAGTGAGAGTAGTTCTGGCGAATAGGGGGAAAGTAAGTAACAACGTGGTTGTTTTTCTGGAGCCAGGATAACAATGCAGATATGGTGAAGCCGTCATTGTCCATGCCTTCAATATCTACACCCAAGCCGTTATCGGATTTTCTTACCACTTGGGCCTTGATTCGGCGGAAAGCGTTCTCTTTTTTGTCCGGGAACCGGAATTCCAGCTCTAGAGTCTGATTCACCTGTACATCGGTGTAGTCCGTGGCGATAAAAAGGCCACGTTTGCTAGCATCCCGGATCTGGCCAGTAGCAACTGGCATACCGCGTCGATAAACCAACAGCCCGAGTTTTCCCAGAATACGTTTGCTGAGTCTGTGTTCCATGGGGCCCCCACTATCGGCTGATCGTCCAGCTCGGTTGAATAAATAATGTTCAAAGCATAGCGCCATTCGTCGAAATTCGCTCTTGATTCAGGTCAAAAAGTGACCTTTCGGGTTGTTGCGCACTATCAAAGTCAGGGGAGCCTTCCATAAAGTCTGACAAGGAGGTGGATGTGCCCGGCCAGGCTCGCCGGACAAGAGCCCCAGTCAAGCTTCCAGACCCAGTTGCCAGTGGTCGTTCCTGGTGTGTTGAACCTCCCCCTACTATCCAGACCCAGCAGATCCTGCATGGGTATCACAGCAAGTCGGCAGACCGACTGAAAGGCCATTCGAATAGCCGGCCAGGGCATGGGCTCGCTTGAATGACCCAGGTAACTGTCCACGTATTCCCTTGTGTGTTCATCAAGACTCAGGTACCAGCCCAGCGTCGTGTCATTGTCGTGGGTGCCGGAATACACAAGATCACCTCGGCGGTGGTTGTGAACTAAATGGGGGTTGGCTGCACTGCCATCAAAACCGAACTGTAAAACGGTCATACCTGGTAAGCGGAAGTGGTGCCGCAGAGTTTCGACATCATCACTGATTATGCCCAGGTTTTCTGCCACCAGGGGAAGATCAGGAAACTGCCGGAAGCAGGCCTCAAGAAAGTCGGCTCCCGGGCCCGCCGCCCAATAGCCATTCTTCGGGGTTGGGTGTGCAGCTGGTATTTCCCAGTGCGCCTGCAGTCCCCGGAAGTGGTCAATGCGAATCAGGTCGAAAAAACGCCGCTGGGTTTCAAGCCTCGACATCCACCACTGATACCCATCCTTCGCCATGGCCGACCAATCGTAGAGCGGGTTGCCCCAGTGTTGCCCCTCGGGGGAGAAATAGTCCGGTGGCACGCCGGCCACAAACTCGGGTTCACCCGAGGCTTTTAGTTTGAACAGATGAGGCGCGGCCCACACATCGGCACTGTCGTGAGCGACAAAGATGGGAATATCGCCAAACATCAGAATGCCGCGCTCGTGGGCATACTCTCGTAAGCGACTCCATTGGAGATCGAACAGGAATTGCTCGAACTGCAGCCTGCGTATGGTTTCAGCATGGGTCGCAGCAAAACTCTCAAGAGCAACGGCGTCCCTGTTTCTAAGTTCCGGGGGCCACGACAGCCAGCTTCCTTCAGGATAAACCTCGCGAATGGCACAGAACAGACAGTAGTCCTCAAGCCAATCCTCATTGGCGGTACGAAAAGCCTCAAATTCTGCCAGCGTGAGCCCATGGAATCGCCCTTCTGTGTGGTTGAAGAACCGCTCACAGGCCGTGGCAATAACTGATTTCCGCTGAACTCTGCTTTCGACGCCGTTCAGCTCGGATTCACTAATCAGACCCGCGTGAATCAGGTCCTCCAGGCCAAGGAAGTCCTGATTACCGGCGTGTGCGGACAAGGATTGATAGGGCGAAAGATCGGCGTGGGTAGGACCCAGCGGCAGGGTTTGCCAAACAGACAGGCCAGACTCCGCCATAAAGTCGACAAAACGGCGGGCACTGTTACCTAGCAGGCCGTGCTGTGACGGCAGGCAGGTCGGATGGAGTAATACGCCTGCGCGTCGGCGCGACAGCGCTTCTGGCAATTTTGGGTGCAGGTTCATAACGCACCATCTGAATCGTGGCCTGGCCGCATTGCCCCCCCACGAACAGGAGCACCGCTGCCCTGACTGAGCTTCTGGAACACCGACGGAGGGGCTGGATAGCCAATCATGTCATACAGGTTGACCAGATGCCGCCGGTACAAGTGCTCAAAATCACTCACTACCTGTGCAGGATTATAATCTCCAAACCACCAGAACCAGTCCGAGCCCTCACAGATCGCCAGTTGATCCATCGCTGCCAATTTTTGCTCGGCAGTCAGAGAACCATTATCCATGGCACGGTCAAAATGGTGTTTGGCTTCGCAGAGCAAGTCCCAGGCACGATTCTTGTCGGGGTCTCCGATCCAGGTGGAAAAAGTGCCGTAAATCCAGCTGCCGGCGACTATCGATGGTAATTCCTGTGGTAGTGCGGAACCCGTCTCCATTAAATCCCGATAGGTAGTCAATGCCAGGCGTGGATGGCTCTCAAGCACCTGATAAAGTTCGTCCAGGAAGTAAAAGGCATTCTCCGGGTAGTATTCCCAGGCATTCTCGCCATCCAGAATGACCGAAATGACTCGATTACTGAAGGCGCTGGCGTGGGAAGCAATATTCTCCATGTGATGGACAAGGTCACCGACTGCGTCTTCCGCGTGCCAGTCTGCATAGGTAAAGCCAATCAGGTCTGACAACCCGTCATCGCGGAAAAAAACGGTGACACCGGTATTGCCAAACCGGTAAGGCTGATGAACCAGGTGGTCCGACGTTTCGTGCCCGTCAGCCTGCGCTCGCGACAGGCTATTGTGCAGCACCGAATCACCACTGGCGGTCCACTGATACCCTGACTGCTGGAGATAGCAGAGAGTTTGCTGGCTGAGGCCGCCCTCAGATGCCCAGCAGCCGGTGGGCTCGGTACCGAAAAAACGATGGAAGACCTCCCTGGCCTTTTCGAGTTGCCATTGTGCCCGGGCGTCCCCGCCGGGATAAGTGGCGTGTTGAGGCAATGGTATTTCCGGCACTGCCTCCCGGGCACTGCCGAGATCAATCAGCAACGGCACCATGGCATGGGTGAAAGGGCTGACAGACAACTCTACCTGTCCGGTGTGAGCCAGATGGCGGTATCTGGGCCCGATGCTTGCCAGGGTTTCAAAAATGACATCGAACAGCGCGATACGGTCGTCAGGGCTGAATCCGGTCCCTTTTTCCTGCAGGCCCTGGATGCAGCTATTAGTGCGGCGGATGGCTTCTCCCATCCAGCCGAGGTGATACCAGACAAGCAAGTCCGATAGAAACGCCGGCGCGATATAGCGCTGTATTTGCGGTTTTGAACGATAGAATTCCGCAAGTTGCGCCAGTCGTGCGTATGCGGGAAAACGTTGAATGATACGTTCATCGTTGGCGCGTAGGCATTTCTCCATGATATCGAGAAACCCCGGCGAACCAGGGTCTGGCAACCGTGGGGCGACCAGCGCAGCCAGCAAAGGATCGCCGATTTCCCCAGCGCCATGTCGCCAGCGCTCCATATCCACCAGGTAAGTTTCGATCTGCTCAAGCAGGATCGGGGCAAAGTTCACCACGGCTTTTGCATGGGGATGAGCCTCAAGGTGCGCAGCCATATCGCTGTAATCTTTCAAGGCATGCAGATACACCCAGGGAAACAGGAAGGCACCGGTTTTAAGATCGCGGTAGCCGGGTTGGTGCATGTGCCAGCAGAAAACAACCGGAGTTCGCTTGTCAGAGGCCATGGGGATAATCCTGCCCGAGCATCTCGGGAGTGACGAGTACAATGCCTTTGGGAGATACGTAGAATCGCTCGCGGTCTTTCTCAAGATCTACGCCGATTTTGGTGCCATCGGGTATACGACAACCCCGATCGATAATGGCTCTCTGAATTTCGCAGTGGCGACCGACATCAACATCAGGAAATATAACGGTATCAGAAACCGTGCTGTAGGAATGGACCCTCACCTGCGAAAACAGCAGTGAGTGTCGAACCAGTGCACCAGACACAATGCAGCCTCCTGCCAGCATGGTGTCTACTGCCATACCGCGGCGGTCATCATCGTCGAATACAAACTTCGCCGGGGGCTGTTGTTCCTGGTAGGTCCAGATCGGCCAGTCGGGGTCATAAAGATTAAGCTCCGGGCTGACGCCAATCAGCTCAAGATTCGCCTGCCAGAGAGCATCAATAGTGCCTACATCCCGCCAGTAGGCCGGGCAATTTCGAATAGGGTTTCGGAACGGAAACGCCACGACCCGTAACCGGGAAATAATCGAGGGAATGATATCCTTGCCGAAATCGTGAGAGGAATCCGATACGAGCTGATGGTCCCGCAGTAGTTCATCAAAAAGAACCCGGGTACTGAACACATAAATTCCCATGGATGCCAGCGCCCTGCCCGGATGTTTGGGGAGGGGCTTTGGATTTTCCGGTTTCTCGATGAATTCGGTAATACGGAATTCGTCGTTAACCGACATCACCCCAAAAGCACTCGCTTCCTCAATGGGCACCTCGATACACCCTACTGTGACATCGGCATCGTTCTCAACGTGGTAAGCGAGCATGGTGCCGTAGTCCATCTTGTAAACGTGGTCCCCAGCCAATATCAGCACATACTCGGGGGCGTGGCTGCGAATGATATCGAGATTCTGCAACACCGCATCTGCCGTCCCCTCATACCATGAGGTTTCGATTCGTTGCTGTGCCGGCAGTAGCTCTACAAACTCACCCAGTTCCCCTCTCAGGAACCCCCAACCGCGCTGGATATGACGCATCAGAGAATGGGACTTGTACTGGGTGATGACGCCAACCTGACCAATTCCCGAATTGATACAGTTGGAAAGGGGAAAATCAATGATTCGGAACTTGCCTCCGAAGGGCACTGCCGGTTTTGCGCGCCATTTCGTGAGATCGTAGAGGCGTGTCCCCCTACCCCCAGCTAACACGAGCGCAAGTGTCTGTCGTGTTAGCCGGCTGACGAAGCGTTTCGTAGTTTGCATAACGGCTTCCCTGAAAACCTGGGTGGTCTTCTCGCTATCAGTATTACTCTATCGCATAGAGTCAACTATATTTTGACGAACCTACTAAGTATAGAACTCTAGCACTGGAAAGATGACGTAAACTTGTCACAGGTCATTAATTGGTCAGCCGGATTGGCGTCCAATGGAGTGGTTCTGTTTCTGGAGAGAACAGGTTGGATTATGGAAAACCCAAACCTCAGCGAGTTTGATTTGCACCTCTTTGGTCAGGGGAAGCATTGGCACATATACAATGTGATGGGCGCTCACCTGTGCCGGAAGAAAGGTACAGAAGGCGTTCGCTTTGCCGTCTGGGCGCCCGCCGCGACTGCCGTCAGCGTTGTTGGCGACTTTAACAATTGGGCCCCCAACGCCAATATAATGCACAGGCACGGGCAAAGCGGAGTCTGGGAATTGTTTGTTCCAGGCGTTCCAGAAGGCGGGCTTTATAAGTTTTCAATCACTTCAGCTACCGGTGAGGTGCTGACAAAAACGGATCCCTACGGCCAGGCGTTCGAGCCCCGCCCGGCGACGGCGGCTGTCGTAACCCGGCGGAGTCATTTGAGTTGGGGCGATGGGGATTGGATGTTCAATCGCAGCCGCATGACCTGGCAAGAACAGCCGCTATCCGTTTACGAGGTTCACGCCGGTTCCTGGCGTGTACATGGTTCCGGTCGCTGGCTGAATTATCGGGAACTGGCGGAGCAGTTGGTGCCTTATGTCCGGGATCTGGGGTTTACCCACATCGAGCTGCTACCGGTGACCGAGCATCCACTGGATGAATCCTGGGGCTATCAGACCACGGGCTACTATGCGCCGACCAGCCGGTTTGGCAGTCCCGATGACTTCCGCTATTTTGTGGATTGCTGTCATCGCAATAACATCGGGGTAATACTGGACTGGGTACCTGGACATTTCCCGCGAGACGAACATGCCCTGGCGCGTTTTGATGGTTCGGCTCTGTATGAACACGAGGACCCCCGCCAGGGTGAACACCAGGATTGGGGTACTCTGATTTATAATTACGGCCGACACGAGGTGCGCAATTTCCTCATTGGCAGTGCACTGTTCTGGCTGGACACCTTTCACATAGATGGGCTGCGGGTGGATGCGGTCGCCTCCATGCTGTACCTGAACTACTCGCGAACTGAAGGCAACTGGCTTCCGAACATCCACGGTGGCCATGAAAACCTGGAAGCCATCGAATTTTTACGGGAACTGAACCGGGTATGCCGTGAGCGTTATCCCGGCGCGCTGATTATTGCTGAGGAGTCAACATCCTGGCCGCAAGTGACCCGGCCGGCGTCGGTCGGAGGTTTGGATTTCTGCCTTAAATGGAACATGGGTTGGATGCACGATACGCTGGATTACCTTAGCCAGGATCCTGTTTACCGGCAGTTTCATCACGACAAACTGACCTTCGGGTTGCTCTACGCTTTCAACGAGCGCTTTCTGTTGCCACTGTCACATGATGAGGTGGTACATGAGAAAGGCAGCCTGCTGAATAAAATGCCTGGCGATGACTGGCAGCAACGGGCCAATCTTCGGCTTCTGTTCACTTACCTCTACACCTACCCTGGCGCCAAGCTCCTGTTCATGGGTGGGGAATTCGGCCAGCGTCGGGAGTGGAGTGAAAAACGCGAACTCGACTGGAGCTTGCTGGAGCAGGACTCGCATCGTGGGCTGCAGCATCTGGTCAAGGACTTGAATCACCTGTTAAAAGAGCAGGCTGCCCTTCACGGTGCCAATTATCGTCCTGATGGCTTTGAGTGGATCGATTGCCACGATTCTCCCCAGTCGGTGATCAGCTATCTGAGAAAGGCCGAAGACCGATTTATAGTTGTGATCATCAACTTTACCCCGGTGCCCCGTTTCAACTATCGCATCGGAGTACCTGGCGGCGGACAGTGGCAGGAGCGATTGAATTCGGATTCCACCTATTACGGCGGAAGTAACCTGGGCAATCCCTTGGCTGTGATGGCCGATGACCAGCCATGGATGGGCAGACCCCATTCGGTCAGCCTGACACTGCCACCGTTGGGGGCCGTCGTGCTGGAGCGCACGCCATGATCCGGGTGTTGTTCGTTACCAGCGAAGTATATCCCGTTATCAAGACGGGCGGGCTAGCGGATGTTTCTGCCAGCTTACCAGAGGCCCTGTGTCACCAGGATCAGGATGTACACATTCTGCTGCCCGGTTATCCGGCCGCCATGGCCGCAGCAAAATCCAACGGTTCCGTGCGAAAGGCGCAGCTGAGAATCGGCGTCCACCCAGTAACGCTCTGGCAGACACAACTACCCGGCTCTCCGGTGATGTTGTGGCTTGTGGATTGCGCGCCTCTATTTGACCGTCCTGGTAACCCCTATCAAAACGAGGAAGGTAACGATTGGTGGGATAACGCCGATCGGTATTACCTGTTCGCCCGGGTAGCGGCAATAATGGGGCTTGGTCAGGCGGGACTGAACTGGATTCCGGATGTGGTTCACTGCAATGACTGGCAAACCGGGCTGGTGCCCGTGTTGATGAGTAGCTGCCATACACGTCCGGCGACGGTATTCACCATCCATAATCTTGCCTATCAGGGCCTCTTCTCCCACGAAACGTTCCGGGCGCTGGGGTTACCGGATTCCCTGTGGCGCTTTGACAAGTTGGAATTTCATGGCCAATTGTCATTTATTAAAGGCGGATTGGTATTCAGTGATCATCTGACGACGGTCAGTCCCGGTTACGCGAAAGAGATCCTGACCCCCCACCTTGGTTGCGGCCTTGACGGTCTGCTGCGTTACCGTGAGCACGTCCTGACCGGGATTCTTAACGGTATCGATACCCATCAGTGGAACCCGGCATCCGATCCGTGTCTTGATCATCACTATGACGCGGATCATCTTGCCGACAAGCGACAATGCCGCATCGATCTACAGCATGATGAAGGGCTTGAAGCCAACAGCGAAGCGCCATTGCTCGGTTTCGTGGGACGGTTTGTCGAGCAGAAAGGCATAGATCTCCTGCTCAGTGTGCTTCCAGGATTTCTCGATAAAGGCTGTCAGTGTGTGATTCTGGGCTCAGGGCTTGATGAGTACGAGCAAGCGGCACTGGAACTTGAAAAACAGTACCCCGGCAGCCTATCGGTCACTCTGGGGTACGACGAAGCCCTCGCTCATCGCATTACCGCCGGTGCCGATCTTTTTGTCATGCCCTCCCGCTATGAGCCCTGTGGTCTGAATCAGATGTACAGCCTGCGGTACGGAACTCTCCCGATTGTGCACCGCGTTGGGGGGCTAAGGGATACGGTATTCGATCCACAGGATGCCCCAGGTAAGCAGGCTAATGGCTTTGCATTCGATACGCCGGAGCCGCTGGCGCTGCATGCGGCGATTGAACGGGCACTCGATTGCATTGGCCGGCCAAAATACCGGCAGCAGCTTCAGCGTAAAGGAATGACCGGAGATTATTCCTGGCAGCTTCGTGCCGAGGAATACATCGCTATTTACCGTCAGATTCTGGCCTACCGACAGAGCATTATTCGGGACTGACAGGAAAAGCCCTCGTAGGAGGCAACGATCATGCACAAAGCAACTGAATTCAAGCTGGAAGCCCGTCCCTGTATTCCGGAGGCCCTGGAGCGTCTGGAGGAATTGGCGAACGATCTGTTTTATAGCTGGGATCACGGCGTTCGCAGCCTGTTTGCACGAATTGATCTGCGTCTGTGGCAGAAAGTGGCCCATAATCCGAAACTGTTTCTTCGGCGGGTGGCGCAGAATCGACTGGACGAAGCTGCCGAGGATCGGGCATTTCTCTCAGAATACCGGCGAATTCTGAGCACCTACGATGCCTATCTGGAAGCGGAGCCAGGACCGGAGGTAACCACTCAGCTCGATCCGGAAACCGCTCTCATCGCTTATTTTTGTGCTGAATTCGGTTTTCACGAGAGCTTTCCGATTTACTCCGGTGGCCTGGGGATTCTCGCAGGTGATCACTGCAAAGCAGCCAGTGATCTGGGGTTACCATTTGTTGCGGTGGGCCTGCTTTATCAGCAGGGCTATTTTATCCAGACCATCAATGCCCAGGGTCAGCAAGTAGCCCGCTACGAAGCCCACTTCAGTGATGAACTACCGATTTCGATGGTAGAAAAAGATGGCGCTCCGTTGCTGGTGTCCGTACCCTTCCCTGGCCGTCAGGTCTACGCCAAGGTCTGGGAAGCCCGCGTGGGGCACATTCGACTTTATCTTCTGGACACCCATGTTGAGGAGAACGGCCGCCAAGACCGGGAGCTCACACTGCAGCTTTACGGCGGAGATGAGACCACCCGGATCAGCCAGGAAATGCTATTGGGTATTGGCGGTGCCCGGGTGCTGGATGCGCTTGGACTATCGCCCACTGTCTGGCACATCAACGAAGGCCATGCGGCTTTTCTGATCCTCGAGCGTTGCTCTAAGGCAATGGCCGCCGGCCTCAGGTTTGATGCTGCCCTGGAGCTGAACGCCGGATCCACACTGTTCACCACACACACGCCAGTTCCGGCGGGTCATGACATTTTTTCGCGTGAGCTTGTTCAGCACAGTCTTGGAGAATACCTTGTAGAGGCCGGCCTGGATTTTGACACGGTGTTCCGGCTTGGCTCCAAGAACTCCGGCGACTCGTTCAATATGACCAGCCTTGGCTTGCGCGGTTCGCGCTTCCATAATGGTGTCAGCCGGATCCATGGGAACGTTGCCGCAAAGATGGAAGGTGAAATCTGGCCCCAGGTGCCCCCTGAAGATAATCCGATCGGCTACATCACTAACGGTGTTCACGTTCCAACCTTCCTGGCACCCGAATGGTCCAGTCTGTTCGATATTCAGGCCCCCACATGGAAGAGCGAGCTTCGAAACCCGGATTTCTGGGAATTCGTCGACAAGATTCCTGATTACCATTATTGGAGTGTTCACAAAGCCCTGAAGCAACAAATGGGCGAATACATCGTGAGACGCCTCAGGCGCCAACACCGCCGCAACGGCACGGGTCACTCGGTGACGGAACGTATGACACGGCACCTGGCGTCACCGGAAAAAGACACCATGGTGATCGGATTTGCACGCCGTTTCGCTACTTATAAGCGGGCGACGCTGATTTTTTCCGACCTGGACCGACTGGAGCGGCTCCTGACTGACACCGAACGACCGGTCGTACTGGTTTTTGCAGGCAAAGCCCACCCGAAAGACAAGCCAGGCCAACAAATGATTCGGGTAATCCACGATCTGGCAATGCAGCCGGCACTGATGGGACACATCATTCTTCTGGAAGACTATGATCAGGCAATGGCGCGCCGGCTGCTGAGTGGTGTGGATGTCTGGCTGAATACGCCAGAATATCCCAAAGAAGCCAGTGGCACCTCGGGGGAAAAAGCAGCGCTGAATGGCGCTCTGAATCTGAGCGTTCTGGATGGTTGGTGGGGCGAAGGTTACAACGGCAAAAATGGCTGGACTATCAACCCACGCAGTTCCGACCTGGATGCGGAGTTCCGGAACCAGGAAGAAGCACGGGATCTGCTTGATCTGCTGGAGTTCGAGGTTATACCCCTTTACTACAACCGGGCGTCCCAGGGCTATTCCAAGGGCTGGGTACAACGTTCGAAAGCCTCTATGAAGTCCATTACTCCCCGATTCAACAGTCAGCGCATGGTTATGGACTATGTCGAACGCTATTATCAGCCAGCCTGCACTCAGGGTAAAAAGCTCGCCGCCAACAACAATCAGCTGGCAACGGCGTTGGCGGATTGGAAAGAAAGAATTCGCCGTGACTGGGAGGGAGTGAGTTTATCGGCCCTTCAGCATATGGTCGGAGAATGTTTGCACGATGAGGAGATAAATCTCACAGTGAGCGCGCAACTCAATGGCTTGAAGCCGGAAGATGTGCGTGTCGAATGTCTGGTGACACCGGAATGCACTGGCACCCACGAATGCATCGGGTCTGACCGCATTGTGCTGGAGTATGTACCGGAATCCGGTGAAGAGGCGGGCGGCGACACGCTCTTTTCGGCAAGCATTCTGCCGCCCTATCCGGGACTTCAGTCTCTGAAGATCCGGATGTACCCCTTCCATGAGGGACTGACCCATCCCTTTGAGATGGGCGCAATGATCTGGCTTTGAGTGGCTCTATCCGAGCTTAAAGCGCGTGCTGTCTAATGAAGCGACCAATGCTCTGAACTTCTTCCAGGCAGACACTGTGCTCCATCGGGTAGGTTTCGTAACGGGGTTGGTACCCCTTGGTCTCAAGCTGTTCGATACTCCGTCGGCCCAGTGCTTCCGGGACCATTGGATCAAACGTGCCATGATAGACATTGATGGGTATGGTCCGGTTCGCGCTGGACACCTCAACGGTATCAGCCGTTGCAAAATAGGTAGAAAGTGCCAGGAGACCGGCAAGACGTTTCGGGTAACTCAGGCCGAGCTCATACGCCACTGCCCCACCCTGGGAAAAGCCTGCAATGATAATATTCTCGGAGGAAATTCCACGTCCGATTTCACGCTCTATCAATTGGGCAACCGCGTCAGCAGACGCTTTAAGCTGCTCTGTGTCGACCACCCGGTCGATGTCCATGGCTTTTATGTCATACCAGGCGGGCATACTCATGCCGCCGTTTATGGTAACGGGCATGACCGGTGCGTGGGGAAACAGAAAGCGGACGGCTGCGTTGGCGGGCAGTCCCAGCTCGGGGACTATCGGTTCAAAATCGTGACCGCTGGCTCCCAGTCCGTGTAGCCAGATCACCGTCGCCGTCGGGTTGGGGTTGGTTTCAAGTTCGATGTACTCAAGTTCCTGCACAAATTACCTCAATCTTGGGTGCCGGGTGTGTTTTCGTCGGGATCATTGGCCTGCAAGGCAGTCACAACCGGGTTAGCGTACATGTCCAGCAGGTAGGGGCGAATCGCCTCGTCGCAGCTGTCCAGCCTTCGTTCCATTTCCGCTTCTGCAGCTTCCAGTTCCGCCGGTGACCAGGTTTCCGCCGTTACCACAGAGTCACTCACCGTCTCAGGCGTGGCGTGGGCATCCGGATGAATCCCTCTTTGTCGGTAGGCCACCAGATTGGAGGCATGCAAGTGGTAGTTTGCATGCATTTCGCGGTCGATTTTCGCTGCAAGATCCTTGGGGTTATCGGGTGAATCCGCAATCGGGGCACCAAAGTGCACATGCACATGTCCCTTGAAGCCCGTCAGCCCTTTCATTATCTGCTCGGTATCTTCGCCCGACGCCTTGGTGTAGCTCCCGGCCCGGGCCCGGGTTTCCAGCTCACGTGCCTTGTCCGCGTCACAGGGGTCGTATTCATAAGCGATGGACACCGGGACAATATGCAGACGATTCATCGCCTCGGCGAAATCCAGCCCACTCTTTTTCTTGCTCATGTAGAACATCTTGATGATGGCAGGGTCGGTGAAATCCAGGCCGTCCTTTGCGCGTCCTTCCCGCTGGGCAATCCAGATACTGTGATTGGTATCAATACTGTGATTGATAAAGCTGGAGAGCGTGATATAGGCGTCCCGCATTTCCCGCGGGCGGGTTATATTCCTGCGCACCACAAAACTCTTGTTCAGGCGCATCATCTCGGCAAATACCCGATTGGCAAGCAGATTGTCCCCAATCGCAATGCGGGTTGTGTTGAAGCCGTTAGCGAACAGCAGGTGGTTTACCACCATTGGGTCAAACACGATGTCCCGATGGTTGGAAATAAAAAGATGGGCTGTGTGTTTATCGAGATTTTCCAGACCACTTTGGGTCACACGGGTGGTTGTGTGGCCCACCAATTCCCCTACATGTTCGGAAACCACGGCCTGCAGGTCATCGACGCGGTTCACATGGCCAAAGTGCTTGACGAGCCAGCGTTTGATCCACAGGCGCAGCACGCCCGGCACCCAGCGTGCCAGCGTGGGGGATTTGAAGCGGGCGATCATGTCCAGAAATTCCGGATCATTCACCAGGCGCTTGATGGCAGAACCGGTTTCTTCGTCCGAATAGGGACGGATGGCATCAAATTCCTGCATGGAGTTCCTGTTGTTTTCAGTGTCAGTCAAGGTCCGCAGTTCTGTGGTGATGACGTTAAAAATCGCGGTATTGTAGCGTTTATCCGGGTGTTTTGCCTCTACTGTGCTCGCTAATCTGGTATGATTTCGACCCTCGAATAACCTGACACCGACCATTCCCGTACCCCGGCAGCGGCATCCATGGACTTTGAACAACTGAGCACAGAACGCCCAACCCTCTCCCGGAAAGACCCTGAACAGGTTCTGCATGAGGTCTTCGGCTATGAAACCTTTCGGCCGCTTCAGGGGGACATTATCCACGAAGTGGTCAATGGTGGTGATGCCCTTGTATTGATGCCAACCGGTGGCGGTAAATCCCTGTGCTATCAGGTTCCGGCACTGGTGCGGCCGGGTACGGCAGTGGTGATTTCCCCGTTGATCGCATTGATGCAGGATCAGGTAGCCGCACTGAATGAGTTGGGGGTGCGGGCGGCGTTCCTGAATTCCACCATGGATTTTGCCCAGGCCAGGGATACCGAAAACGCGCTGATGACGGGCGAATTGGACCTTCTCTACTGTGCGCCGGAACGACTGATACAGCCTCGGACGATTGACCTGCTGCACAACGCGTCTATTTCTCTGTTCGCCATCGACGAAGCTCACTGTGTATCCCAGTGGGGCCATGATTTCCGCTCCGATTACCTGGAGCTTAGCCTGCTGGCGGAGCAATTCCCCAGTGTGCCCCGGATCGCTCTGACAGCCACCGCGGATGAACGAACCCGCAAGGAAATTGCTGAGCGATTATCACTGACCAGTGCCCGACACTTCATCAGCGGGTTCGATCGCCCGAATATCCAGTATCGTATTTCCCCGAAAGTTAACGCTAATAAGCAGTTACTCGACTTTATTAAAGCAGAACATAATGGTGATTGCGGCATCGTTTATTGCCTGTCCCGCAATAAGGTGGATGCCACCGCCCGTATGTTGGTGGACAAAGGCTATACCGCTCTGCCCTATCATGCCGGCCTGAATGCAACGGAACGGGCCCGAAACCAGGAACGTTTTCTGCGGGAAGACGGTGTCATCGTGGTGGCTACCATTGCGTTTGGCATGGGTATCGACAAGCCTGACGTGCGGTTTGTTGCCCACCTGGATCTCCCCAAGAGCCTGGAAGCCTATTACCAGGAGACAGGCCGCGCCGGACGTGATGGCAAGCCGTCGACCGCCTGGATGGTCTACGGCCTTCAGGATGTCATCAAGCTCCGGCAGATGCTGGAAGGGTCCATGGGTAATGACCATTTCAAGCGGGTCGAGCGGCAGAAACTGGACGCCATGCTCGGGCTTTGCGAAGTCACGAGTTGTCGTCGACAGGTCCTGCTGAGGTATTTTGGCGATGTCCTTGAAGAGGCTTGTGGAAACTGCGATACCTGCCTCAATCCGCCGGACACCTGGGACGGTACCGTCGCGGTTCAGAAGGCGTTGTCCTGCGTCTTCAGGACTGGCCAGCGCTATGGCGTCACTTATCTTATCGATGTGCTCAGAGGCTCCGAAAACGAACGTATTCTACAGTTTGGCCATGACAAGGTCTCTACCTATGGCATCGGCACGGAACTCTCGGTCAACGAATGGAAATCGGTGTTTCGGCAGCTTGTCGCAAACGGTTATCTTCGGGCTGATCCCGAAGGCTATGGCTCGCTTCAGCTTACGGAGCAATGCCGCCCACTTCTCAAGGGTAAAGAGCCGATCCAACTACGTAAGGATCCAGCGCCGGTCAAATCGTCGGGACGTACCGGTTCTGGCGGTGCCCGCTCAAAAATCAGTGAGCAGATCACCGACCAGGCTGGATGGGAAGCATTAAGAGCCTGCCGCAAGTCTCTGGCCGAACAACAGGGAGTGCCACCCTACGTGATATTTCACGACACCACCTTGTTTGACATGCTGGAACAGCGCCCCACTAAGCTTTCCGAACTGGCGGAAGTAAATGGTGTCGGCGCGGCAAAACTTGAAAAATACGGTGAGATATTCCTGCAGGCACTGGCCGATCTCAACCGGGATTGAATCCCTTCTTTCGAACCCGGTACTGGGCGATGGAAGTAGCCACATGGTTACCTGTGTCATCGTACAGGTTGCCTTGCAGGGAGAATGCCGCACGACCGGTTTGGTCGGCTTCCGCCTTGATAGTCTCGACGGTCGACGAATCCAGTTCGAACGTCACTGTCACGTCAGAGTTGGCCGGCTTCAAGAACTGCAAGGTCATTTCTTTCAATATAGGGGTATAGGCCGGCCCCAGGTCAAAGAGTGTTAACACGCCCCCGGGGATTTCTGCCACCAGAAAATAGGCACCGGCATATAAGCTACCGAAATGATTTTTGTTACCTTTCAAACGAATCCGGGCCTTAACAAATCCCGGGCGCACTTCTTCCACGCTGAACCCATTCCGCGGTGCAAACGGAATAGACATCCCGATGATCCGGTTTACTACGGCATATCCGCTGGTTTTCTTCAGCCACGCACCGGGATTGGACAAGGATGCATTGGGATCGCTGCTGGAAACCCACTGGCCGGTTGCACTGATGAGGCTGTCAATTAGCGACATAATGGTGTGTCCCGATTTGGTGCTGCTATATTATTGGTTTTAGAGTGCAAGGCGCTAAAATTAAGCGAAAAGCATCGTTGAATCAACGCAAGCGGAATTATCGCTTCGCAAGATTCTTTTACAGTTTTTTAGAATTAGGCACAGCTCTTACTTCAGTTTATGATCTAGACTGGTCAGGGACCTACTTTCCCGCAACATGGAAGCACGGAGAAAGACTACATGCCATGTAGCTCACACCCTCCTCCGCCAAGGAGCCCCTACCCAGTGAGGGTCGTGTTCGGGATACTTTTGAGCATCCTCGCAGGCACAGCTCAATGTCTTGCAGAGGTCAGGAATGCAGCTTATCAGCCCCCTCCGTTAAGGGAATACACGCTCTGGTACCGGAATTATGATAGCCCTGCCATTCGGGCATTGCTCGAGCTCGCCCTGAAGAAAACGCCTGAGTATGGGGAATTCCGGATCATCCGCAGTGAGGAAATGGGTCAGGGGCGGGTGCTTCGAGAGCTGGCTCATGGCCGTACCAAGCTGGTTGATATTGCCAATGTCGCCGCCAGCAGCGAGCGGGAGTCACAACTGCTGGCCATCCCCATCCCGATTGACGGCGGCCTGCTCGGATTTCGGGTCTGCGTGGCGCTTCCCAAGTCCCTGCCCCTATTTAAGGGCGTTCGTTCGGTAGAGGATCTGAGAGACAGAGGCATCCGTATCGGGCAGGGCCTGCATTGGCCTGACACCGATATCCTGAAGGTGAATAATATCCCGGTGGTCACCCACACCCGCTATGAGCTCCTGTTCCGAATGCTTCGCAATGATCGGTTTGACTGTTTCGCCCGCGGCGTGAGCGAAGTCATGTACGATCTGGCCATTGAGAATGACCCGGATCTGGTGATTGAGCCGTCAATAATGCTGGCCTATCCCATGCCCTCCTATTTCTTCACCTCTCCATACGATTATCTGACGGCGCACCGCGTTCAACTGGGAATGGAGCGTTCCATCCGGGACGGTAGCTTCGCCCAGTTTCTTGCGACTTACTACGGAAAGGCGATTGAAACCCTGGCTCTGGATCAACGCACCGTCATCGTGCTCAGGAATCCTTTCCTGAGCGAAGAATCACGGATGGTGGGGCGCCGGACGCTGAATAACCTCCAGCGCAGACTTCAGCTCCTGAGCCAGTAGTGTCAAAACAGAAGCGCCTATACCCGAAACCGCGATACGTTCCGGTTTAACGTGTTGCCGATCGACTCAATCTGGCTACTGTAAACGTCATTCTCACTGGCAGCCGAGGCCGCTTCCTGACCTTGATCCGCAATTCGCGTAATGGAGGAATTCAGCTCTTCCGTTACTGATGTCTGCTCTTCGGATGCGGTGGCAATTTGCGTCGTCATCTGACTGATTGAGGTAATCGCCTCGGCAATGCGGTTCAGTGCTTCCATGGCGTCCTGCGCTTTCTCCATGCTGACGTTGGAGACTGCGGTCGATGCCTTCATGACCTCAACTGCGTTATTTGCCCCCTTCTGCAGCCTCTCAATCATGTTATTGATCTCTTCTGTGCTGTCCTGGGTACGGCTGGCGAGATTGCGCACTTCGTCCGCGACAACGGCAAAGCCACGTCCCGCTTCACCTGCCCGCGCCGCCTCAATGGCGGCATTGAGAGCAAGCAGGTTGGTTTGTTCGGCAATACCCCGAATAACTTCCAGCACGGAGGTGATATTGCTGACATCTTTACCCAGGGTGTCAATCACCTCCGCAGCAGAGGTGATCTCCCGGGACAGCTTCTGTACTGCTTCGCGGGAGGCCTCAACCGTTTCCAGCGACGCACGGCTGTCAGTGTCCGCCGTGTTGGCCGCATCGGCCGTTTGCTGGGCATTCTGAGCAATCTCGCCGGCAGCCGCTGACATCTCATTAATCGCAGTGGCCACCATGTCCACTTCCGCCTCCTGACTTTCAACGCTGGTGCGGCTGGTACTCGCGGTCTGGCGAAGGGACGTTACGCTGTCCTTGAGTTCTGAGGTGCCCTTCTGCACATCCCGAATTACATTCTGGATGTTCGACACAAAGCTGTTAAAGCTCCGGGCCAACTTGCCGAATTCATCCTGGGCGCTGTCATCCAGTCTATGGGTCAAGTCGGCATCACCGGTGGCAATATCTTCCATCGCACGGTTCAGTCGGCGGACCGGGGCCATCAGCACGCGAATGCCAAAATGCAGCACAACCAGTGAAATTGCCAAACCGGCCAGGGCGATGATGATACCTGTCAGCCGGGCCGCCGCGACCGGCTCGTGTATCAAGTCCTGGTTTACGAATGTGCCAAGATACCAATCCACGCCCCGGGCACCACTGATAGCATGAAAACTGGCGCTCCAGTTCTCGCCGTCTAGCTGGTAATCGTGATCAGTACCATCGAGTTTCAGGGGCTGGCCAATCAGTTTATTAACTCCCTTGCCAATCAACTGTTCATCGGGATGGAACAACACGGTGCCATCAGAGCTGATCAGGGACGCGTAGCCATTACCCG
This sequence comes from Marinobacter sp., assembly GCA_040223075.1. Lineage (GTDB taxonomy): Bacteria > Pseudomonadota > Gammaproteobacteria > Pseudomonadales > Oleiphilaceae > Marinobacter. The sequence continues at coordinate 477,432 of JAVJZJ010000160.1, forward strand.
CCAGAGTGACGTCGGACAGGGAATCCTCAATCGCCTTGAGTGTAATGTCGCCCCCCACAACACCGGCGTAGCGGCCAGCCTTGACTGGCGCGAGCGTCGAGATGATCGTGTCCCCGGTACTGGCGTCGCGATATGGCTCAGTAAACGAAGCACGACCAAGGTCCATGGCAATCTGGTACCACGGGCGGGTTCTGGGGTCATAATCGGAGGGTAACCCAGCATTGTCCTTCTCGGTTTTCATCAGCATGTAACCGTCGTCACGCCCCACGTAAACGTCCTTGAATCCGCCACCGGAGGTAGCGGATTGCAGCAGCACCCTCGCCTGCCGGTCGGTGCGTATTTGTTCCATGGACTCTGCGGTCGCCTCAGTCATTGCCAACCGGGTATTGAGCCATTCGGCTATGGCAGACGTACTCTGCGCAACAGCTTCGTCTATAAGGGCATCAACATAGGTTTCCGTGGTGTGCTGCAATCGCAGGTTGCCAGACAGCGTCAACGCCACCATGACCAGAATGAGCAATACACCAAAAGCGGTAAGCAGTTTTTGACCAAACGTCAGTTGCACAGGGGGAATCTCCAGTAAAAGTTACCAAGTCTTTCGGCGGCGAATGCGAAGTCTTTAATGCCTTCTGATAAAATGCCTGCTATTGCTTAATGTATAGTGATCCAAACCTGAGCCGATCCATTCCATCACCTGATACGGGAGCCTCTCTGTATGGCCCACGAAGAGCTGCATCTCAATCTCCGCAACCTTACCCTGGACGATTACGAACAGCTTCAGCAACTGATGGACCGAATATATGATGATATTGGCGGAGCCTGGCCGAAGGAGACCATAAAGGCACTGGTCGAGCAGTTTCCCGATGGCCAGATCTGCATCGAAGATTCCGGGGAGTTGATTGCCGTTGCCCTGACTGTGTGCGTGAAATACGAGCGCTTTAGTAACCCGCACACCTATGACGACCTGATTCTCCGCAACGAAAAAATCTGGCATAACCCCAAGGGGGACTCCCTTTACGGGCTGGATGTGTTTATTCATCCGGAGTATCGGGGTTATCGGCTGGGTCGCCGGCTGTACGAAGCTCGCAAGGAGCTGTGTCGCTCCATGAACCTGAGGGCCATTCTCGCCGGCGGACGGGTACCCGGTTATCACAAGTACGCAGACCAGTACTCCCCGGCAGAATACATCCAGCGAGTGGACCGGAAAGAAATCTACGACCCGATCCTCACGTTCCAGCTTTCCAATGACTTCCAGGTCACCCGGCTGATGCACAAATACCTTCCGGAAGATGAGAAGTCTCTCGGATATGCGACTTTGCTGGAATGGCGGAACATCCTCTATACCCCACCCTCGCCCGTACTGGATGTAAAAAAGACCCAGGTTCGCCTCGGTGCTGTTCAGTGGCAGATGCGTGAATTCACCTCGGTGGAGGAAGTGCTCAAGCAGGTGGAATACTTCGTTGATGCACTGTCTGACTACAAGAGTGACATCGCCCTGTTCCCTGAGTTTTTCAATGCACCCTTGATGGGGCTGACGGATCAGATGGATCAGACACGTGCCATTCGTTTTCTGGCGGGGTTCACGGAACAGTTCCGCAATGAGATGTCCGAAATGGCGGTGAGTTACAACATAAACATCGTCACCGGTTCAATGCCTTTGCTGGAAAACGATCGGGTGTACAACGTGTCGTACCTGTGCCACCGTGACGGCAGGGTTGACGAGCAAAGAAAGATCCACATCACTCCTCACGAACGCCGGGACTGGGTGATAGAGGGTGGCAGCCAGTTCCAGGTATTTGATACCGATGCCGGCCGTGTCGCCATCATGATCTGCTATGACATCGAGTTCCCGGAACTCGGGCGTATCGCAGCCGACCAGGACGTCGATATCATCTGCGTGCCGTTCTGGACGGATACCAAAAATGGGTATCTGAGGGTCCGGCACTGCGCCCAGGCGCGTGCTATCGAAAACGAATGTTACGTCGTGATCACCGGCAGTGTGGGCAACCTTCCGAAGGTAGAGAATCTGGACGTCCAGTACGCCCAGTCATCGGTATTCTCACCCTCCGACTTTGCGTTTCCCCACGATGCTGTGATGGCGGAGACCACGCCCAACACGGAGATGATCATGTTTTCCGACATGGACCTGGAGAAGCTCAAACTGGTGCGTAATGAGGGCTCGGTGACCAACCTCAAAGACCGCCGAATCGACATGTATGAGATTAAAACTCGCTGATTTGGCCCGGATAGACTCGCCATATAGTTGATGAACTGCCTGAGGGGGCTATCGTATGGCGCTGACACCGTTGCCAAATCTTCCATGTGTGACTATTGTTTAATCAATCACCAATGGTATATGGGTTGGATAGCATTCTGGCCCCCGAGAACCTGAGACAATCTTTCATGAACGAAGCACTACCGGATCTCATCGCACGCTTTCGCATCAAACACGGCCTGTTTCGTAGGGAAATGGTTGAAGCGACACTGTTCGAACTGGACAACTTTGGTTGTGTCATGAAAACGGACAAGGTTTTCAATCCGGGCGACACAGTCACTCTGGACCTGATTATGGATATGCCTTTTGAAAACATTCAGGCGGAAGGCTTATCCGGCCTTGTCACAGAGCGAAGAAAACACTGTAGTAATTTCTTTTATTCAATTGATTTCATTGAATTAGGCGATTCAGATGCTTCTCCAGCGGCCGACAAACTGCGGCGTATCCGGGATGTGGTCATTAAGAAGCAGTCACTGAAATCACGACGTTCCTCCGGGCCGGATTCTGGTTTACAGCAAACGGCCTGATCAAGCACCACCCTCACCTCGTTCAAACCGCAAGGAGATAGTCTTCATGGCCAAAAAAGCCAAGCCAAGCGTGGATAAAATCGTTAAAAAAGTGAACAAGGAATTCGACAAAACGTCTTCCCAGATCGAAAGCCTGATCAACGACGCACTAAAGCAATTCGACAGCCTTCAGAACCAGATTCAGGACCCGGTTCGCAAGCTGTTGAAGGAGGTTGATGAGCTACGCGATCGGGAAATGAAGCGCTTCAATGAGGAATTTGAGCGTCGCCTGAATGAGTTTCATGAGTTGCAGAACAGCATCCTGGAACGTCTGGGCATTGCCAGCAAAGAACTCAAAGAGGAAGTAAAGAAAACTGCAGACACGGCTTCTGCCAAGGTCGAAGGGGCAACAAAGCCCAAGGCGGCCAGCACGAAACCGGCAGCCAAGAGCACCGCTAAAAAGGCCCCAGCCAAAACAGCCGCTAAACCCAAAACCACTGCAAAAAAGGCGCCCGCCAAGAAGGCGGCAAAGCCTGCGAACAAGAACGATCTGACACGCGTTAAAGGGATAGGTCCGGCCACGGCCAAGAAAATGCAGGATGCGGGCATTAACTCCATAGAGCAGATCGCTACTCCCTCCGACGCGGATAAGGAAAAGCTGCAAGCCTTTTCAAAGATTAAAGGGTTCGCGACGCTGTCTGACGAAGCCAAGAAAGTTCTTTGATGCGAACGCCTGAGCAGCCTGTATTACGGGATATTGTCCTGATTGGCGGCGGGCATAGCCACGTTGGGGTTCTGAAGCGATTCGCCATGAACCCGGTGCCGGGTGTCCGGTTGACGCTGATTTGCCGTGATACCCACACCCCCTACTCCGGAATGCTTCCGGGGTACGTGGCTGGGCATTATTCCTACGACGATGTACACATCGATCTGAGCCGACTCGCTGAGTACGCCGGCGCGCGGTTCTATCGCGATGAAGCTGTGGGCCTGGACCGGAACCGCAAGCGAGTCATCTGTAGAAACCGTCCGGATGTACCCTACGACCTCCTGTCCATCAACATTGGTTCTTCGCCGCGTGTTGAAGAAGTCTCCGGGGCGGCGGATTATGCCGTGCCCGTAAAACCCATCAATGGTTTCAACAGCCGCTGGCTGGCTTTGCTGTCACGGCTTGAGAACCATCAGGGGCCCATGACTGTGGCTGTGGTAGGTGCCGGCGCCGGTGGCGTTGAACTGACTCTCGCCATGCAGTTCCGCCTGCGGAATGAATTAAAACAGCGGGGGCTGGATCCGGACCAATTGCACTTCCATCTGTTTGATGCCGCCACGGAGATCCTGCCCACCCATAACGCCAAGGTGCGTGCGGTGTTTGCCGAAAAGCTCAGCAGCCGCGGTGTGAAGGTGCATCTCGCCTCCGCTGTCTCTCAGGTGGAAGAAGGAAGGCTGCAAACCGAAAATGGTGAATCGTTCGACGTCGACGAAGTGCTGTGGGTTACCCGTGCGGGAGGGCCTGCCTGGCTGAAGGACACAGGTCTGGCGCTCGACGAAGGCGGATTTATCCGGGTCAGGGATACCTTGCAGACGGAAACCGATGACTCAATCCTTGCCGCTGGTGATATCGCTAACGTCGTCAATCATCCCCGGGAGAAGGCAGGCGTCTTTGCCGTCCGACAGGGGCCTCCCCTGGCAGACAATCTCAAACGCCTGGCGACCGGTAAGTCTGCTAAGGACTTTCATCCTCAGAAGAAATGGCTGGCACTGATCAGTACGGGCGATCAGTACGCCGTTGCCTCCAGAGGTGATGTTTCCTTCTCGGGCTCCTGGGTATGGCGATGGAAAGACTGGATTGATCGCCGCTTCATGGACAAGTTCAGCGACCTTCCACCGATGGAAGACGCTGGCAAATTACCGGATACCGGCGCTGCACAGAGTGCTGAGGAAGCATCCCAGGCGATTTCTGCCGTCGCCATGCGTTGTGGCGGTTGTGGCGCCAAGGTCGGCAGCACCGTTCTGTCGCGGGCACTCGGCGAACTGAAACCTATCGAACGGGATGACATTATCATCGGTCTGCATGCGCCGGACGACGCCGCCGTACTCCGGGTGCCGCCTGGAAAAGCGGTAGTCCATACCGTCGATTTCTTCCGGGCGTTTATTGATGATCCCTACATCTTTGGTCAGGTAGCGGCCAACCACAGCCTTGGTGATGTGTTCGCCATGGGCGCCGAAGCCCAAAGTGCAACAGCTGTTGCGACCGTGCCCTATGGCATAGAGTCCAAAGTGGAGGATGTGGTGTACCAGATGATGTCGGGCGCTGTTGAGGTGTTGAATGATGCCGGCTGCGCCCTGGTGGGTGGTCATACCGGCGAGGGCCGCGAACTGGCCCTGGGGTTTGCCGTCAATGGCCTGATCAATCCGGAAGAAGTCATGAGCAAGGGCGGACTCAAGGTTGGCGATGCGCTGATCCTCACCAAGCCCATTGGGACCGGTACCCTGTTTGCAGCGCATGCAAGACTCGCGGCGAAGGGCCGCTGGATTGATTCGGCGCTTGCCTCCATGATCCAGTCCAACAAGAACGCAGCCCAGTGTTTACGGAAGTACGGTTCCAAAGCCTGCACGGATGTGACCGGGTTTGGCCTGCTGGGACATTTGGTGGAGATGACCAGACCCTCAGGGGTGGATGCCGAGCTGGACCTGTCTGCCATCCCGATTCTGCCTGGTGCCGAGGAAACGGCCGCCGCCGGCATTTTGAGCTCGCTTCAGCCCGCCAATATCCGCCTTCGCAGGGGTATTCAGGCTCAGGAGAAATGGATAGAACACCCCCGTTACCCCTTGATCTTTGACCCACAGACGGCTGGTGGACTGCTGGCTAGCGTGCCTGCGGATGTAGCTGATGATTGCGTGCGGGAACTCAAAGCCATGGGCTATCCTCACACAGCCATTATCGGTCGGGTCAAACCGCAGGATGAAAGCGGCCCCATCGAGCCCATCAGCCTTCGGGACTGAGCCTTTTCTTGCTGTTGGCGATGGCCACCTCTATCGCCTTCAGCAAGGCCTTCTGTTCCGCTTCCGGAACAAACTCACCGGCCAGTTTTGACACGCACTGCTGAAGTTGCGAAAGGTAATCTGGTGAGCTTTCCGCACGGTATAACAACTCCGCAAGATGTTGTTCATCTTTCACCCGAAAATAGCCGGGATAGTCGCCCCCCAGCAGTCCCCGATTTCCGGGGATGTCCGAGGCAATAATGGGAAGACCCGCGCGGCAGGCCTCCGACACCACGTTGGCGCCACCTTCCATTACTGAACTGATGACCATCACCTTTGAACGGGCCATGAGCGCGTCGGTGGCCGCTTTGTCCAGTTCGCCGAGCCATTGAAAGCGGGGATTCCTGGCCTGCTCAGCTTCTGCCTGACGCTGCCAGCGTTCGGAATGGGGTTTGCCGGCGTTGAAGACCCGTATTCGCGAACTTTCCGGTAGGTAATGGCAAGCAAACGCCGCTCGGAGTGAGTCTTTTTCATCTCGTAAATGGCCAATCACACAGACGTCAAAGTGCCGGTGGTCGGTTCGTGATGGCGTGATTAGCCCGGCGGACTGTAACACCGTTATCAATTTTGGCCGGTAAGTGTCGGGAATATCGTGGGCGACTAGATGATGCAGGCCGATCAGGGCATCCGCCAACGCCATGGAGCGATGCGTCTCTTGCGGGTATTCCAGCTGATGATGGTATATATCCGTTCCGGTCAGCGCCGTAATCACCGGAACCGACGGCTTAATCCGGCTAAATTCCCGGATGGCTTCATGGCTGCGCCACGCGTGAAGGGCTATGAATACATCGCAGTCTGCTGATGATAGTTCGGTGACCACAGACACCCTGTGCCCGGCTTTACGCAACAACGTTGCCCAGCGTTCCGCCGTGGCCCGGTTGCCGGCCCGTGAGCCCGCTAGTGCAGGCGTCAGAATCTGGATGTGCATTATCAAGCGTTCCGCATTGACTGATTCTTGTTGGTGTACCTGATCCATGAGCGCGCTGACCTGTTTGCGCACGTCAATCGTATAGATTTTCATGCCGGAGGTAAATCAGGGTATCCTGAACGCCTGTGCCCTAACGCACTGAAATACCCACTGTTAAACAAGGAATCACAATGGCCATGAGCTATATACGGAAAATATTGCTTTCCAGCCTGCTAGCCCTTACTTCTTTTGCCGTGTCCGCCCAGACGTTTGTCTTCACAGCTATTCCCGATGAAGATGAAACCAAACTGATGGAGCGCTTTCAGGGCATCGCCGATTACCTGCAGGAAGAGCTGGGTGTCGAAGTACGATACATTCCGGTGAAATCCTACGCGGCGGCTGTGTCCGCTTTCCGTAACAATCAGGTACAGCTTGCCTGGTTTGGCGGATTGTCAGGCGTTCAGGCGCGTTCACTCGTTCCCGGTTCCCAGGCCCTGGCCCAGGGAGTTGAGGATGTGAACTTCTACACCTATTTTATTGCGCACAAGAGTGCTGGCCTGGAGGAATCCGATACACTGCCGGAAGGCATACGGGGCAAAACCTTCACGTTCGGTTCGAAGGGGTCTACTTCTGGCCGTGTAATGCCGGAACACTATATTCGCCAGACTTTTTCTGAGGCTCCGGAAGACGTATTTTCCAGGGTAGGTTTCAGTGGCAACCACACACGGACCCTGCGTCTGGTGGAAGCAGGAACTTATGAAGTGGGCGCCCTCAATTATGCCGTTTGGGAAAAAGAACTGGAAAACGGTAACGTGAATACTGACGAGGTAAGCGTCATTTGGAAGACCCCGGCTTATCCAGACTACCAGTGGACCATCCGTGGCGATGTAGACGATCGTTATGGTGAAGGCTTCACCGACAAGGTCCGTCAGGCGCTGCTGGACATGGACGACCCGGAATTGCTGGAAAGCTTTCCCCGTTCAGGTTTCATCCCGACAGCTAATGACAACTACGAGCCTATTCGCTCAGTCGCCGAGCAAATTGGAATTCTGGATTAATGTCAGGATTTGAACTGTCTGGACTGACCGCGTCCTATGGAGCTGAGCGGGTCATCGGCCCGCTCTGCCTGGATGTAAAAGACGGCGAGCGTGTTGCGCTTGTTGGCAAGAGTGGCGCGGGAAAGTCGACGCTGATCAAGCTGATCCATGATCGAATCAATGGGCATGCCTCCCTTGTACCGCAGGATCTTGGTCTGGTGAATGCCTTGCCGGTGTTTCATAACGTGTTCATGGGACAGCTTGATGCCCATCCGGCCTGGTACAATACGGTCACTCTGGTTCGCCCCTTCAACAAGGACAGGGACGCTGTAAAAAGCCTGTTACGGGAACTGGGCATGGCCGACAAATTCTGGACGCCGACCGCCTCCCTCTCCGGAGGTCAACGACAGCGCGTGGCTGTCGCCCGCGCAATCTACCGTAATGCTGATTTGTTATTGGCAGACGAACCCATTTCCGCTCTGGATGGTCCGTTGGCGCATCTTGTGATGAAGGCGCTAACCCAACGATTTGCGACCAGCGTCGTCGCCCTTCATGATGTGGAAATGGCGTTGGCCTATGCCACCCGAATCGTCGGTATCCAGGACGGTCAGATTGCCCTGGATGAAGCCAGCAACCGGCTATCCGCGGCTGATATCATGCCGCTTTACTAAAGGGCGACTGCAACTTTATGCATTTCTCCCCCACCCTGAGAGTCAGCCTGCTTTTCCTGGTGATTGCCATCGCCGCACTGTTCTTTGCGGACATCGCCATCACCACGGCCAACCCTTGGCGGGATCTCGGGCGCTTTTTCCTGGGGGTGGCAACACCGGATTTCTTCAGTACTGAAGGCCTGGCGACCGCGCTACTGAGAACGGTGGCTTTCGCTTTTGTGGGTGTGGCACTCGGCAGTGTCTGCGGTTTCCTTCTTTCCCTGATTTATCGTTTTTACCCGGTGCGTATATTCTGCGCCTTCATCCGCGCCATTCACGAACTGTTCTGGGCGTTGATCTTCCTGCAGTTTTTTGGCTTCCACCCGCTGACAGGTGTACTGGCAATCGCCATTCCCTACTCAGGCATCTTTGCCAAGGTCTACTCGGAGATTCTGGAAGAGGCAGATCCGGGGCCGGCTCGTCTCCTGCCGCCGAGTACCGGCATTATTTCCGCCTTCCTGTATACCCGGATACCGGATTGCTGGGTACAACTTCGAACGTATACCGCATACCGGTTGGAATGCGGCCTTCGCTCGAGCGCAATCCTCGGATTCGTCGGTCTGCCAACCCTCGGTTTCTATCTGGAAACCTCATTCTCTCAAGGCTTGTATTCCCAGGCCGGCGCAATGCTGATCCTGTTCTATGTGTTGATCGCCACCATTCCTCTTTGGGTGAAACCAAAACTACTGCCAGTGTATATCCTGGGCGCGCCGTTTTTCCTGGGCGATGGAATGCCCATCATCTGGGGCAACGTGGAACGCTTTTTCACCCAGGACATTATTCCGGCGCCCCTTCGGGATGGCGAAGGGTTTGCCGGGCTCGGCCCCTGGTTCGGTGACCTGATGCTCACGGAAGCCCTGCCCGGAATATGGAACACCCTGTTACTGACACAGATCGCCCTGGTCGCTACCGGCATATTGACTTTGCTGGCGTTTCCGCTGATTTCAAATCACTTTGGGGGGCCGATCAGGCGCACATCCGGTCATGTGTTCCTGGTCATTGCACGCTCCACGCCCGAGTACATTCTTGCCTATATTCTGCTCCAGCTCTGGGGGCCGTCGATGTTGCCGGCGGTGGTTGCTCTGGCGCTACACAACGGCGGCATCATCGGGCATCTGATTGGCAGGCAGACCAACACCATACAGCTTCGTCCTGACGCCCCTGCAGGCTATCGCCGATACAGTTGGGAGTTGGTTCCAAGGGTCTACCGGTCCTTTCTGGCTTTCCTGTTCTATCGCTGGGAAATCATTATGCGGGAAACCGCCATTCTGGGGATACTCGGTATCTACACCCTGGGGTTCTACGTGGACAGTGCGATCCAGCAAATCCGCTTCGATCGTGCCATGGTGCTGATCCTGATCACCGCGTTGCTGAATATTGGTATCGATATCCTGGGTCGTTACATCCGCCGTAAGCTGGCGCTACAGACCATGCCGACCTGCTGAAACCTTCGTCTGGCTATGCGAAGGTTGACCGTTCCAGTTCCCATTCGGTGCCAAGATTAATGGGCTGTCCTGCTCCGGATACCTCCTCAGGCACACCGGCCACAATGGGTTTACTGAATCTCCCATCATTCTGTCGGGTCATGGATTCAACGTCCACCGAACGTACCAGATAGGATTTTCCCTCAACCTGCACCCGTGACCGGTGTGTCAGCCCAAAGATAAACCGGCAATAGTCCAGCTTGAGCTGGAGAAGATCCTGCTCGGCCTTGATGATCTTACGGAGAAGGACTTTCTGAACACTGTCGCTGTAATCCATGGCATCGTCCCTGGTAATCTTTGTTATTCCGGCCATTCTACACAATCCTGACCGACTGTCATGGCCTCAAGCGCCGCGACCTTCGGCCTGAAAGACCAGTTTGACGGGCAGTTTATCGAGGTCATTATTGCTTTGCTGAAAGTCGATACGCCAAAGCATATTGGGATCGGTGGAGCAGAACGGTGCGACGAATGTAGCCTGCCATACATGAATACCCTCCTCCGTTTCGGAGCGGCTCAGGGGTACCGGGTATTCGCCCAGGTACATGGACTCCCCTTTCAATACGGCCAGGAACCGATCCGGATCGTAACTGGTGTGGAGGCGCAGCAGGTATTCGTGCCCCTGCTCTCCGACTTTACCCTGCTTTAACTCTGCAACCCATGGCTTGCCATTCATTTTCCATTGGCAAGGGCCCGCGTTAAGGTCACATACCGGTGTTTCCGACGATTTTTCGGTGTTGTCGGACATAAGCCACCGTGGTCCAAAAACGGCCGCAGCCACCAGCCCTATAACCAATACAATAACCGCCGCCGCTCGTATCAATTCAATTCCCCCAAGGCAAAAGTGGCATTATGGTCGTTCACAACAGGAACGCAAAGGTTTCTAAACTACTGCCCGTCGTGAGAAAATACGGCGCTTTGATTCACCACCTACAGGATACGCCAGTGCAGCCGGACATTTCCGTTAAGCACCTGAACAAAGTATACGCCGATGGATTTCGGGCCCTGAAGGATATCAACCTGGACATCACCCCCGGTGAGATTTTCGCCCTGTTGGGTCCCAACGGTGCGGGTAAGACCACGTTGATCAGCATCATTTGCGGCATCGTAAACCTGTCCAGCGGCGAAGTGAGAGCCGCCGGCCACGATATCGTGCGGGATTATCGAAAAGCCCGTGAAAGCATCGGCCTGGTTCCCCAGGAGCTGAATACCGACGCTTTTGAAACAGTCTGGGACGCTGTGTCATTCAGCCGTGGTCTGTTTGGTAAACCGCCAAAGCCGGCTCATATCGAGAAGGTCCTGAAGGATTTGTCGCTGTGGGATAAACGAGACAACCGCATCATGTCTCTCTCCGGTGGCATGAAACGTCGAGTAATGATTGCCAAGGCCCTCTCCCATGAACCCAGGATCCTGTTTCTTGACGAACCCACAGCCGGGGTGGATGTGGAGCTGCGCCGAGATATGTGGGAGATGGTACGCCACCTTCGGGAAGACGGCGTCACCATTATTCTGACCACCCACTATATCGAAGAAGCCGAGGAGATGGCGGACCGGATCGGCGTCATCCGCCAGGGAGAGATTATCCTGGTCGAGGAAAAGGACCAGCTGATGAGCAAACTCGGTAAAAAGGAACTGCGCCTGCAGCTTCACTCTCCGCTGGAGAAAGTGCCAGGCGAACTGGTGCTTGAGCCGATTGAGCTGTCCGATGACGGTTACGAACTGATCTACACTTTCGACTCCCAACAGGAACAGGCTGGAGTAGCCCGTTTGCTCCGCACGCTGGGGGATATCGGCATCGATTACCGGGACCTGAAGACCCGGGAAAGTTCTCTGGAAGAGATCTTCGTCGGACTGGTGCACGATTAGTGACACCGACATACTGGAGCAACCCATGAATTTATATGGTATCCGTGCAATCTATAACTTCGAGATGGCCCGTATGCGACGTACGCTGATGCAAAGCGTCGCGTCACCCGTCATTTCCACATCGCTGTATTTCGTGGTCTTCGGATCCGCCATCGGTAGCCGCATGGGCGCCATCGATAACATCAGTTACGGCGCCTACATTATCCCGGGGCTGGTGATGCTCTCTCTGCTGATGCAGAGCATCTCCAACGCCTCCTTCGGAATCTATATGCCGAAATTCTCGGGCACCATCTATGAAGTGCTTTCCGCTCCGGTATCCTATGTGGAAGTCGTCCTGGGCTATGTGGGGGCCGCAGCCACGAAGTCGGTCATCCTCGGTCTGATCATACTGGCCACCGCCAAACTGTTCGTGGATTACAGCGTATTGCACCCGTTCTGGATGTTTTTCTTCCTGGTGCTCACCTCCATCACCTTCAGTCTGTTCGGCTTTATTATTGGTATCTGGGCCGACGGTTTCGAGAAGCTTCAGATTATCCCGATGATGATCGTAACACCGCTGGTGTTTCTTGGCGGCACCTTCTATTCCATCGACATGCTGCCCGACATCTGGCAGACCATCAGCCTGTTCAACCCGGTGGTTTACCTGATCAGTGGTTTCCGATGGGCCTTCTACGGTGTGTCCGATATCCACGTTGGCATCAGTGCCGGCATGATTCTGGTGTTCCTGACCGCGTGTATGATGACCGTCTGGTGGATATTCAAAACCGGCTATCGACTCCGCTCATGAATAGGATCGCTCTAGCTCTGATTGCGGCCATGCTGGGATCTTGGCAGGTCTTCGGGCAAGCCAAATCGGAAGGAGCATCGCCAATTCATGAAGCATGCCTGATTTCTGATCGCGGGATCACACCGATCAGGGTGGAAATGGCGATCACGGAATCCGAGCGCAGAAAGGGCCTGATGGGACGGAAGTCGCTTGCTCCCAATACCGGAATGCTGTTCATCTATGATGAGCCCCGGGATCCTGAGCATGGGTTCTGGATGCATCGGACACTGATTCCCCTGGATATCGCCTACCTGGATAACCAGGGCACCATCAAGGCCATCAAGCAGATGCTCCCCTGTAAGTCTACGCAGGGATCCGGCTGCCCGGTATATCGGGCTGGCGTGAGTTTTTCTGCCGCCCTGGAAATGAATCAGTTCTTTTTCAGAAATAACGGTATTTCGGTGGGAGATCAGGTCTCAACCAGCGAGTCGATCTGCAAGCATTGAGACTTGGCAAGCCGAAGAGCTTTTCAGCTGTCCTTCCATTCTGGCTTGCGTTTCTCGAGGAACGCACAAATACCTTCCTCGGCATCGCTTGCGGCCAGATTATCGGTCATAACCTGTGAGGTGTAATCGTAGGCTTCCGCAAGACCGAGCTCCAATTGCTGGTAAAAAGCTTCCTTCCCGACCTTCAGTGTATGGCTCGACTTGTCGGCAATGACCCTCGCCATGTTGTACACCGTCTCATCCAGTACCTGCTCATCGACCACCTTGTTCACCAGCCCGATCTGTTCGGCCCGGAGCGCTCCGATCATCTCGCCTGTCAGCAACATTTCCATCGCGTGCTTGCGGTGCACATTACGGGACAAGGCCACCATCGGGGTGGAGCAGAATAGCCCGATGTTGACGCCTGGAGTGGCGAAACGCGCGGTATCCGCGGCAACCGCCAGATCGCAACTGGCCACCAGTTGGCAACCAGCAGCCGTGGCAACGCCCGCCACGCGGGCAATCACCGGTTTGGGCAGGTTCACCACCTGCTGCATCACCTTGCTGCACTGATCAAACAGGGCTTTCTGCAGGTCCTGGTGACCAAATTGCTCCCGGACCTCTTTGAGATCGTGGCCGGCACAGAACACCCGGCCACTGGCGGCAAGCACCACCACCCGGGTTTCCGGATCGTCGGCCAGGGTTTCAAGGTGATCAGACAGGGCCCGGAGCATTGACATGGATAGGCTGTTGCGGTTCTCCGGCTGATTGAGTGTCAGCGTCGTAATGCCATTATCAGTGGCAACCGTAATCATATCGTCCGCAGTCATGGTGACTTCACTCCTCAGGCTTTTCTCACAGTATTCCGGTACAGAGTTCACAAGTCGAGCCGACTTTCGTCGGGCTCGCCCTGAGATTATCGCCAAAGTTCGATGTGACCCAATTCACAAAAGTGACACCTCCCAAAGTCCATGTGGCCAACGCCCAGCTGATGAAATTTATGGTTTTATGACGGCAAAGCGCGACAAATCATCACAAAAAAACAACAAAACGAGGTAACCATGAGACTAATCAAGCAAGCTTTGCCCCTGGCAGCCGCTATAGCACTCACAGGCTGCGGCGCGGGCGGCGGCGGTTCCGAAGGCAGTCCCAATGACACTCCCAGCGTGGTGGATTCAGAACAGCAAGAAATGGCTGGCGAGGGTGTAATCCGCGTGCTGTCCAACCGCCCGGACCTGATCAATGGTGGTGATGCCTTGGTAAAGGTGGTATCAGCGAATCTCAAGGGCGCCAAAATCCAGCTCAATGGTAAAGACATCAGTGACTCCCTGACCATCATGGAGAACGGTACGCTGGTTGGGCTGATCACCGGTCTGGAACTCGGGGAAAACGAACTGAAGGTCATTCTGGGCAAAGGTGGCGTGCTACGCAAAACCATCATCAACCATCCCAAAGGCGGCCCGGTATTCTCCGGCCCACAGGTTCAACCCTGGAACTGCACCAACGCCAATGCCCTAGACGACAAGTGCAACCAGCCAGCGGATTTCGAGCTGAAGTACGTGCCGGAATCAAAGTTTGACCTGTTTGCCGAGAGCTTTGACCCGGAATCTCCCGGATTACCGGGCGCCTTCCTGCCGTACGACCCTGAGAACCCACCGCCAGAAGAAGATATTGCCCAGGTCACTACTGACGAGGGTGTCACCATCCCGTTCATTGTCAGAGTTGAAAAGGGCGTGATGAACCGTGACCGGTACCAGATCATGTCCCTGTTCCAGCCGGATCAGGAATGGACGGCGCTGTCGCCCCAGGAGCAGTGGAACGGTAAGGTCTTGATACACCACGGTGGCAATGTTGGTGTCAGCTATGGCATGGGAAATCCACCCAATGGCGATATCTCAGGCACTGCGCCCGACGGCGGGGAAACCCTTCTGGGCGACAGTATCTCTGTTGCCCTGGCACGCGGGTTTGTAACTCTGTCTACCGCCCAGGCCAACCTTGGCCATAACGTCAATCTGGTGACTGCGGCCGAATCTCTGGTAATGACCAAAGAACATATTGTTGAGCAGTATGGCCCTGTGCGTTACACCATTGGTACTGGATGCTCCGGTGGCGCGATTGCCCAGCAGCACATTGCCAACGCTTATCCGGGCATCTATCAGGGCCTGATCGTTCAATGTTCCTACCCGGATGTATGGACCACCGCCACCCAGTTCGCCGATTACAACCTGCTGAACGAATACCTGGGCAACCAGGTCTCCGAAGACCCGGCAGACCTTCTTGCCTTTGTCCAAAGCCTCCTTACCTCCCCCGTATTGGCGGTTCAGTGGCCAGCGCTTTACGGTCATCTGCCGGTAAACCCGATCGTTTCTGACCTGGCGTTTTTCCCATCGGCGGAACCGGATCAGGAGAACTGCCCGGGCCTGGCGGGGCAAGCCGAAGTGTATGATCCAGAAACCCGTCCCGAGGGGCTTCGCTGTGGTCTGATTGACTACATGGTCAGCCAGTTTGGCACCCGTAAACCGGAAGCCTGGTCCCCCAACGAGCAACTGCTGTCACGAGGCTTCGGTGGCATCCCGTTGGACAACAGCGGCGTGCAATACGGCCTCAAAGCCCTGCAGGACGGTGTCATTACCGGAGACCAGTTCCTGGCCGTTAACCGTGACATCGGTGGCCTTGACGTTGATATCAACTACCAGGCGGAACGCACGGTCGCGGATCCACAAGCACTGGAAAACGCCTATCGCACCGGCGCGGTCAACACCGCGGAAAACCTCGCCAATGTGCCCATCATCGACCTGCGAGGTCCGGACCCCGGCATTGCCCACGATGCCTTCCACTCCTGGCAAGTACGGGCCCGGCTGGAAGAGATCCAGGGCCACGCCCGCAATCATGTGATCTGGTACGGCGCGTTCCCGCTGGCCGGTGACACGATCTTCACCACTGAAGCCCTGCTGGTGATGGACCAGTGGCTGGCCGCCATCGAAGCCGACGAGGAAGCAACGGCGGTACCAGCCAAAGTCATCGCCAACAAGCCGGTCACTGCCAGGGACCGCTGCCTGTCACTGTCAGCACCGTTTTCGGAGGAAGGTCCAAAAGCACCCTACACAGGTAACCTGCTCTATCCCGAGCCGCAGGTCTCCGGGCTGGACTCGGAACAGATTCCCACCTTCCCTGCTGAGCTAGGCCAGATACTGGACGTTGCCACCGGGCAAGTCTGTGGCCTGGATCTGGGTGAACTGGGACTTCCGGACACCATCACTGATCCACTCCAGCCGATAACCGACGCAGTGGTGGAAGCCCAGAAACTGGTGGTCCAGACACGTTTTGGTACGCCGCGTACGGTGGCAGGTGACTCCATCACCACGCTGAACAACAAGTGCCAGCTCAAACCCGTTGACCCTGCGGACTATCCGGAGAATCCACTCACAGGCGTCAGTAGCTCGGAAGCGTTCGCGCAACAAGTGGCGGAAATCTTCCCCAAGGGTGTCTGCGATTACAGCAAACCACCGATGGGCGAAGTGCCCACAATGACGTGGTTGCAGTATGGCGATGAAGAGACCGTAACTACAGGCGGAGAACCGATCCCTGCCCGAAATGAAACAGTTGCAGGCTGGGCTTCCCCGGCGTTTGGGGTGGACCTGAACCCAAGAGCCGACCTGTAATTACGACCTGCAGGGGCGGCGCAACTGCCCCTGCGTTGATTTGCTATTATTATCCTTCGCCCGCACGATTAGAGTAGGAAAATCAATTGTAGGGAGCGGGCCATCATGCAGCCATCCATGATCTTCAAAATTATTGTTGGCATAGCCATCATCCTGGGCGGGATCTTCGTCGTCATGAAGGACGACCCTGCCGTACCCACCGGAGACATCAATACCATCGAGCCATTGCCGGAACAGGAAAGCCAGTAGCGCACACCGGATTACGGGCAGCGTGACCGTGGAACCAACCCGGATGAAAGGGCTCACGATTGCCGCCCTGGGTGTGCTGTTTATTACCCCGGACGGACTCCTCGTGAAGATTACCTCCGTTGACCCGCTCGTCTTCCTGTTCTGGCGGGGGCTGCTGCTGGCATTCAGTTTTTCCATTATCAGTTGGCTCAGATACCGTTCCCGCCTGGCACTCGAAATCCGAAAATGCGGCCGCAAGGGCCTATTCTGCGCCAGCGCATTCGCCGTAAGTACGCTGGGTTTTGTGGTGGGCATGAAAAATACCGCCGCAGGTAATGTTCTGGTGATCCTCAATACCGCACCGGTGATTGCCGCGGTGATCGCCTGGCTGGTGTGGAAAGAAACCCTGCCCCTCAGAACCTGGATTGTCATCCTGGTCTGTGTAACCGGTGCCACCTTCATGGCCATTGGCGAATGGGGCAAGGGCGACCCGCTGGGCTTGATGATGGCAGCCGTTGCCGCCACCGCCCTAGCCTCCAACCTCAACATGGCCCGCTCCAAACCGGACAGCGATATGAGCGTGATGTTGATGTTCGGCGCCCTGGCGCTGGCTGGAATAGCTGCCCTGGCCGGCGGCGCACAAATGCCCTCACCTCGGGATAGCTTCTTTATCGCCCTGCTCTGCCTGGTGTTTCTCCCGATGGCCTGCATTCTGATCCAGATCGGCCCCCGTTACATTCCGGCCGCGGAAGTCAGCCTCATGCTGCTACTGGAAACCGTACTGGGCTCCTTCCTCGTCTGGCTGTTCCTCGGTGAGGTGCCACCCAAACTGAGCCTGATCGGCGGTGTGATTATATTCTCCACACTCGCTGTTCATGGCTGGACCGAGGTAAGAAGGTATCGGCGGGAGGTACGCAGTTAATAACCTGGCTTCTACAACGTACCCTGGAACGGATTACCACGCCCTCCACGCCGCACGATTGAATCCCTGGACGAATGTGTAATCCCATGATTTGGCGGTGCTGGGCTGATGCCTGGCGCATCTTCCACTACTATCAAGGTAAGTCAGTACAAGAGATGACGTTGCCGTGGGACTGTCGATCAAGAAAGCGGAATTTTCGGCGGACGAGTTTGAACGTTTTGCTGCCAAGGTCCAAACGGACCTTAAAGCACTCACTCGTCTCCTGAACCGGCCCGACTTTGGTGAGGGAGAGCTTTCCATTGGCGCCGAGGTTGAGTTCTACATCGTAAACTCTGACCTTCGAGTTCAACCCATGAACACAGAAATCGCCGCCCGCGTTCAGGACCCTCAACTGACGATTGAGCTTAACCGCTTTAACCTGGAATACAACCTCAGCCCCCAGGCTTTCAAGGGGGAACCGTTTGCCAGAACCGAGCAAGAGCTGCTCGCAGCCATCCGACGAATAAACCGGCACGCCGCTTCACTTGATGGCGAACTGGTACCCATCGGCATTCTGCCCACTCTTCGCCAGTCCGATATAGGGGCGGAGGCGATGACAGACGTACCCCGCTACCATGCCCTATCCAACGCGCTGCTCAAGCAACGGGGCGAGCCATTCAGCATCCATATCGGTGGCAACGATGTCATCGATCTGGAGGCAGACGACGTCTACATGGAAGGGGCCAATACGTCCTTCCAGTTGCACTGGCGTGTCCCCGCGCATCGTTTCGCCGATTATTTCAATGCGGTCCAACTGGTTACTCCGATTGTTCTGGCTCTGGCCAGCAATTCGCCCAGCCTGTTTGGCCACCACCTTTGGGACGAAACCCGTATTGCCCTGTTCAAGCAATCCATCGACAGTCGATCCCCCAGTCGTAAAACCTGGCGTCACCCGCCAAGGGTCTATTACGGGAACGGCTGGGCACGCAGCGCCTGGGAGCTGTTTGCGGCGTCCGCATCACTGTATCCCCCTATCCTTCCAGTAATGTCGGATGAAGATCCCATGGCCGTGGTTGAGCGAGGAGAGGTGCCGGAACTGGCCGAGCTGCGCCTGCACCAGGGAACCACCTGGCCCTGGAACCGGGCCATTTTTGATCACGCAGACGGCGGTCATCTACGCATCGAGATTCGCTCTATGCCGGCAGGTCCGACGGCCGTTGATATGTGTGCGAACGGACTGTTCTTGATCGGGGCTGCGTTGGCAGTGCTCGATGACATCGATCATCTGACGTCGATACTCCCCTTCCATTACACCGAACACAATTTCTACCGCGCCGCCAAATATGGCATCGACGCCGAAATCATCTGGCCACAAAAGGATCAGGTTCAGTTGCAGGATGCCCCCCTGTTAACCGTTGCCCGTGAGCTTCTGCCACGGGCCCGGGAAGCATTGAAACAAACAGCCTTGGATGAGGCGGAAATTCAGCGCCTGCTGGGCATCATCGAGGGCCGCATCGAAAGCGCCATAACGGGCGCTCGCTGGCAACGCCACATCACCGAGTCTTTAGTCAGCTCCCTGGGCCCCGATGAAGCGTTCCGCAGTATGCTGTCTCTTTACATGGCCAACCAGAAGAAGAACATCCCGCTGCATGAATGGACACTGTCACCGTGAGCAACGCGAACCTACTTGATTATCTGAATGACCCCTCACCCCGGACGCTGGGTCGCTCACCCCTCGAGTGGCTGGACCGACTGCACAAACCCACACTCGTTCATGTGGCTGGTCGCGATCGCTCCCGTACCCGGGCCATGGCAACACTTCTTCACGGCAATGAGCCTTCGGGTCTGTTTGCGCTTCACCGGTGGCTACTGGAGCAACCCACGCCCGAGGTCAACATGCTGTTTCTGCTCGGAGGTGTTTACCCCGCAAAGATTCCACCGGCGTTTTCATCTCGACAGCTGCCCGAAGGACGCGACCTCAACCGGTGTTTCAAAGAACCATTCGAGGGAGAGGAAGGTGCCATCGCAAAAGCCATGCTGGCAGAGCTTCGCAAGGCGCAACCTGAATGCCTTCTGGATGTTCACAATACCTCAGGCACAGGCCCGGCGTTCGCTGTGAGCATCACCAATGATGCCGCACATCAGGCGCTAACCTCACTCTACACGGATCGCCTCATCATGACGGATCTTCGTCTGGGTGCACTGATGGAATATTCGGAACAGGAGGTACCCACGGTAACCATCGAGTGTGGTGGCGCCCAGGATGATCACGCTCATCAACTGGCTTACGAAGGACTCGTTCGGTATGCCTCAAGATCCGACGTGTTGTCGCTGGAAAAAGCGGAGTGGAGTGTTGCCGTGCTGCGAAACCCTATTCGGGTGGAACTGGCGCCCGAAGCGACCATAGAATACCGCCTTGAGCCCAGCGGGCATGCTGACCTCACGTTCCCGCCAGACATCGAACACCGCAATTTCGGGATTGTTTCTCCCGATGAGCCTCTCGGATGGATTGGAAAGAAAGGCCTTGCCATCCTCACAGCGATCAGCCACAACCGGACCGAGAACATGGAGCAGGTTCTTCGGGTCAAGGATGGGCAGATCTACCCCGCCCAGGCCATCAAAGCCTTTATGATTACCACCAACCCCGTTATTGCGAAGAGTGACTGCCTGTTTTATGCGGTCAAAGCGACAGGCGAACCCATTTTTTAAAGCTGAAAAGGTGCCAGGGTGCCCCGATAGGCCGGAGAGCCGTCGCTCTGTTTGCGTTGGTCACCTGTATATCGCTCGCTCCCTTGCATCTCTTTCCCGATCAGGATCTTCCTGGGCTTTTGTGGCTGAGATGGCATCCAGGTAGTCAGCAGGAACCCCTGTTTCTTTCGCGCCTTGTATGACGTGATGTAAATACCAGGAGTAAGGCAGCAACGATGGATCTGTTGTCGTTGCGTAGTATGTAAAAGCTTCAAGGGAATTCCCCTGAGCATCCGTTACCGTAACCCGCTTTTCCTCATAGCCGAAGCCCAATCCCTCAGCTTTGTCGAGCGGGCCTTTCTCGCAATCCGGTATTTCAAACAGTGCACCAATGACACAGTCATCGGGATGTCCGGTGAACAGCGCGTCGCATTTTGCAGATCCGTCTTTCTTACTCCACTTATGGAACCGGAGAGAATGTTCGACCAGCGTGAACATACCTATTCGCTCAGCACTCGGAACCCTCCGTTTCAATCTGAGGAGCGACATATTTGATCCGTACGCAAAATACTTCACGCTGTCTCCATACGGTTGTCTCCAGGTTCCATTACACCATTTTCTTAAACTGACCCGTATCCCTTGCAGCCTGAACAATCGGCACACCAATCTGAGAAAACAGCGCCAGCCCCCATAGCGCATTGCCGGCAATGGACGGCACGAAAGGATGAATGGCCAGCACAACCATCGCCATGACAATGCCGAACATCCTCACACCGGTGCTATGGTAGCGACAGGTGGTGTCACCATCGGCGACGATCCGCTGCAAGGTCCACAGTGCAGCGAGAAAAACGGCGAGGCCCACCGAGCCGAGCGCGCCGTAGCCGGCCGGATAAGGCTCCCACAGGCCGACATAGACTTCGCCGGCCAGCGCAACACCAATCGTCACCGCGCTCCAGAGGATCGCGATATGGGCCAGCCAGTATCCCAGCAGCACGCCATTGTCACGGCTCTTCGGCTTCGCATTGCCGGCGCTGTCGAAATAAACCCATGCCAGAGCGAAGAGGGACAGACCGCCCATGGCCACATTAAAGAGCGTACCCGCGCCGACCTTGTAGATGCCCTTGTCGGCCAGGGTCAGAACCAGTTTAAAGAAGCCCTCCCCGAGCAGAATCAACATCAGCAAGCCGAAGCGTTCAGAGATATGGCCGAGTCGCGGGACGAAGCGTTCGAAACGCAGCGTACCCACGCGCGGCAGCATGTACTGCAGCTGGATTGCTGCCACGCCAGCGCCAAAGACCCAGTAGGCGAGCGGTTTAGGCAGAAAAGCCGACAGGGCAAACAACCCGGCCAGCACGAAGAAATTCCGCCCCTGTTCCTGTGCCAGCGTATTAGCTGCGGCGTCGGCACAACGCGCCCGCCAATACAGATAGGCCGTCAGTGCCCGATTCAGCGCGTAGCCCAGCGCGAAATACATCCACCCTTCACCGCCCACGTCTGGAATCGACGCCGCGATGACCATCATCGTCACGATCTGCAGCGCCATCGCAACACGATGCGGCATGTCCGTGGAGATATACAGCGAGTTGTAGACCGAACTATCCGCCCAGGCGTAAAAAATCGCCAGGAACAGCCCGGTGAACACCCAGAATCCCTGCCAATCCAGATGATGGGAGAGGTAATTCCCCAAAATGAAGATGGTCACAACATGGATCAGGTCGAAGAACAGCTCCACCCAGTGCACGTGGTCGTGGGCGTCATCGACATCCATGTAATGCTGCGGTCGCCGCCAGAGAAGATCGTTCAGTGCCATACGCTTACCCTGTTTCAAATTGTCCTGGCGGCGGATTATACGCCGGCCAACCCCATCGCTCTATCGCGGCAGGGGCCGGACCACCACCGTGGCGGCAAGTATCAGCGCCGTCACAGCCAACCCCAGGGACGCAACCGCCCCTAGCCCGGCAACGAGTAACGCCGCAACCAGCAGGCTCCAGCGCGCTGGTCCATCCAGGCAGTAGCGGTCGCGGATCAACCAGAGCATCGCGCAGTATATGGCCACGGCCACTGCCACCATTCGACTCCCGGCCTCGCCGTCCTCACTGAACAGTACAGCCTGCATGCCCGCGCCAACCGCCGCCCCGGCGCCGAAGACCACGATATGCCCATAGCCCCAGAGCAACGCCTGCCGCAACGAGCCGCTGCGAAGATGTCCGCCGCCCGTGAAATAAAGGCTCCATAACGAAAAGGCGATGACGGCGAAAAGCAGGGCTCGCCATAGCCCTTCACCTTCCGGAAACACCGAGCCCGGTGTCAGCTCAATTGCCGTCACCACAGCAAGGAAAGCCTGCCCCAGCACGATCAGGTTCAGGCGCCCGTAACGTGCCACAATATGCTGCCGATTCCAGGGCGTGGCCCCCGCGCGTTCCGCGATCGCCGGCACCGCCAGTTCCCCACACGCGCCCAGGGCGAACAACGGCAGATACAGCCACAACGCAGGCGATACCAGAGCAATCAACCCAATCCAGTAAAACTGCATGGCCACAACCCCGCCGGCATAGCGCAGCGCCGTCACGCGCCGGGCTGGGTCGCCGCGTGCCGCGCCCAGCCACAGCGCCACGAGCCCCAGCCGCATGACCACAAAGCCCAGAAGCGCCAGCCAAATTGGCTCCCGGGCGAAGACGGCATCAACGCCGGCCGCCAACATCAACGCCCCGAACATCATCGCCATGCTCAGCGCGCGAAACGCAGTCGAGCCATCGTCATAAGCGGAGGCAAACCATGTGTAGTTCATCCACGCCCACCACACCATGAAAAAGCTCAGCACAAAGCCCAGAAAACCATCGACGCTGCGGCCATCGGCAATCAGAGCAGCCAGGCCCTGCGCAGCGGCGCCAATGGCAACCACCGCGGCCAGATCGAAAAGGAGTTCGAGCGGAGTAGCGCTGCGGTATGCCTCAGCTGGGTCACGGGATGGAAAAGTTAGCATGGGCTATGGAGAGAGCGAACTGGAACCACAGCTTGCTCAAAATTTGGACCGACGAAACGCTTTATCGCTTCGAGCGATTCGAACCAGACTATGGTTGTGAACTCGATCTTTTCCCTAACTTCTCGTCGGAGCAGATTGGTGCTGATATAGCCACTGACGCCCCGGGTAACGGCGCGGGTGGTCCATCCCTTCCCTATTCGAGCAGTCAACTTTATTTCTCCTTGGATTCTGACGCCCGCCATCATGCGGTCGTCGCATTGGCAGATTATTGCCCAAGCATCTGTTTACGAAGGCCTGAACAAAAAGTAAAGGCAACAGGCTAGAGAAGTAAAGGTTCGTAGGTCGTTGGTTTTTATGGTGCCCGGAGCCGGAATCGAACCGGCACGGCCCGAGGGCCGAGAGATTTTAAGTCTCTTGTGTCTACCAATTTCACCATCCGGGCATCGGAGGGAGGTTTTGAGGGGCAGAATTGTATAAGGCCGCGTAAGTTAACGCAATCCGGAATCTGCCCTCACCGTCTTCAACAGCGAATCAGGCTTCTGCCGGTTTGACCGCTCTGCCCTTGTATATGTATCCGGCTATCCTGGGTGCTTTGGGTATGTAGAGGTTTTCCAGTTCCAGGATTTCAAAGCCTGCGTGTCGGATCAGGTCGGCGATGTGGCGGTTCAGGTGGCATCCGCCCGCAAGCTTTTTCCATCCGGGCGTGATTCGATGTTGCCATTTTCGTGTGCTGTCGTGGGGAGATTCGCCATGCTCCAGAAACAGCAGTTCACCACCAGGCTTCAGTACACGCCACATTTGCTGAAGCGCGGCCTGCCAGTCAGGGATGGTACACAAAGTAAATGTGAGCAATACCGTATCCACGGAGTGGTCGTCCAGAGGGATTCTCTCGCCCGGAAGGTCCAACCATTCGACTTGAACGGGGGAACGAGCAAGATTTGGCAGAGCTTTGCGTCTCATCCCCTCTGAGGGTTCCAGTCCGTAGACCAGACTGACATTGTCCGGGTTGTAGAATTCCAGGTTAATGGCAGAACCCATGCCGACTTCCAGCACCCGGCCTTTGGCGCGGGGCACTACCTGGCTGCGCAACTTCATGACCTGGCCCATTGAGCAGGCGCGGTCTATGATGTGTGGCAGTATGCGGTTCTCGTAAAAGCTCATAGGCTTCCCCATACTTGTTTCATGTCAAGGATGCGACAATCTGCCCTATCGCGGTTGTCGTTATATTTAGTAACATAATGATTATCTGCCGGTAATAACAATATAACACAATGAAATAAGGCAGCGGCTGAACGGGTTCGCTGGCCCGTTTGTTGTGATGTGCTCGTTACCGGAGGGTTCCCATGGAACTAGATCCTCTTATCCTATCGCGAATTCAGTTCGCATTCGTGGTGTCATTTCACGCCATTTTCCCGGTGTTCACCATCGGGCTTGCGTCCTTCATTGCCGTATTGGAAGGCCTTGCGTTCAAAACCCGAAATCCAATCTGGGAAAAGCTCTCGGCATTCTGGACAAAGGTCTTCGCTGTTGTCTTCGGTATGGGCGTGGTGTCCGGTATTGTGATGTCATTCCAATTCGGGACCAACTGGAGCAACTTCGCCCAGGCATCGGCTAACTATCTCGGTCCGATTCTGAGTTATGAGGTGGTCACCGCCTTCTTCCTGGAAGCTGCCTTCCTGGGCGTATTGTTGTTTGGCCGCGACAAGGTACCAGCGGGGGTTCACTTGTTCGCCGCTGTCATGGTAGCCACCGGAACGTTCATTTCGTCGTTCTGGATACTGTCAGCCAACAGCTGGATGCAAACGCCGGCCGGAACTGAGCTCCGTGATGGCGTGTTCTATGTAACCTCCTGGAGTGAGGCGATATTCAACCCGTCCTTCCCCTACCGGTTCCTTCATATGGCACTGGCCTCCTTCCTCACTGGCGGATTTGTGGTGGCAGGCGTGAGTGCCTGGTACCTGCTCAAGGGGCGCGAGGTCGAGGCGAACCGAAAAGCACTGTCCATGTGCCTGTGGCTGCTGTTGTTCATTGCGCCGGCCCAGGCTGTGGTCGGTGATTTCCACGGCCTGAACACCCTGGAACACCAGCCCATGAAGGTCGCTGCGATGGAGGGTAACTGGGAGACTTCCCGGAATGTGCCGCTGCTGTTGTTCGCGATTCCCGATCAGGAGAACCAGACCAACCGGTTCGAGATCGCGATTCCCAGTCTGGCCAGCTTCATTCTTACCCATGAGTGGGACGGCGAGGTGCCGGGACTGAATGAGGTGGCGATTGAGGAACAGCCTCCAGTTGCCATTGTATTCTGGTCTTTCCGGATCATGGTCGGCCTTGGCATGCTGATGATTCTGTTTGCCGTGACCGGCCTGGTGCTGCGCTCCGGTGGCCGATACTGGCGTACCGGCTGGTACCTGCAAGGTCTGCGTTTGATGAGTATTGCGCCGTTCTTTGCGGTGCTCACCGGCTGGTTCGTAACCGAGGTAGGCCGTGCGCCCTGGCTGGTACAGGGCATGATGACTCAGGCTGAGTCGGTCACGCCCTCTCTGACCGGTGGTATGGCACTGTTTACACTCATTGGCTATATCGTGGTGTACGGCCTGGTGTTCTCCGCCGGCGTTTATTACCTGATGCGGGTGCTGTACGTGGGGCTGGAAGACCGGCACGACGAAGACGAGCACGAAGCGGAACGACCGGCACGGCCATTTTCCGCCACGCATGTACCGTTTGAATACGGCGATGACACGCCAAGCAACCCAGCCAATCAGGGAGGTCACTGATTATGGAACTTTTTGATCTGCCCCTGATATGGGCATTCATTATCGGTTTCGGCATCATTATGTATGTGCTGATGGACGGCTTCGATCTCGGGGTCGGCATTCTCTTCCCCTTCGCGCCCAATGAGGAAAGCCGGGACACTATGATGAACTCGGTCGCACCGGTATGGGACGGTAACGAAACCTGGCTGGTTCTGGGTGGCGCCGGTCTGTTGGCGGCGTTTCCGATGGTGTATTCGATCTTCCTGCCTGCGCTCTATATCGGCGTGTTCCTGCTCCTGGCCGGCCTGATCTTCCGTGGCGTGGCCTTCGAGTTCCGCTTCAAAGCCCGTACGTCCCGCTATCTGTGGAACTGGGCCTTTGCGGGCGGCTCTACAGTTGCATCGTTTGCTCAGGGCGCGGTGGTTGGCGCCTATATTCAGGGCTTTGAAACGGCTGATGGGGTCTACGTCGGGGGTGCCCTGGACTGGCTCACGCCTTTCACCGTGCTTACAGGCCTGGGTATGCTCGCCGGCTACGCCCTGCTGGGCTCCACCTGGCTGATCATGAAAACCGAAGGGCGGCTGCAGGAGTGGGCCTACAAGATCACCCTGCCCTTATTGGCCGGCGTGCTGGTGGTATTCGGGATTATCAGCGTCTGGACGCCGTTCGTGGATGACCTGGTGTGGGAACGCTGGTTCTCCAATCTGTCCGTTATCTGGGTGCTGCCGGTGCTGACATTGCTCTGCGCCTTCCAGATTTTCCGTTCGGTTCGCAACCGCTTTGAGGGTATGCCATTCGTCGCGACCATGGGCTTGTTTATCTTTACGTACCTGGGTCTGATCGTCAGTCGCTGGCCGTATGTGGTGCCGCCAGAGTACACCCTCTGGGACGCGGCTTCCGCCTATGAATCCCAATTGTTCCTGCTGCTGGGGCTGCTGTTCGTGATTCCCATTGTGCTGGTCTATACCGCCTGGACTTACTGGGTGTTCCGAGGCAAGGTTCGCGCCGGCGAGGGCTATCACTAAGTGGCTGATACGGGTGACATAAACTCACCTACCAGCCAGCAGGCCGTCAGGCGATGGCTGTCTGAACTGGCTCGTGGCAACCGTCTGTGGATCCGCAGTACGATTGCTGCGGGCATAGTTGGAGGCATAGCCACCATTCTGCAGATGCTCTTTCTCGCTCGGATTATCCATCTGGGCGTCATCGACGAAGTGCCGGTTACGGAGCTCTCCCCCCTTTTCGTCTGGCTGATCCTCGCGATCATTCTTCGCGCCATTGCTCAGGGTTTCCAGACCCGGCTTGCCGCCCGTTGCAGTGAACAGGTCCGCCGTGATGCCCGCCGCCAGATTCACAAGCACTGGCAGGCGACTGGACCGGTTGCCCTGGGGCAGTCGTCAGCCGGGACCCTGGCGCGGGAATGGATAGACCATGTTGAGGCCCTGCATGGTTACTTTGCCCGGTTTCTCCCGCAGATGATGCTGTCGGTTGTGGTGCCGTTGATGATCCTGGTGCTGGTGTTCTGGCTGGACTGGTTGGCCGGGGTGTTTCTGGTGCTGTCAGCGCCGTTAATACCGCTATTCATGGCGCTGGTGGGCATGGGTGCGGAAAAGCTGAACCAGCAGCATTTCGAGACCATCAGCCGGCTGTCGGGGCAGTTTCTGGATAAGGTCCGGGGGCTGACAACGCTGCAGCTCTTTGGCCAGACGGCCGACGCCACCGAGCTTATCCGTAAACGCTCGGACCATTACCGGCGTATCACCATGAAGACCCTGAGGGTAGCGTTCCTCTCGTCGGCTGTACTGGAGTTTTTTGCGTCTGTGGCAATTGCTGTCATTGCCATTTATATCGGCTTTGGCTTGCTGGGTTACATTACTTACGGCCCTTCAGAGGAACTGACCCTGTATTCCGGCCTATTGATTCTGTTGCTGGCACCGGAGTTTTTCCAGCCGTTGCGAACGCTCTCTCAGCACTACCATGATCGCGCGGCCGCACTGGGTGCCGGCGCGGAAATCCTGCAACGATTGACGACGCCGGTGGATAGTCATCGACGGCTTGCCGAAACTGCCGACGCCGGCAACGCGCGTGACGTTATTGAAATGAACTCAGTATCCGTAGCGTTCAGGACGAACAAGGATGTTCTCAAGGACATTTCGCTGGTGATCGCCAAAGGTGAAGTGATTGCCCTTACCGGTCCCTCTGGCGGCGGCAAATCCACTCTTTTGCATCTGCTGGCCGGTTTCATGTCGCCAGATAGCGGCAGAATTCAATTATTCGCTCAGCCACCGGGGAGTTTCCATTTTGGCTGGCTGGGGCAAAAAGGCTTTCTGGTTCATGGAACCTGGGCGGACAACCTACGCCTGACTACACCGGATGCCTCAGACATCGCCATCGACACGGCCTTGCGCAATGTTGGCCTTGGCTCACTGCTGGACAGCCGCCAAGAGGGAATTAACAGTCCCGTGTCCGAAGACGGCCAGGGTCTATCCGGCGGGCAGGCCCGCCGCCTTAGCCTGGCGCGTATCTTTTTGGCGGATTACGACCTGATCCTTCTGGACGAGCCCACCGCTGGTCTGGACAGCGATAGCGAGGTGTTTGTCCTGGAGGCGCTTCATAAGCTCGCCGTCGCCGGAAAGACGCTGATCTTCTCAACCCACCATCAGGCTCTGCTTGCGCTGGCCAATCGGGTACTGCTGGTGTCCGGTGGGGAGGTTCGCAATGCGTGATCTCAAACCCTGGCTGGAGCTTATTTTCAAGCGTCCTGGAAGGCTGGTGGTGGGAGGCGCTCTGATCCTGGCGACTTTGCTCTCCGGTATTGGGTTACTGGCGGTTTCCGGCTGGTTTATTACCGAAACTGCACTGGTCGGGATGCTGTTAGCCGCTGGCGTCGCCGCGACCATCAATCTCTATGTGCCCGGTGGTGCTATCCGTTTCTTTGCAGTCTCACGTACGGTCTTCCGGTATCTTGAACGGGTATACAATCACGATACGGTTCTGCGATTACTTACAGACATCCGGGTGGCACTGTTTCAGAGGTTGGCCTCGGCCAGCCGCAGCCACAGGCAGGCGCTTACCGGAGCCCAGTGGCTTTCCCGCCTCACCAGCGATGTCGACGCGCTGGATACCCTGTACCTCCGCTTAATCGCCCCGACAGCGCTTGCCGCGCTCGTTACCGTCCTCGTTGTGATTTTGACCGCAGCCCTGTTTGATATCCGGACAGCAATTTTGGTGGGGCTTGTATTGCTGGCCGCATTTCTTATTGCCACGATCGGTACATATCTGAAGACAAGGCATCTCGCGGCGAGACAGAGCGACCGCCAGGAATCATTGCGGACTGCGGTGATTGAACACATCGAAGGCTTTGCCGAGCTGACGGCGGCTGGTAGAACCGGCAAGCATGCAGCGTGGCTGATGCGTCAGGCACATCAGGCAACGTCTGAACAGGCGCAGGCGGATACCCGGGCAGGCTGGCACCTGGCGGGCTCTCACCTTCTGATTAATCTCTCAGCGGTTCTGGCACTATGGGCGGGCTTTGCCCTGTTCCGTGCCGGGATGGTGTCCGGGCCGGTGCTGGTATTGTTGCCCATTACCCTGCTCGGCCTCGCGGAAATCTATGCCATGCTGCCCGATGCGTTTGGCAAGCTGGGGGCGACAGAGGCTTCAGCTACTCGCCTGAACCGGGACTGTCAGGGAGACCAATCAACAGCAAATACCGACTCCCTGGATTTACCTGCAAACACCGATCTACTCGCAACCAACCTGTCCGTAAAACATGTGGGCCACGCACCGTTGTTTACGCATTTCAATCTTGAGGTCAAGCGTGGCGAACGGGTCGGTATTGTTGGCCATTCCGGTAGCGGAAAGTCCTCCCTGGCTGATGTGTTCGCCGGTCTTCTGCCCCCGGCCCAAGGCAAGCTGGCCAGGAAAGATCGAATCTATCTCACTCAGAGAACCGTGCTGTTCGAGGATACTCTGAGAGCGAATATTCTGATAGGTTCGCCAAACGCCAGCGAGACCGAACTTTGGCGCATCCTCGAGGTGGTGGAACTGGCAGATCGTTTTGCCACAGAAACTGAAGAGCTTGATACCTGGCTCGGCAGTTCAGGAAGCCGATTATCGGGTGGTGAGGCGCGGCGTGTAGCATTGGCACGGGCGCTATTGAACCCTGCGCCGGTGGTGATACTGGACGAACCGTTTACCGGCCTGGATGCCGGAACCCGGACGCGAATTGCGAAACGAATGGATTCGCTTCTGGCGGGGAAAACCGTGATCAGCCTGGCTCACGGGCCGGATGCCCTTCCAGGCACCGACCGCGTGATTCACCTGAACCGTTAGCGAGTTTCAACCAGCTCAAAGGCCAGTCCAGCCTTACTTGTTAACCGGTCCATCAGCTTGCCATCCAGCAACGAAGCCGGGGTCCAGAAACCGCCCGGTTGCTCGGCGGGCACATCAAACGCCAGACACATACCTGCTTCCCCCAGCATCTTTCCGGTGGAACCGTAGCCTGGATCGCGATCGCCGGTGACTTTGGTTATCAGGGTACGTCCGTCTTCGGTTTTACCTATGAAACGCAGATCAAAGAAGCCCTTCTGCTGGGCTTCGGGGCTTGGTCCTTCTCCAGGTGCAGGGACGAACTTCTCCACAAGCCAGCGTGTCGGCTTCAGGGCCGATGCCGTGAAGAACGCCCCCAGCCCACCGGTAATGCCGTAGGCAGCCAGGCGCCCTTTCATGCCTCGACCAGTCATCATGGCTTCATCGTAGGTAAATTCCTTGCCGTAACGGGCTTGCTGCAACGCGTTGGAGCGATGCACTACGCGGGTGTTAATGGCTCCCATCACAAACGGCGCCAGCCAGACACCAAAGTATTTATCATATTCCGCCGTTTTCAGGCTGGGCTGACGAGCCTGGGAACGATGATCCGGAGGACAGATGGAAAACGGATTTGCCAGTTCTTTTCTCAGTTTTGGATCGGAAGCCGCTTCCCGGGCAATATTGATCATGGATGCCACTGTCCCGCCGGAGAACTCCCCTTTTGCAGCCTTCACCCGCATCCTCACGTCGCGGCAGGGAGCGCCAAAGGTCTGCTCTGCCTGCTGTTGCAGGAACCACACCCCCATATCCGATGGAATCGAGTCAAACCCGCAGCAATGAACGATGCGTGCTCCGGAGGATTTTGCCTCATCCTCATAGCGTTCCACCATTTTGCGAATCCATTGCACTTCACCGGTGAGGTCACAGTAATCTGTGCCTGTGCGGACACAGGCCTGCACCAGAGGCTCTCCATACAAGGCGTATGGGCCAACAGTGGAGATTATGACTCGCGTCTGGTCACACATGGCCTTCAAGTCAGCCTCATCCGCAGCGTCTGCAATGATAACTGGCAGTTCCCCGGCGCTTCCCCCTAACTCTTCCTTGAGTTTACCGAGCTTGCTCTCAGAGCGGCCCGCAATGGCCCAGGAAACCGTTTTACCCACTCCGTAGGCCTCGAACAAATACCGTGTGAGTATCTGACCTACAAAACTGGTTGCCCCGAAAACCACCAGGTCATAGGTTGTGTCCGTTGATGTCGTCATTGCTCATCCTTTATTGCGTTGGAGAAAATGCATAAATATCGCCACACCCAGGCCCCAGAAACCGTTCAGCAAAAGCCCGCCCACCCAGGTCTGGGCAGTTACGTCGAGGTCTTTGGTGGGAAATACGACCAGCATGGCAACTGCAGTTGGGCCGATCGCACCCACAATGACATGACCCAGCCAGAATTTCACCCCGGCCAGACGCCCCAAAAGGGCCCAAAGCACAATACCCCAGAGCCCTCCGAAAAAGGCGAGGGATACCACCGCGGGCACCCCAAAAGGCGGTACCGGCGTCATATTGAACGGTGCCATTGGCAGCAGGCCACCCAGATAGAACAAAGCGAACAGCCCCTGGTGGAAAATCAGGGTTGCAAGAAAGCCACTTACAAATGCCTTGAACCAAACCATGTAAATTCTCCTGAAATGGACCGTCGGCACGGCCAATCGTTTGTCACAATGTATCCGGCACACTGCAGGAAACACAATGAAAATCACACACGTCCCGGAGGTCAACCTTGGTGACACTGTTACTGATTCTGAGCCTGTTGCTTGCCATCTTCAGTGCCTTCCTGTTCTGGCAAGTCTGCGAGCAGCGTAAAGTCATTTCCCAGATGATGGAAAGTGACGACATCACAGAGCCGGATCGGGATCCCGAACTGATCCTTACGTTGCGGGTTGTAGATCCGATTTCTGTTGCCAAACGGGAATCCCGTTCGGCCCGGGTTCTGGCCGATCACCTGCCTGTCATGGTACGAAAAATGGTGTACCAGGAAGTGATGAAGGAGTTGGAACGGGAACTGGATGAACGTGAAATCGACGTGCAGATGCACATTGAATATCGCTGATTGAGGTAACCTATGTCTACGTTGATTGCCTCTGCTACCCTTTTGACAGCAAGCACCGCAGGACTGGCCTATACATACTGGCAACTGCTCGACAGCCGTCGCCGTCTGCGAGTGATTAATTCACATCGCATTGCGGCGAACAGTGCTATCCAGAAAAGCCGGATGGACCTGTTGGAGGTGCGTAACCGTGCGAAGCTGCTGGAAGAGACCGTTACCGGCGGCGCCACTGCCGTGGAGAAGGTCCACAAGGCCATTTCTTCCACCACGTTTGGTCTGATTGATCACTTCTCACGGGATGACCAGTTCCGTCAAACCGCCCGAAAGGCTCGGGAAACCCATGACCAGACCAGCCAGCAGATTTATCACGGTGTACGTACCACTAACCGGGCGCTGCATATATTGGCGGATACGCTGATCATCGGCAAAGCGGAAAAACGGATCATTTCAAGAAAGCATAAAAAAAGGCACCCGTAGGTGCCTTTTTTCTGAGCTCTCAGAAAGTTACAGAACTTTCTTCAACTCTTCCTCAAGCTGCGGAACCGCTTCGAACAGGTCCGCGACCAGGCCGTAATCGGCAACCTGGAAGATCGGCGCTTCCTCGTCCTTGTTGATCGCAACGATCACTTTGGAGTCGGACATACCGGCCAGGTGCTGGATGGCACCGGAGATACCCACCGCGATGTAGAGCTGCGGAGCTACGATCTTACCAGTCTGACCAACCTGCATGTCGTTCGGTACGAAGCCGGCATCAACAGCGGCGCGGGATGCACCC
Organism: Marinobacter sp.; assembly: GCA_040223075.1. Lineage (GTDB taxonomy): Bacteria > Pseudomonadota > Gammaproteobacteria > Pseudomonadales > Oleiphilaceae > Marinobacter. Next base: position 510,909 of record JAVJZJ010000160.1, read on the forward strand.
ACGGCGGCGCCAAGCAGATCGGCAACCTGCTCCAGCATCTTGAAGTTGTCACCGTTTTGCATGCCACGGCCACCGGAAACCACGATACCGGCACTGCCGAGGTCCGGACGGTCGGACTTGGCCAGTTCTTCGTTGACGAAGGTGGACAGGCCGGCGTCTTTCACCGCGTCCAGCTGCTCAACAGCAGCGGAGCCGCCTTCGGCTGCAACCGGATCAAACGCTGTCGGACGTACGGTGATCACCTTGATGGCATCGCTCGCCTTCACAGTAGCGATGGCGTTACCGGCGTAGATCGGACGAACGAAGGTGTCTTCGGACTCGACACGGATGATGTCAGAGACCTGAGCCACGTCCAGCAGCGCAGCAACGCGCGGCATGAAGTCCTTACCGGTGGTACCAGCAGCGGCCAGGATGTGGCTGTAGCCCTTACCTACTTCGGCGACCAGCTCACCCAGGTTTTCCGCCAGGAAGTGGCCATACGCCGCGTTGTCGGCGACCAGAACCTTGTTCACGCCTTCGGCCTTGGCCGCGGCTTCTGCTACAGCGCCACAGTTCTCGCCGGCCACCAGTACGTCGATGTCACCGCCAATAGCCTTGGCAGTGGCGACTACGTTGAGGGTCGCCTGCTTCAGGCTGCTGTTGTCGTGTTCAGCAATTACAAGGATGCTCATTTAGATCACCTTCGCTTCGTTCTTCAGTTTATCGACCAGCTCAGCAACGTCAGCTACCTTCACACCCGCCTGACGGGCGGCCGGAGCTTCCACTTTCAGGGTGGACAGACGATTGGCAATGTCGACACCCAGATCGGCCGGGCTCATGGACTCGAGCGGCTTCTTCTTGGCCTTCATGATGTTCGGCAGGGAAGCGTAACGCGGCTCGTTCAGACGCAGGTCGGTGGTGACCACGGCCGGCAGGTCCAGCGCCACGGTCATCAGACCGCCGTCGATTTCACGGGTGACGTTGACCTTCTCGCCGTCGACAGCCACTTCAGACGCAAATGTGCCCTGACCCATGCCGGTCAGTGCAGCCAGCATCTGGCCTGTCTGGTTGTTGTCGGAGTCGATGGACTGTTTGCCCAGGATGACCAGCTTCGGCTCTTCCTTCTCAACCACAGACTTGAGCAGCTTGGCCGCTTCGAGAGACTGAACCTCTTCGTCTGTTTCGATGTGGATACCACGGTCAGCACCCAGAGCCAGAGCAGTACGGATTTGCTCCTGGGCGGCCTTCGGGCCGATGGATACCACCACGATTTCACTGGCAACACCCTTCTCTTTCAGACGAACCGCTTCTTCAACAGCGATTTCGCAGAATGGGTTCATTGCCATCTTGACGTTGGCGAGATCAACGCCGGTGTTGTCCGGCTTGACGCGCACCTTTACGTTGTAGTCGATAACTCGTTTTACAGCGACCAGAACCTTCATAGATTCCTCGTTCTTCTACGATGGGTTTAATGACTCGCAATCAGAAACACTCCCAAAACACGGCTCCACGTTTGTGGAAAACGGAGTGTTTCTCGATTCCTGTCGTTTCGATGTGAGGCCGGAATTATGGGGCTTCAGACCGAACGTTACAAACAGCTGCCTCACGCGGGGCCCGCTGTCACGGCGGACTTATACTGCAGGCAAAGGTGCACGGGGTCAATAGCCCCGTTCGACACGCCACGCCCGTTTTCACAGCCAATTGAGCCTGTATTGACTCAGTCAAGCTGTGAGACGATACTAAAAAATGACTCAGAACACATATTTAGCATCTTTGCTAACAATGCCAAAGGACCGCTCCGATTTCAAACAAACGTTTGTTTGATTTTCGATATGCGCTACCCTTGGGGTTGTCAAATGACTTATCAAGTCGGGCTATTCGACTTTGGGGAGTCGTCTATACGGACTTTTACCGGTATGATAACGCCCCTGAATTATCCGCCTGCGGGCACATAATATCCATTATAGAAGTAATGAGGAGACCAACGTGGAACGCGAATCGATGGAATTTGATGTTCTTATCGTCGGCGGTGGGCCCGCTGGCCTTTCGGCAGCATGCCGGGTCATGCAACTGGCGCAGGAAGCTGGAGAGGAACTGACGGTCTGTGTCGTTGAAAAGGGCTCCGAAATCGGCGCTCATATCCTGGCCGGAACTGTATTTGAGCCTACATCGTTGAACGAACTCTTCCCTGACTGGAAAGAGAAAGGCGCGCCGCTGAACACCCCGGTCACCCGGGATGACATTTTCCTGCTGAAGGATCAGGAAAAGGCCACCAAAATCCCGAATGCCTTTGTGCCCAAGAACATGCACAACCACGGCAATTACATCATCAGCCTGGGCAACCTTTGCCGCTGGCTGGCCGAGCAGGCTGAAGGCCTGGGTGTGGAAGTTTACCCGGGCTTTGCCGCTTCCGAGACCATCATTGAAGATGGCCAGGTAAAAGGCATCATCACTGGCGATATGGGCGTGGCCCGTGACGGCAGCGAAAAAGACGGCTACATGCCGGGCATGGAGCTTCGCGCCAAGTACACCCTGTTCACCGAAGGCTGTCGCGGTCACCTGGGCAAGCGCCTGATCAATGACTTCAAGCTGGACGAAGGTAAGGATCCTCAGCACTACGGCATTGGCATCAAGGAACTGTGGGACATCGATCCAGCCAAACACGAGCCAGGTCTGGTCGTACACTCCACGGGGTGGCCTCTGAACGAAAGCGGTTCCACAGGCGGCTCTTTCCTGTACCACCTGGAAAACGGCCAGGTCTATGTCGGCCTGATCACCGACCTGTCCTACAGCAACCCGCACCTAAGTCCGTTCGACGAGTTCCAGCGCCTCAAGCTGCACCCTGAAATCAGCAAGTTCCTGGAAGGCGGCAAGCGTGTTTCCTACGGTGCCCGCGCCATCACCAAGGGTGGCTTCAACTCGCTGCCGAAGATGAGTTTCCCGGGTGGCCTGCTGCTGGGCTGTGATGCCGGTACCCTTAACTTCTCCAAGATCAAGGGCTCCCACACTGCCATGAAATCTGGCCTTCTGGGCGCGGAAGCGGTATTCGAAGCATTGAAGGAAGGTAAGTCCGGTGAGGAGATCACCAGCTTTGCCGATCGCTTCAAGGACAGCTGGCTCTACAAGGAGCTGTATGACGAGCGTAACTTTGGCCCGGCCATGCACAAGTTCGGCAATATCGTAGGCGGCGGCATCGCCTTCTTCGAGCAGAACATTCTGCGTCGCAGCCTGCCGTTCACCCTGCACGATACCATCCCGGATTACGCCACCCTGAAGCCGGCGGCCGAGTGCAAGAAGATCGATTATCCGAAACCGGATAACACCCTGACCTTCGACAAGCTGTCCTCGGTGTTCATTTCAAACACCAACCACGAGGAAGATCAGCCGGTTCATCTGAAGCTGACCGATCCGGACATCCCGCTGAAGGACAACCTGCCCAAGTACAACGAGCCCGCGCAGCGATACTGCCCGGCCGGTGTATACGAGGTGGTTGAAGCCGAAGACGGCAGCGGCAAGAAGTTCCAGATCAACGCCCAGAACTGTGTTCACTGCAAGACCTGTGATATCAAGGATCCTGCCCAGAACATAAACTGGGTGACTCCGGAAGGGGGCGGTGGCCCCAACTATCCGAACATGTAAGTTCGGCTTCCGGTACAAAAAACGGCCCGTTATGGGTCGTTTTTTGTTTGGGGTGTCGGATTTTTAGATGTCGGATTACGGCTGCGCCCAATCCGACCTACATTGGCACAAGGTCACGTTAATCCCCCGTAGGTCGGATTAGGCAAAGCCGTAATCCGACACATTTTCCAGACATAAAAAAACGGCTCACAAGGAGCCGTTTTTCGATAGCGCTTCGGAAAAGCTTAGTGCACGTGACCGTGCTCTTGCTCTTCTTCGGTCGCTTCGCGAGTCTCTACGACTTCGACGTCGAAGTGTAGGGTTTCGCCTGCCAGCGGATGGTTGGCATCAATGGTGACGGTCTCGTCGCCAACTTCAACTACACGAACAACCTGAGGGCCGCCCGGAGTCTGTGCCTGGAACTGCATGCCCGGCTCGATAGTATCAACGCCTTCAAATGCAGAACGGGGAACCGGCTGGATCAGTTCTTCGTTAACTTCACCGTAGCCTTCACCGGGCTCGACAGTAACTTTAGCCTGGTCACCGGCGTTCTTTTCGTTCAGCGCACTCTCCAGTCCGCCGATAATGTTCTGTGCACCTTCCACATAAGACAGAGGCTCACGACCTTCTACACGGGAAGAGTCTAGCTGCTCGCCCTGGTCATTAGTGAGTGTGTAATGGATGGTGACAACACGAGGTTGGGCCATGTGATCTCCTTGCGTGTCGCAATGACTGTTTAATTGAATTTGGGTAATCGTAAGTATTCATGAACAGCCAGACTGCACAGAGGGACTAACGACCACCGGGCCTCGTTAGAGAGCCAGGCTCGGTAACAAGATCGAAAATACAGTTTAACAAGTGTCGGACTGCCTTTTCTACCGTCAGTTATTTGGGGCAATGTCAGTGTTTTCAACTCCCCTGCCCGATTTCATAAAAATTTCCGTCACTGCAGACGCCCAGAACCAGTGTACCGTCATCTCCCTTGGTCTCGATGACGTGCTCCGCCAGATCGTAATAGGCGGCAGTGACCAGCCTCGCCTCCAGGCCGTGCCGTACCATAACCACCGGGCGCGGTTCGTCACTGTCGGGATAGTGCCCGACAGTGAGGGGGTGCTCGTTTCCAACCGCAAGGGTTTCACCCACATTAGTGGTCAGGTACAGCATCTGGTCAGATCCCTGCCCCTTCACTTCCAGGGAATGGGCCAACAAGGGCGCATCGTCGACCTGGACGCGCCACTTCTCAACCGGAGTCACCAGGTAATAGTTTCCATCGTCCTCGCGGCGAAGAATGGTTGAGAACAGTCGAACAATGGCTTCCCTTGCCAGGGGCTCACCTTTATAAATCCACTGCCCATCCCGGGTGATTCGGATATCGATGTCCCCGGACAGCTCCGGATGCCACTTCTCCAGAGGCGGCAGGCCCTTGCCGGATTCGCCTGACTGTTCAACCTGTTTCGCTATGCTTTCCGGATTATGCGCCATACTTTAAAGCCCTCTCATCCACTCCGGACGCAGGGCCGCCGCGCCGGGGCTGGTTATTGCCAGGTTCACTTCATCCAGCAGCCGTTGCTTGTCACGCCCCAGAGTGCCTTTCAACACCAGGTAATTGGAGGCATGGTCACTTCGGAATATGGTTCGATCCAGCTCGAGATGCTCAAGGAACAGCCGGATCTCGCGGAACAGGCCATCCTGATCCAAGGGCACGAAATCCTCGCCAAAACCGGTCCGGAAACGCTCTTCACCTTGCGGGAAGCTCACGACCAGCGTGGACAGGTAATCTGGTTGGGTGTCATTGCACAATTGCGCAGTGTTGATCGCGTGCTGCTCCGAGAGAACCTCGCCCCCGAGTCCGTTAAGGACCATGACGGAGCTGGTCAGCCCCGCCTCACCGATTTTCAGGAGCGCGGAACGGGTAGACTCACCGGTTTCGCCCTTGTTCACCCGGCGCAAAATCTCGTCGTCACCAGACTCCATGCCCACGTACAAAATTTTCAGCCCCGCCTCTCGCAGCTGTGTCAGCTCTTCGACAGTCTTTTTGGCGAGATTCCTGGGCAGACAATAGCTGGATACCCGCTGAAGGTCAGGAAACGCGGCTTTCAGGTCCGCCAGGATTTCCAGCAACCGGCGTGTGGGCAATACCATGGCGTCCCCGTCCGCCAGGAACACTCGGCGAACCCCACCAAGGCTTCTTGCTGCCTTTTCAATATCCGCCCGAACTTCCTCTGGCTTCCTGGCCCGGAACTTCTTCTGGGGCTGAGTGTACATCTCGCAGAAAGTGCATTTATTCCAGGAGCAGCCATTGGTGACCGGCAGGATCAGGGATTTCGCTTCGCTTGGGGGGCGAAAGACGGGTTCTACATAATCAATTGGAAAATTGTACATATAGGTATCAGGCACTCTCTTTAACTTGGACTGGTCTGAATCAGGGTAGGAACTGGGCCCTGATATCCGCGCACCCTGGCCCTACTACCGGCATTTCCAGAAGGATTGCCTGGGAGGTCATAAACGGGATACCACGACGGTGACCATCCACCAGCAGGGTCGATAAGGCGCCAACGAACGGCATGTGGGACACCAACATCAGCGGCGATGTTGTCACCTCCAGCAATTCATCCAGGCAGCGCCCAGGGTCGTCGTCCGGCGTAATGAAGTCCTTTTCAATCACCGGACAATTGATGATTTCGGACATGATGGCCGCCGTCTGCCTGGCCCGAACCAGCGGGCTACACCAGATTGTCTCCGGGCGCCAGGGAGATTCGGCAATGTCCGCCGCCACGGAGGCAACTGAGGCACGCCCCACCTCAGTCAGTTCGCGTTCCTGGTCGATAGTGTGCCACCCGGCTTCACCATGACGCATGACGATCAGATGCACGGGCCACCTCCGGCTGTCATGGGTTATTGGCTAATGGTCCGGGGCAGAATGAATTCCACATCGGAATTCTGGACCGACATCATCAGGCTGTTAATGACCGCGCTGATTGAAGCGCCATCGTACAAAATTTCGTACAACCCCCGTACCAGGGGCATATAGATGCCTATCGCTTCCGACTTTTCCTTCACCAGCTTGAGCGTGTAAATACCTTCGGCGACCTGCCCCAGTTCCGCTACCGCGTCGTCAAGCTTCTTACCCTTACCGACCGCATAGCCGACACGATAGTTCCGGCTCCTCGAGGAGGTGCAGGTCACAACCAGGTCGCCGACACCCGCCAGCCCCATGAAGGTCATCGGGTTGGCACCCAGGCTGACCGCAAACCGACTCATTTCTGCCAGTCCGCGGGTAATCAGCATGGCTTTGGCGTTCTCACCAAGATCGAGGGCGGCAGCGAGGCCGGAAACGATGGCATAGATATTCTTGAGGGCACCGGCCAGTTCTACCCCGTAGACATCCACATTGGCATAGACACGGAAGTACTCGCATCCAAGAAGATCCTGAACGGCGCGGCGCACCTCTGGATCCTTTGCAGCGATAACGGTTGCTGTCAGATCCTTGTTAACGATTTCTCCGGCCAGGTTGGGACCACTCAGGACCCCGGTACGGCAACGCGGAATCTCTTCCTGGAGAATCTCACTCATTAACTTGAAGCCGATCTCTTCAATACCCTTGGTGAGACTGATAACGATCTGGTCGTCCGCAAAATCCTTGCTGTGTTCCCTGATAACAGCCCGGAATGCCTTGCTCGGAATGGCAAGAAAGACCACCTCGGCCTTGCCGACGGCTTTTGCCAGGTCCGTGGTTGGCTGTACGTCGCCTTCCAGCTTGATGCCCGGCATGTAACGACTGTTAACACCGGTATCGCGGATTTCTTCAACCTGGGTTTCGTCTCGCATCCAGAAATGCACGGTGTGGCCGTTGTCCGCCAATACCTTGCTCATGGCGGTACCAAAGCTGCCACCACCCAATACGGCCACATCACGGCCAGTGGAGTACGCCCCTGTTGTTTGCGGGTCTTTTTGATCAGGCATAGTTCGTCCGTTCTTTTATTGGATCAGATGAGGTCGCGGCCGCCATGCTCACAAGAGACGTGGCCGTGATCAGCCGAGTTCTTCACATTCCAGGGCGCGAACCAGATTCTTGAACTCTTCCCTATTGCGGCTGTTCAGCCCCATCAGGACGCGATGGGCGTCCAGTACCTTGTCGCGAACCTGTTGTTCACTGGCACGCAGTACGGGAATTTCCTCAAGCTCTTCAATCCGGGATGCGGGCTCACGAACAATGATGAAAATCTTGTCGAACCCCATGGAAGTGATGATTCGGGTAATGTCAGGGTTGGTGGAAACCAGTGTAGGCAGGAAATGGCTCCGCTTTTGAGCCGCCATGGCGATCTTTGCCAGCAGCCCCAGAGTGGTGCTATCGATGATCTCGCATTCGGTAAGATCAATCACCACTGTTTTGAAATCAGGGTCCTGGGTGATGGACTCAACCAGATTATCCAGCGTCGAACAGAGGTTCAGACGGATTTCCCCAATAAACTTCAGGAGGTAAATACCCTGATTTTCGGCTTGCAGGATCTTGTAACCAGCCATATTTACACTGCCACTAATTCGACGACGTGTTTTCTGAACCGGGTGCCGTATCGGTAACCGAAACGATCGCGATATCGTCCGGCAACTCTGTAATCGCGTCAAGATTCAGAGCCTGGTTCAGAGATGCGATAGTGTGACGGCCTCCCGACACGAGTTCAAGTAGTGTCCGCTCCTTTTCATCCAGGCTTTTTGCCGGGATGACCTCCAGAATACCATCCGAAAACAGAATGAGCCGGAAGGGTTTCTCAAGTGGCACTTCGTACACCTCCCATTCCGGCGACTCGAACAGCCCCACGGGTAATCCACTCCCCTCCAGGAAAGCCGTCTCACCGCCATCGAAAGACAGGATCGGCATTGGGAAATGGGCGCCTACCGCATAATTCAATTTACGCTCATTAACGGAGATTATGCCAACAAATACGGTTACGTGTTTACCGAGCCCGGTATCCAATAGTTCGGAATTGATCCGCTCCAGGAAACGATCGGGATACAGGATGTCATCACTGGATCCACGCCGGAGATTGCGCTGAAGTCGATTAGTCAGATTTTTCAGCAATACCGTGACAAACGCCGAACTGGCGCCATGACCGGAGACGTCAGCGATATAGACGAGCACTTTATCTGCCGATATGCGGAAATAGTCCAGGAAGTCTCCGCTCAAATAAAGGGATGGTTTGATCAGGTGAGAGACACTGAGGTCAACCAGTTGCTGGTCATTGTCCGGCAACATCTTCAGCTGTACCTTGCGCCCTGCGCGCTGATCCGCCCGCAATTCCGCAATACCGTTACGCAGATCCCGGTTCGCTTCTTCCAGTTCCTGACGATACAGTTGGTTCAGACGGTTAATCCGCACCCGGTCAAATAGCTTGCCGATGACATCGTCCAGCGCGGCCTTGTCATCGGAGCAGTTTTTCAGGAAAAAGTCGGCCGCACCGGCCCGGAGGGCGTCTACTACCGCCACCGAATCCTCAGTATTGGAACAGGCCACAATCGGTGTGAAGGTTTCCAGGTCTTCCAGCCGGGACACCAGTTCACGGATCTCTGCCGGCATTACGTCCGCGAAGATAACGTCCGGGATCGTCTGCGCAAACATCTCGGCCGCTGTGCTGATATTCCGGCACCCGGTCACATAGAAGCCCCGCGCTTCAAGATGCCGGCTCAGTTCGGTGCGTGCCTTTTCATCGGCGTCAATGATTAGTATGCGCTCGGTGCGCGAGGTCATGGCTTCTGCCCTAAACTACCATTGGTAAAGGATAAATCGGGTACTTAACGCCTATTCTGGCACGACCCTGTGATATAACAAGGCAAGTTTGATGATTTTGGGAGAAATCAGGTAATGAGGCGCGCCGTAAACGATCTTCTCGGAGCTTATGACAAGCTGATCATGGACCCGGTTCATGGTGGCATTCCACTCTATCGCCATGAAATCCGTGTTATTGATCATCCCCTGTTCCAACGTCTGCGCAATATTTGCCAGAACGACATTCTCAGCCTTGTGTTCCCCGGGGCGACTCATTCCCGGTTCCTGCACAGTATTGGTGTCATGCATGTTGGCACCCGCATGTTCCGTTCGATGATAGATGCCTACCTCCGGGAAAAACAGCTGAGCGAAAAAACCGATCTCAGCCTGAGCCAGCTGGACGCCATTGATTACCTGGCCAAGACCATTCGTCTTGGCTGTCTGCTACACGACAGTGGGCACTCCAGCTTTTCTCACCAGTTTACTCAGGCACGCCGTATCCATGACCTCATGTCCCGCCCTGACCGATTCGAAGACCTTTGGGAAGGCGTGGACTACTCCGCCTATCACAGTAGCCAACCCGGGGAGCTCGAGCATGAACATTACTCCGTCCGGGTAGCCCATGAGGTATTGGCTGACATCGACATCCAGGTCGCCGGGCTGGATGCCCGGGACGTAATCGGCATTATGGAAACCACCGATGTGCAACCCAGCGAGGCGTTCTGCAATCATGCCCGCACCTTCTGGGCCTTCATCGCCGGTGACGAGGCCCATTCAGGTGCCCTCAGTCATGCCGACATACCCCGCCTGGTGATGGACTTGCTCTCTTCCATCGTGTCCGGAGAGATTGACGCCGACCGGGCAGACTACATGCTCAGGGACGGCTTCCATTCGTCGGTGACTATCGGGGGATTTAACCTGGACCACCTGCTCAGCAACCTGCGGTTCGGGTGGGATGTGTCGGAGCCCTGGCTGGGACTGGCCATCACCCAGAAAGGGCTCGGGGCGCTGGAGGATTTTGTATACAGTCGCCATCAGATGTACCGCAAGGTCTACGCCCACAAGACAGCTCTCGGATTCGACTGGCTGCTGCGGGAGGCGATCAACGAGGTACTGGAGGATCCGGAGAGTTTTGAGTGGGTCGATACCTGCCTCAGCAACATGCGGTATTTTGCTGAGTTGACGGACAACTTTTTCTGGGAGGCATTCCGCAAGGTGGCCCGCCAGCACCCCAACAGCTTCTCCCGGTGCATTGTCGACAGGATTAAGCTTAACCACCTCGACACCCGGGAAGACCTGACGGCCCAGAATATTGAGAAACACAGCCAGTGGCTGGCGAAAGAGCTGAACCTGGTTCCTGCACGGGTGGTCACCTGCTCCATGCGTGCCCGATTCTCCAACATCCAGGATAACTTCAACGGCATAAAGGTGTTGGTCCGTGCGCCCATCAACCGGAAGCGCTCACTACGCAAGATAACGGAGGTCAGCGCGTTCTTCAGCAAATTCAGCGACGACACCATTACCCATTTTTATCTTCAACCGGATGTGACGAAATAAAGGTAACGACACAACTCAAGGGCTCTCCGATTATCGGGTCATGGTCGTCACCAGCGCGCGGGCACTATCAAAGGCGCCCTCCACTCGCCCACCGGAAAGCCAGTCACCTGCGAGGCCTATGCCCTCCTCAGGAAACCACAGGCAACCAGAGCGCCCGTCTCCTTCGGACCGCGCATACAGCCAACGGTGGGCAGTGGTCTCGTCAGGCAGAGCGGTACTACCGGTGATCTCCCGAAAAGCGCTGAGCATAGTGTCAGTCACTCTATCCGTGGATGTTTCCACGTGCTCCGCAGACCATTGCGACGTCGCGTGGAGTACCCACCATTGACCCTGGCCCTCCCGGCCAGGCTTGCTGGAATTATTGGCGATCCAGGATAGTATGTCGTTGTGCGGGCGCATACCTTCGAATTCCACGTCTGAAGCCGACTCAAAATGAACCGCCAATGCCCAGCAGGGCTGTATGGCGGATACAGGTTCATCCAGGGTAGAAGCCAGGTCCATCAGGTGACTGTCGGCCAGCAGATCGCGAGCCTGAGCAGGAGGCGCAGTGACAACCACCTGGTCGAAAGGCCCGTACCGCCGTGAGGACGCATCAGTCAGGAACCACTCATTGTCCTTTCGGGCCATTGTCTCGATGCGCACTTCCTGCTGGAGATCTATATTCGACGACAGCGCACGGCTGATCGCTGTCATCCTTGGGATGCCCACAAACCGCGCCTCATCGGGAAAGGGCTGCCAACACCCATCCGGTTGCTGGAAACCAAGGCGCCCCTGCCATGGGCCAAAACATTCATTTCCGGCATTCTTTTCAAGAAAGACCCGGAACTCCGGATTACGGATCGTGAAGTACTGCGCGCCCATGTCCACAGACCCGCCGGTGACCCGTTTGGCCGCCAAGCGACCACCGGGACCGCGGCTTTTCTCGAACACGGTAACGCTGTAGTTTTGCTGCTTTAGCAAAATTGCAGCAGACAAGCCGGCCAAACCTGAACCAACTACCGCGACACGGCGTATATCAGTGCACTGGTTATTCTGGTAATTCGACATTAGTGATGCATCCAAAAACGGGTGTTTGAACGTATTTCAGAACAAGCATTTCAACTTACAGTTTTCTGAGCTTTAAACAGTAACAGCTACACACGAAACAAGGGCAGTCTGGGTATGACCCGAGCACAATACTGGCTAACAAACATTCTGAGATGGTTCGATTCTTCCGCAGGTTCGGATCACATCGACTCCACATCACGATCATTCAACGTTGTGCGAGTTATCCCATTTATCGCATTGCACCTGGCGTGCCTGCTTGCCTTTTTTACCGGGTTCAGCGGATTCGCTCTGGTGTTTGCCTTCGGCTTTTTCATCCTGCGGATGTTTGCCATAACAGGTTTTTACCACCGCTATTTTGCTCACAAAACGTTCAAGACCAGTCGTCCGGCGCAATTGGTCTTTGCCATCCTGGGAGCCAGCGCCGCCCAACGCGGTCCTCTCTGGTGGGCGGCGCATCACCGTCACCATCACCAGCATTCTGATAAGGAAGAAGACCTGCATTCGCCTCATCATGGAGGGTTCTGGTGGTCTCATGCCGGGTGGTTTACTTGTGACGCGGGATTTTCCATGGACGAGAGACGAGTTAAGGACTGGCTGAAATACCCGGAACTACGTTTCGTCAATCGCTTCGACTCCCTGGTACCTGCAGCAGCGGCCGTTTCCATCTATGGCCTCGGGGAAGCCCTCGCTGCCTGGGCTCCCGGCCTTGGCACCAACGGTTTTCAGCTCCTGGTGTGGGGGTTCTTTATTTCAACGGTCGCGTTGTTCCACGCCACCGTTTCGATTAACTCGCTCTCGCATGTCTGGGGTAAGCGTCGCTTCGATACCCCCGACGACAGTCGTAACAATTTTTGGCTCGCCCTGATCACTCTTGGTGAGGGCTGGCACAACAATCATCATCGGTGGCCCCAGTCAGTCCGACAGGGTTTTCGTTGGTATGAAATCGATGTCACCTGGTACGGGCTCTGGATTCTTTCGAAGCTCGGCATCGTCTGGGATCTGAACCGGATTCCACAGCACATTCAGGAAGAAACCCGAAATCTTGATGAGCAAAAAAAGAGGAAGCAATCGTGAGCACCGCCCCAGCTATTGAAGTTGGCACACGGAACTCCTCCGTTCAGGCCACACTTGAACACTTTCGGGAGCTATTCAATTCTCTCGACGCCGGCAACCTGGACCAACTCGCGTCGGTGTACAGTGAAACAGTAAAGTTTCAGGATCCATTGTGCTCGGTATCCGGACTGGATCACCTGACCCGATACTTCGCAGATGCATACGCCAACGTCATGTCCTGCCAGTTTGATTTCGGAGAGCCCGTCATCGCAGGGGGAAAAGTGGCCATACCCTGGGTGATGCGGCTGCGTCATAAACGCATTCGTCGGGGGCGGGAAATCCACGTCGATGGCATGAGCAATCTGGTTATATATAGCGGCAAGGTAACCCATCACAGGGACTACTTCGACGCCGGGCAGTTATTATACGAGCACCTTCCCCTCGTGGGCCGGGTTATTCGCTCGATCAGGAAGCACGCGGCATGAGCAGGAGACTCGAGACCCCCTACAATATCTGGATCACCGGTGCCGGATCCGGCATTGGTGAGGCGGTATCCCGGGCACTTCTCAAGCACGGCCACCGGCTGGTTCTGACCGGGCGCCGCAGTGAACCTCTGGAAGCGATCCAATCCGCGTCACACGACCAAGTGATAGTTGCTCCCGCAGACACCACGGATCGTCAGCAGCTCGGGACCATAGCACCGAAGCTGGAAGCTCATGGCGACCTGAACATGGCGATCCTTAACGCGGGCACTTGTGAATACTTGGACGTACGAGATTACAAAAGCGATGTTATCGCCAACAACCTTCAAACTAACATGGTTGGTACCGCACGCTGTCTGGATATCGCCCTCCCCGCTCTTCGCCGGAGCCGAGCAAACGGCCAGCCGGCGACACTGGTTATCGTAAGTTCCTCGGCCTGGTGGTTCCCGTTCGGGCGCGCCGAGGGCTATGGCGCGTCGAAGGCTGCTCTTAGCTATTTCGCCTATTCACTCAGAGCCGACCTGGCTGCCGAGGGCATCGATGTTGTGGTGGTTTCACCCGGATTCGTAAAAACACCGCTGACCGATCGCAATGATTTCCCCATGCCATTTCTGGTGACCGCCGAGGACGCCGCCCAGCGAATCGTGAAAGGGCTGGCCGGCGGGCGGCATGACATCGCCTTTCCCAAACGCTTTACGTGGACACTGCGCCTTCTCGGCGCCCTGCCCCGCGCAATCATTGACCGAATGTCCGCGGCCATGGCCCGGCAAAGTGATCATTAACAGGAAGTGCCCAGATGAACGAACCTCGTCAGCGCATTGCTGTCATTGGCGCCGGAGTTTCCGGCCTTACTGCTGCCTGGCTGTTGTCTGAACACCATGACGTTCAGCTTTTTGAAGCCGGTGACTATGCCGGTGGCCATACCAACACCGAAAGGGTTCAGGCCGGAGGACGGGCGTGGCCGGTAAACACCGGCTTTATCGTTTTCAACGACTGGACCTACCCCAATTTCATCAAGCTGATGGATCGCCTGGGTGTGGCGTCTGAGGTCAGTGATATGAGTTTCAGTGTGGACTGCCACGCAAATGGACTTCAGTACAACGGAACCAGCCTAACCACCCTGTTTGCCCAACGCAGAAATCTTCTGAATCTGCCATTCCTGAAGATGGTCCGTGAAATTCTCCGGTTCAACAAGGAAACCCGTGTAGATCTGGAATCCGGTGACATTACCGATGAAGAGACGCTTGGCGAGTACCTGAATCGTAACCGGTACTCCCGCTATTTCCGTAATCACTACATCGTACCCATGGGCGCTGCCATCTGGTCCGCTCCGGAAGTCGTGCTGGAAAGTTTCCCGATTCGCTTTTTCCTGCAGTTTTTCAACAATCACGGCATGTTGTCAGTTGATGACCGTCCGACCTGGCGTGTCATTTCGGGAGGTTCTGCGCAGTACGTGAAAAAAATGATGGACAGACTCGGGGAACGGACACACCTGAACAGCCCGGTTACCTCCGTTACTCGTCTTCCAGATAAGGTTCTACTCACAACCTGCGGTGAAGAACACGAATTCGATCAGGTGATCTTCGCCTGTCACAGCGACCAGGCGCTGGCCATGCTGTCCGACCCGACAGATGAAGAACGCAGCGTCCTCGGGGCTATCGCCTACCAGCGCAACGACGTGGTACTGCATACCGACAGTTCGGTACTGCCATCAAACCGGCGGGCCTGGGCTGCCTGGAACTATTACATGCCAGAGCACAGAACTGAGCCGGTTTCAGTCACCTATAACATGAACATCCTGCAGAATTTCCACGATGCACCGGAAACCTTCTGTGTCACCTTGAACCGTAGCGGGGATATTGCCGAAGAGCGCGTTATCAAACGTTTTGAATACGCCCATCCGGTCTTCACGCTTGACGCGGTGGCTGCGCAGAACCGTTATGAAGAGATCGGAAACCGCAACCGCAGCCATTTTTGTGGGGCCTACTGGTTCAATGGATTCCACGAAGACGGGGTACGCAGCGCCCTTCGCGTCACTGAGGCCTTTGGGGTGGAGCTCTAGGTATGGCTACTCACGCTGCCAACCCCACGGTTCACCCGCTGTCCAGTCAGTGGCTTGAAGGCAGTATTCGCCATCGCCGTAAAAGCCCGGTCGGTCATGAGTTTTGTTACAACACCGGGATGCTGGCTCTCAACCTGGACGAATGGGAGCGTGTTACCCGGGTCAGTAAGCTATTTTCCCTGGAGCGTTTCAATTGGCTGTCGCTGCATCGTAAAGATTATTTTGATCCTGAGTCCGGGGATCTGTCAGGTGCGGTGAGAAATCAGGTTGAGACCGCGACAGGATGGCGACCAGACGGCCCTGTGGAGCTGATTACCCACCCCCGCTACCTGGGATATGTATTCAACCCGGTCAGCTTCTATTTCTGTTATGCCCGCGGAGATCAACCTGAAACAGGCGCGGTCCCAAAGGTCATTCTTGCCCAGATCACCAACACGCCCTGGCATGAACGCCATATGTATTGCCTGGAATCAACCGGCGGTGACGTCAGCCAGGCGGGTTGGCGTTCTGAACGGTTTGGGTTCAGCAAACGATTTCATGTGTCGCCTTTCAATGGCATGGACCAGCACTACCAATGGACCTTTAGCTTCCGTGGGCCCGAATTGCGGATACACATGAACGTGCTCGAGGAAGGTCGCAAACAGTTTGATGCCACTCTGGTAGTCCAACGCACCCCACTCACACGTAAACAACTACACAAGAGCCTGCGGCAATTCCCTCTTGAAGCCCTTAAAGTCGCTGCGGGCATTTATTGGCATGCCCTGAAAATAAAGCTCAAGGGTGCGCCTTTTTACACCCACCCGGCCAAGTTGCGGGAATCTGATACCTCTTTTCGGCTGGGTAGCAGTGACAGCGGGCTTGATGTGACCGAAACAAACAACACTGACAAGACAAGTGGAAAGGTGAGCTCATGGAGAACCTGAATACCTCACTGGAAACCGGCGTCGGCAGTACGTCCGCTCCGGTCACCAGCCGCGTTGCCAAACGCCTGGTTTGCCAGCAATTAGCGTTGCTGAAGGACGGCATCCTGAAGGTACGAGAACGGGATTGTGACGACCTCGTCTTCGGTGACGGTAACACCAACCATGTTCCCGCAGAGTTGATTATCCACCACCACAGTACCTGGCGCGATCTTCTCACCGGTGGGAGCGTGGGGGCTGCCGAGTCCTGGGTCACCGGGGACTGGGAATCGCCGGATCTGGTCGCCCTGCTCCGCTTTTTTACCCGTAACGTGGACCGGATGAATGCATTCGAAGATCGCTTCAGCTGGATCACCAAGCCCGCATTGAAGAGTTTGCACTGGTTGAACCGGAACAGCAAAACCGGCTCCCGGAAGAACATCAGCGCCCATTACGATCTCGGCAACGACCTGTTTGAAACGTTCCTGGACCCGACCATGATGTATTCCTCGGCCATCTATCCAAGCCGGGAAAGCACCCTCGACAACGCAGCCGTGTACAAACTGGATACCATCTGCCGCAAACTGGATCTGCAACCCGGTGATAATGTCATCGAGATTGGCACAGGCTGGGGCGGATTTGCCATTCATGCTGCCAAGCACTACGGCTGTCGCGTGACCACGACCACCATATCGGAAGAACAGTTGGCTTTGGCGAAACAACGGGTCGCCGAGGAAGGCCTCACCGACCGCGTTACGCTGTTGTTCGATGATTATCGGGACCTGGATGGCCAGTTCGACAAACTGGTATCCATCGAGATGATCGAAGCCGTAGGGCCGCAGTTCCTTGATAGTTACCTGAGCCAGATCAGTGGCCTGCTCAAACCCGACGGCCTGGCACTGATTCAGGCCATCAACATGCCGGAACAGCGTTATCAGCGCGCCTTACGTAATGTTGATTTTATTCAGCGGTATATTTTTCCCGGTAGTTTCATTCCGTCATTCGGAGCCATTCTCGAATCTGTTCGCAAAGGCAGCGATCTGGTGCTGACTCATGCCGAGGACATTGGTTTTCACTATGCCCGCACCCTGCAGGACTGGTGCGCCAGGTTTATGGCTAACAGCAAGACTCTTGATGCGATGGGGTACGACCAGGCATTCCGCCGGCTGTGGCACTTCTACTTTGCCTATTGTGAGGCTGGTTTCAGCGAGCGTGCGATTGGTGTGTCGCAACTGCTCCTGGCAAAGCCGGGCAACAAACGGGACAACATTCTGAGCCTATGATCCGCTCCGGAACAGCTCGCAACATCCTGAACTTCCTGTTGTTTCAGACCGGCTGGCTGGTGTGCGTGCTGTATCCAGGCCTGCCGGCGGCTGGCGTCGTAGCGCTTTTATTGGTTGCGCATTTTGTCCTGGTCAGTCAGCACCGGTGGCTTGAAGCCCAGTTCATTGGCTTGGGTACAGTGGTTGGCGGTGTCCTCGATGGCATCTGGTTTC
Source organism: Marinobacter sp. (assembly GCA_040223075.1). Taxonomy (GTDB): domain Bacteria; phylum Pseudomonadota; class Gammaproteobacteria; order Pseudomonadales; family Oleiphilaceae; genus Marinobacter. The sequence continues at coordinate 528,866 of JAVJZJ010000160.1, forward strand.
ACACTGGTGTACTTGCCGGAAGCGGCGGCGAAGTGGTGCTCACGCCCGTCTGGCTGGTCGCAATCTGGGCCATATTCATGACAACCCTGTGCCATTCCCTGCAATGGGTTAGCCGAAAGCGCTGGCTGCCCTGGATGCTCGCACCAATGGCCGGCCCGTTCGCCTATTGGTCGGCCAGCCAGCTCGGAGCGGTGGAGTTGCCGATGATGAACCTGTCTCTGGTGGCACTGGCTCTTGGGTGGATGGTGGTGTTCCCCCTGCTATTGCTGGTTCGCAACGCACTGTACACGGAGCTTGCGTCATGAAGGCTCACCAATCCATATCAATGGCCGCCTGGCTGCTGGCCACCGGGGCATTTGCTGCTGAGCCGGCGTTTCAGTTCGTTGGAAAGGCCAGCGACAGCGGTTCCCTCGTCTATGAAGAACATCATACTGTGGCCGGAATCTGTAGCCGTGGTATCTGGCAACCGAATACACATTCTGTGGATTACAGAAAGCCGGACACTGGACGGACCTTTGCCACCAAGCAGCTGGACTACCAGCACTCGCCGCTTCGCCCGGAGATGACCTTCCAACAGCCGGACTTCGACGAATCTCTCATCGTGAAACAGGCTGATGGCGATACCCTCGCCATCCGTTGGCAGACCCCTTCAGGGAAAACGGAAGCATTCAATGTCAGCTTTAATGATTCCGTCGTCGTGGATGCAGGCTTCGATAATTTCGTACGCCGCAACTGGGAGTCCGTGGTTGCGGGACGCTCCGTCGACTTCCGTTTTCTCGGCCCGACCCGTGGCGAACATTACGGCTTTGTTATGGAGCCGGCATCAACCGACAGAACAAATGCCGCCCACGTTGTCCGTATAAGACCTTCCGGAATGATTGCGCGCTTCCTGGTAGACCCTATAATTCTGGGTTATAACGAATCGGGTGCCCTCACCGATTACATCGGCTTAAGTAATATCCGGGAATCTGAAGACGGCAATTATACCGTCCACATCCGCTATGAGGTCAGTCGGAAACCGGACTGTGAACTGACTCGCTGAACATGTCCTCTCGGCCAAGGCGGAATCTCCGGTCGGCTGTGGTAAACTCCGGCGTCAAGCCTGTGCCACAGAACCAGCGAATCAGAGAGTGTTCACCGATGACCTTCGTTTCCTTCAACGTCAACAGTATTCGTACCCGCCTGCACCAGTTGGAAGAAGTGATAAACACCCTGAGCCCGGAGGTCATCGGCCTTCAAGAAACCAAGGTGAGAGATGAGGAGTTCCCGGTTGAAGCCATTCGGGAACTGGGCTATCACGTGCATTTCCATGGCCAGAAGACCCATTACGGGGTTGCGTTGCTGTCGCGTCAGGAACCAGACAGGGTGATCAAAGGTTATCCCTGGGATGGCGAGGACGCGCAGCGCCGCCTGATAACCGGTCAGTTCTCCCATAATGGCGAGAAAATTACCGTCATTAACGGCTATTTCCCCCAGGGTGAAAGTCGGGATCATCCGGTCAAGTTCCCCGCCAAGGAAAAGTTTTACAGTGACCTGATGCGTTACCTGGATGACTTGAAAGCGGAAGGCGGCCATGTTGTGCTCATGGGCGATATGAATATTTCACCGACCGACAAAGATATTGGTATCGGGGCTGATAACGCCAAGCGCTGGCTGCGCACTGGCAAATGTTCTTTTCTTCCGGAAGAGCGTGAATGGCTTGGTCAGGTCGAGAGCCGTGGCTACACTGACGTCTTCCGCCATCTCCATCCGGAAGAAGCCGATACCTTCAGCTGGTTCGACTACCGTAGCCGGGGATTTGAGCGGGAGCCCAAGCGGGGCCTGCGCATCGACCTGATTATGGCCAGCGACAGCCTGCTACCCAAGGCCAGGGAGGCCGGTGTGTCCTATGACATCCGCGCCATGGAGCGACCGTCGGACCACTGCCCAATCTGGGCCCGCTTCGACCTTTAATCCACAACCAGGCCGCGATATGAAAAAAATCAAAACCCGCGACCGAATACTCGACGCCAGCCTTATGCTGTTTAATGGCGTTGGTGAGCCCAACGTCACTACCCTACTGATCTCCGACGAACTGGAGATCAGTCCCGGTAACCTGTACTACCACTTCAAAAGCAAGGGCGATATCGTCGGAGAACTGTTTGATCGTTATGAAGACGAGATGATTGACTTGCTGGCGGTGCCGGAAGACGTGGAGATCAGCCTGGATCAACAGAGCTTTTTTCTCCACCTGCTATTTGAAACGGTCGCGCGGTACCGGTTTCTGTATCAGGACCTGGTCAACGTCCTGTCCCGGTACGACCAACTGCAAAACAGATTTAAGCGGATACTGAAGAAGAAAACAGCGGCCTTTGCCACCATATGCGGTAGCTTGCAGCGTCAGGGAATGATGGAGATCAGCGAAAGCCAACTTTCCTCTCTTTGTGAGCAGTTGACGCTAACCGCTTGTTATTGGAGCAGTTATGACAGCCTTTCTCATCTGGATGACCGGAGTGCCGTCGACCCCGGCCGGGGTGTCTACCAGATGATGCAGTTATTGCTGCCCTACCTCGGGTCCGAAGAGAAAGAGCAGGTATGCCTGATGAGCCAGGATTACCTTTAACGCTCTTCTATCTCACCTACTCTTCGGAATCATCCCCGATATCGCCACGCAAGCGACGTAATTCAGCCTCAAGAGCTTCGATACGATGCTCCAGAGCATCAATTTCCTCACGGCGGTGGATTCCCAAACGCCGCAGCGCTCCGGAAACCCGCTGGTCGAACATATGTTCCAGCTTATCCCACGTGCCGGTGGCACGTTCACGAACATCACCCACCCGATCTTCTACCGTCTTGATCTGTTTCTCTACCACCCCGCGGGTTTTGTCCTCCAGTTGCTCTCCCTCCTGGACGAGCCTTTCAAAGAACCGGCCGGCGTCTTCTTCCGCCTTGGTATAGGCCCCCAGGCCCGCCAGCCAGATCTGGCGCGCGGAATCTTTTATCTTGCCCGCCAGTTGCGGATCATTCTGGGACTTGTTTTCGTTTTCTTCATCGGACATGTAACAACCTCGGGGCTCAAAACTGCATAGTGGCACTATTGTATTACAGGCGATGGTGAATTTCAGTGGATTGTACTCCCCTGTAACCCGCACAACGACCGGCGGCAGTATAAGCACTCATTCAATATGAAAAAATGTTTTCAAAGTAAAGCCGCTCTCGCTTGAAGTGTACAAATTATAGTCAATACTTCCCTATACCGGTGTCCCTGCTGATGCCGGTTTGTCTGGAAGTCTTTCATGGATACTACTCGCACGCCTCTGCCCGGCCACCAGTGCCGGGCTTTTTTTTGCCTGGCCATTCGCTTATACCTGTTACCTCTATCGATATACCATTTATAATGGGCCCCAACCCATTTATAAGGAGCGCTTAATGATCGACATCGCGTGGGACAGCTTTACTCCATGGTCCGCCCTGTTGGGCGGTGTCTTGATCGGGCTGGCAGCCGCCAGTTTCATTCTTCTCAACGGCCGAATCGCCGGTATCAGCGGGATCCTTGGGGGACTGCTTGTGCCCCGATCCGGGGATATTGGCTGGCGCGCGGCCTTCATGATCGGATTGATTGGCGCGCCTGCCGCTTGGATCATGATGGCCGAACTACCCCCAATACAGATCGAGGCCGGTTTCCCCGCCATCGTTATAGCCGGGCTAATGGTCGGCATCGGTACTCGCTACGGTTCGGGATGTACCAGCGGTCATGGCGTATGTGGCCTTTCTCGCCTCTCTCCGCGCTCACTGGTGGCCACTCTGTGTTTCATGGGTACAGGTTTCGTGACCGTCTACCTGATTCGACACGCATTCGGAGGTTGAGTAAATGAAGTATTCACTGGCAGCATTTGGTTCAGGGCTGATATTCGGTCTGGGCCTCCTGGTTTCAGGTATGGCAAATCCCGAGAAAGTGCTCGGTTTTCTCGACATCGCTGGCCTTTGGGATCCGTCCCTGGCCTTTGTCATGGGAGGAGCGATCCTTGTTGGGATTTTTGCTTTTGCAATTGCCCGGAAAAGAACGCTCAGTTTTCTCGGGTTCCACATGAAATTACCTGCCAGCGACCGAGTTGATACACGTCTGGTGGTTGGCAGCCTGATGTTCGGCGCTGGCTGGGGCATTGCGGGTTTCTGCCCGGGCCCAGGGCTGGTTGCACTGGGGGCGGGTGAAATCAAAGCTGCGGCATTTGTCGCATCAATGATTGCGGGTATGGCGATCTTTGAAATGGTTGAGAGCAGTCGCCCCAGCACCCGGTAAACATTTTCCGGTAGAATAATACCCTGCCGCTCTGAAAGAACCGTTCTGCTGTGTCATCATTGCGGCTCTTTCCATTCACACCCAAAGGCCTGTTTGCATTATGGACCTGAGAAAGATTGATGATCAGATAACCGTCGCTCCCCAAATCACCGTCGAAGACGTAGCGGAGATTGCCAGACTGGGATTCAGGACCCTCGTTGCCAACCGTCCAGACCAGGAGGAACCGGGGCAGCCACCTATGGCCGAAATCGAGGCCGCCGCCCGCGAGCATGGCCTCAACTGGGTGTATCTGCCGGTGGAATCCGGCAATATCACCGACCAGGATGTGGATCGGTTTGCCCCCATGATCCAACAGGCCGAAGCCCCCGTATTGGCCTTCTGTCGTTCAGGAACCCGCTGCACGGTTCTATGGGCTCTGAGCGCAGCCCGTGCCACCCCCGTTGAGGTCATTTTCACCAAGGCACGCAACGCCGGTTACGATATTGGTGGCTTGGCCCCAAGGCTTGCACAGCAGGCATCCCGGCAGAGTTAACGCGGACCGGAACTTCCCCCATGCCACCAATCGCCAGCCAGGAAGTAGCAGATGCAGTACAAAGGAATAGAGAACTTTAACCACAGGCAACCTGAGAAGCTTGGCGTACTGGTCACCAATCTAGGCACGCCGGATGCTCCGACTCCTTCCGCACTTCGACGTTACCTCGGTGAATTCCTGTCTGACCCACGGGTGGTGGAACTTCCACGCCCCATTTGGTGGCTGATACTGCACGGTATCATCCTCAGAATACGGCCACGGAAGTCGGCTAAAGCCTACGCCGGTGTATGGCAGCCTGAGGGATCACCCCTGCTGACACATACCGCAAACCAGGCAGAAGGCATTCGGAAGGCCTTGGCTAAGAAGTATGGCAATCGCGTTGTCGTCGGTTTTGCCATGCGCTATGGCAACCCCTCCATCGCCAATGTGCTGAATGAAATGCAGGATCAGGGGGTTCGCAAACTGGTCGTGCTTCCGCTCTACCCCCAGTACTCGGCGTCTACCTCGGCTTCAACCTTTGACGCAATTGCAAAGGATTTTACTGGCCGACGCTGGCTGCCGGATCTGCGCTTCATCTCCCACTATCCGGATTACCCGCCTTACATTGAAGCAATGGCGGCTCACATCCGCGCCTACTGGGAGCACCATGGACGAAACGAAAAACTGATTCTGTCCTATCATGGCATTCCATTGAAGTATTTAAAGAAAGGCGATCCATACCATTGCGAATGCCACAAGACATCGCGATTGCTCGCTGAGTGCCTGGGCCTTGGAGAAGACGATTACCTGACAACCTTCCAGTCACGCTTCGGCAAGGAGGAATGGTTGAAGCCATACACCGATGAAACCCTCAAGGCCCTGCCCGGAGAAGGCATCAAGTCGATCGATGTGTTTTGCCCCGGCTTCTCCTCCGATTGCCTCGAGACCATTGAAGAGATTAATGAAGAAAACCGGGAGTACTTTATTGAATCGGGTGGCAAGGGGTTCAACTATATTCCTGCCCTGAATGCGTCTCCCGGGCACATTGATGCGCTGGTCAGTTTGATAGAAGATAACCTTAAGGGCTGGACCATTCCGGATAACAGTCCCGAAGGACTCCAGCAGCGGGACACCCTGGCAAAACAACAGAAGAAAGCAGTGTACCCGGACAGAACGCTCTGAAGGTGCATGAACGATGAAACTGAACTGTGACCTCGGTGAAAGTTACGGCGCATGGCGTATGGGACAGGATGAGCACGTCATGCCCCTCATCGATATGGCAAATGTGGCCTGCGGCTTCCACGCTGCAGACCCCATGGTGATCCGGCAGACCGTTGCCCTGGCAGCGCGTTATCAGGTACAGGTCGGCGCCCATCCTTCCTACCATGACCTGGTCGGCTTTGGACGACGCTCCATTGCCCATTCGCCAGAGGAGATCCAGGCACTGATGCTGTACCAACTCGGTGCCCTGGAGGGTCTGTGCAAAGCTGAGGGACTACCCCTGAGTTACGTCAAGCCCCACGGCGCCCTGAACAATGACATGATGAAGGATGCCACCATTTTGCAGGCGGTGATGGAAGCCGTTCGGACGTACCGTTCCGATCTGCCGCTGATGATACCGGCTACCCTCCATTACCGTCAGCATCAGGAGCTGGCCGGACAAGTGGGTGTCCCCCTCCTGATGGAAGCCTTCGCAGACCGCGCCTACGATAATGAAGGGCAGCTGGTGTCCCGAAGAGAACAAGGCGCGGTTCATCATGACCCACAGCGCATCGTCGATCAGGCACTGTCGTTCGCCACTCAGGGCGGAATTACCAGCATCAACGGACAATGGCTCAATCTGCCCGCAGACAGCCTTTGCGTCCATGGGGACAATGACAGTGCCCTGTCAGCGGTTCGCGCCATACGAGACGCCCTGCAGACAGCGCAATGAAGATCTCGGCAGTTTCAGAAGACAGCGTACTGGTTACCTTTGCCGACGCCATCAACGATACTCTCCCGCGCCGTATTGCCCTGCTGTGTAACCGAATAGAGGCGGAGCGTAACGACTGGCTGGTAGACCTTGTGCCTTCTTACACGACGCTGTTGGTGATCTATGACCCCGTGCGGATCGATTTCCGCCGGGTCGAGGCATACCTGACAAGGTCCCTCGGGATGCCTCGTGAACCCGATCCCGAAAGCGCTTCCCCCGACCCAACCGATCAGACCAGCCATGACATCCCGGTATACTACAGCCCGGAGAGCGGCCCAGATCTTGAGTGGATTGCCAGGGAAAACAACCTCAGTATTGACGACGTCATTAACCACCATACTCGTCGGACCTATACCGTTTATGCCATCGGCTTTGCCCCGGGTTTCGCATTTATGGGCGAAGTAGACCCGGCTATAGCGACTCCCCGAAAGGGCACCCCTCGATCACGGGTGCCTGCCGGAAGCGTGGGCATTGCCAACCAGCAAACCGCGGTTTACCCCAAGGCTTCCCCGGGCGGCTGGCAACTGATTGGCAACAGCCCGATTACCCTATTTGATCCGACCAACCTGTCTCTGCTCAACGTCGGCGATGTCGTGAGATTTCACGCGGTATCCCGGGAGCGGTTTCTGGAACTGGGTGGTGAGCTGTGAGCGGGCTTCGCGTTATCAACCCTGGCGCCCGCGCCACGGTGCAGGATTCCGGTCGGCGGGGGTATCGCAGGCACGGTCTGTCAGCGGGTGGAGCGCTGGACATTCACAGCTTTAGCTGGGCCAACAAGCTGCTGGACAATCCCGCCAATAGCGCGTGCGTCGAATTATTACTCGGAGGATTTGAAGCTGAGGCCGAAACCGACATGGTCGTTGCAGTCGCGGGTGCTGCAACCCGCGTCCGTGTTAATGGCCAGCCCCAGAATGGCTGGCAGACTGTTCAGCTTTCCCAGGGAGATAGATTCGCCGTCGATCCCACCCGCTCAGGAAGGATCACCTATATTGCAACTCCCGGAGGCTTTGATACTGCAACCTGGTTTGGCTCGCGCTCCGTTGTCGTGCGTGAACAGATTGAGGGTATTGAGGCAATCCAGAAGGGAGACATTCTCTCCCCCGTACACGCTACCAGCAGATATCAACCTCGCCGGGTCCCGGAACGTTTCCGTGGCCACTACTCTGACCGGATGACCCTGCGACTGGTCCCAGCAGCCCAGTACTCACAGTTCAACCAGGACGACCTGTTGAGACTGACAACCAGCACTTACCGTGTCAGTAACCATTCGGACCGGATGGGGTTCAGACTCGAAGGCCCCGCACTGGAGCGGGTACCGACGGGAATCATTTCCGAAGGCATAGCTGTGGGATCGGTGCAGGTTCCGGGTGATGGCAAACCCATTGTTCTGTTGAATGATTGCCAGACGATTGGAGGGTATCCGAAACCGGGCACCCTCGGCGCACTGGATGCCGGACAACTGGCCCAGAGACTGCCCGGACAGGAGCTGGAAATCTGTTTTGCCAACGTTGCGGATATACAGAACGAGCGGGTTGTTTTTCACCGCTTTTTTAGTGAAAGCTGCTGGCACTCCGACGGTTATTCATTGAGCTGGAGATAACTCAGCCTTTAGTTCAGCGCTCGCCATCGTCACTGACATCCGGTACCGACTGACAGAAGGTGCACTCTTCGCTATCCACTGAAGCACCTCCAGTCTCGACATACCTGACCTTATGGTTCGCTTTGGCCCGGTTGGCCGAGACTGAGAATTTCCGGCCACTTCGCTCCAGTGACAGTGTATTCGATTCTTTGGCGGTGCGGGGTTCTGACATAGTGACCTCTTCTCCCGATGGTGTCGCTTTAATAATGGACAAAGAACGGCGAAAACCAAATAAGGATATTTACAGGGAGGAGCACATCTTGATTGAGTAAAGGAAGAGGAAAAATGGCGGTGGGCCAGGGATTCGAACCCCGGGACGGCTACTAACCGTCGGCGGTTTTCAAGACCGCTGCATTCAGCCACTCTGCCAGCCCACCGTTTTTCCATCGCCGTCATTGCGACAGCGGTGAGCATGATACCGGAATTGCCTGCCCTGTCAACGCCCTGCATGAAGTCGACAGGAATTTTGAACATTAACAGCTTTTAATGGAATCTGTTACGTGCTTTTCTGTCGTAAATGATTGAAAGTTGCGGTAGTGACATTATAGTGGTGTCAGTGACCAGAAGTTTACCAACGGAGATGACAATGGAAGACAGACGATTCGGCGTTCGCAATAATCAGGGGGGCTATTCCGCACCCCAGACTGAGCGCGCGACCACTGGCATCAGCGCAGATGCCATGAACGTGTTGCGCAACACTTACATGTTGCTGGGCATGACCCTGGCCTTCTCGGCGCTGACGGCCTTCCTGAACATGAACGGCACGCACCCGGGATTCCTGATCACAATCGTTGGCTACATCGGCCTGCTGTTCGCAACCTATAAGCTGAAGAACAGCCCTTGGGGCATTCTGACCACGTTCGCCCTGACCGGCTTCATGGGCTACACCCTGGGCCCGATCATCGGCTCTATCGTGGCTGCCGGCGCCTCCCAGATCGTCGCGCAGGCGCTTACACTGACTGCTGTCGCCTTTGTTGGCCTGTCAGCCACCGCACTTATCACGAAGAAGGACTTCAGCTTCATGTCCAGCTTCCTGACTGCCGGTGCGTTCGTGCTGATCGGTGCCATGGTTCTGGCTTTCATCATGGAAAGCTCGGTACTGCACCTCGCAGTCTCAGCCGGCTTCACTATCTTCGCCTCCATCATGATCCTGTTCGAGACAAGCCGGATCATCAACGGTGGTGAGCGTAACTACATCATCGCAACTGTCGGTCTGTATGTTGCCATCTACAACCTGTTCGTCAGCCTGCTCCACCTGCTGATGGCGTTCAGCGGCGAAGACTGATCAATGATCACACATTGATTTGCTCTGAAAGCCCCGGCATTTGCCGGGGCTTTTGCTTTCGGTACACTTACCTTCTGACCTCATCGGAATAAACCGTTACAGATGCCTGCTGACAAACATACCTTTACGCTGGTCATAACCGGCGCCCCCTACAGCTCCCAGGCGCCGGAAACCGCACTTGGATTCGCCCATGCCGTCGTAGGAGCCGGACACGCCATTGATCGTGTGTTCCTGTACGGTGAAGGCGTGCACCTGGCCTCAGCACTGACTTCACCGCCGTCGGACGAAACCAACTGGACTCGGGCCTGGAGCGACTTTCTGCAGGAACATTCGGTACCCGCGGTTGCCTGTATCGCCTCGGCACTAAGGCGAGGCCTGGTTAACGAGTCCGAGCAGAAACGCTACCAGCTGCCATCCAGCAATCTTGCGGCGCCTTTTGAAATCGCCGGCCTCGGCGAATGGGTGGAGAGCACGGTTCAATCCTCCCGCGTTATCTATTTCCACGGTGGAGCCTGAAGCATGCACACGCTGATTGTTATTGATCAGCCCCCTTACGGTAGCTGGGGAGGACGAGAGAGCCTGGACATGGCATTCTCACTGGCCGCCTTTGATCAGCCGGTCTCGCTGCTGTTTATTGACGCAGGCGTACTTTGGCTCAAACGGGGGCAGGACCCAGACGGCATTAACCAGAAGTCGGTCGAGCGGAACCTCGCGGCGGCCAGCATTTTCGGGGTTGAAGCACTTCTGGCTGACACCGCGGCCTGCCGGCGATTTGGCCTCACTGATGACAATCTCATCGGCGGTGTTACCCGAATTGAAAGAACAGGCGCGACGCTGGATCAGTACCAACACGTGGTATTTTCAGGTTAAGGTGCAACCCGCGCCCCACAGGATACAATTGCTATGCACACACTCCATATTGTCAGCAAGCCTCCGGGCCACACACGGTTTCGTGAATGCCTGGGTATGGCGGGTGAACAGGATGCGATCCTGTTGACCGGCAATGCCGTAACCGCCCTCGCTGATTCAACGATTACACTGCCAGAGACGGTTTATGCGTTGCAGGAGGATCTTCGCGCCAGGGCCCTTGAGGCCAGGCAGGATAGTTCCAACCCTATCACCTTCGATGATATGGTCTTGCTCACCATTCAGGCACAACGGGTTATCAGCTGGTAAATCATGACAACGGTCATTCGTAACAACGAAGGGTTTCTGGAAGATGCCTCTGCATGGACAAAGGACGTAGCGCAGGAAATCGCTGATGAGGACGCAGTTGCCCTCTCGGAAAAACACTGGGAAATCATCATGTTCCTGAGGGATTTTTACAATGAACATGAGATGTCACCCCCTTCAAACCGCCTGTTTGTAAAAGCGGTAAAGGAGGCCCTGGGTGAGGAGAAAGGAAACAGTATTTACCTGATGCAACTGTTTCCCGGAACACCGGCCAAAACAGCCTGCCGTATTGCGGGACTGCCCCGGCCGACGAATTGCCTTTAATCAGTACGCTGATTGCTACCATTGGCCCGGGATTGGCGCTCCAGGTCTGCGGCGCTTCCCAGGAAACTGCTCAAGCCATTCTCAAACAACCCTGAGCCAAACTTCAGGAACTGGCGAGTGGATTCCTTGACGGTGCTTTCAGGCAGATCTCTAAGGGTTTCTGCCACGCCGGCTTTCACCCCGCGCGTAACGCCCGGCTCGATTTCACGAGAGGCTTCAATCAACTCATCGACCTTGCGATCCAGGTAAGGACGCACAACCTTGAGCCAGAAGCCCGCCAGTACACCCAGGACAACCAGGGCGGTAGTGACCACCTGGGCCAGTAACATTAGTCCGAATTCCATGAGAGGCCCTCCTAGGGAGTCGATTATGGCTAATTACACTAGCAGGTTGTTGAGGGCAATAAACTGAAGGAGCCCTGCCATGGCACCAAACAATCCGCCAACAACCATCAATTGAACTTCTTCCTCACGAAAGGCCGGGCGAAGTATGTCCTGAAACTCCGATGGCCTGAGGGATTTCATCTGCCCGGCAAGCACCTCTGCAACCACGGGAGCCCGCTCACGGTTAAACGCCGGGTCGCCGAAAACATCCCGGGTAGCAAGGACGGCCTTCTGATTCATCGCCTTTTTAAGCTCTGTGTAGCCTGTCATCCCGACGGTCACCTGAGCGGTCAACTTCATCGTCACCGAATTATCCAGTAAAGGCCGCAGATGCTTTTGGATAATCGCCCGGGTACGGTCACCGTGGCTACCGTTGATCATCGCATCGGCGACTTTTTCAACGGTTATCAGCTCTTCCGCGACCAGGCGGGCCCAGACATCACTGATTTCCGGCTGCCTACGGAGAAACAGCCCCTGAACTTTCCAGAACAGGACGCGCCGGGGTTTCAGGGGACTGAAGATGAGATTAATCGCGAGCCAGTTCGTCAGGAAACCGACAGCAAAGCCGCCTAACGGTAACAACCACGGCTCTGGATATTTCGCCCAGAGCGGGGCCAGCATGGCACCGAGAAGACCACCGATAATCGCGCCACGATTAATAACCGAGCGAAGCTCAACCGAGCCGGCCTGCTGGAAGATCCGGTTCATCAGGTCAGGATGCTTCTCTAATTCGCGACTCAACAGAGCCTTGAGATCAACCAGATCATTCAAATCGTCCCCGAAGTCTTCAACCAGGGACTCAATACGTGACGGCAGCTGCTCTCTCGCCCACTCGTAGATGCGGTTTCTCAGGAACAGGGGCAGATTATCCCAGAGCACTGGCTGGATTTCATACATAACCTCGTCAATGTACTCATCCAGCCGCGGGTTCACCTGGGCAACCACTTGTTCGACGATACGGTGGGGTTCGAGTTTGCGATAAACCGCGTTGAGATCCCCAAACTGCTGTAGAGTACGATCAATACAGATATGCGCCATTTTCTCTGACTTGCGGGGAATAACACCCTGCCAGCCGATGGCACCGATTCCAATAAACTGGACAGGATAAAAGGACATCTGAATGGCAAGCCAGTTGGTAAACCAGCCAACGATCGCCGCCATTAGTGGCACAGTGAGAAGTGCAACGTCGAACAAATCTAACCCCGGTAATGTAAGTGTCGCAGGTACATTTACCCACGAGTACGCCTTATTTGTCAGACAGGTATCGTACCTGTCAGTAGTTCTTGATTGTGTGACAGATCATGAAGTAACTGAAATGCAAGAGCATTGGCCGAGCAGCCAATAAAGCGAGGGTAATGCGGCAGCGGTGAAAAGCGATGCCCGGCCCCGACAAATATGGCGATCAGGAACCAGGCGTCAATTGACGAGGAAGGAACTACTGGTAGTAAGCGTTTTCGGTAACGGTGTGGTCCGTTACGTCCCTGACAGCTGTAATCTCAGGAATGCGCTCTTTCAGAGTGCTTTCAACGCCCTGTTTGAGCGTCAGGCTGACAGCGCTGCAGCCTTGGCAACCCCCGCCGAATCGAAGCACCGCAACAGATTCGTCGACAATTTCCACCAGCGAGACATCACCACCGTGTGCGGCGAGATTGGGGTTAATCTCGGAGGCCAGTATATAATTCACCCGGTCCGGCAGCGGAGCGTCGTCATCAATTTTCGGCACTTTGGCGTTGGGTGCCTTAATGGTGAGCTGACCACCCATCTGGTCCTTGGAATAATCCACATACGCCTCTTCAAGGAAGGGCACCGAATTATGATCGAGGAACAGGGTAAACTTCCCCAGATCCAGTTGTTCGTCCGTCGGAACAACCTCATTGGGAGGGCAATAGGCCAGACAGGTTTCGGCATTCTTGGTGCCGGGCTGTGTCACGAAAATCCGCACACCCATGCCTTCCACGTCCTGCTTTTCGATAAGTTGTGCCAAGTAATCCCGTGCGGGATCAGTCACAGTAACCAATGCCATGTTTTCAACCCGTTTGAAAGTTTGACTTCATTTTAAGGGAGTTCGCCTGAACATGAAAGACCAAGTAAAATAGTCGGACTTTACAATGATGATGATTTTCCCTTATTGACGTGGATAATTGACTATCGTCATCGGTACCGGGACGGAATCCGGCAATTTTGCTATGATCCCGCGCCATTTAGTTAAATACGACGTTAAACACGACCTCCGGAAGTACGCTATGACCGATCGCACGACTCGCCTGGAACAGCTCCACAAGGCCTTGCAGGAACGCATTGTTATCCTTGATGGTGGCATGGGTACCATGATCCAGAACCTGAAGCTGGACGAGGAAGCGTTCCGCGGTGATCGTTTTGCGGATTACGATCGGGAGGTCCAGGGCAATAACGACCTGCTGAACCTGACCCAGCCCGCCCTGCTCCGCAATATCCATGCGGATTACCTGGATGCCGGCGCGGACATCATCGAGACCAACACCTTTAACTCAACCCAGCTGTCACAGGCGGATTACGGGCTGGAATCCATCGCGAAAGAGTTGAACGTTGCCGCTGCCAAGCTGGCGCGGGAAATCGCGGATGAGTTTACGGCGAAGAACCCGGAAAAACCCCGGTTTGTTGCCGGCGCCGTGGGCCCCACCTCACGAACGGCCTCCATTTCCCCGGATGTGAACAACCCCGGTTATCGCAACGTCGATTTCCAGACACTGGTGGACAACTATTACGAAGCAGTGGAAGGCCTGGTCGAGGGCGGTTCAGACCTGATCCTGATCGAAACCATCTTCGATACGCTGAACGCCAAGGCGGCCATTTACGCCACTCAACAATATTTCGAAGACAGCGGCATTACCCTGCCGATCATGATTTCCGGAACCATTACCGATGCCTCTGGCCGCACTCTGTCCGGACAGACGACGGAAGCCTTCTGGAACTCGGTGGCGCACGCCAAGCCAATTTCCGTGGGTCTGAACTGCGCCCTGGGAGCTGATGCCCTGCGCCCTTATGTGGAAGAGCTCTCCACCAAGGCAGAGACCTACGTCAGTGCGCATCCGAACGCGGGTCTGCCCAATGAATTCGGCGAGTATGACCAGACCCCGGAGGAAATGGCGGAGATCATCGAAGGTTTCGCCAGGGATGGTTTCCTGAACATTATCGGCGGCTGCTGTGGTTCACGCCCGGATCACATCGAAGCGATTGCCAATGCGGTCGCCAACTACCCGCCCCGCGAGATTCCCGAGCGCCCGAAAGCCCTGCGCCTGTCAGGCCTCGAACCGTTCACCGGTGACGAAAACACCCTGTTTATCAACGTCGGCGAACGTACCAACGTGACCGGTTCCAAGCGCTTCCTGCGGCTGATCAAGGAAGAGCAGTACGAGGAAGCCCTGAGCGTTGCCCGTGATCAGGTCGAGAACGGCGCGCAGATTATCGATATCAACATGGACGAAGGCATGCTGGATTCGAAGGAGGTCATGGTGACCTTCCTGAACCTGGTGGCCTCCGAACCGGATATCTCCCGCGTGCCCATCATGATCGACTCGTCCAAATGGGATGTGATCGAAGCCGGCCTGCGCTGCATTCAGGGTAAGGCGGTGGTGAACTCCATCAGTTTGAAGGAAGGCGAAGAGGAGTTTATCAAGCGCGCCCGGGACTGCATGCGTTACGGCGCTGCCGTGGTTGTTATGGCCTTTGACGAACAGGGCCAGGCAGATACTTACGAGCGCAAAACCGAGATCTGCAAGCGCTCCTACGACGTGTTGACCGGAATCGGGTTCAACCCTGGCGATATCATTTTCGACCCCAACATTTTTGCGATCGCCACCGGCATTGAAGAGCACAACAACTACGCCGTGGACTTTATCAACGCCACCCGCTGGATACGGGACAACCTCCCCCACGCCAGCATCTCCGGTGGGGTCAGCAACGTGTCCTTCTCATTCCGTGGCAACGATGTGGTCCGTGAGGCGATCCACTCTGTGTTCCTGTACCACGCCATCAAAGCCGGCATGAACATGGGGATCGTGAATCCGGGCCAGTTGGTTATCTACGATGAGATTGATCCCGAGCTCAAGGAACTGGTGGAAGACGTCGTACTCAACCGCAGGGACGACGGTACCGACCGCCTCCTGGAGATCGCCGAACGATTCAAGGGCAAAGGTGGCAAGACCCAGGAGGAGGACCTGGCCTGGCGGGAGTGGCCAGTGCAGAAGCGTCTCGAACACGCCTTGGTCAAAGGCATTACCAGCTACATCGTTGAGGACACCGAGGACTGCCGCCTTGAGGCCGAACATCCCATTGAGGTGATCGAAGGGCCATTAATGGACGGCATGAACGTGGTCGGCGATCTGTTCGGTGACGGCAAGATGTTCCTGCCCCAGGTGGTCAAAAGCGCCCGCGTTATGAAGCAGGCCGTTGCGCACCTGATTCCATATATCGAGGCGGAAAAGAGCGAGGGCCAGAAGGCCAAGGGCAAGATCCTGATGGCCACCGTCAAAGGCGATGTCCATGATATCGGGAAAAACATCGTCGGCGTCGTGCTTCAGTGCAATAACTACGAAGTGATCGATATGGGCGTGATGGTGCCCTGTGACAAGATCCTTGAAACTGCGAAAAAAGAAAACGTCGACATTATCGGTCTCAGTGGCCTGATCACCCCGTCCCTGGACGAGATGGTTCATGTTGCCCGGGAAATGCAGCGCCTGGATTTCCATATTCCGCTGATGATTGGTGGCGCTACCACCTCCAAAGCCCACACCGCGGTCAAGATCGAACCGCAGTACAAGAACGATATTGCCCTGTACGTGTCGGATGCATCTCGTTGCGTGAACGTAGCCTCGCAGTTACTCAGCGACACGGCCAAACCTGCGTTCGTTGAAGCTGCGCACAAGGAATACGATGAAATCCGCGAACGCCGAAAGAATCGTGGAGAGCGCACAAAGCTGGTGTCTCTGAAAGAGGCCCGGGATCGCGCCCCCGAGATCGATTTTTCCGATTACCAACCCCCAAAACCCAGCTTTACCGGTGTCCGCGAGTTTGAAGAGTATGACCTCAACGAACTGGTGGATTACATTGACTGGACTCCGTTCTTCATCTCCTGGGACATTTCCGGAAAATACCCGGCCATTTTCGATGACCCCAAACGTGGCGAAGCCGCCCGTACACTCTTTGATGATGCGCAGAAGATCCTGCGCCAGATGATTGATGAGAAACGGGTCTCCGCACGGGGCGTTATCGGCTTCTGGCCGGCCCATCGTCGGGGTGACGATATTGTCGTGTATAAAGACGAATCGCGAACCGAGGAGTTGACCACCCTGCACCACCTGCGCCAGCAGGATGACAAGGCGCCCGGCAAGCCGATGATGACCCTGTCGGACTTCGTCGCGCCGGAAGAATCAGGTATTGCCGATTACGTGGGGGGCTTTGCCGTTACTGCGGGGGTTGGCGCGGAGGAGCTGTCCGTCGAATACAAGGACCGCAACGACGATTATAACGCGATTATGGTGAAGGCCCTCGCCGACCGGCTGGCGGAAGCGTTTGCGGAACGGATGCATGAACGGGTCCGACAGGAGTTCTGGGGCTACGCGACGGACGAGAAGCTGGCCAACGAGGACCTCATCCGGGAGCGCTATCGCGGCATTCGGCCAGCTCCCGGTTACCCCGCCTGCCCCGACCATACTGAAAAGGCCACACTGTTCCGCCTGCTCGAAGCAACGGACAAAGCGGGGATTGAGCTGACCGAACACTTTGCCATGTACCCCAGCGCAGCAGTATCTGGCTGGTACTTTGCCCACCCCGAGTCCAAGTACTTTGCCGTCGGCAAGATTGGCGTGGACCAGGTTGAAGACTATGCTGAGCGCAAGGGTATGTCCAAGGCGGAAGCCGAGCGCTGGCTGGCACCTAGCCTGGCCTACGACCCGGCCGAGTAATTCACTGTAGCGGGATGATTCCGATGGGAAATGAGAAAAAAGGGGAGAACAGGAACGATAAGCCCTCATCAGGGCATCCGGGTGTACTGAAAATCATGCAAAGCATTATCGCCGGCGCCTTCGGTGTCCAGTCGGACAAACGCCGGCAGGAGGACTTCTCCAGTCACAGCCCCCTTCCCTATATCATTGCGGGGCTGCTGTTCACCGTAGGCTTTGTTGTAACTCTTGTGATTGTCGTCAAGCTGGTATTGTCCGGGCAGTAGTCTACTGCCCGCTTACCCACACCACCGCAAACGTAACCACCAGGGCGACCAACAGCACGGCTGCCACTGCATCAACACTGCTGTCAGAGTGTGTACCTTTCTTCATTCCGGAAACCTCCTGAAACCTGTTGTTGTTATCAGGGTAAAGTTAAGCACGGAATTGATATTCGTCCAGTCTTTCTGGCCATTCGTTATCACTTCAATCGATAAACATATTTGGAAATAATCATTTTAAGAATATACGCACGATGATATTCTGCCCTCCTCAAAAGGCCATAGAGCCTGATACCACGCGTTTTAGCAGGACGTTTTACTATGTACGTATACGACGAACACGATCGGCAAATCGCAGCCGAACGGGTTGCCCAATTCCGTGACCAGACCGAGCGCTCGCTCGCTGGCGAACTGAGCGAAGACGAATTCCTTCCCCTTCGCCTCCAGAATGGTCTTTACGTTCAGCGTCTTGCGCCCATGCTGCGGATCGCCGTCCCTTATGGCATGCTTCGGTCCGAGCAACTGCGCCGTCTGGCACGGGTTACCCGTGATTACGACAAAGGCTATGCCCACTTCACCACCCGCCAGAACGTCCAGTTGAACTGGCCGGCGCTGGAAGACGTCCCGGACATACTGGCGGAACTGGCGGAAGTGGAAATGCACGCCAACCAGACCAGCGGTAACTGCATTCGCAACACCACCACGGATCAGTTCTCCGGCGTTCAGGTCGATGAGATCGTTGATCCCAGACCTTATTGCGAGATTATCCGGCAGTGGTCCACGTTCCATCCGGAGTTCGCATTCCTGCCCCGGAAGTTCAAAGTGGCAGTCAACGCTTCCGAGAAGACCGACCGTGCAGCCATCCAGGTTCACGATATCGGCCTGCAGATGGTGCGTAACGATCAGGGGGAGCTCGGCTTCCGCGTCCATGTTGGCGGCGGCCTGGGTCGCACCCCGATGGTCGGTCCGGTTATTCGCGAATTCCTGCCGGAACTGGACCTGCTGACTTATCTCGAAGCCGTGTTGCGGGTATATAACCGTTACGGCCGCCGGGACAACAAATTCAAGGCGAGGATTAAAATCCTTGTAAAGGCACTGACACCGGAAGGCTTTGCCGAGAAGGTCGAGGCTGAGTGGGCTCATATCAAGGACTCCCCCACCCGACTGACCCGCGAAGCGATCGAGCGGATTCAGGGCTACTTCACCGAGCCAGACTACGACGCGCTTGAGAATGCCACGGAACTGCTGGCGACCCAGCGCTTCGAGAACCGTCGGTTTGATCAGTGGCTCAGTCACAATGTCGATAGCCACAAGAAACCAGGCTATGCCATTGTCAGCCTGACCATGAAAGAAACCGGCACACCACCCGGTGATGTGTCTGACACGCAGCTGGAACAGATTGCCGAGCTGGCAGACCAATACAGCTTTGGCGAAGTTCGCGTCACCCACCAACAAAATGTTGTGCTGGCCGATGTTCGCCAGGACCAGCTGTTTGAGCTTTGGCAACAGATTGAGCCCATGGGCTTCGCGACTGCCAACCTCAATACGCTGACTGACGTTATTTGCTGCCCGGGTGGCGATTACTGCGCCCTGGCCAACGCCAAGTCGATTCCGGTTGCCGAGTCCATCCAGCGTCGTTTTGATGACAAGGACTTCCTTTACGACCTCGGTGACATTGACCTGAACATCTCCGGGTGCATGAACGCCTGCGGCCACCACCACGTGGGCAATATTGGTGTTCTGGGTGTCGACAAGAAGGGCGAGGAGTTCTATCAGGTGAGCCTTGGCGGCTCTTCACACCACGACGCCACCATCGGTAAGATCCTTGGGCCGTCCTTCGCCCAGGAAGACATGCCGGATGTCATCGCCAAGATCATTGACGTGTACGTCGACAACCGGAAGCAGGAAGAGCCCTTCCTGGAAACCTATCGTCGAATCGGAATTGAGCCATTCAAGGAGCGGGTCTATGCCTGAAGTTATCACTAAAGACGGGTCCCTCAAGCAGGACTCCTGGGTTGTTGTCCCCCGTCCCGCGGATGGTGAGTCCCTGGACATTCCTGATCAGCCGGCGTTGATTCCGGCGGATTTGTGGCTGGCAGGCAAGGAGCATTTTGAAGGCCGTGATATTGGCGCCTGGTTCGACAGCCACGATGAGCCGGAGATTCTTGAGGGGCTGGTCAATGAGCTGCCGCTGATTGCCGTGAATTTTCCCAAGTTTGCCGATGGCCGGGGTTACAGCATTGCGCGCCTGTTGCGGGAGCGCTTTGGCTACCAGCATGAGTTACGGGCAATCGGGGATGTTCTGCTGGATCAGTTGCAGTTCATGAAGCGATGCGGGTTTGATAGCTATGCGTTGCGGGAAGATAAGGATGCGTCCAAGGCTGCCCGTGCTCTGAATTTTTTCAGTCAGGGGTATCAGGCAGCTACGGATACCGATGTGCCATTGTTTAGGCGCCGGGCCTCCTAATTACTCCCCAAACGAACAAAGGGGGAATGGATTACCAAAACACGCCTCAAGACGTTTGGAGGAGGTATTGAGGGGCTAACACCTGATCAAAACACGCTGTGAATACATCCTTGTACGCTCGGCTCCGCCATCCATGGCTCCGCACGGATTTTGCTCAGGTGTTAGCCCCTCAATACCCGTACTTTATTGCAGGCGCCCGTTAAAGAGCGTGATCCAGCACGATCTTTCCTGACGACTCTCCTTTCAAGAACGCCTTCAGGGCGCCATCCAGCTGACCACGTCCGACATCGCGGGCGGAGGCTTCGGTTTTCGGGCAGGCCCACTCTCCAGCGAACTTTTTCCAGACAGCGGCTTTGTCCGCCAGCGGGATTTCCACCGAATCAACGCCAAGTAGATTCACACCCCGCAGGATGAACGGCAGAACCGTAGTTTCCAGTTGCGGGCCGGCGACCAGGCCGCAGCAGGATACGGAACCGCCGGGCAGGATCTGTTTCAGGAGTTCTGCCAAGGGTTGTCCACCGACGGTGTCCACGGCGTTGGCGAACACCGGCTTGAGCATGGGCTTTTTCTCAGCGGCCAGTGCGTCACGGCCGATGACTTCGGAGGCTCCCAGGGCCTTCAGTTCTACGGCGTGATCCTGTTTGCCGCTGATGGCGACTACCTCAAACCCAAGCGTCGATAGCAGTTCGACCGCGACGCTGCCCACGGCGCCGCTAGCGCCGGATACGGCGACTTTACCCTGGTCGGGGGTAGCGCCCATTTTGAGCAACTTCTGGACGCACAGGCCCGCCGTCAGGCCGGCAGTGCCGTAGATCATGGCGGTGCGACCTTCCCAACCTTTCGGTAGAGCAACACACCAGGCCGCCGGTACGCGAATGTATTCGCCAAATCCGCCATCGGTGTTCATGCCCAGATCGTAACCGGTGACAATGACCTGGCTGCCAACGCTCGGCTCACCAGTGGCGGATTCGATCACTTCACCGGCAGCATCGATGCCCGGCGTGTGGGGGAACTTTCTGGTCACCCCCTTGTTGCCGGAAGCAGACAGTGCGTCCTTGTAGTTCAGGGACGAGTGACTGACCCTGATCAGCACTTCATTCGCCGGCAGGTCGCCGGTTGACAGGGTTTGTTCACTGCCAACGTACTCTCCATCCTGCTCCTGAACGCGCCAGGCTTTGAATTCAGTTGTTGTCATACTGGTCCCCGTTTTCCTTGTATCAGCCTACTGGATTTTCTGGTTACGAAACGCGCTCAACACTTTCCATACGGTGTGCTCAAGGGCGGCGCTCGTTGCCAGGCCAAGCTTTTCCGGCAAGCTTCGTTTGCGTTGGTATGTCACTGAGATTACGTCTGCACTGTCGCAGGCCTCAATGAGATATTCGTCGGAGGTTTTGATTTCGTCCACCAGCTTCACATCCAGCGCACGGCGACCAAACCAGATATCGCCATTGGCTACCGCCGAGATGTCGAGCTCCGGCCGACGTTCGCTGACGTATTCCTTGAAAAGTACATGAGTGTCTTCGAGGTCCTCCAGGAATTTCTGCCGGCCTTTATCGGTGTTCTCACCAAACACCGTCAATGTACGCTTGTGCTCCCCGGCAGTAAGCACTTCGAAATCCACGTCATTCTTTTTGAGGAGGCGATGAAAATTCGGCAACTGGGCAACAACACCGATGGAACCGAGCACAGCAAAGGGCGACGCCACGATGCGGTCCGCCACGCAGGCCATCATGTAACCACCACTGGCAGCGACCTTGTCTACACAGGCGGTCAGGTGCAGACCCTTGCTGCGGATTCTGTCCAGCTGGGCAGCGGCCAGTCCGTAGGAATGTACCAGTCCACCTCCGCTTTCCAGCCGAATGACGACTTCATCGGTGGCGGGATCAGCCACGCTCAGCACCGCGGTTACCGCCCTGCGGAGCGGGTCGGTATCGCTGGCCTTGATGTCACCATCGAAGTCGAGGACGAATACCCGCTTCTTGTCCCCGGCCTGCTCTTCCCCGGCTTTCAGTTTTTCCTTTTCAGCCTTGGCCCGCGCTTTTTCTTCTTTTTTATGCTTCTTGGACCAGGCCTTGCGTTCGTGATCCGAGAGCAGGCGAGCCTGGAGTGACTCCCTCAGCTTGCGGTACTTTTCGTTGAGTTTGCGAACCCGCAATTCCCCTTCACTGTCGTCAGCCTTGTCCTTCTGGGCGGCTGACATAACAACCGTAATAACCACGATCAACGCAACGACGAGCGTCACGGCCTTGGCGACGAATAAACCGAACTCTGTCAGAAATTCCAAATTGCTTCTCCAGCCTGATTTCAAAGCGCTGATTGTAACTTACAGGTCTCACTGTGGTAAGCAACACGGAAAGTTAAAACAAGCGTTCGATCGAGCTTGACACTGCCATGTTGGCACCATAAAGTCGAATGGCTGCGTCGGCTAACCCTGGCCTTCCGGAACAGGCTCACTGCCAGGGCCGTCAAGCCGTCGCCAAGCCAAGACAATCATCAATAAGGGTAAAATAATGTCTGTAGCTCAGGTATTTGACAAACTCGAACAGAATTTCAACGCAGACGCAGCCGAAGGCCTGGACCTGGTTTTCCAGTTCGATATCGAAGATGACAAGACCTACCACCTGGTCATCAACGATGGCACCTGCAAGCTCCACGAAGGAACTCACGATGATCCTTCCGTAACCCTGATCATGAACTCTGAAACCCTGCAGGGCATTGTGTCAGGTGAAACTGATGGTATGCAGGCATTCATGGCTGGCCAGCTTCGCGCAGAAGGCGACATGATGCTGGCAACCAAGCTTGGGGAACTGTTCAAGATGGGCTGAACCGGCCCGGACAGACAGACCTGAAAAACCCTGCCAAAGCAGGGTTTTTTCGTCTTTATAGGTCTACATCGTTCAATGATGACTCGGCGAGACGAAGAAGGTCCGCGTTACGATCTTCGCGTTTGCCAATGCTCTCGATGTAGTATTCCAGTGATGTCAGCGCATCCGCCAGCGCTTCCAGCACCTGGGGCGACGGCGCCTCCCGGGAATCCAGAAGCCGCTCCTGAATAGAAGCGGCAACGCGTTCCAGAACACCCGCCGCACCGGGGTCCCCCACCATATGCAGGCCTCCCCAAATACTGTGAAGCGTTGCCGGAAGGTTGGCGAGATGCAGCCTGTCGTAATCAGATTCAATGAAGGCGGTAATAGCACGCTTGGCCAGCGTCAGTGCGCTACGAGCTTCATCGGCAACGACATAAGTCGCTTCCTGAAGATACAGGGACTCATCACGTTTTCGATCACCCGCTGCCAGAGAATCGGTTTCCGAAGTAATGCCCCGGGTAACGATCTGCATGACCGCATCTTCAATGCCAAGTACGGAATCCGCCAATGCGTACAGTTCATCCTCACCTGGCGACCGGGATTCGGACTCCCAACTGCGCAACCGGCTCGCTTCTCCACGACATTTTCCGGCGAGTTGGTTGAGATCGAGCATGACCAGGGTATTGCCGAGCCGGTCAAGTGACTCCGCTATCGATGAGAATTCTGCCAGGTCTGGTTCAATGCCGCGCTCAATAATGTCGAGCTTGTCCTTGAGCTGGTTAAGCTCATCCTGCAAGGCTTCAGACAGGGATTTGAGAACGTCGGCTCCGGGGCCATAAAGCCTACGGGCATGAGCTTCCAGCATGGAATCCGGAAATTCCGCGGGCGCCAGCCGATAGGCTGAGAGAATATTGGTCACTTCGGGATTGCCGGAGCCGCTGCGATAGAGAACATAGATCATGTCGCGGATCAGTGAGTCCGGAGCATCCTTGGACGTCGCCACTTTCCCAACATACACCACTTCCCGGGCGTACTTTTCAACGCGCATGAACATACGCTTTCGCGCCTTTGTGAAAGGCATCACACGGTCTAGCATAGTATCCGCGACAATCGACGCCAGGCACCACATCTGCCCCATCGGCGTACCCTGGCACACTCTTGCCAAACCCCGCGCGGCTCGACCGAACAGCTTCTTGCTGACAACCTCATTCCGCTCCCGCAGCATGCCCAGCAGAGCCACCTGAAACGTTAACCTCATCCGGCGGGCCAGAATCTCGTACTCGGCCTCGTTGCCCTCAAAAGGCTGCAGGGACATCCCGGAACAAAAGTCAGGTCGTTTTCTGACATCTACTTCGAAGAAGCAGGATTCCGGATACGGCTTCTCCTTGCGGGCCTCTCGCAAGTCGTTGATGACTGGCAATAAAAGTTCGGGGTGATCTACCCGTTGCTGATGGTAATACTCGACATACCGCCGCAGGATAAACAAAGCACTATTAAGAGTGGTGAGCAGAATGTTCTTGTCATCGTTGGCACCGACGGGGACGTCGTTCGCCATACTGACAGCTTCCTGGCACAAAAGAATGCCGCCGCGCAGCTCGACCAGAATAAAAATACCGCGAAGCTGGTTCAGAAAATCCACGCAGTTCTGTAGGTCTTCACCACTCTCACGATTTTCCTGAAAGCGCTCAAGGCTGGACTCGGCCTGCTTTATAGTCTGCTCAATTTCACTTTTGACCAGATCAAAGGACTGTGACTTCGTCGCCAGAGACGATTGAACCATAAACGCTTCCTGTTAACTTCGCGGAAACTACCGCGCCCTGTTCTTGGAATAGGTACTTATAACACAAAACTCAAGTTGCTCAAGAAATTGGGAATGTAACAAATAGTACAGGCTGACCCAGTTCTCATTCCGGGTGCACTGTGTTTGGCTCACCCATCACTCTCCGGGACTGTCCATACGCCCCCAGACAGTACCACCCGCCTGCTTGGCAAGTGCCTCCATAAACTCTTCGTGAGCTGCCTGTTCTTCCTCGGACGCCTTAAGAACTTTCAGTGGTTTTCTCTCTGCCGCCAGGCGACGTATACCATCGACACCGCCATTGTCATCACTGCCGGCATCCAGGGAAAGTGCGGTCTGCCCCCCGGTAAGCAGAAGAAAGACATCGGCCAGGATCTCGGCGTCCAGCAACGCCCCGTGCAATTCACGGTTACTGTTGTCGACGCCATAACGCTTACAGAGGGCGTCAAGGCTGTTTTTTTGGCCCGGATGTTTTTTCCGTGCAATGGCGAGGGAATCCACAACGCCGCAGTGATCCGCAGTTTTTCGCAGGGGCTTCAGTCTCGCGAACTCCGCATCCATGAACCCAACGTCGAACGCTGCGTTGTGAATGACCAGCTCAGCCCCCTTGATGAACTCAAAGAACTCATCAGCGATCTCGGAGAACACCGGCTTGTCCGCCAGAAATTCATTGGTAATGCCGTGGACGGTAATGGCTTCCGCCTCAACCTCACGCTCGGGATTGATGTACACATGATAGTTACGACCGGTCAGCTGCCGCTCTAGCATTTCCACGCAGCCGATCTCGATAATGCGATGACCTTCGGAAGGATCAATACCCGTGGTTTCAGTATCCAGTACTATCTGTCTCATGCTCGCCCTGTCTCAGACTACGTATTAGCCAGTTCTTCAACGCCCCGGTTCGCCAGCTCATCCGCCAACTCGTTATCCGGAACTCCAGAATGCCCCTTGACCCAATGCCAATTCACTTTGTGGCGGGCAACCTGGTCGTCCAGTTCCCGCCACAGATCTTCATTCTTTACCGGTTTCTTGGCAGCCGTTTTCCATCCATTGCGTTTCCACCCGGCCATCCATTCAGTGATCCCCTTACGCACATACTGTGAATCGGTATAAAGCTCCACCTCGCACGCGCGTTTGAGTGTTTCCAACCCCCGGATCGCCGCCATCAATTCCATGCGATTATTGGTAGTCTGCGCTTCACCTCCATGAAGGGTTTTTTTGGCATCGCCATAGCGGAGAACCACACCCCATCCTCCCGGCCCCGGATTACCCTTGCAGGCACCATCGGTATAAAGAACAACCTTACCGGCCATTACAACTCCCAGACTGTATTGATTTGATATTGGAGCGACTAGTGCACCCCCGGGACGCACCAATGGGCCCGGAACCCGGCAGTGTAATGACTTTTTGCTTGCTCCACACGGGGCGACGGGGAATACGTGAACACACCCGTTTCCTGGCGACAATACAGTAATAGGCGCCAACGGGCAGAATCCCGTTGCCACATACCCGCTCAAGAAGACTCCGGCGTAGATCGGGGACAGACTTCTGTAACGGCAAACGATAAAAACACGACCGGGAACACTCGACCGAAAAATCCAGCAACCTGAGCCAGTCTTCCATCCGGCTTTTCATCAGAAAGCGACCGCCCCACGGCCCCGTCCGTGACCGCGACAGTAATCGACGCAGGCCCCAGAGGCTGACGGGGTTGAACCCGATCAATAAAATAGTGCCTTCACCCCGCAGAACCCGTGACGCCTCTCGCAACACCTGGTGGGGATGGGGAGAAAAATCTGCGGCGTGATGAAGAATCACCAGATCCATGGAATCGCCAGGAAACGGCAATTCGTCTGCATCACACACTGCCACTCCATCGGGAATCGCCGGCCCCCAGTTGGGTGTCGTCACGATCTTCTGGGAAAAGTCGGTGCTACTGGCCAGCGGTACCCGATGACTGATCCCCACCTGCAGCTGCCTGGCCCCTGTCAGACTTCCAAGGTGGCGGTCAACACAGGCACGCTGGTCTGCCAGCAAGGCACGACCAAGAGGCGTCTGGTACCAGCGCTCAAAGCTGTCATGTCGTAAAGCAAAATTAACGGGTTCGCTCGATGCCATCACGGTCTGCCCCCCGGCCAAATATTGACCGTCCTTGGGACGGTTCGCGTAATGCTTTATCATAACAGGGACATCCACTTGGCACATGTAGGGCACTATGCTGACCATCACTGCGATTCCTGCGTTCAACGACAACTACATCTGGTGCCTGGCAGACACCGACTCCGGCAAGGCTCTCGTCGTTGATCCCGGACAGGCTGAGCCCGTCAGAAAGCATCTCAGGCAGCACAACCTGACGCTGGACACCATACTGGTCACCCACCATCATCCCGACCACGTTGGTGGCGTCAATGCCCTGACGTCAGACGTGCCCGGCTGCACGATCTCCGGGCCTGCCGAATCCCCGTTCGGGGGAATCACCAATCCCGTGCGCCCCGGTGATGAAGTGACCTGGAATACTGTCACATTCCAGGTTCTCGGTGTTCCCGGCCATACACTGGACCATATCGCTTATTTTTCTGGAACAAGGGTCGATGGTCATCCGGTCCTGTTTTGTGGCGACACCCTTTTTGTGTGTGGGTGTGGGCGACTCTTTGAGGGCACACCGGCGCAGATGCGACAGTCCCTCGATACCCTGCGCAACCTTCCCGATGACGCGAAAGTTTATTGTGCCCATGAGTACACGCTCGCCAACCTGAAATTTGCCAGACACTGGCTACCGGATGACGATAACCTCCGACAGTTTGAGGACAAATGCCGGCTACTTCGGGATGAAGGCAAGGCAACCGTCCCTTCCGTTCTCGGGGACGAGAAACGCCTGAACCCTTTCCTGAGGTGGGATGACTCCGCCGTCATAGCCGCTGCCCGGGATTACTGTGCCGACAAAGGCTTGCCAGCAAACAACCAGGACGACGTTTTTGCCGCCGTGCGACATGGCAAGGACAACTTTTAAGGCGGTTAACAAATCCTCTCAATGACGTAACCAGAGGTTTCTTGACCCCTTTGGGGTGCCGCCATAGAATCTTTTCAAAATTATTGCCATAACACCTTAAATGTGCCGGTTTTTTGTACATAAGCCGGCGTATCCAGCCAGTCGGAAGTATTATTATGTCGGTCAGACGAATATCTGCAGTTGTCTTCGCCAGTGCCGTGATGGGCGGCTGTGCCAGCCTTGAAAACAATACACCCGACTGGATCAAACCCACCAGCTATTTTGGCAGCGACGACCCGGTTTCCGAAGGCAACCCACTGGACTCAGAAGAGGTGACCGTCGCGGCAGGAGATCAGAGTCTCAAGGAAACCATGGAATCCGGCAATAGCCAGGGCACTTCCCGCACCGAACTCGACGAAGCCATTTCCCCGGGGCTGAAAGCAGCAGCGGAGGACGCCAGAGCCAAGCTTGATTCGCCATCAGACTATGGCAAGGAAGACGTAGACCAAACCGTCGACCTGTGGCACCGCCTTCGTGCCGGTTTCGAACTTGACCATGACGTTGCCAACCCCCGAGTCAAGGCCCAGCTGGACTGGTACCGCAAACACCCGAGATACATTGACCGGGTCGTCAAGCGCGGCAGCCGGTATCTCCACTACATTATTACGGAAACGGAAAAACGTGGGCTGCCGACCGAATTGGCCTTGCTGCCGGTTGTCGAAAGTGCCTTTGACCCTTTTGCATACTCCCATGGCAGGGCATCGGGCTTATGGCAGTTCATCCCCAGCACCGGCAAGTACTTCGGGTTAACCCAGAGCTGGTGGCATGACGACCGCAGGGACATCATTGAATCGACCGAGGCCGCCCTGACCTATCTGGATCGACTGGCTAAGCGCTTTGACGGCGATTACACCCTGGCCCTCGCTGCCTACAATAGCGGTGGCGGCACAGTATCGAAGGCCATGCGCCGTAATCGTAATGCCAACAGGTCCACAGATTATTGGTCACTCAAGCTTCCCCGGGAAACCACGCACTATGTGCCCAAGCTGATCGCGCTGGCCAAAATTTTTGACAAGCCGGAAGACTATGGCGTTGAACTGCCAGCCCTGAACGACGAACCCTACTTTGAAGTGGTGGAAACCGATTCCCAGATGGACCTGGCCCAAGCCGCAGAGCTTGCAAGTGTTGATGTTGAGGAAATCTACCTGCTCAACCCTTCGTTCAACCGCTGGGCAACGGCCCCCGATGGACCTCATCGGCTGTTGGTCCCCAAAGAGAACGCCAGCACTTTCAGGACAGCACTGAGCAAAATCCCTGCAAAAGATCGTGTCTCCTGGAGTAACTACGAGGTGGTTTCCGGAGACACCCTCAGCACCATTGCGCGAAAATTCGCTACCACAACCCCGGTCATTCGCAGGGTCAACAATCTTAACAGTGACATGATCCGAGTTGGGCAACGTCTGATGATTCCCTCCGCCAGCAAGAGTTCCGGCGAGTACGCCCTCAGTGCAAACCAGCGTCTTGAGAAGAAACAGTCACGCAATCGCAGCGGCAACCGGGTCAATTATACTATCCGGCGCGGCGATACTTTTTGGGATATTGCCCGCGAGCATCGGGTCACGGTTCGCCAGGTAGCCGCCTGGAACAATATGGCACCGGGCGATCCATTGATTCCCGGCAAGAAGATCGTCATCTGGTCACAGGCAAGCCAGCCCAAAACCGTGGCCAGTAATAATCGAGGCCAGGCCATGGTCCGCAAAGTCGGCTATCGGGTGCGAAAGGGCGACTCTCTGTCAGCCATTGCCAGCCGTTTCTCGGTGAATGTGCGCGACATCGCAAGCTGGAATGACCTTAACTCCGCCCGTTATCTGCAGCCGGGCCAAAGTCTGGTACTCTACGTAGATATCAGGAACAGCCCCTGAATCCTCGCCAACGGCAGGAATTGCGGGGAATAAAAACAATCATTACTCCTGGACGATTCACCAAAACGTGCGAGATCTATGACAATAACACGGACAGCCTCAACCCTTACGTCGTTTTGCACCCTGGCCCTGATTCTTCTCACCGCTCCGCTTCCTGCCCTGGCAGCGGATTCCGGGGCCGAAGCCCGCCACGCTATCGCCATGCATGATGCTCCCAAATACCCAAAGGGCTTCAGCCACTTTGACTACGTCAATCCGGATGCCCCAAAAGGCGGCACATTGCGAATGGCTGTCGTGGCCAATGGCTATGATTCCTTTAATCCGTTTGTCATCCGTGGTGTTGCAGCGGCTGGTGTGAGCAGTTACCTGTATGACACCCTCCTTGAATCGTCCGATGATGAACCCTTCAGCGCCTATGGATTGATTGCCGAGTCCCTGGAAACCCCGGAGGATCGTAGTCATGTCGTCTTCAATCTCCGTGAGGAAGCACACTTTCATAATGGCCAGCCCATTACAGCAGAGGACGTCAAATTCTCATTTGATATCCTTACAACGGAAGGCCATCCGTTTTACCGGAACTACTACGCTGACGTTAGCAAGGTAACCATTGAGGGTGACCACCGTATCCGATTCGACTTCGGCGATACCAACAACCGCGAACTGCCCCTGATTCTGGGGCAGATGCCGATCATGCCCGCCCATTACTGGGACGGTCGTGAATTTGACGACAATGGTCTCAAACCGCCGGTGGGTAGTGGGCCGTACAAAATCGAACGGTTCGAAGCGGGACGCTCCATCACTTTCAAACGGGTGGACGGCTACTGGGCTGAGGCCCTGGGAACCCGAAAGGGTCGGTTTAATTTCGACAATATTCGCTTCGACTACTATTCCGATGACACCGTTGCCCTGGAAGCATTCAAGGCTGGCAACTTTGATTTTCGTATAGAGGCATCTGCCAAGAATTGGGCAACGGCCTACACCGGTGAAAAATTTGAGAACAATACCATTATCACGGAGGCCATCGAGCATCAGCGCCCTGCCGGCATGCAGGCCTTTGCTCTGAATACCCGCAAGGCGAAATTCTCGGACCCAAGGGTACGAGAAGCTCTGTCCTATGCCTTTGATTTCGAGTGGGCCAACAAAAACCTGTTCTATGGCCAGTACACCCGCACAAAGAGTTTCTTCGAAAACAGTGAGCTGGCTTCGAGTGGCCTGCCCGAGGGCCGGGAACTCGAGATTCTGGAGCAATTCCGTGAGCAACTTCCCGCAGATGTCTTCAAGGAAGTCTACGAGCCACCGGTGATTGATGGGAAGAACGGCCTCCGCAAGAATTTACGCAAGGCAATGCAGCTGCTTAAGGCCGCAGGTTACGATGTTCGTGATGGCAAAATGGTGAATACCGACGACGGCCAGCCACTGTCGTTTGAAGTTTTACTGCATCAAAAAAACTTTGAACGCATCGTACTTCCCCTGAAGAACAACCTGGCGAGACTGGGCATTGAGGTCTCCGTTCGTCTGGTCGATACCAACCAATACATCCAGCGGGTACGTCAGTTTGATTACGACGTCATTACCCAGGTACTGCCGCAGTCCGATTCGCCAGGCAACGAACAGCGGGAGTACTGGCACTCCTCAAATGTCGATGTACAGGGCTCCAGGAACTACATGGGGGTAAATAACCCGGTCGTGGACGAATTGGTGGATATGGTCATACAGGCTCCGGATCGGGAGGAACTGATTCACCGGGTACGGGCTCTGGATCGCGTCCTGTTACATGGTCACTACGTGATTCCCCAGTGGTATCTGCCCCGGGATCGTATAGCCTACTGGCACTATCTCGAACGCCCTGAAACAACGCCCAAGAATGGCATTGACATCGATAACTGGTGGTTCAACCCTGACCAATGATTGTGGTCAACGCAACGGTGAAGGGGCTCCGCTAGATGGGCGCATACATACTAAGACGGCTGGCACTGATTATTCCGACCCTGATCGGGATCATGCTGCTCAATTTCGTTATTGTCCAGGCAGCCCCTGGCGGTCCTGTTGAACAGCTGATCGCGGAAATGGAGGGACATGGTGGCGGAGCTCTCTCCCGCGCCAGTGGCGGGGGCAGCGGCGGCGAGGTCGCCTCCTCCAACGGAGACACACGCGGTTCACGGGGTATCCCCGACGAGTTGCTGAAGGAAATCGAAGTCATGTACGGCTTTGACAAGCCGGCCCATGAGCGGTTCTTCAAGATGCTCGGGGACTACGCAACGTTCAACTTTGGTGAGTCCTTTTTCCGGGAACGGACAGTCCTTGAATTGATTATCGACAAGATGCCGGTCTCCATCTCCCTCGGTCTCTGGTCTACGCTGATCATTTATCTGGTATCGATTCCTCTGGGGATTCGTAAGGCCGTCACTGACGGTTCACGATTTGATGTCTGGAGCAGTTCCGCCATCGTCGTCGGCTATGCTATCCCCGGATTTCTATTCGCCATCCTGTTGATCGTGCTGTTTGCCGGTGGTAGCTACTTCGACTGGTTTCCTCTACGCGGACTAACGTCATCCAACTTTGATGAACTCAACTGGTACCAGAAAATCGGGGATTATTTCTGGCATCTGGCGTTGCCTGTGACCGCTAATGTGATTGGCGGCTTTGCAACTTTGACGTTACTGACCAAGAACTCCTTCCTGGACGAAATCAGCAAGCAGTATGTGGTCACGGCCAGGGCCAAGGGCCTGGAAGAGAAACAGGTGCTCTATGGTCATGTGTTCCGGAATGCCATGCTGATTGTGATTGCCAGCATGCCCGGCGTGCTGGTTTCGCTGTTCTTCACCGGCTCCCTGTTGATTGAAGTGATCTTCTCACTGGACGGTCTGGGCCTGCTCGGTTTTGAAGCTGCACTGAACCGCGACTACCCGGTTATTTTCGGTACGCTCTATATTTTCACGCTTATGGGCCTGGTACTGAAACTGATCAGCGACATCACCTACGTCCTGGTAGATCCGCGCATCGACTTCGAAAGCCGGGAGGGAGCCTGAATCATGGCGTCACTCTCCCCTATCCAGAAGCGAAGATTAAGAAACTTCCGCAACAATCGCCGTGGATTCTGGTCCCTGTGGCTATTCCTGGCGTTGTTCGGACTGTCCCTGGTCGCGGAACTGATCGCGAACGACGCCCCGCTGATGGTGTCCTATCAGGGTGATCTTTATTTTCCCGTGGTTGAGTCAGTTCCCGAGGAGACCTTTGGTGGTTTCCTGCCCTCGGAGGCAGATTACCGGGATCCCTTCATCGCTGAAGAGATCAGAGCCAATGGCTGGATGCTCTGGCCACCGATCCGCTTCAGCTACGACACCATCAACTATGACCTGGATGTGCCCTCGCCTGCGCCCCCCAGCGCAGAGAACTGGCTCGGTACCGATGATCAGGGGCGCGATGTGGCTGCCAGGGTAATCTACGGGTTCCGAATTTCAGTGCTCTTTGGTTTGACCCTGACCATAGCCAGTTGCATTGTCGGCGTTGCTGTAGGCGCAATCCAGGGCTTCTATGGCGGGAAAATCGATCTGCTCGGTCAACGATTCATTGAAATCTGGTCCGGACTTCCGGTGCTGTACCTTTTGATCATCCTGTCCAGTATCGTGCAACCCAACTTCTGGTGGCTGCTGGGGATCATGCTGCTGTTCAGCTGGATGGGACTGGTCGATGTGGTTCGTGCCGAGTTTCTTAGGGCACGCAACTTCGAGTACGTCCGGGCCGCCCGCGCCCTTGGCCTGGGTAATCGCAAGATCATGTTCCGGCACATCCTGCCCAACGCCATGGTAGCCACGCTCACCTTCATGCCGTTCATCCTTACCGGCGCCATTACCGGGCTGACCTCGCTGGATTTCCTCGGCTTTGGCCTGCCTTCGGGGTCACCTTCGCTGGGCGAACTGATTGCCCAGGGCAAGGCCAATTTGCACGCTCCCTGGCTGGGCATCTCAGCGTTCGTCTCGCTCTCTGTGATGTTGACCCTTCTGGTGTTCGTCGGCGAAGCCGTTCGGGATGCCTTTGATCCGAGAAAGAACTGACATGTCCAAACTGCTGGAAATCTCAGACCTCTCTATCCACTTCGATAACAACGAACCGGTGGTCGACGGTCTTTCCATCGACATCAACCGGGGAGAAACGCTGGCCCTGGTCGGTGAAAGTGGCTCTGGAAAATCCGTATCGGCACTGTCCATCCTGAGATTGCTGGATGAACGGCACGCCCACTATCCGTCGGGGCAGATTCACTTTCAGGGTGAGGATATGCTCAAAGGCAGCGACAAACGACTTCGGCAGATTCGTGGGCATCGCATCGGCATGATATTCCAGGAGCCCATGACCTCGCTTAATCCACTGCATACGGTGGAAAAACAGGTGAGCGAAACCCTTGCGCTGCACAAAGGGCTTCGCGGCCCACAAGCGCGCGAACGCTGCATAGAGCTGCTGGAGTTGGTGGGCATCCCTTCGCCGGAAACGCGACTGTCCAGTTACCCTCATCAGCTATCTGGCGGCCAGAAACAGCGGGTCATGATCGCGATGGCCCTGGCTAACGAACCAGAATTGCTGATTGCCGACGAACCCACCACGGCGCTGGATGTTACCGTGCAACGGCAGGTTCTGGAGTTATTGCGAAACCTGCAGCAGGAACTTGGTATGGCGATCCTGCTGATCACCCACGATCTGTCCATTGTGCACCGCTACGCGGATCGGGTCGCGGTTATGGAACGGGGCAAGCTTGTGGAACTGGCGCCGAAAGAACAGCTCTTTACGGCTCCTGAACACCCCTATACCCAACGCCTACTGGATGCGGAGCCGCCGGCCTCCCCGCTCAGCCTGGATCGATCGGACCAACCGTTGCTTGAAGTGGATAACCTGGATGTACGGTTTGCCACAAAAAAAAGCCTGTTTGGTCGAACCGTCCGCTACTTTCACGCGGTCCGTGAAACCAGCTTCACCCTCGCCCGGGGAGAAACCCTGGGCATTGTTGGAGAAAGCGGCAGCGGTAAAACCACTATTGGTCACGCATTGCTTAAGCTCACCGGAGCCACCGGCAGTATTCGCCTGGATGGCGTTGAACTGGCCCACCTGGACCAGAAGCAGTTTCGGCCCTACCGTAGCCGAGTCCAGATTGTTTTTCAGGATCCGTTTGGCAGCCTCAGCCCCCGCATGTCGGTCGCTGAAATCGTTCGTGAAGGACTGGAAATCCATGCGCCTGCCAGCCCTGGAAATCAGGATCGTAAAGTCATCCAGGCACTTTTGGATGTCGGTCTTGACCCCGACGCCAGGCACCGTTATCCCCATGAGTTCTCCGGCGGTCAACGGCAACGTATAGCCATCGCGAGGGCGTTGGTGCTGCAACCGGAAGTCATCATACTTGATGAACCTACGTCGGCCCTGGACCGCACCGTGCAAAAGCAGGTGATCAACCTGCTGCGGGATATCCAGGCGCGATATCAGCTAAGCTATATCTTTATCAGTCACGACCTATCGGTGGTTCGGTCACTAAGCCATAAGCTCCTGGTGCTCCAGCATGGCAAGGTGGTCGAGTACGGAAATGCGACGGACATATTCCATTCACCGCAACAGGGCTACACTCAGGAGCTGTTGAGTGCCGCACTGTTCTATCAAAAGCCTACGACCAATTGAGCGTTACCCCCGTCGATTCACTTCAGGGATAATGCATGCAAACCGAGAACACAGGGAGAAAACCTATGGGATTACTCAGTGGCAAGAAAGCGCTGATCGTTGGCGTGGCCAGCAAACACTCTATCGCCTATGGCATCGCGGAAGCGTTCGCCCGTGAGGGCGCCGAACTGGCCTTTACCTACCAGAACGAGAAACTGCAGTCCCGGGTAGAAAAGTTTGCTGACGGATGGGGTAGCCAACTTACCTTCCCCTGTGACGTTGCCAGTGACGAAGAAATTGACAACGTATTCAAGGAACTGGGCAAGCACTGGGATAACATCGATATCATCATTCATGCGGTGGGCTATGCCCCGGCCCATGAGCTTGACGGCAATTTCGTGGATGTGACGACCCGTGAAGGTTTCAAGATCGCACACGACATCAGTTCCTACAGCTTCGTCGCGCTCGCCAAGGGGGCCCGTAGCATGATGCACGAGAACAGCTCGCTGCTGACGTTGAGCTACCTGGGTGCCGAGAAGGTGCTGCAGAACTATAACGTGATGGGCCTGGCCAAAGCTTCTCTCGAGGCCAACGTACGCTACATGGCGGCCAGCCTGGGTCGCGAGGGCATTCGGGTGAACGGTATATCCGCCGGTCCGATCAAGACCCTGGCTGCGTCGGGCATCAAGAGCTTCCGTCGTATGCTGGCGGAAAACGCCAAACGCGCCCCCCTGCGCCGCAACGTGACCACGGCGGAAGTGGGCAACGCCGCAGCCTTCTTGAGCTCCGACCTGGCCAGCGGTATTACCGGTGAGATCATGTATGTTGACGCCGGCTTCAACATTACCGGCATGGGCGAACTGGAAGACTGATTTCGCTGCCCGCCGGGTGTTTTGGCACTCGGTGGGCTGTTAACCGAATAATTCTAAGGGCTTGACGACCACCCTGCTATTTTCCGCCTAACCGTATCCGCCCCACAACACGACTCAAGGTTTCGTCAAACTCCGCGGAACTGCCCAGTACTCGAACACCCCCCGCAACGATGGCTTCCACAAGTTCATCTCGCTGGTACTCCCGGCGATTCAGGCCCAGCCGGTCAACGAACACCAGCTTGTTCGACGCATTGATTCTGACTGCCAGCTTCAGCCTTACCCGATCACTATTGGCATCCAGCTCATCGAGCACAATCCAGCCTCCGAGCTTGATGTTATCCACCAGTTGCTGCGCTGTCGTCCGTTTTTCCTGTTCCAGTCGCTCCTGTTCGACCCGCTCGTCGGCAAGCCGTTTTTCCTGTTCCTGGCGGCTGCGCCTGTCGATCTCGGCCAGTCGCTCAATCTCTTCGGCCATTCGTTTGGCTTCCTCAGCGTCCCTTTCTTCTTTCAGTGCTGCCGCCCTGCTCCTGGCTTCCTTGACAGCCCTTTCCCGCAATACCTGCTGCCGCGCAAGTACACCGGAGAGAGCACTCAAAGCCTCTGTCAGGACGCGACCAAAAGGCTTTAGGGCAGGCAACAGCCGAATGTCCCCTCGTGCCCTGGCAGCCTCAAACTCTGTCCAGGCCTGCAGGCCCAGTTTCACCCCGGAACCGTTGGTCCACAGAATCTCTGCCGTATCTGGCAGCAACGCAAAGAGGTATCGACGCTGTTCCCCGGCGCCTTCACCTTCCACAAACCACTGCCCCTCAATGTCGTTCAGGCTTTGTTGATCCGGTACTTTGAAAGACAGCCAGGAAGCGTCCCAGGAAAAACCGGTCTCGTCCGGCAATGCCTCGGTCAATTCCGGAGTCTCACCCCGCAGACGTGCCATCATCACCGACTGGATGCCTTCAAGAGCCTGTACCGATAGCGGCTCACCCATGACACGAGTCCAGACATCCAGAATACGATCACCAATCTGTTCACCAACATGATAGAGACGGTGGCGATCCTTGTCGGACAGTGCAGGGTCTCCGATCCACACCAGCCATTCCAGAAGCTTTCGGCCATGCCGCCAGTTTTCACCGTCCATCTCACCAGCCCACACCACTTGCTTAAGCAGCTGCATCCAGTGATCCAGAATAAAGGTAATGATGGGCCTGGGCAGATGGCGGCCCTCAAGGGCCCGCCCTATCAGGGCTCGAGCGGTTTGCTCGGTACGTCGCTGCCTAGCCGCCCCCTGCTCTGTCTCCAGAAGGCGCTGACAGAGTCGTGACACTTGCTGGCTCCGTTTCTCCGAATCCGCCTGCCAGTCCCTACAGAATACCTCGAGGGGCTCCCTGGAACCGGTCTCAAAGCAGGCTGAAACCGCAATGACCAGGGATTCCAGCTGATCCAGCAACGCTTTTGCCGAGCGGCCACCGGAAGCACTCCAGCCCCGAAATTCCTGGAGACCATCCAGCCACAGCAGAATGTCCTCGCTGAACGCTTTGGCACCTTCCTCACCCATCTGCCAGGCGAAGAAAAAGCGCAAACGTGCAATTCGCCGGACCAGCTCGGGGTGTAAGCCGCTGGTCTGGGCGAAAACATCCATGATCCGGTCGGCAACATAGGCGGAATTAACCTGCCGTACAGACCAGTTCAGGGAGACTGAACGAACAAGCTCCATGACCCGCTCATCCCGCTGTTCTGACCAGCAGGACAACAGCAGTGGTCTCCAGTCGCTGACAGCATCATCCGACACTTTTCCGACCGGGTATGGAAGATCCGGAACACGGATCCCCGAAAGGACATCCGGGATCTTCTCCATAAACAGTTCACGGGGCAGTGCTGCGGGCGTTTTCGGCCGGTTCTGAGACATCCGTCATCCGCACGTAAGAAGCGTTGAAATGGACTACCAAATGACGCAGTATAACCAACTCGCCGGGGTTTACCGCAATGGATACCGGCTTGTTAAGCTCATATTGGCACGGCCTGCAGGGTATCAGAAACACTGGAAAGGGTCGTTGCAATGTTAAGAACCGGGGAAAACAACAGAATGTCGGGCAATAAACTTGAGAACATTAACGTGGCAAATCAGGAACAACTGATTACCCCTGAAGCGCTGAAGCAGGAAATGCCATTATCCAGCGCTGCCGCCGAAACCGTGGAGAATGGGCGCCAAGCTATCTATGACATCATGGATGGTAAGGATCACCGGCTCTTTGTAGTCGTGGGCCCCTGCTCCATCCATGACGTGGAAGCGGCTCGCGATTATGCCACCAGGCTCAAGAAACTTGCCGACGAAGTCAGCGACACACTGCTGATTGTCATGCGCGTCTATTTTGAAAAGCCACGCACGACCGTCGGTTGGAAAGGGCTTATCAATGATCCTCATCTGAACGATACCTTCAATATTGAACAGGGACTGCACATTGGCCGTCGGTTGCTGCTGGACATTGCTGAGATTGGTCTGCCAACGGCCACGGAAGCACTGGATCCGATTTCCCCTCAGTACCTTCAGGACAGCATTTCGTGGTCGGCCATTGGCGCCCGTACCACTGAGTCCCAAACTCACCGCGAGATGAGCAGCGGGCTTTCCATGGCCATTGGCTTCAAGAACGGCACGGATGGCAGTCTCGACGTCGCGGTAAACGCTATGAAGTCGGTTTCCCATCCCCACAGTTTCCTGGGTATCAACCAGAAAGGTCAGGTCGCGATCATTCGCACCAAGGGTAACAACTATGGCCACGTTGTTCTCCGCGGTGGTGGTGGTAAACCCAATTACGATTCCGTCAGTGTTGCCCTCTGTGAACAGGCCCTGGATAAGGCCGGGCTGCGCAATTCCATCATGGTGGACTGCAGCCACGCCAACTCCAGCAAGGATCCGGCGATTCAGCCGCTGGTCATGCAGGACATTACCCACCAGATTCTGGAAGGTAACCAGTCTATTCAGGGCCTGATGGTGGAAAGCAATATCAACTGGGGCAACCAGTCCATTCCGGACAACCTGGCTGACCTGAAATATGGCGTATCGGTC
Source organism: Marinobacter sp. (assembly GCA_040223075.1). Lineage (GTDB taxonomy): Bacteria > Pseudomonadota > Gammaproteobacteria > Pseudomonadales > Oleiphilaceae > Marinobacter. The sequence continues at coordinate 568,178 of JAVJZJ010000160.1, forward strand.
ACCGATGCCTGTATTGACTGGCCGACCACGGAGAAAGCCATACGGGATATGCGCGAGAAACTGAAGGACGTTCTGCCGAAGCGTAAAGGCTGAGAGCAGACAAAAAATCTAAAAAAGGGAGCCATCAGGCTCCTTTTTTTATGGTGATGGTGAAACTGCCCCGATCCAGTCCAGGCGGTCCCGTAATCCCACCACATGCCCGATAATCACCAGCGTCGGTGGCTGAATCTGACGCTCATTCACCCTGGCTACGATGCTCGACAGATCCCCGGTGACTACCTCCTGATCCGGCGTGGTGCCTTTTGACACCAGGGCAACAGGCATATCACTGGCCATTCCATGGGCAATCAGCTCCCGACAGATAATGGGCAACCCCACCAGCCCCATATAGAAAACCAGTGTCTGGTTATTCTGTACGAAGTCCTTCCAGGGCAGATCGCAGGTATCATTCTTCAGGTGGCCCGTCACGAAACGCACGGACTGGGCATAATTCCGGTGCGTCAGGGGGATTCCGGCATAGGCGGCACAGCCGGAAGCGGCAGTGATACCCGGAACGACCTGAAAGCGGATGCCGGCTTCAGCGAGGGTTTCTATCTCCTCTCCCCCACGACCGAAAATAAATGGATCGCCGCCCTTCAGACGGACGACACGGCGTCCATTTCTTGCCAGCTCTACCAGCCGATGATTAATCTGTTCCTGTGGCAGAGTGTGGTTAGCTCGTTGTTTCCCTACGTGAATCCGCTCGGCAGACTCGGGAATGAGGTCCAGGATTTCCGGTGACACCAGGCGATCGTACAACACCACTTCCGCGGAGTTGATCAATCGCCAGGCTTTCAGCGTCAGTAGCTCTGGATCACCTGGCCCAGCACCCACCAGGGCGACCTCTCCACTAGAGGTGTTGGGGTTGTCGGTAACCGGATTGGCCCGGTATCGAACTGGTGCACGCCCCGCACTTACGCCCTTTCCTGGTGCATTGTCCCGATCGTTCATTGAATCTTGTCTAAACCTCCCATATATGGCTTCAATACGTCCGGAACCACGATGCTGCCATCGGCTTGTTGGTAGTTCTCCATGACCGCAATCAGTGCACGGCCAACAGCTAGGCCTGAACCATTCAGAGTATGGACGGGCTCGGGCTTACCGGTTTCCGGATTACGCCAACGTGCATGCATGCGCCGTGCCTGAAAATCACGGGTATTGGAACAGGAGGAAATTTCACGGTATTTATCCTGGCCCGGCAGCCATACTTCCAGATCGTAAGTCTTCGCTGCGGAGAAGCCCATGTCACCACCACACAGCGCCACCACACGATAAGGCAACTCAAGCAGTTGCAGGACCTTTTCTGCATGGCCAGTGAGGGCCTCCAGGGCCGCTTCCGAGTCACCTGGACGGACAATCTGTACCAGTTCTACCTTGTCGAACTGGTGCTGGCGAATCATGCCCCGGGTATCCCGACCATAGGATCCCGCTTCACTACGGAAACAGGGAGTGTGACAGACCATTTGCAGCGGCAGTTCCCCGGCATCAAGAATCGTATCGGATACCAGATTGGTGGCCGGGACTTCGGCGGTGGGAATCAGGTAAAGAGGATTCTCACCTTCGGTCTTGAACAGGTCTTCCTCAAACTTCGGAAGTTGCCCGGTACCGTACAAAGTCTCTGCATTGACCAGGTACGGTACATAGGTTTCGGTGTACCCATGTTCGCTGGTGTGCAAATTGAGCATAAATTGCGTCAGTGCCCGGTGCATACGTGCGACCGGCCCCCGCATTACCGCAAAGCGGGAGTGAGCCAGCCGTGATGCCGATTCGAAGTCCAGCCCCTTGAGCTGCTCCCCCAGCGCGACATGATCCTTCGGCTCAAACTCGAAAGATTTTGGGGTGCCCCAGGTTCGTACTTCAACGTTGTCATCTTCGCTGTCGCCCGCCGGCACGTCCTCATCCGGAAGGTTGGGGATTCCGGCGAGAAAACTATTCAATTCTTCCTGAAGCTTACGAAGCTCATCTTCTGCCTCGGATTTCTGTTTTTTGAGGTTTTCGACCTCGTCCAGCAGTGGCTTGATGTCCTCGCCAGCTGCCTTGGCCTTGCCAATCGACTTGGAACGCTTGTTCTGCTCGCCCTGCAACGTTTCCGTCCGTACCTGAATGGCACGACGGCGCTCTTCAAGCTGCTCGAAGGTGGCGGTATCAAATTCGACGTTCTTGATGGTCAGCCGACGGGCGATCTCTTCAGTCTGAGTACGGACGCGTTTGGGATCGAGCATGGTTATCCTGACTTTTCCGATTAGCGATGTATGTTGAATGACAGGCCATTATACCTGCACAAGCGCTGGTGGCTACTAGTGTCCCGTCTGGTTAATTCGCTGACCTACTGCTTGTCTCTGAGGGTTCTGACCAAGGCGCCATTCTGCCGATGTGGTGGCTCCACATCAAAGGGTGGCAACACAGGCTCAGAGCCCTCAGAGACAAGCCCTTCGGGAGCTTCTGACAACCCGAATAGCGTTGTTGCGCTGTCTCGATTTGGAGCCACCAAACCTTCACCAGCACGCCTAGCTCTTCGGGTTGTCAGAAACTCAGTAGGTCAGCGAATTAACCAGACGGGACACTAGCTCAGGGATAGCGTTTACGCGGGCTCTCGGTGTTGCGGGCATCCAGGCGCTGTCGCTTTTCCGCCAGCTTGATTTCCAGGCCCCGATTAACGGGCTCATAGTAGCGACGTTGACGGATAGCTTCCGGGAGGTAGGATTCGCCCGCAGCAAACGCGTCCGGTTCATCGTGGGCATAGCGGTACTCATCCCCGTGGCCCAGGCTCTTCAACAGCTTGGTGGGGGCGTTGCGGAGATGCACCGGTACCTCGTAATCCGGATCATTGCGAATATCCGCCATGCACTGATTAAATGCCTTGTACACCGCGTTGCTTTTGGGCGACAGAGCCAGGTAAGTCACCGCCTGGGCAAGGGCCAGCTCCCCTTCGGGACTGCCGAGACGTTCCTGCGCTTCCCAGGCGTCCATAGCCGTTTGCAGCGCCCGGGGGTCGGCGTTGCCAATATCTTCGCTGGCAATACGAGCCAGTCGACGGGCAACATACAGCGGGTCACATCCACCATCCAGCATGCGACACAACCAGTACAGGGATCCATCAGGGTCCGATCCCCGCACCGATTTGTGCAGTGCGGAAATCTGGTCGTAAAACACATCGCCGCCCTTATCGAAGCGACGCAGGCTGGTCTGGAGCACCTGCTCCAGATTATCACTGGTAATCCGCATGACTCCCTGCGGATCCTCTTCCGCCAAATCGGCGGCGACTTCCAGCACATTGAGCGCTCTGCGAGCATCTCCACCCGACGCTGCAGCGATCGTGGCCAGCACGGACTCATCCACCGCCACCTGACCCTCAAGCCCCTCACTCGCTTCCAGCGCTCGGCTAAGCAGAACCAGCACATCGCTCTCCTCAAGATTCTTGAGGACGTAGACCCGGGTTCTCGACAGCAGGGCGCTGTTCAGCTCAAAGGAGGGATTTTCCGTGGTGGCACCGACGAAAATAAAGGTGCCGTCTTCAATATGGGGTAAAAAAGCGTCCTGCTGGCTTTTGTTGAAGCGGTGGACTTCGTCCACGAACAACAGGGTGTCCCTGCCGTCACTGTGTTTCCGATGCTTCGCCCGTTCGACGATGGCGCGAATGTCCTTCACTCCGCTCAGCACGGCGGAAACCGTCTCAAAGCTGAGGTCGCCAAGGTTGGCCAGCAGCTGGGCGAAGGTCGTTTTCCCCACGCCGGGCGGCCCCCACAGAATCATGGAATGGAGCTGCCCCTGCTCGACGGCACGCCTCAGGGGCTTACCGGGACCCACCAGATGGGCCTGGCCCACATATTCATCCAGGTTTCCGGGTCGCATGCGGGCTGCCAGTGGGCGAAACCCCTGCTGTCCGGTGAACAGGCTGTCCTGCATCAGGCTCCGTCCCGGATAACGTCCACCTCATCAGGGTAATCGAGAGTAAAGGCGGTATCTTCAATGGTCTGATTCAGATCAATATCATCAAAACTGAGCACACTGATCTGAGACAGGGAATCCTCCATGCGCATTTCCTGTAGCTCTCCCTTGAAAAAGGTCAGCCGCAAGGACACGAACAAAGAGTCTGCGCTCCTGGGCACAAGGGTAAATTCCTGGGTATGTTCACCCTTGTTGCGACCAGATACTTTATAGGTCTCATCCAGGTTACCCACTTCCCCGCTGAGCAATAACGCCGGTGTGGTCTGTACCCGCTCATCGAGGCTGTGCACGGTCACCTGCTCCAAGTCCGGATCATAGACTTCAACGGTCGAGCCATCGCTGACAATAAACTGGGGATACGGTTCACGAGTCTCCCAGTAAAACAGGCCCGGACGTTTGGCTTTCAGGAAGCCACGGGATTCCTGAACCCGGCTTCCGCCTTCATTGACCACTATCTGGATAAAGCGGGCCTGATAAGATTCGTAGCTTTCCAGCATTTGTGCCAATTCAGAGGCATCCTGCTTGCTACCTTCTTCAGCCTGTACCGCAAATGACGGCATCAGTACAGCCACCACAAGGGACATCCAGAACAGTCGGGCAAGTAGTTTCATCGTCAGCTAACTCCTAGTCTCTTGGTGGTGGCGGTGCCAGTACTTCCCTTGCGCCATTATGGCCGGCGGCACTGACCACACCCGATGCTTCCATGGCATCAACCAGGTTTGCGGCCCGGTTGTACCCGATCTTGAATTTACGCTGCACGGAAGAGATCGAGACCCTCCGCCCTTCGGTTACAAACGCAACAGCTTCGTCATACAGAGCATCGCCGTCCTCGCCGCCACCTTCGGTCAGCGTCGGTACGCCGGGCAGATTTTCCCCCTCGGCACCGTTCAATACGTCATCCACGTACACCGGCTCGCCTCGCGCTTTCCAGGCACTGACCACCCGGTGCACCTCGTCATCGTCCACGAAGGCGCCATGAACCCGAACCGGAAGACCCGACCCGGGTGGCAGGTACAGCATGTCACCATGCCCCAGAAGCTGCTCCGCGCCGCCCTGGTCCAGTACCGTCCGTGAATCGATCTTGGAGGATACCTGGAACGACATTCGGGTCGGGATGTTGGCCTTGATCAGACCGGTGATGACATCCACCGACGGCCGCTGGGTTGCCAGTATCAGGTGAATACCTGCCGCCCTCGCCTTCTGGGCGATCCGGGCAATCAACTCTTCCACCTTCTTGCCGACAATCATCATCATGTCAGCGAATTCGTCGATCACCACCACAATAAACGGTAGGGTTTCCAGCTCTGGCCTATCCTGCTCATCGTTGGCCAGATATTCATCCGGTTTCCACAGCGGGTCCAGAATCGGCTCCCCCGCCGCCGCAGCGTCCCGGATCTTGCGATTGTAGCCGGCAAGGTTGCGGACTCCGAGGCTGGCCATCAGCCGATAACGACGTTCCATTTCAGCAACACACCAGCGCAGGGCATTGGCGGCCTCCTTCATATCCGTCACCACCGGCGCCAAAAGGTGCGGAATACCGTCGTAGATGCTCAGTTCCAGCATTTTCGGGTCCACCATGATAAAGCGGACTTCATCTGGTGTGGCTTTCAACAGCATGCTCAACAGCATGGCGTTCACGCCGACGGATTTACCGGAACCCGTGGTGCCCGCCACCAGCAGGTGAGGCATCTTGGCCAGATTGGCGACCATCGGATTGCCGCCGATATCGTTACCCAACGCCAACGTCAGGGCTGAGGAGGATTCCGTAAACACCCGGGCACTCAGCACTTCACTCAGACGCACCATCTCACGCTCTTCGTTGGGAATCTCGATCCCGACAACGGATTTACCCGGAATGACTTCCACAACCCGAACACTCAGCACCGCAAGGGAGCGGGCAAGGTCCTTGGCGAGGTTGGAAATTTTGCTGACTTTGACGCCCGGTGCCGGTTTGATCTCAAAGCGGGTAATCACCGGCCCCGGATTGACTTCAACGACCTCTACGGAAACGCCAAAGTCCGCCAGCTTTTCTTCCAGTAACCGGGACATGTGCTCAAGGGATTCTTCCGAATAGCCCTTTTCCTTATGCTCCTCAGGCGGGTCCAACAAGGAGATCGGCGGAATCGGGCTTTCCACATCCTCAAGCAACGATGGTTGACTTCCCTTGCTATTCTTGTCGCTCCCGGCAGGCTCGTCGCGCTTGAATGGCGAGATTTTCAACGCCCTGGAGACGGCCCCCTTGTGTTCGGCCTTATCTTTTCTCCGGGTACCGTTAACGGAAGGTGTCTCCACCGGCTCCGCCACATCATCCCGTGAGCTAAAGCTCTCAAGCCGGGCAGGTTCCGGATCCTGGGGAGACTCAAAGCCATCAATCGCCGGCTCACGACGGTCCGACCTTTCCTTGTCAGCTCCAGGTCGGGCTTTTTTGGGTGTAAGTCCGGGAATTTTATGCCACCAGCGCTCTCCGCTGGCTTTCGCTGCTCCCTCTCCGTCAACCCGATCTTTCACTACCGGTGGTTCGGGCTGCTTCTTCGCCGCTGGCTCGGGCTTCTGCGGCTTTTCGCGTTTACCATCGGTGCTGAACAGGCTTTTCAACCAGGTGCCAAAACGAATGGTGGTCAGTCCCACCTGGTCCATCAGCCAGAACCACGACAGGCCAGTTGTGACCGTGAGAGCAAACAGGAATATCGCAATAAGCAGAAGGGTTGTCGCAGGCAAGTTGAAAAACCGAACCATCGCTTCGGATACGGCCGCTCCCAGAACCCCGCCGGAGGAAACGCCAAGCCCGAACACGGAATACAGTGATAACAGGCTGGTCGACGACAACAGAATCAGCAGGAAACCACCGAAACGCATCGTCAGCAACGGCCAGTGCAAATCCAGAGGATCACTACGACGGCGGATCAACATTACTGCATAGCCGGCAATCATCAACGGAAACAGGAAGGCCACATGGCCAAAGAAATCCATCAGCAGACTGGCGATCCAGGCCCCCGTGCGACCGGCATAGTTCTGAACATTGGTCTCATGCCCAATGCTTGCCCAGCCCGGGTCCATCGGGTTAAACGTTACCAGCGCCATCGCCATGTATATACACAGGGCAATCAGGGCAATAACGGCACCCTCACGGGTGCCCTGGGCAGCCAGACGACGAAATCGCTGCTGTTTATCGGTCAGTTCCCGTGACTTTTGCGCTTTTGCAGACTCTGCCATGAATACTCAGACGTTTCCGTTGCTGTTATTTTTCGAGGGCCCTGAAACCGCGCTCAAGATCGATCTTCAGGTCCTCGACCGCTTCAATACCTACCGACAATCGGACCAGGTTCTCTGTTATCCCGGCCTGAGCCTTGTCTTCAGGGGATAACCGCCCGTGGGTGGTAGTGGCCGGGTGGGTAATGGTCGTTTTGACATCCCCCAGGTTGGCCGTAATGGAAATCATCCGGGTACCGTCGATAAAGGCCCAGGCCTCTTCCCTGCCCCCTTTCAGGCGGAACGACAAGACGCCACCGAAGCCTTTTTGTTGTTTCCGGGCCAGCTCATTCTGGGGATGGCTGCTCAGCCCTGCATAAAATACCTCGGCAACCGCTGGTTGCTGTTCCAACCACAACGCCAACTCTAACGCATTGTCGCAATGGGCTCGCATACGGATTGGTAAGGTTTCCAATCCCTTAAGGAACACCCAGGCATTAAACGGGCTCATGGTGGGGCCGGCAGAACGCAGGAACCCGTAAACCTCTTCCATCAGTTTGTCTGATCCGACCACAACACCGCCAACACAGCGACCCTGGCCATCCAGATACTTGGTGGCCGAATGGATAACGACATCAGCACCGTGCTCAAAGGGGCGCTGTAATACCGGAGTGCAGAAACAGTTATCCACTACGAACAGGGCGTCATTGTCATGGGCAAGGTCCGCCAGCGCCCTCATATCCGCAATTTCGCAAAGTGGATTGGATGGCGTTTCAATGAACAACATCCGGGTTTCCGGCCGCACAGCGGCTTCCCATTGCGCCATATCCGTCAGATTAACGAACGTTGTCTCGACACCGAATCTGGCCATGTACTTCTGGAGCAGCACGTTGGTTGTCCCGAAAACACCACGGGAACAAATCACATGATCACCGGATTGCAACTGCGCCATGCAGGTACTGAGGATCGCGGCCATGCCAGACGACGTGGCGACAGCCCGCTCACCACCTTCCATCGCAGCAATGCGCCCTTCAAACGCCTGCACTGTCGGGTTGGTGAACCTGGAATAAATGTTCCCAGGCTCTTCCCCACCAAACCGCGCAGCAGCCTGCGCGGCACTGCCATAGACAAAGCTCGATGTCGGAAAGATCGGGTCGCTGTGCTCCAGCTGACCGGTGCGGATCTGCCCCGCGCGCACCGCCAGAGTGTCGACTGACATGCCTTCGAGATCCGATTCGGGAATCCAGACCTGTTCATCGCGGCAAAATGTCATGATTCGCTCCTGCTATTGGCGGTGTGGCAGTTAATCTTCATCGTTGTACAGGTCAATGATGCCGTTATCGGCCGGGTCCGCCCCCGCTGCCTGGAAGCGGTTCTCGTCGTTACGCATGGCCTCCAGCTTGCTGAGGTAGGCTTCGTCAACATCCCCCGTGACGTAGTCGCCGGTGAACACGGAACACTCCCAGCCTTCAATATCAGGGTTTACATCGCTGACACAGGTGATCAGATCGCCCAGATCCTGGTACAGCAGCCAATCAGCACCGATCAGATCACGGATCTCGTCCTCGGTACGGTCATGCGCTATAAGCTCGCTGGCCGACGGCATATCGATTCCGTAAACATTCGGATACCGAACGGGAGGCGCAGCCGATGCAAAGTACACGTTACGGGCACCGGCATCCCTGGCCATCTGCACAATTTCCTTACAGGTGGTGCCGCGAACAATGGAATCATCCACCAGCATGACGTTCTTGCCCCGGAATTCCAGATCGATAGGGTTGAGCTTCTGGCGAACCGACTTCTTCCGCATTTTCTGGCCAGGCATGATGAACGTCCGGCCGATATAACGGTTCTTGATGAATCCCTCGCGGAACTTGACCCCGAGCAAATGAGCCATTTGCATGGCAGATGTCCGGCTGGTGTCCGGTATTGGCATCACGACATCAATATCGTGTTCAGGCCGCTCCCTCAGGACTTTTTCCGCCAGGGTTTCCCCCATCCGCAACCGGGCCTTGTATACCGACACCTTATCGATGATCGAGTCCGGACGGGCAAAATAGACGTGCTCGAAAATACAGGGGTACAGGTGTGCTTTCTCTGAACACTGTTCGGTATACAGCGTACCGTCGGTCTCTATATAGACCGCTTCGCCCGGTGCGATGTCCCTGACCAGGGTAAACCCGGCCGCACTCAGCGCCACACTCTCGGAGGCAATCATGTATTCCTTGCCATCGTCAGTCTCGCGCACGCCATAGCAGGCCGGACGAATGCCATTGGGGTCGCGGAAGCCGACAATACCGTACCCGGTAATCATGGCAATGACAGCATAAGCACCCCGACAACGCTTGTGCACCGCCCGCACCGCCGAGAAGATTTCGTCCTTGGTGGGATCAAGCTTGCCCAGCTTCTGCAGTTCGTGGGCAAATACATTCAACAGGACCTCGGAATCCGAGTTGGTATTGATGTGGCGCAGATCCGTACGGAACAGATCCTTGCTAAGATCGTCGGCGTTGGTGAGGTTACCGTTGTGAGCCAGGGTGATGCCGTAAGGGCTGTTGACATAGAAGGGCTGTGCTTCGGCCGAGCTCGAGCTGCCGGCAGTCGGGTACCGTACATGCCCTATTCCGACATTGCCGACCAGACGGCGCATATGACGGGTGTGGAACACATCCCGAACCAACCCGTTGTCCTTGCGAAGGTTAAACCGATCATTCTGAAACGTAACAATGCCCGCCGCATCCTGGCCCCGGTGCTGTAAAACGGTCAGCGCATCATAAAGCGTCTGATTCACGTTGGAAGTACTGACTATGCCGACAATGCCACACATGGATACGGTAATCTCCGAAGCGTTATAACTGAATGTTAACGGGACGCGGAAACAGGTTCCACGCCTTCTTTCTGCTGAAGTTCATCGGGACTGGCAGCGCCCTCGTCTGCCGGCCCCAGGAATCGGGCAAATTCATCCCCGAGAGTACGTCTGGACCAGTCCTCCACGACGGCCAGCCGATCAATCATGATGGAGGTTCTCCACCAGGTGTCCTGAGCCAGTGGGGTATAACGGGTGAACGCTATCCCCACAATCACTACCACCAAGCCGCGAAGCAGACCAAAACCCATGCCCAGCACACGGTCAGTGGCAGACAGCCCGGTGGCGCGGACAAGATGGCCAATCATGTTATTAATAATGGCACCAATGATCAGCGTGCCAAAAAACAGTATTGCAAACGCCGCTACCAGCCGAACCAGTGGGGTTTCGACAGTACTTTCCAGCAAAGATTGCATCTGGGGGTGAAATGTCCGCGCGATAATAAACGCGCCGACCCAAGTGACAAGCGAGAGGGCTTCTTTTACAAAGCCCCGCTTGAGGCTGATAAGAGTGGAGACGGAAATTAGGGCAATGATGACCCAGTCAATCCAGATCAGCGCTTCCATGGAAAACCCGGTGGTGATATCGAAGCGCGAATTCTAACAGGAAACGCCTCCGTACCAAACCGCCGGTTTTCCAATATACGCTCGGCCAGAGACCTTACTTGCCTCCGCTGGTAACCAGGCTGTTAAGACCGAATTCTCGATCCAGCGCCCGCTTGGCACGTTCAGCCTCGGCTTTTTCAGCGAACGGCCCGCTGAAAACCCTGGTCAGGGTGGTATCGCCACGCTGAATTTTCTGGAGATGGGAGTTGTAGCCCTGATCGCGAACCTTGTTGCGAAGGTTGCGGGCATTATCCGCACTGCCAAAGCTGCCGAGCTGAACCACCCAGGCGCCATCGAGTGAACCGGCATACTCGACAGAATCTATCGATTGGCCGCTATCCTGAACTTGTTGCTCAGGTTCGGGCTCAGGCTCCTGCGCCACAGGCTGCTCTGTTGGCTCTGACGTTTCTGTCGAGGGCGCCGGCTCAGGTTGTGATTCTGCTACCGGCTCTTGCGGTTCATCAACACGCGGTACCTGGCGCTGAGGATCTGAGTCAACCACTGGCTCAGGTTCGCCCGATTCCTCCAGGCGATAGGCCGGAGCGTCCGCAGCGGGGGGCTCGGGGGCATCGACTTCCGGGAATGGTGGCTCTTCCGGGATGTTAATTGAACTGGAAGTACGTTCAGAATGGGGTTCATCGAATAGCATCGGCACAAAAATAACCGCGAGAGAAATCAGCACCAATGCTCCGATTATTCTTTGCTTCAGTCCGTCCACGTCTTGATGTCCCCTGTTTATCTCACTGGCGGCGATGGTTGTTGGCAATCAGGCCAGATACTAACTGCCTGCTACCGAGAACTCAAAGGCTCTCCCCAGGCATGACCAAACTTTAAGGCTGGACTTGGACCAACCCGTTCATTCCACCGACAACAATCGACGAGCCTCCGCTACGGTGAAGAACGATCCGAAGGCAATGATCAGGTCATCAGAATTGGCTTTATCCAGCGCTAACTGCAGCGCCCCGGATACAGTATCGCAGTCAGTGGTATCCAATCCGGGGTGGGATGACACAACTCGCTCCCGAAGCTCTCCGACTGCCAGCCCGCGGGGGCAGCCCAGCCCACCGAGATACCAGTGATCAACAACTGGCGACATGGCCAGCACAACCCCCTCAACATCCTTATCCGCGAGCGCACCGTATACGGCGAACAGTCGCCCGGTCGATGATCTCATGGCCTCAAGGCGGCCCGCGAGCCAACGGGCGGCGTGGGGATTATGACCAACATCCACGTACACGGCGGGATCGCTGCCCAACTTCTCAAATCGCCCCGGCGCGCGGACCCGCGCAATCACCTGGGCTACCGAGTCAAGCGACCGTTCTGGCTCAAGCGCCCGAAAGGCAACCACTGCCGCAGCAACGCTGTTTACTGGTAACGGCACGGTAGGAAGCGACACAACCAGGCCGTCGTCTTTGAAGCGAAGGGCCACTTCCTCGTTTGCGCCATCCACGTAATAGGTTTCATCCAGCCGCTGCAACGGTACCCGCTGTGCTGCTACCTGCTGTAAGACGGACCGCGGTGGATCGGTATCCGCGTAGATGGCCGGAATTCCGGGCCTGAGTATGCCCGCTTTTTCGAAGCCGATAATCTCCCGGTCATCGCCGAGAAAGGCGACATGGTCGATATCCACGGACGTTATGATGGCCAGATCAGGATCCAGTACATTCACCGCATCCAGACGACCGCCGAGTCCAACCTCCAGAATCCAGTCCTCTACCCCGGCTCTGGCCAACAACACGAAGGCAGCAAGCGTACCAAACTCGAAATACGTCAGCGTACCCCCCTTACGGGCTGCCTCCACTTCACAGAACGCATCAATCAGTTCCTCATCCCCGACGTCCTTGCCATTCACCCGCACCCGTTCGTTGTATCGTTGAAGGTGTGGCGATGTATAGGCTCCGGTCGTCCGGCCCGCAGCCATCAGCAAGGCCTCCAGGCAGGCAACGGCACTGCCTTTACCATTGGTGCCGGCCACGGTGATAATCCGTCCCTTAGGTTTACGCGGGAAAAGCCTGCGCAGCACCATCAACACGCGATCAAGGCCAAGATCAATTTCTGCAGGGTGAATCGATTCGAGGTAGGAAAGCCACTCGTCGAGTGTGGCGCCGGCACCCGGAGCTTCCGGGTGCCGGGACAGTCGATCAGTTTTCGGGGGCATCGGTTTCCGGTCTTTCGCTGACTTCAAACTCTATCGGAGCTTCTGTTGCCGGCTTGTCTTGACCGGTAAACTTCGCCAGCACATGGGTGATACGCTCACGCATCTGGTGCCGATGAAGGATCATATCAATCGCTCCGTGCTCCAGCAGGAATTCACTGCGCTGGAAACCTTCCGGTAGTTTCTCCCGAACAGTTTGCTCAATAACCCGAGGCCCGGCAAAGCCGATCAGCGCGTTAGGCTCGGCAATGTTGAGGTCACCCAGCATGGCCAGGCTAGCCGATACCCCACCGAACACAGGATCAGTCATTACGGAAATATAGGGGATGCCTTCCTGCTTCATGCGCTCGAGTACCGCCGCAGTTTTCGACATTTGCATCAGGGAAAGAATCGCTTCCTGCATGCGAGCACCACCACTGGCTGAAAAACAGACCAGGGGAACTCGTTCCTCGAGGCAGACATTGGCTGCCTGCACGAATTTTTCGCCCACAACCTGCCCCATGGACCCGCCGAGGAAGTTGAACTCAAAGGCACAGGCCACCAGTGGCAACCCGAGGGTAGTACCCTTCATGGCAACCAGAGCGTCCTTCTCGCCTGTCGACTTCTGAGCGTGAGCGAGACGGTCCTTATAGCGCTTACTGTCCTTGAACTTGAGCCGGTCCCAGGGTTCCAGTTCCGCCGCAATTTCTTCGCGGCCATCGGCATCGAGGAAGATATCCAGTCTGCGACGGGCGCTCACCCTCAGATGATGATTACACTTTGGGCAGACATCCAGATTCTTCTCAAGCTCGGGCTTGTACAAAAAGGCCCCGCATTTGGGACACTTCTTCCACAAACCTTCAGGTACGCCAGTGCGCTGCTTGGATTCCGAGCGAATCTTGCTCGGCATGATTTTGTCCAGCCAGTTACTCATGTTCTCATCCTGTCCTTTGATGCCTGCCTGCCTGATTTCCTGAAGATCAGGAAGCCAGGCCGTCCAGTGCTTCTCGCATCGGGTGGAGCAGATCCGTCAGAGCCCGTTTCAGCTGATCAGAATCTGCCTGGTTTCGGGCTATTGTATCGACCAATACGCTACCAACAATTACACCATCGGATACCCGCCCAACTGCCGCCGCGGTTTCCGCATCACGAATACCAAAACCGACACCGACCGGCAGTGCGGTGATTTCATGAATGTGGGCGACTCTCGAAGCCACTTCGTCCACATCTATTTTGCCAGCACCGGTAATCCCCTTGAATGAAACATAGTACACATACCCGGAGGAGTGCTCACTGATTGAACGAATACGATCATCCGTGGTGGTTGGGGCCAGCAGGAAAATGGCATCCAGATTGCGGGCGGTAAACAGCGGCGCAACCTCATCCGCCTCCTCGGGAGGAAGATCCACAGTCAGAATGCCGTCAACACCGGCATCCGCTGCCGCATCCGCAAAGGCCTCGTATCCCATGGCTTCCATCGGGTTCAGGTAACCCATCAATACCACAGGGGTGGTGTCATCCGTTTCCCTGAACTGTTTGATCATAGCGATCACCTGCCGCAGCGAAGTGCCGTGCTTCAGAGCCCTTTCACAGGCCATCTGAATCACCGGGCCATCTGCCATGGGATCGGAGAACGGCACACCCAGTTCTATAATATCCGCTCCGGCCTCTACCAGGGTATGCATCAGGCCAACGGTTTGGTCCGGGTGTGGATCACCCGCCGTAATGTAAGGGATCAACGCCTTGCGTCCCTGCCCTTTCAGGGACTTGAGCACCCCTTCGATTCGACTCATGCCTGCTCCTGTGTCTTGTACGCTGAATATTTACCGGTTGGTCAGACTTCAATGCCATCCAGTTGGGCGATGGTGTGTATGTCCTTATCGCCACGACCGGAGATATTAATCACGATGACCTGATCCTTGTCCATCGTTGGTGCCAGCTTCAGCGCGTAGGCTATCGCGTGTGCGGTTTCCAGGGCCGGCATTATGCCCTCAACCCGGGTAAGCTTGCGGAACCCGTCCAGGGCTTCGTCGTCAGTCACCGACACATACTGGGCGCGACCAATGTCTTTCAACCAGCTGTGTTCCGGACCAACGCCCGGGTAATCAAGGCCTGCACTCACAGAGTGGGTACTGGCGATCTGGCCGTTCTCATCTTCCATCAAATAGGTCCGGTTACCATGGAGTACACCCGGACGGCCGGCGCACAGCGGGGCTGCATGCTGGCCGGATTCGATACCCAGGCCACCGGCCTCTACCCCGTACATCTGTACACTCTCATCCGTGAGGAACGGATAGAACATGCCAATGGCGTTAGAGCCGCCGCCCACACACGCGACCAGCGCATCCGGGAGCCTACCAGCCTGCTCCAGCGACTGACGGCGGGTTTCGCGACCAATCACCGACTGGAAATCCCGCACCAGCAACGGATAAGGATGTGGGCCAGCCACTGTACCGATGATGTAGAAGGTATCATCCACATTGGCTACCCAGTCCCGCATGGCGTCGTTCATTGCATCCTTGAGCGTCTTGGTGCCGCTTTCCACTGCGTGGACCTCTGCGCCCAACAGCTTCATCCGATACACATTCAGGGACTGACGTTTGACGTCTTCTGCACCCATAAACACATGACACTCAAGCCCCAGGCGCGCGCAAACTGTGGCTGTTGCAACGCCATGTTGGCCAGCACCGGTTTCGGCAATGACGCGCTTCTTGCCCAGGAAGCTGGCCAACAGCGCCTGACCAATGGTGTTGTTAACCTTGTGGGCGCCAGTATGGTTCAAGTCTTCCCGCTTGAGCCAGATCTGGGCACCGCCGGTTTCCCGAGTGAGGCGCTCGGCAAAATACAGGGGGCTGGGCCGGCCCACGTAGTTCGCAAGATCCTCATCAAAGGTTTTCTGAAATTCAGGGTCATTTTTCAGACGCAGGTACTCTTTTTCCAGCGTCATCAGGGAATCCATCAGGGTTTCCGACACAAACCGTCCGCCGTAGGCACCGAAGTGACCCCGTGCATCCGGAAGTGCGCTTAGCATTTCTTCAGTCAGTTTCATCGACACGGTGAACCTCGTTTATAAAGTCGGAAATTTTTGCGTTGTCTTTCACACCCTTGCTGCTCTCCACGCCACCACTGACATCCACAGCCCAGGGTCGAACCTGCTCTACGGCGCTGGCAACATTATCAGATGCCAGCCCGCCGGCCAATATCAGTGGTAGCGGGCGACTGGCCGGAATCAAGGACCAGTTGAAGCTTTTACCAGTACCGCCATAACGCTGGGGATCCCAGGCGTCGACCAACAATCCGCTGGCGTTTCGATACCGCTCATACGCGGCCTCAATATCACCGGACTGACGAACACGAACCGCCTTGATCCAACGCCTCCCGAAGCTGGCACAGAACTCCGGGGATTCATCACCATGGAACTGAAGGAGATCAAGAGGAACAGAGCTCAGAACCTCCTCAACCCAATCCCGTTCCGGATTCACAAACAGTCCTACCGCTCCCGTAAAAACTGGCAGGATCGACACAAGCTCCTTTGCCAACGCCGGACTCACGGACCGGGGGCTAGGCTCGTAAAATACAAAGCCCAGTGCATCCGCGCCGGCCTGTGCAGCAGCTCGAACATCTTCGGGTCGGGTTATGCCACAGATTTTAACTCGCGTTCTCATAGGCCTTGAGTCAGTTGGTTCGATGTGTCCACGTGGGCTGCCGCGGGGAGTTGTCCCCGGGTTCAAACCAGGGGCGGAGAAACCCGGGACCACAAAGCGCCGGAGGTATCTCGAATCGCTCGGGGTACCCTACATCTACCAGATACAATCCGAACGCCGGGGCGGTAACCCCCGCTACCGTACGGTCCCTGGCTCCCAGTATCTCACGAATCCAGTCAACAGGTCGCTTCCCGGTACCAACCGCCATCAAGGCCCCGGCCATATTCCTTACCATGTGATGCAGGAATGCATTGGCCTGTACATCTATTACGACAAACTCGCCTTTTCGGCTTACCTGGATGTGCTCCATAAAGCGATTGGGGCTACGTGACTGACATCCTGCCGCCCGAAACGATGAGAAGTCGTGCTCACCCCGCAGAAACTGTGCCGCCTCATTCATCCTCTCGGCATCCAACGGGCGGAACGTCCAGCTGACCTGCCCTCGCTGAATGCCGGGCCTGACCGGATGGTTATAGATTACGTAACGGTAGCGGCGATAGGTTGCTGAAAAACGGGCATGAAAATCACCAACGCCGTTGCCCGCCCAGTGTACGGCAATGTCATCAGGCAACGCCGTATTGATACCCATCACCCACGACCGCAGGTTGCGTATCGATGAGGTGTCGAAATGCGCGATCTGATAACTGGCATGGACACCAGCGTCGGTCCGTCCTGCACATACCAGATCGACCTCGTGATCGGCGACTTTTGAAACCGCCCTGGCCAACTCGGCCTCGACTGATCGTACGCCGGATTTTTGCAACTGCCAGCCATGGAAGGAGCGCCCGTCGTATTCAAAAGCCAGTACGACGCGACCATTGCCAATGGCATTTTCAGTGGTAAGTGCTTGCGGGTTCAGGAACAAATCATAATCCGACTAACCGGTATAACAAAACAAAACGCCGACTCTGACCGGGACACTGTCCCGAAAGTCGGCGTTCTGCGTTCGACAAGCCTGATTATAACGAATCAGGACAGATTTTTAAGGAGATCCTGTGCCTCGACCTTCTGCTCATCATCTCCTTCCAGCGCCACTTCTTCGAGAATATCACGAGCGCCGTCCATATCCCCCATCTCAATATAGGCCCTGGCAAGGTCAAGCTTGGTGGCCGCCTCATCGGTGCCTGCGAGGAAATCAAACTCATCATCCTCGCCAAGATCGGACTCATCAATATCGTCAACGGCTGTTTTCTTGGCAGCTGAATCCAGCGAATCAGAAGCGACAGGTGGCTCTATGTCACTCTCAACAGGAGGTTCTTCCGGGGTAGCCGCTTTATCGGCCTCGCCAAGGTCTGGCAACTCGTCTTTCTGCCCTTCAACAGTTTCCGGGTTTTCTTCAGCGGATACCAGGTCCTCAGGTGTCTCACCACCCTTGTCCATCAACGAATCCTCCAGGTCGAGCTCCTCATCAAGCTCTGAGGCGGACTCCGGGGGTTCGGGAGTATCAGTGTCCTCGGAATCCGCAAACTCTTCCATCAACGCAAGGTCTTCATCGGAGACGTCGAGCTCCAGATCGTCCAGTCCTGACTCCTCGCTGGTCAGGGATTCATCGTCCTCGGATTCTCCAGCAACCTTATCAAGCTCTGCGTCCAGCTCATCCAGGAACGACTCATCAAGATCTCCAAGCCCTTCACCTTCGGGCTCTTTCTCCTCGGCGGATTCTTCAAGCGACGCCGTCTGCTCTGCCTGCTCTGCCTGCTCTGAAGAGTCGCCCGCAGTGAAATCCGTCTCAAGACTTTCAAAGTCCTCAAGAGACAGTTCATCAGCCAAGTCGTCGGACGAATCCTCATCGGATTTCTCAATATCGAAATCCAATGCCTCTTCCGCTTCGCTGGTCTCGAAATCGGAGGCAGAGTCATCAGCGGATTCTTCCAGACCAGACAGGTCGTACTCAATCATATCGCTGTCGGGTTCGGCCTCGTCCTTGCTCTCTTTGACTGCTGAATCTTCCTCTCCGGAATCGGCTATTTCGAGGTCAGAGAAATCAACGTCTAAATCCTCAAGCTCATCCTCAGGCTGCTCAGGCTGGCTGGATTCAGCTTGATCATTGCGAGACTCAACGTTCTGCTCGAAGGAATCAGAACGCAACTGGGATTCCAGATCATCAATGCTGGGCGTGGCCTCAGCATCTTCGAGCCTTTCACGCAGCGCACCGGCTTCGCTGATTGCGCTGTCATCCTCGAGCGCTTCAATCTCCCGGAATTGCTTGTCAAAAGAGTCCCGATTCTGAGCGTCAGCGTAGACGCCCAGTAACATCAGCCTCAGGTCGGTACGACTCGGCTCGCGGGAAATCGCTGTTTCCAGTACCTGTACAGCCTTGTCCGTCTGGCCGTAGGCGATGTAGGTTTCTGCCTCCGCCATAGAGTCATCCGCAGAAGCCTCACCCGCACTTTCGTCGTCAAGACTCAGATCAAAGGAATCCGACTCACCTTCCTCGCCGTTCAACTCGTCATAAAATGCTTTCTCGCGATTGGCGCTACGACGAGCCAGGAGTAGCAGTAACAACAGCAGCAGAATCAGACCACCACCCAGGGCAATCTGATACAGGGTGTTATTGGTAATCGCATCAATAACGTTTGCAGGAAAGCCCTTGGCCGACTGTTGCGCCGGTGCGGCAGGGTCTGACGGCGAAGCCGACGGCTGCGTTTCAGACTGCGGCGCCTCTCCGTCGGCTGCGGCAGAAGGCGGTTCCTGAGCAGTCATACCAGATTCATCACTGGCAATCATCTCCTCATCGTCACCCGCCTCGCTATCCTCGGCTACCGCCATGTCAGTATCGGAGTCAGCCACCTCCTCTCCGGCTCCAACCTCACCGACATCACCTGTTTCCCCGGCCCCATCACCGGCATCGGGCACGTCTGAGGAAGCAGAGGGGTCACCTGCAACGTCTGGACTGACTTCTGCTGGCTGTTCCCCACCGCCCTGATCGGATGACAAATCACCGGCTGCCATGGACTCTTCCTCCATGGCGCTATCGTCCGCTTCCTGATCCGCGGCCGCAGCGTCGTCCTCACCGGTCATTTGCTGCATATCAGCAAGCTGACTGTTCTTCAGTTCAAGCAATCGTTGCAGGGTTTCCACCTGATCCTGCAGATCTGCTACCCGAGTATTCAGTTCCTCGTTTTCTCGACGAGCGCTTTCCAGTTCCTCCATAGCGACCGCGGACCCGGCATCGACGCCTCCTGCCGTTTGACCGCCGCCACCAGCTGACCCGCCTTCCTCGCTATCGCGACCACCGGTTTCATCCGCTGTAATCAGCCTGAGCTCATCACCGCCGGCACTTTCGGAACCTGCCACCTCGGTTTCTGGCGTTGGCGTTGCCGCTTCCGTAGCGTCAACCGTTCTAGTGGGGCTGGAGAACTCGTCGTTCTGGACTGCGACCTGACGATTGGCCTCAGCACGACTGCGACTCTGGATCTGATCCAGATCCGGAATCCGGAGCACCTCACCACGCTTGAGCCGGTTGATGTTGTCGCCCATAAACGCATCGGGATTGAGATCCTGAATCGCGAGCATGACCTGCTGCATGGATACACTGTCATTCGGACGGACGCTCTGCGCAATTTTCCAAAGCGTGTCGGAGGAACCGGTAGGTCCGAATGTGCGGGGGCTGCCGGTCGATTGCGGAGCAGGACGACGGTCGGTACGCGGGGCTGTCCCGGTGCTGGTTTCGGGGGCCGATACCTGGCGGGTGGACGGCGCGGTGACCTGCTCCTGGAGTCCCGATTCCTCAGCGTAGACAGGAGGATCCACCAACACTGAGTACTCGCGCATCAAGCGACCGCTTGGCCAAGTCACTTCCAGCAGGAAATTAAGATACGGTTCCCGAAGAGGTTCCCTTGAGGACACATTGACGATCAGGTTCCCGTCGCTGCTGGTCGTAACCTCAAACTGGAGCTTGGTAAGGAAGTGATTTCGATCAATACCCACTCTCTGATAATCGTTCTCAGAGGCGATATTGACGAATACATCATCAGGATCAACTCCCTGGCTTTTACGCAGATTAATATCTGCCTCTAGAGGCTCATTGAGATAGGACTGCAGTTCAATTTCACCCAGCCCCAGGGCCTGTGCGACACCGGAACCGAGCCCTCCCGCCAGAGCCAGGGCAACCGCAAGCTTGCGTACCTTCATGCTTTTTCCTTACCAGTCTCCGTTATTCGTTACTGCTTTCTCAAACAGAATCGGACGAGGTTGGATGACTTCCGTCTGGTTTTCTATAGTTGTTATGTAATTTTCTTAATTTTCAACGGGCCAAGTATTGTTGATAAAGCCCTTCTTATCAATCAATCAGCACCAGTCGTTGTACCATTGTTTTATGAAAGGTACGGAACTTACTGTTACCGAACGATGATCACTTTCCCCTATACGGGAAATAATAGCCCAACCGAGCCACTAGCACCTACAACTTCGCTCTTGAAAAATAACAGGGGCGGAGACTGATTTCAGCCTCCGCCCCCTGACCGGTTCTCTGAAACCGGACACAGTTGGCATTAAATACCAACTGTTACACAGCCGTTAACGCTCCTGGAGAATCCGGAGCATCCTGCGTAACGGCTCGGCGGCGCCCCAAAGCAACTGATCCCCAACGGTGAACGCGGAAATATACTCCGGCCCCATGGTCAGTTTGCGGATACGGCCGATAGGCACACTCAACGTACCTGTCACCTTGGCCGGGGTCAGCTCCTCAATGGTCGCATCACGATCATTGGGAATGACTTTCACCCAGTCATTGGCCTTCGCCAGAATGGACTCGATCTCGGAAACCGGCAGGTCCTTCTTGAGCTTGATGGTCAGCGCCTGACTGTGGGAGCGCATGGCGCCGATCCTGACACAGATACCATCAATCGGAATGGGGTTGTCGGAACGGCCAAGAATCTTATTGGTCTCAACGCCCGCTTTCCATTCCTCTTTGCTCATGCCGTTATCAAGCTGCTTGTCGATAAACGGGATCAGACTGCCTGCCAGGGGAACCTGGAAGTGCTCGGTCGGAAAGCCATCAGCGCGCATGGATTCGGTAACCTTGCGGTCAATTTCCAGGATTGCCGACGATGGGTCTTCCAACTCACTCTTGACGCTGCTGTTCAACTCGCCCATCTGGTTGAGCAACTCGCGCATGTTTTGCGCACCAGAACCGGAAGCCGCCTGGTAAGTCATCGGAGACACCCACTCGATCAGGTCCTGCTCCAGCAGACCACCGAGGGCCAGCATCATCAGACTGACCGTGCAGTTACCACCGATGTAGTCCTTGACGCCCTTGTCCAATGCTTCGTCAATGACGTTGCGGTTAACCGGATCCAACACGATGACAGAATGATCCACCATCCGCAGCGTGGATGCGGCATCAATCCAGTAGCCTTCCCAGCCTGCGTCGCGCAGTTTCTGGTAGACCTCACCGGTGTAATCACCACCCTGACAGGTGACGATAACATCCACGGTTTTCAGGATATCGATATCAAACGCATCCTGCAGGGGAGGAACGCCCTCCTTACCGACGTCCGGCGCCGGTTTACCGGCCTGGGATGTGGTAAAGAATACCGGTTCGATATCCGCGAAATCGTTTTCTTCACGCATGCGCTGCATGAGGACAGAACCCACCATGCCACGCCAGCCAATAAGTCCAACTCGCTTCATGTGCGACCTTTGAACCTCGTTTTATGCCCGCCCTGTGCCTTTATCGCTGGCAGGGACGGGATGGATGATCCCGCGGCAACTGCGTCCCGTTACCGTCGGGTCTCAAAAGCTGGGACCTGGAGTGCGACCTACAATGCCGCCAGAACCGTCTCACCCATTTCCCGGGTGGACACTTTCTTCGCACCTTCAGACATGATGTCCGCGGTACGAAGCCCCTGGTCCAGTACCTTGCTGACTGCCGCCTCGATTGCTTCAGCGGCTTTTTCCTCGTTCAGGCTGTACCGCAACATCATCGCAGCACTGAGGATTGTTGCCAGCGGATTGGCCACGCCCTGGCCGGCAATATCCGGCGCCGAACCATGGCAAGGCTCGTACATGCCCTGCTTTTCAGAGTTCAGCGATGCCGATGGCAACATGCCAATCGAGCCAGTGAGCATAGCCGCTTCGTCCGAAAGAATATCACCAAACATGTTGCCAGTCACAATCACGTCGAATTGTTTGGGGGCTCGAACCAGCTGCATGGCTGCGTTATCAACGTACATGTGGGACAACTCAACGTCCGGGTACTCCCGGCGCAGGTCTTCCATGATTTCCCGCCACAGAACCGTGACTTCCAGGACGTTAGCCTTATCGACGGAGCACAGTTTCTTGCCACGCTGCTGCGCGGCCTCGAACGCAACACGGCCGATACGACGGATTTCCGATTCAGTGTAGGCGTAGGTGTTGTAACCCTGACGTTCGCCACTTTCCAGTTCACGTACGCCGCGAGGCTGACCAAAATAGATGCCTCCGGTCAGCTCCCGCACGATCATGATGTCCAGGCCGGAAACCACTTCCGGCTTCAGGGAGGACGCGGATGCAAGCTGTGGGTAGAGAATTGCCGGGCGGAGGTTGGCAAACAGTTCAAGACTGGAGCGCAGCCCCAGCAACCCCTTCTCCGGACGTTTGGCCATGGGTAGAGCGTCCCACTTTGGGCCACCCACGGCGCCCAGAATAATCGCATCCGCCTTGCGGGCTTTATCCAGAGTGTCATCGGGCAGCGGGCTGTCTGTTTCATCGATGGCCGCACCACCGACCAGCCCGGATTCAAAGGTCAGACCCAGTTCAAATTTTTCGTTGATTCTGTGAAGCACTTTCTCGGCTTCAGCGACGATTTCCGGGCCGATGCCATCACCTGGCAGCATTAATACAGTTCTGGACATGATTTTTCCTTGTAAACATTGCTGGTTTGTCGGATTACGCCCATGGGCTAATCCGACCTACGATCCTGAACTACACTTTGGCCTGTCATGTAGGTCGGATTAGCGACAGCGTAATCCGACACCAAGGCCTTCAATTACCGGCGCCAAACAACCAAGGAGCGGTTTTCCGGCGGCTCTCTTCATAGGATTTGATCAATTCCGAATCTTCCAGAGTGACACCGATGTCATCCAGCCCGTTAAGCAGGCAATGCCGCCGGAAATCATCCACATCGAAACTGAAGGACTCACCGGACGGCGTTGTCACGGTCTTTGCTTCAAGGTCCACCGCCAGCTGATAACCTTCTTGCGCTTCGGCTTCCTGGAAAAGATTGTCAACCACTTTTTCTTCTAAAACAATGGGCAACAAGCCATTCTTAAAGCAGTTGTTGTAGAATATATCCGCAAAACTAGGCGCGATAATGACCCGAAAACCGTAATCATCGAGGGCCCACGGGGCATGCTCTCGACTGGAGCCACAACCAAAGTTGGACCGAGCCAGAAGCACGCTGGCATTTTTGTACCGGTCCTTGTTCAACACGAAATCCG
Organism: Marinobacter sp.; assembly: GCA_040223075.1. Taxonomy (GTDB): domain Bacteria; phylum Pseudomonadota; class Gammaproteobacteria; order Pseudomonadales; family Oleiphilaceae; genus Marinobacter. Next base: position 592,084 of record JAVJZJ010000160.1, read on the forward strand.
GATTGATCGGCCGCTGAGAACAGTCCTGGTCCGGCTTGCCTTCGTCCAGATAGCGCAACTCGTCAAACAGGTTCGGACCAAACCCGGTGCGCTTGATAGACTTCAGAAACTGCTTGGGAATAATCATGTCCGTATCCACATTGGAACGGTCCATGGGGGCGACAACGCCCTGGTGTTGCGTAAATGCGCGCATGGTTCTCTCCTGTGGATCAGTGCATCAATTCGCGGACATCAATGAAGTGGCCGGTGACAGCGGCTGCTGCGGCCATGGCCGGACTGACCAGGTGGGTACGGCCACCAAAGCCCTGACGCCCCTCAAAGTTACGGTTCGAGGTAGACGCGCAATGCTCGCCCTGACCCAGTTTGTCAGCGTTCATAGCCAGACACATGGAACAACCAGGATCGCGCCACTCCAGACCAGCCTCGATAAAGATCTTGTCCAGGCCTTCCTGCTCGGCCTGAGCCTTCACCAGTCCGGAACCCGGTACGACCATGGCCTGCTTGAGTGTCGGGGATACCTGACGACCTTTCACGACAGCTGCAGCCTCGCGGAGATCCTCTATGCGACTGTTGGTACAGGACCCAATAAACACGCGATCGAGCTTGATATCGGTAATGGGCATATTCGGCTGGAGCCCCATGTATTTCAGCGCCCGGACGATGCCCTCGCGCTTGATGGGGTCCGCTTCTTTCTCGGGGTCGGGCACATTGCCATCCACCCCGGCTACCATTTCTGGCGAAGTGCCCCAACTGACCTGCGGTTTGATGGCGGAACCATCAAGTTCCACAACCTTGTCAAACTCTGCGTCATCGTCACTGTGCAAGGTACGCCAATAGTCAACGGCAGCCTCCCATTGTTCGCCCCTGGGCGAGAACGGACGATCCTTGACATAATTGATCGTGGTGTCATCCACGCCCACCATACCGACACGGGCACCCGCCTCAATGGCCATGTTACAGATGGTCATGCGGGCTTCCATGCTCAGATCCTGAATGGCTTCACCGCCAAATTCGATGGCGTAACCGGTACCACCAGCGGTACCAATCTTTCCGATAATCGCCAATACAACGTCTTTACCTGTAACGCCTGGGCCAAGCTTGCCGTTGACCTTAACCAGCATGTTTTTCATTTTCTGCTGCACCAGGCACTGAGTCGCCAGCACATGCTCTACTTCCGAGGTGCCGATACCGTGGGCGAGACAGCCGAATGCGCCGTGGGTGGAGGTGTGGGAGTCACCACAGACAATGGACATACCCGGCAAGGTGGCGCCCTGCTCCGGGCCTATCACGTGGACGATGCCCTGGCGCTGGTCCTTGATTTTGAACTCGAGTATGCCGAATTCATCGCAGTTCTTGTCGAGGGTTTCGACCTGGATGCGGGACACCGGGTCGACGATGCCTTCAACGCCCCGGTCACGGTCGGTTGTTGGTACGTTGTGATCCGGTGTGGCAATATTGGCATCAATCCGCCACGGCTTGCGGCCGGCCAGGCGCAGACCTTCAAAGGCCTGGGGCGATGTCACTTCATGAAGCAACTGCCGGTCGATATAAATCAATGCGGAGCCGTCATCGCGCTGTTTGACGAGATGGTCGTCCCATAATTTGTCGTATAAGGTCTTGCCCGCCATGGTTCTCTCTCATTCTCTGGGGGTTTCTGGTTATCGCTTTCTATGAAGCTATATTAACGCTTTTCACTGAATAACCTCAATTCATGTTTTTCATCTATCGCATGCCGATCAGTTATCGATTATGCTTTGGTGAAGGTCACGAATTTGGATACCAATCCGCTCCCCGGCACCTGGCAGTAGGCACTGAAAATGTTTGGGGAGCGTGGCGGGCAGCACCATACAGAACCGAGGAGCCCCAGGGATGGCGCCACCCAGCCAACAGGGAAGTAATTATTGCGTGTTTTTGAATGTGATGCCCGCCACCCCACCACCCCAAAAACAATAATGCAAAAAGAATAAAACAGTGGACTCAA
>JAVJZJ010000162.1:0-651 GCA_040223075.1 Marinobacter sp.
TAGGCGGACACAGAGCGCGGCAATCTCTCACTTAAATTCATTCCTCTTCTGGCAATTGCTAGGGCAGCTGCCACATCAGATGATAGTCCATACATTCGACTATATTTAACCAATCCAATCAAACTCGTGTAAGCTGGATTGCACAAATAAAGAGCTATTCCTCGGTTGGATAAAATCGATGACAAAATCTGATAAAAACGACAGTATGCCCAGGCAGAAAGCATTCGAGCATATTATTTTGTTTTTACGTTTTATTCACCACCTTTTGCTATATTCATCCTTTTTATAAAATCTTTCACAAATTCTTATAAAAACGACTGTATGCCCAGGCAGAAAGCATTCGAGCATATTTTTTTGTTCGCTCTCGCAATTGAGCTTTCTTGGCCGAAAAATCTAAGCTTTCGCACAGAATAGGGCAAGAAAACCTCCTGCTAAAGCTGCCAATTTCAAACAAACATCTACAATTTGAGCATCTTGTTTGCCTGTGGGTAAACCAGTCTTTATAGAAAGAGTTCCCTGAGCTTTTAAATTTCCTTGACCATCAACATAAGCCCAACCGATAGAACTAGGATTTAGATCGATACCCAGGGCACCATACTGAATTTCTCTACTAACTTGCTCCACCGCTGCGGGCGTGAATTGAACAGCGAC
>JAVJZJ010000163.1:0-414 GCA_040223075.1 Marinobacter sp.
ATGGGGACTATAGGCAGAAAAATCGGATTTTCCGGCGCCTACATGGTCAAAGAGGACAATACGATAGTTAGGGGCAAAGGCGGCGACTTGATGACGCCAAGCGGTTTGGTCTGAACCAAAACCATGGGCAAAGATAATTGACTGCGTGCCGTTTCCAACAATATCCATATGATTGCGTACTAACATACTTGTTTTGACACTCCCCGCCCTAAAAGTGCGGGGATTCTTAGTTCCGCGACACACCTAACAATTATCTATCCTAGCGGCAATACTAAAACCAAACACCCGTAGAAAACTACCAAGTATTGAGCCTAATTTAGATAACTCCAGAGGGCTTGTCTCCCTAAGCGTTTAGAGATTAATCTCTATGTTTCGGTCTGCCCGACCGTACATTGTTTTTGTCTTATGACTAAT
>JAVJZJ010000169.1:0-308 GCA_040223075.1 Marinobacter sp.
ATGGCCCGTGGTTGGTATCTGGTTCACAGCACTGGGTATCAGCACCATGGCATTCAACCTCAACGGATTCAACTTTAACCAGTCGATTCTGGATTCCCAAGGTCGTGTAGTCAACACCAGGGCAGACGTAATCAACCCCGCCAACATACGTTTTGAAGTTATGCACGATCCCAACGAAAACAACTTCCCCTTAGACTAGGCGGCTGGAGAAACCACCCCAGTCGCATTGACTGCTCCTCGCATCAACGGCTCATCAGAAACAAAGAGGACGGCGCGACTTTCAAGTAACACAGATGCGACTATTCGCG